>NZ_LIVU01000004.1:406621-908496 GCF_001905625.1 Micromonospora sp. TSRI0369
GCGATCCGCCGGCCGATCTCCGGGTTGCCGACGCGCCCATGACGGGCACCTACAGTGACAAGTGTACCGGCTCGTCCGCCGGGCGACCGGGCGGCCCCGACACCGCCCAGCCTCCGGGCACCCGGACATACCGGTCGTGGCAGGTCACCGGCCGCACCGGCCCCACCGAGGACCTCACGTGATCTGCACCACCAGGGCCAGCCCGAGCCCGATCAGGCTGAACAGCAGCCCCACGCCGCCGCAGGAGAGCCCGGCCACCGCCAGGCCGGCACCGGTGAACCGGACCGCCGGCGGCGGCGCCGGCCGGCGGATCTGCCGACGGGCGAGCAGCCCGGCCACCACCGCGCCGACCCCGATCAGCGCGCCGAGCACTGTGAACGCGCCGGCCGCCCAGGCGCCACCGTAGTCCGGCCCGGCGATCCCGAAGCAGAAGACCAGAAGAGAGACCCCGATCGCGGCGATCCCGGCGATCAACGACCCGATGGCGAGCCCGGAGGTGACCGGCGGCACGTCGAGGTGGACCACGCCGAACGGCGTACCGGGCACCGCGTCGACCCGCTTCGGCGGTCGCGGCGCCTCGGCCGGCGGCGGCGGGAACGCCGGTCCCCAGCCCCCGTGGCCCGGCGCGCTCGCCGGAGCCGGCCAGCCGCCGCCGTGGCCCGGCGGATTCCCCGGGTACGCCCCGTGCGGGAGGTGCGCCGGCGCGGACGCGGAACCCGGCGGGTACGGCCCGGGGCGGTTCGGGTCGCCTCCCGGCGCGGCCGGCTCCGTCACGGGTTCCTCCTGTCCACACTCGCCCGCCACCCGGCGGACACCGGCCAGGCTACCGTCGCGGGTCACGGCCGGGTGGACGGGCGCGGTCCGCTCCCCCGCCCGGTCAGTCGAAGTTCGGCGCGAAGTCGTGGCCGAACGAGCCGTCGGCGTACCGGACCACGCCGATCACCACCGCGGCGACCACCGCGGCCGCGGTCAGCACCAGCCCGGTCCGCGCCATCTGCTCGCCGCGCCGCAGCCAGTCGCCGCCGGTGAGATAACCACCCGACGCGTACGCCTCGCGGCGTGCCTGCCGGGCCAGCGTGAGCGCGATCGTGGCCGGCACCGCGCCACCGACGAACAGGCCGGTGAGCGCGCCGATCAGGCCGAGCGCGAAGACGGCGCGGGCCTTGGTGGAGCGGACCGGCTCCGGGTCGTGCGGATGGCGGTGCCCCTGCGGCACGACGGGCGCCGGCCCGGGCACTGTCGTCATGCCTCCATCATGCCCCGAACCGGTTCCCCGGGTCCCGGCAAGCCGGCCCGGACGCGACGAGGCCCCCGGCTGCTGCCGGGGGCCTCGTCGTTTCCTGGTGCTTAGCGGTACGACCCGAAGTCGAAGTCGTCCAGCGGAACCGCCTGGCCGCTGGCCGGCCCGAAGCCGTAGTCGGTCTCCGGGTAGCCGGTCATCGAGTAGACCTTGGCCTTCGCCTCCTCGGTCGGCTCGACCCGGACGTTGCGGTACTTGCTGATGCCCGTACCGGCCGGGATGAGCTTACCGATGATCACGTTCTCCTTGAGGCCGATCAGCGAGTCGCTGCGGGCGTGGATCGCCGCGTCCGTCAGCACCCGGGTGGTCTCCTGGAAGGAGGCCGCCGACAGCCAGGAGTCAGTGGCCAGCGAGGCCTTGGTGATACCCATCAGCACGGGGCGACCGGCAGCGGGCTCGCCACCCTCGCCGACGAGCCGGCGGTTCTCCGACTCGAAGAGCGCCCGGTCGACCAGCACGCCCGGCAGGAACTCGGTCGAGCCGGAGTCGATCACAGTCACCCGCTTGAGCATCTGGCGGATGATGATCTCGATGTGCTTGTCGTGGATGAGCACACCCTGCGAGCGGTAGACCTCCTGGACCTCCTGGGTCAGGTGGACCTGGACCGCGCGCGGGCCGAGGATGCGCAGCAGCTCGTGCGGGTCGATGGTGCCCTCGGTGAGCTTCTCGCCGACCTCGACGTGGTCGCCGTCGTGCGCCCGGAGCCGGACCCGCTTCGAGATCTTGTCGTAGACGATCTCGTCGCTGCCGTCGTCCGGGATGACCACGATCTTGCGGGACCGCTCGCCGTCCTCGATCCGGATGCGACCCGGGGTGTCGGCGATGGGCGCCTTGCCCTTCGGCACCCGGGCCTCGAAGATCTCCTGGACACGGGGCAGACCCTGGGTGATGTCCTCACCCGCGACACCACCGGTGTGGAAGGTACGCATCGTCAGCTGCGTACCCGGCTCACCGATCGACTGGGCGGCGATGATGCCGACCGCCTCGCCGACGTCCACGGTCTTGCCGGTCGGCAGCGAGCGGCCGTAGCACGCACCGCAGACGCCCAGCTTCGACTCGCAGGTGAGCACGCTGCGCACCCGCACCGTCTCCGTCCCGGCCGCGACGATCGCGTCCACCAGGATCGAGTTGATGTCCTGGCCGCGGTGGGCCACCACGGTGCCGTCCGGCCCCTTGATGTCGTCGGCCAGCGTCCGGGCGTGCACGCTGGTCTCGGCGTGCTCGTGCACGACCAGCTTGCCGTCGATCCGCTCACCGATCTGCATCGGGATGGCACGGTCGGTGCCGCAGTCCTCCTCGCGGATGATGACGTCCTGCGAGACGTCCACCAGACGCCGGGTCAGGTAACCCGAGTCGGCGGTACGCAGGGCGGTGTCCGCGAGACCCTTCCGGGCGCCGTGCGTGGAGATGAAGTACTCCAGTACGGACAGACCCTCCCGGTAGCTGGCCTTGATCGGCCGCGGGATGATCTCACCCTTCGGGTTGGCCACCAGACCACGGATGGCCGCGATCTGCCGGAGCTGGAGCAGGTTACCGCGGGCACCCGAGTGGATCATCTTCCACAGCGGGTTCTCCTGCGGCAGCGCGGTGTCCATCTCCTTGGCGACCTCGTTCGTCGCCTTGGTCCAGATCTCGATGAGCTCGCCGCGGCGCTCCTCGGCGGTCATCAGACCACGCTGGTACTGCTTGTCGATCCGGTCGGCTTCCTTCTCGTACCGCTCCAGGATCTCCCGCTTGCGCGGCGGAGCGATGACGTCCTCCATGCCGATGGTGACGCCGGACCAGGTGGCCCAGTGGAAACCGGCCTCCTTGAGCCCGTCCAGGGTGGCCGCCAGGGCCACCTTCGGGAAGCGCTCGGCGAGGTCGTTGACGATCGCGGAGAGCTGGCCCTTGCGGATCTCGTAGTTCACGAAGCGGTAGCCCGGGGGCAGCGTCTCGTTGAACAGGACCCGGCCCAGCGTGGTCTCCACGGTCACCGGCTCGCCCTCGGTCCAGCCCTCGGGGGCGGTCCAGGGCTCGGCGCCGGCGCCGTTGTCCACACCGACGACGTCGCGCAGCCGGATCCGGACCGGCGCCTGCAGGTGCAGCTCGCCGTTGTCGTACGCCATCCGCGCCTCGGCGTCCGAGCTGAACACCCGGCCCTCGCCCTTGCCCCCAGCAGTGAGGTGGGTGAGGTGGTAGAGACCGATGACCATGTCCTGGGTGGGCATGGTGACCGGCTTGCCGTCGGCCGGCTTGAGGATGTTGTTCGACGACAGCATCAGGATCCGTGCCTCGGCCTGGGCCTCGGCGGACAGCGGCACGTGGACCGCCATCTGGTCACCGTCGAAGTCGGCGTTGAACGCGGTGCAGACCAGCGGGTGGATCTGGATGGCCTTGCCCTCGACCAGCTGCGGCTCGAAGGCCTGGATGCCCAGACGGTGCAGGGTCGGCGCGCGGTTCAGCAGCACCGGGTGCTCGCCGATGACCTCTTCCAGCACGTCCCACACGACCGGCCGCTGCCGCTCGACCATCCGCTTGGCGGACTTGATGTTCTGCGCGTGGTTGAGGTCGACCAGCCGCTTCATGACGAACGGCTTGAACAGCTCCAGCGCCATCTGCTTGGGCAGGCCGCACTGGTGCAGCTTGAGCTTCGGGCCGACCACGATGACCGAACGGCCGGAGTAGTCGACGCGCTTGCCCAGCAGGTTCTGGCGGAACCGGCCCTGCTTGCCCTTGAGCATGTCGGACAGCGACTTCAGCGGCCGGTTACCCGGGCCGGTGACCGGACGACCGCGACGGCCGTTGTCGAACAGCGCGTCGACGGCCTCCTGGAGCATCCGCTTCTCGTTGTTGACGATGATCTCGGGCGCGCCAAGGTCGATCAGCCGCTTGAGGCGGTTGTTCCGGTTGATCACACGCCGGTACAGGTCGTTGAGGTCGGAGGTCGCGAAGCGGCCACCGTCGAGCTGCACCATCGGGCGCAGGTCCGGCGGGATGACCGGGACGCAGTCCAGCACCATGCCGAGCGGCGAGTTCCGGGTGTTCTGGAACGCCGCGACGACCTTGAGCCGCTTGAGCGCGCGGATCTTCCGCTGGCCCTTGCCGGAGCGGATGGTCTCGCGCAGGTTCTCCGCCTCGGCCCCAAGGTCCATGTTCTGGACCAGGGCCTTGATCGCCTCGGCGCCCATGCTGCCGGTGAAGTACTCACCGAAGCGGTCGCGCAGCTCGCGGTAGAGCAGCTCGTCGGTGACCAGCTGCTTCGGCTCCAGCTTGCGGAAGGTGTCGAGGACCTCGTCGAGGCGGTCGATCTCGCGCTGGGCCCGGTCGCGGATCTGGCGCATCTCGCGCTCTCCGCCCTCCTTGACCTTGCGCCGGACGTCCGCCTTCGCGCCCTCGGCCTCCAGCTCGGCCAGGTCAGCCTCCAGCTTGGCGGCCCGCTTCTCGATCTCCGAGTCGCGGCTGTTCTCCGCCTGCCGCTTCTCGGCCAGGATCTCGTTCTCGATGGTCGAGAGGTCGCGGTGACGCGCTTCGGCGTCCACGCTCGTCACGACGTACGAGGCGAAGTAGATGATCTTTTCGAGGTCCTTCGGGGCGAGGTCCAGCAGGTAGCCCAGCCGGCTCGGCACGCCCTTGAAGTACCAGATGTGGGTCACCGGAGCGGCCAGCTCGATGTGACCCATCCGCTCCCGGCGAACCTTGGAGCGGGTCACCTCGACGCCGCAGCGCTCGCAGATGATGCCCTTGAAGCGGACCCGCTTGTACTTACCGCAGTAGCACTCCCAGTCCCGCTGAGGACCGAAGATCTTCTCGCAGAAGAGCCCGTCCTTCTCCGGCTTGAGGGTGCGGTAGTTGATGGTCTCGGGCTTCTTGACCTCGCCGTGGGACCACTGACGGATGTCGTCAGCGGTGGCGAGGCCGATGCGCAGCTCGTCGAAGAAGTTGACGTCGAGCACTATGTCCCCTATGTCGTCGTCTGTACTGCTAGCTAACGGGCGGAACCGGGGGCCGGCGAACCGGCCCCCGGATCACCGCCTCAGACCTCTTCGACCGAGCTCGGCTCGCGCCGGGACAGGTCGATGCCCAGCTCCTCCGCGGCCCGGAACACCTCGTCGTCGGTCTCGCGCATCTCCAGGGCCACGCCGTCGCTGGAGAGCACCTCGACGTTGAGGCACAGCGACTGCAGCTCCTTGAGCAGCACCTTGAACGACTCCGGGATGCCCGGCTCGGGGATGTTCTCGCCCTTGACGATCGCCTCGTAGACCTTGACCCGGCCCAGGACGTCGTCGGACTTGATGGTCAGCAGCTCCTGCAGGGCGTAGGCGGCGCCGTACGCCTGCATGGCCCAGCACTCCATCTCACCGAAGCGCTGGCCACCGAACTGCGCCTTACCACCCAGCGGCTGCTGCGTGATCATCGAGTACGGGCCGGTCGAGCGGGCGTGGATCTTGTCGTCGACCAGGTGGTTGAGCTTCAGGATGTAGACGTAGCCGACCGCGATCGGGTCGGGCAGCGGCTCGCCGGAGCGACCGTCGAACAGCTGCGCCTTGCCGGTACGCCCGATCAGCTGCTTGCCGTCCCGGTTGGGCAGGGTCGACGCCAGCAGACCGGAGATCTCCTCCTCGCGGGCACCGTCGAAGACCGGAGTGGCCACGTTGGTGTCCGGCTCGGACTCGTGCGCCTCGATCGAGCGGAGCTGGCGCTTCCACTCCTCGTCGTCGCCGTCCACGCTCCAGCCGGTCTTGGCCACCCACCCGAGGTGGGTCTCCAGGACCTGGCCGATGTTCATCCGGGACGGCACACCGAGCGGGTTCAGCACGATGTCGACCGGGGTGCCGTCCTCCAGGAACGGCATGTCCTCGATCGGCAGGATCTTGGAGATGACGCCCTTGTTGCCGTGGCGGCCCGCGAGCTTGTCACCGTCCTGGATCTTGCGCTTCTGGGCCACGTAGACCCGGACCAGCTCGTTCACGCCCGGGGGCAGCTCGTCGCCGTCCTCGCGGGAGAAGGTACGCACACCGATGACCGTGCCGGTCTCGCCGTGCGGCACCTTCAGCGAGGTGTCACGGACCTCGCGCGCCTTCTCACCGAAGATCGCGCGGAGCAGCCGCTCCTCGGGGGTCAGCTCGGTCTCGCCCTTCGGCGTGACCTTGCCGACCAGGATGTCGCCGGGGACGACCTCGGCGCCGATCCGGATGATGCCGCGCTCGTCGAGGTCGGCGAGCATCTCCTCGCTGACGTTCGGGATGTCGCGGGTGATCTCCTCCGGGCCGAGCTTGGTGTCCCGGGCGTCGACCTCGTGCTCCTCGATGTGGATCGAGGTGAGCACGTCCTGCTGCACGAGGCGCTGCGACAGGATGATCGCGTCCTCGTAGTTGTGGCCCTCCCAGCACATGAACGCCACCAGCAGGTTGCGTCCGAGCGCCATCTCGCCCTCGTCGGTGCACGGCCCGTCGGCGATGACCTGGCCGGCCTCGACGCGGTCGCCCTCGAAGACGACCGGCTTCTGGTTGACGCAGGAGCCGGCGTTGGAGCGGCGGAACTTGTGCAGCAGGTACGTCCGGCGGTGGCCGTCGTCCTGGTGAACCGTGATGTAGTCCGCGCAGAGGTCCTCGACCACGCCACCGACCTCGGCGACGACCACGTCACCGGCGTCCACCGCGGCGCGGTACTCCATGCCCGTACCCACGAGCGGGGCCTCGGCCTTGACCAGCGGCACCGCCTGACGCTGCATGTTCGCGCCCATGAGCGCGCGGTTGGCGTCGTCGTGCTCCAGGAACGGGATCATCGCGGTGGCGACCGAGGTCATCTGCCGCGGCGACACGTCCATGTAGTCCACGGCGCCCGGCGGGACGTCCTCGGTCTCGCCGCCCTTACGGCGGACCAGGACGCGGTCCTCGGCGAAGGTGCCGTCCGACTTCAGCGGGGCGTTGGCCTGCGCCTTGACGAACCGGTCCTCCTCGTCCGCGGTCAGGTAGTCGATCTGGTCGGTGACCCGACCGTCGATGACCTTCCGGTACGGCGTCTCGATGAAGCCGAACGGGTTGACCCGGGCGAACGTGGAGAGCGCGCCGATCAGGCCGATGTTCGGGCCTTCCGGCGTCTCGATCGGGCACATCCGGCCGTAGTGGGACGGGTGCACGTCCCGGACCTCGAAGCCGGCCCGCTCACGGGACAGACCACCCGGGCCGAGCGCGCTCAGCCGGCGCCGGTGGGTCAGACCCGCCAGCGGGTTGGTCTGGTCCATGAACTGGGACAGCTGCGATGTACCGAAGAACTCCTTGATCGCCGCCACCACCGGGCGGATGTTGATCAGGGTCTGCGGCGTGATCGCCTCGACGTCCTGGGTGGTCATCCGCTCGCGGACGACCCGCTCCATCCGGGAGAGACCCACCCGGACCTGGTTCTGGATCAGCTCGCCCACGGTACGCAGGCGACGGTTGCCGAAGTGGTCGATGTCGTCGGCCTCGTAGCCCTCCTCACCGGCGTGCAGCCGGCAGAGGTATTCCACGGTGGCGACGATGTCGTCCTCGGTGAGCGTGCCGGTGGTGATCGGCACGTCCAGCTCGAGCTTCTTGTTGAACTTGTAGCGCCCGACCTTGGCGACGTCGTACCGCTTCGGGTTGAAGAAGAGGTTGTCGAGCAGGGTCTGGGCGTTCTCACGGGTCGGCGGCTCGCCAGGGCGGAGCTTCCGGTAGATGTCGAGCAGCGCCTCGTCCTGCCCGGCGATGTGGTCCTTCTCGAGCGTGGTCATCATCAGCTCGGACCAGCCGAACTTCTCGCGGATGCGCTCCGCGGACCACCCGATGGCCTTGAGCAGGACGGTGACGGCCTGACGGCGCTTACGGTCGATGCGAACGCCGACCGTGTCGCGCTTGTCGATGTCGAACTCCAGCCAGGCACCCCGGCTCGGGATGACCTTGACGCTGGAGAGGTCGCGGTCGGAGGTCTTGTCCGGCTGCTTGTCGAAGTAGACGCCAGGCGAGCGGACGAGCTGGCTGACGACGACGCGCTCGGTGCCGTTGATGATGAAGGTGCCCTTCGGCGTCATCATCGGGAAGTCACCCATGAACACGGTCTGGCTCTTGATCTCGCCAGTGGTGTTGTTGGTGAACTCCGCGGTCACGAACAGCGGCGCGCAGTAGGTGAGGTCCTTCTCCTTGCACTCCTCGATCGAGGCCTTGACCTCGTCGAAGCGCGGAGCCGAGAAGGAGAGCGACATGGTGCCGGAGAAGTCCTCAATGGGACTGATCTCGTCGAGGATCTCCGCGAGACCCGAGCGTGCGTGCGGGTCGTCCGCCGACCGGCCCTGCCAAGCCTCGTTGCCGACGAGCCAGTCGAAGGACTCGTTCTGGATGGCGAGGAGGTTGGGGACCTCGAGGTGTTCGGTGATCCGACCGAAAGAAACTCGGCGGGGCGCGAAAGCGCTCGACGTACGACTGGTCTTCGCAGGGCGGGAAGCTGCCAAGATGCGTCCTTCCGAGGACCGGTGCTGCAGAACGGCTGGTACGCGTGCACTCCAATGACCCCACCAGAAATATCCGTAAACGGACATTTCCGAGCAGGGGTCAAGTCGGAAGGCAGCGCAAACTAGCAGTGTAGCCGAAAGGCTAACCGCTGTCCAGCCCACCCCGCAGGTCGTCGCGGAACAAGCCCTGGGACCTCGGAAAACCGGGTCGTCCGGGCCGCTCGGAACGCGACGCTCCTGCCGGTCCGCTCGGGTGCCGCGGCGGCTGTGCTGCCGTTGCCATTACCCGAGAGGCGGCCGTTGCAAGCGCGGAAAGTCTTGCTGATGCCAGCGTGCCTGGCAGGTCGGTGCCGCGTCAAGGGCCGGTTACCGGTCGGGGTGTCTTTCCCACCGACGGGCTACCGACAGACGCCACTGACCGGCTGGCACACGGGCCGTCGTACGCCCTGTTCACACCGCTGCCGTCCGGGACCACCAACACGGCGGGCGGCGATCCGATTCCGGATCACCGCCCGCCGCGACGCGGTGTGCCCCGGCTCACGTGAGCCGGACGCGCGTCAGGTGGAGCAAGGTCACTTCATGGTGACCTTGGCGCCCTCGCCCTCGAGCTTGGCCTTGGCCTTCTCGGCGGTCTCCTTGTTGACCTTCTCCAGGACGGCCTTCGGCGCGGCCTCGACCAGGTCCTTGGCCTCCTTGAGGCCCAGGCCGGTCAGCTCACGCACGACCTTGATGACCTGGATCTTCTTGCCACCGTCGGCGTCGAGGACGACGTCGAACTCGTCCTTCTCCTCCTCGGCCGGGGCGGCGCCGCCGCCGGCGGCCGGGGCGCCCGCGGCCACGGCGACCGGAGCGGCCGCGGTGACCTCGAAGGTCTCCTCGAACTGCTTCACGAACTCGGAGAGCTCGATCAGCGTCATCTCCTTGAACGCGTCGAGCAGCTCGTCAGTGCTGAGCTTCGCCATGTCTGGCGTCCTTTCTAAACGTGAAAACTAAGAATGTGGTGCGCCGGGAGGGCCTCAGGCCGCCTCGGCGCCCTCCTGCTCGCGCTTCTTGTCCGCCAGGGCGGCCGCCGCGCGGGCGGCCTTGGAGAGCGGCGCCTGGAACAGGGCCGCGGCCTTGCTCAGGTTGCCCTTCATCGCGCCGGCCAGCTTGGCCAGCAGCACCTCGCGGGACTCCAGGTCGGCGAGCTTCGTGACCTCGGCCGCGGAAATGGCCTTGCCCTCGAAGACACCGCCCTTGATGACGAGCTTCGGGTTGGCCTTCGCGAAGTCGCGAAGCCCCTTCGCCGCCTCGACGACGTCGCCCGAAACGAAAGTCAGCGCGGTAGGACCGGAGAACAGCTCGTCGAGGCCGGAGATGCCCGCATCGGCCGCGGCACGCTTGGCAAGCGTGTTCTTCGCGACCATGTAGCTGGTCTCCTTGCCGAGCGAGCGCCGCAGCTGGGTGAGCTGCGAAACCGTGAGCCCGCGGTACTCGGTGAGCACCGTCGCTCCCGCGTTGCGGAAGCTCTCGGTCAGCTCGGCGACGGCCGTGGCCTTGTCGGCCCGGATCGGCTTGTCCGCCATGTCCCTCCTCTCTCGTTACTCGGAGCTGGTACGCCGGCGACGAGCCGGGGCTCGACGACGGCGGCGGAGGCGTCACGACAACGAAAAAGCCCCGGCGCAGGGCGCGCGGGGCGAGGGCCGGCGGCACTGGCACAGTCGGCGGACCGTGCATGACACCGAATTACGCTTACCGCCCTGCGCGGGTCGCCCGTCGTCGCGGAACCTTCGACCGTGCCGGAGCACGGTGACCAGCGGTCTCTGGGTGGAACTACCGCACCAGGTTACGCGACCGGGACCGGAGCGCCAAATCGCCCCCTGTGCTCCCGGTCACCGCGGCTCAGGCCCGGGTGCGGCGGGCCCAGGCGTAGCCGGTGAGCGCCACCGCCGCCCAGAGCGCCGCCCAGCCGGTGAGCAGCAGACCGGCGCCGGCGGCGACCGGCCCGGTGACCGCCCGCGCGGTCGCCATCACCGGCGGGGCCAGCCACGGCGCGACCGAGCCGGAGAGCCCCAGCACCACCACCCCGACCGCGCCGGTGACCAGCACCGCCACCCCGTAGCCGGCGCTGCGGGTCACCGCCCGGCTGGCCAGCGCACCGAGCGCCACCGCCGCGGGCAGGGCGAGCAGGTGCGCCCAGAGCCCGAGCGCCACCCCCACCAGGGCCGGCCGCTCCCCCGCCCCGGCGGCCGCGGTCACCCCGCCGAGCGGCCACGGCAGCGCCAGCGCGACCACCACCACGGCGAGCCCGGCCACCAGCGCGGCGAGCAGCCCGGCCGCCCGCTCCCGGGCCGGCCCGGCCACCACCCGGGCCAGCCGACGCTGCACGTCGGGCTCGACGTCCAGCAGGATCTTGGTC
This sequence comes from Micromonospora sp. TSRI0369, assembly GCF_001905625.1. NCBI lineage: Bacteria > Bacillati > Actinomycetota > Actinomycetes > Micromonosporales > Micromonosporaceae > Micromonospora > Micromonospora sp. TSRI0369. The sequence continues at coordinate 417,767 of NZ_LIVU01000004.1, forward strand.
TGCCAGGCCAGCACCGGGAACAGGACGACGGCGGAGGCGCCGTAGGCCTCCGCCGGCCGGGCCCGGCCGCCGCCGTAGAGGACGCCCAGGACGAGCAGGCCGGCCAGCACCGGCGCCAGCGCCCGTCCGGTACGCAGGAACCCGGCCAGCCGCAGCCGGACCAGCGCGATCACCGGGCCACCTCCGGCGCCGGCCCGGGGCGGCCGGAGTCCCCGGCCTCGGCGCCGACCGGGTGCGTGGCCGGGGGCGGGACGGCGTGGTCGCGTACCCGGAGGATCTGGTGGCCGTCGGCGCGCAGGCGGGCGACGGCGGCGGCCAGCCCGGCGGCCGGCACCGCCAGCTCGACCACGGCGACGGCCGCGCCGGCGGACGGCGCCTGCTCGGTCACCGTGCCGTCGGTGACCGACCAGTGCCGGGCGCCGGGCAGCCGGACGGTCTCGCCCCGGTGGTCGCTGACGAGTACGGCGCCACCGGCGGCCAGCACCTCGCCGATGATCTCGGGGACCGACTCACGGGCGGCGGCGTCCAGCCCCTCCCAGGGTTCGTCGAGCACCAGCAGGCCGGGCGGGCGCAGCAGCGCCTGCGCCAGGCCGACCTTCTGCGCGGTGCCCTTGGACAGCCGGGGCAGGCGGACGTCGTGGAACCGGGCCAGGCCGAGGCGATCGACCCAGTGGCGCACGGCCCGGCCGGCGGCCGGAGCACGGAGACCGGCGACGCGGCCCATCGCGGTCAGGTAGGCCCCGACGGTGAACGGCTGGTCGGCGGGGAAGCGCTCCGGCACCCAGCCGACGACCGGCGGCCGGTCGGCGACCCGGCCCCGGGTCGGGCGCAGCACCCCGGCGGCGAGCTGGAGCAACGTGGACTTGCCGGCCCCGTTGCGGCCGAGCACGACAGCGACCTCGCCCGGATCGATGGCGACGTCGACCTGCCGCAGCACCCACGGGCCGTGCCGGTGATAGCGGAACCACGCGCCGTCGAGCCGCATGCGCCGAGAGTGCCACAACGGACAGACGAACGGGGCCCCGCCACGACCTGGTGGCGGAGCCCCGTTCGGGACGTGCTGGTGCTCAGGCCTCGGTCGAGGCCTCCTGCACGTTCTTCACGACCTTCGGGTCGACCGGGACGCCCGGGCCCATGGTGGTGGTGAGGGTGACCTTCTTGAGGTACGTGCCCTTGGCCGCGGACGGCTTGGCGCGCAGCACCTCGTCCAGCACCGCGGCGTAGTTGTCGACCAGCTGGGCCTCGGAGAACGAGGCCTTGCCGATGATCAGGTGCAGGTTGGAGTGCTTGTCCACCCGGAAGGTGATCTTGCCGCCCTTGATGTCCGAGACGGCCTTGGTGACGTCCATGGTCACGGTGCCGGTCTTCGGGTTCGGCATCAGGCCGCGCGGGCCCAGGATCCGCGCGATCCGGCCGATCTTGGCCATCTGGTCGGGCGTGGCGATCGCCGCGTCGAAGTCCAGCCAACCGCCCTGGATCCGGGCGACGAGCTCGTCGGTGCCCACCTCGTCCGCACCCGCGGCGACGGCCTCCTCGGCCTTCGCGCCGGCGGCGAAGACGATCACGCGGGCGGTCTTACCGGTGCCGTGCGGCAGGTTGACCGTGCCGCGAACCATCTGGTCCGCCTTGCGGGGGTCGACGCCGAGGCGCATCGCGACCTCGACCGTGGCGTCGAACTTGACGTTGGTGGTCTCCTTGGCCAGCTTGACGGCCTCGACCGGGGTGTAGAGCTTCGACCGGTCGATGACGTCAGCGGCCTTGCGGTAGCTCTTGCTGCGCTGCATTTCTGGTGACTCCTGTGGTCTCTGGCGGGCGCGCGTCACTCGCGGCCCTCCCACGAACAGATCGGGTGGAGCGGGTGCTGCCGAGATCAGTCGGCGACGGTCAGGCCCATCGACCGGGCGGTGCCGGCGATGATCTTCTCGGCCTGCTCGATGTCGTTGGCGTTGAGGTCAGCCATCTTCTTCTCGGCGATCTCACGCAGCTGGGCGCGGGTGACCGAGCCGACCTTCTCCTTGTGCGGGACGCCCGAGCCCTTCTGCACACCGGCGGCCTTGATCAGCAGCCGGGCGGCGGGCGGGGTCTTCAGCACGAAGGTGAACGTGCGGTCCTCGTAGACGCTGATCTCGGCGGGGACGATGTCGCCCCGCTGAGACTCGGTCTGCGCGTTGTAGGACTTGCAGAACTCCATGATGTTCACGCCGTGCTGGCCGAGCGCGGGGCCGACCGGCGGCGCCGGGGTGGCCTGGCCCGCCGGCAGCTGAAGCGTGAACGTCTTGACGAGCTTCTTCTTCGGAGGCATGTCTCTTCCTGGGGCTTGGAACTGGGATTCTCACCGGTCCGCGGGCGCGCACGGTCAGCACGGTGCGGACAGCCGACGTTCTAGGGTAGCGCAGCCGTCGGCCACCCTCCGCGCCGAGGGTCGGCGGGCGGCGAAACGGCGCACCGGCGGCCACCCCGGAGAGGGCGGGCCGCCGGTGCCGACGTACGTCAGATCTTGGCGACCTGGTTGAAGTTCAGCTCGACCGGCGTCTCCCGGCCGAAGATCGACACCAGCACCTTGAGCTTCTGCTGATCGGCGTTGATCTCGCTGATCGTCGCCGGCAGCGACGCGAACGCGCCGTCGGTGACGGTGACCGAGTCGCCGACCTCGAAGTCGAGGACCTTGACCTCGGGCTTGGCCTTCTTCTGCTCGGTCTCGACCGCCGGGGCCAGCCACTTGAGCACCTCGTCGAGGCTCAGCGGCGCCGGCCGGTCGGCCCGGTCGGTCGCGCCGACGAAGCCGGTGACCCCCGGGGTGTTCCGGACGCAGGAGTAGGACTCGGCGGTCAACTCCATCCGGACCAGGATGTAGCCCGGAAAGACCTTCGCCTGGACCTGCGACCGCTTGCCGTTCTTGACCTCGACCTCTTCCCGGGTCGGCACCTCGACCTGGTAGATGAAGTCCTCCATGTCGAGGGAGGTGATCCGGGTCTCGAGGTTGGTCTTGACCTTGTTCTCGTAGCCGGCGTACGAGTGCACCACGTACCAGTCGCCGGGCGCGTAGCGCAGCTTCTGGCGCAGCTCGGCGACCGGGTCGAAGTCCTCGTCCGGAGCCGGCTCGGTGGTCGGGAACTCCGGCTCGCTGGCGGCCTCGACCGACTCGTTGTTGGCCGCCGTCGCCACCGTGGACTGCTCGTCCGGGGTTCCGGCGGTCTCGTCGTACTCAGGCACGCTCGCTCACTTCCGTCAGTATCGCTGTCCGCAGGTCAGCTGGACTCGCCGAAGACCCACAGCACCGCCTTGGCGAAGCCGTAGTCCAGGCCGGCCACGATCGCCAGCATCACCGCGACGAAGGTGACCACCACGGCGGTGTAGGTCAGCAGCTCCTTGCGGGTCGGCCAGATGACCTTACGCAGCTCTGCCACGACCTCGCGGAAGAACCGCGCGATGCGGGCGAACAGCCCGATCCGCTCGGTGTCCTTACGGGTCTTCCGGCCCTCGGCCGGCTCGGCCTGCGCCCGCTTACGGGTCGCGGTGCCGCCCCGCGAGACCGGCTCATCCGCGTCGGTGGCGTCGTCGCCGTCGGCCACGTCGTCGTCGGCCACGCCGTCGACGGTCGCGTCGTCGTTCAGACGCTCGTCGCCGTCGTCCTCGCCGCGGCGCTTGCTCTTGGCCACTTCGCCCTCCGTGCGGGATATGGGGTCGCACGCCGGGCGGCGTGCGCGGCGTGTTGGTCACGCCGGCCGGACCAACCGTCCCGCGACGGGCCGCGGCCGGCGGACCGGCCAGGAGGGCCCGAGCGCCTCGGAACCACCCCACCGGTGCCACCACCACGGGCCGGACGCCGCCGGTGAGGGCGGCGCGACCCACGGAACGGTCAGGCCTGAGGCGCAGGGGTGACAGGACTTGAACCTGCAGCCTGCGGTTTTGGAGACCGCTGCTCTGCCAATTGAGCTACACCCCTGTGCGGCAACTCACCTCCACCCGGACACACAGTGCCGAGCGGGGGTCACTTGCCCCACGGCGGACCAGTGTACGGGTAGTCGTGCGACTTTCCCAACCGGTCTGCCCCTCGCGCGTCGGGCGTGCCCTCAGCGCGTCGTGCGGATCAGTGCCCGGGCCTGCGACAGCACCTTCTCGCCCTGGCAGGTGGCGGTGATGTCGAGCCTGGTCAGACCCTCTGCGGTGACCTCCTTGACCACCGCGGACACCTCGATCTCGGTGCCCTCGTCGGTGTCCGGGACGACCACCGGGCGGGTGAACCGGACGCCGAAGTCGGCCACCGCGTCCGGCGCGCCGGCCCAGCCGGCCACCGCCCGGCCGACCAGGGCCATGGTGAACATGCCGTGGGCGATGACGCCCGGCAGCCCCACGGCGGTGGCGACGCGGTCGCTCCAGTGGATCCGGTTGAAGTCGCCCGAGGCGCCCGCGTAGCGGACCAGGTCCGCGCGGGTCACCCGGTACGTCTGGGTGGGCAGCTCCATGTCCTCAGGCCTCCCCGCGTACGACGATCTTGGACCAGACGGCGACCACCGGCTCGCCGTCCACCGTGCTCACATCGGTGCGGGTGGTCAGGAACCCGTGCCCGCCCCGGCTGGTGACCTCCTCGATCGTGCTCACGCACACCAGCTCGTCCCCCGCCACCACCGGCCGGGTGTACGCGAACCGCTGGTCGCCGTGCACCACACGGCTGTAGTCGACGCCGAGCGCCGGGTCCTCGACGATCTGCCGGCTCGCGGCCATCGTGACGACCACCGGAAACGTCGGCGGGGCCACCACGTCGGGGTGGCCGAGCGACCGGGCCGCCTCCGGGTCGTGATGGGCCGGATCGGTCGCGCCGATGGCGGTGGCGAACTCGCGGATCTTTTCTCGGCCCACCTGGTAGGGGGCGGTCGGCGGGTACGTCCGGCCGACGAAGGACGGGTCCAGGGACATGCCGCCGAACCTACACGCAAAACACGAACGCCGATCCGCCCGGTCGGGCGGCCCGGAGGCCACCCGTCAGGTGGATCGGCGTTCGAGAAAGCTGGTGCGGACCGGCAGCGCCGGTCGCGGTCAGCGGGTCTCGCGGTGGACGGTGTGCTTGCCGTCCCGGGGGCAGAACTTCTTCAGCTCGATGCGGTCCGGGTCGTTACGGCGGTTCTTGCGCGTGATGTAGTTGCGCTCCTTGCACTCCACACACGCCAAAGTGATCTTCGGCCGAACATCGGTCGCCTTCGCCACGGCGGAGTGCCTTCCTCGCTCAGGAACAACTACGGCGTGCCAGCCTACGCGCTGACGACGCGGACATGCAAAGTGGGCGCCCTGTGGCGCCCGTCCCACCGACCACCGGGGTGTACCCGGAGGACGAGAGTAGCGGTGGCCGGACTTGAACCGGCGACACAGCGATTATGAGCCGCTTGCTCTACCATCTGAGCTACACCGCCGTGGCGGGTCCAGCCGGACCCTCTGAGCCCCCTTACGGAATCGAACCGTAGACCTTCTCCTTACCATGGAGACGCTCTGCCGACTGAGCTAAGGGGGCCTGCCCGATCACCCCGGGGGTGTCGCGCAGGGGAAACAGTACACGACCGCGTCGCCGAGGTGAAATCGGATCCCCCAGGCAGGTGTCGCCCCTGCTCAGGGCACCACTCGCAGCCGCGGCAGCTCCCCCGCGACCACCGTCTCCGGGTCGACCTGGGCGCCGAACCACGCCTCCAGCCGCTCGTACGGCAGAGGACGGCTGAACAGGAAGCCCTGGCCGATCTCGCAGCCGATGTCCTGCAGGAGTTCCAGCATCAGCTCGCTCTCCACGCCCTCGGCCACCACCGCCAGGCCGAACTGCTGGGAGAGCGTCACCACCGCGTTCACGATCGCCAGATCACCCGGATCGGTCGCCATGCCCTGCACGAACGACCGGTCCACCTTCACCTCGTGCACCGGCAGCCGGCGCAGCTGGGCCAGGGACGAGTTGCCGGTGCCGAAGTCGTCCACCGAGAGGCGGACACCGAGGTCACGGAGGCTGCGCAGGGTCGAGATGGGACGTTCGGCGCCGTCCAGCACACCGGCCTCGGTGACCTCCAGGGTCAGCCGCTGCGGCGGCACGTCGTACTCGGCCAGCAGATCGCGTACCAGCGCCGGGAAGTGCTGGTCGGTGAGCGTACGCGCGGCGAGGTTGACCGCGACGGAGAGCGGCTGCTCGCCGTGGCTCCAGTCGCGGCTGCGCCGCAGGCTCTCCCTGAGCACGAACTCGGTGAGCCGGCCGAGCTGGCCGGTGTGCTCGGCCACCGCCACGAAGTCGTCCGGCACGACAGTGCCGTGCGCCGGGTGCTCCCACCGGGCCAGACACTCCACGCCTACCAGGCGGCGGTCCCGCAGCGTGACCTTGGGCTGGAAGTAGACCTCCAGTGCACCCTCGTCCAGAGCCCGCTGCAGGTCGCCGGCGAGCCCGAGCCGGCGCAGCGACCTCGACTCCAGCGCCGGGCTGTAGAGCTGCACGCTGCCCGGCACCGACTTGGCGGCGCTGGCCGCCAGGTCGACGCGCTGCAACAGCGCCACCGCGTCGCTGCCGTGGTCCGGGTGGACCGCCACGCCGACCACCGTGTCCACGTCCACGGTGAGCGCGTCGAAGACCATCTCGTCGCGGATCTGCTCCCGGAGCTGGGCCGCCAGCTCCAGGGCCGCCTCGGTGCTCTCCAACCGGAGCGTCACCAGGAACTCGTCACCACCGGCCCGGCCGACCAGCGCCGAGGACGGCGCACAGGCGCGCAGGCGCTCGGCCACCTCGACGAGCACCTTGTCCCCGGCGGCGTGGCCGAGCGACTCGTTGACCTGGCGGAGCCGGTCGACGTCGAAGAGGAGCAACGCGACCACCTCGCCCGGCGCGCCGATCTTCACCGCCTCGGCCACCGCGGCGGTCAGCCGCCGCCGGTTGGGCAGCTTGGTGAGCGTGTCGTGGTCGGCGTCGTGCCGCAGCCGGTCGACCAGGCGCGAGTTCTCCAGGGCGACAGCGGCGTGCGCCGCCACCGTCTCCAGGACCGCGACGTCGCGCGAGGTGAAGTGCGAGGGGTCGACCAGCCGGTTGGTCACCTCGAGCGTCCCGATCACCACCCGGCCCGAGCGCAACGGGACGATGATCGTGTCCTTGACGCCCTGCTCGGCCAGGCTCGCCCGGAACTCCGGATCGCTGCACACGCCACGGCCGACAGTGACCGGGCGGGCCTTCAGCATCGCCCGCTGGCGCAGCTCCACGCCGGTCGGGGCGGTGTCCAGCAGGCCAGGGTCGTCCACCCGCGCGGTGAGCAGGGTCTCCGGGTGCCGGCCCTGGGCGGGCAGCCACAACGTCGCGTACTCCGCCTGCATCAGCCCGCGGACACGGCCCAGCAGCGCGTCCGCGAGCGTGCCGTCCTGGCCGCTGGCCGAGATCGCCCGGCTCAGCTCGTACATGCCGCTGAGCGTGCGGTGCTGCTGGAAGAACTCGGTGTACGACCGGTAGACCGCCACCAGCCCCGCGGCCAGCGCGGCCAGCGGCACCAGGGACCACCAGGACTGCTCCAGCAGCATCAGCACGATCAGGCCGGCCGACACGTTGATGCCGTTGGTCAGCACGCCCGAACGCAGCGCGCGGAACGTCTCCCGGCCGGCGTGCCACCCGATGAGCAGCGTCTGGACCGCGGCGATCGAGGTGAGGCTCACCAGGATCACCATTGCCACCGCGAGGCAGAGGCCCAGCCAGGTGGCGGGGCCCACGCCTTCGGTCGGCGGCAGGATGGTCAGCACCAGGGCGCCGACCGACGTGCCCGCAGCGGCACGCGCGACGTTGAACCAGAGCTTCGGCGCCGACAACCGGTGACGCAGGTGCGTCACGAGCGAGGACAGCGTGTAGATCAGGACGACGGTGAGCGGCGGCAGGAAGTAGAAGGCGAGCACCAACGGCAGCTCGGTGAGCGTCATCCCGAGCGACTGCCTCCGGATGACCACCCCGACGACCGGCCCGCTGGCGACGATCATCAGCGCCAGGAGCAGCACCGCCGGAAGCCACCCGCCGATGGGTGGCTTCGCGATCAGTCCGGTGACTGTCGAACAAGCCACCGCCACCAGGGCGAGCGGTGCGGTGATTATCCAGGCGTCCTCGGAGGGTCTACGCCTCGGGTTGTCTCGCCCGCTCATCCCACTCCCTGTCCGGTGGGTACCACTCCCTGCCCGGCGGGCAGGGCCCACCAGCTTCCGTGGACGTCAGCCCGGGTCGGCGTTCAGACCCAGACGTAGTCGAGGAGCCGGAGGTCACCCAGGCCGGACTTCGCACTGATTACCGAAACGCCCAAGGCGGCGGAGACGAGGAGGAGCGAGCCAAACAGCCGGCCCAGCCTACGACCAGACATGATTGCTCCTGTCGGGAGAGTTACAACCATCGTGAAGGTTCCACGATCGTGCCACACCCCGCTCACGCGCAAAAGCTGCGCAAGCCCTTGTGCAGGGCCAGTGGCAGGGAAATCATCCGTTCGACAGGCGCGGCTCACCCTCCGGCCCAGCATACCGTCACGATCAGCCCCGCAGCCGCTACGGAAGGCGCGCACAACGACTTCGCGCGTAAACCACGCTTAGCGCCTGATTCACCCGTCAGCCAGTCGATACCCGGCCACGGCCACAGTAGATAGCGTCGGCGCTCCCCTCGGCCGTCCCCGGACAGCCTCCACCATCATCGATGGCTGAGGCAAGGTTTCACGCCAGGAGAACCGAGTGAATCATCAGCCGGCCGGGTGTCGGCGCCGGACGCCCACCCCGATCGCGGGCGGCGTTCACCTTCGACGCCTCGAAGACCTCTCGTCGACCAGCCGCCCACCATGGTCAGACACCCCGGCTGTCGCGCGACTGTGGCCACGGGTGGGCACGGTGCTGGCTATTGGGCCGGCGGCGACATGTCCGCTGGGCAGTCCTTGACGTGGTGCGAGTACTGGGCGCCGTTACGGTCAGACCAGGACACCTCGAAGCGGATGCAGGTGGTCACCGTGGCACCCTTGGAGAACACGCTGTCAGACGACGTACGGGTAAGCGCAACGTCCACCCAGCCGACCACCGGACCCGACTTGGCCATGCCGGACCTGCTCCAGGAGTCCAACACCTGTTCGTTTGACCGTGCCAGATGCCCGCGCAAGTAACGCACGGATCCATCGCCCAGTTCAGTGCGACTGATCGCGGCGACCTCGGCGTCGCGGGTATAGACCTCCGCGGCCCGCAGCGCCATGTCCTTGGCCTCCTGTCGACCTTGCTCGGTTGAGTCAGCGCAGCCAGCGAGGGCAAGTGCCACGGCAGCCAGCGCTAGACCTCGGCGACAGAGTCGGACGGCCGTTCTGGTCAGCGCCTTGCCATGCTCGGTGCTCAACGGCTCATCCTCCACAGCTTCCCGGTCAACCGAGTACATCCCCGATCAGTCGTCCTTCGGCATCGGCCACACGTCCCGGGAGTCGTTGAAGGCCCCTCCCGGCGACGGCTCGATCGTCAGAGACTTCAAAGCACGCGGCAAGGAGGCGACCCCACGCCTCACCAACCGCCAGAGCGACACCACCACGTACACCAGGGCGAAAGCCGCAACCGAGCCCAGCGCGACCAGCAGCACGAGGCCGAGCATTCCTGTCATCACTCGCACATCCTGCCCAGTCGAGCGCGCGGACGGGTGCCGTGGATCATCCGAGGGCGTCGCTGATCTTGTCGTTCATGGTGTCGTCGCCGCCGTCGATGCAGTTGGCGTAGACGCGGAGCAGGACGGCGACGCCGTGGCCCGGGCACCGGGCGGCCTCGGTCGGCGGGACGCTGGCATTCAGCCAGAGCGAGGCGGTCGCATGACGCTAATCCGGCCGGCGGCACGATCACGGCCAGGCAGTACGGAAGCCGAATCGGTCGGCCTCGTCGACGATCAGGGCTTCCGGCTTCCGGCTGCCGCGCCAGTCCAACCCGGGACTGGCTTGCCCCCGGTCTCTCTCCCACAGCCGGCGACACCTCACCGCGGACCCCTCAGCCGATCGCTACACGCACGGCCTCCGCCAGACTGGATCCAGGCCACCAACCCCAGCGGTCGCAGGCCCGGAAGAGCCCTCCGCGGGTCAGATCGACCTGCCCCCGACCAGTTGTCAACGGCTGGACTCAGCCGGACAGGCCGGACAAACGACAACAGCCCCCGATCAGCATTCCTGCTGGTCGGGGGCCGTATCTGCACCTGGTGGCGGGTAGAGGATTCGAACCTCTGAAGCTTTCGCGACGGATTTACAGTCCGCTCCCATTGGCCGCTCGGGCAACCCGCCAGGGCACACCACCGCGTCGCAACGCGGCGGCGGAAGCAAGGATAGCGGTTGCCCCCTGCCCTGCCGCAACCGGGTACCGTCAGGAGGTCCCACGCTGGTCAGCGGGGGACGGACCAGGACAGACCGCCGGACAGCAGGAGCATGAGCATGGCAGCGAACCCGTCGTTCGACATCGTGAGCAAGGTCGACCGGCAGGAGGTCGACAACGCCCTCCGGCAGTCGGAGAAGGAGCTCTCGACGCGGTTCGACTTCCGCGGCACCGGCGCGGAGATCACCTGGTCGGGCGAGGAGGCGATCAGCCTCCAGGCGGAGACCGAGGAGCGGGTACGCGCCGCGCTCGAGGTCTTCAAGGAGAAGCTCATCAAGCGGAACATCTCGCTGAAGTCGCTCGACGCCGGCGAGCCCCGCCCTTCGGGCAAGATCTTCAAGATCGACGCCAAGGTGGTGCAGGGCATCGACTCGGACAAGGCCAAGGCGATCAGCAAGAAGATCCGCGACGAGGGCCCGAAGGGCGTGCAGGCGCAGATCCAGGGTGACCAGCTCCGCGTCACGGGCAAGAAGAAGGACGACCTCCAGGCCGTCATCACGCTGCTCAAGGGCGAGGACTTCGGGCTGGCCCTCCAGTTCACCAACTACCGGTAGTACCGGGCCGCCGGCCGCCGCGCGGCGGCCGGCCTTCTGCCCTCAGGCAACTTCGTTGATCCGAGGGCCGGGCGTGGGGTCGGGTGGGATTCATGACCCCCGCGGTGCTCCTCCCCTACCGGCCGGTGCTCGGCCATCCCGTGCTGCGCCGGCTGCTGCCAGGCCTCGCCACTTCCGCGCTCGGGGACGGGCTAGCCCTGGTCGCGGTGACGTGGCTGGCACTGCAACTCGCCCCGGACGGGCAGCGCGGCACTTGGACGGCGTTCGCGGTGGCCGCGTACACGCTGCCGGGAGCGGCCGGCACGGTGCTGCTCGGCCGGTGGCTCGGTGGGCGGAGCGGCGCTCAGCTCGCCGGCTGGGACGCCGGCGTGCGGGCGGCGGCGCTCGGCGCGATTCCGGTCGCGCACCTCGCCGGGGTGCTGGACGCCGGTCTGTACGTCGCTCTGCTCGCGGTCTCCTCGCTGCTGCACCCGTGGGGGTCGGCCGGTCGCTTCACGCTCGTGGCGGAGCTTCTGCCGCAGCGGCACCACCTGGCCGCGAACGCGCTGCTCGGGGTGTTCGGTCAGGCGGCGACAATCGTCGGCCCGCCGCTGGCCGGGCTCCTCATCGCCGGGGTCGGACCGGTGTGGGTGATCGCGATCGACGCCGTCAGCTTCGCCGTGCTGGCCGTCAGCTACCGCCTCGTCGTCCCGGCCGCCCGCCGGGACGGCGCCGTCCGCCGGGAACAGGAAGACCGCCACGAACGGGAAGACCGCGACGAAGGCGAAGACGAGGACCGCCACAGAGACGAAGACGCCCACAGGAACGAGCCGGCGTCGGGGTTCCGGATCATCGCGCGGGACCGGTCGCTGCTCGGGCTCCTGTCGCTGTCCTTCGCGTTCTTCTTCCTCTTCGGCCCGTTCTACGTGGCCATGCCGGTGTACGTCACCGACGACCTGCACGCCTCCGCCGGGACGCTCGCGGCCTACTACACCGCGTTCGGCGTCGGCTCGCTGCTCGGCGGGCTGCTCACCGGGCACCTGCGAGGGTGGCCGCCGCGGACCACGCTCGCCGGCATCGTGGCGTTGTTCGGCACCGCGCTGCTGCCGCTCGGCCTGGGCGCACCGGTGGTGCTGTCACTGCCCGCGTTCGCGCTCGCCGGGCTGGTCTGGGCCCCCTACCAGCCGACCGCGACGGCGTTGTTCCAGCGTCGGGCCGGGGCCGCCGACCTGCCTCGCGTACTGGCGGCGAACGGGGCTCTCCTGGTGCTGTCGGTGCCGCTGGGCACCATGCTCGGCGGTCCGGCGACGGCGCTGCTCGGTGCACGGCCCACGCTGCTGGCGTGTGCGGTGGCGATCCTCGCGCTGGGCCTGCTGACGGCCGGGTTCACCGCACGGCACCGGCCGGGGAGGCGCCCCAAGGAGACCGGTCCCGGCCAGGACCGGGTGCGGCTGACGGCGAGGTCAGGCAGCAAGTGACTGCTCGGTGCGTACCGCTGTGGCCTCCGCCCGGGCGATCGGCCCGGCGGGCAGCGCGGCGACCGCGGCCCCGACGGCGACCGCCACCCCGGCGAAGATGAACGCCCAGGACACGCCGCCGGCGTGGTCGATGATCAGTCCGGCGATCGAGCCGCCGGCGGCGCTCGCCGCGACCGACATGGTCACCACCCAGGTGTACGCCTCGTTCAGCATGCCGGCCGGGGTGATCCGCCCGACCAGCGTGTTCTCCAGGGTGAGCGCGGGGGCGATGGCCGCGCCGCCGAGCACCAGCGCGACGCCGAGCGCGGCCGGGCCGGGCATCACCGCGAAGACGGCGAAGCTGGCCGCCACGGCGCCGAGCAGCCAGGCGAACTGGCGGGTCATGTTGGCGGCGGGCTTGCGTACGCCGAACCAGAAACCACCGATGGCGCTGCCGATGCCCCAGACGGCGAGCAGCACCCCGGCGAGGCTCTCCGGGTCGGCGGCGCCGGAGTTCCCGGCGAAGGCCGGGACGATGACGCCGGAGGCGCCGAACGCAATGCCGAGGCTGGCGACGCAGAGCAGCAGCGCGGGGAAGCCGCCGATCCGCAGCGGGCCGAGGCCCCGGGCGTGATGCTCGCGCGAGTGCGGGCGCCAGCCCCGCATGACCTGGCCGAACGCGACGGCGCCGGTGCCGATCAGGGTGACCACGGCGGCGCCGACGAGCGCGGCGGAGGCGTCGGCGAACAGCACGAAGCCGGCCACCAGCAGGGGGCCGATCACGAAGACGACCTCGAAGAGGGTGGTCTCGGCGGCGAGCGCGGTGTTGCGCAGGTGGGCCCGGCCGGTGGCGGGGGCGGTGAGGTCGTTCCAGGCGCCCCGGATCGCGGCGGTGAGCGGCGGGTACGTGGCGCCGGCCAGGCCCGCCCCCAGGTAGATCAGCGCGAGGTTGCCGGTGTCGGAGCGGGTGGCGACGAGCAGCCCGATCAGGGCGAGTGGGTGGGCGAGCGCGGTGGCCAGCAGCACCGGGGTGGGGCCGACCCGGTCGGCGATCCGGCCGGCGATCGGGCTGAGCGCGGCGCCGGAGAGCGCGTAGATGCCGCCGGCGACGGCGGCCAGGGAGTACCGGCCGGTGACCTGCTCGACGACGAGCAGCAGCGCCAGCGGGGTCATGCCGATCCCGAGCCGGCCGATGATGCCGAGGACCAGCAGCATCGGCGCGCCGGGGATCCGCCAGACGCCCTGGTACTGGCGCAGTGCGGCCACTGTCAGACCTCCATGGGAGTAATGAGCGGGAGACGTTTCGACCCTAACGGCGCGTGATGGCCGGGGGAAACGCATTGTGCCCGGACACACCACCGCGCCCGCGTCGTGGGACGCGGGCGCGGGCGCGGTGGTGTGTACTTGCGGGTCAGCGCTGGAACTGCACCGGCCCGGAGTTGCGGGCCATCTGCTCCAGGCGGGCCACCCGCTGCTCCATCGGCGGGTGGGTGGCGAACATCGCGGCGATGCCGCCGCCCCGCTTGAACGGGTTGTCGATCATCAGGTGCGCGGTGCTGGCGAGCTGGCCCTGCGGCGCCAGCGGGCGCGCCTGCGTACCCATGTGGATCTTGCGGAGGGCGCTGGCCAGTGCCAGCGGGTCGCGGCTCAGCTCGGCGCCGGACTGGTCGGCCTGGTACTCCCGGCTCCGGCTGATCGCGAGCTGGATCACCGTGGCGGCGATCGGGCCGAGGATCAGCGTGAGCAGCAGCACGGCCGGGTTCGGGCCGTCCTCGTCGTCGGACGAGCCCAGCGGGATGAACCAGGCGAGGTTCGCCAGCATCGTGATGATGCCGGCCAGGCCGGCCGCGACGCTGGAGATGAGGATGTCCCGGTTGTAGACGTGCGACAACTCGTGGCCGATCACGCCACGCAGCTCCCGGTAGTCCAGCACCTCCACGATGCCCTGGGTGACGCAGACCGCCGCGTTCTCCGGGTTGCGGCCGGTGGCGAACGCGTTGGGCTGCGAGGTCGGGCTCACGTAGAGGCGGGGCATCGGCTTGCCGGCGAGCGTCGAGAGCTCCCGCACCATCTGGTACAGCTCGGGGAACTGTGCCTCGGTGACCGGTTGCGCCTTCATCGAGCGCAGTGCGAGCTTGTCGGAGAAGAAGTAGGTGACGCCGTTCATCAGCAACGAGATGACGACGGCGATGACGAGACCGCCGCTACCGCCGAACCAGTAGCCGATCGCGAGGATCAGCGAGGTCAACAGGCCGAGCAGCGCTGCGGTCTTGAGACGGTTGTGATGCACGATCTCTCCTTCGGTGCACGGACCCTTGCGGGAGGCCCGCTGACCGGTTCAACACACCGGTACCCGTCAACCATCCGGCTCATGGCTGAAAGTTGGCTGGATGTTGCTGTGCACACGCTGAAGCGGTCGCCCACCAGGGCACGAACCGGTCAGCGCGCCGCCACGTCCAGCACCAGCTGCGGTGCGAAGCCGATCACCACCGCCGCCACGGTGGCCACGCCGAGCGCCAGCGCCACGGTCCGCGCGGGGCGGACCACCGCCGCGCCCGCAGGCGTCGCGTAGAGCGAGGCGGTGAGCCGCAGGTAGTACGCCAGGCCGATCACCGCGTTCAGCGCCACCACCAGCGCCAGCCAGCCCGCGTGCCCGGCCAGCAGCGCGCGTACCACTGTCACCTTGGCGAACAGCCCGGCCAGGCCCGGTGGCAGGCCGGCCAGCCCGATCAGGGCCAGCGCGAACGCGCCGCCCACCCACGGGTGCCGCCGCGCCGCGCCGCGCAGGTCGGCCAGCGTGCCGCCGTCACCGTCCGCCGGGCGCAACGCCACCACAGCGGCGAACGCCGCAAGCTCCAGCAGCACGAAGAAGATCGCGTACGCGACTGCTGCCGCGTACGCGGCCGCCCGCGCGTCGCCGGTGCGGCCCGCGGCCAGCGCCAGCGCGCCCAGCGGGGCCAGGATGTACCCCGCCTGGGCCACCGACGACCAGGCCAGCAACCGCACGGTACGCCGCTGGCGCAGCGCCACCAGGTTGCCGACGGTCATGGTCAGCACTGCCAGCGCCGCCAGCACCGGGCCGGTCATGTCGCCCGGCAGCGCGCGCTGCACCACCGCCAGCAGCGCCACCACGCCACCGAGCTTCGAGGCGGTCGACAGGTACGCGGCCACCGGCAGCGGCGCGCCGTCGTACGTGGCGGGGGCCCACGCGTGGAACGGCACCGCGGCGACCTTGAACGCCAGCCCGGCCACCACGAGCGCCACCGCGACGCCGGTCAGCGGCAGGTCGGTCAGGTCGTCGCGGGCGGCCAGGGTGGCGCCGAGCCGGTCCAGGTGCAGCGTGCCGGTGACCGCGTAGAGCAGCGCCGCGCCGAGCAGCGTCACAGTGGTGGCGACCACGCTCACCACGAAGAACGTCACCGCCGCCTCGGCGCCCGCGAGGCTGCCCCGGCGCAGGCCGACCAGCACGTACAGCGGGAGCGTCAGCGTCTCCAGCGCCACGATCAGCGTGATCAGGTCACCGGCGGCGCCGAGCACCACGCCACCGGTCATCGCGCAGGCGAGCAGGAAGCAGTACTCGCCGACCGGGGTGCGCCCGGCGCGCAGCAGCGGGCCGGACAGCGCCAGCACGCCGAGCGTGAGCAGGGCGATCACGGCCCCGACCAGTGCGGCCCGGCCGTTCCACACCCAGGAGCAGTCGTCGCCGACGCAGAACGTGCGCCGGGTGTCGCCCGCGCCGACGAGCGCCGCGCCCACGGCGGTGCCGGTCGCGCCGAGCGCCGCCACGGCGACGGTGACGGCGGGCCGCGCCACCAGCAGGTCGACCAGCAGCACCAGCACTGCGGTGCCGGCCGCCAGGTACGCGGGCAGCATCGCCACGTTGTCGACAGGCTGCACCAGGCTCATGGGACGACCCCCAGCAGCGCCTCCACCGGGCCGGAGGCGTAGGACAGGACCAGCGCCGGGGCCAGGCCGACCGCGAGCGCGAGCAACACCAGCGGCGCCCACGCGGTCAGTTCCGCGCCGGCCACGCCGGGTGCGAGACCGGCCACCGCCGGGCTGGGCCGCCCGTGCGAAACCCGGCGCAGCAGCCGCAGGAAGTAGGCGGCGGTCAGCGCCCCGCCCAGCGCGGCCAGCACGGCGAGCGTCAGCCAGAGCGGGCCGCCCCGCTGCACGGCGGCGACCACGGCGAACGCCTCGCCCCAGAACCCGGCCAGGCCGGGCAGCCCCAGCGAGGCGACGGCCGCGAAGCCGAGCAGCCCGGCCAGCCGGGGCGCGGTCTCCCGCAGCCCGGACAACTCGGCCAGCGAGCCGGTGTGCGCGCGGTCCTTGACCGCGCCGGCCAGGAAGAACAGCAGCGCGGTGATGACGCCGTGGGCGATGTTGCCGATCAGCGCGGCCTGGAGCCCGGTGGCGGTGAGCGTGGCGATCCCGAGCAACACGAAGCCCATGTGCCCGACGCTGGAGTACGCGATGAGCCGCTTCAGGTCGTCCTGCGCCAGGCAGACCAGGCCACCGATCAGAATCGCGGCGACGGCGAGCACGCCGAGCACCGGCGCGGCCCAGCGGGCGCCCTCCGGGGCCACCCCCACAGCGACCCGGATCATGCCGTACGTGCCCATCTTGAGCAGCACCCCGGCGAGGATCACGCTGCCGACAGTTGGTGCCTGGGTGTGCGCGTCGGGCAGCCACGAGTGCAGCGGCCAGAGCGGGCTCTTCACCGCGAACGCGAGCGCCAGCAGCGTGAACGCGGCGAGCTGGGTGCCCCGGGACAGCCCTGCGCCGCCGGTGAGCGCGACCAGGTCGGCGGTGCCCGCGGCGGCCACCACCACGTAGACGCCGACCAGCAGCAGCACCGAGCCGAACAGCGTGTAGAGCGCGAACTTGCGGGCCGCGCGCCGACGGTCCGCGCCGCCCCAGCCGGCGATGACCGCGTACATCGGCAGCAGGACGACCTCGAAGAACAGGAAGAACAACACCAGGTCGAGCGCGAGGAAGGTGCCGAGGATGCCCACCTCGACCACCAGCAGCAACGCCACCAGCGCCCGCCCGCTGCCGCCGCCGGGCGGCACCCGCCACAGCGTGTACGCGCAGCACAGCAGCGTGAGCAGCGCGGTCAGCACCACGAGCGGCCAGGAGATGCCGTCCACCCCGAGGTGGAAGCGCAGGTCGAGCCCGGGCACCCACTGCAGGTCGACCTGGTGCCAGGGCTGCACCGCCGGACGCGGCCCGTACCCGAACCAGCCGTGGTCGCCGCCGACCAGCGGCAGCGTCGCCAGCAGCGTCAGCGCGGCGGCGACGGTGCCGACCACCCGGCCGGCCCGGTCGCCCGGCACCACCGCTGTGGCCAGCGCGCCGAGCGCCGGGACCGCGACCACGGCGACCAGCAGGACCTGCCCGAACGTCATGAGGTCACTCCGATCAGCGCGACCGCGAGGCCGATCAGCAGCGCGCCTGCCAGCACCCCGGCCGCCGCGCGCGGCAGCGCCGCCCGGTGCAGCGCGGCCAGCCCGCCGCCCACCTCGACCGCCGCCCGGCCGCTGCCCTCGACCAGCCCGTCCACGCCCAGCTCGTCACCGGTACGCACGACCCGCGCCAACGCGCCGGTCGGGCGTATGACGAGGGTGTGCTGGACGTCGTCGAGCCGGAACGCCCGGGCGAAGACCGGCCGCAGCGGACCCAGGAAGCGGGCCGGGTCGGCGGCCGGGTCGCGGCGCCAGCCCGCCCAGGCGACGCCCGCGCCGACGAGCAGCAGCAGGAACGGCAGGATCAGGTTCGGCGCCAGGTGCACCAGCTCGACCGCCTCGCCGGTGTCGTCGCCCGGCACACGCAGGCGGTCGGCGAACCAGGGCGCGAATGCGGCCAGGCCGAGCAGCGCGGCCGGAACCGCGAGCAGCAGGACCGGCCAGCGCAGCAGGGCGGGCGGGTCGTGCGGGCGCAGCAGCGGCGTGCGGGTCGCGCCGAGGAAGGTGCGCAGCAGCAGCCGGGTCGCGTACCAGGCGGTCACCGCCACCCCGACCAGCCCGGCCAGCCAGACCAGCCAGCCCACCCAGGCCGCTGTCGGCCCGGCGCCGTCGAGCGCGGCCGCCTCCGCGGCGGCGAGCACGCCGTCCTTGCTCCAGAAACCCGAGAGCGGGGGTACGCCGGCGAGCGCGCCCAGGCCGACCACCATGCACCAGAACGTCACGGGCATGCCGGTACGCAGGCCGCCCATCCGGGACATCAGCGTGGTGCCGACGGCGTGGATCACCGCACCGGCGGCGAGGAACAGCAGCGCCTTGAACGCGGCGTGGGTGAGCAGGTGGAACAGCGCGGCAGCCGGTGCGCCCACAGCCAGCGCGCCGGTCATGTAGCCGATCTGGGAGACCGTGGACCAGGCGAGGACCCGCTTGATGTCGTCCTGGGCGGTGGCGGCGAACGCGCCGAGCAGTATCGTGATCGCGGCCATCACGCCGAGTACGGCGAGCGCGGCCGGGGCGCGTTCGAACAGCGGGAACAGCCGGGCCACCGCGTACACGCCGGCCGCGACCATGGTGGCCGCGTGGATCAGCGCGGAGACCGGCGTGGGACCGGCCATCGCGTCCGGCAGCCAGGTGTGCAGCGGGAACTGGGCGCTCTTGCCGGCCACCCCGGCGAGCAGCAGCAGGCAGGCGGCGGTGAGCGTGCCGGTGCCGTAGTCGTGCGCCAGCACGTCGGCGATCCGGAAGCTGCCCGCGCCCACGCCGAGCAGCGCGATGCCGAGCAGGAACCCGACGTCACCCACGCGGGTGACCAGGAACGCCTTCACCGCCGCGCCGGGCGCCTCGGGCAGCCGCCGGTCGTGGGCGATGAGCAGGTACGAGCAGATGCCCATCACCTCCCAGCCGACCAGCAGCATGATCAGGTCACCGGACACCACCACCGTGAGCATGGCGGCGGTGAAGAGGCTGAGCTGAGCCGCGTACGGCGGGTAGCGGTGGTCGACGTCCATATCGTCGTGCGGGCCCCGGCGCAGGTAGCCGATCGAGTAGACCTGCACGGCCAGCGCCACAGCGGCGACCGCCGTCGCGACGAGCACCGCCACGCCGTCCAGCCGCAGGCCCAGCGTGACCCGCAGCCCGCCCAGGTCGACCCAGGTGGTGGACGCCTCGACCGGGGCGTCCACACGGACCAGCAGCGCCAGCGCGGCCAGCAGCGACACGGCTGCCCCGGCCACGCCCAGCGCGACCGCCAGCCGCCGGGCCGAGGCCCGGTCCTGGTGCGGCGCCGGCGGCAGCAGCAGGCCGAGCAGGCCGGCGACGAGCGGCGCGGCCGGCAGCACCGCCGCGAGCCACAACGTCGGCGTGCTCACCGGACCGCTCCTTCCGCATCCGGCCGCTCGGCCGGGGTCACCGCGGGCGCCGGCTCGGCCAGCGGCACGTCGTCGACTGTGACGCTGGCACGCAGCCGGTAGAGCTGGAGCACGATGGCCAGTCCGACACCGATCTCGGCGGCGGCGAGCACGATCACGAACAGCGCGAACACCTGGCCGGAGTGCGGCAGCACGGCCTTGACGGTGGTGTCGGCGGTGACCAGCACCAGGTTCACCGCGTTCAGCATCAACTCCACCGCCATCAGCACCAGGACGGCGTTTCGGCGGCGCAGCACGCCGTACACGCCGAGGCCGAACAGCAGCGCGGCGGTGACGTACGGGATGACCGGCCTCACTGGCGCCCGCCCTCGTCGGCGGGCTGCGCGGCGTCGGCGGACCGGCTGCCGATGTCGGGGCGGGAGAGCACGATCGCGCCGACCAGCGCGGCCAGCAGCAGCACCGACAGCACCTCGAACGGCAGCACCCAGGAGCGGAACACCTGCTCGCCGATACGCTCGGCGGTGCCCGCGGCGGGCAGGTCCACCCGGGACCAGCGGAACGCGTCGATGAGCAGCACCGCCAGGCCGAGTCCGCTGCCGCCGCCGACCAGCGCGGCGGCCCAGCCGGGCCGGTCCAGGTCGTCCGACGGCCCGATCGGCGCGCGGGTCAGCATCACCGCGAACAACAGCAGCACCACCACCGCGCCGACGTAGATGAGCACCTGCACCCAGGCCACCAGCTCGGCGGTGAGCACCAGGTAGTCACCCGCCAGCGCGCCCAGGCAGACCACCAGCCACAACCCGGCCCGGACCAGGTGCCGGGTGGCGACCACCAGCGCGCCGGCGCCCACCGCCACCGCGCCCAGCGCGAGCAGCAGCACGTCCGCACCGGTCATGAGGCAGCGCCTCCGCCCGGATCGGTGGCGGCGTCGGGGCGTACCCGGGAAGGAGCCGGACGGGCCGACGGACCCGCCGCCTTCCGGGCGGCGGTGGTCTCCTCCTTGGAGGGGTCGCCGAGCGGGTCGTGGGCCGGCGGCGGCGGGACGGTGGCCATCCACTCGCCCAGGTGGTCCTTGTCGTGCAGCAGGTCCTTGATGTCGTACTCGGCGTACTCGAACTCCGGCGACCAGTAGAGCGCGTCGAACGGGCAGACCTCGATGCAGATGCCGCAGTACATGCAGAGCGAGAAGTCGATGTCGAACTTGTCGAGCACGTTGCGCTGGCGGGGACGGGCGGCGCCGGGCACCGCCACCTCCTCCTTGTGCGAGTCGATGTAGATGCACCAGTCCGGGCACTCGCGGGCGCAGAGCATGCAGACGGTGCAGTTCTCCTCCAGCAGCGCGATCACGCCACGGGAGCGGGGCGGCAGCTCGGGCGCCACATCCGGGTACTGCTGGGTGGTCGAGCGGCGGGTCATCGTCTTCAACGTGACCGCCAGGCCCTTGACCAGACCTCCGCCGGGCACTCCACCGTGCTCGCTCATGCCGCCCATCCTGCCCTGTGACCCCCGCGCGCGCGACCACCACCCGGCGCTTTGGCCCGGGCGTGCGACCGGATCACGCCTCGCCGGGTGTGAGCGGGGGCAGCATCTCCACGCCGAGCTGCTGGAGCACCTGGAACAGCTCGTTGACGCTCCACACGTCCACGATCCGGCCGTCGTCGTCGAAGCGCAGGAACGTCGCGCCCGAGTAGCTGACCACCCGGCCGGTCGGCGGCACCGGGCCGAACTGGCCCGCCTGGGTGCCGGCGGCCCGCCAGCGCACGGCCACCCGCGTGCCGGTCGCCACCACGTCAACGATCTTGTAGCGCAGGTCGGGGAACGACGCCCGCCGGTCCCGGTGCCAGGCCAGCATCGCCGCCGGTCCGGTGCCGCCCAGGCCCGGGCACTCCGCTGCCACCAGCTCGTACGCGCTCTCCTCGCGTCCGGCGTTCCACACGTCGGCGACGAAACGCCGGGCCGCCGTCTCCACATCGGTCACGGCGGGCAGCCTATGCCCCTTTGTGACGCGCTCGACCTGCCGGGAGCCGCCGGAGCGACCATGATGGGAGCGAAAAGCGAACTCGGAGGTGGGCGTGGGCGGCAGTGACGACGAGGTCCTGGACCGAACCGGCGGCAAGTACGTGGAACCGGGTGGCGAGTTCACCCGGGACCAGCGCTACATCGCCACCCGGATCACCGCCGACGGGCGGGACGGCTGGCCGGTGGAGCCGGGCCGGTACCGGCTCGCGGTCAGCCGGGCCTGCCCCTGGGCGAACCGGCTGATCATCGTGCGGCGGCTGCTCGGGCTGGAGGACGCCATCTCGATGGCGGTGGCCGGGCCCACCCACGACAAGCGCAGCTGGACGTTCGACCTGGACCCGGACGGCAAGGACCCGGTACTCGGCATCGAGCGGCTGGCCGACGCGTACTTCGCCCGCTTCCCCGGCTACGAGCGCGGCATCACCGTGCCGGCGCTCGTCGACGTGCCCACCGGGCAGGTGGTGACGAACGACTACGCGCAGATGAGCCTGGACCTGTCGACCGAGTGGACGGAGCACCACCGGCCGGGCGCGCCGGACCTCTACCCGGAACCGCTGCGCGCCGAGATCGACGAGGTGAACGCTGTCGTCTTCGCGGACGTCAACAACGGCGTCTACCGGTGCGGCTTCGCCGGCAGCCAGGAGGCGTACGACAAGGCGTACCACCGGCTGTTCGACCGGCTCGACTGGCTGAGCGAGCGGCTGGCCGGGCAGCGCTACCTGGTCGGCGACACGATCACCGAGGCGGACGTACGGCTGTTCACCACGCTCGTCCGCTTCGACCCGGTCTACCACGGGCACTTCAAGTGCAACAGGCAGAAGCTCAGCGAGATGCCGGTGCTGTGGGCGTACGCCCGGGACCTGTTCACCACGCCCGGGTTCGGCGACACCATCGACTTCGACCACATCAAGCGGCACTACTACGAGGTCCACCTGGACATCAACCCGACGGGGATCGTGCCGCTCGGCCCCGACCTGAGCAACTGGCTCACCCCGCACGGCCGGGAGAAGCTGGGCGGCCGCCCCTTCGGCGACGGCACCCCACCCCCGCCCCCCGCTCCGTCCGAGCGAGTAGACCCGTCCCACACCCCCCTGCGCTGACCCGCCCCTCCCGCCCCCGCCCTCTCTCGCCGCGTCGATCTTGCACTTCGCGCCCCAAACCTGGGCACTATGCCCCTTTCGTCGGGGCAGAAAGCGCAAGATCGACGGGGAGAGGGCGGGGAGGGAAGGGCGAGGGGCGGGGCGGGAGGGTTACAGGGCCAGGCGGACTGCGGCGGTCAGGACGAGCTGGGCCAGGGCCAGAGGGACCAGGACCAGCCAGCAGAGGCGCTGGAGCTGGTCCTCGCGCAGCCTCGGGTAGCTCACCCGCAGCCAGATGATCACGAAGGCGACGGCGAACACCTTCAGCAGCGTCCACAGCCAGCCGAGCTGCGCGTCGGCGAACGGACCCTGCCAGCCGCCGAGGAACAGCACAGTCGTCAGCGCCGCGATCACCACGATGCCGACGTACTCGGCGAGCAGGAAGAACGCGAACCGCAGGCCGGTGTACTCGGTCATGTAGCCGAAGACCAGCTCGGAGTCGGCCACCGGCATGTCGAACGGCGGGCGGCGGATCTCCGCCAGCCCCGCCACGAAGAAGATCACCATGGCCGGCGCCTGCCAGAGCAGCCACCACGGCTGCCAGGCCTCCACGATGCCGGACAGGCTGAGCGTGCCGGCCGCCATCGCCACCGAAGCGGCGGCCAGCACCAGCGGCAGCTCGTACCCGAGCAACTGGGCCGCGCCGCGCAGCCCGCCGAGCAGGCTGTACTTGTTGGCCGACGCCCACGCGGACATGAGCACGGCCAGCACCCCGACGCCCACCACTGCGAGCACGAAGAACAGGCCGATGTCCAACGGCTGGGCGACCAGGTCACCCGGCCCGAGCGGGATCACCAGCAGCACGAGCAGGTACGGCACCAGCGCCACCGCGGGCGCCAGCCGGAAGACCTGCCGGTCCGCGTCGCGCGGGGTGACGTCCTCCTTCTGCACGAACTTGATGCCGTCGGCCACCAGTTGCGCCCAGCCGTGAAAGCCACCCGCGTACATCGGGCCCAGCCGGCCCTGCATGTGCGCCATCACCTTGTGTTCGGCCTGGCCGACGATCAGCGGCAGCGTGAGGAACGCGACGAGCACGCCCGCCACGCGCAGGACCAGCTCCAACCAGTCCGGCATCAGCTCTCCCCCGCCGCGTCGGGGTCCGGCTGCTGACGGGGCGGACCGGTCGGAATTTCCCCTGGCAGCGGCCGACCGAGCGGACCCGCCTCATCGACCGCCGGAGCAGCAGCGGACCCGGCAGCGCCCTCAGCGGCCGAAGGACGGGCAGCACGCGCCGGACGCTCCCCCGGAGAGGGCCGCGCCGGGCGCTCCCGGGCCGGGCGGGCCGGCGTACCCCCACGGGGGCCCTCACCGGCGCCCGCCGCACCCGCCGGCGTGGGCGTCGTGCCCCACTCACCCGGCGCGGGCACGCCCGGCGGCCGGACCGGCCGACGGCCGCCGCCCGCCTCCGACTCGCCCGGCTCCTTGGCGCCGGGCCACGGCTTGGCGACGCGGGAGGCGAGGACGAACTCCTTGCGCAGCGGGTGCCCCTCGAACTCCGGCGGCAGCAGCAGCGGCCGCAGCTCGCCGTGGCCGGCGAAGTCGATGCCGAACATCTCGTGGGTCTCCCGCTCGTGCCAGGCCGCGCCGGGGAACAGGTCGACCACCGAGGCGACGACGGGCGCGTCGCGGGGGACCCGGGTGCGCAGCAGCAACCCGTGCCGGCCCCGGACCGACCAGAGGTGCAGCACCACGTCGAAGCCGTCGGCCAGCTCGTCCACCGCGGAGAGCCAGTCGAGGAAGTCGAAACCCAGCTCGGCGTCGTCGCGCACCGCACGCACCGCGTCCGCCCAGCTCGCCGGGGGTACGTCGACGGTGGCGCGCGCGTACCCCTGGCCGCCGGAGACCGACGCGGTGGCCGCCACGGGCGCGAGCAGCTCGACCACCCGCCGGCCGACCTCTTCCGGAGTCATGCGCTGATCCTATGGCCGACGGCTGCGGACCGGGTCGGGCCGCCCGTGCGGGATCGTCGCTTTGCCGGACGGGCGGCGGGAGCGCGCGGAAAGATGAGGTACGTGCTCGCTGTGACTGTGACCCCCGGTGTCCCGGACTCGCTGCGGCTGGTCGACGACTGGCCCGAGCCGGCGCCCGAGGAGGGCGCGATCCTGGTGGAGGCGCTGGCGGTGGGCGTCTGCGGCACCGATCACGAGATCGTCGCGGGCGAGTACGGCGAGGCGCCGCCGGGCCAGGAGCGGCTGGTGCTCGGGCACGAGTCGCTGGGCCGGGTGCTGGAGGACCCGACCGGCACGTTGCAGCCCGGCGACCTGGTGGCGGGCGTGGTCCGCCACCCCGACCCGGTGCCCTGCGCGAACTGCGCGGTGGACGAGTGGGACATGTGCCGCAACGGGCAGTACACCGAGCACGGCATCAAAGGGCTGCCCGGTTTCGCCCGGGAACGCTGGCGGCTGCAGCCCAAGTTCGCCGTCGGCCTGGACCCGGCTCTCGCGTCGGTGGGCATGCTGCTGGAGCCGGCCAGCGTGGTGGCGAAGGCGTGGGACCACATCGAGCGGATCGGGCTCCGCGCCGAGTGGAAGCCGAAGAGCGTGCTGATCACCGGAGCGGGGCCGATCGGCCTGCTCGCGGCGCTGCTCGGCAGCCAGCGTGAGCTGTCGGTGCACGTGCTGGACCGCAACACGACGGGGCCGAAGCCGGACCTGGTCCGGGCGCTGGGCGCCACGTACCACACGTCGTCGGTGACCGAGCTGGACGTGAAACCGGACGTGGTGATCGAGTGCACCGGCGCGCCGACGGTGGTGCTGGACGCCATGTGCAAGGCCGCGCCCACCGGGATCGTCTGCCTGACCGGCGTGTCCAGCGGCGGCCGGACCATCAACTTCGACGCCGGGGCGCTCAATCGGGAGCTGGTGCTGGAGAACAACGTGGTGTTCGGTTCGGTGAACGCCGGCCGGCGGCACTGGGACCTGGCCGCCGAGGCGCTCGCCCAGGCCGACCAGTCCTGGCTGACGTCGCTGATCACCCGCCGCGTACCGGTCTTGAACTACCGGGAGGCGTACGCCCGCACCGGCGAGGACATCAAGGCGGTGCTGGACTTCACGCAGTGAGGCGGGGCGCCGCCGCCGGCGCCCCGCGCCCTCAGATGCCGGGTAGCCGGCCGTTGCGGAACAGGTCCACGAAGAGCTGGTGGTCCTCGCGCGCCCGGATCCCGTACCGGTGGGCGAAGTCGACCAGGTAGTCGACGAACCCGTCCGGGTCGGCGTCGACGGCAGCGACTATCGCCTCCTCGGTGGAGTAGTCGACCAGGTCGTGGCTGGACTCGTCGTCGGCCACCGAGTGCATCCGGGCCACCGCGCGGCCCAGGTCGGCGAGCACGCCGCCCAGTTCCTCCGGCTCGTTCACGTCGGCCCAGTCGAGGTCCGCCGCGTACGGGGAGACCTCGGCGACGAGCTGGCCGACGCCGTCCAGCTCGGTGAAGCCCAGCCACGGGTCGGCGTGCGCCTGCAACGCGCGCTGCGACTCGGCGGTGCGGTGCCCCTGGTGCCGGAAGTACGACCGGACGCGCTCGTCGTCGACGTACCGCGCCACGGCCGGCACCTGCGCCTGCTTCATGTAGATGACGACGTCGTTCTCCAGCGCCTGGGTGTGCCCCTCCAGCAGCAGGTTGTACGACGGCAGCCCAGCCGAGCCGATGCCGACGCCCTTGCGCAGCACCACGTCCTTGATGCCGGTGGCCACCGGGCGCATCCGGGTGGTCGAGTCCGGCAGCGTGTGCAGGTAGTCGGCGAACGCGGCGCAGACCTTCTCCCGCGTGGCGTCGTCGATCTCGTGCACGCCGTCGCCGAGGGAGAACCGGCGCTCGTAGTTGTCGATGGTGGTCTGCGCGGCGAGCAGGTCCACCCGGGTGTTCAGCCGCGCCTGCTGGAGCACCCGGCGCAGCACGCCGTCGGCGTTGTCCAGCGTGATCGAGCCGATCGCGTCGTCCCCGCCGGCCGCGATGGCCCGCAGCTCGGCCAGGTACGACCCGGCGAAGCCGGTGACCATCTCGCCGATCACCCGGTCGGAGAGGGCCTTGGCGTAGCCGATCAGCGCCACGCTCGCCGCGAGGCGCTTCAGGTCCCAGGTGAACGGCCCGACGTACGCCTCGTCGAAGTCGTTGACGTTGAACACGAGCTGCCCGGAGGCGTTCATGTAGGTGCCGAAGTTCTCGGCGTGCAGGTCGCCGTGGATCCACACCCGGCTGGTCCGCTCGTCGAGGAACCGGTCGCTGCCGAAGTCGCCGCGCTGGTCGGCGTAGAACAGCGCCGCGCTGCCCCGGTAGAACGCGAACGGTGACGCGGCCATCTTGCGGAACTTACGGCGGAACGCCGCCGGGTCGATCGCCATGGACGCGCCGAACTCCTCGGTCAGCACGCCGATGATGAATGCGGAGCGCTTCTCCGCGAAGTCGGTCATGAGCCGCAGGCTAGACCGGCGGCGCCACCTGACGGCTCAGCCGAGCGGCGGACGTACCGGTGGCGCGGTCAGCGCCTCGACCGGCCGGGGGGTGACGTCCGCCGGGGAGGCGAGCGCGTCGGGGCGGGGCACGCCGCCGACGCCGGACTGCTCGGCGGCGATCTTCTCCTGGAGGCGCAGGATGCCGTGCAGCAGCGCCTCCGGGCGGGGCGGGCAGCCGGGCACGTAGACGTCGACCGGAATGAGCTGGTCGACGCCCTTTGTGACCGAGTAGGAGTCCCAGTACGGGCCGCCGCAGTTGGAGCAGGCGCCAAACGAGATCACGTACTTCGGCTCGGGCATCTGGTCGTAGAGCCGCTTGATGGCCGGGGCCATCTTGTCGGTGACGGTGCCGCTGACCACCATCAGGTCGGCCTGCCGGGGGCCGTGGGCGAACGGGATCACGCCGAGGCGCATGAAGTCGTGCCGGCCCATGCTGGTCGCGATGAACTCGATGGCGCAGCAGGCCAGGCCGAAGTTGAACACCCAGAGCGAGTAGCGGCGGCCCCAGTTCAGCACGAACCGGATCGGCTCGCCGAGCACGCCCGGCAGCTGCATCTCCGACCTCCCCGCTGTCCGTGAACCCCGAGCAGACAGTCAACCACAGCGTTCCGGTGTCGTACCCACGACAGGGAACCCGGGCAACTGTCCCCCGGGCCGGCGGGTGTCATCACTGTCGGGCGGACGGAACGACCGCCGCCCACCACGGGGATCACGGAGGACCTGTCATGACCACACGCACGGCACGAGTCGCCACCGCGCTGCTGGCCGGGGCGGCAGCCCTGTTCGCGCTGGCCACCCCCGCCGCCGCCACGAGCGGCACCGCGGCGGCACGGCTGACCGTCGACACCGGGCCGCTGGTGCTGACGCCCACCGACCGGGGGTACGTCGGCACGCTGACCGCGACGATCAGCAACCGGGGCCGGGCCGACGGCGTCGCCGACCTGCTCATCACCGAGCCGGCCGGCGCCTCGTTCATCGGCCTCGACGACGGCACGCCGTGGTTCACCGAGGACCTGGTGGACAACCGCCGGGTCATCAGCAGCTTCGGCGGCCGGGTCGCGGCGGGCGACAGCCGGGCCCTCCGGCTCAACTTCCAGGTCTGGACGACAGCGCGCGCCTACCCGATGATCGCGCCGGGCGGCTCGATCGCGGTGGTGCCGGGCGGCGGCACCCGGGTGGCGGACCGCGACTCCTTCCCGACCGTGTTCCGGTCGGCCTCGGGCAGCGTCCGCGCGCCGCGCGTCTACCGGCAGGCCACCGAGACGGACCTGACCGTCAGCGGTGGTGACGCGACGCTGACCCGCCAGGCCGACGGAAGCCTGCTGGGCCGGATGCCGGTGACCGTGCGCTACGGCAACGACGCGCCGTCGTTCCGGCTCGCCGCGCGGGCGGTCCTGCCCGCCGGGGTCGAGGTGTGGAGCACCGACCCGCAGGACCTGCCCAGCTTCCCGGACTCGTTCGACGTCCCGGGCGGCCGGTTCGTGCCCGGCGAGGAGCGCACGTTCGACGTCGTCCTGCGCGCCACGGCCGGAACGCCGGCCGGCGCGCTGGGCAGCGGCGCGTTCACCGTCGAGGCCCGCTACGTGAACGAGCCGGTCGGGGACGTCGACCCGGCGGACAACACCACGACGTTCAGCATCAGCGCGGCCGGCTGAGGCACCGCACGGCGCGGCCCGCCCGGAGACCGTGCGGGCCGCGTCCACGTCACCAGGCAGGGCGTTGGAGCAACCCGACGAACTCGGCGAGCAGCCGCTCCCGCAGCCGGGCCGGCGCGGCGTCGAGCAGCGTGTTGACCACCGCCATCCGGTCCGGCGCGCCGGCGCCGCCGGCCAGGCCGAGCCCGTCGGCCAGCCCGGCCACCAGGTCCGGGGTGAGCGCCTCCGGGGTGAGGCTGCCGGCCAGCGCCAGCAGCTCCGGCGGCAGCACGACCGGCCCGGCGGCGCGGGCCGCCGCGACCGCCTCGGCCAGCGCCGGGCCGAACTCGGCCACCCGGGGCGCCACCGCCGCGGTCACCGTGAGGTGCACGCTGGCCGGCAGATCGGCGTACGTGAGCTGGGGCTGGGTGTGCCAGCCACGCGCGGTCAGCTCGTCGACCAGCACGAACAGGTCGAGCCCGGGATCGTCGCTGGTGAAGCAGACGACAGTGGTCTCCGGCTCGGCCATCAGCCGCAACCCGGGGGTGGCCCGGATCGCGTCGGCGAGCCCGGCGACCGCGTCCCGGGTCGCGGCGGCCAGCCGCAGGTAGCCGTCCTCGCCGAGGTGGCGCAGCGTGGCGTACGCGGCGGCGATCGGCCCACCGGAGCGGGTCGAGGCGATCACCGGGTTGACCATCGTGTACCCGGGCCAGTCGGCGTACGCGAAGAACTGCGGGGCGCGCAGCGCCGGATCGCGGTGCAGCAGCACCGAGACGCCCTTCGGCGCGTACGCGTACTTGTGCAGGTCCACCGAGATCGAGGTGACCCCCGGTACGGCGAAGTCGAACGGCGGCACCGGCGCGCCGAGCCGGCGCAGCCAGGGCAGCGTCCAGCCGCCGAAGCAGGCGTCTACGTGGCAGCGCACCCCGGCCGCCTCGGCGACGGCGGCGATCTCCGCGACCGGGTCGACCACCCCGTGCGCGTACGACGGGGCGGACGCGACCACCAGCACGGTCTCCGGGCGGATCGCGGCGGCCACCGCTGCCACGTCCGGCCGCAGCGTCACCGGGTCGACGGGCACCGTGTCGAGCGTGACCCGCAGGTAGTGCGCCGCCTTGGCGAACGCGGCGTGCGCGCTGGCCGGCGCCACGATCCGTGGCTCGGTCAGGTCGGGGCGGGCGTCCCGGGCCGCCTTGACGGCGAGCAGCAGCGACTCGGTGCCGCCACTGGTGACGCTGCCGACGACGTCCGGCGCGCCGGTGCCGGGACCGCCGCCGAGCAGCCGGGCGGCGGCGCCGACGAGCGCGTTCTCCATCGCCAGCAGCGACGGGAACGCGGTCGGGTCGAGGCCGTTGACGTGCGCGCTCTGCGCGTACGCGGCCTGCGCCAGCTCGTCCAGACCGGCCACGCCGGGGTCGTAGACGTACGCGAACAGCCGCCCGCCGTGCGTCGGCCGGTCGGCGTCCCGCAGCGCGCGGATCTCGCCGAGTACGTCCGCCGCGGGCATCCCCTGTGCGGGCAGCGCGCCGGCGCCTGCCGTGTCGGTCATCGGGTGGTTCCTCTCGTGGACGGGTCCGGTGCTCACGCCCGCGCGGCCGGTGCGGCACCCTCGGGTGCCCCGGCCTCCGGCGCGATGGCGAGCTGGGCCGGGGGCAGGGTGTAGCCGCGCAGCAGCACCAGCGGGATCGCCACCAGCAGCGCGGGCAGCACGGTGAAGCCGAGCAGCACGCCGAGACGTGCCGTGTCGGACTGGGCGGCGGCGGTACCGGTGGACGAGGAGACGTAACCGGAGAGCTGGAGCACCAGCCCGTAGATGCCCGGCCCGAGTGCCAGCCCGAACGTCTCCCCGGCGGTCCACAGCCCGGTGAACACCCCGGCCTGCCGCCGCCCGGTGCGCACGGTGTCGTACGCGATGCAGTCCGGCAGCATGGCCAGCGCGAAGACCTGCTGGCCCGCGTACCCGACGCCGATCACCGCGACCACCGCGTAGGCCGCGGCGGCGGGCAGAGCGGGCGCGGCGACCAGGGCCAGCGCGCCCACCGCGAAGATCACCGACGCGGCGACCAGCGACGTCCGCTTGCCCAGCCGGGCGCCGGCCCGCGACCACAGCGGCATGACCAGCAGCGCGGGCGCGACGAAGCAGGCGAACAGCAGCGTGGGGCCGCTGTCCGGCTCGCGCAGCACCTGGCCGGCGAAGTACTTCACCCCGGCCAGCACGGTGGCCACCCCGGCGGACTGGATCACGAAGCAGATCAGCAGCACCCGGAACGGCCGGTTGCGGGTGGCCACAGCGAGCTGGGCGCGCAGGCTCGGCTCGCTCTCCCCCACCGTCCCCGACGGCGCGGACCGGGTGCCGAGGAAGACGCCGACCGTGCCGGCGACGATGAGCGCGGCGACGAACAGGCCCATCCACCGGTGACCGGGCACGCCGTCGCCGCCGGCGGTCACCACCGCCGGGGCCACCGCGCCGGAGACCAGGATGGCCAGCGCCAGCACCGCGATCCGCCAGGTCATCATCCGGGTACGCTCCGCCGGGTCGGCGGTCAGCTCGGCCGGCATGGCCACGTACGGCACCTGGAAGAACGCGAACGCGGTGGCGGTGGCCAGGAACGCCAGCGCCACGTACGCGGCCGCGCCCGGACCGCTCGCGAACGGCGCGGCGAAGATAGACGCGAACAGCACCGCGAGCGCCAGCCCGCCGACGAGCAGGTACGGCCGGCGGGCGCCCCAGCGGGAGCGGGTCCGGTCGGAGATCCGCCCGGCGACCGGGTTGACCAGCACGTCCCACGCCTTCGGCAGCAGCACCAGCAGCGCGGCCAGCCCGGCGGCGACGCCGAGCGTGTCGGTGAGGTACGGCAGCAGGAGCAGCCCGGGTACGGTGCCGAACGCGCCGGTGACCAGGGAACCCAGCGCGTATCCGAGGTGCACCCGGCGGGGCAGGCCCGAAGCTGTCATGGAGCCGAATGCTACTCACGTTATGGCCCGCGTCACATCCCCTCGTCCGGCGACCACGACGCCGCCGCGAGGTCCACCCGGTCCCCGCGCAGCGGGCACCCCTCGGCGAGCAGCCGCTCCCGGGCCTTGCGCTCGTGACCCGGCGGCAGCCGGCCCGCCGAGTTCACCACCCGGTGCCAGGGCACGCCGCCCCCGTGCCGCGCCATGATCGAGCCGACCAGCCGCGGCGACGCCCGCCCCGAACGGTCGGCGAGCGCGTCGGCCACCGCCCCGTACGACATCGCGCGCCCCGGCGGGATCCGCTCGACAAGTGCCAGCACAGCCTCGACGTACTCGTCAGGTGTCACGAGCTGCCACGATATGGGAACGCGCCGCGGCGTCACAGACCGCAGCGCGCAGAATGGTCGGGTGCGTGAAGCAGTCACATCGGCCCGCCGGATCGTCGTCAAGATCGGTTCGTCCTCGCTGACCACCGCGACCGGCGGCCTGGACGACGCCCGGGTCGACGCGCTCGTCGACACGCTCGGCGAGCTGGCCGCCGCCGGACGCGAGGTGGTGCTGGTCTCCTCCGGCGCGATCGCCGCCGGGCTCGCCCCGCTGCGGCTGCCCCGGCGCCCGCGCGACCTGGCCACCCAGCAGGCCGCCGCCAGCGTCGGTCAGGGCCTGCTGATCGGGCGGTACGCGGCCGCGTTCGCCCGGCACGGCCGCACCGTCGGGCAGGTCCTGCTCACCGTGGACGACGTGACCCGGCGCGCGCACTACCGCAACGCGTACCGGACGCTGCGCAAACTGCTCGACCTGCAGGCCGTGCCGATCGTCAACGAGAACGACACGGTGGCCACCGAGGAGATCCGGTTCGGCGACAACGACCGCCTCGCCGCGCTCGTCGCCGCGCTCGTCGACGCCGACCTGCTGGTGCTGCTCTCCGACGTCGACGCGCTCTGGACCGGCAACCCGGCCCGCCCCGGCAGCACCCGCATCACCGAGGTGCACGGCGAGGGCGACCTCGCGGGCGTGGACATCGGCGGGGCCGGCCGGGCCGGGGTGGGCACCGGCGGCATGGTGACGAAGGTCGAGGCGGCCCGGATCGCCACCGGCTTCGGCATCCCGGTGGTGCTCACCGCCGCGCCGCTGGCCGGGCCGGCACTTGCCGGCGAGCCGGTCGGCACGTACTTCCACCCGAGCAGCCGCCGTCCCGCCGCGCGCCTGTTCTGGCTCGCGCACGCCACCGCGCCCCGGGGCCGCCTGCATCTCGACCCGGGCGCGGTGCAGGCGGTGGTCGGCCGCCGCAAGTCGCTGCTGCCCGCCGGCATCACCGCCGTCGACGGCGCGTTCACCGCCGGGGACCCGGTCGACCTGGTCGACACCGCGGGCGCGCCGGTGGCCCGAGGGCTGGTCAACTACGACGCGGTGGAGCTGCCCGGCCTGCTCGGCCGCTCCACCTCCGAACTCGCCGCGGCGCTCGGCCCGGCGTACGAACGTGAGGTCGTCCACCGCGACGACCTGGTCCTGCTGTAAGCAAGGGCCCCTTATTAACACCCGTCTGTTAATAAGGGGCCCCTCCTTAAAACACCTCCGAAGGAGTACGCACGATGAGCGTCGTCGAGCAGGCCCGGCGAGCCCGGGACGCGGCGGAAGCCCTGGCCACTGCCACCCGTACCGTCAAGGACGCCGCGCTGCACGCGATGGCCGACGCGCTCGTGGCGCGTACCCCCGAGGTTCTGACGGCGAACGCGGCGGACCTGGCGGCCGGGCGCGACGCCGGGCTGTCCGCGGCCGTGCTGGACCGGCTCGCGCTCGACGAGGGCCGGATGGCCGCCATCGCCGACGCGCTGCGCCAGATGGCCGCGCTGCCCGACCCGGTCGGCGAGGTGGTACGCGGCTCGACGCTGCCCAACGGCCTGGAGCTGCGCCAGATCCGGGTGCCGTTCGGGGTCGTCGGCATCGTCTACGAGGGCCGGCCGAACGTGACTGTCGACGCCGCCGGGATCTGCCTGAAGTCCGGCAACGCGGCGCTGCTGCGCGGCTCCTCGTCGGCCGCGCACTCCAACGCGGCGCTGGTGGAGGTGCTGCGCGACGCGGTCGCCGGAGCCGGGCTGCCGGCCGACGCGGTGCAGCTGCTCGACTCCAGCACCCGCGACTCGGTCAAGGAGCTGATGCGCGCCCGCGGCCTGGTCGATGTGCTGATCCCGCGCGGCGGCGCGTCGCTGATCCGCGCGGTGGTCGAGGAGTCGACAGTGCCGGTGATCGAGACCGGGGTGGGCAACTGCCACGTGTACGTCGATGCCGCCGCCGACCTCGGTAAGGCGCTGGCCGTCACGCTGAACGCCAAGACCCAGCGCCTGTCCACCTGCAACACCGCCGAGTCGCTGCTGGTGCACCGCGACGTCGCGGACGCCTTCCTGCCGGCGGTGCTCGCCTCGTTCGCCGACGCCGGGGTGACAGTGCACGGCACGCCCGAGGTGGCCGCCCACTCCGACACCGTGGTGCCGGCCACCGAGGAGGACTTCGGCACCGAGTACCTCTCCGCCGACATCTCCGTCGCCGTGGTCGACTCGCTCGACGCGGCGGTCGCGCACATCCGCCGGTACGGCACCGGGCACACCGAGGCGATCGTCACCGACTCGCAGCGCGCGGCCCGGGAGTTCGTGGCCCGGGTGGACTCCGCTGCGGTCATGGTCAACGCGTCGACCCGGTTCACCGACGGCGGCGAGTTCGGGTTCGGCGCAGAGATCGGCATCTCGACGCAGAAGCTGCACGCGCGCGGCCCGATGGGTCTGCCGGAGCTGACCAGCACCAAGTACGTGGTGACCGGGGACGGTCACCTGCGCTGATCAGCTGGCTTCTGATGCCGCCACCTCGCCGAACTGGCCAGAGCCGCCGCCAGCTCGGGGAAGTGGCGGCACCCCAGCGCCTCCGATAGCACCACCTCCCCGAACTAGCCAGCCCGCCGCCAGCCCGGCGAAGTGGCACCCCAACGCCTCCGATAGCGCCACCTCCCCGAACTGGCCAGGCCCGCCGCCAGCTCGGCGAAGTGGTGCCATCCCAGGACCTCCGATAGCACCACCTCCCCGAACTGCCCAGAGCCCCCGCCAGCTCGGGGAAGTGGTGCCATCCCAGCGCCTCCGATAGCGTCACCTCCCCGAACTGGCCAGCCCGCCGCCAGCTCGGGGAAGTGGCGCCATCCCAACGCCTCCGATACCGCCACCTCCCCGAACTGGCCAGGCCCGCCGGCAGCTCGGGGAAGTGGTGCCATCCCAGCGCCTCCGATAGCACCACTTCCCCGAACTAGTCAGAGCGCCGGCAGCTCGGGGAAGTGGTGCCATCCCAGGACCTCCGATACCGCCACCTCCCCGAACTGGTGCTGGTCATCGGCTGGCGGGGCTAAGCGAGCTGGAGTGGATCACCGTCTGCCGGTGTGGCGGGGTCGACCGGCGGGGTGGTGCCGGGCTGCGGCAGCGCCGGGGCCGTGGGCACCGATGGTGGCATGACCAGCGGAGGCAACCCCCGGGACACCGGGGCGGCCGGTGGCACCGCAACCGCCGGAGGTAGACCGGGCAGCACCGGGCCGGGCGCCAGGTCCGGCACCGGCTGCGCAGCAGGCCCCTTGCTCTCGTCGGGGAGCAGATCGGGCGTGACGACCCAGGCGGACCACGAACCCGGCCCGCCGTCCGGATCGGCCGAGATCACAGGGCCGGCCGACGGATCAGGCTCCTCCACTGAACCAGACGCGGCATCCGACCCGACGTCCGGACGGAACCACGTGTGAGAACCGAGACCCTGGGTCGGAAACAAGTCCGGCCCCGCCGACAGCGCGGGCGCGATCCCCGGTCCGGCCGACGGGTCAGTGCCGAGACCGGACGGCAGGTCAGAGCCGAAGCCCGCCGAAGGCTCGGGGCCGCCACCGGACGAAGGCTCGGGGCCCCGGCGGGACGACGGGTCGGGATCGAGACTCGCCGATGCGGGGAGCCGGCGCTGGCGCGGGGCCGGCACCGCAGGCGGCGGGGGCAGTTCGGCGGGCCGCGGCGCCACGAACGGCGCGCCGGACACCGGGGCTTCGGGCGCGTTCGGCCGGCACGCACGGATCGCCCGCAGCGTGGTGTGCACGTCGAACTGGTGCCCGTCGTCGCTGTCCCAGCCGCCGTCGCTGCGCTGGGTCTCGGCGAGCCGCCTGCGCGCGGAGACCAGCAGCCACTGCTCCTCGCCCACGTCGACCCGGCGCAGCGTGGCGGCGAGCCAGGCCACGTCGGCCGGGGACATCTGCGGGATCCGGTCGGCCAGCACCGCCTGGATGCGCGCCGACTCGTAGTACATCTGCTGGCGGTGCAGCACCGCGGCGGCGAGCCAGCCGGCGGGCAGGAAGGACGGCCAGCTCCCGTCCGGCGCGAGCTGGGCGGCGAGCGCCTGGGCCGCGGCCTGCACCACACCGGCGTACGCGCCGCCGACCCGGTGGTCCAGCGGCCCGGCGGCCCGGGCGTCCAGCCCGGCCACCGTCAGCCAGAATCCGGCGTTGGCGGTCTGGTAGAGCCGGGCCTCCGGATCGCCGGGGGTGGCCCATTCGGGGGCGAGCCCGGCCAGTGACGGGTCCTCGTCCCAGCCGCCGTCGGGCAGTTGCCGGGCGGCGAGCCAGTCCAGCGCGTGCCGGGCCGCCGGCCGGCCGAGCGCGCCGAGGTCGTCCAGCTCGGCCAGGCGGAAGCAGGTCGCGTCGATCGAGGCGACTTCACCGTCGAGCACGGCGGGCCAGCCGCCGCCGGGCGCCTGCCCGGACTCGGCGGCGTCGAGCAGGCCGGGCGGCACCGGAGCGCCGGTGCGCAGCCGGGAGAGACGGGCGCGGTCCACCGCGTCTCCGTGTGCGACGACGAATCCGATCGCCGCGTCCAAGTCCACCACGGCCCTGACGGTACTGGCGCGGCCGCGGTTACGCCTCGGTAGCTCGGTCAGGGCCGGTACCGCCCACCGGTCGCCGAGGACATCCACCTGCGGGTCGGGCGACAAGGCGTTTGTCCACGCCACGGGGCACGGAAAGCACGATGGGCCCGCCCGGGGAACCGGGCAGGCCCATCGACGCGACTCAGTACGACGGCAGGGACGGGTCGATCTGCTTGACCCAGGAGAGCACACCGCCCTGGACGTGCACGGCGTCGGTGAAGCCGGCCGCCTTCAGCGCGGCGAGCGCCTCGGCCGAGCGGACGCCGGACTTGCAGTGCAGCACGATCTGCCGGTCCTGCGGGAACTTCGCCAGCGCCTCGCCGGAGAGGATCTCGCCCTTGGGGATGAGCGTCGCGCCGGGGATGCGGACGATCTCGTACTCGGCGGGCTCGCGCACGTCGACGAGGAAGATGTCCTTGCCGGAGTCCTGCCAGTCCTTCAGCTCCAGCGCGGTGATGGTCGAGTCGACCACCGCCTCCTGCGCCTCGTCGGAGACCGCGCCGCAGAAGTCCTCGTAGTCCTCCATGAGGTCGGTGAGGGTCGCGTTCTCGCCGCAGAGCACGCAGTTCGGGTCCTTGCGGACCTTGATCTTGCGGTAGCTCATCTCCAGGGCGTCGTAGACCATCAGCCGGCCGACCAGCGGCTCACCGATGCCGGCGAGCAGCTTGATCGCCTCGTTGACCTGGATCGACCCGATGGACGCGCAGAGCACGCCGAGCACGCCGCCCTCGGCGCAGGAGGGGACCATGCCGGGCGGCGGGGGCTCCGGGTAGAGGCAGCGGTAGCAGGGGCCGTGCTCGGCCCAGAACACCGACGCCTGGCCGTCGAAGCGGTAGATCGAACCCCAGACGTACGGCTTGCCGAGCAGCACCGCGGCGTCGTTGACCATGTACCGGGTGGCGAAGTTGTCGGTGCCGTCCACGATCAGGTCGTACCGGGAGAAGATGTCCCGGACGTTCTCCCGGTCCAGCGCGGTGTTGTGGATCTCCACGTTGACCAGCGGGTTGATCTCGCGGATCGACGCGGCGGCGGACTCGGCCTTGGAGCGGCCCACGTCGGAGACGCCGTGGATGACCTGGCGCTGGAGGTTCGACTCGTCGACGGTGTCGAAGTCGATGATGCCGAGCGTGCCGACACCGGCCGCGGCGAGGTACAGCAGGGCCGGCGAGCCGAGGCCGCCGGCGCCGACACAGAGCACCCGGGCGTTCTTCAGCCGCTTCTGCCCCTCCACCCCGACGTCCGGGATGATCAGGTGGCGCGAGTAGCGGCGGATCTCGTCTACGGTCAGCTCGGCGGCGGGTTCGACGAGCGGGGGCAACGACACGGTGGACTCCCCGGGATCGGCGGTGTGACCGCGCCATTGTCGCTCGCCCGGACGGGGATCGGCCATGATGAGGGACACTCGGCCCGAACTGCGGGACCGGGAATAACTCAGACGCCGTCGGTGGGCTCGCCGGAGTACCGCCTTCCGTCGACGTACGGCCAGGCGTTCGGCAGGCAGCCGTCCAGGCCGTACGTCTGCTGCTGCATCACCGGGGCGGGCGCGCCGGGCGCGGGGCAGGCCTGGTGCAGCTCACCGAACTCGTGCCCGACCTCGTGGTTGATCACGTATGTCCGGTAGACCTCCAGCGGGGCGCCGTAGTCGGGCACCGCCGTCATCCACCGGGCCAGGTTGAGCACGACCCGGCCGGGCAGCCGGCAGGAGGTGTACCGGTCGGTGCGCAGGCCGCCCTCGGCGCACATCCGCTCGGAGGTGACCGGGGTGGCGAGGTAGACGGTGAAGTCGGCGGCGGCCGCCTCGGGCACCCGCTGCACCCGCAGTTCCCCCGACGCGATCCAGCTGCGCGGGTCGCCGAGCACCGCGTCCACGGTGGCGGCAAACCGGTCGGCGTCCTGCCCCGTACCGTGCTCGACCTCGACCCGGTAGCGGCTCAGCGGCCCGTCGTGTCCGCGTACCGGGGATCGGCTCTGGGCCACGGCGAACGTGCCAGGGCCGGCGGTGGGGTAGCCGGTCGGCGGCGCGGCCGGGACGTCGGCCTCGGCGGCGCCGCGGGCGAGCGACGGCTGGGCCGCGAGCGACGTCCCGCCGGGCCCGGGGGCGTTCAGGCGGGTGATGCCGACCGCTCCGCTGCCGGCGGCCAGCAGCATCGCCAGCAGCAGCACCGAACGGCGGCGACGGCGTCGCATGCGGCGCAGGGTGGGACGCTCGGCCGGGTGACGTGGCGGCGGTCGGCGGCGCGGCTCGGCAGGCATGTCGTAAGGGGACGACGAGGTCATGACACCAGCGTGCCATGCAATTCGGGCATTTAGCTGCTTTTGCCGCCTATGCCGCGAATCTTCTTCACAACCGAGGTGATCACAGGCTCGGCCCGGCGTACCGCTTCCCGCCCACGTAGGGCCAGGGGTTCGGGTGGCAGCCGTTGAGGAAGAGCGTCTGCTGCTGCATCACCGGCGCGGCCCGCCCCGCCCTCGGACACCCCTCGTGACGGTGCCCGAGCTGGTGGCCCACCTCGTGATTGATCACGTAGAGCCGGTAGTCG
The DNA here is from genome assembly GCF_001905625.1 of Micromonospora sp. TSRI0369. NCBI lineage: Bacteria > Bacillati > Actinomycetota > Actinomycetes > Micromonosporales > Micromonosporaceae > Micromonospora > Micromonospora sp. TSRI0369. The sequence continues at coordinate 457,099 of NZ_LIVU01000004.1, forward strand.
TCGAGCGTCATCCCGGCGGCGACCAGATGCGGCGCGGACGTCCGCCACCGGTCCAGGTTGATCACCACCTTGCCCGGCACCCGGCAGGAGGTGTACGGCACGCCGCCCACGCGGATGTCGATCCCGCCCGCGCCGCACAACCGCCGCGCGGTCTCCCGGGTCGCCAGGTAGATCGTGAAGTCGTACCCGCTGCCCGGCCCGACCTGCCGCAACCGCAGCCGGCCCCCGTCCACCCAGCTCCCCGGGCCCGCCAGGGCCCGCCGCACCGCCTCGCCGAAGTCGTGGGCCTGCTCACCCGAGCCGTTCTCGACCGCCACCCGGTACCGGTGAAGCGGCCCGGAGCGGCCCAGCACGCCGCCGGTCCGGTCGTCGTAGCCGAAGCTGCCCCGCCCCTTCGCCGGCCCCGGGTCGGAGAGCGTCAGCACCGGCGGCACCGGGGAACTGGGCGTCACCGGAGGCGGTGGGGCGACGCTCGGCGCCGACGACGGCGCCCTCGTCAGCGCCGGAGGCTGGGCGACGAACCCGTCGGTGACGCGCGTCCCCGCCCCCGCCGACGGCAGTTGCAGCGCCGCGCCGACGCCGACCGCGGCGACGGCGAGGAAGGCGCACACCACGAGGGCCGAGCGCCAGGCAGGACGAGCGGCGGCCCGGGACCGGGCGGTGCGGGGAGGGCGTGAGCTGGGCATCCGGCTCAGCCTGCCATGTCGCGCCCCGTTCCGCTCTCCCCCGCACCGGCGTCCGGCGACGACGGCGTCTCGCCGAGCAGTCCCAGCACCGCACGCGCCACCGTCCGCGGGACCTCCAGCTGCGCCACGTGCCCGACGCCGTCGAGCATCAGCAACCGGCTGTCCGGGATCACGCGGGCCGCCTGCGGCGCCACTCGGACGTCGACCAGGCGGTCCTGCCGTCCGCCCACCACCAGCGCCGGCGCCCGCACCGCCGCCGCCTGCCGCCAGAGCGCGCCCTCCCCCGGCAGGTACGAGCGCAGGAAACTGCCGACCAGGCCCCGGAAGGTACGCACGTACGCGGCGGCATAGTGCGCGGCCTCGTACCGGACCCGGATCTCGTCGATCGCCTCCTGCCGGCGCTGCTCGCTGATCCGGGTCAGGTCCGCCACGCACGCCTCCATCACCTGCTGCGCCGTCACCTCGGGGGTGAACTGGGCCAGCCGCCAGGCGGCCAGCCGCTCGCCCCGGGGGATCGCCAGCAGCGGAAGCATCCGCCCCTGCAACGAACGCCGGAAGTCCAGGAACGGCAGGGCCGGCGAGATCAGGGTGAGCGTGCGGACCAGGTCCGGGCGCAGCGCCGCCACCCGGACCGAGATCGCGCCGCCGAGCGAGTTGCCGAACAGGTGCACCGGCCCCCGGTCGGTGTGCTCGATCCAGCGGATCACCCGCTCGGCGAAGGCCGGGATGGTGTAGCGCGGTCCGGGCTCGCTGCGCCCGAAGCCGGGCAGGTCGATCGCCTGGCCGTCGAGCCGGCCGGCGAGCAGGCCGGCCAGGTCGGTCCAGTTCTGCGCTGACCCGCCGAGGCCGTGCACGTAGAGCGCCGGTTCCGCGCCGGGCCCGGTCGCAGGGGTCTCCCGGACGTGCACGAGCGTGCCGTCGATCCGGACGTGCCGGCCGGGCCAGGGCGGCGGGACCTCGTGCGCGGGAAGGCTGTGCTCCGGCCAGAGTGCGGCGCGTTTCATGTCTCCAGTTTCCCCGCCCGCGCCGTACCGCACACCGTTCAGGTGAGCAGCGCCTCCAGCCGCCGGTTCACCGCCGCCAGCGTGGCCCGCACCACCGCCTGCCGGGGATCCCCGGCGACCAGGGCCGAACCGGCCAGTTGCTCCACCCAGCCGTCGCAGACCAGCAGCACGACCACGGTCGCCACCTCGCAGTTGCCGAACGGCACCACGGCGGCGTGCTCCACGAAGCACCGGCCGTGCTCGCCGGCCGGGACACCCCGGCCGAGCAGCTCGTCCACCGCGGCGGCCGCGGCCACGGCGCACAGCCGCAGCACGTACCCGTCGACGGCCGGCCCGGTCGCGTGGCCCTCGGCCGTCCGGTCGCCCGCGACCAGGCGGACCTCCGTGGTGGCGTCCAGGCCGAACGTGCTCACCAGGACGTGCTCGATCACCACCCGGGGGCCCGGCGCGCCACCGGTGTCGAGCGGTCGCGACGGCGCGGTCTCCGTCGTGGTCATCTGCCCGCCGGAGTACGAGGTGCCGAGCGTCACCGGGCTGCCGGTGGACATGCCGGTCGGCGCGGCGGCCAGCGACGTCTCGTCGACAGCGGCCCGGCCCCGGTGGGTGGCCTGCCGGCGGCGGCGCGGCGGCTCGTCGCCGTCGGCCGGGGCGTCGGCCGGACGCGCGGCGCGGTCCGTCCCGCCGAACCGCCCCTCACCGGAGCGGTTCGCGGCCGGGCGCACCACACCGGTACGCGCCGGCGTCTCGTCCCCGGCCGGTCCGGGCTCGTCACCGTTGCGGGGCGCGGGCGCTGCCGTCCGCGTCTCGTCCGGCAGGGCGCGGGCGTGAATCGGCCCGGGCGACCGGCCCTCGCCCGCGCGTGCCTCACCGGCGCGGTCCAGTCGGGCCGACCGGCGGCGCAGTTGGGCCGGCGGCGGCGCGACCGGCGCGCCGGGCAGGTTCTGCGGCGCCGCGGCCAGGCCCATCCGTTCCTGGAGCAGCCGGGCCACCAGGCGGCTGACCTCGGCCGGGTCCGCGCCGTCGGCCAGGTCGAGCCGGAGGCTGTGGGCGCCGGCCGGGGTACGGCGCAGCGCGGCGTCGCGTACGCCGGCCACCTCGCGGACCGCGTCCAGGATCGCGTTGACGTCGAAGCCCTCCGGACGCTCACGCAGCGGCGCGGGCTCGTCGTCCCGGCGCAGGTGGGTGGCGATGCGGGCGAGTTCGGGGGTCTCGGCGGACGGTTCCACTGCCGGCGGCTCCGGCACGACTGGCACGTCGGGCTCGGCGGGGACGCGCTGCGGCAGCACCACGGGGGCCGGCTCCTCCGGTCGGGGCTCGGCGGCCGCGTCGGCGGCCGGTACCGGTTCCGGCGCGGACCGGCGGGCTGCGTAGGGAGGCGCGCTCGCCGGCTGGGGCGCGGAGGTGCGGTCGGCGTGCGCCGCGCCGCTCGCGGCGGGGACGCCGGAGATCGGCCCGGCCGGCACGCCGGAGGTGGGCTGGGCCGGGACACCGGAGATCGGCCGGGCCGGAACCCCTGAGGTGGGCTGGGCCGGGACGCCCGAGATCGGCCGGGCGGGGGCGGCCGGCGGCTGCCGGGGCCCGTCGGCGGGCTCGCCGGTGGCCCGGGTCGCGGGGTTGGCCACGGGGGCGGCGGTGGGCGGCGGCCCGGCGGGTGCGGCGGGGTACCCGGGGAACGTCGGGGTGTACCCGCCGGCCGGCGCGGGTGGCGCGCTCGCCGGCTCGGGACCGGCGCCCGGGTTCACCGGCGTGACAGGCACCGGCGGTCCGGCCCACGAGGGTCGCTCGTACCCCTGCTGCGGCTCGGCGTCACCCCGGGCCAGCCGGAACGGCCGGGTCGCCTCCCGCGCCTGCTCCGGACCGGCGCCCGGCTCGTGCTGACGCCCCGGCTCGGACTCGTACGGGCGCGGCGGCTCCGGCGCGTACGGCCGGGTCGGTTCCGGTCCGGCGGCCGGCTCGGCGCGCAGCGGCTCGTACGGCCGTACCGGCTCGGGCCGGGGCGGCTCGTAGCCGGACGGCGGCTCGACGCGGGCCGGCATGTACGGCCGCACCGGCTCGGGCGCCCACTCGGCCGCGCGCTCGTCGCGGGCCGCACGGTCGTCCCAGCCCGCGCGGTCGTCGTGGCCCGCACGGTCGTCCCAGCTGGCGCGGTCGTCATGGCCCGCGCGGCGGCCGGTGGTGTCGTCCTCCCGCTCGCGCCGGTCGGCGGGCTCGGCGGCCCGGCGCGCCGGTGGCTCGTCGGTGCGGGCCCACGGCGGAGCCCAGCCGTCGCCCCAGCTCGGGCGGTTCCAGGACGGTCCGGACCAGTCCGGTTCGCCGGCGCCCGGGTCGTCCGCGACCGGCTCCCGGGAGTCGGCGGCGGCCCGGGGCTCGGCGGGGCTCGGCGGCCCGTCCGATGGGCGGACGTCGCCCGCTGGCTGCGCAGAACGGCCGGCCGCGTCGGTGGACGGCTCGGCCGGTGGCCGGTCGGCCCAGCCACGGGAGAGCGACGGGGTGGACTCGGTGTTCGGCGCGTGGAAACCCGGTGGCACCTCGAAGCCGGAGGCGGCGGCGCCGACCGGCGGTACCTGCAGGGCCGGCGGCGCGGAGGTGGGACCGCTCTCGGCCCAGCGCGGCGCGGCGGCCGGGTCGTCGACGGCATGCCGGGACCCGGCGGCGTCCGCCGGGCTGACCTGCTGCTCGACCGCGGGCGCCGGTCGCGGGGCCGGCACGGCCAGCCGCTCGCCGTCGCTCTGCCGGGGCGGCTCGTCCGCTGGCGGGGCACTGACCGGCGCCTGGCGGGTCACGCGCGGCTCCTCCCCGGCGTGATGCACGCCGTTGACGTGGCGGCCGTTCACCGGGCTCGGCTCCGGTTGGCCGGGTAGCGGAGCCGGCAGGTCACCGTGCCGAGGCGAGGAGGCGGCCCAGCCGCCGAGATCGCCGTAGGGCCAGCCGCCGGGCGCCGGAGCGCCACGGGACCAGCCGTTCGGCGGGGGCGCCCAACCGCCGCCGGTACGGGCTGGTTCGTCCTGCCGGCCCGTCCCGTCGCCGTGCTCTCCCGGGGTGGCGGCTCCGGGTTGCCCTGTTTCACTCACCGCGCGCTCCTTGGTCGCCCCCGCTGAGGCTACCGTGTGGTGACAGTGGCGATAAGTTACAGCGGCGGGCCAATTCCGCGACGGGTTCACGAACCCGCACCGGTTCGGGTGATACGTGCCGGCTCGTACGCAGATACTCGGAGGATCCCATGACCGCAGTGGGGAACGGTGCACAGACCGCCGGCCGGCCCACCCGCCTGCCCCGCTCGGCGCGCCGTAAGCAGCTGCTCGCCGCTGCTCAGGAGGTGTTCGTCGCGCAGGGCTACCACGCCGCCGCGATGGACGACATCGCTGAGCGGGCCGGGGTCTCCAAGCCGGTGCTCTACCAACACTTCCCGGGGAAGATGGAGCTGTACCTGGCGCTGTTGGACACGCACTGTGACGCGATAGTGGCCAAGGTGCAGGACGCGATGAGCGGCACCAACGACAACAAGGAGCGGGTGAGCGCCGCGGTCCGCGCGTACTTCGACTTCGTCGACCACGAGAGCGAGGCGTTCCGGCTGGTCTTCGAGTCCGACCTGCGCAACGACCCGGCGGTGCGGCAACGGGTGGAGCGGGTCGAGCAGGGCTGCATCGCGGCCATCACCGACACGATCATCTCGGACACCGGGGTCAGCCGGTCGCACGCCGAGCTGCTCGCCTCGGGCCTGGTCGGCGCCGCCGAGACGGCCGCCCAGTTCTGGCTCGCCGGCGGCCGGCAGGTGCCCAAGGCGGAGGCCGAGGCGCTGGTCGCGGCCCTGTCCTGGCGTGGCATCGCCAGCTTCCCGCTGCAAGGCGAGTCAGCCTGAACATCGGGCCGCCGGATCGGATAGCCTTCCCACGGTGGCTTTTTCGCCCCAGTTGAGGAGGCACAGTGGAGGTCAAGATCGGCGTGCAGTACGCGCCGCGGGAGCTGGTCCTGGAGAGCGCGCAGTCGCCGGCCGAGATCGAGCAGATCGTGACCGACGCCTTTGCCAGGAGCGAGGGCACGCTCTCCCTGACCGACGAGAAGGGCCGGCGGGTCATCGTGCCGGTCGGCAAGGTCGCCTACGTCGAGATCGCCGAGGCCTCGCCTCGCGCGGTCGGGTTCACCGTTCGCTGATTTCCCGCGGCACCGGCCGCCGTGGCGGGCCTCCCGCCACGGCGGCTCAGTTGTTCAGCCCGACGGCCGTCATCCGCGCGGTGTGCGCCTCGGTCAGCCGGCGCAGCAGCCCCGGCACGTCCCCGCCGGTCCGGCCGATCAACGCGCCGAGCGCGCCCCGGTCGGCGGCGGCGACCCGTCCGGCCTGGGAGAGCGCCTCACCCAGCAGCCGCCGGGCCCACATGGAGAGCCGGCCGGCGGCCCGTGGATCGGCCTCGATCGCGGCCCGGATCTCGGCCGCGGCGAACTCGGCGTACCGGGAGTCGTGCAGCACGTCGAGCAGCAGCGCGCGCTCCGGCCCGGCCAGCCCGCCGGCGATCCCGCGCAGGAAGTCGTCGGTGATCGCGTCACCCACGTACGCCTTCGTCACCGCCTCCGCCCAGTCCCGCGGCTCGGTCGAGTCGTGGTACGCCCGCAGCGCCTCGACGTAGGGGGCCATCGCCTCCTCCGGGGTGACGCCCCACCCGGCGAGGCGGTCGGTCAGCCAGCGGTAGTGCGCGATCTCCGCGGCGGCCATCTCGCTGAGCGCGGCGCGGCGGCCCAGGTCGGGCGCGAGGCGGGCGTCGGCGGCGAGGCGGTCGAAGGCGAGCAGTTCGCCGTACGCGACGAGCCCGAACAGGCCGGTCGCGGCGGGATCGGGGGCGGTGGGACCGGCGACGGCAGAGCCGGTCGCGGCGGGGTCGGGGGCGGCCACGAGCGCAGGCTACCGGCGCCAGAGCTGTGACTCAAGTCACATCGAGCCGCCCCGCGTGCACGGCCACCACCTGGGAATCGGGACGGCTCAGGGGCCGTTCAGGTAGGATGAGACAGTTGCCGTGGGCACCGATTCGGTCAGCTTCGCTGATCAAGGCCGGTCCCCGACGCGCGTGCGGCCCGGTCCGGCTCGGCGATACGCCCCCGACCGCGTGGCCCGCGCCACACACCGAACGCGCCCTGAGGACATGAGGGGCGCACCACGAGAGGGCACCCCCACATCCACATGAGCGAGCAGATTTCCGGCCAGCCACTGGCCCCCACCGCTCCGGTCCCCCCGGAGGCACCCACGTTCGCCGCGCTCGGCGCACGGCAGGAAACCGTCGAGGCGCTCGCCGCCGCCGGCATCACCCGCGCCTTCGCCATCCAGGAGTACGCGCTGCCGATCGCGCTGCGCGGCGTCGACCTGATCGGGCAGGCCCCGACCGGCACCGGCAAGACGCTCGGCTTCGGCATCCCGCTGCTGGAGCGGGTGTTCGCCCCGTCCGAGGGCAGCGACGGCGTCCCGCAGGCGCTCGTCGTCGTACCCACCCGCGAGCTGGGCATCCAGGTCGCCAAGGACCTCGACGCCGCCGGCCGCACCCGGGGCGTCCGGGTGCTGCCGATCTACGGCGGCGTGGCGTACGAGCCGCAGATCGAGGCGCTGCGCAAGGGCGTCGAGATCCTGGTCGGCACTCCCGGCCGCCTGATGGACCTGCAGAAGCAGAAGCACCTGCGGCTCGACCGGGTCCGTGCGCTGGTCCTCGACGAGGCCGACCGCATGCTCGACCTGGGCTTCCTGGACGACGTCGAGAAGATCCTGGCGATGCTGCCGGAGGACCGGCAGACCATGCTGTTCTCGGCCACCATGCCGGACCCGATCGTCGCGCTGTCGCGGCGGTTCCTGCGCCGGCCGGTGACGATCCACGCCGGGCACACCGCCGAGACCGGCCCGTCCCCGCAGACCACGCAGCTCGCCTACCGCACGCACTCGCTGAACAAGGTCGAGATCGTGGCGCGCATCCTCCAGGCGGAGGGCCGCGGCCTGACCATGATCTTCACCCGCACCAAGCGGGCCGCCGACCGGGTCGCCGAGGATCTCGACTTCCGTGGCTTCGCCGTGGCCGCCGTGCACGGCGACCTGGGCCAGGGCGCGCGGGAGCGGGCGCTGCGGGCGTTCCGGGCCGGCAAGATCGACACGTTGGTCGCCACCGACGTGGCGGCCCGGGGCATCGACGTCACGGGCGTCACCCACGTGATCAACTACGACTGCCCCGAGGACCAGGACACCTACACCCACCGCATCGGCCGTACCGGCCGGGCCGGGGCCACCGGTGTCGCTGTGACGTTCGTCGACTGGGACGACATGCCCCGCTGGCGGATCATCGACAAGACGCTCGGGCTGGACATGCCGGAGCCGCCGGAGACGTACCACACCTCCGCGCACCTCTACACCGACCTGGCCATCCCGACGGACGTCAGCGCCACGCTGCCGACCGCCGAGCGCACCCGTGCCGGTCTGTCCGCCGAGGTCGAGGAGGACCTGGGCGGCGGTGGCCGGGCACGCCGGGGCGCGCGGCGCGGCGACAGCCGGGGCCGCGAGCGCGGTGACCGTGACCGCGGTGACCGTGGTGACCGCGGTCGGAGCCGCGCGAGCGAGGGCGGGGACGCGCCCGCCGGGCAGCCCGAGGCCGAGGGCGGAGACGGCGACGCGACCCGTACGCCGCGTCGGCGGCGGCGTCGCCGGGCCGGCGAGGCGGTGGCCGGCGAGCCGACCGCGGTGATCAGCACCGAGGGCGCGGCCGAGGCCGCCGCACCGGCGACCGGGGAGGGCGAGGCGTCCACCAAGCCGCGTCGCCGTCGTCGCCGCCGTGGCGGCAGCGCCGGCGCGCCCGCCGAGGCCAGCAACGCCGACTGACCCACACCGACGGAAACGGCCTCCCGGACCACGGTCCCGGAGGCCGTACCCGTCCCACGACCGCCGAACCCATGCGGTGATCATGAAGTTGACGGCGCGACACGCCGTGCTCGCGTACGGCCAACCTCATGATCAACCAGGTCGGTGGGGTGGGCGGAGAGCCTGGAGAGGCAGGTAGGGATGCCGGAGCCGTTGGACTCGGCGCTGTCAGAGGTACGGGCGCTGCTGCTCGCGCCGGGACTGACCCGGGCGGTGGCCGCCGGGCGGCGTCGTGGGCAGCGTCCCTCGGTGGTACGCGCGGAACTGCGCCCGGTCGCGCTCAAGAGCGGCCCCCGGTTGCAGATCGCCACCTCCGACGGGTCCCGGCCGCACACCCGCAACGTGGCACCGGGAACCGAGGCCGACGCCGCAGTGGACGAACTGCTCGCCGAGCCGTTCGGCAACTGGCACGTCGAGACCACCGACGCCACACTCCAGCTCCGGGTCACGAAGTCCGGTGAGGCGCAGGTGCACCGCGCGGCGGCCAGCCGTACCGGTGGCGAGCCGGAGCGGCACGACCGGGCCAAGGAGTGGCTGCTCGACCCGGGTGATCCCCTCTTCCGGGAGATCGGCGGCTCGGCGGCCAAGCGCCGGCAGGTCGACGCGTTCCTGCGCGCGCTGGCCGCGACACTGCCCGACGACCTCACCGGCCCGCTGCGGGTGGTGGACCTGGGCTGCGGCAACGCGTACCTGACCTTCGCCGCCTACCGCTACCTGGTCCGGCGCGGCCTGGACGTGACGCTCGTCGGGGTGGACGTGCGCGAGGACCAGCGCCGCCGCAACACCGAGCTGGCCGAGCGGCTGGGCTGGGCCGACCGGGTCAGCTTCGTGGCCGGCACCATCGCCGAGGCGCCCGTCGAGCCGGCGCCGGACCTGGTGCTGGCGCTGCACGCCTGCGACACCGCCACCGACGAGGCGCTGGCCCGGGCGGTGCGCTGGGACGCCCGCTGGGTGCTCGCCGCGCCCTGCTGCCACCACGACCTGGCCGCCCAACTCCGGACGCGCCCGGCGCCGGAGCCGTACGAGCTGCTGACCCGGCAGGGCATCCTCCGGGAGCGGTTCGCCGATGTGCTGACCGACGCCCTGCGGGCCGGGCTGTTGCGCCTGCACGGATACCGCGCCGAGGTGGTGGAGTTCGTCGACTCCCAGCACACGCCGCGCAACCTGCTCATCCGGGCACGTCGGACGGCCGGCGCGCCGACCGACGGGCAGCGTTCCGAGTATCGCGAGCTGGTCGACCGGTGGGGTATGACGCCCCGGCTGGAGACGCTGCTGGCCGAGCGGGCCTGAGGGCCGCGCTACCGCCCCCGGTCACCCCGGTTACGGTCGCCCCGGTCCAGCACCGACACGCGCTCACCACGGTTGGCGGGCCGCTCGCCGTCCTCGGACGCGGCCGGGAACGGCACCACCTTTCCGCCGGGCTGCTCGGCGTTGCCGGCGGCGGCGAAGGCGTTCCACGAGATGTCGACGAGCATCCGCTTCAGCTCGGCATGCCGGAGGGCGGCGTTGCGCTGCAACGCCATCCGCGCGCCGAGCACCACCGCGGCGAGCGTGGTGCAGATCGCGCCGGTCGCGGCGATCAGGTGTACGCCAGTCGCCTCGCTTCCCCGTACCGCCAGGACCAGCAGCCAGATCCAGAAGCCGAGCGCGAACACGCCGGCCTTGGCTACGAAGAAGAGGCTCACCGCGCCGGGGCGATGCGGTACGGGACGGTCCGGCTCGGCCATGCTTCTCCTCCATCGACTCTCAGGGTTCCCTCAGCCTATTACCCGAAGCGCATTACCCGAAGCAGGCTTCCGCAGTCGTCGAGTCCCGCCGACGAGATCTCCGGACCGATCAGTCAGTTACTTCTGCGCCCCGGCGTACTAGGCTCGATCGGCAGAGCCGGGCCACCGGCGGAAGGGGACAGATCCGAAGGGATGGGTTCGGCAGACGTTTCGCCGCAGATGGCCTTCGCACGCTTCGTACGCCGGGCCATTGACGACGCGCGCGAGGAACGCGGCTGGACGGTCACCGATCTGGCCACCCACACCGGAGTCGGCCGCTCGACGGTGTTCCGCTGGCTGGCCGGCGACTGGCAGGACTACCCCGAACTCGCCAAGGTGCGCGGTTTCTGCGCCGCTCTCGACCTGCCCGTGGCGGCCGCGTTCCGCGCGCTGGGCCTGCCCGACGCCGGGCCGGTGCCGCGCCGCCGGGGCGCCGAGGACGGTCCGGTGGAGGCCGACGTACGGGTGATCCTGGATCGGCTGGCCGACCCGAGCGTGCCCGCCGAGGAGAAGCACCACATCCGCGACCTGCTCCGCTACCTGGCCCGCCGCCCGGTCCGCCGCGCCGGCTAGGCCACTGTCAGCGTGAACTCGGCGGTCCGCACCACGCCGCCGACCTGGAAGTCCAGGAACATCCGGTAGTTTCCCGGCCCCGGCGCGGTCAGCCAGAACGTCACCTCGTCGCCGTCACGCACCGGCTCCGGGTGTACGTGCAGGTAGCCGAGGTCGCCCTCGCGCAGCGCGACCAGGTGCCCGTACGCGCCGAGGTACGGCTCCAGCGGCGCTGCCGCGCCGTCCGCGCCGGTGATCCGGAACCGCAGCGGCACCGACCGTCCCACCTCCGGGGTGCCCGTGTAGGCGGCGGTGAACCCGTCGACAGTGGCCGACGTGGCGGCGGCGGGCAACGGCCGGGGCCGGTACGCGCCGGGCGCGGCCAGGTCGGCGCCGAGCACCACGGCGACCTGGCCGCCGTCGTCTGCGACAGCGGTGAAGTCCGCGTACATCCGCCAGGAGCCCGGGTCGAGCGGGCCGAGCGGCACCGACCAGGTGCCGTCGGCGGCCATCGTGGGGTGCAGGTGCAGGTAGCCGCTCAGGTCGCGGCGCACCACGATCACGTGCATCGGCTTGTCGTGCACCACGGCGAACCGGGTGACCGCGCGACGCTTGTCGTCGCGGATCTGAAAGCGCAGCTCACCGGAACGGCCGGCGGTCAGCTCGGCGTTCGACGGGACCAGCGTGTAACCGGCCGAGGTGACGGACAGCCCGGCCGCGCCGTCGCCGCCGCCCTGGGTGACGGTGGCGCCGTCGTGGGTGTGCGCGCCGGCGCCGGGCGCGTGGGCGTGCATGCCGCCGTCGCCCGCGGTGGTCCCGCTCGCCGCGGGGCCGCCGGACCGGGCCGGGGCAGCCGGCGCGTTCAGCCGGCCGAGCCCGAAGCCGAGCAGCACGGCGAGCACGAGGCCGCCCACCACCAGGGCCAGTCGCAGCGTCTCCCGATCCACGGCGACCGGGCCGGCCGCAGCCGCCCCGGACCGGACGGCGTCACCGGAACCCGCGGCGTGGCCGGGCGGTGTCGCGCCGGCCGCGGCGTCGTCGGGGACGACGTCGGGGCCGGACGTGACGGACGACGACTCAGGCACCGCCGCCGACCAGCTCGTAACCCGCCTCGTCCAAGGCGGCGCGGACCGACTCGACAGGCAGCGGGGCGTCGCTGGTGACGGTGGCCTTGCCACCGGCCAGGTCGATCCGGACCTCCTCGACGCCGGGCAGCGCGGACAGCTCCTCGGTCACCGCCCGGACGCAGTGTTCGCAGGTCATCCCGGTCACGGTGTACGTCTGGACGACGGGTAGCTGCTCGGTCATGGCCCCACGGTACCGCCGGTCACGGGCCGGTCCGCCGACGGTCCGCCGACGGTGGCGACGCTCGCATTCCGGCCGGGCCGGGAACTATCCGCGACGGGTCAGGCAGCCACCGCGAGCGCCAGCGGCAGCACGTCCGGCGCGCCGGCCCGGCGCAGCAGCCGCGCCACCATGGCCATGGTCCAGCCCGAGTCGACCAGGTCGTCCACCAGCAGCACCGGCCCTTCCAGCCCCGGCAGCGCGTCGGCCAGCTCGTCCGGCAGGCGGAAGGCGTCGTGCAGCGTGCGTACCCGCTGGGCGCTGTTACCTCGCGGCCCGCCGCCGCCGGACGGACCGGCCGGGACGACGTGGCCGAGCAGCGGCAGCCGGCCCACGGCGGCGATCCGCTCGGCGAGCGAGCCGACCAGCAGCGGTCGCGTCCGGGAGCCGACCGCGACCACGCCCACCGGGCGCCGGGGCCACGGGTCGTCGCCGTGCGCCCACGCCTTCAGCACCTCGACCACTGCCGTCACCACGTCGTCGGGCACCGGGCCGTCGGGCGCCTCCGGCCCGACCAGCCCGCGCAACCGCCCGCCCCACCCCAGGTCGGAGAGGCGTCCCACGGCCCGGCCGGGCAGCGCCTGCTCCGCCGGGGGGATGCGGCCCTTCAGGGGTACGCCCACCGCGTCCAACCCGGTCGGCCAGAGCTTCTTCGGCGGGATCGTGACGCCGGGGCGCCCGAGGAACGTCTGCGCGGCGGTGAGCGCCTCGTCGGAGACGGCCGCGTCGAACAGCGGCCCGGCGCAGTTGTCGCACCGCCCGCAGTCGGCCGCCCCGGTGTCGTCCAGCCCTTCCCGCAGGTAGCGCATCCGGCAGCCGGACGTCGAGGCGTACTCCCGCATGGCCCGCTGCTCGGCGGCGCGCGCGTCGGCGACGCGCCGCAACCGGGCCTCGTCGTAGACCCAGGGCTCGCCGGTGGCGAGCCAGCCGCCGCGCACCCGGCGGACCGCGCCGTCCACGTCGAGCACCTTGAGCATCAGCTCCAGCCGGGCCCGGCGCAGGTCGACCACCGGTTCCAGGGCCTGGGTGGAGATCGGCCGCTCGGTGTCCAGCGCGGCGAGCACGGCGCGGACCTGCTCCTCGGGCGGAAAGGCGAGCGAGGCGAAGTACCGCCAGATGGCCGCGTCCTCCACACCGGGCAGCAGCAGCACCTCGGCGTGCTCGACGGCCCGGCCGGCGCGGCCGACCTGCTGGTAGTAGGCGATCGGCGACGGCGGCGCGCCCAGGTGCACCACGAAGCCGAGGTCGGGTTTGTCGAAGCCCATGCCGAGCGCGCTGGTGGCGACCAGCGCCTTGATCTTGTTGTCGAGCAGGTCCTGTTCGGCGGCCCGCCGGTCGGCGTCCTCGGCCTGCCCGGTGTAGGAGGCGACCGACCAGCCCCGGCCGCGCAGGAAGTCGGCAGTCTCGGTGGCCGCCGCCACGGTGAGCGTGTAGACGATCCCCGAGCCGGGGAGCCGGTCCAGGTGGTCGGCCAGCCAGGCCAGGCGGTGCGCCGCGCTCGGCAGATCGAGTACGCCCAGGCGCAGCGACTCCCGGTCCAGCGTGCCCCGCAGCACCAGGGCGTCGCCCAGTTGCTCGGCCACGTCCTGGGTGACCCGGGCGTTGGCGGTGGCGGTGGTGGCGAGCACGGGGGTGCGCTCGGGCAGGTTCGCCAGGAACGTGCGCAGCCGCCGGTAGTCGGGGCGGAAGTCGTGCCCCCAGTCGGAGACGCAGTGCGCCTCGTCCACCACCAGCAGCCCGGTGGTGGCGGCCAGCTTCGGCAGGACGCCGTCGCGGAAGTCCGGGTTGTTCAGCCGCTCCGGGCTGATCAGCAGCACGTCGACGGCCCCGGCGTGGATCTCCGCGGTGATCTCGTCCCACTCGTCGAGGTTCGCCGAGTTGATGGTGCGGGCCCGGATGCCGGCGCGGGCGGCGGACTCGACCTGGTTACGCATCAGCGCCAGCAGCGGCGAGACGATCACCGTCGGCCCGTGCTGGTTGCCCTCGCGCAGCAGCGCTGTGGCCACGAAGTAGACGGCCGACTTGCCCCAGCCGGTGCGCTGCACGCAGAGCACCCGCCGCCGGTCGATCACGAGCGCCTCGATGGCCCGCCACTGGTCCTCGCGCAGCCGGGCGTGGTCACCCGCCAGCCGTCGCAGTACCGCTTCGGCGCGTTCCCGTACGGCCGTCCGATCCTGGCTCATCCGGCATTTCTACCAGGGACGGCGGACGTCACCGGCGGCTCGGGCGGCTGGGCGGCGGCCACACGGGGCCCTTCCGCGTGTCAGCGGCCGAGGACGGAACCGCCGTTGACGCCGAGCACCTGCCCGGTGACGTACCCGGCGGACGGGCCGACCAGGTAGCTGACCGCAGCCGCGATGTCGTCCGGCACACCGGCCCGGCCGACGAGCGTGGCGGCCACGCGCTTGGCGTGCCCCTCGGGCGTCATCCGGTCGCCGAAGAACTCGGTCTCGGCCACGTAGCCGGGGCTGACCACGTTGACGGTGATCTGGTCCGGGCCGAGCTGGGCGGCCAGGTCGTACGCCCAGCCGTGCAGCGCGGCCTTCGCGGCCGAGTACGGCCCGGCGCCACCGCGCTGCGCGGCGATCGAGCTGAGCAGGACCACCCGGCCGCCGGGGCGGCGCAGGGCGGGCAGCAGCGCCTCGGTGAGCAGTACGGCGGTGAGCACGTTGGCGTCCAGGTTGGCCCGCCACCAGTCCGCCACCCCGGCGAGCGAGTCGGTCGACCCGCCCAGGTAGCCACCGGCGTTGTTGACGACCGCGTCCACGGCGCGCTCCCCGACGGCGTCCACCACCGCGCCGACCTGACCGGGGTCGGTCAGGTCAGCAACGACAGCGGTGACCGCCCCGTCCCGCCCACTCTCGGCACAGATCCGCCGCGCCGCGGAGTCGAGCACGTCACCCCGCCGCCCCACCACGAGAACGTCGAACCCGTCGCCCACGAGCCCCCGTGCCACGGCCGCCCCGATCCCGGTCCCACCCCCACTGACCACGGCCAGCCGCCGCTCCCGCTCCCCCATGACCGCTCCCCTCCGCGCGTCCTGCCCGGCCCCGCCACGACCTTGCCCCGGTCGATCATGAAGTTAGCGCGGCCGGACACGGCGTGTCGCGCCGTTAACTTCATGATCGCCGGGGCGTGGCGGAGGTCAGCGAGGTCAGCGAGGGCGTCGGAGGGCGGTCAGGACGGGGGTCAGGCGAGAGCGGAGGCTGGCCAGGCCGCCGGGGAAGAAGTAGACGGCCAGGATGAAGACCGTGCCCAGGACGAACAGGGGCTGGCTCAGCGGGTGGCTGAGGAACGCGGGCAGGCTGTTCACCGCATCGCTGCTGCCGAACGCGGTGAGCCGGTGGTCCAGGTACATGTAGAGGACGCCGCCCAGCACCGGCCCCCACCGCGTACCGGGTCCGCCGAGCACCACCATGACCAGCAGCGACAGCGTCAGCTCCGACGAGGTGATGTGCGGGCTGGCGCCGCCGACGATCAGCACGTAGACCACCCCACCGGCCGACGCGAGCCCGCCGGCGAGCGTGAACGCGACCAGCTTGAACCGGTACGGGTCGAGCCCGAGCACGCCGATGCGCCGCTCGTCGTCGCGCAGCCCGGCCAGCACCCGCCCGGTCGGCGAGGCGCTGACCCGGTGCACGACCAGGACCACTATGGCCAGGTACGCCAGCGCCAGCCAGTACAGGTTCACCGTGTTGGTGACACCAACCAGCGCCGACGGCAGCCCTGAGACGTCCAGCGGCAGCCCTTCCTCGCCGCCGGTGAGGCCGCCGAAGTCGCGGGCCACCAGGATCGCCCCGACCTGCGCGAACGCCAGCGTCACCATGGCGAACGCGATGCCCACCGTACGCAGCGCCACCGCGCCGAGCAGCGCGGCGAGCGTGGTCCCGCCGATCACCGTGAGCACGGCGGCCTGCCACAGCGGCAGCCCGGCCTTGGTGACCAGGATGTCCGTGCCGTAGACCCCGGCGGCAAAGTAGAGGGCGTGCCCGAAGGAGAGCATTCCGGTACGCCCGAACAGCAGGTCGTAGCCGGCCGCGAGCCCGCCGAAGACCAGGCAGATGGCGAGCAGTTGCAGCGTTCCCGGCGAGTTCAGCGGCCCTTCGAAGATGCCCGGCAGGTGCAGTGTGGAGTACGGCAGGATCGCCGCCACCACGAGCGCGACCAGCGGCAGGTACGGGCGCAGTCCGTGCCAGCGGGAACGCCCGGGGGTCAGTTCGTCGGGCACCTGCGCCGGAGGCGCGTCGACCACCGAGTTGGTCATGCGTGAGCCACCTTTCCGGCCAGGCCCTGCGGACGCAGCAGCAGCACCACGGCGAGCAGACCGACCACGCACAGGTCGCCCAGCCCGGACGTGCCGTAGTAGTTGACGAACTGTTGCAGCAGCCCCACCGCGACCGCCGCGTACGCGGACCCGACCACCGAGCCCATCCCGCCGATCACCACCACGATGAAGGCGAAGATCAGCAGCGAGCCGCCCTGCCCCGGCGAGACGGTGCCGAAGTAGACGCCGCCGAGCGCGCCGGCCAGCGCGGCGGCGGCCCCGCCGATCGCGAAGACCAGCGTGAACGCCTTGCGCACGTCGATGCCGAGCGCCGTCACCATCTCCCGGTTCTCCACCCCGGCCCGGATGATCAGGCCGTACCGGGTCCAGCGCAGGAACGCCAGCAGCGCGCCGAGCACCACGACGGCGGCGACGATCAGCAGCAGCCCGGCGTTCGGCACCTGGGCGCCGACCACCGATGTGACATCCCGGCTCCAGTCCGGGCGCGGGAACGGCCGCGGGTCGGCGCCCCAGGTGGCCTGGAGCAGCGCCACCCCGGCGAGCGACAGGCCGACGGTGACGAGCACCTGCTCGATGGTGCGGGAGTAGAGCGGCCGGATCAGCACCAGTTCCACGAGCACCGCGACGAGCGAACCGGCCAGCACACCGAAGACGACAGCGAGCACGAAGCCGAACCCGTCCGGCCCGGCGCCGGGCAGGTTGCCCGAGGCCCACCACGTCGCGTACGCGCCGACGCCGAGGAACAGCCCGTGCGCGAAGTTGAGCACGTCGGCGAGGCCGAACACCAGGGACAGGCCGGAGGCGACGAGGAAATAGAGCGCCGCCAGGCCCAGCCCGGTCAGCGTCAGCAGAACCACGGTGTTCACGCGTGCACCTCCCCGGAGCCAGAACCCACACCGAGCAACGACTTCGTCAACGCGGTCTCCAGCAACAGCTCCCCGGCGTCGCCGGTCCACGCGACCTTGCCGGCGGAGAGCACCACCGCGTCGGTCGCCAGCCGCCGTACCACCGCCAGGTTCTGCTCGACCAGCAGCACCGGCACGGATTCCGCCACCCGTTCCAGCACCTCGGCCACCTCGGTCACCACCTTCGGCGCCAGCCCTTTCGTCGGCTCGTCGACAAGCAGCAGCCGGTTGTCGTTGAGCAGCACCCGGCCGATCGCGAGCATCTGCTGCTGCCCGCCGGACAGCGAGCCGGCCCGCTGCCGTCCGCGCCGCTCCAGCTCCGGGAAAAGCGCGAAGACCTTGTCGTACGCGGGCGCGACACCGCGCCGTTCGGCAAGCCGCAGGTTCTCCGCGACGGTGAGCCCGGCGAAGACGCAGCGGTCCTCCGGCACGTAGCCGAGGCCGTCGCGGACCAGCCGGTGGGTGGGGCGGGCCAGCAGGCTGCGCGCCCCCATGCGTACGCTGCCGCGCACCTCGCCGCCGCGCGGCGTCAGTCCGACGATCGCGCGCAGCGTGGTGGTCTTGCCGACGCCGTTGCGCCCGAGCAGCACCGTCACGCCGGTGGGCGCGACCTCGAACGACACGCCCTGGAGGATGTGCAGCCCGGCGATCCGCACGGACAGGTCCGCCACGGACAGGACAGGTTCGGTCATCAGAGGGCCTCCCCCAGGTACGCCTCCTGCACGGTGGCGTTCGCCATCACGGTCTCCGGGGTGTCGCACGCCAGCAGCGCGCCGTGGTGCATCACGGCGATCCGGTCGGCCAGCTCCAGGATCACGTCCATGTGGTGTTCCACCATGAGGACCGCCCGGCCGCTGTCGCCGGTCAGCGACTTGATCACGCTGACGAGTTCGGGCACGTCCTCGGCGCTGACCCCGGCCATCGGCTCGTCCAGCAGCATCACGCGGGGCTCCCCGGCGAGAAGCAGCGCGATCTCCAGCTTGCGCTTCTCGCCGTGGGCCAGGGTGCCGGCGAGCGCCGTACCCCTGTGGTGCAGGCCGACCCGGTCGAGCGCCGCGTCGGCGGCGGCGGCCACCTCCCGGTCGGCCGCCGCCCGCCGCCACAGCTTCATCGAGCCACCCCGGTGTGCCTGTACGGCCAGCCGGACGTTCTCCCGCACGGTCAGCGAGCCGAAGACCGAGGACGCCTGGAAGGTACGCCCCAGTCCGAGCCGGGCACGCCGGTGCGGCGGAAGCGCGGTGATGTCCGCGCCGTCCAGCAGAACCGTGCCCTCGGTGGGCCGGCGCAGGCCGGTGATCAGGTTGAACAGGGAGGTCTTGCCGGCGCCGTTGGGCCCGATCACGCCGAGGAACTCCCCCGGCGCCAGATCGAGGTAGACGGAGTCGACGATGGCGACCTCACCGATCCGCCAGGTCAGACCGCGGGTGGCGAGCATCGGTCAGCCCTTCATCTGCGCGACCGGCGGCGCGCTCTCGTCACCGGTGAGCGACTTCTGCGCGGTCGCCGTGAAGGTGGTGCCGCTGCCGGAGAGCTTGGCCTGGTACATCGGCTGGAGCAGGGCGTGGTCCTCGGCGCGGATCTTCATGGTGCCCTTGACGCCCTCGAACTCCCAGCCCTCAAGCGCCTTGACCATCTTCTCCACGTCGTCGCCGCCCTCCTGCACGGCGCGGACGACCATCTGCGCGGCGGCGAACCCGTCCGGGTGGAACAGGTCGAGCGTGCCGCCCGGCACCTTCGCCTTCGCGGCCTTCGCGGCCTCGGTGTCGCTGGCGCCGTCGAAGTAGTGCGACAGGAACGAGATCTTGCTGCCGGCCGCGCCGAACGTCGGCCACGAGGCGCGGATGTCCAGGCCGGTGACGACAGTGGTGGAGGCGAGGACGCCCTGCTGGTCGAGCGTCTGCCACATGGCGCCGGCGGTCGTGCCGGCCCAGGCGACGAAGAGCAGATCCGGCTTGGCGGCCTTGATCTGGCTGGCGAA
This sequence comes from Micromonospora sp. TSRI0369, assembly GCF_001905625.1. Classification (NCBI taxonomy): domain Bacteria; kingdom Bacillati; phylum Actinomycetota; class Actinomycetes; order Micromonosporales; family Micromonosporaceae; genus Micromonospora; species Micromonospora sp. TSRI0369. The sequence continues at coordinate 476,499 of NZ_LIVU01000004.1, forward strand.
CGGCGTGAACTCGGTGGCGCTGGCCGGGGCCCGGACGCTGCTCACGTTCGCGCCGGCGCCCCCGATGACGGCCTTGACGGCGGCCTCGTTCGCGTCGCCGAACGCGCCGTCCTGCGCGAACACGACGACCTTCTTGCCTCCCGCGTCGCCGATGAACGACCGGGCGGTCACCACGTCCTGCCAGGACTGCCGTCCGGAGCGGAACGTGTACTTGTTCGCGCCGGTCACCGCGTCCGTGGCGGCCGGACCGGAGATGAACAGCACCTTGTTCTGCGCGGCGATCGGCGCGACCTGGAGCGCCACCCCGGAGGAGGTGGACCCGGCGATGATCTTCGTACCCTTGCCGATCAGGTCCTTCGCGGCGGACACGGCCTTGGCCGGGTCGCCCGCGTCGTCGGCCTCGGTCACCTCGATCGTGCGGTCACCGACCTTGCCGGTGCCCTTGGTGGCGAAGTCGAGGCCCGCCTTGAAGCCCTCGATGTACTGCTTGCCGTAGCTGGCCAGCGGGCCGGACTGGGAGTAGACCAGACCGACCTTGACCGGGGCGGCGTCATCGCCGCCGCCGGATGCGGTGTCCTGCGGGCTGCCACAGGCCGTGGCGGCCAGAGCGACCGCCACCGAGGTGGCGGCGGTAAGGAACACCCGTCGCGTGTGCCGGATCGTCATTGCGACTCCAGGTGAGGACAGGAGGAATGTCAGTTGTCGGCTCACGCTAGAAGTGACGTCACCCACGGGCTATGTGGTCGGCGCACACAAGTGCCCAGGACGGGGTGGCCGCTCGTTACAGCGCCGGACATCGACACGTAACCGCACCGACCCGGGATGGCCACACCCACCACGCGCACCTCGCCGGGAATGTCGTCCCACGCCATCGCGCGCCGGGTCGCAGTGCCCGTGTAGGCAGGACGGGACCGGATTCGCCGGACCAACCGGAGTCCCACCATGCCCACAGCAGAAGCACCGTTCCGCCGTATCGCCAACGACATCGCCGCGAAGATCAAGAGTGGCGAGCTGAAGCCGGGCGACCGGCTGCCCTCCACCCGCGAGTTGGCCGAGACCTACGGCGTCCACATGAACACGGCCTACCGTGCGATGTCGCTGCTGCACGATCGCGAGCTGATCACCGGCCAGCCCGGCCGAGGCACCTACGTAGCCGAACCGCCAGCCTGATCAACTCCACTACGCCGAAGTGGCGGCATCATCGCGCCCGGAAGCAGCCACTTCCCCGAGGTGGCGCCCGCCCCGCCCCGCCGAGCCCCGCCGAGCGCACCCCTCACCCCGCCCGTCCCCGCCCCGCCCCGCCCGCCCCGCCCGCCCCGCCGATCTTGGAGTTGTGGCGCCTCAGATGCCCGGTTCGCGGCTTACGCGAGGCACCACAAGTCCAAGATCGATGGAGCGGCCCGAGATCTTGGTACGGGATGGCCCCTCGGGGGGCCGTTTCGTACCAAGATCTCGGGAGCGGGCGAGCGCGACGGAACCGAGCACGTGGACGGGGTGCCCGCCGGATCGGCGGGCACCCCGGAAAAGAGAGCAGGGTCAGCGGCCGGCTCGGGCGGCAACCGCCGTGTCTGGGTGGTCGCTGAACACGCCGTCCAGGCCCAGGTCGAAGAACAGCTCGTACTCGGACGTGATGTCCCCACGCGCGTTCGGGTCGGCGCCGATCCGGAAGTCCACCGGCAGGAACTGGTTCTCGGCCCGGAACGTCCACGCGTGCACCACCAGCTTCTGCCGGTGCGCGTCGCGGATCACCGCTGTCGGCGCGAGCAGCCGTCCGGCGGAGTCCCGGGGCACGATCAGGTTCTTGTTCAGGCCGACGCCGTCGGCGTACCGGGAGATCCAGGCCAGTCCGGCGGGCGTGGCCAGGTCCGCGTACGTCCGCTTGTCGCCGCCCGCGACGAAGTCGTAGGGCGCGCCGCTCGCGTCCATGAGCTGCACCAGCCGTACGTCGATCATCTTGTGGAGCTTGCGCAGGTTGGCGGTCTCGAAGCTCTGGACGAACACCGGGTCGGCGCGGTGGGTGAGCCGGTTGCGGCGCAGCACCGCGACCAGCGGCTCCTCCAGCGGGCGGCCGATCGAGGCGAAGTAGGTGGGGTGCTTGGTCTCCGGGTATACGCCGATGGTCCGGCCCCGGGCCTTCGACTCGGCCCGCGCCAGGTCGATGACCTCCTGGAACGTCGGGATCTGGAACTTCCCGTCGAACGCGGTGTTGGCGACCCGCACCTGCGGCAGCCGCTCCTTGGCCCGCAGCGTCTTCAGCTCGGCCAGCGTGAAGTCCTCGGTGAACCAGCCGGTGACGGTGACCCCATCGATGGTCTTCGTCGCCTTGCGGGCGGCGAACTCGGGGCGGGCGGCCACGTCGGTCGTACCGGAGATCTCGTTCTCGTGCCGCGCGACCAGGACGCCGTCCTTCGTCGAGACCAGGTCCGGCTCGACGAAGTCGGCGCCCTGGCGGATGGCGAGCCGGTAGGCCTCCAGGGTGTGCTCCGGGCGGTAGCCGCTCGCGCCGCGGTGGCCGATCACGATCGGCCGCTGGAGGGCGCGAGCCTGCTCGGCGCGGGTGTCCGGGCCGGCGGCGCGGTGGTCCGGGCCGGCCTGGGCGGCCACGGCCGGGACCAGCACAGCGGCCGCCGCGAGCAGCGCGCCGGCCACGCCGAGGGCGGAAAGGGTACGTCGCAACGCCGTCTCCTGTCGTCGATGGGTACGCACAGCAGACCGGGCGTGGTTGACCGCCAGTTGGTCGGTTCCTGACCTGCCGGTGAATCTCGGGACGGAAGATGACGGGATGCGCCGCCTGCTCCGGAAGCCCGTACGGCTGGTGCCGTTGGGGTTCCTGGCGGTGATCCTGGTCGGCACCGGTCTGCTGATGCTGCCCTGGGCGACGAGCCAGCAGCGGTACACCCCGTTCGTCACCGCGCTGTTCACGTCCACGTCGGCGGTGTCGGTGACCGGGATGGCGGTGACCGACACGCCGAACTACTGGAACGGCTTCGGGCTCGTGATGATCACCGTGCTGACGCAGCTCGGCGGTCTGGGCATCCTGACCGGGGCGTCGCTGGTGATCCTGGCGGTGTCCCGTCAGCTCGGTCTGCGTAACCGGCTGCTCGTGCAGGCGGAGACCGCCGAGTTCGGCCTCGGCGACGTACGCCGGCTGCTGTTGCGCATCGCGGCCACCGTCTTCGTCACCGAGGCCCTGATGACGGCGGTGATCGCCGCGCGCCTGTTCCTGGCGTACGACTACCGGCCGGGCCGGGCGCTCTGGTCGGCGGTGTTCCACTCGGTGCAGGCGTTCAACAACGGCGGCTTCGCGCTCTACTCCGACGGCCTGATCGCGTTCTCCCGCGACGGCTGGGTGGCGCTGCCGCTCAGCATCGGCGCGATCATCGGCGGCCTCGGTTTTCCGGCGCTGTTCGAGGCGGTACGCGAGTGGCGGCAGCCGGCGCGCTGGGCGGTCGCCACGAAGCTGACCATCTGGGGCAGTGTGGTGCTGACCGTCTTCGGCGTCGCCTACCTGCTGATGGCCGAGTGGGGCAACCCGTTCACGATCGGCACCTTCGACGTGCCGGGCAAGCTGCTGGCCTCGTTCACCCAGATCGCGTTGAGCCGTACCGGCGGCTTCGACGTCATAAACGTCGGGCGGCTCACCGACGAGAGCTACCCCATGCTGATCGGCCTGATGTTCATCGGCGGCGGCAGCGCCAGCACCGCCGGCGGCATCAAGGTCTCCACGTTCTTCCTGCTCGGCTTCGCCATCTGGGCCGAGCTGCGCGGCGAGCTGGACACCACCGTCGGGCGCCGCCGGGTGGCGGCGGCCAGCCAGCGGCAGGCGCTGACCGTGGCGCTGCTGAGCGTGGCGCTGGTGGCCGGCGGGACGGTCGGCCTGATCGGGTTGACCTCGCACGTGTCGTTCTCGGCCGCGTTGTTCGAGGTCACCTCCGCGTTCAGCACCACCGGACTGACCGTCGGGGTGTCCGGGCAGCTCTCCCCGCCCGGGCAGTACGTGCTGACCGCGCTCATGTACATCGGCCGGATCGGGCCGCTCACGCTCGGCTCGGCCATCGCGTTGAACACCCGTCGACGGCTGTACCGCTACCCGGAGGAGCAACCCATTGTCGGCTAGACATCCGGAGGAGACCGGCATCGCGGTGATCGGCCTGGGCCGGTTCGGCTCGCGCCTGGCGGAGTCCCTGTCCCGGCTCGGTTACGAGGTGCTGGCGATCGACCACGACCCGAACCGGGTCCAGCACTGGTCGGCCGACCTGGATCGGGTGGTGCAGGCGGACACCACCGAGGAGGTGGTGCTGCGCCAGCTCGGGCTGGCGGACTTCGGCCGGGTGGTGGTCGCGATCGGGGCGTCGCTGGAGGCGAGCGTGCTCACCGTACTGGCCCTGGCCGAGCTGGGGATCGCACAGATCTGGGCGCGGGCCACCTCGGAGAAGCACGCGAAGATCCTGCACTCGGTCGGCGCACACCACGTGGTCTTCCCCGAGCAGGAGACCGGCGAGCGGGTGGCGCACCTGATCGTCAGCCGGATGCTCGACTTCATCGAGTTCGACGACGACTTCGCCATCGCCAAGATCAAGGTGCCGGCGCCGCTGGTCGGGCGGGCGCTGCGCGACATCGCGCCGCAGGACCGGTACGGCGTGATGGTGGTGGGCGAGAAGCAGGCCGGGGAACCGTTCCGGTACGTCGGACCGGACACGGTGCTGACGGCGGACAGCGTGCTCATCGTGGAGGGCGGCATCTCCCAGGTGCAGCGCTTCTCCGCGCTGACGTGATGACGGCGCCGACCCGATCGTCAGGCCTTCTTCGGACCCTTGCCCTTGCCGGGCCCACCTCCCTTCGGCCGGTCTACTGTGCTTTTCCCTTGCCGTTCTCCTTGCCCTTGGGCTTCGGCGCGGCCTTGGGCTTCGATTTCGGCGGCGCCGGCTTCGCCTTCGCCGGCCCGCTCTTGGCGGTGGACTTGGTGGCCGGCTTGACCGGCGTCTTCACCGGCGGCGCGGTGGTGGGCGCCGAGCCGGCGATCCCGGACACCTGCACGTCGCAGCTCTTGCCACCGACGGTGAACGCCACCGGCAGCGTGTTGCTCCCGGTGTAGCGGCCGGCCAGCGTGAGCTTCGCCGACGCGCCGGGGGCCAGCGCCGGGGTCGCGGTGGGCGCGGGAATCGACACGGTACGCCCCGCCTGCCGCGCCAGTGGCTTGGACGTGGTGACCGTCTGCTTGCCGGGGAACGTGAAGTTCATGGTCCAGCCCCGCAGCTCGCGGTCGCCGGTGTTGGTGAGCGTCAGCTCGGCGGCGAACTCCTTGCCGGTGTCACGGCGCAGCGAGTAGTCGACAGCGCAGGGCGTCGGCTCGGGCAGGCTCATCCGCGCCTCGGTCGGCTCGACGCCGCCGCTGGCCGGGCTCCGCGACGTCAGCCCCCACAGCGTGGCGGTGACCGCGATCAGTCCGACGGCGGCCACCCCGGCCTCCACCTTGCGCCGCCGCGCCACCGCCCGCCTCGTGCGGGTGCGGACCACCGAGAACGGCAGCGCGTCGGTCTCCGCCGACCAGGGCAGGATCGTGGTGCCGGCGTTCTCGGCGAGCGCCGGGTCCAGCCGGCCGAACGCGGGCGACACCGGCACGACGGCCGCGATCCCGGCCGCCTCGGCGAGCGTACGGGCCACCTCGGCGGTGGCCGGGCGGTCCTCGGGCCGCTTGGCCAGGCACCGCTGCACCAGCGCGGCGACCGGCTCGGGCAGGCCCGGCACCGGCGGCATCGGGTCCGGGTCGCGGTACATGTGCGCGCGCAGCATCTCGGTGGTGGTGCTGGCCTGCCACGGCAGGCGGCCGGTGAGCATCCGGTACAGCAGCAGCCCGACCGCGTACACGTCGGTGGCGGGCGAGACGTGCCCGTTGTCCAGCCGTTCCGGCGCCAGGTACGCGGGCGTGCCGAGCAGCGCGCCGTCCGGCCCCTTGTCGCTCTCCCCCACCAGCGCCGAGATGCCGAAGTCGACGACCTTCACGCCGGTCGGCGTGAGCATCACGTTGCCCGGGGTCACGTCCCGGTGCACGACGCCGCGGGCGTGCGCGGCGGCCAGCGCCGAGGCGACCTCCGCGCCGATGGTCATCGCCTCCCGCCAGGGAAGCTGCCCGTCGCGGCCGAGCCGCCCGCTGAGCGGACCGCCGTCGACCAGCTCCATGACCACGTACGGCACGGTCAGCCCGACCTGGACCGACTCGCCGTAGTCGTACACGTTGGTGATGTTGGGGTGGCACAGCCGCGCGGCGGCCTGCGCCTCCACCCGGATCCGGTGCCGGAACGCCTTGTCGCTGGCCAGCCGCGAGGCCAGCACCTTGACCGCCACCTGCCGGCCCAGCACCTCGTCGTAACCGCGCCAGACGACCGACATGCCGCCCGCACCCAACTGCTCGACGAGCCGGTATCGCTCGCCGAGCAGTTGTACGCCGTTCCTGACCGGTCCACCCATGGTCGGTCCTGTTGCCCGAAGTGGGCCCCGGTACACCTCAGCGGTCGGAATCGGTCAGGAAAGTCACCCGTTCAGGCGGTCGCCAGGAGTTGGTCCACCGGCGCGTAGTCGTCGGTGAGCACCATCGCGTCGCCCACCCATTCGGTCACCCGCGCCTCGTCCATCAGCTCGGCCCGCTCGGGCAGCAGCTTCAGCCCGGGCGGGATCGCGGCCAGCGGCAGCGGCGCGTCCGAGGCGACGATCACGAAGTTGGCGCCCTGCTCCCCGTCGATCGCGCCGGGCGGCGCGATCAGCGCGACGTGCGCGAACTCGGCCTTCACAGTGGCCAGCTCGGCCCGGATGAACCGGCCCGGCGGATAGTCGATGACGTTCTGCACGTAGATCCCGTCCGGGCGCAGCACCCGCCGGATGTCGGCGGCCATCTCCCGGGTGGCCAGGTGCCACGGCACCACCAGGTGACCGAACGCGTCGCCGACGATGAAGTCGCGGCTGTCGGTCGGCTCGTCACGCAGCAGCACCCGCGCGTCGCCCACCTCGGCGCGCATCCGCGGGCCGGTGCGCAGGCCCAGCTCCCGCCGGTCCAGCTCGACCAGCCCGCCGTCGAGCTCGAACACCAGGTTGTCGGTGCCGGGCCGGGTCGCGGCCAGGTAGTTCGGCACGGTGAAGCCGCCGCCGCCCAGGTGCAGCGCGTCCATCGGCTGCTTCGCCGGCCGCGCCACGTCCGCGACCAGGCCGATCCACTGCGTGTACGCGTACTTCAGGTGCTTCGGCTCGTTCAGGTCGACGTAGGAGTGCTCGGCCGAGTTGAGGTAGAGCGTGCGCCCCTGCGGCCACGACGGGTCCACCTCGACCCGGGCGCAGTGGTACGCGGTCTCCACGTCGCACGGGTTCGGGGCCGCCGCGGTGAGCCCGGCGGCGGCGAGACCGAGCAACGCCAGCGCGGCCTTGACCCGGCCCGGCGTGGACGGCCCGCCGGCGCCGGCCTGCCGTCGCAGCCAGACGCCGAGCGCCAGCCCGGTCACCCCGAGCGCGGCGGCGAGCCCCAGCACGATGACGGAGCTGGACAGCGCGGCCACCAGCACGAAGCCGGTGCCGAGCGTGGCGGTGATGCCGCCGAGCGTGCCGATGCTGGACAGCTTGCCCACCACCTGGCCGGTGCGGCGCAGGTCGGCGAGCTGAAGCTTCACCACGAGCGGGGTGATCCCGGCCAGCAGCGCCGCCGGCAGCACCACCGTCAGCGCGGTCAGCAGGAGCACCGCGCTCGCCGCGCCGCCGCGCAACACCTCACCGGCGTACCTGACGATCGGCAGGGTGACCGCGGTGGCGATGCCGGCCAGCACCAGCGCCGGGGCGAGCAGGGTGCGCGGGTCACGCCGGTCGGCGAGCCACCCGCCGAACCACGCCCCGTACGCGATGGCGGCCAGCGCCATGCCGATGACCGAGCTGGTCACCTGGAGCGTCACCCCGACGTACGGGCCGACCAGGCGCAACGAGACGGTCTCCAGCACCAGCACCGCGCCGCTGGAGAAGAAGACGAGGAACGCGGCGAGCCCGTTGGGGAGGGCCCGCGGCGGAACCGGGGCGTCGGCCGCCGGTTCCGCCATGACGTCGGACGATGTGCTGCTCACCGTGGCGATGGTACGCAGCGCCGCCGGCGGGCCGCGTCAATACATCGAGATGTGAACATGGTTTGTGTGGTCCGCAGCCGGGCTGCCGCCGCCGCTGTACGCCCGCCAGCCGGTGTTCGGCATCCAGATCTGCCGATACCAGATGACGTACATGATGCCGAGCCGGTTCGCGTTGTTCTTCGCCCAGGCGGCGAGGCTGTCGCCGTAAGCCTTGTCGCCGCCGGTCGCGGTCTTGTCCTCGAACCCGCCGCTGGCGGCGGAGAAGTCGCAGGCCCGGCCCTTGGGGTGCTCGCCGCCGCCACCGCTGCGGTGACACGAGGCGTAGCGCTTGTAACCGGCCGCCTTGGCCTGCTGGAGCATGTGCAGCGTGCGCGGCGTGATGCAGCCGGACGCGGGCGTCGGGTCGTCCACCGAGCAGGACTCCGACGGCCACGAGCCGTCCGAGTTGCGCGGCGCGGGCTTCGCCGACGAGGAGGTGCCGTTGAACCCGGACCCGGCGCCGGAGCTGACCTTCGCCAGCGCCACCTCGGCGTCCTTCTTCTTGCGGGCCTGCACCGCGACCTGCTTGGCCTGCTCCCGCACCTCGGCGTCGAGGGCGAGCTTCGCCTCGGCCGCCTGCGCCTTCGCGTCGGCCAGCTCACGCAGCCGCTTGCTGTCCCGCTGGGCCATCACGTCCAGCTCGGCCGCGCGCTTGAGGAAGTCGTTCGGGTCGGCGCTGGCCAGCAGCATCGACGTCGCGGTCAGCCGGCCCATCCGGTACGACTGCGCGGCCACTTCGCCGGCCTGCGCGCTGAGCCCGACGAGGCGTACCTCGATGTCCTTGAGCTGGGCGTCGAGCGCCTTCTGCCGGCGCTTGGAGTTCTCCAGCTTGTTCTGGGCCTCGATGTGGCCCTTCGCCGCGGCCTCGAGCGCCGCCCGCAGCTGCTTGCTGCCGCCCTCGTTCGGGGCGTTCGGGCTGGGTACGGCGGCGGCCGGCCCGGCGGCCACGCCGGAGCCGAGCAGCACGGCCAGCGCGGCCAGCGCGGCGAGCAGCGACCGCCGGGCGCGCCGGCCGGTAGAGCTGGTCCTTGGCACGTGATGGTCCTTCCGTCGACCGCCGGCCCCCGTACACCGAGCGGCGTCTCCGCCGGCGCCGGGTGGCGGCCTGCTGGCGGAGACCGCCGGTCACGATACCGGAACACGCGCGACTCGCCAGGCCGGCGACCGCGAACGGCGGCTGACGTCGACGCAGCGTGCTGCGGCCGTCGCGCAGCGCCGCTCAACCGCCCAGCAGGGCGGCGCTCACCTCGTCCCAGACCTCCGGACTCGCCGCCACGAGCAGTCCCTTGCCTTCGTCGGCCGGGTGGTAGTCGGCGCCGTCGAACCGGCGGGCCACGCCGCCGGCCTCCCGCACCAGCAGCGCGCCGGGGGTGTGGTCCCACGGCAGGGTGCGCCAGAACAACACGAACTGCTGCGCGCCGGTGAGTATGTCCAGGTATTCCCGGCCGGCGCAGTGCTGGCCGGGCAGCAGCTCACCGATCCGGCGCCCGCCCTCCTCCACGCGGCGGCGGAAGTCCGGCGGCAGGAACTTCGTCGCCGCGGTGCCGCGCAACGCGCCCACCCGGGGCTCCGCCTGCGGCGTCCGCAGCGTCGCCCCGTCCAGCCGGGTGCCCGCGCCGAGCCGGCCCGCCGCCATCGTGCCGTCCAGCGGGTCGTACACCCAGGAGGCGACCGGTGCGCCGTCGGTGAGCAGCGCCGCCATCAGCGCGAACGGCCGCCGCCCGGCGGCGAAGTTGGAGGTGCCGTCGACCGGGTCGACGAGCCAGACGTCACCGCTGCCGCGCAGGTGCCGCAGCAGGTCCGGGTCCTCGGCGACCGCCTCCTCGCCGACCACCACCGAGCCGGGAAGCAACTGACGCAGACCCTCGGAGATGAGCGCCTCGGCCTCGCGGTCGGCGACGGTGACCACCTCGCCGGGCGCCTTCTCGGAGATGTCGGACGCGTCGAGCCGGCGGAACAACGGCACGACGACCTTGGCCGCCGCCTCTTTCAGCAGCGTGCCGACATCGTCCAGCAGCGGGTCAGCCACGCGGAGGCAGCTTGACCACGCTGACGAAGAACTCGTCGATCTGGCGGACCACCGAGATGAAGCGCTCGAAGTCCACCGGCTTGGTCACGTAGGCGTTGGCGTGCAGCTGGTAGCTGCGCAGGATGTCCTCGTCGGCCTGCGAGGTGGTGAGCACCACGACCGGGATCCGGCGCAGGTCCCCGTCCTTCTTGATCTCCTCCAGCACCTCCCGGCCGTCGCGCCGGGGCAGGTTCAGGTCGAGCAGGATCAGGTCGGGCGTCACCGCGTCCGCGTACTGGCCCTCGCGGCGCAGGTACGCGAGCGCCTCGGCGCCATCGGAGACGACGGTGAGACGGTTGCGGAGCTTGTGCTCCTCGAACGCCTCCTGGGTCATCAGCACGTCGCCCGGATCGTCCTCGACGAGCAGGACCTCGATCGGGCTCTTGCCGTCCGCGGGCGCGGTCATCCCACCGTCTCCTTCATGCCACCGTTTGTACCGTGTCGGTCCGCCTCCGCGGGCGGCTCTTCGCGTGCCTCGCCGTCCGGCTGCCGCCCGACGGCCGCCGGGTCATCCTCGGCGGCCGGCGCCTCGGCCGGCTCCGCGGCGTCCTGCGCGTCCTCGTCCGCCGCCGCCTCCGCCGCCCGGGCGGCCTCGATGTCGGCCTCCAGCGCGGGCAGCGTGAACCGGATCGTGGTGCCCTCGCCGGCGTCGGTGTCCACCCAGACCCGGCCGCCGTGATACTCCACGATCTTCTTGACGATGGCCAGCCCGATGCCGGTGCCCGGGTACGCGTCCTTCGAGTGCAGCCGCTGGAAGATCACGAAGATCTTGTCGGCGAACTCCGGCTCGATCCCGATGCCGTTGTCCTGGCAGCTGATCTCCCACTCGCCGTCCACCAGCCGCGCCGACACGTGCACCTTCGGCGGCACGTCGGGGCGGCGGAACTTCACCGAGTTGCTGACCAGGTTGACGAGCAGGTTGGTCAGCAGCGGCTCCTCGCCGCGGATGGTCGGCATCTCGCCCCAGGTCAGGTCCGCGTCGGCGTACTGCACGGCCGCCTCGGTCTGCCCCGCCACGTCGCCCATCACCTTGTTCAGGTCGACCTCGGTGAAGCCGGTGGTCAACCGCCCGATCCGGGAGAACGCCAGCAGGTCGTTGATCAGCCGCTGCATGCGCTGCGCGCCGTCCACCGCGAACGCGATGTACTGATCGGCCCGCTCGTCGAGCTGCCCGGCGTAGCGCCGCTGGAGGAGCTGGCAGAAGCTGGCCACCTTGCGCAGCGGCTCCTGCAGGTCGTGCGACGCGACGTAGGCGAACTGCTCCAGGTCACGGTTGGAGCGGGTCAGCTCCTCGGCCTGCTTCTGCAACTGACTGTTGACCCACTCGATGCGCTCCCGCGCCTCGCGTACCTCGTCCAGCTCCCGGGCGATCTTCATCCGCATCTGGTCGATGTCCTCGGCGAGGCGGCGGAACTCCGGCGGCCCGGACCCCTCGATGTGGTGCCGGTAGTCGCCGTCGGCCACCTCGCGCACCTGGCTGACCAGGGCGGCCAGCGGGCGGATCAGGATCCGGTCCAGCGAGAGCAGCATGACCACGCCGGCCGTCGTCACCACCAGCGCGGCGATGATCAGCAGCACGACCAGCGTGTTGCTCGTCGCGTTGACCCGCTCCGCGGTCTCCTCCCGGACGGTGAGGATCTCGTCCTGGAGCGTGTTCACCGACGAACGGATGCCGTCGAACTGCTGGCGGGTCGCATCAGTGATCAGCGCCTGTCCGGCCGCGGGTCCGTCCCGCTCGACCGTGGTGATCACCGGCTCGGCCACCTGGCTCCGCCACTGCGCGGTCTCCTGCTCCACCACGTCCAGCGACCGGCGCACGTCCGGGTAGTCGGCGGAGAGATCGCGGATCGAGGCGGCCAGGCTCTGCTCGCGCTTCACGCCCTCCTGGTACGGCTCCAGGTCGGTGCGGTCACCGTTCACCGCGTACCCGCGCACCGAGGTCTCCTGGTCGAGCAGCGCGCTCATCAACTCCTGCGCCTGCACCCGCAGCGGACCGGTCTTGAGCAGCACCGCGTCGATGTTCTGGCGGTTCTGCGCGGCGACCGCCGCCTCCGCGCCGGCCAGCCCGAGCAGCAGCACCACGACCACGCCGAGCAGCGCGGCCACCCGCCGCCGCAGGGTCCACCCCTGCTGGTACGCCTTCACCGGTTCCTCCCCGTCACCGTTCACCGACCGCTACCGCGGGTCACCAGCAACATCGCCACGTCGTCGGCCAGCGGGCCACCGTTTATCTGCTCGGCGCGCCCCACCAGCCAGGCGGGCAGCTCGGACAGCGGCACCGCCCGGTTGGCCGGGTCGGCGAGCAGGTCGGTCAGACCGGGCACGTCGAGCCGTTCGTCACCGCCGTTCACCCGGCCCTCGATGAGGCCGTCGGTGTACATCAGCAGGGACCAGTCGTCGGTGTCGAACTCCAGGTCGAAGGCGACCGGGCGCCGCGGCCGTACGCCCAGCAGCAGCCCGCCCTTGGCCGGCACCGGCGCGACAGTGCCGCCGCTGAGCAGCAGCGGCGGCGGGTGACCGGCGAGGCGTACGGTGGCCCGCGCCGACGCCAGGTCGAGCCGGGTGGTGGCCACCGTCGCGAAGATCTCCTGGAGGCGGCGCTCGCTCATCAGCACCTGCTCCAGCGCGGGCAGCACCTCGTCGTCCGGCACCCCGGCGAGCACCAGCGCCCGCCAGGCCACGCGCAGCTCGACGCCGAGCGCCGCCTCGTCCACGCCGTGCCCGCAGACGTCGCCGACAATCAGGTCGATCCGGTCCGGCTGGGTCTGCACCACGTCGTAGAAGTCGCCGCCGATCAGCGCCGCGTGCCGGCCGGGCCGGTAGAACGTGTGCACCGACACTTCGTCGGTGGTCATCAGCGGCTGCGGCAGCAGGCCACGCTCCAGGCGGGCGGACTCGGCCTGGCGCAGCTCCACCTCGCGCAGCCGGCGGGCGTTCTCGTCGGCCCGCTTGCGCTCCACCGCGTAGCGCAGCGCCCGGGTCAGCAGGACCCCGTCGACCTGGCCCTTGACCAGGTAGTCCTGCGCCCCTTCGGCGACCGCGACGATGCCCAGGTGTTCGTCCGAGCGGCCGGTCAGCACGCAGACCGCCGCGCCGCTGGCCATCTCCAGCACCCGGCGCAGCCCGTCCAGGCCCTGCGCGTCGGGCAGGCCCAGGTCGAGCAGGACGCAGTCCACGCCCATCACCCGCTGCCGGGCCTCGCTGAGACTGGTCGCCACCAGCAGGTCGATCATCGAGTTGGTCTCGGCGAGCAGCTCGCCGACCAGGAAGGCGTCGCCCTCGTCGTCCTCGACCAGCAGCACCCGTAGCCGCTCGCCCGGCGGTACGCCGCCGTGCAGCCCCGCCCCGGCCGACGGTACGTGGACGGCGCCCGATGCGCCGGAACCCCGCTGCGGTCGGGTAACCGCCGCGAGTCGCGGGAGTTCGCTGGTGATGTCGGGCTCCTTCCGAATGCCCTGCTGATCCTGACTCAGACAACAGTCGCACACAACGCGAACCTTGCCGGTGCGGCGGAGCGTGTGACCGGTCCACTTCCATAGCGGCGCGGTCGACAGACGATGTTACGCGGCAACTGTTGTCGCACCGGCGGCGCACCGACGGGGAGTGCCACCGCAGCCCTCGGGGGTGCAGGATGATGCCCACCCCGTTGATCCACCCCCGAGGAGTCCCCGTGGGCGCACCCCCCACCCGCCCCGCCGACCGGGCGCTCACCAAGCCCCGCCGCCGGCTGACCAGCGCCGTCGCCGCGCTTGTCGCGCTGCTCGCCGTCGGGGCGGGCGTCCTGGTCGGCCTCTCCACCCCGGCGCCGCGCCCGGCGGACGCGCCGGCCGGAGAGTTCAGCGCCGCCCGGGCGTACCGGAACGTCGAGGTGATCGCGGCCGAGCCGCACGTGGCTGGCAGCGCCGCCAACGACCGGGTACGCGAGCACCTGGTCGGGACGCTGCGCGGGCTGGGCCTTCAGACCGAGGTGCAGGACGCGGTCGCGCCCGAGGCCGGTCAGCTCAGTGGCGCGGCCGGCGGGGCGACGCTGGCCCGGGTCCGCAACGTGGTGGCCCGCCTGCCCGGCACCGACCCGACCGGCAAGGTGTTCCTGGTCTCCCACTACGACTCGGTGCAGACCGGGCCGGGCGGCAACGACGACGCCGCCGGCACCGCCGCGATCCTGGAGGTGGCCCGGGCGCTCACCACCGGCCCGCGTCCCCGCAACGACATCGTCTTCGTGCTCACCGACGCGGAGGAGGCGTGCCTGTGCGGGGCCGCCGGGTTCGCCGCCGACCACCCGCTCGCCCGCGACGGCGGGGTGGTGCTCAACCTGGAGGCGCGCGGCTCCACCGGCCCGGTGATCATGTTCGAGACGTCCCGGAACAACGCCAAGCTGGTGGAGGTGTTCGGCAAAGCCGCGCCGCACCCGGTGGGCACCTCGTTCGCGGTGGAGATCTACCGGGCGCTGCCGAACGACACCGACTTCACCGCGTTCCTCGACCGTAAGTTCGTGGGCCTGAACTCGGCGTACATCGACGGCGGCGCGATCTACCACACCCCGCTCGACGTACCGGCCCGGGTGGACCGGGGCAGCCTCCAGATGCACGGCGACAACGCGCTCGGCCTGGCCCGCGAGTTCGGCCGTACCGACCTGGGCGACCTGGACGCGGGCCACGACGACACCTACTTCCCCGTGCTCGGCGCGCTGGTGAGCTACCCCGGCTGGCTGACTCTGCCGCTCGCAGTCGCCGCGCTGCTCGCCGTCGGCGCGCTCGGCTGGCTCCTGCGCCGCCGGGGCCGGGCCACCGCCGGCACGCTCGCCGCCGGCTTCGGCCTGACCCTGCTGCCGGTCGTCGTGGCGCCGCTGGGCGCGTGGCTGCTCTGGGCCGCGATCACCACGATCCGCCCCGGCTACGCCGAACTGCTCGACCCGTACCGCCCGGTCTGGTACCGGCTCGCCGTTGTGGCGCTCTCCGCCGCGGTGCTGTTCTGCTGGTACGCGCTGCTGCGCCGCCGGGTCGGCCCGGCCGCGCTGGCGTTCGGCGGGCTGGCCTGGCTCGCCGTGTTCGGCGTGCTGCTGGCCGTGGCGGTGCCCGGCGGGGCGTACCTGACGACGCTGCCCGCGCTGGCCGGGGCGCTCGCCGGTTTCGTGGCGCTCGCCACCCGGCGCGACGGACCGTGGCCGGTGGTCGCGGTGACGCTCGCCGCCGCCGTGGCAGTGGTGATCCTGCTGCCCCCGGTGGTGCTGCTGTTCCCCGCGCTCGGCATGGGCATGGGCGCTGTTGCCGCGCTCGTCGCGGTGCTGCTCGGTCTCGCCGTACTCCCGGTGGTGGACCTGCTGCACCCCCGGGCCGGCGGCCAGCGCGGCCTGCTCGCGCTGCGCGCACGCCGGCTCGGCGCGCTGCCCGCCGCGGCCGCCGCGCTGGCGGCGGTGGTGCTCGCCGGGGTCGGCCTCGCGGTGGACCGCTTCGACGCCGCGCACCCCGTGCCGACCCACCTGATGTACGCGCTGGACGCGGGCACCGGCAAGGCGGCCTGGCTCACCCGTGAGGAGAAGCCGCAGCCCTGGACCGACGGCTACGTCGACGGCACGGTCTCGATCGCCGACGACTTCCCCGGGCTGGGCGCCACCGAGTTGCGCGGCGGACCGGCCACCGCGGCGCCCCTGCCCGCCCCGAAGGTGGAGCTGCTCTCCGACAGCCGCTCCTTCTCCGACCCTCCCTCGCGTGACCAGCGCGTGCTGCGGGTGCGGGTGGTGCCGCAGCGGCAGGTACGCCTGCTCACGCTGCACGTCGACACCAGCACCGCCACCGTGCGGTCCGCCTCGGTGGCCGGGCGGGACGTGCCGGTCGAGCCGGGTGACGGCAAGTGGGGGTTCGGGATCGTGTTCCACGCCCCGCCGCCGGAGGGTGTCGAGGTGACGCTGACGCTCGTGCCCCGGGGCGGTGCCGTCTCGGTGCGCGCGATGGACGCCAGTGACGGGCTGTCGGCGGTGCCCGGGTTCCGGCCCCGGCCGGAGGGTGTGGGAGTGGTCGGGTCGCACAGCTCGGAGATGCTGGCGGTGGCGCGCACGTACCCACTCTGACCGCCGCTTGATCGACACCACCTCGCCGAAGTGGCGGTATCCCCACGCCGGGATACCGCCACTTCGGCGAGGTGGCTGTGGGTCAGCGCCGCCCAGCACCCCGGCGTTGATCCCGTGCGCCTCGGACGTCTGGACGATGTGGGCCATGGACGACTCGGCGGATGTGATCGGATTGCCGTCGCCGGGGAAACCTCCCGCGTTGTGCTCGTTCTACCTCCGCCGCGCCCTCCTCAAAGATGGGCGGCAGATCGCCGCGCTACCCGTGGCGAATGGCGCGAGTTCCCGGGCCATGACGCCCTTCGCCCTGGCCACCGCCAGCGCGTGCACGGAACCCGCCATCGCGGTCCAGACGATGTCGAGCAGCGATGACCGCCTCCGCCCACAACCAGGTTCGTCACTGCCGCGCGCGGCGACAAGTACCCACAAGAAAGTGGCTAGGCTGACGACGTGCCGACCGATGTGGAGCACGTGCGGCAGGTGCTGGCGATGTGGGACGGCTTTCCCGTTCACCACGAGCCGCGCCCGATCGTGCTGACAGCGATGGGCGTCACGGCACTCGACCGGCTGATGGCGGACACGCAGTGGCGGGCGTTGTTCGACGCCCCTGGCGTTCCGGAGTCCGAGTTACCACCGGAGATTGTGCCGGCCGCCGTCGACTACTGCCGTGACGTGCAGACCGGGGCGCAGAGACCGTTGGCGAACATCATCCGAACCGACGGACCGTTCGCCACCGATCGAGGCGTACGCGAACTCCCGGCGTGGATGATGCACCCCGGCGACCGGCGATGGCCGTTCATCGCCATGGATCCGGGCTTCGAGCGTCGGATGACGTGGCGGCCATCCGGCGTGGGAGCTTTTCATCACGAAGAGGCCGTGCTCGCGAACGATGGGCGCACTCTGACGTACCGGTTCGTCGGAACGCCCCGGCAGTATGCCGGCTACCCCGACGCCGAGGTGTTCGAGACGGACATGGCGGTGCTCGTCGCGCCGATGGAGGTCGCCCACGACGGGGACTGCATCCGACTGGACTACGCCGAGGTGCGCGAGGTGGTGGTGCGCCTGGCCGCTCCGCTCGGCAAACGGGTCCTGATCCACACCGGGCACGGCCCCGGGGCACCCGCCTTCGGCTCCCCCATAACGGTGCTCACCCCGGCCTGACCGAGGTGGGCGGACACGCCGATCTGCTCCAAGGCGTCGCGTTCGACCGCTTGCATACCGTCCGATCGGCAAAGGTCGATCGGACGCCCGCCCCGGAGGCGGCTTTATCGGTCAGCCGACGGTTCAGACTTCGCGGCCGAACAGTTTACCTACGAGGTCCTCGCTCGACCGACAACTCTCCGCGCGCGCCATCACATCGACCGGCGCCAAGCCGGCTATCGGTGCTGGGATTCCGCTTCCCCAAGCATCCCACCCATCAAAGAAAAGGTGATCATCAAGGAATGCGCCGAAAGGCCCCACGCGCCCCACACGCGCCACTCCCGCGTTCAATGCTTCAAGCAGCCAGCCGAGGGAGTGCGCCGTTTCCACCTGCCCCGAGCTACTACTCCAACAGCCGACCCAGCCACTTCCGGCCGTCACGCCCTCCGGAGCCAAACAGACCCACAGTCGAGTGGCAGCAGCGTCTTCACCAGCCAAAACTACGGCAACGAACCGCTGCTCGCCACTGACCAGATACTTGAACGACGTCATCACGGAGGCGAAATCACAAATTCGATCAAGGTGTCTGGCGACATTTCCCCCGCTCTCACCCTTCTCGCGACCTCGGCCGTTCGATGATGGCCGCCGGTGATGTACACACGAGACGCAGGGTAACACCCGCAGTCTCCCGGGCCCCAGTCACGGGCACCCCTGATCGGGTCATCCCCTTGCGGACCACCTGGCATAATCAGCTCGTCGTTCGTGAGGTTCCTGACGCCACCATGCCCGGCAATCTCGCCGCCATTCATCTGGTGCGGGTTGAGCGCGTGCGTTTCGAATCTGTTGTTGACCAGTTCGCCCGCCCGGACGTTGAACTTGTTGATGTCGGGATGCACCGGCAGGTCCGACAGGTGACTATTCGTGCTGCCACCGCAGTTGTGGACGAGGACCGGCGTATCGCCTGCAACCACGTAGTACGTGTGGACGTCCGCGACGGTGAGGTCAAGCATGTTCTGGACGCCGACGTGGTTTCGCACGTCGGCGACGGCTGCGGTACTCGCGCCCAGAGAGAGCAGCGTCGCACCGACGGCCAACGCACCGGCAGTAACCCACTTGCGGGCGGTCTTGTCCCAGAAGGGATGGTTCTGGGTCGTCTTCACGGTGACACTGGTCGCCGCTTTGCCCTTTGCCGCCCGGACCGACACCGTCACGTCCGCCAAGTCGCGGTCACGGTTGAGGTGCAGGGCGGTGACCGGCTTGGCGGTCGTCGTGCCGGTCACCGGGTCGGTTGCCTTGACCTCGTCCCCGACGTTGACGTCCTTGATCGGGCGGACGCTGCCGTCGGCCATCAGGACGCGGGTGCTCGGATCGAAGCTGTGACAGCCCGCGCGGCCCTTGCTGAATCCACCAGCCACCGCACCTAGACCGGTGGCGAGCGCCAATTGGGTGGTGTTGATCCGACCGGTGGTCGCCAGCTGGGTCAGCCCGTCCGCGGTGCCACCCCCGAGCGCGCCCCCCAGCACACGCCCGCCGAGCGAACCGGCGAAATTGCTGAGTCGGCCGCCGACCGCGGACGCCAGCCGGCCACCGACAATTCCGCCCAGGCCGCCGATCGCTCCTCCGAGAGCCCCCAACGCGGTGGTCTTGAAGAGGTCCATGCCTCGCTCGCCGTTCATGTAACCGGTGACGAGGGAACCCGCCGCACCCGCGAGCGCGCCGCAGGCGACAGCGCCGACGCCGGTCCAGCCGATGAGTGCTCCACAACCGATGCCCACCATTGCACCCACGATGAACCCGGCGATTTCCGCCTTGTGCTCCTGCACCCACTTCTCGGTGGCCTTGTAGGCGTCGGCGATCCCGTTCACTGCCTTGGCGACGAGTTTGTTGCTCATCACCTTCGTGACCATGTTCTTGCCGGCCTGCTTGACGTTCGCAGCCAGTCGCTGGGCCTTGCGTTTCGCCTCAGCCGCTTTGTCGGCCAACCATTTCCGGCCCTCGCTGACCTTGTCGCGGGCTTTCTGGTAGGTCTCGCCCGCCCAACTCTTCGTCCGTTCCCACTGCTTCGAGGCCCAACTCTTCGTCCGCTCCCACTGCGTCGAGGCCCAACTCTTCGTCCGCTCCCACTGCGTCGAGACCCAGTTGGTAGTTGCGTTCCAGGCCGACGAAAGAGCGCTGGTGGTGGAGTTCCAAGCGGACGAGAGCGCGCTAGTGGTGGAATTCCAGGTGTTCTTCAGACCGGACTTCACCGAGGAGAAGGTGTTACTCCAGCTTGGCCAGTGACCGGTCGGGTCGGTGACCGTGAGTGGATTGTCGTCCGCGTAGACGAAGCGGTTGGCCGTGACGGACGTCGGCGTGGGCGACAATGTGGCCGAGTCCCGGCTGTCGAACTGCCCCGTCTCCGGGTTGTACCACCGGGACCACATGTTGACCCGGCCGGTGGAAGAGCTGGTCCACTCCGACTGGTAGCCGAGGTTGCCCAGCATTCCATTGCCGCCGATCCGCTGGCCCAATGGATCGTAGGTCGTGGAGCCGACCAACTCGGTGGCCGCTCCGCCGAACTGACCGACCACGTCCTGATGCAGATCCGTCCATGCGTAGCGGTTCTGCGCCGCCGCTCGCACGCCGACCAACTCGTCGCTCATGTTGCGGACGTAAAGGGCCGCACCGTCGGCTGCGAGCGTGTTCCCGGTGCCCGTGTACTGGAAGCCGCTGCGGATCAGCCGGCCCAGGCCGTCGTAGTCGTAGGTCTCACTACCACCACCGAGCAGGCCCTGCGATCTCACCTGGCCGAATGCGTCGGTGGAGGTGATCGTCTCACCGTTCGCCGTGGTGGCCGAGGCCAACGTGCCACGGGGGGTGAACCGGTAGGTGGCACCGGTGCTGGAACCGGTCAACTGGTTGCGCTGGTCGTAGTTGAAGACGACTGTGCCCGCCTGCACGCGGTTACCCGACTTGTCGTAGGCGTAGACCACAGGCGTCGAGCCGTTGTCCCAGCCGGTCAGGCGGTTGGCCAGGTCGTAGGTGTACGTGTTGGTGGTAGAGCCGCCGAATCCTGTCGTCGTCTTCGAGGTCTCGTTGTCGTTCGCGTCGTAGCCGTACGCGATCCGGGCCACGGTGGCGCCGGCGGACGTGCTCAGAGTGTCCCCGGTCAACCGGTGCAGATCGTCGTAGGCGAGCGAGCGGGTGTTGCCACCGGCGCCGTACCCGATCGTCGCCACCTGGGAGAGCGAGTTGTAGGTGTAGCTCAGGGAGACACCCGCCGTGGGGTTTGAAACCGTCGCCGGCCGGCCCGCCGGGTCGTAGCCGTAGGTCGTCACGCCAGCGGCATCGGTCCGGGTGGTCAGCTTGCGGTCTGGCGACCAAGTGAAGGATGACGCGCCGGACGGTCCTTCGGCGGACGACAGCAGGCCTCGGTCATCGAACGTGAATGTGTTGCTTCCCGAGGTGCCCGACACCGATGTCAACCGTCCGGCCCGGTCGTAGCCGAATGACCGATCCGGACTCGTCGCCTCCGCGCCGGCACCTGTCTGGGTGATCAGTCGGCCGACCTCGTCGTAACCATTCGAGATGGTTACGCCGTCCGGCGCACGTTGCTCGGCGACTTTCCCGCCCCGCTCATAGGCGACGGTGAAGGTGCGATCCGCCAAGTCCGGGAATCGTGAGGTGGCCGGCTCGATTCGAGACTCCGGCAGGTTCCAAGTGTTGTACGTGGTGATGAACCGATTGCCGCGACCGTCGGTCAGCCGTGTCCGGTTTCCTGCGAGGTCGTAACCGAACGACGTGGTGATGGAGTCGCTGGCGGAAATGGGCTCCATCTGCGAGATCAACCGGCCGCTGGCGTCGTAGGCGAAGCTGGTGGTGCTCTCGCGGGCATCGGTAGACCTGACCGGGCGTCCCGCCCGGTCGTAGGCCCATGACCTGGTCCTCAGGCGGGTGCCGTCCTCGCGGTAGGAGGAGGCCGACACGGACCGGCTCGCCATGTCGTATCCGACGGTGTCGTACGTTCCGTCGGGAAGGGTCGTGCGTACCGATCGGCCGAGTGAGTCGTAGTCGTACCGCGTCACCTTGCCCGCGCCGTCCGTTTGGGTGATCGACTCTCCGGCAGCGTTGTAGGTGGTAGTACTTGTCACCCCCGCCGGGGAGGTCACCGAGGACAGCCAGCCCCCGGCACCGTAGGCGTAGCTGGTGGTGTGGCTCGATCCGGTCTGCCGAACGATGTCGGTCGAGGTGACCGTACGACCGAGGAAGTCGTACGTGGCCTCGTTTCGCGCACCGGTCGGGTCAGTCGTGGAGAGGCGGTCACCGGCCAGGTTGTACGTGAAACGGCTCGTCCCGCCGTCGGGCGCGGTCACCATGGCGACCTGGCCGAGCTGGTCGTACTGGTAACTGGTCGTCTTGTTCCGGGTATCGGTCTGAGTCTTGAGCTGCCCCAACTCGTCGTAGGTGTTGCTCGTCACAGGGTGCACAGCGGTACTTGAGCCCGGTGGCGTGTAGCTGGGCAGGTGGGTGGCGACAATCCGTCCTGCGCCGTCGTAGTCGTTGACAGTGACGTTGCCGTTCGCATCCTTGGTCTCCGCCACCTCACCGAAGGTGTCGTATCCGATGTAGGAGACCGGCCGTGCCGTCACCGCCGGGTTCCCACCCGTCTCGGTACTGACCGCCGGCCCCACCGTCACGGCCGGGCGGCCGGCTTCGTCGTACTGGTGGTCGGTGGTGGCACCGGTGGGGTCGGTGGTCGCGCGGACCAGCCCGCCGTTGTCCACGTCGTAGGTCGTGCGTACGACTGACATCGTGGCGGTCGGAGCCGTACCGGCGGTCACCTGCGCGACCTCGGCATCGGGGAGCGTCCGCTGGTAGAGCTGCACGTCGTCGAGCTGACCAGCCCAGAAGCCGGTGGGGCCGCCGGCCGTCGTGCCGGCACCGATCCGCAGGGGCAGCCGAGTGCTGAAGGACGACGCTCCGGTGGTCGTGCCCGCCAGCACGCCGCCGACATAGAGGCGGATGGTTCCCGTCGCGGCGTCGAAGGTGCCGACCAGATGGGTCCATGTGTCGGCCTGCGGAGTGCTGGCCGCTGTCGCCGTGACGACCTCGCCGTCATTCCGGTCGGCCGATCGCACGGCGAACTTCCAACGGCCGCCGTCGAGACCCAGTTCGAAAGCGGAGCCGGCCTGGCCCGGCCCGGACACCGCCGTCTTCGTTCCGACAGTGTCAGAGGCCCGGACCCAGGCCGCCACGGTGAAGCTGCGCGCCGGGTCGACCACCGGGGACTTGGCACGCAACGTGGTCGCGCCGGCAAGGTCGACCAGACCGCCCCGATCGGTGCCCCACTCGACTGGACCATTGGGGCTGAGCGGGCTGTTGCCCGTGGAGTCGGACAGGCGGGCGTCGGCGTCGCCGTCGAAGGTCCATCGGCCGACGGGCGAGTTCGAGCCCAGGTAGATCGTGTCGCTCAGCTGACGACCCATCGGGTCGTACGACATCTGGCGACGCTCCCTGGTGGCCTCCGGGTCCCAACGGACTGCGCTCACCACCTGGTCGTCCAGGGAGTACTCGAAGTTGGTGTAGCGCTTGAGTCCGTCCGGGTCGAGAACGGTACGAGTGACCCGGTTCGCCGCGTCGACGGTGTTGACGGTGGTCGAGGCCCCGCCGTTCGTGATCACAGTGATCGGATTGCCGGCACCGTCGTACTCCGTCTTCTGCACCACGAAGGTGGCGCCGGTGCTCGGATCCTTTCGGGTGATGCTCGCCGTCAGGCCGTTGTCGGTGTACGTGTACCGCGTCTCCCAGCCCATCGCGTCGGTCTCGGTGGCGAGCCGCCCGGCCGGATCGTATTCCTTCGAGGAGAGGACGAGATCCTGGGCGGGTCGGGGCTCGTTGGGGTCGCCGGTCCAGCCGAGAAGCGTGGTGGTCAGTTGCTGCCCCGCCGGGTCGTACGTCGTGAGGATCTCGCCGCCGTCCGGGCCGATCTCCTTGATCGTGCGGCCGTAGGAGTCGTACTCCAGCCGCGTCGTGCGCCCGGAGGCGTCAGTGGCTGTCTCCTGTTGCCCGAACGCGTTGTACGTGGCCGACTCGGTCCGAGAGGCGTCCCCTCCGGTGGTGTCGGTGACGGTCTCGGAGAGCACGAAACCGTCGTCGTCGTAGACCGTGCTGGTGACGGGCGTGTGCACGGCACCGGTGACCCGGTTGGTGGTCGCCGGTTCGGTCTGTGTCACGACGCGGCCGAGCCGGTCGTACTCGTAGATGGTCTCGAGACCAGCCGGGAAGGATTCGGTGATCTCCTTCTTGGCCGTGATCCGGCCGATGCCGTCATACGTGTAGCGGACTTCCTTGCCGACCGCGTCCACCGTCCGGGCGAGGTCGCCGTTGGGGAAGTAGAACAGTTGCTGACGGACTCCGGCCGGCGAGGTGATCGTGGCAGGAAGTCCGGCAGGCACCACTCCGCCGCCCTCTGCCGGCGTCGAGCCGTCGGTGTAGGAGGTGACCGTGGTGCGGCCGAGCGGATCCCGCACCGTCGTCCGGTTGCCCTGCCCGTCGTAGCCGAAGGTGGTGAGGTAACGGTCGTCGGAGACGCCGGACGTGGATCGCCCGTCGCGCATCGTCAGCATCACGTCGTTGCGCGGATCGGGGCCGCCCGCGCCGAGCTTCTCCGCCGTCCCGGAAGCCCAGCCGCCGCTTCCGTTGCCACGCATGAGGTACATGTCGCGGTCCGTGCTCCCGCGCCGAAGCACGTCCGCCTTGCCGTCCCCGTTGAAGTCGCCCGACGAGACAAGTGCGTCGACGTCCGTCCAGCCTGCGCTGACCAGTACCGACGTGCCGGTCAGCCAACCACCGGCACCGTTGCCCTTCACAATGTAGAGGCCGTTGTCGGTCGACTTGCGGTAGAGCACGTCCGGCTTGCCGTCCCCGTCGAAGTCACCGGGCGAGAAGATCATTTGAGCCGATCCCCAGCCGGTACCCACCTGGATCGGCGTGCCCGTCAACCAACCACCGGCACCGTTGCCCTTCACCAGGTAGAGATTGTTGTCCGTGGACTTGCGGAACAAGATGTCCCGTTTGCCATCACCGTCGAAGTCACCGGGTGAGAAGACCATCTGTGCGGTCGCCCCGAAGGTCGACGGAATCAGCTTGTAGGTGTCGGAGGCCCACCAGCCCTTGCCGTTGCCGCGCCACAGGTGGAAGTTGTTCTCGCCGGCCATGTGGTAGATCACGTCGCGATTGCCGTCGCCGTCAAAGTCGCCGGGAGCGATGATCTGATCGGGGCCGCCCCAGTTCCCGCCGAGCTTGGCGGGAACGCTGGTCAGCCAGCCACCTCGGCCGTTGCCGCGCATCAGGTAGATGTTCTTGTCGCTGTTGTTGCGATAGATGACGTCCGCGGCACCGTCGCCGTCGAAGTCTCCCGGCGACAGGATCGGCCCGGCGTCCTTCCACATGCTCGGGGGTGTGGAGTTGACGGAATACGTGTAGTAGACGGTGGAGCACCGGTTTTCGGAGCGATCCTGACAGGTTGTCGACGCGACGACGTTGCCACGCGGATCGTGTTCGGTGGTGGTCACGTTGCCGTTCGGGTCGGTGGTACTACGGAGGAAGCCCGCGGCGTCATACCCGAAACGGGTCGTCCGGCCCAGTGCGTCCGTCTCCTGGATCTTTCGATCGGCGACGTCGTACACGTAGGTCAGTTGTTTGTCACTGGGATCAGTCACCCGGTAGGTCTTCGTCAGGGCACCTGACGAGTTCGACCTGGCCGCGAACTGTGTGCCGGCGTCGGCTGCGGTGAGCTGACCGCGGTAGTACGAGACCTCGGCGATCTCGCCCTTGTAGTAGCCGTTCGCGTTGGTGGGAGCCGCGGGCCATCCGACTGCCCGCCCGGCACCGACATAAGCGTTCACCGCACCGTACGACGACAGGCCGCCGGCGATGGTCCCAGCCGCCATGCCGTCGAGGTAGAGAGTCTGGCTGATGTCCGACGCGGCGAGTACGACGTGGTGCCACTTCCCGTCGTTCACCGCCGCTGCGGAGGTGATCGGGGTGTTGTTCCCGTTCCAGAACTTGCCGCGAAGCTTGCCGTCGGTGCCGACGTACAGGTTGGGGCTCCAGCCACTCGCCGGTGTGCCACCGTCGTCGATCGGGCTCACCTGCGAGCCGAAGAGGACGCCGCCGCCGGTGTGACCCGCCGGCGTCCTGAACCACATGGCGATCGAGTGCGGACCGGCGCCAGGCACGTCGTTCGCCGGCATCCGGAGATACGAGGAGGTTCCGTTGAACGCCGCCACGGCGGTGTTGTCGTCGGCGCGGGAAGGGTCGTCGAACGGCCCGCCGGGGGTGCCGAGGGTGACTGAGTTGTAACGGGCGACGCCGCCGTTGACCTCGTTGACGGCCTCGGTGGTTCCGCTCTCGGCCAACCGCCAGTAGTCGGCCGGGTTGGCGCCGAGGACGGTGCCGGCGTGGATCCGGAAGGAGCCGGCCGGTGTACCGGCACCGATCTTCCACACCCCGCCGTGTTCGTCGGTGACCTGGTTGACCCGTCCGCTGTCACCGTCGTACCGCACCTCCGTCTGCCTGTTGCCGGAGGCACGGACGACAGTGCTGATCGGGGCCGCTTCGATGTTGGTCGATTCCAGCTCGCTCACTTCGAACCTGCTCAGGGCGCGGTCGAAGAGCGCCACTTCGGCGATCGAGCCGGGGAAGAAGCCCTTGCTGTTAGTGGGACGCGCCGGCCAGGTGTTCGTCTCGCCGGCACCGACATAGACGTACTTCGCGGGGTTCGCCTGCGCTGCCAACAGCTTGTTGAGCGTTCCCTCCGGGAAGCCGTCGAGGTAGAGGGTTTGGCTCGTCCTGTCTCCCACGAGCGTCGCGTTGTGCCACCGGCCGTCATTGACCGCGGAGTAGGAGGTGATCGGTTCGACGGCGCCCGTCCAGAACTCGCCACGGAGCTTGCCGTCCGTTCCGACGTAGAGCGCCGGGGTGAAGTTAGCCGTAGGCCCGGAGGTGATTGGGTTCGTCTGATAGGCGAACAGGGTGCCACCGGCCGTGGAACCGGCGTTCATCTTGAACCAGAGACTTACCGATTTGTAGCCGGCCTGGTCGATGTCGGCCACGGGCAGGCTGACGTGCGAGGAGGTGCCGTTGAAACCGGGTGCCTTAGCGGTCGACCCGGCCAGCGCGCCGGCCTGGCCCAACGTCACCGAGTTGTAGGTGCCGCTCTCGGCACCGGCCGCCTCCAGCACCGAGTTGGCAGCGGTCGTACCGGAGGTTTCCCCGAGACGCCAGTAGGCACGCGGGTTGGCGCGCTCGAGCGTGGCCGGATAGCGGGTGCTCGCGGTGTAGGTGTAGGTGGTGCACTTGTCCACCGACGTCGGTGGACAGACCTTCGTCAGCCGGGTGTCGGTGTACTCGTAGGTCCAGGTGGAAGCGGTATCGGGCACTCCGGGTACGACCGGGTCGGTGCTGACCGACAGCAGTCGGTACACCCCTCTGGCCGTTGACCACCTCAAATGCAGCGACCGCCCGTTGGCGCCGGTGATCGTGGTCGGGCGGCCTTCCGTGTCCACGTAGGTCCACTTCAACCGCAACGTACGGCCGTTGCTGTCGGTGACCGCGACGAGGTCGTACTGCCCGGGCACCGTCAGGCCGCCCCGGAAGGTGTAGGTGGTGCCGTCCTTGTCCACCAGCTCGTAATCGCCGCCCGGCTGCTGCGACAGGCTGGCGAACCGGCCGGAGGGCGGCGCGAAGGAACCGTCCGCATTGCGGCCGAAGGCCACCTCCTCGCCGGACGGGTAGGTCACGTTCAGATGAGGCGGTGGGGATTTGATGGACGACCACGGATCGACGATCCGCATATCGAGCAGGCTCGACCATCCCTGACCAAAGGATCCGGGGCGCTTCGACAGGGTGTTGTAGGTCCGTGCGATCGTCAGGGGCGGCCCGGGTGTCGGCACCGAGGCGTCCGTTGAGGCGAACGTGTAATTCCCGGTGCTGGGATCGAATCCTCGGTCACCGTTCTGGCCGACTCCGCCGGCAGTCAATGGTTGTTGCACCGCGGTGGCGAAGGACTGCAACTTCTGGGAGGTGCTCGCCAGATTGCCGTCCTTGACGATGACCGTCCAGGTGTAGCCCTCGTTCCACTTGAGCTTGCCGGACGGCACGAACCAGCTCATGTACGGCTGCCAGCCGGATTCGGCGATCTTGCTGGCGCTGCGGTCGTACAGCATGAAATTGAAGCTGAGCGCTGCGGGAAAGGCGTCGGGGTCGACCGCGTAGGCCATCAACTCGGGCGTGAGCGTGTTCACCGTATGCCCGTGCGACGGGTACTGCGAGTTGACCTGAGGCGCCACGTTGTCGGTGTAGGTCAACTCGAGGTACGGCGTGAATACCGGGTTGGGTCCGTCCCGTGAGGTGAACCGCTTGAACTGCGGGCTGTTCGTCTGATTGGTGTTCAGGGCGAGACCGTAGTTGGCCCCGCCGTTCGCCCAGCTCTGGAACGTCGACACCGGCAGATCCACCGTGACCCAGTCGCCGATCGAACGGTCGGCACCCTTGTTGCCGCACGCCCGCGCCGAGTTGGGTGACAGCTTGGCGAGCGTGGTCCCCAGCCCTGGACCGGCATAGGGAATTCCGCCGTAACGGGCGGTTGAGGCATTCCACGGCTGGGTCAGGGTCTGCACCGAGAACTCTTGCGCGGTGCAGTTGTACTGCCAGGTCAGGTAGAGCTTGAGTCGGACCGAACTCAGATTCTTGTAGTCGAACGCCGTGCCGAAGTTCTGGAACGCGAGCAGCGAGATGGAACGATGGGTGCCACCGTCCCAGGTGCCGACTGCGAGGTTGTCCTCTCCGGAGTGATTGACGTCGTCGCCGTACTGCATGTAGGTGTCCGCGGTGGTGTCGTACCCACTCGTGACCGACGGATCGACAGTCACCGGGAATACCCGGTTCGGATCCTGCAGCCACTCTCGGCTTGCCGTCATCCGGAGCGCTCGGCCACCGGCCACGTCGATCAACTCGTACGAGATCGCTCGGGAGATGGTGAACTCCCCCGAGCCGGGCTGCATGAAGGAGTCATGCATCGAACCGACCGGGATCGAGCCGATCGTCTTGCCGGAGGCTTCCCGCAGCGCGATCGATCCGTCCGGCTCGACCGTCGCGTCGAGACCCTTCATCGTCAACGGGAAGACCCAGGAGTTCGCTGCCGTTGGGGAGTGCAGCACGAACTCCTCCTTGAGCCCACGGGGTCCCGTGGTCACCCGGAGGTCCGTCTCGGGCAGGACCGAGCGGTAGAGAGCAGCCGAATCCGCAGTCACCGGGGCGACCGCTGCCGCACCCTCCAGGCTCCAGGAGATAGACCGGTTGGCGGCGAAGCGGAAGGTGACCAGACGCGGGTCGTCCGCACGCGCGGCCAGGTCGATGCCGAGAGGGCTGGCCTTCTGCTTCAGTCTCGTGCCGGACCTGACCAGCGTGCGGTCGATGGGGCGCCACGCGCCGTCGTCGGCACGGTAGTTGATCGGTAACTCGTGCAGCTTGCGCGTGACCGAACCGTCCGGATTCTGATAGAGATCCGCGTTCGCCTCGGCCTCGTCCGCGATTCGTCGGCTCTTGGCCGAGTCGAAGCCCTTGCCGTCGGCGATCGGCGGCGTCGTCTGCCGCTTGACGCCGGGTTCCTTCGCCTGGACCACCTTGTTCGCGGCGGGACTGTGCCCGGCGGGACCGCCGGCCCCGCCGTCAGCAGTGGTCTCAGCGGTCGATGCGTAGTGATCGCGCCCTGCTGCCCCGCCTGCCGACTTCTGCGCCGGTCCGTCCAACCCGGGCGCAGACCACGCCGCGCGCTGCGGCAGCCAGGACCAGAGCCACGACAGCGGGAATGCGCCGTCGGCAGGCACCGCCCCTGGCGGCACCGCCACCGAGAGAGCGAGGGTGAAGGTGAGGGCGACGCCGATACGGCGGACCCAGGAACTCGCGGAACGTCTCCCACGGACCTTCTTCCGAACACCAATGAACACGTTCCGCAACATCGCTGGATCTCCCCGTCAGATCACATAGACGAAGAGGAATCATCTGCGGACGGTGAGCTTGGCGAACAGAGCCGAAGCGCTCGACAAACCTGACCTTCCGGCGGCACATCCGGCGCGGCAAGATCTGCTAGCGCATCGATCAGCGCTCCGCTGCGCGAGCCGCGTCCAGGACGGCGTCACGGACCTTGATGCGAACGGCATCCGGCGACCCCGCAACCCACGTCACGTTCGCCCTCGAATCGCTCGGCTGATCACCCACGGCGACGAACTGCTGCGCGGGAAAGCGGGCAGAGGCTGCCGTCGCGGCGGCGCCGGGCGCTTGACCGGAAAGAACGACCAGGTTGCACCGGGACTGCACCATGCTTGCGACGAAGGTTCCGGCGTTGTCAGTGGTCTGCTCCCCAATTACGGAGAGATGCTGGACCTTCGTCAGACTGGCGAGCGAGGCGTCCTGCATACCAGCCCAGGCAGGGGCCGCGGCAGGCCCGCCGATCCCCGCTTCGTCTGTCAGAAGGCAGCTTGTGAACGCCCCGTACTGACGGCTACGGGGCTTCTCCTCGCCACCCGCAGTTACCAGGATCACACCAAGGACTGCGGCGACAACCAGGCCGCCAGCCGCGATCCCATATGCCCGACGGCGCTTCATCGTCCCTCCCGATGCCAGGCGGCCATTGGCAGAGGCCGCCGCGGGATACTAGAAGCCCGCCCGCCGATCGCGCCGCCCCTCTTTCCATCCGCCACAGCCGGAGCGACGCTTGCTCGGGGCGGCCGTTGACCGTCGCGCCGGTGTTGAGTTGCACAACCGGGCGTTCGGCTGCGACATGCAACCGGGCTACTTCCAGCGGAAGTGCACGAACAGGCGGCCGAAGTTCTTCGAGTCCTTCTCGACCCGGTGGTAGAGCTGCTTCACGTCCTTCTGGTCGAGGAAGCGCAGCACCTTCTTCTTCAGCGCGCCCGACCCCTTACCCGGGATGATCTCCACGAGCGTGGCCTTCTTCGCCACCGCCTCGTCCATGATCCCGCGCAGCGCACGGTCGATGTCGTGGCCCTTGTTGTAGATGTCGTGGAGGTCGAGCTTGAGCTTCACGGTCCCATCCTAGGTACGCGGAAGGGCAGCCCGCCCGGGCTGCCCTTCCGCGTGATCCGTCAACGACCGACCTTGCCCTCCACCCGGCGCAGGGCGGTGGCGTAGTCGGTGTTCGTCGAGTACATCGCGGCCGCGATGCGCAGGTGCCGCAACGCGTCCACCGGCCGGTTCATCCGCTCCAGCGTGCGGCCGAGCACGTGGTGCGCGTAGTGGTCGCTCGGGTCGCGGTCGACCAACGCGCGCAACTGAACCTCGGCCCGGTTGAGCTGGGCCGACTGGAAGTAGGCGCGGGCCAGCAGCTGCCGGACCGAGGAGTTGTCCGGCTCGGCCTCGATGATCGGTTCGAGCAGCCGGGCCGCTCCGGTCGCGTCACCCGCTTCGAAGAACATGGTCGCCCGCCGGTACTCCGCCAGAAGATCCACTCGACCCACCTCCTCGTGTCGCGCCAGACCTTGGTCCGACGCTGACACAACACCGGCGCGAGCGCGAGTGTTCCTACGGGCCGGAGATCAGGCGGTGGGGTCGTACCGGCCGCCGACCAGGTCCCAGGCCCGGACACCGCCGACTATTCCGGCCGTGTTCGGGACGATCACCACGTCGTCGCCCATCCGGGCCACCTGCTCGGGCCGGATCAGCCGGGAGTTGCCGCCGCCGAGATACAGCCGGTCCCAGCGGAACACCGGCCGCAGGCCGTCCACCACCTGCCGGATCCGCCGGGACCAGAACGCGTCGCCGAGGCGCCGCCGTTCCGGCTCCCCCACGTACGTGTCGTAGGTGGTGTTCCACCGCACCGGCGCGTGCGACAGCTCCAGGTGCGGGGCCAGCACCCCGCCGTCGAACAGCGCGCTGCCCAGCCCGGTGCCGAGCGTCAGCACCAGCTCGCAGCCGGCCCCGGCGACCACGCCCGCGCCGTGCACCTCGGCGTCGTTCAACACCAGCGCCGGTACGCCGAACGCCTCGGCCAGCGCGGTGCGCGCGTCGTACCCGGACCACTCGGCCAGCAGGTCGGGGTCGACGCGGCTGCGCGGCCCGGAGCGGGTCACATAGTGCGGCGTCGCCACCACGACGCCGTGCCGGATCATGCCGGGCATGCCGACGGTGAGCCGGTCCGCCGTGGGCAGGCGGGCGCCGAGATCCAGCAGCGTCTTGACGAACAGGCCGGGCGGCAGCGGGTACGGCGTGGGCACGCGCAGCGGCCGGGCGCGCATGGTCCCGGCGGCGTCCAGCACGGAGGCCTTGATCCCGCCGCCACCGCAGTCGATCGCCAGTGTGGTCACCACGGCTGTGAGTCTCCCTCAGATCGGTGCCGCCGCGAGCGCGGGTCACGGTAATCCGGATGCGCGCGCCGGTAGGCTTGATCACCTGATGAGCGCCACGTTGATCGCCAAGGACCTCACCGCCGGCCACGGTGACCGCCTCCTCTTCGAAGACCTCGACCTGGTCGTCGCGCCGGGCGACGTGGTGGGGCTGGTCGGGGTCAACGGCGCGGGCAAGTCCACGCTGCTGCGTACCCTCGCCGGGCTGGTCCCACGCGAGCAGGGCACGGTCTCGCTCAGCCCACCCACGGCGACCGTCGGCTACCTGCCGCAGGAGCCGGAGCGCCGGCCCGGCGAGACGGTCCGCGAGTTCCTGGCCCGGCGCACCGGGGTGAGCGCCGCGCAGGCCGCGCTGGACGCCGCCACCGAGGCGCTCACCGCCGGGGCGGCGGGCGCCGACGACGCGTACGCGAATGCTCTGGAACGCTGGCTCGACCTCGGCGGCGCGGACCTGGACGAGCGGGCCGGGCAGGTCGCCGCGGAGCTGGGTCTCGACGTCGGCCTGGACCACCCGATGACCGGCCTGTCCGGCGGGCAGGCCGCCCGCGCGGGGCTCGCGTCGCTGCTGCTCAGCCGGTACGACATCTTCCTGCTCGACGAGCCCACCAACGACCTCGACCTGGCCGGGCTGGACCGGCTGGAACGCTTCGTCACCGGCCTGCGCGCCGGCACCGTGGTGGTCAGCCACGACCGGGAGTTCCTCACCCGCACGGCCACCCGGATCGTCGAGCTGGACCTGCACCAGCGGCAGGTCAACCACTACGGCGGTGGCTACGCCGCCTACCTGGAGGAGCGGGAGGTGGCGCGCCGGCACGCCCGCGAGGAGTACGAGGAGTACGCCGACACGAAGGCCGGCCTGGAGGCGCGCGCCCGCACGCAGCGCGCCTGGATGGAGAAGGGCGTCAAGAACGCCCGCCGCAAGGCCACCGACAACGACAAGATCGGCCGCAAGTACCGCGCCGAGTCGACCGAGAAGCAGGCCGCGAAGGCCAAGCAGACCGCCCGGCTGATCGAGCGGCTGGAGGAGGTCGAGGAGCCGCGCAAGGAGTGGGAGCTGCGGATGGAGATCGCCGCCGCGCCCCGCGCCGGCGCCGTCGTGGCCTCGCTCCGAGGAGCAGTGGTACGCCGAGGCGGCTTCACGCTCGGCCCGGTGGACCTGCAGATCGACTGGGCCGACCGGGTGGCGATCACCGGGGCGAACGGCTCCGGCAAGAGCACCCTGCTCGCCGCGCTGCTCGGGCGGCTGCCACTGGACGAGGGTCACGCCGCACTCGGTCCGGGTGTGGTGGTCGGCGAGGTCGACCAGGCGCGGGGACTCTTCCTCGGCGACCAGCCGCTGCTCGACGCGTTCGGCGCCGCCGTACCCGATCTCGCCCCGGCGGACGTGCGGACGCTGCTCGCGAAGTTCGGCCTGCGCGCCGACCACGTGCTGCGACCGGCGGCGACGCTGTCCCCCGGCGAGCGGACCCGGGCCGCGCTGGCCCTGCTCCAGGGCCGCGGCGTCAACCTGCTGGTGCTCGACGAGCCGACGAACCACCTCGACCTGGCCGCGATCGAACAGCTCGAATCGGCGCTGGCCACCTATCCCGGCACGCTGCTCCTGGTGACCCACGACCGGCGGATGCTCGACGTGGTGAGCGTGAACCGGCGGCTGCGCGTCGCGGACGGACGGATCGCCGAACACTGATCCGTGCCGACCCGGCCGCGCGGGTCCACAATGAGCGCATGCTCAAGTGGGAGTACGCGCTGCTGGTCCGCCGTCGTCAACCCGCCGCGACCGACCTCGGGTTCGAGGTCGTCTTCATCTGGTACGGCCCGGACGGCTCGATGATCGACGTCACGCCGTACGGCGACACCGCGCTGGCCCACCTGAACCGGGCCGGTGACCAGGGCTGGGAACTGGTCGCGATGAGCGAGGACCCGTCGCTGCCCGGCAACAACGAGTTGCACCGCTACCACCTCAAGCGCCCGAAGACGGCCGCCACGCAGCCCCGCCAGCGCATGCGCAGCTCCCGCACCATCCGCCGAACCCTATCCCCCTGACCCTCCTCCCCTCGTGCCCTGCCCTCCCGCCCTTCCCTTAGCGCGTCGATCTTGCGGTTGCGGCCCCTCGCCTGCCCCTTTTGCGAGCTTGGCCCAGGCCACAACTCCATGATCGACGGGGCCCCTGTCCGGGGCCCCCGGCATCGGAGCACACCCCGACCCGAGACCGGCGTTGATCAAGGAGTTCGTGTCGACGTAGCCGTCGAAAAGGACACAAACTCCTTGATCAACGGGGTGGGCCGGATGACCTTTCGCGCGATCAAGGAGTTCGGGTCCATCCACGCCGCCGACGCCACACAAACTCCTTGATCAGCGCCGCGGCCCGAGTCGCGGGAGATCTTGGAAGGAAAGTGCCCCTATGAGGGCCGGAATCTTCCAAGATCTCGGGCGCTCCCCTGCGATCAAGGAGTTTGTGTCCTCGGGGGCGTCTTCTGGTGACACAAACTCCTTGATCACGGGCGGCAGGCGGGGCGGACGGGCCGACGGAGGGCTGAGGGCGGCGGCGGGCCGGGAGCGGGGCGCGGTTGGGCGGCGGGGCGGGACGCGGGCGGGCGGCGGGGCGGGGGTGGAGGAGGACAGGCGGGCGCGGGGCATATTGGGGCGAAATGGGGGTAACGGGCCGCCGGAGGTGGCGCATGGTGGCGATGGGGCAGACCGCGCTCTCGGGTGAGCGGCTCCGGCAGACCGACGAGTTTCTCGCCGAGGCGTGGGCCGACCTGGTCCGGCACGACGAGCGGCTACGCGGGACGACCGTCGAGGTGCGCTTCGACAGGGGGGTGGCGCACCTGACCGGCGCGGTTGCCGACCCGGCGCAGTTGCGGCTGGTACGGGAGCTGATCGGCCGGCTGTCGGGCGTACTCGGGGTCTGGTGCCGGGTCGCCGTGGCCGGGCGGGCGCCGGTGGTGGTCGACCTGGGCTGCGGCGCGACCAAGCAGTGGCCGGGCAACCTGGGGCTGGACATCTATCCGGCGCCGGGGGTGAGCGCGGTCGCCAATCTCGCCGGCTCGCTGCCGTTGCGCGACGACTCGGTGGACGTGTTCTTCGCCGTGCACATCGTCGAGCACCTGATCGACTTCCTGCCGCTGTTCGACGAGTGCCACCGGGTGCTGCGGCCCGGCGGTGTGCTGCACGTGATGAGTCCCTGGTGGCGGCACGTCAACGCGGTTGCCGACCCGACCCACGTACGCCTGCTGGACGTGCAGACGTTCAAGGGCATCTGCGGTCAGCGCCCACCGGGCACGCCGCGCTGGTATCCGCTGCACGTCGGCTGCGACGGTGCGTCGATCTTCGCCGACCTCACTCCCCTGCCCCCGGACGCGCCACCCCCACCCGCGTCCCACCTGGCCCGCTTCTTCGACTGACCACCGACCGAGCCGAACTCACCCCGGACCCACCCCGTCGATCATGAAGTTGGCGGCACTCCAGGAGATCGACATCGCCGCCAACTTCATGATCGACGCGGCGAAGAGGGGGCCAGAGGAGGGCGGGCTGAAAGAGGGCTTAGAGGGGGGCGGACTCGCGTAGGGCCAGGTGGTGGGGGGCCACCAGTTCGCGCGGTGGGGAGTCGCGGTCGGGGCCGAGACGTCCCGCGAGCAGTTCGACTGCCAGGCGGGCGATGCGCTCCTTGTCGGGGGCGACTGTGGTCAGCGTCGGGATCGAGAAGCGGCCGTCCTCGATGTCGTCGAAGCCGGCCACCGCGACGTCCTCGGGCACGCGCAGGCCCACCTCGTGCAGGGCGCGCAGAGCGCCGAGCGCGAGCGTGTCGTTGAAGCAGAAGACGGCGTCGGGGCGTACCCCTGAGGTGAGCAGGTTGCGCATGGCGGCGGCGCCGTCCGCGCGGTGCCAGGCCGGCGCGGGCGCCACCAGGCGGTCGTCGTACGCGATGCCGGCCTCGGCCAGCGCGGCGGTGTAGCCGGCCAGGCGGAGCCGGGCGCTGGCGCCCTCGGGGGTGCGCTGGGAGCCGATCGCGGCGATCCGGCGGCGGCCGAGCCCGATCAGGTGGGCGGTGATCTCCCGGGCGGCGGCCACGTTGTCGATCATGACGTGGTCGGCGGGCCCGTGGTCGACCCGTTCGCCGAGCAGCACCATGGGCAGGCCGTGCAGGGCGGCGAGGTCGTCGGAGGTGAGCGCGAGCGGGCTCAGGATGAGGCCGTCGATCATGTGGTCGCCGATGCCGCTGGCGGCCTTTCGCTCCTGCTCGGAGCCGCCGCCGGTCTGGTCGATGAGCACCGTCCAGTCGTGGTCGGCGGCGGCGGTGACGACGTGCCGGGCCAGCTCGGCGAAGTAGGGGATGTCGAGTTCGGGCACGGCCAGGGCGATCACCCCGGTACGCCCTTTGCGCAGGTTGCGGGCCGACAGGTTGGGCCGGTAGTTGAGTGCGGCGATGGCCTCCTCGACCCGGGCCCGGGTGTCGGCGCGTACGTGCTGGTAGCCGTTGACGACGTTGGAGACGGTCTTCACCGACACTCCGGCCCGCTCCGCGACGTCCTTGAGCCTGTGCCGCACTGAACTGTCCTCCCGGTGAACGCTGGCCGCACTGTACCGCGTCACGACGACGTAACGAGCTCTTTACACGAGCACTTACAACGTTGTAGAAACCACTGACAGGGGGGTGGCCTCGGTCACCGGCAACACCACTGGAAAGAGGTTGGCATCGTGCCGAACGCGCAGCTCACGATCGATCCGGCGTTCCGGGTCGCGCCGGCGGACCGCCGGATCTTCGGTTCCTTCGTCGAGCACATGGGGCGCTGCGTCTACGGCGGGGTGTACGAACCAGGGCACCCGACCGCCGACCGGCGGGGTCTGCGGCGCGACGTGCTGGACCTGACCCGCGAGCTGGGCGTCTCGGTGGTCCGGTACCCGGGCGGGAACTTCGTCTCCAGCTACCGCTGGGAGGACGGCATCGGCCCGGTCGGCGACCGGCCGCGCCGCCTCGACCTGGCCTGGAAGACCGTCGAGACCAACGAGTTCGGCCTGGACGAGTTCATGACCTGGGCGGCCGAGGCCGGGGTCGAGCCGATGATGGCCGTCAACCTCGGCACCCGCGGCGTGACCGAGGCGCTCGACCTGCTGGAGTACACCAACCACCCGGGCGGCACCCAGCTGTCCGACCTGCGCCGCAAGCACGGCGCCGAGCAGCCGTACGGGGTGCGGCTGTGGTGCCTCGGCAACGAGATGGACGGGCCGTGGCAGGTCGGGCACAAGACCGCCGACGAGTACGGCCGCCTCGCCGCCGAGACCGCACGCGCCATGAAGATGATCGACCCGTCGATCAGCCTGGTCGCCTGCGGAAGCTCCAACCGGGGCATGCCCACGTTCGCCGCGTGGGAGGCCACCGTGCTGGAGCACACCTACGAGCACGTCGACTACATCTCCGCCCACACCTACTACGACCCCTCCGACGGCGACCGGGCCAGCCTGCTCGCCTCCGCCGTCGACATGGACGCCTTCATCA
Source organism: Micromonospora sp. TSRI0369 (assembly GCF_001905625.1). Lineage (NCBI taxonomy): Bacteria > Bacillati > Actinomycetota > Actinomycetes > Micromonosporales > Micromonosporaceae > Micromonospora > Micromonospora sp. TSRI0369. Next base: position 513,808 of record NZ_LIVU01000004.1, read on the forward strand.
CCGAGGTCGTCGCCACCGCCGACCACGTGGGCGCCAAGCTGCGGCAGAAGCGCAAGCTGAAGATCTCCTTCGACGAGTGGAACGTCTGGTACCAGTCCCGCCTCCAGGCCGACCTGGACCGGCGCGGCTGGGTCGAGGCGCCCGCGCTGATCGAGGACGACTACACAGCCGTCGACGCGGTGGTCGTCGGCGACCTGCTGATCACGCTGCTCCGGCACGCCGACCGCGTCGGGGTGGCCTGCCAGGCGCAGCTCGCCAACGTGATCGCCCCGATCCGTACCCGCAACGGCGGCCCGGCCTGGCGGCAGAGCATCTTCCACCCGTTCGCCCTGACCGCCCGGTACGCGCGCGGCACCGTGCTGCGGACCGAGCCCACCGGCCCCACCTACGAGACCCGCCGGTACGGCGACGTGCCCGCGCTGGACACCGTCGCCGTGCACGACGAGGAGACCGGCGAGCTGGCCGTCTTCGCCGTCAACCGGAGCCCGCAGGACCTTCCGCTCGACCTGGACCTGCGCGGCCTGCCCGGCCTGCGGGCCGAGGCGCACACCACGTTGGCGGCCGGAACCGAACCGGACGCCAGGAACACCGAAGCGGACCCGGAGCGGGTCACGCCCCGGGACCTGACCACTCCCACTGTCGACGGCGGCCGGGCCTCCGTGCTGCTGCCGGCCACCTCCTGGAACCTGCTGCGCTTCGTGCCAGCACTGTGACCAGGCAATACTCCATCCCGTCCCCCAAGGAGTACCCATGATCCAGAACGAGATGAGCCGGCGGCGCCTGCTCGGGCTCGGCCTCGGTCTCGGCGCGGCGGCCACGCTGACGCTGAGCGGCTGTGGCGGCGGCAGCAGCTCCGACAGCTCCGGCGCGGCCGGCAACGGCGGCAAGGACTACACCGGCCCGAAGGTGGACCTGAAGCTGTGGAACGGCTTCACCGGCGGCGACGGCGACATCTTCAAGGCGCTCGTCCAGCAGTTCAACAGCGAGCACCAGAACATCGCGGTCAGCGTGATCACGTACCAGTGGGAGGACTACTACAGCAAGCTCCCCGGTGCGGTCTCCAGCGGCAACGGCCCGGACATCGCGGTCATGCACATGGACCAGCTCGCCACGTTCGCCGCCCGCGGCACGATCACCGAACTGGACGACGTGGCGAAGACCCTGGAGCTGAGCGAGGGCGACTTCGCCCCGACCGTCTGGAAGGGCGGCCTCTACAACGACAAGCGGTACGGCATCCCGCTGGACATGCACCCGCTGGGCTTCTACTACAACAAGGCCGTCATGCAGAAGGCCGGCCTGGACCCGGAGAAGCCCCCGGCCACCCGGGACGAGTACACCGCCGCGCTCACCGAGCTGAAGAAGTCGGGCGTGCAGGGCTTCTGGGTCAGCCCGTTCCAGTTCACCGGCGGCATGACCTTCTACAGCCTGCTGCACCAGTGGGGCGGCACGCTCTTCGACGCCGAGGTGGCGAAGGCGACGTTCAACTCCGACCCGGCGGTCGAGGCGTGCACCTGGCTGGTCGACCTGATCAAGCAGGGCCACTCCCCGGCGAACGTCGGCCAGGACGCCGACTACCTGGCGTTCAAGAGCGGCAAGAACGCGTTCAACTGGAACGGCATCTGGCAGATCAACGACCTGAAGAAGAGCTCGAACGTGCAGTGGGGCGTCGCGCCGCTGCCGCAGATCGGCAGCCAGCAGGCCGCCTGGGCAAACTCGCACAACTTCACCATCGTCAAGCAGCGCTCCGCGAACGCCAACAAGACCGCCGGGGCGAAGGTGTTCATCAACTGGCTCAGCCAGCACTCGCTGGACTGGGCCAAGGGTGGGCAGGTGCCGGCCCGCAAGGCGGTCCGCGAGAGCAGCGAGTTCAAGGGCCTCACCGAGGTCAACGCGCTCGCCCCGGAGCTGGAGTACGCCGCGTTCCCGCCGGCCGCGCCCGGTCTCGGCGAGACCATGCTGACCTTCTACAGCGCCTTCAACGAGGCGGCGCTGGGCAAGAAGTCGCCGAAGCAGGCGCTCGACGACGGCGTGGCCAAGGCGAACAAGCAGCTCGAGGACAACCGCAAGAAGTACGGGAACTGATCCGCCGTGGCGGACGTGATCGAGGCCGGGGCGGCGCGTGAGAACGCGCCGCCCCCGGCGGCGCCCACCCGCCGCCGGGGCGCGACGGAACGCGGCAACCGCACGACGCCGTACCTCTTCCTCGCGCCGTACCTGATCCTGTTCGGCGTCTTCGGCCTGGCGCCGATCCTGTTCGGGGTCTGGATCAGCCTGCACCAGTGGGACCTGCAACTGCCCAACCGGCCGTTCGTCGGGCTCGGCAACTACCGGGACCTGTTCTCCAGCGAGTCGGCGATCTACGGGGACTGGTGGTCGAGCGTCCGGGCCACCGGGATCTTCACGCTGTTCTCCGTACCGCTGCTGGTGGTCGTCCCGCTCGGGCTGGCGCTGCTGCTCAACCGCTCGTTCCCCGGCCGGACGTTCTTCCGGGCCGCGTTCTTCGCCCCGTACGTGCTGGGTGTGGCGGTGATCGGCCTGCTCTGGCGGTTCCTGCTCGACGCCAACCTGGGCCTGGTCAACCGGCTGCTCGGCGTGGTCGGGCTCCCCTCGGACACACCCTGGGTGACCGACGTGCCGTGGGCCTGGATCTCGCTGGTCGGCGTGACCGTCTGGTGGACCTGCGGCTTCAACGCCGTGATCTACCTGGCCGGTCTTCAGGACATCCCGGCCGAGCTGTACGAGGCGGCGAAGGTCGACGGCGCGGGCGCCTGGGACCGGTTCCGCCACGTCACGATCCCCGGGCTGCGCCCGGTCATGCTGTTCGTCTTCACCACCACGATCCTCGCGTCGGCGAACGTGTTCGGGCAGGCGTTCCTGATCACCCAGGGCGCGCCGGGCGAGCAGACCCGGACCGTGGTCTGGCGGATCGTCGACGAGGGACTCCGGGACTACGACGCCGGGCGGGCCGCCGCGATGAGCGTGTTCTTCGCGCTGATGCTGGCGGTGGTGAGCGTCGTCAACTTCCGGCTGTTCCGCTACCGGGAAGACTGAGGGGGACGACATGAGGAACGTACGCGCGGTGGCGCGCTACGGCGTACTGCTCCTGATCACCGCGATCTTCGTGACCCCCCTGGTCTGGATGCTGCTGACCTCGGTGAAGACGTACGAGGACGCGCAGCAGGTGCCGCCGGGCTGGCTGCCGAACCCGTTCTCCACCTACGGCTACGAGCAGATCATCGACAACACGGCGAACCCGGTGCTGCGCTGGTTCGTCAACAGCATGCTCGCGGCCACCCTGCACACGCTGCTGGTGCTGGTGACCGCGTCGATGGCCGCGTACGCGCTGGCCCGGATGCGGTTCCGCGGCCGCAAGCTGCTGTTCGCGCTGATCGTGGGCACGCTGTTCCTGCCGCCCACCTCGTTGATCATCCCGAACTTCATCATCGCCGAGCGGCTGAGCTGGATCGACACGCTCACAGTGGTGATCGTGCCGGGCGCGGCCAGCGCGTTCGGGGTGTTCTTCCTGCGCCAGTTCTTCCTCTCCATCCCGGCCGAACTGGAGGAGGCGGCGGTGCTGGACGGCGCGAACCACTGGCAGATCTTCCGGCAGGTGCTGCTGCCGCTGTCGAAACCGGCACTGGCCACGCTCGCGGTGCTGTCGTTCCTGACCAACTGGAACGACTTCCTCTGGCCGGTGTACGTACTGTTCAGCCCGGAACGGCTGACCCTGCCGGCGGGCCTGGGCCTGCTCCAGGGCGCGTACGTGACCGACTACCCCGTCATCATGGCGGGCGCGGTGCTGGCCAGCGTGCCGGTGCTGATCCTGTTCGTGCTCGCCCAGCGGCACGTCATCCAGGGCGTGTCCCGCAGCGGCCTGAAGGGATGACCGCCGGGCGAACGAGGCGACGCGGCGCGGCGGCGGTCCTGGCCGCCGCGCTGGTCGTCGCCGGCTGCGGCAGCACACCAACCCCGTCGAGTACGCCGGAGGACGCGCGCGTGTTCACCAACCCGGTCGTCCGCAGTGACGCCCCCGACCCGCAGGCGATCCGGGTCGGCGACACCTGGCACCTGTTCCACACAAACGCCGGCGGCCGGAACGTGCCGGTGCTCACCGCACCCGACCTGGTCGACTGGACGCCGGCCGGTGACGCGCTGCCGACGCTGCCCGACTGGGCGGACGCGGGGAAGACGTGGGCGCCCGAGGTGATCCAGCTGGCCCCGGACCGGTTCGTCCTCTACTACACGGTGGCCGACCGGGCCTCCGGCCGGCAGTGCCTGAGCCGGGCGGTCGCGAGCACGCCGCTCGGCCCGTACGCGGACGACTCGGACCGGCCGCTTGTCTGCCAGGCGGACCTGGGCGGCTCGATCGACGCCAGCCCGTTCCGGGACACCGACGGCAGCCTGTGGCTGCTGTGGAAGAACGACGGCAACGCGATCGGTGTGGACACCTGGCTCTGGTCGCAGCGCCTGTCCCCGGACGGGCTGCGGCTGACCGGCCCGGCGGCGAAGCTGCTGCGGCAGACCGAGCCGTGGGAGGGCACGCTGATCGAAGGGCCGTTCCTGCACCGGCACGACGGGAAGCTGTTCCTGTTCTTCGCGGCGAACGCGTACGACAAGGGCGCCTACGCCGAGGGGTACGCGGTCTGCGAGAGCCCGGCCGGGCCGTGCGTGAAGGCGCCGGAGAACCCGATCCTGCGCGGCAACGACGTGGCCTCCGGGCCGGGGCACGCCTCGATCGTCGAGCACGACGGCCGTACCTGGCTGCTCTACCACGCCTGGCCGCCGGGCCTGGAGGGCGCGACCGACCCGGGCCGGCAGGTGTGGCTGGACGAGATCGTCTGGGAGGACGGCAGGCCGGTGGTGAAGGGCCCCACCGGGTCCGCCCAGCCCTGCCCGTAAGGAAGGGCCCCTTGTTAACGCCTCCGGTAGTAGAAGGGCCCCTTCTTAACGCCAGGCGTTAAGAAGGGGCCCTTCCTTCGGGGGGCCCGCCTCAGGGGGTGGGGGCGGGCTCGGGGGTGTCCGAGTGCTCGCGCCGGGCGAGCCGGTTCTTGCGGTGGCCGTACCCGAAGTAGATGACCGCGCCGAGCAGCATCCAGGCGAGGAACCGCAGCCAGGTCTCCACCGACAGGTTCAGGCTCAGGTAGAGGCACGCCACGGCGGTGAGGATCGGCAGCACCGGCGAGAACGGCACCTTGAACGGCCGCTCCAGGTCGGGGCGGCGCTTGCGCAGGATCGGCACCGCGATCGCGACCAGCGTGAAGGCGCAGAGCGCGCCGATGCTGACCAGGTCGGCCAGCGCCGACAGCGGCAGGAAACCGGCGAGCAGCGCCACCGCGACGGTCATGATCCCGGCGATCCGGTACGGGGTGCCCCAGCGCGGGTGCACCTTGGCGATGGCGGGCGGGATGAGCCCGTCCCGGGCGATGGCGAAGCCGATCCGGCCCATGGCGACCAGGTCGACCAGGATCACGCTGGTGAGCCCGGCGACGGCGGCGATGGAGACGAGCACCGCCGCCCAGCCGGCGCCTACCGCCCGGAACGCGGACGCGATCGGCGCACCCTCGTCGATCTCGGTGTACTTGACCATGCCGACCACGACGAGCGAGACGCCGATGTAGAGCACTGTGGAGATGAGCAGCGTGCCGAGCAGGCCAAGCGGCAGGTCCCGCTTGGGCTTGCGGGTCTCCTCACCCAGGTTCGCCACGGCCTCGAACCCGGTGTACGCGAAGAACACCACCGCGGCGGCGGTGAGCACCCCGACGAAACCGAAGACGGAGGGCTCCAGCCCGAAGATGGCCTGGGTGACCGGTTGCTTGATGCCGTCGTCCCCGGCCCCGGCCGGCTCGGCGGACGGGATGAACGGGCTGAGGTTGGCCGCCTTGACGAAGAACAGCCCGGCGATGATGACGAAGGCGCAGATCGCCACCTTGACCAGCACGAGCAGGTTGGTGACCCGGGCGGACTCGCGGATGCCGACGACGGCGACCACGCCGAGCACCAGCACGATGCCGATCGCGCCGAGGTTGACGACGCTGCCCTCCTCGGCGAACCAGGCGCTGGGCAGGCCGAACAGGTCGGCGAGGTAGCCGGACCAGCCGCGGGCCACCACCGCCGCGCCGAGCGCGAACTCCAGCAGCAGGTCCCAGCCGATGATCCAGGCGACGATCTCGCCCATCGTCGCGTACGCGTAGGTGTAGGCGCTGCCGGCGGTCGGCACGCTGCTGGCCAGTTCGGCGTAGCAGAGCGCGGCGAGCAGCGCGACCAGGCCGGCGATGCCGAACGAGATCACCACGCCCGGCCCGGCGCTGTTGCGCGCCTCGACACCGGTGAGCGTGAAGATGCCGGTGCCGATCACGATGCCGATGCCGAAACCCATCAGGTCGACAGCGCCGAGCCGGCGCCGCAGTCCCGGTTTGCCGTCCTCTCCGTCGGCGTCGCCCTGGGCGAGCACGTCCCCGATCGGCTTGGTACGCAGGACCGACATCTGATCACCTCCCCCGCCGTGTGGCCGCCACGGTGGCGGTCTGACGCCGGCTAGCTACCCAGCCGTTTTCCGCTCCAATCCCGCACCGCAGGTATCGGAATCGTCACGATCCGGCCGAGTCGGACGGCCCGGGGACATCGATCACCGGTCAAGGTCTTGCGCCGGGCACGGATAGATGAAAGTTTCCTACCGGAGGCGTGGACAGTGCGGCGAATCTTGCCGCACACCCGCCGCCGATCGTCCCCCCGGACCCGACGAAGGGACCGCACCGCATGAAGGCAACTCGGCTCGGAGCAGCCGCGCTGGCCGCGGCGCTGCTCAGCGCGCTGGTCGCCGGCACGCCGGCGCAGGCCGCACCCGACGACACCAGCACCGCCACTTCCCCCTCCACCGACTGCGTCACCGACCCGGCCACCCCCAAGCGCCAGTTCCGGGCCATGTGGATCGCTTCGGTGACGAACATCGACTGGCCCACCAAGGACTCCTGGACCGCGCCGGACCAGGTGGCCAAGCAGAAGGCCGAATACCTGGCCTGGCTCGACCTGGCCCAGAAGCTCAACCACAACGCCGTAGTGGTCCAGGTCCGCCCGACCGCAGACGCGTTCTGGCCCTCGCCGTACGAGCCGTGGTCGGAGTACCTGACCGGCGTACGCGGCAAGAACCCCGGCTGGGACCCGCTGGCCTTCCTGGTCGACGAGTCGCACAAGCGCAACCTGGAGTTCCACGCCTGGTTCAACCCGTACCGCGTCTCCATGCCCGCGCCCGGCGGCGCCGGCGCCGACCTGTCGCAACTGGCCCCGGACAGCCCGGCCCGCCAGCACCCTGACTGGGTCTTCGCCTACCCGCCCGCCGGGGTCGCGGGCAGCCGGCTCTACTACAACCCCGGCATCCCCGAGGTCCGCGAGTTCGTCCAGACCGCGATGATGGACGCGGTCAAGCGGTACGACATCGACGGCGTGCACTTCGACGACTACTTCTACCCGTACCCGAGCGGCACCCACCAGGTGCCCGACGACGCCACGTTCGCGGCGTACAACAGGGGCTTCACCGACAAGGCCGACTGGCGGCGGGACAACATCAACCTGCTGATCCAGGAGATGAACGCCAAGATCAAGGCCGTGAAGCCGTACGTGAAGTTCGGCGTCAGCCCGTTCGGCATCTGGCGCAACGCGTCGGCCGACCCGAACGGCTCGGACACCACCGGCTCGCAGTCGTACGACATCATCTCCGCCGACTCCCGCAAGTGGGTCAAGGAGGAGTGGATCGACTACATCGTGCCGCAGCTCTACTGGTACATCGGCCAGTACCCGGCCGCCGACTACGCCCGGCTGGTGCCGTGGTGGGCCGAGCAGGTGCGCGGCACGCGGGTGCAGCTCTACATCGGCCAGGCCGACTACAAGAGCGGTGACCCGGCGTACGGGTCGTTCTGGATGAACCCGCAGGAGCTGTCGAACCACCTGACGCTCAACCGGTCGTACCCGGAGGTGCTCGGCAACGTGCACTTCTCCGCGGTTCAGGTCCGGGCGAACCGGCTCGGCGCCACCGACATCTACGCGGCCGAGCACTACTCCCGCCCGGCGCTGGTGCCCACCATGACGCACCTGCCGCGCAAGCCGCTGCTGTTCCCGGTGGTCACCAAGGCCCAGCGGGAGGCGGACGGGGTACGCCTGAGCTGGCGGCAGCCGGCCGACGGCAAGGGCCCGCTCGGCACCGCCGCGTCGTACGCGATCTACCGGTTCGACGGGCACGGCCTGGCCGGGCGCTGCGACTTCGCGGACGCCTCCAACCTGGTCGGCACCGTGCGGGCCACCGACGGCTCGGTGCAGTCCTGGGTGGACACCACGGCGGCCGACGGCGCCCGGTACACCTACTACGTGACAGCGCTGGACCGGCTGGCGAACGAGAGCCCGGCGAGCCCGCCGCGCTTCGTACGCTGATGCACCCCGAATGCCCCCGGGCCGCCTCGCCGGCCCGGGGGCATTCGTCTGTTTGAGCGGATGTCAGCGAGCCGTCACCCGCAGCATCGCCCCAGCTCACCCGCTTGATCGACACTTGTCGACATCCGGAGATCCCGGCCACCACCCCGCGGAGGTTCCCGTGTCCCGTCGCCTCGCCACCACCCTCGCCGCCGGAACACTCGCCCTGCTCACACTGCTCGGCGGCCTGGCCACACCGGCCGCCGCCGCGGTGAGCACCCAGCAGAAGCTGTCCGTCCTGACCAGTTGGACGCAGACCAGCGCGTCCAGCTACAGCGCCTGGAACAGCGCCCGGCAGAACCGGTCGCCCTGGACCGAGTACGGCTTCGACTGGTCCACCGACTACTGCTCGTCGAGCCCGGACAACCCGATCGGCTTCAACTTCAAGCTCTCCTGCTACCGGCACGACTTCGGCTACCGCAACCACAAGGCGATGGGCGTCTTCTCGGCCAGCAAGTCCCGGCTGGACAACGCCTTCTACGCCGACCTGAAGCGGGTCTGCGCCACGTACAACGCGGTGGTCCGGCCCGCCTGCTACAGCCTCGCCTGGACGTACTACCAGGCGGTGAGCGTCTTCGGTTCGGTCGCCGCCGTGTCCCAGGCCGACCTCGACCGCGCCGCCCGGATGAAGGCCGACGCCGAACGCCGCGCCGCCGCCCGCGCCTGACGCGACCGGGGAGTCCGCCGCCCGGCGGGCTCCCCGACGCGGTCCGGAGCGGTCGCCGGCCTCAGCCCGCCGTGCTGCGTGGCTGGAACGCCGGCCAGGAGCCCTGCGCGGTGAAGCCGAACCGGGGTGAGTCGGCGGCCAGGTCCGGGTGCTCGACGTGCAGCGCCAGCGCCGCCACCTCGTCCAGCCGCAGTCCCGCCCCGGCGCCGTACGCGGCGTCGAACGCCTCGTCGCCCAGCACCCGGCGCAGCTCCGCCTGCCGGGCCGCCCAGTACGGGCCGTATATTCCCGGCGTGGCCCGCAGGTTCGACCGGGTGGCCTGCGCCGCGCCGAACAGCCGGGCCGCGGCGAGCGCGTCCCCTGCGAGCGCGCAGCGCACCGCTATCGCGTTTATCGTGTCGCAGGCCCGGCCCAGGTAGCCGTGGCTCATCCGCGACCGCAACGCCACCAGCAGGTGCTCGTGCGCCGCGACCAGGTCACCCCGGGCCAGCGCCACCATCCCGAGCAGCATGTCCACCGAACGGCCGCCCCGCTCCGCCGGCCGGGACGCCTCGACCGGGCGGGCCGCGGCGAGCACGTCGGCGGCCTCGTCCAGCGCGCCGCGGCGCCAGAGCAGCTCGGCCAGGTTGTAGACGGCGAGCAGCGCGTCCCCCACCACGTCCTGCGCGTACGCCCAGTCGATCACCTCACGGCAGACCCGCTCCGCCTCGGCGAACTGGCCCATGTCGACAAGCGGCGCGGCGCGCCCGGCCAGCACCCGGGCCAGCAGACCCCGGTCGCCGGACTGCCGGGCGGCCGCCTCGGCCCGCTGCGAGTACCGCAGCTCCTCGCCGAACTCGCCGTCCGCGCCCGCGTGCAGCGAATGCATGTGGTACGCGGCGGCCAGCTCGGCCTCCGGCATCACCTCGCCGGTCTCGGCGAGCCGGCCGTAGAGCCGGAACAGCCAGAGCCGCCCCTCCCGGGCCAGCCCGCGCTCCCGCCACCACTGGTCCAGGTCGCCGGCCAGTCGCAGTCCCGCCCGGGCGCTGCCGCCGGTGGCGCACCAGCGCAGCGCGGCCCGCAACTCACCGGCCAGCGGGTCCAGCGCGTACAGGGAGAGCGTCACGGGACGGCCGTCCGGCCCGAGGCATGCCCGGTCCAGCGCGTGCCGGCACCAGTCGACGTGCCGGTCCCGGGCGCTCTGCTCCTCGCCCGCCTCGACCAGCCGCCGGGCCGCGTACGCCCGGATCGGGTCGAGCATCCGGTACGTGCTGCCCGAGGCGTGCGGCTCGGCCAGCACCATCGACTTGTCCACGAGCACCGAGAGCGGATCGAGCGGGTCCTCACCGAGCAGCCACTGCACGGTGGGCAGGTCCACAGGTCCGGCGAACACCGCCATCCAGCGCAGCAGCCGGGCCGAACGCGCGCCGAGCGTCCGGTACGACCAGGTGACGGTGGCCTGGATGGTCAGGTGCCGCTCGCTGGCCGAGCGCTGCACCGCGCGGGTCGCCGGCGTGGGCGGGGCGGCGCCGGTCGCCGCGGCCACCAGGTCCACAGTGTCCTGCTGGTTGCCGCTCCAGCCCGCCTCCACCGGCGGCGGCTCCGCCGTCTCCCGTCCCGCGTCGAGCGTGCCCAGCATGTCGTCCAGCCGCTCCGCCAGCTGCCCGGCGGAGAGCACCCGCAGCCGGGCGGCGGCCAGCTCTATGGCCAGCGGCAGCCCGTCCAGACGGCGCACCACCCGGTGCAGGTCGGCCTGCTCGGCCGCCTCCGGGGCCCGCCCGCCCCGGGCCACTGCCGTGCGGTCCAGCAGCAGCGCCACGGCGTCGCTGCCGCCGTCGGGACCCTCGTCCACCGACAGCGGCGGGATCCGCCACACCACCTCACCGGGTACGCCGAACGACTCCCGGCTGGTCGCCAGCACCCGTACCCCCCGGCCCCCGGCCAGCAGCCGGCTGATCACCTCGGCCGACGCGGCGGTCTGGGCGTCGCAGGTGTCCAGCAGCACGAGCATCCGGCGCGGCGCCGCGTACTCGACGAGGGTGTCGAGCATCGGACGGCCGGGCTCCGGGCGGAGTCCGAGCACGGCGGCGATCTCGAACGCCACGAGCCCCGGGTCGGTCACCGCGGCGATGTCGACGAACCAGACCCCGTCCGGGTAGTCCTCGACGATCCCGGAGGCCAGCTCCACGGCTAACCGGGTCTTGCCGGCGCCGCCCGCGCCGAGCACCGTCACCAGGCGGTACGCCTCGACCAGCCGGCCCAGCTCGGCGCGCTCGGCCTGCCGGCCGACGAACGTGGTGACCTGGGTGGGCAGGTTGTGGGCCGTCGCGTCGGCGGTACGCGGACGCGGGAATCGCCGCTCCAGCCCGGGCGCGACGAGCTGGAACAGCCGCTCCCGGTCGTCGAAGCCGCGCAGCCGGTGCAGGCCGAGGTCCAGCAGGGACACACCGTCCGGCAGCGGCTCGGCGTGCCGGGCGGTGGCGGCCGAGCAGAGCACCTGCCCGCCGTGCGCGGCGGCGGCCACCCGGGCGGCCCGGTGCACCTCAGGGCTGGCGTACTCGCCGTCGCGGGGTTCGGCGTAGCCGGTGTGCAGACCCATCCGGACCCGGGGCGTGGCGTCCGGGTTGGGCCACTCGTGGCCGGCGAGCGCGCGCTGCGCGGTCAGGCAGGCGTGCACCGCGGCGGCGGCGTCCGGGAACGCCAGGAAGAACGAGTCGCCCTCGGTCAGCAGCTCCGCCCCGTCCGTGCCGGCGAGGGTGTCACGCAGCAGCCGGCGATGCTCGTGCAGCACCGGCCGGTAGACCGGACCCAGCATCCGGGCCAGCCGGGTCGAACCTTCGATGTCGGTGAACACGAAGGTCACCCACCCGCTGGGGAGGTGGTGTCCTGGCGACATACGTCGAACCTCCGCCCGCTGACGTCGGGTCCATGCTGCCCTATGATCGCGCCGTCACGCATCGTGAGAACGGTTGGGCGGATTCCGACCCAAGGTGCCAAAAGATCACACGGGCGGCAAGGGGCCGTTCGACCCGCGGGACGAGCGGCGGAAACTCAGCAGCCGCAGGAGCCGCCGCAGCAACCTCCACCGCTGGGAATCCCACCGGTTGGGCCGGATCCACCACGCCCCGTGACGGCGACAGCGGAGAGCAGCTTCACCGTGTCGGCGTGGCCCTGCGGGCAGGTGGCCGGCTCGGCGGCCTCGGCCATCGGGCGGTTGACCTCGAAGGTGTCGCCGCAGGCGCGGCAACGGAACTCGTACCGGGGCATGACATCAGCCTACGGCGGGCCTGACGCCGTCACACGGATGGGTGATACTCGACGGGTGGTGGACGGCGAACGGCGAGCGACGGCCCGGCCCCTGCGACCCGCAGCGCCGCCCGACGGCGATGCCCGGCCCGTCCCCCGACCCCGCCGCGATCCCCTCCCCGCCGACCCGGCCCGCGACCCGGACGCCACGGTCGGCGCGCCGAGCACGGATGCAGGCGCGAAGCCCGGAGCCGACGCGGGTGCGAAGCCGGCCGCAGGTGCAGACGCCGAGCCCGACTCGGGCGCCAAGCCGCGGCCCGAGCAGGGCGCGAAGCCGGGGCGCGCGCCGGATGCCGGAGCCGACACGGAGATCAAGCCTGACGCGGATGCCCCGTCCGGCGAGAAAGCGGAGCCGCAGGCGAAGGACGAGGCGGCGGACGCGGACGCGCAGCCGGGCGGCGGGCGGCGTCGGCGCGTACCGTTCGCGCACGCCGTCCGCACGCGGCCGCGGCAGCTCGCCGTCGGCGCGGCCCACGCCACCCGCGCCTGGTCCCGCCGCCCCGCCGGGCGCACCACGCTGCCGGCGCTGTTCCTGCTCGCCCTGGTCGGCGTCGCCGCCACGGCCGGCGCGGTGATCGTGCCGGCCGCCGTCGGCAGGCCGGCGTCGGTCGACGAGGCCCTGCCGGAACCGAGCGTGGCGCGCACCGCCGCGCCCGCCGCGACGCCCCTGTTCCCGGACCCGTCCGGGCTGCCCGGCACCGCCGCGCCGACCGGAACGCCACTGCCCGGCGGCGCGACAGTCGCCCCGCCCACCGGCCGCCCCGCCGACGCGCTGGCCGACTGGGCGAGGCGGGTCAGCGCGGTCACCGCCATCCCGGTGGTGGCGCTCCAGGCGTACGCGTATGCCGAGCTGGTGCTCGCCCAGACCAACCGTGCCTGCCAGCTGAGCTGGACCACGCTCGCCGCCATCGGGCACGTCGAGTCCGGGCACGGCTCGGCCAACGGCGCCACGCTCGGGCCCGACGGGCGGGCGCTGCCGGAGATCAAGGGGCAGCCGCTCGACGGGCAGGGCGGCCGGTCCCGGATCCTCGACACCGACCAGGGGCAACTCGACGGCGACCGCGTCTACGACCGGGCGCTCGGCCCGATGCAGTTCATCCCGACCACCTGGCAGGAGATCGGGGCGGACGCGGACAACGACGGCGTGAAGAACCCGCACGACATCGACGACGCGGCGCTGGCCGCCGGCCAGTACCTGTGCAAGGGCGGCCGGAACATGACCATCCCGGGCGACTGGTGGGGGGCCATCCTCTCCTACAACGATGTGCGCCGCTATGCCCAGGCCGTCTTCGACAAGGCCGACGAGTACGGCAGGCTCAGCCGCAACGTGAGGTGACCGCTCGCGTACATTCGCGGACTGAACCCTTCCCCCCAGCAGCGGTTGACGGCAAGCTAGACGGGTGATGGTGCGCGAGTGGAACCCTCGGACCGCCTCGTCCGCCGAGATCGCGTCCCTGCTGGACACGCTGAACGCGGTCCTGGCGGCCGACCTGCCGCAGGACCCGCCCTGGCGGGACAGCTCCATGCGGGAGTACCTGTCCGAGGTGATGCCCGGCGAGCGGCGGATCTCCTGGGTGGCGCAGGAGGACGACGCTCCGGACGGCACGCCCGGAGCGATCGTCGGGCACGTGCACGTGCTGCTGCTGGGCGGCATCGGCGTACTGGAGGTTCTGGTGCACCCGGCCGTCCGGCGCACCGGGCTCGGCCGTGACCTGGTCCGGGTTGCCGCCCGCCGGGTGTGGGACGAGGGCTTCCAGTCGATCGGCGTGGAGGTGGTCGGCGACACCCCGGCCGTGGCGTTCTACGAGTCGCTGGGCTTCACCCGCGACTACGTGGAGACCCGCAGCGTGCTCGACCTGCGCACGGTGGACTGGCCGGCGCTGACCGAGATGGCCGCCGAGGTGGGCGCGGGCTACCGGGTCGAGTTCTGGCCGGGCGGGCCGCCGGACGAGTTGATCGAGGCGTACGCGCGGGCCAAGGCCGAGGTGCGCGACTCCGACGACGTGGAACTGCGGCCCAGCTCCTACGACCCGGACCGGCTGCGCGACAGTCTCGCCACGTTGCACCGGCGCGGCATGAAGCCGTACATCGTGCTGGCGCTGCACGAGCAGACCGGGGACGTGGCCGGGTTGACCGAGGTGGTGGTGCCGGCGCAGCACCCGACCCGGGCCGACCAGTACGACACGATCGTCGTCCACGACCACCGTGGTTACGGCATCGACCGGGCCATCAAGGCGCGGATGCTGCTGGAGCTGCGCTCCGCCGAGCCCCAGCTGGTCGAGGTGCAGACCTGGAACGCGCAGGACAACGAGTCGATGCTGAAGGTCAACGCCGAGCTGGGCTACCGCCCCGACCGTGACTGGTGCGAGTACGGAGTGGACGTCGCCGAGCTGGTGCACCGGCTGGACAGTCACCGCTGACCGTTCACCGGACGGCCATCGAAGGGCTGGACGGTGGACCCACGAGAGCCTTAACGTTCGTTAGTTCCTGTCCACCCACCGTGGAGGCCCCATGCGCCCGCGCCGCACCCTCGCCGCGCTCGCGACCACCGCCGCCGTCACCCTCACGGCGATCGCTGTCGCACCCCCCGCGGCCAGCGCCGCGCCCACCGACCTGCTCATCTCCGAGTACGTCGAGGGGTCGTCCAACAACAAGGCCGTCGAGCTGTACAACGGCACCGGCGCCCCGGTCGACCTGGCCGCCGGCGGCTACCAGCTCCGGCTCTACTTCAACGGCGCCAGCACGTCGACGAACGTGGCGCTGACCGGCACCGTCGCCGCCGGGGACGTGTTCGTCTTCGCCGCCGCGTCGGCCGCGCCCGCGATCCTCGCCCAGGCCGACCAGACGTACGGCGGGTCGCTGTTCAACGGCGACGACGCGATCGTGCTGCACAAGGGTGACACGGTGGTCGACTCCATCGGCCAGGTCGGCGCCGACCCGGGCACCGAGTGGGGCAGCGGGCTCACCAGCACCGCCGACAACACGTTGCGCCGGCTGCCCTCGGTGACCGCCGGCGACACCGACCCGGCGGACCCATTCGACCCGGCCGCGCAGTGGGCCGGCTTCGCCACCGACACGTTCGACGGGCTGGGCAGCCACACCGTCGGCGGAGGCGGCCCGGTCGACCAGCCGCCGACGCTCGCCTGCGGCGGCGCGCTGACGCTGTCGGCGGGCGCCACCGCGACCCGCGAGGTGACCGCCACCGACGCCGACGACACGATCACCGACCTCGCGGTCACCGCCGTCGTGCCGGCGCCGACGAGCGGCTCGATCAGCCGTACCGCGCTCACCCCGGCGGCCGGGGACGGTGGCACGGCCACCGCCACGCTGACCGCCACCGGCCTGCCGGCCGGCAGCTACGCGGTCACTGTGACCTCCACCGACGACGAGGGCGACACCGCCACCTGCACGCTCAGCGTGCAGGCCACCAGCGTGCTGTCGATCGGCGAGGTGCAGGGCCGCACCGGCGACGACGAGGACGGCCGCGCCGACCGCTCGCCGCTCGCCCCGGCCAGCGGCAACGGCACCAGCTCCACGTTGTACGACGTGCGCGGCGTCATCACCGGTATGTCGCTGACCCGCAGTTCGGCCGGGGCCGACCAGTGGGGCTTCTACCTGCAGAGCCGGCTCGGCACCGAGGACGGCGACCCGCTCACCTCCGACGGTCTGTTCGTCTTCATGGGCTCGTTCACCACGCTGATCGGCGGGTACGCCCCCACCGTCGGCGACGAGGTCGTGCTGCGCGGCCGGGTCTCCGAGTACTTCAACCAGACCCAGCTCTCCGGCGCCTCGCTGGTCCGCAAGCTCGACTCCGGCCTCGACGTGGACACGGTGGTCCGCGTCGACGACGCGGTCCCGCCGGCCGAGGCGGCCGCCGCCGACCTGTTCTGGGAGCGGCACGAGGGCGAGCGGATGCGCGTCCGCGCCGGCAGCGGCGTCTCCGCGCCCCGGCACATCTACTCCTCGACCGCCGACTCCGAGATCTACGTGCTGGACCGCGAGGACCCGGTCATGAAGCGGTCCGACCCGTACGCCCGGCGGGTGTTCCGGGACGCGCACCCGCTCGACGACATCCCCGGCACGCTCTTCGACAACGGCAACAACCAGCGCATCCTGCTGGGGGCCGGCGGTGTGAAGGCGACCGCCGGTGACTCCGGCGCGCTGCTGCCCGAGGCGCGTACGTTCGACACGCTGACCGAGGACGCCTACGGCTCCGTGTCGTACGCGTTCAGCAAGTACAGCGTGCAGCCCGAGCAGCTCACCCTGACCGGTGGCGCGGACCCGGCCGCGAACCACCCGCCGCAGCCGGCCGACCGCGGCAGCGAGGTCGCGATCGCCACCTACAACGTGGAGAACCTGTACGACTACCGGGACGACCCGTTCGACGGCTGCGACTTCGCCGGCAACACCGGATGCACGGGGGTCAGCCCGCCGTTCGACTACGTGCCGGCGAGCCAGGAGGCGTACGCCGCCAAGCTGGCCGCGCAGGCCCGGCAGATCGTCAACTCGCTGCACAGCCCGGACCTGATCCTGGTGCAGGAGGCCGAGGACCAGGACATCTGCTCGGTGGTCGACGGCGCTCTGGCGTGCGGTGACACCAACAACGCCGACGGCGCCCCGGACACCGTGCAGGAGCTGGCGCTGGCCATCGCGGCCAACGGCGGTCCCGCCTACGCCGCCGCGTACGACCGCACCGGCGCGGACGCCCGGGGCATCGCCTCGGCGTTCCTCTACCGCACCGACCGGCTCACGCTGGCCGAGGCGACCGCCGCGGACCCGCTGCTGGGCTCGGCGCCGACTGTCCAGTACCGCTCGGCGGCGCTCGGGTCCAACACGGACGTGCAGAACCCGAAGGCGTTCAACGCGGTGCTGCCCGCCGACGTGGACCGGTCGACCGGTGTGGACGGCAGCAACGTCTACACCCGCGCGGCTCAGCTGGCCCGGTTCACCGTGAAGGCCGCGCCCGGCTCGACCGAGCGGTTCACGCTCTGGGCGGTCGCCAACCACTTCTCGTCCGGGCCGGACAGCCGGGTCGGGCAGCGCCGCGAGCAGGCCGCGTACGGCGCCGCGATCGTCGCGGCGGTCGAGGCGAGCGACCCGAACGCCCGGGTGGTCTACGGCGGGGACCTGAACGTCTTCCCCCGTCCGGACGACCCGATCGCCACCGCCCAGAACCCGACCCCGTCGGACCAGCTCGCTCCGCTGTACGAGGCCGGACTGCACAACCTCTGGGACGACCTGGTGGCGGACGCGCCGGCGTCGGCGTACTCGTACACCTTCAGCGGCCAGGCGCAGACGCTGGACAACCTCTTCGTGAACGACCCGATGCACGACGACCTGGTGCAGGTACGGACGGCGCACATCAACGCCGACTACCCGACCGACGCGCCGGAGCTGGGCGACCGGGGCGCCAGCGACCACGATCCGCAGGTGGCCCGGTTCCGTTCGCGCGCCTCGCTGCGCGTTGCCGACACCTCGGTGGCCGAGGGCGACAAGGGCACCCGCGCGATGACCTTCACGGTCACCGTGTCCCGCCCGCTCTCCGAGCCGGCCCTGATCTGCGCGACCACCTACGGCACGACCGCCCAGGCCGGGTCGGACTACGACCCGTACGTGGGCTGCAAGCTGCTTCCCGCGGGCCAGACGTCGCTGGCGTTCCCGGTCACCGTGCGCGGCGACCGCAAGCGCGAGGCGGACGAGAAGCTGACGCTGTACGTGGCGGGTGTGCCGGGCCTGCGGCTCGCCGACCCGTCCGGCGTCGGGACGATCCTGAACGACGACTGACAGGTGTTTCGCGGGGCGGCCCGTCGATTCGCTCACGGGCGGATCGGCGGGCCGCCGCGGTATCCGCACCGCTGCGGGTCCGGCGGGGACGGCACGTTCCGGTACTTGGCCACCCGCACCTCCCACTGGCTACGGCGGCGCAGCGCGTCCCGGACCGCCCTGTCGCGGTAGAACGTCTCCGGCGGGCGGGCCAGCCCGTAGCGGTCGGCCCACCACTCCCCCGGCTCCGGGTCGGTGACGACGTCGAGGTGGGACGGGTACCGCCGCTCCGCGCCGTCACGCAGGTCAGCCCGGTCACGCATCGGTTTGAGCACCGTGCCGGCCTCGTCGACCACCACGAGCCGGAAGCCGGCCGTGCCGATGATGCGCGACAGCATGGCCAGGCTCGGGGTCAGGCTGCCCGCCTCGATGCGCCCGATCGTGCTCGGATGCACCCTGGCGAACCGGGCCAGCTCACGCTGGCTGGCGTCGGCCCGACGACGCACCGCCCGGATGATCCCCGGCGCCGGGAACGGGACGTCGAACGGCTCGGTGAGCAGCGCCGGCCCGCCGTCCGCAGCAGGCCCGCCGTCGGCCGCTGGCGCGGGGGTCGCCACAGTCGCTTCCGGCGCGGCGCAGGCACCTGCTCCGGTGGCCGCCTCCGGCCCGGTGTCGGCGATGTCTGTCACGCCGCCCACGGTCCCGCCGAGCGCGTCGGCCCGGCAACCCCGCTCCCCGCCCCTGTGGAAAACCCGGGATCCGGCGTCCGACCAGACCTCGCCGCGGCGTCGGCCGCCCCACTAAAGCCACACGGAGCGTGACATCACTGTGCGTTATCAGCACCGCCAAGGCGAGCGACGCGTTGGCGGAATGAAAGCAACCAAGCGGACATAATGCCCGGCAAGGCTGGGCCAGGGAAGATTGCCTCGGGCGACTTTGCTCTGCAGCCATCTAGGCGGCGCTCACGTTTCGTGACAGTTGCGCCCGTGGTTGCAGAGCAAAGTCGACCGGAGGTAATGCCGTCTCCCGCACAGAAAATTACGTCGAGTTACCGCGTCCTGCTGTGGATAACGCCAGGCGACGCATCTCCCGCGGATCTCGCCGACGACACGGCGCCGACGCCGGCGCGAGCCCGCTCCCGGGCCCGACGCCCGGCCAGGCGAGGCGAGGCGAGGCGAGGCGAGGGTCAGTAGCGTTGGCGCAGCAACTGGGCCGCCTCGACCGCCCAGTAGGTGAGGATGATCTGCGCGCCGGCCCGGCGGATCGAGGTGAGCGTCTCCAGCATCACGCGCTCCCGGTCGATCCAGCCGTTCGCGGCGGCCGCCTCGACCATCGCGTACTCGCCGGAGACCTGGTAGGCGGCGACCGGAACGTCCACCGCGGCCCGGACCGCCGACACCACGTCGAGGTAGGGCAGCGCGGGCTTGACCATCACCATGTCGGCGCCCTCGGCCACGTCCAGCTCGACCTCGCGCAGCGACTCCCGCAGGTTCGCCGGGTCCTGCTGGTAGGTACGCCGGTCGCCCTCCAGCGCCGACTCCACAGCGTCGCGGAACGGGCCGTAGAAGGCGGAGGCGTACTTGACGGCGTACGCGAGCACCGAGACATCCTGGTGCCCGGCGGCGTCGAGCGCCTTGCGGACCACGCCGACCTGGCCGTCCATCATCCCAGACGGGCCGACCACGTGGACCCCGGCGGCGGCCTGGGCCACCGCCATGTCCGCGTACGCGGCGAGCGTGGCGTCGTTGTCCACCCCGCCGTCCGGGGTGAGCAGGCCGCAGTGCCCGTGCGAGGTGAACTCGTCCAGGCACAGGTCGCTCATCACCACTGTCGAGTCGCCGACCTCGGCGATCACGTCCCGGATCGCCACGTTGAGCACGCCGGCCGGGTCGATGCCACCGGAGCCGGTCTCGTCGCGCGTCGCCGGCACCCCGAACAGCATGATCCCGCCGACCCCGGCCTGGACCGCCTCCGCGGCGGCCTTGCGCAGCGAGTCCCGGGAGTGCTGGAGCACTCCCGGGAGCGACGCGATCGCCCTCGGCTCGGTCAGCCCCTCCTTGACGAACATCGGCACGACCAGCTCGGCCGGGTCGACGCGGGTCTCGGAGACCAGCCGCCGCACGGCCGCGTTGCGGCGCAGCCGGCGGGGCCGGATCTCGGGGTACGGCATGAGGGAGCCTCCTGTCAGCGGAACCTCAGGGCGGTCGGGCCCTGCACCTTCGAGCCCCGGCGCTGCTTCGCCGGCATGGCGGCGAGCTTCTCCCGCAGCTCGACGGCGTAGGCGGCGAGCGCCTCCACCAGGTCGGGCACCGAGGCGTGCGGCGGCTGCACGTCGACCCGCAGGCCGAACTCGGTGGCGGTCTCCGCCGTCTTGGGCCCGATGACTGCAACAACCGTGCGCGCGTGCGGCTTCCCGGCGATACCGACGAGGTTCCGCACCGTGGACGACGAGGTGAACAGCACCGCGTCGAACCCGCCCGACTTGATCGCGTCGCGGATCTCGGCCGGCGGCGGCGCCGCCCGCACCGTCCGGTACGCGGTCACGTCGTCGACCTCCCAGCCCCGCTCGGTGAGCCCGGCGGCCAGGGTCTCGGTCGCGATGTCGGCGCGCGGCAGCAGCACCCGGCCGACCGGGTCGAGGACCTCGTCGTGCGGCGAGAACTCGGCCAGCAGGCCCTCGGAGGACTGCTCCCCCGAGGGAATCAGCTCCGGCTGGATGCCGAAGGCGCGGACCGCCTCGGCGGTGGCGTCCCCGATACAGGCGATCTTGACGCCGCCGAAGTGGCGGGCGTCGAGGCCGTGCTCGGCGAACTTCTCCCACACCGCCCGGACCGCGTTGACCGAGGTGAAGATGACCCAGGCGTACCGGCCGTCGACCAGGCCCTTTACCGCCCGCTCCATCTGCGCCGGGGTACGCGGCGGCTCGACCGCGATGGTCGGCACCTCGCACGGGATCGCCCCGTACGCGCGCAGCCGGGCGCTCATCACGCCGGCCTGCTCCTTGGTGCGGGGCACCAGCACCTTCCAGCCGTACAGCGGGCGGTTCTCCCACCAGCTCAGCTTGTCGCGGTCGGTGACGGCCGCGCCGACGGTGAGCACCACCCGGCCGGTGAAGCCGAGCGCCGCCGCGACGAAGGAGTCGACGCTCGACGTGGTGGTGTACTGCGTCTCGCCGGTGCCGTCGCCGGTCACCCCGACCGCTGTGGTGCCGTCGACCCCGGCGGCCAGCAGACCGTCCCGGACGGCGGCCAGGTCACCGGCGTCCACGGCGAGCGCCAGCGAACCCCGGCCGACCGCGGTGGCGAGCGCGTCGAAGTCGAGCGCGGTGACGTCCTCGACGTCGGCGGCGGTGCGTACGCCCGGCAGCGGGACGCCCGCGTAGGTGGCGACGCCCTCGGCCTGGCCGACGCCCGGCACCACCTCGAAGTGGGCGGCGGTACGCGCGACCGCCTGCACCTCCTTGACCACCGAGTCGTGGCCGAACGGGTCACCGGAGACCAGGTGCACGGCGTTCTGCCCGGCCCGGGCCGCGGAGATCAGCACCTTCGCCACGTCCCCCGGTACGCCCTCGGCGGGGCTGAACTCGGCGTCGGGCCGGGCCTGGGCGCGGACGTGCGCCAGGAGCGACTCGGGTACGCCCCGGTCGTAGACCACCTGGTCGGCCTCGACCAGGGCGTCCAGCGCCCGGCGGGTCAGCAGGCCGGGGTCGCCGGGGCCCGCCCCGACGAAAGCGATCTGGCCTACGGGCTTACGGGTGCGGGTCATTCTGTGCTCCCAAGTTGCTGGGTCCCCGGGCCGGCCTGTGCGTCCTGGCCGAGGATCGAGTCGGCGCCGAGTTCGAGGAGTTCGGCGGCGAGTGCCTTGCCGATCTCCGCCGCGTCGGCGGGCGTTCCGGTGCGGGACAGCCGGAGGTCACGAGTACCGTCCGGGCTGATCACCGCACCGCGCAGGTAGATCTCCTGGATCACGTCGCCCTCTTCGGTGATCTCGCCTTCGGCGAGGACGGCGTACGCGGCCACGGGTGCGCTGCACCCTGCCTCCAGGGTGGCCAGCAGCGCCCGTTCCGCGGTGATCGCGGCGCGGGACGGCTCGTGGTCGAGCAGCGCGAGCATCTCGATCACGTCCTGGTCGTCGGCCCGGCACTCGACGGCCAGCGCACCCTGAGCGGGCGCGGGCAGCATGAGCATCGGGTCGAGCGTCTCGGTGATGACGTCGGCGCGGCCGATCCGGTTGAGCCCGGCGCGGGCCAGCACGACGGCGTCGAGGTCGGCGTCCGGGCCGAGCACCCGGGCCACCCGGGTGTCGATGTTGCCCCGGATCGGGGCGACCTCCAACTGCATGCCCAGCGCGTGCAACTGGGCGATCCGGCGCAGCGCGCCGGTGCCGACGCGGGCGCCGGGCGGCAGCTCGGCGAGCGTACGACCGTTCGTGGCCACCAGCGCGTCGCGCGGGTCCTGCCGGGGCGGCACGGCCGCGACGTGCAGGCCGGGCGCCGCCGCGGTGGGCAGGTCCTTGTACGAGTGCACGGCGAAGTCGATCTCACCGGCGGTCAGCGCGTCGCGCAGCGCGGACACGAACACGCCGACGCCGAGTCGCTGCACCGGGGCGGTGGACTTGTCGCCTGCGGTCACCACCTCGACCAGCTCGACCGGGCGGCCGGTGGCCGCGGTGAGGGCTTCGGCCACATGGCCGGACTGGGCCATCGCCAGGGCGCTGCCCCGGGTGCCGAGGCGCAGTGGGGCGGTCATCGCGCACCTCCGGTGGGCGGGATGTCGGCGGCGTCGAACGACGGCCGCCCGTCGAGATCGGTGGCGACCACGTCGGGAACGGTGTCGACCGGGGACGTCTGCGGAACGTCCAGGTCGAACAGCTCGCGCAGCAGCGCCGCGTACTGGTCACCGCCGGGCTCGGCGGCGAGCTGGCGGACCCGTACGGTCGGCTGGTGGAGCAGCCGCTGCACGACCCGGTGCACGGTGCGGGCCACCTCGGCCCGCTGCTCGTCGCTGAGGTCGGGACGGCGCTGGCCGAGCCGGCGCAGCTCGGTGGTGACCACGTCGTCGGCCCGGCCGCGCAGGGCGGCCACCGTCGGCGCCACGTCGGCGCCGCGCAGCCAGCTCAGGAACGACTCGACCTCACCGGCCACGATCCGGGCCACCTCGGCGGCGTCGGCGGCGGCCGGCCCGTCGGCGAGCACGGCGGCCATCCGGTCGATGTCGATCACCTCGACGCCGGGCAGCTCGGCGACGCCCGCCTCGACGTCGCGCGGCACGGCCAGGTCGAGCAGGACCAGCGGGCCCCGGTCGGCGTCCCGGCGGGCCAGCGACCGGGTCACCACGTCGCGGGTGAGCACCGGCTCGGTGGCGGCGGTGGCGGCGACCACGACGTCGACGTCGGCGAGCGCGGTGATCAGCTCGGCCATCGGCACGGCGGACGCGCCGTACGACTCGGCGAGCCGGACGGCGCGGGCGGCGCCCCGGTTGGTCACGGTGAGCGGGCCGGCGCCCAGCCGGGACAGCGTGGCCACGCCCAGCGAGCCCATCGCGCCGGCGCCGACGATCATCGCGGGCCGCCCGGCCAGTTCGCCGTCGAGCAGCTCGGCGGCGAGGTCGAGGGCGGCGGTGACCACGCTCTGCCCGGCCCGGTCGATGTTGGTCTCGGCGTGCGCGCGCTTGCCGACCCGCAGCGCCTGCTGCATCAGCTCGTGCAGCAGGCGGCCGGCCGAGTCGGCGCCAGCGGCGGAGTGGTACGCGTCGCGGAGCTGGCCGAGGATCTGCGCCTCGCCCACCACCATCGAGTCGAGCCCGGCGGCGACCCGGAAGACGTGGTCCACGGCGGCGGCGTCGTAGTGCACGTAGAGGTGCGGGGCGAGCGCCGCCGGCTGGCAGCCGGCCTGATCGGCCAGGACCGCGCAGATGTCGCCGAGTCCGCCGTGGAACCCGGAGACGGCCGCGTAGACCTCCACCCGGTTGCAGGTGGAGACCAGGACGGCCTCGGCGACGTACGGCTGGGCGATCAGGCGGTCCAGCGTCCGGGTCAGGTCTGCGGGCGGGACGGCGAGCTGTTCCAGGGTGGCGACCGGTGCGGTGCGGTAGGACGCGCCGACGACGAGCAGTTTCACGTGCCGATCGCCTCCTGGGTTTCGGTGGCCGCGAGACCGCCGGGCAGGGCGGTGAGGGCGGACCCGCCGGTGGCGGGAAGCGCGGTCAGCGATGCCTTGCGGTGCTCGTGGAAGGACAGGATCTGCAGCTCGATGGCGAGGTCGACCTTGCGCACGTCGACCCCCTCCGGGACCGAGAGTACGCAGGGCGCGAAGTTGAGAATGCTCGTCACGCCGACGGCGACCAGCTGATCGGCGACCGCCTGGGCGGCCGGCGCGGGGGTGGCGATGACGCCGATCGAGATCGCCTCCTCGGCGACCACCTGGGGCAGCTCGTCGATGTGCTGGACGACGAGCCCGTTGATCAGCTCGCCGACCCGGGACCGGTCGGCGTCGAGGAGAGCGGCGATGCGGAAGCCGCGGTTGGCGAAGCCGTCGTAGCCGGCCAGCGCGTGACCGAGGTTACCGACGCCGACGAGCGCGACGGCCCGGCACTGGGTGAGGCCGAGCACCGAGGAGATCTGGTCGACCAGCAGCGCCACGTCGTAGCCGACGCCACGGGTGCCGTACGAGCCGAGGTGGGACAGGTCCTTGCGGAGCTTCGCGGAGTTGACGCCGACGGCGTTCGCGAGCCCTTCGCTGGACACCGTCTCGTGGCCGGAGTCGGCAAGCGCGTGCAGCGCACGCAGGTATTCCGGGAGCCGGGACACGGTCGCCTCGGGCAGGTCCGGAAGCGCCGGTACGGCACCGGTGCGACCGGGCGCGCCTGGTTGACGGTGCTGACTCATGAGACTCCGTGCGGTGCGATCCTCGACCAGCGACAGGGGCCGGTCGTTTCGGGACTCCCGCTGGCGACCGTTGTTGCCGGCTGTGCTAGCAGGGCGCGTCGGAACTACAGAGTAGGCGCTTGTGAAGGGGTGCACAAATCGCGATCTTGAAAGCTCGCGACGCGCCTTCACCTGCCCCTCCATTCTCGCAAGATCGATCGACCGCATCCCTTGGCGGCGCGTGGCGATTATTGCTCAATCCCGACTTCCCTGACCAATCGCGCGCGGTCCGTAGCGCTCCGTCACCGGCGTGGCGAGGCGAGTCTCACGTTTTGCAGTAGGGAGAACCCCACCCCGAAGAGGCCAGCGTGCGGGATGGGTCGGCAGGTCGTACGCCCATAGCCTCGAACCATGACCGCAGCACCACTGGCCACCGCGCCCACCCCGACGTCGCCCGTCCTCGGCCTCCTGCGCCGCCTCGGCCGGGACTCCGCCTATGTACTCCTGGGCCTCCCGCTGGCCATCGTGGGCTTCGTCCTCGCCGTGGTCGGGATCTCACTGAGCGCCGGGCTGCTGGTGACCACGCTCGGCCTGCCGATCCTCGCCGGCTTCCTGTACGCCACCCGCGGGCTGGCCGACATCGAGCGGCTCCGGCTCGCCGGGGTGCTGGACCGGCCCCGGGTACGCCCGGTCTACCGCCGGCCGGAGCCGGGCGCCGGGTTCTGGCGGCGGGTGTTCACCCCGATCCGGGACGCGCAGTCGTGGCTCGACCTGCTGCACGCGTTCGTCCGGCTGCTGGTGGCCCTGCCCACGTTCGTGGTGCTCGTGGTCTGGTGGGTGCTGGCCCTGGGCGGCACGCTCTACGTCGTCTACGACTGGGCCATCCCGCGCGGCGTCGACGAGCAGGACCTGAGCCAGCTGCTCGGGATGGGCGACGGGGCGGGCGCGCGGATCGCCCTGAACACCGCGATCGGGCTGTTCGCGCTGTTCACCCTCCCGCTGGTGGCGCGCGGCTGCGCCCGGCTCCAGGCCGGGCTGGCGTACTCGCTGCTCACCGGCGTGGCCGAGATGCGGCAGCGGATCGTCACGCTGGAGGAGCAGAAGCGCGCCGCCGCCTCGGCCGAGGCGGTCGCCCTGCGCCGGCTGGAGCGCGACATCCATGACGGCCCGCAGCAGCGGCTGGTCCGGCTCGCCATGGACCTCGGCCGGGCCCGCCACCAGCTCACCGCCGACCCGGAGGCGGCCCGGCAGACGCTCGACGAGGCCGTGGCGCAGACCCGGGAGACGCTGGACGAGCTGCGCGCCCTCTCGCGGGGCATCGCGCCGCCGATCCTGGTCGACCGGGGCCTGCCCAGCGCGCTCGCCGCGCTCGCCGCCCGCGCGCTGGTGCCGACCGAACTGGTGGTGGACGACGACCTGGGCACCGCCGCCGGCCGGCTCGACCCCGGGGTGGAGAGCACCGCGTACTTCGTGGTGGCCGAGGCGCTGACGAACGTGTCGAAGCACAGCCGGGCGAACGCCTGCCGGGTGGAGGTGACCCGCAAGGTGGGCCGGCTGGAGATCACCGTCACCGACGACGGCGTCGGCGGCGCCCACCTGGCGAAGGGACACGGGCTCAGCGGCATCGCCGACCGGGTCCGGGCGGCCGGCGGCACGCTGGCGGTGACCAGCCCGGAGGGCGGACCGACCCGGGTCCACGCGGAACTGCCCAGGTGAACCGGCACGCCCCGGACCCGGCCCGCCCGACGGGCGCCGGGTCCGGGCGTGATAGACACCGGACCCATGCGGGTGGTGATCGCGGACGACGCCGTACTGCTCCGGGAGGGGCTGATCCGGCTGCTGACGGAGTACGGGCACGAGGTGGTGGCCGCCGTCGGTGACGGCGTCGCCCTGGTCGAGGCGGTGGTGACGCACCGGCCCGACGTCTCGGTGGTGGACGTGCGGATGCCGCCGTCACACACCGACGAGGGACTGCGCGCCGCGGTGGAGGCCCGCCGCCGGGTGCCGGGTACGCCGATCCTGGTGCTGTCCCAGTACGTCGAGGTGTCGTACGCCGACGACCTGCTGGACACCGCGGGCGGGGCCGGCGGCGGCATCGGCTACCTGCTCAAGGACCGGGTCGCCGCGATCGACGAGTTCCTGGACGGCCTGGCCCGGGTGGCGGCCGGCGGCACGGTGCTCGACCCGGAGGTGATCAGCCAGTTGCTGGTCCGGCGGCGGCGCGACGACCCGCTGGCGTCGCTGACCCCGCGCGAGCGCGAGGTGCTGGCGCTGATGGCCGAGGGCCGCTCGAACACCGCCATCGCCCGGGCGCTGGTGGTCAGCGACGGCGCGGTCGAGAAGCACGTCCGCAACATCTTCACCAAGCTCGACCTGCCGCCGGACGCCACCACCCACCACCGCCGCGTCCTGGCCGTCCTGGCCCACCTGCGCGGCCTGGCCCCGGGGTGATCCACTCCAGGTCGGGGAGGTGGTGGGGTCCGGCGCACCCCGATGCCACCACCTCGCCGAAGTGGTGACGATCATGAAGGTCAGGACAGGGTGCGGGCCACTGTCACCGCGTCGGTGAGCGTGTCGGCGGCCGGGTGGCCGCTGGCGCGCAGCCGGTCCGGGTCGGACAGGCCACCGGTGTAGAGCACGCAGCGGGCGCCGACCGAGGCGGCGGCGTCGGCGTCGTCGAGCGAGTCGCCGATCAGCACCACCTCGTGCCCACCCAGCCCCAGCTCGGCCAGGTGCTTCTCCAGCCATTCGGCCTTGCGCCCGCCGCCGACAGTGGCGCGCAGCCCGTCCACCCGGCGGAAGTGCGGGGTCAGCCCGTACGTGTGCACCGTCGGCACCAGCTCGTCGTGGAACCACATGGACAGCAGCGACTGGCTGCCCTCCCAGGACTCGATCGCGGTGGTGGCGTCGGCGGCCAGCGCGCAGGTGGTCAGCCCGGCCCGGTACGCGTCGTGGAAGACCCGGTCGAGCGTGCCGAACGCGTCGGCGTCCACGGCCCGGCCGAGCATCTCGGCGTAGTAGTCGGCGATCGGCCGCCGGAACCGCACCCGGTGCTCGGCGGCGGTGACCGCCGGCCCGCCGGCGCTGGCGAAGGCGACGTTCGTGGCCTGGACCACCAGGTCGAGGTCGTCGAGGAGCGTTCCGTTCCAGTCCCACACGAGGTGGCGTCGCATACCCGTCACCCGAGCACCATAGTGCTAGAGCTGCGGGGTGGTCAGGTCGCGCAGCAGCCGGTCCTCCTCGACCCGCCAGTAGCCGTGCTCCTTGCCGTCGAGCAGCACCACCGGCAGCCGGTCGCCGTAGTCGCGCTCCATCTCCAGGTTGCCGGTGACGTCCCGCTCCACCCAGCGGTCACCGGTGACCGCCACCACCCGGTCGAGCGCGGCCTTCGCGTCGTCGCACAGGTGGCAGCCGGGCCGGGTGATCAGGATGAGCCTCGGGTCACTGGACATCGGAT
The DNA here is from genome assembly GCF_001905625.1 of Micromonospora sp. TSRI0369. NCBI lineage: Bacteria > Bacillati > Actinomycetota > Actinomycetes > Micromonosporales > Micromonosporaceae > Micromonospora > Micromonospora sp. TSRI0369. The sequence continues at coordinate 542,304 of NZ_LIVU01000004.1, forward strand.
ACCTCCGTGCGGATCTCGGTCGGCGGCGACGGCGACGGCACCGCGGGCGCCGGGCGCAGCTCGGTCTTGCGCACCTTCCCGATCGCCGAGTACGGCAGGCTGTCGACGAACTCGACGGCGGTCGGGCACTTGAACCGGGCCAGGTTACGCGCGCAGTGGGCGAGCAGGTCGTCCGCCGTCACCGCCGGACCGGCCGCCCGCACCACGTACGCCCGCACAGTCTCGCCGGTCCGCGGATGCGGCACGCCGAGGACCGCCGACTCGGCCACCCCGGGGTGCGCCTGGAGCACCAGCTCCACCTCGTGCGGGTAGACGTTGAAGCCGTTGACCAGGATCAGCTCGCCGAGCCGGTCGACCAGGAAGAGGTCGCCGTCGCCGTCGGCGTACGCGACGTCGCCGGTGGCCCACCAGCCGTCCGGGTCCGGCCCGCCCCGCCTGTCCGGCCAGTAACCGGCGAACAGGTTCGGACCGCGCACCACGATCTGCCCGGGGTCGGTGCCGGCCAGTTCGTCGGAGAGGTCCATCTCGTCGTCGTCGGGCTCGTCGGCGGGCACCCCGTCGCGCCACAGCTCGGCGCCGTCGGCGCCGGTCAGGCGCAGCTCGACGCCGGGCAGCGGGCGGCCGATCGAGCCGGGCTTCGGCTCGCCGCCGACGAGCGTCGAGGTGAGCACCGGCGCGGTCTCGGTGAGCCCGTAGCCGACGTGCACCGGGTGCCCGGTCAGCTCGGTGAAGCGCGCGCCGACGGCCGGCGGCAGCGGCGCCGCGCCGCACACCGCGACGCGCACCGAGGTCAGCGCCGCGGCCGGGTCACGCTCCGCCTCGGCCCAGGTCAGGAACATCGACGGTACGCCGACGAGCACCGTGACGCGGTGCCGGGCGATCTCGTCCAGCGTCCCCGCCGTGGGCTCGTCGACGAGTACCCCGGTCGCGCCGTGCCGCACCACGGCGCCGAGCGCGGTGTTCAGCCCGTACGCGTGGAACAGCGGGAGTGCGAGCAGCACGACGTCGTCGGGGCCGAGGACCGGCGGCTCGATCCGGTCGGTCTGGTCGTGGTTGGCGGCGAGCGCGCGGTGCGACAGCATCGCGCCCTTGGGCCGTCCCTCGGTGCCGGAGGTGTAGAGCAGGACGGCCAGGTCGTCGCCGGAGCGGGCCGGGAACCGGACCGGCCCGGCGTCGCCGCCCACCGGCGGCGCGGTGTGCACGGCGCGCAGCCCGGGCAGTTCGGCGCGGTCCACCCGGCCGGTCACCTCGGGCGCGCCGACCAGCACCGCGGCGCCGGAGTCGGTGAGCACGTGCCGCAGTTCGCGGGCGGTGAGCCCGGGGTTGACCGGTACGGCGACCAGGCCGGCCCGCAGCGCGGCGAGGTAGGTGACCACGAAGTCCGGGGTGTTGCCGAACGCGACAGCCACCCGGGGCGGATGCTGCGTTCCGGCGGCCGGCGGCGCGTCGGCGACCAGCGCGCGGGCGGTGGCGGTGACCGCGTCGTCCAGCTCGGACCAGGTGAGCGTCCGCTCGCGCCAGTGCAGCGCGGCCCGGTCGCCCCGTTCGGCGGCGGCCCGGCGGACCTGGTCGGCGAGGTTCAGCGCGGAGCTTTCGGCGGCGTCCTGCACGGTGGCTGAGTCTGGCACAGCCGCGTCCGCCGGACCATGCCCGGACACGGCGCCGGGTCCGCCACACGGGACTGGGAATGCAGTACGGTGGGATTCCCCGGCACGGGACAACGATCTCCAACGGCGCGCGCCGAGCAGCCCGGGGCGACCCGTGCGAGCCGCCTTCGCGACACGCCGAGCGGAAAGAAAATCTGCTCCGACCAGGACTTTCCACTGCGGACCACGATCCGGTGCGAAAGTCAACCACACGCGACGGACAACGGGTCCGCCATCCGTGCGATCCGGCGGGAAATACTTCCGCTCTGTGTAACGGACTTGCCACGCGTGGGTGACGTTGGCCCTATCATCACTCGGGTCGGCTCACCCCATTTGCCGTGAGTCGACACCCCTCAGCCCGAGGAGGCCCCCGTGCCCGTCAGCGCATTGGACCAGCACCTCAAGGGGATCTGCCGCCCGTCGGCACGTCCCGACCCGGCCGCGCCCGGCCGGGTTCCACCCGGTCCCCCGGCCCCACAGTGGCGCCCGGCGCGGTCGCTTCCGATTCGGACCGGGGAGGCGCGGTGACCACCTTCGGTTACGCCGAACGGCCGGCCGGCGTCACCGGCCCGACCCAGCGCAACCCGCTCAACGAGCGCGCCGATCCACCTCCACGGGGCACCGACGGCCAGCTCGCGGTACGCGGCGAGGGACGGCGCGTACGCAGCCGCGCGCACCACACGAACGAGGCGCCGGCACGCCCCGCGACGCCCGGCGGCAACGCGAAGCCCGCAGCCGGGAGACTCGGCAGCCCGGCCCGCCCCACCATGCCGGCCCAGGCCCGGCGCGGCGACGCGGCGACCGACGCCGAGCCCTCCGCTGCGGAGACCGCGATCCTGCCGGCGGTGACCACCGGCGACACCGCCGTCCTGCCCGCCGTGCCGGCCGCCACGCCCGCCACCGGCTTCCCCAGCCGCCCCGACCCGTCCGACCCGGCCACCGAGGTGTGGACGCTCGTCGAACGCGCGCAGGCAGGCGAGTCCGAGGCGTTCGGGCTGATCTACGACAGGTACGTCGACACGGTGTTCCGGTTCGTCTACTTCCGGGTCGGCAACCGCCAACTCGCCGAGGACCTCACCTCCGACACGTTCCTGCGCGCGCTCAAGCGGATCGGCAGCTTCACCTGGCAGGGCCGCGACCTCGGCGCCTGGCTGGTCACCATCGCCCGCAACCTGGTCGCCGACCACTTCAAGTCGGGGCGCTACCGGCTGGAGGTGACCACCGGCGACGTCCTCGACGCCGACCGGGAGGACCGCGGGCCGGAGGGCAGCCCGGAGGCCGCGGTAGTGGAACACATCACCAACGTCGCCCTGCTCACCGCCGTCAAGCAGCTCAACCCGGAGCAGCAGGAGTGCATCGTGCTGCGGTTCCTCCAGGGTTTCTCGGTGGCCGAGACGGCCCGGGCCATGGGCAAGAACGAGGGCGCCATCAAGGCCCTCCAGTACCGGGCGGTACGGGCCCTGGCCCGGCTGCTGCCCGACGGCTTCCACTCCTGAGCGACAGCCCCACATCCGTCCTCCCACCGGCGCTGTCGCCGGGCGCTGTCGCGTGCCCGACGCGCCACGCGGGCCGATCACTCTTGGTGATTTCGCCGCCGCCCCAGCCGTAACCGGCGACCGGCGCGGTCCGTTTCTCCGGGTGCGACCAGTGGTTGTCCCGGCGTCCCCCGGGCCACCCGGTCCGGCGGGTCAGGTCGGCCGTCCCGGTCGACTCTGCGCCTCACGCTGCCACCGGTCGCTGGTGACGACGACGGCCGCCCGGCCGTGACCAGCGAGAGGGGGTGCCGCGGTGGACAGCGACCTCTTCTCCCGTCGGCGGGCCGAGCGCTTCGCGCAACTCCTCGACGAGGCCAACGGCGGACGCCGGCACCATGTCCGGTCCAAGGCGGACGGTGAACTCACCGCGCTCGTCGAGGTGAGCCGCCGGCTCACCGCAGAGGGGCCCGACGTCGAGCCGCGCGCCGAGTTCCGCACCGGACTGCGGGCGATGCTCGTGGCCACCGCCGAACGCGAGGGCATCGGCACTCCGGCCAAGCCCGCCACCACCGGAGTACGCGGCGCGCTGCTGCCCGCGATCACCGGACGCCGGGCGCGGGCCCGGGGCGCGATCCTGGTCGGCGTGGCCGCCGGCGCGATCGCCCTCTCCGGGATCTCCGCCGCCAGCGAGAACGCGCTGCCCGGCGACGCCCTGTACGGGATGAAGCGCTCCACCGAACGCGCCCAGCTCGCGCTCGCCAGCTCGGACATCAGCCGTGGGCAGCTCTTCCTCGACTTCGCCCGCACCCGGCTCGACGAGGCCGCCTCGGTGCACGGCGACCAGCTCGGCTTCAGCGCCGTCCTGGACGACATGGACGCGGACACCCGCCAGGGCGTACGCCTGCTGACCACTGTCGCCGCGCAGCGCTCCGACCCGGCGGCGCTGGACGCGGTGGACACGTTCCTCGCCGGCCAGCGCCGGGTGGTCAGCGGCCTGCTGGACCGGCCCGGCCACGCCGACCGGGAACGCACCCGCCGCTCTCTGGCGCTGCTCGACGCGGCCGGCAAACGCGCCGACGCGCTGCGCGAGGCGATCGCCTGCGGGCTGCCCACGCCGCAGGCCAGCGACGCGCTCGGGCCCGCCCCGGCCGCCTGCCCGGCCGACCGCTGAGCGCGGACGCCGACCGCACCACACTTCTCCCGGCGGACACCCGCCCGTCACACCGTGCCGGATACGCTCGACGCGGAGGGCGTACGCGGTCGTCGAGGCAGGGAGGTCACCGTGGCCGGCACCCGGAAGGTGACCGTCAGCACCGACGCGCACGGGCACACCGCCGGCTGGTCCGAGGCCCCGTCGGCGCCCGCGACCACGGTCCCGCCCGACCCCACGGCTGCCGCCTTCTTCGACGTGGACAACACGATGATGCAGGGCGCCTCGATCTACTGGTTCGCCCGTGGGCTGGCCGCCCGGAAGTACTTCACCACCGGTGACCTGGCCCGCTTCGCCTGGCAGCAGGCCCGGTTCCGGCTGCTCGCCACCGAGCACGCGGGCGACATGTCCCAGGCCAAGGAGGCCGCGCTCGCCTTCGTCCAGGGCTGGCGGGTGGACGACATCGAGCGCCTCGCCGACGAGATCTTCGACGAGCTGATGGCCCCGCGCATCTGGGCCGGCACCCGCCGCCTCGCCCAGCGTCACCTCGACGCGGGCGAGCGGGTCTGGCTGGTCAGCGCCGCCCCGGTCGAGATCGGCCGGGTGATCGCCGCGCGGCTCGGCCTGACCGGCGCGATCGGCACGGTGGCCGAGGTGGTCGACGGCGCGTACACCGGACGGCTGGTCGGTGACCTGATGCACGGGCCGGCGAAGGCCGAGGCGGTGACCCAGCTCGCCGCCGTGGAAGGGCTGGACCTGGACCGGTGCGCCGCCTACAGCGACTCGGCCAACGACCTGCCGATGCTCTCCGCCGTCGGCCGCGCGGTCGCGGTGAACCCCGATCCGGCGCTGCTGCGGCAGGCCCGCGAGCGGGGCTGGGACGTGCGCGACTTCCGCACCGGGCGACGGGCCGTACGCATCGCCGTGCCCTCCACGGCCGCCGCCGGGCTGCTCGCCGGCGCGGTCACGGCCGGCCTGGCGCTGCACCGGCGCCGGCACCGCGAGGCCTGAGCCGGCGCGCCCCCGCTCAGGGGCCGAACGGGTCGGGGCGGCGTTCGAGCAGCTTGTGCAGCGTCTGCTGGATCGTCTCCCGCACCTGGTCGGCGAGGTTGAACACCACGATCGGGTCGTCCGCGGAGTCACGCAGGTGCGCGGTCGGGATGGGCGGGCAGAACTCGATCAGCCACTTGCTCGGCAGCGGCACCATGCCCAGCGGCCCGAGCCAGGGGAACGTGGGCGTGACCGGGAAGTACGGCAGTTTGAGCAGCCGCGCGAGGGGCTTGATGTCGGCGAGCATCGGGTAGATCTCCTCGCCGCCGACGATGGCCACCGGCACGATCGGCGTGCCGGTGCGCAGCGCGGCGGAGACGAACCCGCCCCGGCCGAAGCGCTGGAGCTTGTAACGGTCGGAGTAGAGCTTGCCGACCCCCTTGAAGCCCTCCGGGAACACGCCCACCAGTTCCCCGTTGCCGAGCAGCCGTTCCGCGTCCGGGCTGCAGGCGACGGTGCCGCCGGTCTTGCGGGCTATCTCGGACACGACGGGCATCCGGAAGACCAGGTCGGCGCCGAGCAGCCGCAGGTAGCGGCGCGCCGGGTGCCGGTCGTGCAGCGCGGTGGAGAGGATCAGCGCGTCGATCGCCACGGTGCCGGAGTGGTTGCCCACGACCAGGCCCGCGCCCTCGGCCGGTACGTGCTCGATGCCGCTGACCTCGGTGCGGAACCAGTCCCGGTAGAGCAGCCGCACCAGCGGGTGGACCACCGCGTCGGTCAGGTCGGGGTCGAAGCCGAACTCGTCGACCTCGTACTCACCGGCGAGCCGCCGCCGCAGGAACGCCAGGCCCTGGGCCACCTTGCGGTCCCAGTGGTCGCCCGGCCGGTCGGCCACCGCCGGTCCGGGCGGGGTGTCACCGGCCGGTTCGCTCCCGGCCGCCGGATCAGCCACTGCCTTCTTCGCCACAGCCTTCTTCGCCACGGCCTTCTTCGCGACCGTCTTCTTCGCCACGGTCTTCCCGGCCGTCGGGCGGTGCGCCGCCGGGCCCGGGGCGACCGTCCCGGCCGGAGCGCCGGGCTGGTCGGCAGCGGCGACCGGCTCGTCGGCGGAGGTGTCCGGCTCGTCGGCCGGGTCCACCGGCGCGGCCGGGCGGGCGGACGGCGCGGTCACCCGGCGGTGTCCGTTGCGCCGCGCCGGCTCCGCGCCCGGTCCGGGCACGTCCAGCGGTACGTCGTAGCGCGCGTCGCGCCGCTCCTCCGGGCTGCTCACGAACGCTCCCGTACGGTCGAGCGGACCTGCCGGATGCTCTCCAGCACCAACTGCTCGGCCGCGGCCAACTGGTCCCGGGTCACCACCACGCCGCCGTGGTGGGCGCGGATGAAGTCCTCGAACGCGGCGGCGGTCGAGCGGGGCGTGAAGCCGAACTCCCGCTCCAGCCGGCTGGTGTCCACCACCCGGCCGTGCACGAACAGGTCCACCTGGTCCAGGCCGTACCGGCCGAAGCCCAGGCTGCGGGCGATCGCGGCGACCCCGGCCAGGCCCGGTTCCAGCACCGGCACCGCCACCCGGCCCGCCCGGCGGATCGCCTGCGACAGCGACAGCACGCCCGGCCCGGCGACGTTGTACGTGCCCGGGTGGTCCTCGGCGACGGACCGGTGCAGCACCTCCAGCGCGTCGTCGAAGTGCACGAACTGCAGGCGCGGGTCACGGCCGAAGACGGTGGGCACCACCGGCTGGGAGAAGTAGCGGGTGAGCGTGGTGTCGGCGGCGTACCCGATGAACGGCGCGAAGCGCAGCACTGTCGCGGTGACGTCGGGCCGGCGGCGGCGGAACCCGCGGACGTACCCCTCGATGTCGAGTATGTCGCGGCCGAAACCGCCGCGTGGCACCTCGCGTGGCTCGGTCTCCTCGGTGAAGACGGCCGGATCGCGGAACGACACCCCGTACGCGGCGGTGGACGAGCGGACCACGAGCTTGCGCAGCCGGGGCGCGCGCTGCGCGGCGGCGAGCATCTGCATCGTGCCGATGACGTTCTGTTCCTTCATCCCCGACCGGCCGCCGTGCTGCGGATCGGGCGAGGTGACGAGCGCCAGGTGCACCACGGCGTCGACGTCGAGGTCGACCAGGAGGCCGCCGAGCGAGTCCAGATCGAGACGGACCCGTTCCACGTCGGTGAGCAGATCGGCCAGCTCGGGGTTGGGCGGGGCCGGATCGACCCCGATGACGCGCTCGATCCGCGGGTCGGCGGCGAGCCGCGCGGCGACGTGCGCGCCGAGCCAGCGACCGACTCCGGTGACGACGACGACCCCCGGGGCACCGGAGGTGTCACCGGGGGTCATGTCGTGCGCCTTGCGCGGCAGGCGGGATCGAGCCGGGACGTCCACGGCCTGATCACCTGAGCCTCCGAGGGTCGACAGTTGGCAAGTGGTGCCGGGAGCCGGGCCAGTGCCCGGCCCCGGTCACTTGCCGAGACGGCGACGCTGGACGCGGGTCTTGCGCAGCAGCTTGCGGTGCTTCTTCTTAGCCATGCGCTTGCGGCGCTTCTTGACCACCGAGCCCATACGACAGCCTTTCGATGCAACGTTCGGGGCGGACCGGAAGACACCACCGCCGGTGGTGCCTTGACCGCTTGCGGACAACGGACCGGACCAGCGTGGTGGGCAGGGCACACCAGAGGGCGATCACGGTCGTGGTCCAGCCTAACCGGAGTGCGTCAGCAGGACCAACGCGCCCCCGTCGATGCCCCTTTTCGTCGCACTCGGCGGACCGGCCCGCCGAGTGGTCAGGCGGACTCCTGGAAGGCGCCCCGGAGGTATTCGTGCACGGCGTGCTCGGGCACCCGGAACGAACGGCCGACCCGTACCGCGGTCAGCTCACCGCTGTGTACGAGACGGTAGACCGTCATCTTGGAGACCCGCATGACCGTCGCCACCTCGGCGACGGTCAGGAACCTGACATCCGACAGCCGTGCGTCGGACTGCGACCCGGCCATGGCTCACCGACCCATTCCCGTGCCCGGCGCGTGTCACCGGGCAGGTGCTCCCGCCTCGACGAGCGACGCGCGTGTAACCAGTACGGTAGCGGGACGGCTGTGACCTGCGCGATCCCTTCCACCCTTTGATCATGGCGAGGCAGCCGTTCACCCGATGTCCACCAGGGGTTTTTCGCCCGGACGGGTGCCTCGTCCGATCCGCCTACTCGGCGCGCAGCGCCACCACCGGGTCGAGCCGGCCCGCCCGCTGCGCCGGCACCACGCCGAAGACGATGCCGACCGCCGCGGAGACGCCGAACGCCAGCGCCAGTGACCACCAGGTGATCGCCGCCGGGATCGGGGAGAACACGTCCACGAGCAGGGCGGTGCCCACGCCCAGCGCCATTCCGGTCAGGCCGCCGACCGAGGTGAGCAGCACCGCCTCCAGCAGGAACTGCACGCCGATGTCCCGGGGGCGGGCGCCGACCGCCTTGCGCAGGCCGATCTCGCGGGTCCGCTCGCGTACCGAGACCAGCATGATGTTGGAGACGCCGACGCCGCCCACCAGCAGCGAGATGCCCGCGATGGCGGCCAGTACGCCGGTGAGCACGCCCAGGATGTCGCCGAGCACGCCGAGGATCTGCCGCTGGGTGACGGCGCTGAACTCGGTGTCCGGGTGCCGGCGGGACAACTCCGCGACGATCCGCTCGCCGAGTTCGTCGATCCGTTCCCGGTCCGGCGCCTTGACCGCGATGCCGTCGATGCGCTGGGTGCCCCACAGCCGTTGCGCCGCCGTCACCGGTACGTGCACCTCGTCGTCCCGGTCCACGCCGAGGCTCTGCCCGAGCGGCGCGAAGACGCCGATCACCCGGAACCGCACCCCGGCCAGCGTGACCTGCTGGCCGAGCGGGTCACGGTCGGGGAAGAGCGCCCGGGCCACCGAATCGCCGAGCACCGCCACCCGGCGGCTGGTGTCCACGTCCGCCCCGGTCAGGTAGCGGCCCCGCGACAGCGACCTGGTGAACACCGACGGGGTGGTCTCCAGCACGCCCTGCACTGTGGTGAAGTCGGACCGGTTGCCGGCCCGCGCGGTCGCCCCGGAGGCCACTGTCACCGCCACCCGGCCGGGGTCGCCGACCACCCGGGAGACGGCGTCGGCGTCGCTGAGGTCCAGCGGCGAGACCACCGGCGCGTTGCCCACCTCGATCCGGCCCGGCACCACCAGCAGCAGGTTGGAGCCGAGCCCTTCGACCTGCTGCTCGACCTGCTGTTTGGTGCCGGTGCCGATGGCCACCAGGATCACCACCGAGGCCACCCCGATGATCACCCCGAGCATGGTCAGCACGCTGCGCAGCCGGTTGGCCCGCAGCGCGTCCCACGCCACCCGCCACGCCTCGGCCAGCCTCATCCCGCGTCCCCGCCGGCCCGCGGAAGGCGCCCGGTGGCACCGGCGGCGCCACCGGAGCCACCGGGCGGGTGCCCCGGGCCGCTTCCGGAAACGGACCGGGGCTCCGCGCTGGGAGCGGTGTCCAGTGTCGCAGGTGCGCCGGAACCCTCCGACGGCGGTCGATCATGAACGCTGTCGGAGCGGATCAGGCCGTCCCGCACCGCGATCCGCCGACGCGCCCGGGCGGCCACCTCCTGGTCGTGGGTCACCATCACCAGCGCCACCCCGGACTCGGCGTTCAGCTGTTCCAACAGCTCCAGCACCGCCTCGCCGGTGGCGCTGTCCAGGTTGCCGGTCGGCTCGTCGGCGAGCAGCACCGCCGGTTCGGTCACCAGCGCCCGGGCGATCGCCACCCGCTGCTGCTCCCCGCCGGAGAGCTGGTTGGGCCGATGGTGCAGCCGGTGACCGAGCCCCACCCGGCCCAGCATCGCAGCCGCCCGCTCCCGCCGCTGCCGCGCCCCGACGCCCCGGTAGACCAGCGGCAACGCCACGTTGTCCACAGCCGACGTACGGGCCAGCAGGTGGAACGCCTGGAACACGAAACCGATCGTCTCGTTGCGCAGCGTCGCCAGTTCCGGGGCGGTGAGCGTGGTGACGTCCCGGCCACCGATCACCAGCCGGCCGCCGCTGGGCCGGTCCAGCCCGCCGAGCAGGTGCATGAGCGTCGACTTGCCCGAGCCGGACGGCCCGATCACCGCCACGTACTCGCCCTGGTCGATGGTGAGCGACACCCCGCGCAACGCTGACACCGAGACGCCGTCCAGCTCGTACGTGCGCCAGACGTCGACGGCCTCGACCGCCGGGGCCGTCACCGCAGTTCCTGGCCGTCGCGCACCTGGTCGGCGCCGCGTACCACCACCCGGTCGCCGGCCCGTACGCCGTCGACGATCTGCACCAGGTCCTGCCCCTGCACGCCCACAGTCACCGGCACCCGGTCGGCCCGGCCGTCCCGCAGCACCCAGACCGCGTCCCGCCCGTCGGCGGAGAAGACCGCTGACGCCGGCACCGTCACCGCGTCGGCGGCCTCCCGCACCCGCAGCCGTACCACCGCGTTCATGCCAGGGCGGGGCGCCGGGGCGGCCTCGGCCTCACCCAGGCGGCCGGCGCCCAGGTCGAGCCGGACCCGGTAGGTGACGCCGCCCCGCGCCGAACTGCTCGGCAGCACGTCGACCGACCGCACAGTGGCGTCGTACGTCGCGCCGGTCACCGCGTCCAGCTCGACCGACGCGGGCACCCCCGCCCGGACCAGCAGCACGTCGGTCTCGTCCACCTCGGCGAGCAGGCCGAGCCGGCCGGTGTCCACCACCGTGAGCACCGGTGTGCCGGCGGTGACCCGGCCACCGGCCGGGATCGCGTCGTCCACCCCGGGCGGCGGCCCGCCCTGCCCGCCCGCGCCGAGCGCCGACGGGTCGAGACCGGGCACCGCCGCACCACCGGCCGCCCCGAGCAGCCCGGCCAGGTCGGCCGGCGCCGCCGAGCGGGTGCCGCCCGGCTGCACGACACCGGCGATCGGGGCGCGCAACGTCAACGCGTCCACAGTCGCCTTCGCCAGGTCGTACGCCTGCTGGGCCTGGAGTCGCTGCGCGGCCGACAGCGCGCCGACGGCGCTGTTCAGGCCGGCGACCCCGCGCTGCACCTGGGCGACCGCCCGGTCGGCGGCGCGGGCGGCCGACTCGTACTGCCGCTGCGCCGACTGGACCTGGAGCAGCAGCGCGGCGCGTACCTGCGGGTCGCCGACCTTGCCGGCGGCGGCGCGGGCGGCGGCGAACGCCTCGTCGGCGGCCCGGTCGGTGCCACGCCGGCTGCCGCCCAGGTCGCCCGTGCCGGCGCCCCGGCCGGCCCGCTTCGCCGCGCGCAGCGCCTCCCGTGCCTGCGCCATGCGCTCCCGGGCCGACGGCGAGTCGATCACCGCGAGCACCTGTCCCCGGGCGACCCGCGCGCCGGGCTGGACCCGCAGGCTGGCGAGCGTGCCGTCGGCGGGGGCGGTGAGGGTGGCCGCGGCCCGCGCGGTCACAGTGGCCGGCGCGTCGATCACCTCGCTCACGGGCGCGCGACCGACCTCGGCGACAGTCACCGCCGGGGCGTCGTCGCCGCAGGAGGCGGCGGTGGCGCCGGTCAGCGCGACGACGGCGAGCAGTGCGGTGACGAGACGGGGGCGGCGGGCCGCGGGCAGCCGCGGCGAGGGAGTGCGGGCCACCCGGCCCATGCTACGACCCCGTCGACAGGCGTCGACGTGTCAGCCGACGACGGCCCGCACGTACGCGACGCACTCGTCGTGCAGCATCGACCACGGGTCGCCGAGCACCTCGTCGGCGGCCTGCGCCGGTGGCTTCCGCTGGTGCACCACGGCCCGGTAGAAGTCGAGCATCCGCTGCTCGCCGTAGCGGTCGACAAGGTGCCGCACGGCCAGGTAGCCGACGCCGTAGGCGCCGCCCACCCGGCTGTCGCTCGCTTCCGCCTCCGGCGCCACCGCCTCCAGCCGCCCGGACCAGCCGCCGCGCAGCAGGTCGCGCACCTCGGTCAGGCCCTCGTAGCGGTGGACCGGCTGGCCGTCGGCACCGGCGTACTCGGCCAGCCCTTCCACCAGCCACCAGTCCGCGCGGTCGGCGTACCCCCGGTCGGGCAGTGAGGCGGCGTGGGTGAGTTCGTGCCGCAGCAGGTCGTCGACGCCGTCCGGGGTGACGGTCTGGGCGTTGAGGACGACGTCGTGGCGTCCACCGCCGACGCCGACCGCGTACCCGGCGGTCCACTTCGGCCGGCCGCCGCCGTACCAGCGCCGCCACTCGGCCTTCCCGGCGTAGTAGACGAGATACCGGTCCGGCCGCGCGTCGCCGACCGCGTACCGGTCCGCGACCCGGGCGGCCGTCTCGGCCTGGGCGAGCAGGCCGGGCAGCTTGCTCCGCTGGGCGGGCGTGGTGGCCACCACCACCCGCTTCCCGACCGTCACGGCCAGGTCGTTCGCCTGCCACGGCCGCACGCCGGCCGGGTCCGCGCCGGACGGTTCCAGCGCGGTCAGCCGGGGCTCCTCCCCCACCAGCCGCCAGCGCGCGTCCAGCTCCACTGTGCTCGGCGCGCAGTCCGGCACCACGAAGCAGTAGCCCACTGTGATCGTCTGCCGCCACTCTCCGGGCCGCCCGTCGGCCGCCGCCGGAACCTCGTCGGCCGCCGGCCGCCACACCGTGACCCGCAGCGCCCGCAGCGCCGCGTACCGCCGGGTCAGGGCCGGCCGCGCCGCCGGATCGGCGATCGCGAGGAAGCCGGCCCGGTCCGCGCCGACGAGCGCGGCGGCCTGCCGGTCCAGCAGCGCGAGCATCCGCTCGCCGAGCCGCCGCTGCGCCGCTGTGCCCGGGTCGTCCCGGCCTGCGGCCGACCGCCCGGCCGCGTCCGGCGACAGCTCCCGCAGGAGTACGCCGGGCACCGCGCCCGCCACCAGGCCGAGCACCAGGCCGAGCGCGGTCCAGAGGGGCCAGCGCCGCCGTTTCCGCACCGTCCGCGTCTGCTCGCCCACGTGTGCCAGGGGTACGGGGTACGGCGCGGATACCGCGACGGGGTGCGGCAACGACGCCGTGGCCGGTGCCGGTGCAATGGTTTCGACAGCGGCGTCCACCTCGGCGCTGTCGGCGCCGGCGTCAGCCGCGCGGGCGGTCTCGGCGCGGGTGTCGTCAGCGCCGGCGTTGGCGCTGAGGTTGGCCGCGACCGCGTCGGCGGCGCTGTCGGCATCGGCGCTGGTTTCGGCGGCGCTGACGTCAGCGGCGCTCGCGTCAGCGGCATCGACGGCATCGACGTCATCGACGGCGGGACGACGCTCGTTGCCGTCCGTCGTCCGGCCGGGAGGCTGCTCGTCGCCGTCGGTCACCGGCGAAGGGTACGACCAATCGGGCGTTCCGGGAAAGAGTCCCGCCGCTGTTCCGCCGCGCTCCGAGATCTTGGAAGGAAAGGGCCCCCAGAGGGGCCGAATTCTTCCAAGATCTCTCAGATCGGGGTGCCGGTCAGCGTCAACGCGGCCTTGTCGGCTGCCCAGAGGGCCACCAGTGCCACAGCTGGGACGGCGTGCCCGGCCAGTGCGAGCAGCACGCCGCCGGCGAGGAAGCAGGCGGCCTGGACGGCGAGCTTGGCCGGGTCGGGCAGCGTCACGGTGGCGCGGGGTGAGCAGAACAGCCCCCACACCACGGCGATCAGCAGCGGCGCGCCGAGCCCGGCGAGCAGGCGCAGCGGCCAGCCGGCGTCGAGCGTGAAGCCCCAGTACCCGGCCGAGCCCAGCAGGGCCAGCTCCAGCAGGAAGATCACGCCCAGCAGCAGCGCGGTCATCGGTCCCCCCAGGAACGGTAGGCGCGGTCCAGGCCCGCGATGAGCTGGCCGAAGGAGCGGTCGGTGTCACGGGGCAACCCGAATCCGCCGGCCGCCTCCAGGGCGACGAAGCCGTGCACGGCGGCCCGGAACATCCGGATGGCGTCGATCGCGTCGTCGCCGTCGAGGCCGTACCCGAGCAGGATCGCCCGGACCGCGCCGACCGCGCGCTCACCGGCGGCCAGGTGGTCGGCGTCGGCGGGGTCGGGTGCCCGCTGGGCGGCCGGGTAGCGGCCGGGGTGCTTCCGCGCGTACGCCCGGTAGGCGGTGGCGACGGCGCGCAGCGCGTCGCTGCCGGCCCGGCCCGCGGCGGCGGCCGTGAGCACGTCGGCAATCTCGGCGGTGGCCAGCACGGCGAGCTGCTGGTGCAGCGCGTCCACGCCCCGTACGTGCTTGTAGAGGCTGGGCAACGCGACGCCGAGCCGCGCGGCGAGCGCCGCCAGGGTCAGCTTCTCGTAGCCGACCTCGTCGGCGAGCACGGCGGCCTCCCGCACGACTGTGGCCGGGGTCAGGCCGGCTCTAGGCACGCGCGGTCACCGCCAGGAACTCGACCAGGTCGGCGGCGGTGGCGTCGGGCTGGTCGGCGTGCGGGTAGTGACCGGAGTCGGCGATCATGCGCGCCTCGGCGACGGCGAACAGTCGCCGCGCGGCCCGTGCCTCGGCACCCGGGTCGGGAAAGTCCGGGTCCTTGGTGCCCATCAGCACGAGCACCGGCCGGTTCACGTCGCGGGCCCGCGCGGTCCAGTGCGGGTCGGCCGGAGCGACCACGCCGCGCACCGCGTCCATCCGGCCGCGCAGCTTGGCGACCAGTTCCCTGCGGTACGCGGCGTCGTCCGCCGGGCGCCCGCAGGGGAACAGCGAGCGGTGGAACAGCCCGAACAGCCGAGGGCTGCGCAGCACGACGGCTTGCGCGGCCCGCATCAGTGGATTTGGCTTCGGCGTGCCGACGAACGGGCTTACCTGCACGATGCCGCTGACCAGCTCCGGCGCCTCGGCCGCGGCGAAGACCACCGCGGCGCCGCTGGACGAGCTGCCGACCAGGGTGGCGGGGCCACCGCCGAGTGCCCGCACCACGGCGAGCAGATCGCCACCGACCTGCTCCGGGGCGTACGTGGGCCAGTGCGGGCTGGAGTCGCCGTGCCCGCGTACGTCGACAGAGGCGACCCGGTAGCCGGCCGCCACCAGCCGGGGCGTCAGGTGACGGAAGGCCGCCCGGTTCTCCCCCATGCCGTGCGCGAGCACCACGAGCGGACCCGACCCGTGCACCTCGTACGCGATAGTGCCGCCGTCCCGCGCCACCTGGCTAACTGTCATAGCCAATAAGCTAATGCCATTAGCTTTCCCCGTCAAGCTTGACCTCAACACGACGTGAAGTCGCACGATCGCCGGCATGCCGATCACCGCCGACACCCACGTACGCCTCGCCCGCCCGAGCCGCGACCTGACCGCCGCCGAACGGTTCTGGGCGCAGGGCGTCGGCCTGGACGTGCTGTTCCGCGCCGAGGCCCGGCGTCCGGGCGAGCACGACCTGGTGATGCTCGGCCTGCCCGGCGCGGGCTGGCACCTGGAGCTGGTCGGCGGCGCGGCACCGACAGTCGCGCCGCGCCCCACCGAGGAGGACCTGTTCGTGCTCTACCTCGACGGCCCCGCCGACGACGAGCTGGTCACGAGACTGGAACGGGCCGGCGGGACCAGGGTCTCCGCCGGCCCGCACTGGGACAGGTGGGGCATCACGTTCGCCGACCCGGACGGCTACCGCCTCGTGCTGTGCACCCGGGCCTGGTCGAACGAGTGACTCACTTCTTCGACAGCACCGCCCGGCCGAAGAACGCCAGGTTGGCCGGGCGCTCCGCGAGCCGGCGCATCAGGTAGCCGTACCACTGGTCGCCGTAGGGCACGTAGGTGCGCACGGTGTAGCCCTCGCCGACCAGGCGCTTCTGCTCGTCCGGCCGGATGCCGTAGAGCATCTGGAACTCGAACCGGCCCGGTTCGCGGTCGAACCAGCGGGCCCGGTCCTCCCCGATCGCGATCAGCCGCGGGTCGTGGGTGGCGAGCATCGGGTAGCCGTCGCCGGCCATCAGCACGTTCATGCAGCGCACGTACGACTTGTCGACCTCGCGGGCCGACTGGTACGCCACCGACTCCGGCTCCTTGTACGCCCCCTTGCACAGCCGCACCCGCGACCCGGCGGAAGCCAGCTCCCGGCAGTCCGACTCGGTCCGCCGCAGGTACGCCTGGAGCACCGCCCCGGTCGACGGGTGGTCCTTGCGCAGCTTCGCCAGGATGTCCAGCGTCGAGTCGGTGGTGGTGTGGTCCTCCATGTCCAGCGTGACAGTGGTGCCCGCCGCGTCGGCCGCCGCGCAGATCGCCCGCGCGTTGTCGTACGCGAGCTGCTCGTCGAACATCTGGCCCAGCGCGGACAGCTTCACGCTGACCTCGGCGCCCGGGGTGAGCCCGGCGGCGCCCAGCCGGCTCAGCAGCGTGAGGTACTCGTCCCGGGTGGCGTTCGCCTGCTCCGGGGTGGTGGTGTCCTCGCCCAGGTAGTCGAGGGTGACCGCTTGGCCGTCGGCGACCAGCTCGCGGGTGGCGCGCAGCGCGTCGTCGGTGGCGGCGCCGGCGACGAACCGGCGGACGACGTCCCGGGTGAACGGGGCCGTCGCGACGAGCCGCTCCACCTGGGAAGACCGGGAGGCGGCGAGGATGACGGAACGGAGCATGAGCCGAGCGTAACGCTCACCACCGGGCCCCCGCCGGGTGCGTCCGAGGCCCGTCCCCTCCCGCGCTGCGGCCTGGGCCGGGCTCCCCCGGCTGGCGGAGATCGGCTACAACGTTCACGTGGATCGACGACACCCCCGGCGCCGGCTCCGCTCGGCCTCCGTGCAGCTCGGCGCGCTGACCGCGCTGGCCCTCGCGCTCTCCGGCTGCAACAACGGTTACGACGACGACGATGACGACTGCGCGCTCGGACCGGCCGGTGGAGGCGGCGACACCGTCGCGGTCGCCCTGCGCGTGCCCACGCCGGCCACCGCCTCGCGCGGCGAAGCGGCCCCGACCGCCGCGCTGCCCGAGCGCGGCGGCTTCGGCACCCACCTCGCCTCCTGCGGCGGCTGACGTGCGCCGCGAGGCGAGCACGCCGCGCCCCGGCTGGGACGAGACCATCCGGGCCCAGGGCCTGGTGTACGTCGACACCGAGCTACCAGACGGCGAGATCATGTCGTACTGGGACGAGACGGCGGCGTACTCGTTCACGCTCGACGAGGTGCTCCGGCTGGAGGAGGCGACCGAGGAGCTGCACCGGATGTCGGTGGCCGCCGCCGAGCACGTGGTGGCCCGCCGCCGGTACGCCGAGTTCGGCATCCCCGAGTGGGCCGCCGAGGCGGTCGCCCGCTCGCTGCGGGAGAACCCGCCGACGCTATACGGCCGGTTCGACCTCTGGTACGACGGCAGCGGCCCGCCGAAGATGCTGGAGTACAACGCCGACACCCCGACCGCGCTGGTCGAGGCGAGCATCGTGCAGTGGTACTGGCTGGAGCACACCCAGCCCGACGCGGACCAGTGGAACAGCCTGCACGAGCGGCTGGTCGGCGCGTGGGCCAAGATCGGCGCCGGGCTGCACGAACGCCGGACGCACGTGCTCTGGTCCGACGAGGAGGAGTCGGGCGAGGACCAGATCACCGCCGGCTACCTGGCCGAGACGGCCCGCCAGGCCGGGCTGGACGTGACGCTCATGCCGATCCAGCAGGTCGGCTGGGACGGGCGGCGCTTCGTCGACGCCGACGACCGGCCGATCACCACCTGCTTCAAGCTCTACCCCTGGGAGTGGATGCTCGCCGAGCCGTACGGGCGGCCCGCGCTCGACCCGGGCACGCCCACCACCTGGATCGAGCCGGCCTGGAAGCTGCTGCTGTCGAACAAGGCGCTGCTCGCCGTGCTCTGGGAGCTGTACCCGGGGCACGACTACCTGCTGCCCGCGTACCTGGACTCGCCGCGCGGCATGACCGAGTACGTGGCCAAGCCGCTGCTCGGCCGCGAAGGCGGTTCGGTACGCATCGTGACCGGCGACACGGAGATCACCAACCCGGGGATCTACGGCGACGAGGGCTTCTGCTACCAGGAGTTCCGCGCGTTGCCCGAGTTCGAGGGCAACCGGACGGTGCTGGGCAGCTGGATCGTGGACGGCGAGTCGGCCGGCGCGGGCGTACGCGAGAGCGAGAGCCTCATCACTGACGGTTACGCGCGGTTCCTGCCCCACTACATCGACGCACCGCGTCTGCCCTGAGTCGTCTACCGTTGGTGTCGTGAACTTCGACGCGTACGCCCGGACCGGGGTCGAGCTCGTCAACGCCCGGCTGGACGACCTGGACGGCCTGCGGGCTGTCTTCACGGACGAGCAGGGCTGGATGCGCGACGAAGTCGCGGAACGGGACCTGGCGATCTTCCGGAGAGCGCAGAAGCGCCTCCGGGACGTCTTCGAGTACGGCACCTCGGGCCGGGACAACGAGGCGGTGGCGGAGTTGAACGCGCTGCTGGAGGCGTTCCCGGTGCAGCCACGCATCTCCGGCCACGACTCCTCGGACTGGCACATGCACGTGACCAGCCGGGGCGCCTCCGTCTCCTCGGAATACCTCGCCGGCGCGGTCTGGGGCCTGTCGGTGTGGCTCTGCGAGTACGGCAGCGCCCGCTTCGGCGTCTGCGCCGACGACCGCTGCGGCAACGTCTACCTGGACACCTCGTCCAACTGCTGCCGCCGGTTCTGCTCCGAGCGCTGCGCCACCCGCTCCCACGTGGCGGCGCATCGGGCCCGCAAGCGGGCGGCGGTCGGCGAGCAGGCCGTCCCGGCGCAGCCGCTCTCCCCGGTGAGCTGACCTCCGGGGCGGCGCCGTTGGTCAGGCGTCGACCGGGGAGGGCGCGGTCAGGTGGGCCCGGGCGAACTCCAGCGACTCGCGCAGGTCCGCCTCGCGGACCGCGCGGCTCTTCGCGCCCCGGGTGGTCACCTCCACCGCGACAGTGCCGCTGAACCCTCGGCCGGCGAGCGAACGGAGCATCTCCGCGCAGGGCTGCCCGCCGCGACCGGGCACCAGGTGCTCGTCGCGCCCCTCGCCGGTGCCGTCGCCCAGGTGCACGTGCGCCAGGCCGGAGCCCATCCGGTCGGCCATCGCCACCGCGTCGGTGTGCGAGGCCGCGCAGTGCGACAGGTCGAGCGTGTACGAGGCGTACCCGATCTCCGTCGGGTCCCAGCCCGGCGCGTACGGGACGAACTGCCGCCCCGCCATCCGCACCGGATACATGTTCTCCACCCCGAAGTGCAGGCCGCCGAACTGCCCGGCGATCGTGTCGAGCCCGTCGGCGAAGTTTCGCGCGTAGTCACGCTGCCAGGTGAACGGCGGGTGCACCACGACAGTCGGCGCCTCCAGCGTCTCGGCCAGCTCGGCGGCCTTGCGCAGCCGCTCCCACGGGTCGGGGCTCCACACCCGCTGGGTGACCAGCAGGCAGGGGGCGTGCACCGACAGCACCGGCACGCCGTAGTGCTCGGCGAGGCCGCGCAGCGCGCCCGCGTCCTGGCTGACCGGGTCGGTCCAGACCATCACCTCGATGCCGTCGTAGCCGAGTTCGGCGGCGAGCTGGAACGCCGCCGCGGTCCGTTCGGGGAAGACCGAGGACGTGGACAGGAGTACCGGAACGCGGTAGGTCACGCCTCCGAGGGTAGCTCCCACCGCCAGCGAGCATCGGGACGAGCAGCCGCAAAGCACCCAGAGCGTTCGGGCGGTCACATCGGCGCGAGCTGATCCAGCCGACGCAGGATGACTCCCTCGCGCAGCGCCCACGGGCAGATGTCCACGCGGTCCACGCCGAGCCGGCGCATCACCGCCTCCGCCACCACCGCGCCCGCCAGGAGCTGGTGCGCGCGCTGCGCGCTGACCCCCTCCAGCTCGGGCAACTGAGCCGGGGGGATGTGCCTGATGAACCCCAGCACCTGCCGCAGACCGGTACGGGTCAGGCTGCGCCGCGCCCACAGGCCCGCGCCGGACGGAGCGGCGCCGGCCAGCCGGGCCAGCGTGCGGAACGTCTTCGACGTGGCGACCGGCCGTTCCCAGCCCACCGCCGTCAACTGCTCCACCACCGGGTCGAGCTGCGCGTCCACGTACGCCCGCAGTTCCTCCACGGCCTCGGCCGACGGCGGCGCCGTGCCGGCCGGGTCGACAGCCAGCCGCTCCCGGCTCAGCCGGCCCGCGCCGAGCGGCAGCGAGACCGCCACGTCCGGGTGCTCGTCGATGCCGGCCGCCAGCTCCAGGGACCCGCCGCCGATGTCCATCGCCAGCAGCCGCCCGGCGGACCAGCCGAACCACCGCCGCACCGCGAGGAACGTCATCCGCGCCTCGTCCGCGCCGGAGAGCACCTCCAGGCGTACGCCCGTCTCGTCGCGGACGCGGGCCAGCACGTCGGCGGCGTTCGTGGCGTCGCGAACAGCGCTCGTGGCGAACGCGAGCAGGTCCTCGGCGCCCAGCCCGTCCGCCGCTGCCCGGGCCATGCCGACCGCCTTGACCAGGCCGTCCGCGCCGCCGACGGTGAGCGCGCCGTCCGGGCCGATCTGCTCGGCCAGCCGCAGCACCACCTTCTCCGAATGCGCCGGCCAGGGGTGCGCGCCGTGATGGGCGTCGACCACCAGCAGATGCACAGTGTTGGAACCGACGTCGAGGACACCCAGTCGCATGGGAAAGACCCTAGGGCCAACACGTTTCGTCGGCTCGCCGGCCGGGCGGGGTCACCGCGCGTACGCTGGTCCGAGTGACAGGGCAGATCGAGCTTCACGTGCTGGTGGACGACCCCGAGGACCCGCGCAGCCGCGAGGTCGGGCTGGACTTCCCACGGGAGTGGATCGAGTTCGTCGACCCGGCCGACCCGAAGCATGTCGTCCGCGCCGACCTGACCTGGCTGCTGTCCCGCTGGACGTGCATCTTCGGGCAGGGCTGCCACGGCATCATCGCCGGACGGGCGGCCGACGGGTGCTGCTCGCACGGCGCGTTCTTCACCGACTCCGACGACGAGAAGCGGGTCCGCGCGGCGGTCAAGCGGCTGACGCCGGAGACGTGGCAGCACTTCCGGCGCGGGTTCAAGAACTGGACCGAGAACGACACAGTCGACGGCAAGACGCCGGCCCGGCGTACCGCCACCCGCGACGTGGACGCACCGTGCGTGTTCCTCAACGACGCCGACTTCGCCGGCGGTGGCGGCTGCGCGCTGCACGCCCAGGCGCTGCGCGACGGGGTGCATCCGCTGGAGTACAAGCCCGACGTCTGCTGGCAGTTGCCGGTACGCCGCGACCAGGAGTGGCACAAGCGGCCGGACAACACGAAGGTGCTGATCTCCACGCTCGCCGAGTTCGACAGGCGCGGCTGGGGCGCGGGCGGGCACGACCTCGACTGGTGGTGCACCTCCTCGACCGACGCGCACGTCGGCGCGGACCCGATGTACGTCTCGTACGGGCCGGAGCTGACCGCGCTCATCGGTGCGCCCGCGTACGCGAAACTGGCCGAACTCTGCGCCGCCCGGCTGCGCCAGGGACAGGTCGCCCCGCACCCGGCAAGCGAGTGAAGGCCGGCACCCCGTCTCGGGGGTGCCGGCCTTTCACGCTTGTGTGCTTACTTGTTCCAGTGTTCGGCGACGAGGTCGGCGGCCTGCTGCTCCCACTGGGCGTAGTGGTCGGGGTAGGCGGAGACCTGGACGGTCTGGGCGGCCTTGGTCAGCGGCATGTCCTGCCAGCCGTCAACCTGCTTCAGACCCTTCAGGAACGCGGTCGTGGAGTACTCGGGGTCGGTGATCTGCTCGACCGTGCCCCAGCCGGAGGAGGGGCGCTGCTGGAACAGGCCCTGCGAGTCGTGGTCGTTACGGTCACCGAGGTGGCCGAGGTTCTCCAGCTTCGACTCCTGCAGCGCGGTGGCGATCGAGACAACGGCGGCGCGCTCGTCCATGCCGGCCTTCTTCGTCGCCGCGACGATCGCCTTCACGTTCTTGGTCTGCTCGTCGTTCAGCTCGATACGCGACTGCTCGCCCTGCACGCCGTGCGGGATCAGCTTGTCACCCTGCACCGTGGCGGTGACCGGCTTGACGCCGGCGGTCGTGGTGTCGGCCGCGTGCGCGGCGACGGGGCCGGCGAACACGCCGCCGGTGAAGGCCAGACCAGCGATACCCAGGATGCTCTTACGCAGAATCGTGTTCATGATGGGGGCTCCATTCGGGGGATCGACGCCCACACCGACAGGGGGATTCGGCGCGGGTGCGGCGAGCACCGTCAGGCGCTCAACAAAGTCTTGGGGGATCTCGGCTGCTCGCGGGGGCGGGGGCCTCTACGCGGCGCCGGAAGGATGTCCAACGACCGGCGGCCCGGCGTCATTCCCGGGCGCCTCACGCCACCGGCAAGCGGCGCGGGTTCACGTCGTCGGGCGCCTCACGCCACCGGAGGGGGCGGCGGGGGTTCACCTCGTCGGAACCAGGCTCAACGACCGGCCGGGCGAGATGATTCCCCGCGGCTCACGCCGCCGGAACCGAACTCAACGACCGGCAGCCCCGGACTGTTCCCACACCCGGCGCCGCCACCGCGAGGGGCGGGGCCTTGCCCGGTCGGTCACCTGGTTACAACGCCACCGGCCCGCCCACGATTCCGCCACCACAGTGCCGCCGGCCACCCCCGAACCGGACACTCACCCCACACCTCCCACACACGCCAGATGCAGCCGCCCCCGGCCCGCCGCCGAGCGCATCCCACCGCGCCCAGCCCGGGCAACCTCGCTCCGGCGGCCCGTGATCAAGGAGTTTGCGGCCCTTTCCGGCACCCACGAGACCGCTAACTCCTTGATCACCGCGATCTTGGAGTTGTGGCACCTCACGAAGGGCGTCAAGCCGGGCATCCTGGGCGCCACAACTCCAAGATCGAACAAGCCTCCCCCAGGCACCCACCACCGGGTTGATCATGAGGCTGGCGGCGACAAAACGGACAACAAGTGCCGCTAAGTTCATGATCGACGCGACCGGGCAGGCGCGCGCTGGACGGGAGCGAAGCGGCCGCGACGGGACCACGCGATCTTGCAGTTTGAGCCCTCCGAGCGTCCCATTCGCGCGGTTTATGGGGTACCGAAGTGCAAGATCGCGCGTGCCCAGGGAAGCCCTGGGTGGGTTGGGGCGCCCAGGAACTCCTCCGAAGGCGGGTCGGGTCGGCGATCTTGGAGTTGTGGCACCTCGCGAAGGGTGTCAAACTCCGACAACCTGGGCGCCACAACTCCAAGATCGGCGGGGCGTGGACGGGGCGGACGGGCGGACCCGGGGGGATCAGGGCTCGAACTTGTAGCCCAGGCCGCGGACCGTGACGATGTAGCGCGGCGCGGACGGCTCCGGCTCGATCTTGGAGCGCAGCCGCTTCACGTGCACGTCCAGCGTCTTCGTGTCGCCCACGTAGTCGGCGCCCCAGACGCGGTCGATCAACTGCCCTCGGGTGAGCACCCGGCCGGCGTTGCGCAGCAGCAGCTCCAGCAGCTCGAACTCCTTGAGCGGGAGCTGCACACCGGCGCCGCCGACGGTCACCACGTGCCGTTCGATGTCCATCCGGACCGGGCCGGCGGCGAGCGTCGGCGCGCCCGTCTCGTTCGACTCGGCGCTCTGCCGGCGCAGCACCGCCCGGATGCGGGCGACCAGTTCACGTGGCGAGTACGGCTTCGTCACGTAGTCGTCGGCGCCGATCTCCAGGCCGACCACCTTGTCGATCTCGCTGTCCCGCGCGGTGACCATGATGATCGGCACGTGCGAGCGCTGCCGGAGCTGCCGGCACACCTCGGTGCCCGACATCTCCGGCAGCATCAGGTCGAGCAGCACGATGTCGGCGCCGGTCCGGTCGAACTCGGTGAGGGCGTCGGTGCCCGTCGCGGCGACGGAGACCTCGAAACCCTCCTTGCGGAGCATGTAGGACAGGGCGTCGGAGAACGACTCCTCGTCCTCGACCACCAGTACGCGGCTCAACGGGTGTTTCCTTTCCTGTGGTCAGACCTGCCGGAGCTCGGCCGGGCCGGCCTCGATCCCAGCGGAGGCGAGTGTCGTCTCCAGGTCGTCCGGGGGGCGGGCGGGCAACCGGAGGGTGAACGTCGACCCCCCACCAAGGGTGCTCGACACTTCCACCCGGCCGCCATGGTTGCTGGCGATGTGCTTGACGATGGCCAGTCCCAGACCGGTGCCGCCGGTCGCGCGGGAGCGGGCCTGGTCGGCGCGGTAGAAGCGTTCGAAGACCCGGTCGACCTCGTTCGGGGCGATGCCGATGCCCTGGTCGGCCACGGCGATCTCGACGTGCTCGTCGGTGCCGGTCACCGTGACCCGGACCGTGGTGTCCTCGGCGGAGTAGGTGATCGCGTTCTCCACCAGGTTCGCCACCGCGGTGGCGAGTTGACTGTCGCTGCCGTACACGGTCAGGCCCCGCTGCCCGCCGACGGCGATCTCCACCCGGCGGGCGGCGGCCGCGGTGCGGGTCCGGTCGACGACCTCGGCGAGCACCCAGTCCACCGAGACCGGCTCGGGGGCGGGTTGCGGCTCGGCGCCCTGGAGCCGGGTGAGTTCCAGCAGCTCCTGCACGAGCCGGCCGAGCCTCGTCGACTCGTGCTGGATCCGCTCGGCGAACCGCCGTGCGGCGACCATGTCCTCGGACAGGTCGGGCGCGCCGTCGGCGGCTGGCTCGGTGGCGTCGACAAGCGCCTCGGCGAGCAGTTGCAGCGCGCCGATGGGTGTCTTCAACTCGTGGCTGACGTTCGCCACGAAGTCCCGCCGTACCCGCGCGAGACGGTGCGACTCGGTGACGTCGACCGCCTCGATCGAGACGTAGCCGGAGCCCAGTCCCATCGCCCGCAGGTGCACGCCGAGCGGGTTGTCGCCACCGCCGTCGCGGCCCCGGGGCAGGTCCAGCTCGATCTCGCGCCGCACGCCCGTGCGGCGGACCTGCCCGGCGAGGGTACGGATCAACGGGTGCGCCGCGATCGATCCGGGTGTCGCCCCGGTACGGAGCAGACCCATCGCCCGGGCGGCCGGGTTCACGAGCACCGGCACGTCGTCCGGGCCGAGCACCACCACGCCGGCGCGCAGCGAGTCGATCGTCTTGCGGCCGAGCCCGGATAGGCCCCCCTGCTGGTCGTCCGGAATCGTCGGCCTCCCTGCGTCACGACGGGTGGTCCCGCCGCCCCGCGACGCCCGCCGGCGCCGCCATTGTTCAACCGGTCCGGACAGCGTCGCTCCGGCGACCAGCCCGGTCACCAGCGCCACGGCCACCGCGATGGCCACCGCCCATTCCACCCGGCGATCGTATGGTCATTGTTAACCCGGGGATCGGGCACAAAGGGACGAACCACTCTCGCTTTCGGCAAAGTTCACCTGCGGGCCCCGCGTCGTTCACCCACGTTCATCCTGGTGCCGACCGTTCGGCCTAGCGTGGGGCGCGCACCTGCTCCCGCCGTACCCCTAGGGGTCACGGCCACCGACCTCAGGAAGTGACGATGCGCGACGAGTTCCGGGCCGACCTGCAGATTGTCAGCCAGTTGCTGGTGGACATGGCCGAGGCGGTACGCGCGGCCATGCGGCAGGCCACGAAGGGTCTGCTCACCGCCGACCGGACGGCCGCCGAGACGGTGATCGCGCGGGACGCCGAGATCGACGAGCTGTACCGGCACGTGGAGGAGCGGGTCTGCGACCTGCTGGCCCGGCAGGCGCCGGTCGCCTCCGACCTGCGTGCCATGATCACCGCCCTGCACGTGGCCGCCGACCTGGAGCGGATGGGTGACCTTGCCGACCACGTGGCCAAGACGGCGCTGCGCCGGCACCCCTCCCCGGCCGTGCCGGCGGAGCTGCGGCCGGTCTTCACCGACATGGCCGGGATCGCCGACCGGATGGCCGAGAAGATCGGGTCCGTGCTGGCCAAGCCGGACGCCGACGTGGCCGCCGAACTGGACGGCGACGACGACGCGATGGACGACCTGCACAGGAGCCTGTTCGGCGTGCTGCTCGGCGACGACTGGCCGTACGGGGTGGAGACGGCTATCGACGCGACGCTGCTGGGGCGCTTCTACGAGCGCTTCGCCGACCACGCGGTGAACGCGGGCGAGCACGTGGTCTACCTGATCACCGGTTCCACGTCCGCCTGACCCGCCCCTCGCGCAAGGAAGGGCCCCTTGTTAACACCGAGCGTTAACAGGGGGCCCTTCCTCTACCGCAGGCGTTAAGAAGGGGCCCTTCCTTACACCTCAGCGGCCCTGGTTGGCGACCGCGGCGGCGGCGTCCTTGGCCGCTGCCGGGTCCAGGTACGTCCCGCCGAGCACCTGCGGACGCAGGTCGGCGTCCAGGTCGTAACGCAGCGGGATGCCGGTGGGGATGTTCAGTTTGGCGATCGCCTCGTCGGAGATCTGGTCGAGGTGCTTGACCAGGGCACGCAGCGAGTTGCCGTGCGCGGCCACCAGCACCGTCCGGCCGGCCAGGATGTCCGGCACGATCGAGTCGTACCAGTAGGGCAGCATCCGTTCGACGACGTCCTTCAGGCACTCGGTGCGCGGCATCAGCTCGGTCGGCAGCAGCGCGTACCGGGGGTCGCCGACCTGCGACCACTCGTCCGCGTCGTCGATCGGCGGCGGTGGCGTGTCGTACGACCGGCGCCAGAGCATGAACTGCTCCTCGCCGTACTCGTCAAGGGTCTGCTTCTTGTCCTTGCCCTGCAGGGCGCCGTAGTGGCGCTCGTTGAGCCGCCACGACCGGCGCACCGCGATCCAGTGCCGGTCGGCGGCGTTCAGCGCCAGCTCGGCGGTGCGGATCGCCCGGCGCATCAGGCTCGTGTGCACCACGTCCGGCAGCAGGTCGTGCTCGCGCAGCAGCTCGCCGCCACGCCGCGCCTCGGTCTCTCCCTTGGTGGTCAGGTCGACGTCGACCCAGCCGGTGAAGAGGTTCTTGGCGTTCCAGTCGCTCTCGCCGTGCCGCAGCAGGACCAGCGTCCCGACGGTGGGCCCCTCGCTCGCAGTCATGCCGATCATCCTGCCGTACCGGCGCGACGGACACGCGCCGACCGGTCGTGACGACCACCACGTGGAAAACCTGATGACCACGCCTTTGGCCCGGCACTAGGTTGTAAGGCGTTCTAAACAGGTCGGTCATTACCACACGGGGGCGTCGGGATGCGGACGGTACGAGGCTGGTTCCAGGACACGGCCGGTGGCCTGCCACGGACGTTCTGGTACCTCTGGGCCGGCACGCTGATCAACCGGCTCGGCTCGTTCGTCCTGATCTTCCTGGCCATCTACCTGACCCAGGAACGCGGCTTCTCCGCCTCCCAGGCCGGTCTGGTGATCGGCCTCTGGGGCGCCGGCGGCGCGGTCGGCACCACCATCGGCGGCACCCTGACCGACCGCTGGGGGCGGCGGCCCACGCTGCTCACCGCGCACGTCGGCGCGGCCGGCATGATGATCGCGCTGGGCCTCGCCCGTCCGCTCTGGGCGGTCGCGGTGGGCGCGCTGCTGCTCGGCGCGTTCGCCGAGGCCGCCCGCCCCGCCTTCGGCGCGATGATGGTCGACGTGGTGCCGGACAAGGACCGGCTGCGCGCCTTCTCGCTGAACTACTGGGCCATCAACCTCGGCTTCGCCTGCGCCGCCGTGCTCGCCGGCTTCGCCGCCCAGGGCAGCTACCTGCTGTTGTTCCTGGTGAACGCGACCACCACGCTGGTGACCGCGCTGATCATCTTCGCCAAGGTCGGCGAGACCCGCGGCCCGGTCACAGTGCTCCCGGCCAAGGGCATGCCGGCGCCGGCCGGCGCGCTGCGCACCATCCTCGCCGACCGGGTGTTCCTCGGCTTCGTCGCGCTCAACCTGCTCGCCGCGCTGGTGTTCCTCCAGCACATCTCGATGCTGCCGATCGCGATGGGCGACTCCGGGCTCAGCCCGGCCACCTACGGCTCGGTGATCGCACTGAACGGCGTGCTCATCGTGTTCGGTCAACTCTTCGTACCCCGGCTCATCAAGGGCCGCAGCCGCTCGCACGTGCTGGCGCTCGCGTCGCTGGTGATGGGCGCAGGCTTCGGGCTCACCGCGCTCGCCGACACGGTCTGGCTCTACGGCCTGACCGTGCTGATCTGGACCCTCGGCGAGATGCTCAACTCCCCGTCCAACGCCACCCTGATCGCGGAGCTGTCGCCGGCCGCGCTGCGCGGCCGCTACCAGGGCGTCTTCTCGCTGTCCTGGCAGCTCGCCGGTGCCGCCGCGCCGATCCTCGGCGGCCTGGTCCGCGAGCACGCCGGCAACAGCACGCTCTGGCTGGGCTGCGCGGGCATCGGCGTCGTGGCGGCGGTCGCCCACCTGATCTCCGGCCCGGCCCGGGAGCGTCGCGCGGTCGCGCTGCGCGCCGTGGGCACGCCCGTCACGCCGGTCACCGTCACCACCACCCCGGCGCCCGAGGCGGCCGAGGCCGCGGCCACCTCACCCGCCGACCCGGTCCGCGCCGGTTCCTGAGTACGCCCCGACGCGACCGCCCCGAGGCGGGTGGATACCGTACGGGACGGAATCGGTAAGGAAACCTTCCTGGAGGACGGGTGCGCGGCCTGCGGCGCTGGTGGGACGACACAGCCGGCGGACTGCCGGCCACGTTCTGGTACCTCTGGTCCGGCCTGCTGATCAATCGGGCCGGCGCGTTCGCGCTGCTGTTCCTGTCGCTGTACCTGACCGCCGCGCGGGGCGCCCCGCCGTCGCTGGCCGGGCTCGTGGTCGGCGCGTACGGGATCGGTGGCGCGGCCGGCACGCTGCTCGGCGGCGTACTGGCCGACCGGTGGGGACGGCGGGCCACGCTGCTCGCCGCCCATCTGGTCGCCGCCGGGCTGATGGCGGCGCTGGCGTTCAGCACGCACCTGGCGATGATCGCCGTGCTGGCCACGCTGGTCGGGGTCGCGCACTCGATGCCCAGCCCGGCGTTCGTGGCGGCCATCGTGGACGTGGTGCCCGAGGCGCGCCGCTCCCGCGCGTTCAACCTCCAGTTCTGGGCGTTCAACCTCGGCATGGCGGTGGCCTCGCTGCTGGCCGGCGTACTCGCCGAGGCCAGTTTCACGGCGCTGTTCCTGGTCGACGCCGGAGCCACGCTGGCGGCGGCAGTCGTGATCGCGCTGAAGGTGCCGGAGACACTCACCCGGCGTCCGGCGCTCACGCCCCGCGCGGTGGTGGGACGCCGTCCCGGTCTGCACACCGCGCTCACCGACCGCACGTTCCTGGCGTTCGTCGGGCTGACGTTCCTGCTCGCCGTGCTGACCATGCAGACCTCCACGATCATGCCGCTGGCGATGCGCGCGGACGGCCTGCGCCCGTCGGCGTACGGGCTGGTGGTGGCGCTCGGCGGGGCGCTCATCGTGGCCGGGCAGCTGTTCGTGCCCCGGCTCATCGAGCCGTACCGCAAGTCGACGGTGCTGGCCGTCTCCACCGCGTTGATGGCGCTCGGGTTCGGCACGCTCACGGTCGCCGACGGGCTGCCGCTCTACCTCGGCGCGGCGGTGGTCTGGACGGCCGGGCAGATGCTCGCCGCGCCGCCGAACGCGCAGATCAACGCCGACCTCGCCCCGCCCGAACTGCGCGCCCGCTACCAGTCGGTGTTCTACCTGACGTTCCCGGCCGCGTCGTTCGTGGCGCCCGCGCTCGGCGGGCTCAGCCTGGAGCACCTGGGTGAGCGGCACTGGCTGGTGGTCGGCGCGCTCGGGCTGCTGGCCGCGGCCGGGCACCTGCTCGCCGGGCCGCCCCGGGAGCGCCGGGTCGCGGCGCTGCGGACGGCGGCCGCGGAACCCGTGAGGTCCGCCCGCTGAGCGCTGACAACGGCAGAGCGCCCATCCCGACCCCCGTCGAGATGGGCGCTCGTACCGTACGCCCGGCGGCGGCGGGCGACACTCACCCCCGTAAGCGTCGCCCGCTCGCGCCGCCGGTTCCACGGGCGGCACCGTCCCCCAACGGCGTGATCCACCCGATCTTCGCGTCTCACTTGCGCGGATCTGATCGATCCACCGCTCCCCCGAACGGAAACAAGCGTGACGCGGTGCAATAAAGTTAGTTCGCCCGGATTCCGGATTCAACCCAGATCGCTGTCTTGCCCGTCACAGCGTCCGTGTCGGGAATCCGGCTGCCCGTGCTGTGGTCCCTGGGATGGCAAACATCGGGTTCCCGGGGTCCATTCCCGTAAACCTCAGCCGTCCTCGCGATTCGGGTTCTCGGTCCGGAAGAAGTTGCTCTGCCGCCCGTCCCGCATCTGCTCCTGGTAGATCAGGTTCAGCCGCCGCAGGTCGAACGTCCGGAACCAGTCGTCCCAGGTGATCTCCCGGATCCGGCTGCTCTCCCGGTACCCCGGCATGTTGAACGTGAGCACCCCGGGCCGGTCGCCGCGCTCGGTGCCGGCAATGGTGGCCGGCTTCGCGCCCCGCGCCCGCGCCCACCTCTGGATCACCTCGTGGTTACGGGTGACCAGGCTGCGGCCCGGACGCTCCGGCCGGTCCGCAAGCGACGTGATGAGCTGCGAGGACCCGATCGACCGGCTGGACGCCGGACCGCGGGTCGGCGCGCTCTGCGCCCGAGCCGACGTCGCCTTGCGGGTCGTGGCCGCCTTGGCCGGGGCCGCCTTCGCCCGAGCCGGCGCCGCCTTGGCCCGAGCCGGTGCGGCCTTGGCCCGTGACGGGGCCGCCTTCGCCCGAGCAGGCGCGGCCTTCGCGCGGGACGGAGCCGCCTTCGCGCGCGTCGCGGTCGCCCGTGACGAGGTGGCCTTGGCGCGGGCGGGTGCCGCCTTGCGCGTACCCGTCGCCTTGGCCCTGGCCCCGGTGGCCCGCGCGGCCGGCGCGGACTTGGCCGGCGACGTCGCGCGACGGGCGGTGGTCTTCTTCGCGGCGGTGCTCTTGCGGGTGGCGGAGGCCCGGCCGGCCGGGCCGGAGCTGCGCCGCGCGGCGCCACCGCCCCCCTCGGAGCGCATGCTGCGCGCCAGGGTCTTCACCAGTTCCGGCTTCCGCAGCGCGGAGATCCCGGAGACTCCACGCCGCCGGAGCTGGCTGCGGATGTCGTCGACCTTCATCCGGGAGATCGCCGACTCCGACACCCCCGGGGTGTTCGGCGTCTGATTGCCGCTTTGCCGCTTGGTACGGGTCGCAGTCGTGCCGCGACCTGAGCTGTTGCGCTGAGCCATGGGACACGCTCCTCGACAGTCCGTCCTCGGCCCGCGGTGGGTCCCAATGCTCCGCACCGCGCGGGGCGGCATACCCGTCAGGAGGGCTCCGAACCTCCGGCGGGCGATCCGGCAGTGGCGGACGGCTCGAAAAGGTGCGCGAACGCGGCCAGGTTGGCTGTCGACTCGCCGCGCTTGACCCGCCACTCCCACTCGCGGCGGATGGCGGCGCCGAAGCCGATCTCCAGCATGCTGTCGAACG
This sequence comes from Micromonospora sp. TSRI0369, assembly GCF_001905625.1. Taxonomy (NCBI): domain Bacteria; kingdom Bacillati; phylum Actinomycetota; class Actinomycetes; order Micromonosporales; family Micromonosporaceae; genus Micromonospora; species Micromonospora sp. TSRI0369. The sequence goes on from NZ_LIVU01000004.1 coordinate 573,771, forward strand.
ACTCGTCGGCGTACGTCAGCACGGAGCCGAGCAGGCGGTCCAGCTCGTCGGCGTCGACCCCGGCCAGGTTGACCCGCCCGGTCAGGTAGACGTCGCCGACCGCGTCGATGGAGAACGAGACGCCGTACATCCGGGCGTTGCGTTGCAGCAGCCAGGCCCACAGCTCCTCGCGGCGCTCGTCGGGCTGGCGCATCACGAACGCCTCGACCCGCAGCGCGTGCTCGCCCACGATCAGGTTGCAGATCGTCTTGAGCTTGTGCGTGCCGGGCAGGGTCACCGCGTACGACGCCTCGCCTGTCGACTCCCACTCCAGCTCGCGCTCGGCGCAGACGGACTCGATCAGCGCGGCGACATCACTCCTGCGGCTCATCGCACCCACTCTACGACCGGCTTAGCGGGGCCGCCCGGTGGCCGGTGGCCGTCACCAGGAGCACAGCAGGGCCGGGTCGCCGGTACGCCGTGCCAGCCGGGCCCGGTGCTCGGTGATCGCCTCCCCGTAGACGGCGAGCAGGCCGGAGGCGGTGCGGTGCCAGGAGAACTCCCGGGCGTGCCGCTCGGCCCCGCGGCCCAGCGCGGCACGGCGTACCCGGTCGGGCAGCAGGCGCGCCAGCGCCCGGGCCCAGTCCGCCGGGTCGTGGCCGTCGATGAGCACCCCGCTGACGCCGTCGCGTACCGCCGTGACCAGGCCGCCCACGGCGGCGGCCAGCACCGGCGTGCCGCACGCCTGGGCCTCCAGCGCGACCAGGCCGAACGACTCGTTGTGCGACGGCACCGCGACCAGGTCGGCGGCGCGGTAGAGGGCGGGCAGGTCCGCGCCGGTCTGCGGCGGCAGGAAACGCACCCGGTCGGCCACGTCGAGCGCGTGCGCCAGCTCGATCAGCGCGGTCGGCCGGTCCAGGCCGCTGCCGCTGGGGCCGCCGCAGATCACCACTGTCAGCTCGTCGGCCAGCGCCGGATCCCGCTCGCGCAGCGCGGCGACGGCGCGGACCAGCACGTCCGGCGCCTTGAGCGGCTGGATCCGGCCGACGAACGCGACCACGTACCCGTCGGCCGGCAGGCCGAGGCGGCGACGGGCGGCCCGGGTCGCGGCGTCCCGGTCGCCGGATGCGGGCCGGAACCGGTCCAGGTCGACGCCGGGCTCCACCACCGCCACCCGGTCCGGCTCGGCCGCGTACCGGTCGAGCAGGTCACGCGCCTCCACCCGGGTGTTGGCGACCAGCCGGTCGGCCTCGGTGACCACCTGCTCCTCGCCGATCACCCGGGCCTTAGGCTCCGGACGGTCCCCCGCGGCGAGCCGCGCGTTCTTGACCTTGGCGAGCGTGTGCGCGGTGTGCACCAGCGGTACGCCCCAGCGCTCCTTGGCCAGCCAGCCGACCTGCCCGGAGAGCCAGTAGTGCGAGTGGATCAGGTCGTAGTGGCCCGGCGGGCGGGCCGCCTCCGCGCGCAGCACGCCGGCGGTGAAGGCGCAGAGCTGACCCGGCAGTTCCTCCTTGGTCAGCCCCTCCAGGGGCCCGGCGGTGACGTGCCGGACCGACACACCGGGCGCCACCTCGACCACCGGGGGCAGGTCACCGGCGGTGGCCCGGGTGAAGATCTCCACCTCGACGTCGGCCTCGGCCAGCCGCCGGGCCACCTCCAGGATGTAGACGTTCATGCCGCCCGCGTCACCGGTGCCGGGCTGGTGCAGCGGCGACGTGTGCACCGAGAGCGTGGCGATCCGGCGGGGCCGCGGCCACGGCAGGGCACCTCGCTGACGACCGACACCGGTGTGCATATCCGCCACGTCCGCTCCCTCTGTCACGGTTGATGCCGTCCCGCACGACCGGCGCTTCTCGGTCAACCCGTGTGCCGGATCTCATCTTCCCCATCGGGGTACGGAAATGCCCTTCGCCGGGTCCCCGGCGTGACGGACCTCATCACCGCGCGGGGCCCGGCGGCGGGAGACAATGGCCGGATGACTTCCGTCGCCATCGTCACCGGGGCGTCCAGCGGGATCGGCGCGGCCACCGCCCGCCGGCTGGCCGCCGAGGGTTTCCACGTGCTGACCGCCGCCCGGCGTACCGACCGGCTGGCCGCGCTGGTCGCCGAGATCGAGGCGGCCGGTGGCACGGCGACAGCGGTGGCGTGCGACGTGACCTCGGACGAGTCCGTCGCCGGCCTGGCCGCCGCCGCCGAGGCCGCGCCCGGGCCGGTCACCCTGCTGGTGAACAACGCCGGCGGCGCCCGCGGCCTGGACCCGGTCGAGACGGCCGACGTGGGCGACTGGCAATGGATGTACGACGTCAACGTGCTCGGCACGCTGCGCGTCACCAAGGCGCTGCTCCCCGCGCTGGAGCGCTCCGGCGCCGGCACGATCGTGATCGTCAGCTCCACCGCCGGGCGCGTGGTCTACGAGGGCGGCGGCGGTTACACGGCCGCCAAGCACGCGCAGACCGCGATCGCCGGGACGCTCCGGCTGGAGCTGTGCGGACGCCCGGTCCGGGTGATCGAGATCGACCCCGGCATGGTGAAGACCGAGGAGTTCGGCCTGGTCCGCTTCGGCGGTGACGCCGACCGGGCGGAGGCGGTCTACGCCGGGGTCGCCGAGCCCCTCGTCGCCGACGACGTGGCCGACTGCGTGGCGTGGTGCGCGACCCGCCCGCACCACGTCAACATCGACCAGCTCGTGGTCCGCCCGCTGGCCCAGGCCGCGCAGCACAAGGTGCACCGGACGTCGTGAAGCGCGAGGAGTGAGCCGGTGTTGCGAGCCCCGCAGTCGCTGACCCGGAGGCACTGATGGAGCGTCCGCTCGGCGTGGCCACCCGGGGCACCACCAACCCCAACCGGCTCCGGCGGGTGGACAACTGGATCGTCGAGACCTGCGGCGACGCGCTGCGCGCCGCCGCCGACCCGCTCGTGGTGGACCTGGGCTACGGCGCCACCCCGGTCACCCCGGTCGAACTGCGGGCCCGGCTGGCCGCCGGGGTCCGCGCCGACGTGCGGGTGGTCGGCCTGGAGATCGATCCGGTACGCGTCGCCGCCGCCCGCCCCGCCGCCGACCCACCCGGGCTGACGTTCGCCCGGGGCGGCTTCGAGCTGGCCGGGTTGCGTCCCGCGCTCGTCCGCGCGTTCAACGTGCTACGCCAGTACGACGAGAGCGAGGTGGCCGACGCCTGGCACACCGTCACCGGCCGGCTCGCGCCGGGCGGGCTGCTGGTCGAGGGCACCTGCGACGAGCTGGGGCGGCTCGGCTCCTGGGTGCTGCTGGACGCCACCGGCCCGCGCACACTCACGCTGTCGGCGAAGCTGACCACGCTGGAGAGCCCTGCGACGCTAGCCGAACGGCTGCCGAAGGCGCTGATCCACCGCAACGTCCCAGGTGAACGCATCCACGACCTGATCGAAGCGCTGGAGCAGGCGTGGCGCTCGGCTGCCGGCTACGCCCCGTTCGGCCCGCGCCAGCGCTGGCTGCGCACGGCCGAGGCGGTGAAGGAGTCAGGCTGGCCGATCCAGGACAGCCCCCGCACGTGGCGCCACGGCTACCTCACGCTCCCCTGGCCCGCCGTATCCCCCCGCTGACCCGCCCCACCCGCACCCACCCTCGCGCCCCGCGCCCACCGCCCGCCGATCTTGGAGTTGTGGCGCCTCGGATGTCCGGTAAGCACAGTTCGCGAGGTGCCACAACTCCAAGATCAAGGAATGCCCGCCCCTCCCCGGGAGCCCTCGACGGGCCCCGCCGAGCCCAGCGCCGTTGATCTTGCACTTACTGCCCCGGCAGAACGGGCTAAACCGCCCCCACCAAGGGCCCGAAGTGCAAGATCGCCAAGCCTGCGCCGATCTTGCACTTGCCGTCCCGGCAAAGCGGGCAAAAAACCCGTACCGGGGGCCGGGAGTGCAAGATCGGCGAGGCGGAGCAAGGCCGGGGGCGGGGGCGAAGGGTTAGATGGTGCAGTTGATTAGGACTGGTTCGGGGTGGAGGGTTACGCCGAAGCGGGACTCGACGCCGTCGCGGATCTCGCGGGCCAGCGCCACCAGCGCGGCCGTGCTGGCGGCGCCGGAGTGGTTGGTGAGCGCGAGCGTGTGCTTGCTGGAGATGGCGACGCCCTCCGGCCCGGCGTACCCCTTGCCGAACCCGGCCTTGTCGATCAGCCACGCGGCGCTGACCTTGACCATGCCGTCGACGCCGGGCCAGTGCGGCGGCTCACCCAGGTCGGTGGCGCGTTCCCGTACCTGCTCGAACACCTCGCCCGGCAGCACCGGGTTGGTGAAGAACGAGCCCACCGACCAGGTGTCCGGGTCGGCCGGGTCGAGCACCATGCCCTTGCCGGCGCGCAGCCGGCGCACTGTGGAACGGGCTTCGGCCAGCGGCACCCGGTCGCCGACCTCGACCCCGAGCGCCCGGGCCAGTTCGGCGTAGCGGACCGGCCCGGAGCGCGGGGACCGGGTGAGCCGGAAATCGACCGAGAGCACCACCCAGCGGTCGCTGTACTTGAAGATGCTGCCCCGGTAGACGAACCCGCAGTCGGCCGCCGCGATCCGCACCACCCGGCGCTCCGTCCGGTCGTACGCCTCGACGGCGACGATCGTCTCGGCCACCTCCTGGCCGTACGCGCCGACGTTCTGGATCGGTGTCGCGCCGGCCGAGCCGGGGATGCCGGAGAGGCACTCCAGCCCGGACCAGCCGCGCTCGACGGTGGCGGCGACGAAGTCGTCCCACGGCTCGCCGGCCTGCACACGTACCGTGACGGTGTCGCCGTCCTCGGCGACGGCCTGGAACCCCCGGGAGCGGACGAGCACGACGGCGCCCGGGAAGCCCTGATCGCCGATCACGACGTTGCTGCCGCCCGCCAGGACCAGTACGGCCTGCTCGCGGGCCTCCGCTTCCTGCACTTTTCGCACGATCTGGGCGGCGTCCTCGGCGATCTCCAGCCGCCCGGCGGGTCCGCCGAGCCGGAGCGTGGTGTAGTGCGCCAGGGTGGCCGGATCGGTCGGTTCACCGGCAGTAGCCGGTTCGGCGTAGACGTCTGACACGCCTTTCACCCTAGGCTGAGGGGTAGCCGGCGCACCCACTGGTGGCCCGGTCACCCCCGGGAGGATGGCGATGAGCAGACTGCACCACACGAAGGACTTCTGGATCGGCGCGCTGCGTACGGAGGGTCCCGCCTTCGCCGCGGCGGTTTCGGAGGCGCCGCCCGAGACACCCGTGCTGTCCTGTCCCGGCTGGACGGTGACCGATCTCGCCCATCACCTGGCCCGCGTGTACGTCTGGGCGGGCACCGTGCTGACCGCCGGCGGCACCACCCGCCCGGAGCGGCACGACCCGGAGCCGCCGGCGGACCTGACCCCGGCCCAGTGGTACGTGCGGGAGTACGAGCGGATCAGCGCGCTCCTGGAGGCGACGGATCCGGAGACGCCGGCCTGGAACTTCGCGCCCCAGCCGAAGAAGGCCGCGTTCTGGCCGCGCCGGCTGGCGCACGAGACGGCTGTGCACCGCTGGGACGCCCAGCTCGCCATCGGCGCGGGTGATCCGATCGAGGCCAAGCTCGCGGCCGACGGGGTGAGCGAGGTGCTGGACACCTGGCTCCCGGCGGGCCGGCGGGTGCGGCCGGGGCAGTGGCACGGCGTGGTGCAGCTGAGCGCGACGGACGCCGCGCAGGAGTGGTACCTGCGGCTGCGCGGCGAGGGGGTCGCGCTGCTGGACACCGCGACGATCCTCGACCACGACGACCACCGGGCCCGGGCGCAGATGGCCGGCACGGCGAGTGATCTGCTGCTGGCCCTGATGGGCCGGATCAGCTTCGACGCGCTGGACGTGGCGGGCGACCGCGGCCTGCTGGACGGCCTGCGGGTCGGCTGAGGCCGGCGCCGAGCCGGGCGGCGATTACGGGCGGAGAGGGGCGGTAACCGTCCCTCTCCGCCTTTTTCGGTTGCTCTGAGAGCGCTCTCTTGACAAGGTCCGGGACCCTCCACCACGCTGTCGTGAGAGCGCTCTCTTAGTTCCGGAACCGCCTTCCACCACCCGATTCGACGACCCCGAGAGGTCAGGACAGCATGCTCACCTTCACGCGCCGTCGCCTGGCGGCGGTGGCCCTGGTCGCCGCCACCGCGCTGCTCGGCACCACCGCCTGCGGAGGCGGCGACGACGAGGCCGCCGCCGACGGGCCGATCACGCTCACCGTCGACGTCTTCGGCCAGTTCGGCTACGCGGATCTCTACCAGGAGTACATGGCCAGCCACCCCGGCGTGAAGATCGTCGAGCGCGGCACCGGCGGCAACCTCGACGAGTACTCCCCGAAGCTCACCCAGTGGCTCGCCGCGGGCAAGGGCGCCGGCGACGTGGTCGCCATCGAGGAGGGCCTGCTCGTCGAGTACAAGGCCAACCCGCAGAACTTCGTCAACCTGCTCGACCACGGCGCGGCCGACCTGAAGGGCAACTTCCTCGACTGGAAGTGGAACCAGGGCCTCACCGCCGACGGCAAGCAGCTCATCGGTCTCGGCACGGACGTCGGCGGCATGGCCATGTGCTACCGCACGGACCTGTTCGCCAAGGCCGGCCTGCCCACCGACCGGGAGGCGGTGTCCAAGCTCTGGCCCACCTGGCAGGACTACATCAAGGTCGGCGAGCAGTTCACCGCGAAGAAGACGGGCGCCTCGTTCCTGGACGCCGCGACGAACACGTTCAACACGATCCTGCTCCAGACCGCCGGCAACTCCAACGGCTACAGCTACTACGACACCGACAACAAGCTGGTCGTGGGCAGCAACCCGGCGGTGAAGCAGGCGTACGACACCACGATGGACATCATCGACTCGGGGCTGTCCGGCAAGTACGGCTCGTGGTCCGAGGAGTGGGTGTCGGCGTTCAAGCAGTCGAAGTTCGCCACCATCGCCTGCCCGGCCTGGATGACCGGCGTGATCGAGGGCAATGCCGGCGCGGGCGCCAAGGGCAAGTGGGACATCGCCCAGGTCCCCGGCAACGGCGGCAACTGGGGCGGCTCGTTCCTGGCGGTGCCGAAGCAGAGCAAGCACCAGGCCGAGGCGATCGAGCTGGCCAAGTTCCTGACCAGCGCCAAGGGCCAGATCGGCGCGTTCAAGGCGAAGGGTCCCCTGCCCTCTTCGCCGCAGGCGCTGGAGGACCCGGCGATCGTCGACTCGAAGAACGCCTACTTCTCCGAGGCCCCGGTCGGGAAGATCTTCGCCGAGGGCGCCAAGAGCCTGAAGCCGGTCTACATGGGCCCCAAGAACCAGGCCGTGCGGACCGAGGTCGAGAACGCCGTCCGCAGCGTGGAGCTGGGTAAGCGCTCGCCGGAACAGGGCTGGACCGACGCGGTCGCCAACGCCGAGAAGGCCGCCGCCAAGTAACCCGAGCAGCGCGTGCGGGCGGTCCCGGCAACGGGTGCCGCCCGCACGGCGGAAAGGAGTCCCGGGTCATGGCCGTCCAGCTCGACGCCCGCCCGCCGGTCGCACCGGCACCCCGCCCCACCCGTCCCGGCCTGGGCAACCGGCTCAGCCGGTTCGACACCAAGTACTCGCCGTACCTCTTCATCGCCCCGTTCTTCCTGCTCTTCGGCGTCTTCGGGGCGTACCCGCTGGCGTACACGTTCTGGGTCTCGCTGCACGACTGGGACCTGCTCGGCACCGAGCACCCGTTCATCGGCTTCGACAACTACACCCAGTTGCTCGCCGACTCGGACTTCTGGCACTCGGTGGTCAACACGCTGGGCATCTTCGTGATCTCCACTGTTCCCCAGCTGCTCGCCGCGCTCTGGCTGGCCAACCTGCTCAACCGCCAGCTCCGCGCCCGTACCACCTGGCGGATGGCGGTGCTGATCCCGAACGTCACCTCGACCGCCGCCGTGGCGATCGTGTTCGCGGTCCTGTTCGGCCGCGAGTTCGGCATGATCAACTGGCTGCTCGACCACGTCGGCATCAGCGCGATCGACTGGAAGGCGAACCGGTTCGCCGCGTGGGTCGCCATCTCCACCATGGTCGACTGGCGCTGGACCGGCTACAACGCGCTGATCTTCCTGGCCGCCATGCAGGCCATCCCCCGCGACCTGTACGAGTCGGCGGCGATCGACGGCGCCGGCCGGGCCCGGCAGTTCTGGTCCATCACGGTGCCGCTGCTCAAGCCGACGATCATCTTCGCGGTCATCATCTCCACCATCGGCGGCCTTCAGCTCTTCACCGAGCCCCGGATGTTCAACTCCGGCACCAACGCGATCCGCGGCGGCCCGCTACGGGAGTCGCAGACCGTGACCATGTACATGTTCGAGAACGCGTTCGCGCCGCACTACAACTTCGGCTACGGCTCGGCGGTGGCCTGGCTGCTGTTCGCGCTCATCGCTGTGGTGGCGGCGATAAACGTCCTGCTCCTGCGCCGGCTCGGCGGCGGCTCTCGCAAGGAGGTCTCCCGATGACCCGCCTCTGGTCGGCAAGCCGGCTCACCTACCTGGCGCTGACCCTCTCAGCCGTCCTGTCGATCTTCCCGATCTACTGGATGTTCGTGGTGGCCAGCCGGACCAGCGACACGATGGGCCAGGTGCCACCGCCGCTCACCCCCGGCGGCAACCTCGGCGCCAACATCGCCCGGCTGTTCGACAACACCGACGCGTACTTCCTGACCGGCCTGATCAACTCCGCGATCGTGGCCACCACCGTCACGATCTCGGTGGTGTTCTTCTCCACGGTGGCCGGGTTCGCGTTCGCCAAGCTGCGCTTCCGCGGGCGCAACGCGCTGCTGCTGGTCATCGTCGCCACCATGATGGTCCCCACCCAGCTCGGCGTGATCCCGCTCTACCTGCTGATGACGAAGCTGAACTGGAACGACCGGCTGCCCGCCGTGATCGTGCCGGCGCTGGTCACCGGCTTCGGCGTGTTCATGATGCGCCAGTACGCGGGCCAGGCGGTCAGCACCGAACTGATCGAGGCGGCCCGGATGGACGGCTGCAACACCGCCCGGATCTACTGGAACGTGGTGCTGCCCGCGCTGCGTCCGGCCGCCGCCGTGCTCGGCCTGCTCACGTTCATGACCACCTGGAACGACTTCCTGTGGCCGTACGCGGTGCTGAACGACCCGGAGAACCCGACGGTGCAGCTGTCGCTGCGGGCCCTCTCCGACGGGTACTACCAGGACATGTCGCAGGTGTTCACCGGCACGGCCATCGCCACGCTGCCGCTGCTGCTGGTGTTCATCGTCTTCGGCCGCCAGATCATCGGCGGCATCATGGAAGGTGCGGTCAAGGCATGAGCAACGTCCGATTCCCGGAGGGCTTCGTCTGGGGCGGGGCCACCGCCGCCTACCAGATCGAGGGCGCCGCCCGCGACTACGGTCGCGGCCCGTCGATCTGGGACACCTTCAGCCGTACGCCGGGCGCGGTGTTCGCCGGCCACACCGGCGACGTGGCCTGCGACCACTACCACCGGTACGCCGAGGACGTCGCGCTGATGGCCGAGCTGGGGCTGCGGGCGTACCGGTTCTCGGTGTCCTGGCCCCGCGTCCGGCCCGACGGCACCGGCCCGGTCGAACCGCGCGGCCTGGACTTCTACGACCGGCTGACCGACGCGCTGCTCGACGCCGGCCTCGACCCGATCGTCACGCTCTACCACTGGGACCTGCCGCAGGCGCTGGAGGACCGCGGCGGCTGGACGGTCCGGGAAACCGCCGAGCACTTCGCCGAGTACGCGCTCGCCGTGCACGGCCGCCTCGGCGACCGGGTCCGCACCTGGACCACGCTCAACGAGCCGTGGTGCTCGGCCTACCTCGGGTACGGCTCCGGCGTGCACGCGCCGGGGCGCCGCGACGCCGGTGACGCGTTCCGGGCCGTACACCATCTGCTGCTCGGCCACGGCCTGGCGGCGCGGGCGCTGCGCTCGGCCGGCGCGGAGACGCTGGGGATCACGCTCAACCTGGCCGACGTGCAGCCGGCGGACGCCGCGAGCGCCGCTGACGCCGAGGCGGTACGGCTGGTCGACGGCCTGCACAACCGGATCTTCCTGGACCCGCTCACCGGCGCCGGCTACCCGGCGGACGTGCTGGCCCACGTCAGCCGGATCGTCACGCCGGACTTCGTGCGGGACGGGGACGAGAAGCTGATCGCCGCGCCGCTGGACCTGCTCGGCCTGAACTACTACGCGCCCACCTACGTGGCCGGACGGCCCGACGGCACCGGAGGCGACGCGTACCCGGGCACCGCCGGTGCGGTCGAGTTCCTGCCGCCGGCCGGGCCGCTGACCGACATGGGCTGGTCGATCGAGCCGGCCGGGCTCACCCGGCTGCTGGAGCGGGTGGCCGCCGACTACCCCGGGCTGCCGTTGGTGATCACCGAGAACGGCGGGGCGTTTCCGGACACCGACGTCGACGAGCAGGGCGGCGTGGCCGACGCCGACCGGGTCGCCTACCTCGACGGGCACCTGCGCGCGGCGCACGAAGCCATCGCCCGCGGCGTGGACCTGCGTGGTTATCTCGTATGGTCGGTGCTGGACAACTTCGAATGGGCCGAGGGTTACCGGAAGCGGTTCGGGATCGTCCACGTCGACTACCTGACCCAGCGGCGCACACCCAAGCGCAGTGCCCGCTGGTACCAGGAGGTGATCGCCCGGAACGGGCTGTGACGAGGTGGTGGTTACGGGGATGACGACGGCACAGCGACCGACCCTGGAGGCGGTGGCCCGGCTGGCCGGCGTGTCCCGGGCCACCGTCTCCCGGGTGGTGAACGGCTCGACCACTGTGGCCGAGCCGATCCGGCAGGCGGTACGACGGGCGGTCGAGGAACTCGGGTACGTCCCGAACCTCGCCGCCCGCAGCCTGGTCACCCAGCGGACCGACTCGGTCGCGCTGGTGCTGCCCGAGGCGGCCACCCGGGTCTTCTCCGACGACCAGGTGTTCCCGGGCATCATCCGGGGCGCGGCGCAGGAGCTGGAGGCGGCGGACAAGCAGCTCGTGCTGATGCTCGCCGGCTCACCGGCCGGGCACGAACGGGTCGAGCGGTACACCACCGGCCGGCACGTCGACGGGGTGCTGTTCGCCTCGCTGCACGGCGAGGACCCGCTGCCCGGCCGGCTGGCCCGCCTCGGCATCCCGGTGGTGTGCAGCGGACGGCCGCTCGACGGCGCCGACGTGCCGTACGTGGACGTCGACCACGAAGGCGGCGTGAGCACGGCGGTCCAGCACCTGATCACGAGCGGACGACGGCGGATCGCCACCATCGCCGGGCCGCAGGACATGGTCGCCGGGATCGAGCGGCTGATCGGCTACCGCAGCGCGATCAGCGAGGCCGGGCTGCCGGAGCTGGTCGCGTACGGCGACTTCACCCGGGAGTCCGGCACCGCCGCGATGCGCGAGCTGCTCGCCGCCGACCCGGAACTGGACGCCGTGTTCGCCGCCTCCGACCTGATGGCGCACGCCGCCCTGCGGACGCTGCGGGAGGCCGGGCGGCGGGTGCCCGAGGACGTGGCGGTGATCGGGTTCGACGACATCGAGACGGCCGCGTACACCGAGCCGCCGCTGACCACTGTGCGGCAGCCGATAGTGGAGCTGGGCCGGTCGATGACCCGGCAGCTGCTGCGGATCGCGGCGGGCGAGACGGTCGAGCAGGCGCTGGTGCTCCCCACGGAGCTGGTGCTGCGCGAGTCCGCGTAAGGAAGGGCCCCCTCTTAACGCCTCAGGTAGAGGAGGGGGCCCTTCTTAACAGCCCGCCCGGCACAGCCCGCCGCGCGCGTTAACCGGTCGCGGCGCGGGCGGCGGCAGGGCTAGGGTCCGCCGGATGAGTGCAGCCGAGATCCGTCCCGCCCGCCCCGACGACGCGCCCGCCGTGGTGGCGTTGCGCGCGCTCGTCTATCCGTACCTGGTGCGCGGCGTCGAGTCGACCCGCCGCATGATCGCCGAACCGCCGCCCGGTGAGGGCTGGGCCGGCTGGGTCGCCGAGGCGGACGGGCAGATCGTCGGCTGGGTGTCGGCGTACCGCAACACGCAGACCTCGACACCGGGCGTGGGCGAGATCGCCCTGCTGCACGTGCATCCGGAGCACCGCCGCCAAGGCGCCGGCACCGCGCTGTTCGACACCGCGCTCGGTCACCTGCGGACGCTCGGGACCACCCGGGTGCTCACCCACGCGCGGACCGAGTCGCTGCCGTTCGCGCAGCGGCACGGCTTCACGGCCAGCCGGGAGTTGCGTTACTCGGCGCTCGACCTGACCACCGCCCCGCCGATGCCGCAGGCGCCGCCGGGCGTACGGCTGGTGTCCGCCGCCGGGCTCGACCCGCGCCTGGTGCACCGGGTCGACGCCGAGTCGTCCCGGGACGAGCCGGGGGACGTCCCGACGGACTCGCTCGGCTTCGACCTGTGGCGGCACGAGTGCTGGGACAACCCGGGCCTGGACCGGGAGGCCAGCACGCTCGCCGAGGTGGACGGCGAACTGGTCACGCTGAGCCTGGTCAAGCGCGACGGCGACCGGATGTGGTCGGACTTCACCGGCACGCTGCCCGCGTACCGGGGACGCGGGCTGGCCCGGCTGGCCAAGCAGGCCGCGCTGCACGCCGCCGCGGCACGCGGGGTACGCACCGCGTACACGTCGAACGACGAGGCGAACGCGCCGATGCTGGCGGTCAACGAGCGGCTCGGCTACCGGCCGGTGGACAGCCAGTGGTCATGCCGGCGCACGCTCAGTTGAGCCCGGCGGCCACCCGCACCGCCGTGGCGTACGTGTCGGCGCCGAACAGCACCAGCCGCGCCTCGGTGACGTGCACCGGCGTGGCCGCGTGCAGCACGGTGAGCGCCTGAGCCACCGCGTCCTCGACCGGCCAGCCGTAGATCCCGGCGGAGATCAGCGGGAACGCCACCCGGGTCGCGCCCAGCCCGTCGGCGACGCGCAGGCTGTTGGCGTAGCAGTCGCGCAGCAGCGCCGAACGGTCCTCGCCCGGCGAGAAGACCGGCCCGACCGTGTGCACCACCCAGCGCGCGGGCAGGTTGCCGGCGGTGGTGGCGACCGCCTGGCCGGTGGGCAGCCCGCGCCCGTACCGGGAGGCGCGCAGCGCCCGGCACTCCTCCAGGATCGCCGGGCCGCCGCGCCGGTGGATCGCGCCGTCCACGCCCCCGCCGCCGAGCAGCGACGAGTTCGCGGCGTTGACTATCGCGTCGACCTGCTGCGCGGTGATGTCCCCCTCGATCAGGACGGTGTCCATCTCAGCTCTCCTCGATGGGCTGGCCCAGCGAACGGCGGGCCAGCAGCGCGGCGCCGGCGACGGCGGCCGGCATGACCAGCACCGCGCCGAGCGGGATCAGGAAGCACAGGAAGACCGCCACCCCGAAGCCGAGCGCCGTCGGCCGGTCGGCCCGCAGCCGCACCCGCCGGTCCGGCAGCCGCATCCCGCGCCGGTAGAACGGCGCGCCGACCAGCTCCAGCGCCAGGAACCAGCCACCCACCAGGGCGCCGACCACCGGGACCACCGTCTGTCCCACCACCGGGATGAAACCGGCGGCGAACAGGGGTACGCCGATCAGCGCGGACAGCGCCACCAGGCGCAGCGAGTCGGCGAGGCTGCGCCGCAGCGAGGACCAGAACGGCACGTCCACCGCGCCCGGGGCGCCGCCGAGCCGGTCCTCGACCCGCTCCGAGATCGCCTCGTAGAACGGGTCGCCGATGACCAGCGTGACGGCGGTGAACGTGAGCACCCCGACCAGCCCGGCGACCCCGACCACCGCCAGTCCGGCGGCGACCCGCAGCAGCCCGCGCCAGGGCGACGACCAGTCGTCGGCGAACGGGGTGAGCCAGCCCGCCAGGTCGTCGACGAAGTAGAGCAGCGTGGCGAACAGCGCCACGTAGAGCGCACCGGTGATCAGCGCCGGGATCACGCCGAGGAGCATCAGTTTCGGGCTGCGGACGTACATGCCGAAGCCGCGCAGCAGCAGCCCAGCACCGCCGAGGAAGCGGGTGGCCGCGCCGGTGACCGGCGCGATCGTACGGGAGGCGTTCACGACGGCACAGCCTAATCTGCCGGTGCACCACAATGGGCCTGTGCGTGCGTCCCGGCTGATCTCGCTTGTGCTGCTGCTCCAGTCCCGGGAGACGATGACCGCCGCCGAGCTGGCCCGCGAGCTGGAGGTGTCCGAGCGCACCGTCTACCGGGACGTGCTGGCGCTGTCCGCCGCCGGTGTTCCGGTGTACGCGGACCGGGGCCGGGCCGGCGGCTACCGGCTGCTGGGCGGCTACCGGACCCGGTTGACCGGGTTGAGCCGGGACGAGGCCGAGGCGCTGTTCCTGGCCGGGCTGCCCGGTCCGGCCGGGGACATGGGACTGGCCGACTCGGTGGCCGCCGCCGAGCTGAAGGTGCTGGCCGCGTTGCCGCCGAGCCTGCGGGACGCGCCCGCGCGTACCGGGCAGCGGTTCCACCTGGACGTGCCCGGCTGGTTCCGGGAGACCCCGGCGCCGCCGACGCTCGCCGAGCTGGCCCGGGCGGTCTGGCGGGACCGGATGGTCGAGCTGCGCTACCGGCGCGGGGACCGGGAGGTGACCCGCACGCTGGCGCCGTACGGGCTGGTGCTGAAGAACGGGGTCTGGTACCTGGTCGGCCGGGTCGGTGACGCCTGGCGGACGTACCGGGTGGACCGGGTGGTGGCGGTCGAGGTGAGCGCCGACGGGTTCGAGCGGGACGAGGGTTTCGACCTCGGGGCGTACTGGCGGGAGCAGGCCGGCGCGTTCCTGCGTGAGCTGCTGCGGGAGCGGGTCACAGTGCGGCTGGGGCCGGCAGGGCTACGGGGGCTGCGGCACCTGGTGGACGCGCCGTTCGTCTACACCGAGGCGGTGGACGCGGCCGGGCCGCCGGACGAGCAGGGGCGGCTGGTGCTGCGACTGCCTGTCGAGTCGGTGGACGTGGCGTACAGCCAGTTGCTGGCGCTGGGCCCGGAGGTGGAGGTGCTGGCGCCGCCGCAGCTGCGGGCACGCTTCGCCGAGGCGGCCCGCCGCGCGGCGGCGCTCTACACCGAACCGTCGAAGGACGCCGGTCAGCGGTAGCCGGCGTCGTCGGCCGGTTTGCCCGGCTTGACCACCTCCTCGTAGTAGCGGGCCCAGTGCGGGCGGGTGCCGTCGACGTCGGTGAAGCCGTACACCTGGGCCAGGCCGCCGCTGTCGAGGGACTGCCCGTTCCAGCGGGCCCGGTCCGGGTCGGCGGCCAGGGCGGCCACCGCGCGCCCGACGAACGCCGGCGTCTCCGACATGACGAAGTGCGGCTCGGTCTTCGCGCCGTCGCGCCAGGTGGCCTCGGTGACGCCGTAGTGTTCGAGCATCGCCTCCGAGCGCAGCCAGCCGGGCGTGAGCGCGACAGCGGTGCAGCCGTGCGGGGCCAGCTCGTGCGCCTGGCTGAAGCCGAGCCGGTTCACCGACACCTTCGCCAGGTCGTAGAAGACCGACAGGCGGTACTCGCTGTCGTTGTGCTCCTTGGTGCCGTCGCCGACCTCGACGACCAGCCCGCCCGGGTTGCGGATCAGCAGCGGCAACGCGAAGTGGCTGGTGATGATGTGCGTGTCGACTGCCAGGCGCAGCGTGCGGAACCCGGCGTCGAGCGGCTGCTCCCAGACCGGCTTCTCCCAGGTGATCAGCGGGTCCGCGCCCCAGACGTCGTTCACGAGCACGTCGAGGCGGCCCTGCTCGGCGTCGATCCGCTCGACCAGGGCGCGTACCTGCTCGGGGTCGAGGTGGTCGACAGCGACGGCGATCCCGGTGCCCCCGGCGGCGGTGACCAGCTCGGCGGTCTCCTCGATGGTCTCCGGCCGGTCCATCTCGGAGCGGCGCTCCCGGGTGGTGCGGCCGGTGGCGTAGACGGTGGCCCCGGCGGCGCCGAGCTGCACGGCGATCTGCCGGCCGGCGCCCCGGGTCGCGCCCGCGACGAGCGCGACAGTTCCGGTCAGTGGTGAGTTCATGGGATCACCGTGTCAGCGATACCTGACAACGGAAGTCCGGTTTCCCGAACGAACCGGATGGGCGATCATCACCGGTATGCACCTGCTGCTGTCCGGGATCGTCGGCTCGGTCGCGTACGGGCTGGCCGGCCCCGGCTCGGACACCGACCGGCTCGGCGTGTTCGCCGCGCCCACAGTCGCGTTCCACGGCCTGCGCCCGCCCCGCGAGTCGGTCGTGACCACCGAGCCGGACGTCACCCTGCACGAGGCCCGCAAGTACGCGCTGCTGGCGCTGAGCGGCAACCCGACAGCCACCGAGCTGATGTGGCTGCCCGACGACTGCTACGAGACCCGTACCGCATTCGGCGAGGAGCTGATCGCCATCCGGTCGGCGTTCCTGAGCGCGCCCCGGGTCCGCGACGCCTACCTCGGGTACGCCGCGCAGCAGTTCCGCAAACTCGCCGGCCGGCCCGCCGACGCCGGTGGGCGGCGACGCTCGGCGAAGCACGCCCGGCACCTGGCCCGGCTGCTGCACCAGGGCCGGGTGCTGTACGCGACGGGCGTGCTCCAGATCCGCCTCGCCGACCCGGGGTGGTTCCGCGCGTTCGGCGAACGGGTTTCCGGCGGCGCGCTGGAGGAGGCGCAGGCCCTGGTGGCGGACGCCGAGACGGAGTTCGACCGGATCCGCTCACCGCTGCCGGAGCGCCCGGACGAGGAGACGGTGGAACGCTGGCTGCTCGCCGTCCGGGCGGCCCACCTGCCGCGGTGACCGGGCGGGTCAGTCCGCCAGGCGCACCCGTACCCGGCGGTTGGCCCGCCCCTTGCTCTCCACCTTGACCACCTGGACCTTGCCGATCTGGGCGGTGGAGGCGACGTGCGTGCCGCCGTCGGCCTGCACGTCCAGCCCGACGATGTCGACGATCCGCACCTCCTGCTCCTCCGGCGGGATCAGGTTCGACTGGGTACGGATGATGTCCGGCAGCGCGAGCGCCTCGGCGCGCGGCAGCACCCGCACTGCCACCGACCGGTCGGCGGCCACCTCGGCGTTCACCAGCTCCTCGATGCGGGCCTTGAAGTCCGGCGGCACCTCGGGCAGGTTGAAGTCCATCCGGGCCTCGCCCGGCTCCATGTTGCCGCCGGTCACGAGCGCGCCGAAGTCACGGAACACCACGCCGCAGAGCACGTGCAGCCCGGAGTGGGTACGCATCAGCATGCTCCGGCGGGCGTCCTCCACCGCGCCGACCACCTCGGTGCCGACCGGCGGCACCGGGTCACCCTCGGCCGGGATCAGCCACAGGTCGTCGCCCTTGCGGGTGCCGACGATGCGGGTCTGTACGCCCTGCCAGAGCAGCACCCCGTGATCCGGCGGCTGCCCGCCGCCACCCGGGTAGAACGCGGACCGGTCCAGCACGATGCCCTGCTCGGGGTCGGCCGCCAGCACCCGGCACGTCCACTCGCGCAGGGTCGGGTCGGCGAGGTCGAGCCGGTGCGTACGGCCGTGGTGTGTGACGCCCATGGACGGCGACGTTACCCGTTCAGGAACTCCGAGACGCGCCCCCGCAGGTCGGCGCGTTCGGTCCAGAGCACGCCGGGCCGGTCGTACACGTGCAGTGTGGCGTTCGGGAGCGCGGCGGCCAGCCGTTCGGCGACGGCGACCGGGTGCAGGTCGTCGTCGGCGGCGGCGATGACAAGCGCCGGCGCGGTGACCGCGGCGAGCGACCCGGCGTCGTCGAGCGGGGCCTGCCCGGGCAGGTCGGCCAGCCCCGGCGCGAGACCGTCGCGCAGCAACTGGTCGAGCCGCTGCCGCAGGTAGGCCCAGCCGGCCGGGGTGTTGCGCACCGACGGCGGCAGTTCCAGCGACACCACGTCGGCCAGCGCCGAGGCGTCGCCCTCGGCCACCGCGTCGAGCAGGCCGGTGAGCCGGGCCCGCGCCACCTCGCCACGCGGCGTGTCCAGCACGGCGGGCAGGAAGAAGACGAGCCGCTCGAAGCGTTCCGGGCTCTCCGCGAGCAGCCGGCAGAGCGCGCCCGCGCCGAGGCTGGCGCCGAACGCCCGGGTCGCGCCGCCCAGGTCCGCGATCGCGCGCAGGTCACGGGCGAGGTCCAGATAGCTCCACGGGCCGGGCGGGGAGTCGGAGCGGCCGTGCCCACGGAACTGGAAGAAGATGCGCCGGCCGGCGACGCCGCTGCCGAACGGACGGGTGGTGGCGATGCCGTTGCCCAGCCCGTGCGCGAACACGGTGACCGGCTCACCGGTGCCGGTGACCAGGCGCTCCAGGCTCACGCCGTGCGGCGTCGCGACCAGTTCCGTCTCCGGCTCCGGCAGCGCGGGCCGCCCGGTCCGGGGCGCGCCGGGACCCGGCCCCCAGGTGCGGGGGCCGCCGTCCGGCGGCGGGGGCCAGCGGAAACCTCTCACCAGGACCCTCGGCCGTCGTGCAGGTCCCGCAGGCCGGGCCGCACGTCGAGCAGGTAGATGAGACCGGCCGCGATGCCGATCAGTCCGAAGAGGCTGATCGGGCCGAAGCCGAGCAGGGTCAACAGCAGGCAGACCGCCAGGATGGCGACCCAGCCGCCCTTGGGCAGCGTGCCGATAGCGGCGAAACCGTCGCCGCGCTGGGTGACCGCGTGCACCAGCGCCACTCCCTGTACGACCAGGGCGAAGACGAGCAGGATCAGCTGGATCACGTCTTGGACTGCGAACGCGAAGATCGGCGCGGCGATGGCCATGGGGGCAAGCTTATGCCGAGACCCCGGAAACGTCCGACAAGACGTTGTCCGGGGTCCGGTGGAGCATCAGGTCACTCGGCGGCCGGGCGGGTCCGCTTCGTGGCCTTCGGCAGCTTCGCCGACGGGGTGGCCGGCTTGGCGGCCCTGGTCGCGGTCGTCTTGGCGACGGCCTTGGTCGCGGTCGCCTTGGTGGCGCGGGTGCGCTTCACCGCGGCCGGCTTGGCGGCCACCGCCTCGGCCACCTCGGCCGGGCTGGGCACCTCGGTCTTCGGCGCGGTCTCCGGCTTCGGGGTGATCTCGGCCTTCGGGGTTACCTCGGTGCCGGTCGCCTCGGTGGCCGCGATGTCGGCGTTCACCGTGTCGGCGGCCTCCAGCACACCGGCGCCGACGACGCGCTCACCGCGGGCGACCAGCTCGGCGTACGCGGCCAGGGCGCGCTCCTGCGCGGCGTGCGCACCGGCCACCACGACGGCGGCGTTGCGGGTGGCGGCCTCGCGGAGCTTGTCCAGGTTGGCGGCCTCGCGCAGCTTCTCCAGGTTGGCCGCCTCGCGGAGCTGGTCGAGGTCGGTGGCGACGGCCCGCTCGCGCAGCCCGGTGGCGGTCTGGTTGGCGGTCTTCAGCGTCTCGGTGGCCTTCTGGCGCAGCTCGAAACCGGTGACGACTGCCTTGCCGCCGAGGTCGGCGACGACCCGGGTGCCGAGGCCGCTGACCACCGTCGGCAGCTTGCGCAGCTGCTCCAGGGCCAGTTCACCGGCGCCGGCGGCGGCGTAGAGGGGTGCGGGGATGCGGTTGGTCTTCGGCTGGGTGGTCATGACTGCTCCTCCTCGGCCGCACCGGCGGCCTTCCGGGCCGCCCGGCGGGCGGTCGTGTGCTCAGGGGCGGCGGTGGTCGGCGCGGGCGCGGCGCCCGCTTCGGTGACGGCTACCGATTCGAGGACCGCCTCGGTCGGTGTGCCCTCCGGCGTGACGGGACCGGTGGCGGCAGCGGCGACGGTCGCCGGAGCCTCGGGCGCGGTGGCCGGCTCCGCCGGAGCGGCCGTATCGGCCGTTTCCGTCGTCGCGGCTGCCTCGGTCGCCTCGGCCAGGCGCGCGTTCTCGCGCCGGAACGTCTCGTAGATCTGGGTGAGCGACTGCTTCTGGGCCATGGTCAGCTCGGGATCGACAGCGATCGCCGCGAGCACGCCCTGGCCCTCCTTGTCGTCCAGCAGCCCGGCCCGCAGGTACATCGCCGGGGTGGAGACGCGCAGCGCGCTGGCGAGCTGCTGGAGCACCTCGGCGCTCGGCTTGCGCAGCCCTCGCTCGATCTGGCTCAGGTAGGGATTGCTGACACCCGCCTGCTCGGCGAGCTGGCGCAGTGAGATCTTCGCGTTGCGCCGCAGGTCGCGAATGAACCCGCCGACATCGGGAAGGTCCTTGCTGGTGGCCATGACTCAACGCTAGCTCGGGCTGCTAACTCCTGCAAGCAAAACGCTAACCAGAGTTAGCAGGGTCACCAATGGCGGTTGCGGAGCCCATGTCCGGTCCGTACCGTTCTTCCCCGTGACCAAGATCGAGATCAACGGCGCGCGGCTCGCGTACGACGAGAGCGGCACCGGCACCGCAGTGGTGCTGCTGCACGCCGGCATCGCCGACCGGCGGATGTGGCGCGGGCAGATCCCGGCGCTCGCGCAGCGACACCGGGTGATCGCGCTGGACCTGCGCGGCTACGGCGAGTCGGAACTGCCGCCCACGCCGTTCACCAACCACGACGACGTGATCGGGCTGCTCGACGCGCTGGGCATCGAGCAGGCCGCGCTCGTCGGCTGCTCGTTCGGCGGCCGGGTCGCGGTGGACGCCGCGCTCGCCCACCCGGAGCGGATCTCGGCGCTGGCGCTGTTCGGCGCGCCGGTCTCCGGCAACGAGTGGTCCGAGGAGACCGAGCAGCTCTGGGAGGAACTGGTCGGCGACGTGGACCCGGAGGACTTCGCCGCCACCGCCGCCGGGGAGGTGCGGTTCTGGGTGGTCGGCCCGACCCGCCGCCCGGAGGACGTCGACCCGGAACTGATCCGGTTCGCCGAGGAGATGGACCGCCGGGCGCTCGCCGCCGAGCAGGCGCTGAGCGCGATCGAGGTGGGCGAGCTGGACCCGCCGGCGATCGACCGGCTGGGCGAGCTGCGCGTACCGGTGCTGGTCGGCACCGGCGCCGACGACCTGGCCGACATCCGCCGCCTGGCCGACCGCATCGCCGACGAGGCCCCGCGAGGTGTACGCCTCCCCGACGTCCCAGACGCGGCGCACCTGCTCCCCCTGGAGCGCCCCACCGAGGTCAACCCCACCCTCCTGTCCTTCCTCCCCTGACCGTCCCGCGCCCCAGCCCTCACCGATCTTGCACTTGCTGCCCCGACAAACAAGGTGTTACGGGCACACCTGGGGCCGAACGTGCAAGATCGCCGAGCCGGGGCGGGCGGGGCGGGGCCGGCGTGAGGTCCCAGCGATCTTGCACTTGCTGCCCTGATAAAAGGGGCATTACCGGCACAGCAGGGGCCGAAAGTGCAAGATCGGCGGGGCGGGGAAGCTTGGGGCGGGGGCGGGGTTACCAGAGGGGGCGGGTTGCGCCTACGGGGAGGCCGCCGCCCAGCACGGGGGTTTCGGCGTACTCGGTGAGGATCGGCGCGCGGACGTCCAGGCGGGACAGCGCCGAGGCGAGGACGGGCATGCGGGCCCTGGCCGCGCCGTCGTCGATCTTCAGGGCGACCGCGCCGACCCCCGGGACCGCCGCCGCGATCACGCCCTCCGCGCCGATCTTGGCGAGCAGGCCGGGTACGCCGCGCATCAGCCGCGTGTCCTCGGCCTGGGTGCCGCCGACCAGCTCCGGGTACGTCCGCATCGCGTCCGCCACGGTCCGCTCGACGGTGCCCGGCTCGGCGTCGACCAGCCGCAGGAACGCGCGCGCCAGCCCGGTGAGCGAGACGGCCAGCACCGGAGCGCCACAGCCGTCCACCCCGACCGCCGCCGCCCGTTCCCCGGTGAACTCCTCGATCGTGGCGGTCAGTCGCTGCTGGAGCGGGTGCTCTGGCCGCCAGTAGCCGTCCAGCGGCCAGCCGGCGGCCAGGCAGGTGCGCAGCATGCCGGCGTGCTTGCCGGAGCAGTTCATCAGCACCCGGGCCGGACCTCCGCCGGCCCGCAGCACCGCCTCCCGGGCGGCCTCGCCGACCGGCAGGTCCGGCGGGCAGTGCAGCGCGTCCCCGGTCAGCCCGGCGTCGCGCAGAAGCGCGGTGACCCGCTCGATGTGGAACTCCTCACCGGCGTGACTGGCCGCGACCAGCGCCACGTCGGCGGGGTCGGTGAGCGGCAGACCGGCCCGGAGCATCCCGATCGCCTGCATCGGCTTGTTGGACGAGCGGGGAAAGATCGGCGAGGTGACGTCTCCGGCCCCGGCGACAGGCGCACCGGCGGCGTCGAGCACCACCACGGAACCCCGGTGGACGCCTTCCACGAAGCCGGACCGGACCACCTCGGCGAGCGGCACGCCGCCCTCGTACGTCTTTCCCACGTTATGGACCGTACCGATGGGGCGGACCCGGTCGGCGGCGGGGTGACCTGCGACGTCGTCCGGGGCCGTACATGGCCGCCGGCCCGTGCGCCGCTTACCTGGTGGCCGGAAGACCGAGCAGCGTACGGGCTTCGGCGGTGCTCAGCGGGGGCCGCTGGGCGAGCTGGGCGAAGCCGACCGCCCGCGCGACGAGCTGCATGTTGGACTCCACCGGGCGCCCCTTGGCGTACGTGACAGTGTCCTCCATGCCGACACGCAGGTGACCGCCGGTCGACAGCGCGGCCATCATCACCGGGATCGTGCTGCGCCCGATGCCGGTGGCCGAGAACGTGGTGCCCTCGGGCAGGTCGCGCAGCATCTGCTGGGCCGCCACCAGGGTCGCCGTGGTGCCCGGCATGCCGCCCGGCACACCCATCACGAAGTCGACGTGCACGTGCCCGCCGTGCGGCAGGCCGTACTTGCCGAGCAGCCGCTGCAACGCGGTGAGGTGGCCCAGGTCGAAAATCTCGTACTCGGGGACGACGCCCCGCTCCTGCATCCGGGTGTGCAGGTCGACGATGAACTCCCACCGGTTGAGGAACACGTCGTCGCCGAAGTTGACGGTGCCCATGGTGCAGGAGGCCATGTCCGGCCCGGCGTCGAGCACCGCGAGCCGGGCGGACTCCGGGTCGGTCACCGCGCCGCCGGAGGAGAGCTGCACGATCAGGTCGGTGTTCTCCCGCAGCGCGGCCACGGTGTCCCGCAGCCGCCCCTGGTCGAGCGTGGGCCGCGCGTCGTCGTCGCGGATGTGGACGTGGATCACGGCGGCGCCGAGCGCCTCGCACTCCTTGGCGGTCAGCAGCAGCTCGTCGAGCGTGACCGGCAGCGCCGGCACCTCCGCCTTCGCCGACTCCGCGCCGGTGGGGGCAACCGTGATCAACGTCCCTGTCGTCATGCCCCGGATCCTAGACCGGCGCCCGGCACCGGGTCGACCGGAGAATTTCCGGCGTGAGCGGCGTTAAGAAGGGACCCTTCCTCTACCGGAGGCGTTAATAGGGGGCCCTTCCTTACACGTCGACGGCGGCGGCGGTTTCGCCGACCAGCAGGCGGGCGTCGTCGGGCGTGTTGCGCTTCAGCACCGCCAGCGCGACCTGGCCCAGCTCGTAGTGCTGCACGGCGGTGCCCACGAAGCCGACCGTCCGGCCGTCGAGCGTCACCGGCGTACCGGCGGCCGGCGGCTGGTCGCTCATCACGCCGTCCAGGTGCAGCAGGACGAGCCGGCGCGGGGGCTTGCCCAGGTTGTGCACCCGGGCCACCGTCTCCTGCCCCCGGTAGCAGCCCTTGTCCAGGTGCACGGCCGGGGCGATCAGGTCCACCTCGGCGGGGATCGTGCGGTGGTCGGTGTCCACCCCGGCCCGCACCTGCTTGGCGGCCACCCGGGTCGCCTCGTACGCCCACAGCCCGGCCACCGGCACCCCGGCGCCGCGCAGTTCGGCGACCACCCCGTCCATGGCGGCGCGGGGTACCAGCAGGTCGACGCCGAGCGCCACCCGGCGGGCCCAGCCGCCGATCGGCAGCGGCTTGACGTCGTACACCACGGAGGGCCGCGCGGGCAGCTCGCCGGAACGGAACTTCGGACCCGGCACCGCTGCTACGTCGGGGGCGGCCAGCCCGGTCACGCCGAGCGTGTCGAGCGCGCCGGGCGCGTCCGGCCCGACCAGCGACAGCAGCGCGTACTCGGCGGTGGCGTCGCGCGGGTCGACCTTGCTGAAGAACCGCATCTTCTCCAGGTACGACAGCAGGCCGCCGGTCATCCCCGGCTCGGTGTCCAGCCAGGTGGTCTCGCCGTCGTCGGCGACCATCGCGTGCTGTTCGACGTGCCCGTGCGGCGAGAGCACCAGCAGCTCGGTGCCCTGCCACGGCGCCAGCGCGGCCAGATGCTGGCTGGTCAGCGTGTGCAGCCAGCTGATCCGTTCCTCGCCCGGCACGGCGACCACGCCCCGGTGCGAGCGGTCGACCAGCCCCACGCCGGTGGCCAGGAGCCGCTGCTCGCGCATCGGGTCGCCGTAGTGCGCGGCCACCGGGCCGACACCGGCCGCGCGGTGGGCCGGTTCGGGCTGGTCGCGGGTCTGGTCGTCGATGGCGTCGGTGGTCACCGCTCCGGCGATGTCGATCATGTGCGTTCCCCGTCCTGTGCGCAGCGGCCGCAGACTCCGAAGAGCGCGACGTGCCCGATGTCGACCTGGAACCCGCGCTGGTCGGCCAGCTGGTCCGCGAGCGGGCGGAGCATCTCGGGTGAGATCTCGTCGATCGCTCCGCACTCCCGGCACACCAGGTGCACGTGCTGGTGCTCGCCGGCCGCGTGGTAGGTCGGCGAACCGTGCGACAGGTGCGTGTGCGTGACCAGACCGAGCCGTTCCAGCAGCTCCAGGGTGCGGTAGATGGTGGTGATGTTGACGCCGGCCGCTACCTCACGGACCGCCGTGTGCACCTGCTCCGGGGTGGCGTGCCCGAGGTCGAGGACGGCCTGGAGCACCAGCTGCCGCTGGGCCGTCAGCCGCAGCCCGCGCGCGCGGAGCATTTCCGCGAGGGAGGATTCGGACACCCTTCGATCATAGTTCGGCCGCCGCGCCGGTCCGTCCGCCGCCGGGGTACGCCACTACGCTGCGGCCGTGGAGGCGACGCGGGTGGCGGTGCTCGGCCGGGGACTCGTACCGGCCGGTGAGCCGGTGCTGCGCGGCGACGACCGGGGTGTGCTGCACGGCGACGGCCTGTTCGAGACGCTGCACCTGCGCGACGGGTGCCCCTGGCTGCTGGCGCCGCACCTGGCCCGGCTACGGGCGGGCGCGGCGGCGATCGGCCTGCCGCTGCCACCGGACGGCGCGCTCGTCGAGCTGCTGGACGCGGTCCGCGCCGGCTGGCCGCCGGAGACCGAGGGCGCGCTGCGGCTGGTCTGCACCCGAGGGCCGGAGGGCGGCGGGCCGGCCACGGTGTACGCCACGCTGGGCGAGGTGCCCGCGTCCGCCCGGCTGGCCCGGCGGACCGGGGTGACGGTGGCCACGCTGCCGCTCGGGGTGGCCGCCCGGTCCCGCCCGGAGCTGGGGTGGCTGCCGAGCGGTGTGAAGTCCACCTCGTACGCGCTGAGCACCGCGGCCCGGCGGTGGGCGCAACGTTCCGGGGTGGACGACGTGCTCTGGGTCTCGACGGACGGCTACGTGCTGGAGGGGCCCACCGCCAACGTGGTGTGGCTGCGCGGCGGGACGCTCTGCACGGTGCCGGCGGCGCAGACCGGCATCCTGCCCGGCGTGACCGCCCGCCACCTGCTGGAACGCGCCGCCGAGCTGGGCCTGACCCCGGCTGAGCACCTGCCCACAGTGCCCGACCTGCACGAGGCCGAGGCGATCTGGCTGACCAGCTCCCTACGCGGCCCGGTCGAGATCACGACCTTGGACGGCACTGCCCGCCCGAGTTCCCCCCTGACCCCCCGCATCCAGGCCCTCCTGAACTTCCCCCCACCCCGTTGATCATGAAGTTGGCGGGCACAAATCGGGCAACCGTCGCCGCCAACTTCATGATCGTCGGAACGGAACGGGACGGGTCAGCCGGCTACCCGGGTCAGGCGGGCGGACAGGTGCGGGCTCAGCGGCTGGCCCACGGCGGCCATCTCCTGCGCGTACAGCAGGGCGCCCTCGACGATGCCGAAAAGCCGGGCGCCGGCGGTGACCTCCTTCGCCGTGGCGGTACGCACCACCGCGTCGGTGACGAACTCGATCTGGGTGCCCTTGCGCTTGCCGATGTGCAGCTCCATCACGCCGGTCGGCGTGGTCATCAGCGCCTCCAGCTCGTCGGTGACCTGCTCACCGTCGAACACCGGACGCCACCAGCCCACCTCGCGGCCGGCCGGACGGACCGGGCGGCTCTCCTCGTCCAGGAGCCAGGCCCGCGACTCGTAGAACAGGAACGGCCGGCCGTCGTGGCTGATCCGGATCTCCTGCGCGTAGTCGAAGTCCTCGATCGTCGGGAACCCACCCCGGCCCCGGCCGCGCCACACCCCGATGTACGGCAGCAGGCCGTCCAGGCTCGGGTGCAGCTTCGGGCCGACGCGCAGGTCGTGGCTCTCCTCGTACGGGTACTCCTCGACCGGCGGCGCGTTCAACCACGGCGGCTGAAGCGGATTCTCACTCACAGATTCACCACTTACCTCTAGCTATGCGGACCGCGAGATAGACCAGGCCACCGGCGAGCGCGCCCAGGCCGGCGACCAGCAGGCTGACGAACCCGATCTCGGTAACCATCCGGACCATCCTATGCTGGGCGGCATGGCGCGCTCTCTTGTCGTCAAGGCCACCGCCGGCGCGGACTCACCGGAACGCTGCGCCCAGGCGTTCACAGTCGCCGCCACCGCTGCCGCGGCCGGGGTGGACGTCTCGCTCTGGCTCACCGGCGAATCGACCTGGTTCGCGCTCCCCGGACGGGCCGAGTCGTTCGAGCTGCCGCACTCCGCACCGCTGGGCGAACTCCTGCACGTCGTCCTGGCCACCGGCCGGGTGACCGCCTGCACCCAGTGCGCGGCCCGGCGGGACATCGGCACGGACGACGTCATCCCCGGCGTACGCATCGCGGGCGCCGCCGTCTTCGTCGAGGAAGCGATGGCCGAGGGCGCACAGGCGTTGGTCTACTGACAACCGGTCCAGGTTGTCCATTCTGCCCAGTGCGCCGATCCTGGCCCGGTATGTCCGGATGCTGCCTACCATGCGAATGTGAGTCAGGCGATCCAGGAGTTCTTCGCGTCGCTGCCGGCGCGTGCCGCAGCCGTCCTGAACAGCCCGGTCGGGGGGACGCTTCAGATCGATCTGGCCGACGGCAACCGTACCGAGCACTGGTACGTGACGCTGGCCCCCGGGTCGGCGCAGGTGAGCCGGGAGGAGCAACGGCAGGCGGACGGCGTGCTGACGCTGTCCACCGAGCTGTTCGAGAAGCTCGTCACCGGGCGGGCGGCGGGCATGGCCGCGGTGCTGCGCAACGAGGCCACGTTCAGCGGTCACGTCGTGCTGTTCCTGGCGTTCCGCCGATTCCTGCCGCAACGGCCCGACGTGCGGGATCCCCGGGACGCCGCCCGCGAGCACGTCCGGCGGCTGGTGTGAAGGACCGGGTCAGCATCCTCGACGGCAACACGTTCCTGGTCAGCGACGATCGCGGCAACATCGAGCCGTCGTACGACTTCCCCACCGGGCTGTTCGCCTTCGACACCCGGTTCCTCTCCACCTGGTTCCTCACCATCGACGGGCAACGCCTGCACGCGCTCTCCATCGACGACTCGCTGTCGTACAAGACCCGGTTCTTCCTGGTCCCCGGCGAGCCGACGCACTACCTGGACGCCAACGTGTCGGTGATCCGCAGCCGCGCGATCGGGGCCAGCCTCGACGAGGAACTGACAGTGCTCAATCACTCCGAACAGGAACAGGAGTTCCACCTCCGGCTGGACATCGGCTCCGACTTCGCCGACCTCCTGGAGATCAAGAACCGGCGTGACAAGAAGGGACGCACCACGCCGACGGTGGAGCGGAACGGCCTGCGGCTGACCTACCACCGGGAGGCGTTCCGCCGCGAGACGCTGGTGACCAGCAGCGCGCCGGTCGAGGTCGACGCGGACGGGATGACCTTCCGGGTCCGGGTCGGCCCGCACGGCGAATGGACCACCCGGCTGCACGTCAACACCATCATCTACGGCGCCCGTGGCGAGGACATCCGGGCCGTCCTGCCGCTGGGCGGCCAGCGCACCGCAGCCGAGATCGAGGCCGAGCAGAGCGCCCTGATCAGCCGCGCGCCGAAGCTGGGCTGCGACTGCGAGCCGCTGGCCGGGGCGTACCGGCGAAGCCTCAACGACCTGGCCGCGCTCCGGTACGAGTCGATCACACTCGGGGTCCGGCTGCTCGCCGCCGGCCTGCCCTGGTTCATGACGCTGTTCGGCCGGGACAGCATCTTCACCTCGCTCCAGGTGCTGCCGTTCCTGCCCGACCTGGTCAAACCGACGATCGTCATGCTGGCCGGTCTGCAGGGCAGCCGGGTCGACGACTTCCGCGACGAGGAGCCGGGCAAGATCCTGCACGAGCTGCGCTACGGCGAGAGCGCCGGGTTCGAGGAGCAACCGCACTCGCCGTACTACGGCGCGGCCGACACCACGGCGCTGTTCGTGATCCTGCTCGACGAGTACGAGCGGTGGACCGGCGACGCCGATCTGGTACGCAACCTGGAGAACGAGACCCGGGCGGCGCTGACCTGGCTCGACACGTACGGGGACCTGCTCGGCACCGGCTACGTCTGGTACATGTCCCGCAACCCGGAGACCGGGCTGCCGAACCAGTGCTGGAAGGACTCACCGGAAGCCATCTCCTACGCCGACGGGCGGATGCCGGAGTTCCCCCGGGCCACCTGCGAGCTGCAGGGGTACACGTACGACGCGAAGATGCGCGCCGCCCGCATGGCCCGCACCCACTGGCAGGACCCGGCGTACGCCGACCAGCTGGAGCAGGAGGCCGCGGCGCTGAAGGAACGGTTCAACCGCGACTTCTGGATCGCGGACCGGGAGTACTACGCGCTGGCGCTCGACCCGCGGGGCCAGCAGGTGGACGCGCTCTCCTCGAACATCGGCCACCTGCTGTGGAGCGGCATCGTGGACGAGTCCCGGGCCCCGGCGATCGCCGCGCATCTGCTCGGGCCGCGTCTGTTCTCCGGCTGGGGGGTACGCACGCTCGCCGACGACCAGGGCCGGTACAACCCGGTCGGCTACCACGTCGGCACGGTGTGGCCGTTCGACAACTCGATCATCGCCTGGGGCCTGTGGCGGTACGGCTTCCGCCGGGAGGCCGGCCTGCTCTGCGACGCGCTGTTGAGCGCGTCCCGCTACTTCGACGGCCGACTGCCCGAGGTGTTCGCCGGCTACGAACGTGGCCTCACCGACTACCCGGTGGAGTACCCCACGGCGTGCAGCCCGCAGGCGTGGTCCGCCGGCACTCCGCTGCTGCTGCTACGGGTGATGCTCGGGCTGGAGCCGCAGGGCGAGCACCTGATCATCGACCCGGCCGTACCGCCGGGCATGGGCCGGGTCGAGCTGCTCGACATCCCGGGCCGCTGGGGCCGGGTGGACGCGCTGGGCCGCAGCCGGGAACCGCACGAGGAGCCGGCGCCGCCGCCGCTCGCGTTGCCCGGCGAGTGAGTCAGGCCGGGCAGGGCGTGGTCACCGCCACGCGCACCCGCTCGTCGACCCGCTCGGCCAGCACGGCCGGCTCGCCCGGGCGCGCGTACCGGTCGGCGGAGTCCACCACCGGCGCGGCGCCACCGCCGAACGCGGCGGCGAGCGGCTGATCCGCCGGCGCGGCGGCCTCGCCCCGCGCGGTGCGGGCGGCGCCCCCACCAGGGCAGGGCGCGGCCAGGACCTGGACCGCGCCGGTCGCGCCGCCCCACCGGCCCAGCGCCGACGCCAGCGCGCCGGCTTCGGCCGCGGCGTCGGCGGTCGGCGCGCGGTAGCCGGAACCAAGCGGCCGGCAGCCGGTCGCGGCGGTCAGCAGCACCCGGCCCGGGCCGTCGGCGCGGCCCTCGACCGCGACGAAGTCGCCGGCGTCGGCGCGCAGCAGCGGCTCGCCGTCGAACGTCGACACGCCCGCCCGCCACGCCTGCGGCAGCCGGTCGGCGATGCGCTGCAGCACCGCGCGCACGTTGTCGCCGCCGATCGCCACCTCGACGCCACGCTCAAGCGTCGCGCCGGAGTCCATCGGCGTGATCCGGCAGCCGCGCTCCAGCCGGTCCGGCACGAGCGCCGGTACGCCGTCGGACCCGACCGCGCCGGTCAGCTCGCCGATCGCCCGGTCCACCACCGGACCGGCCTGGTCCAGTGAGCGCTGCTCCTTGACCGTCGGCGGGTCGGTACGCACCGACCACCAGGTCAGCCCGGCCAGCAGCACGGCCCACGCCACAGTGGCGACCGTCAGCCAGCGCAGCCGACGCCGGCCGTTGCCCGGCTGCTCTCCAGGGTTGGGCGGGGCGTAGCCCGTCTCGACGGCAGTCACCCGGCCATGGTGTCACGTGCCGGCGAGGCGCCCGGCCGCGCCTCGGCACTCCCGGTCAGGCCGGGACGGACCGGCGGGACAGCAGCCACAGCAGGTAGAAGGGGCGCTGCCGCAGCTCGCCACGGCGGTCGGCGTACTGGTCGGCGGCGAGCACCGCGGAGAAGAACCCGCCCGCGCCCAGCATGCCGAGCACCGGCGCCAGGTGGGTGCCCTCGACCGCCACCAGCGTCGCGGCGACAGTCGCCACCGCGGCGCCCGCGGCCTGCACGGCCGAGCGCCGGGCCACCCGGGCGACCTCGGAGCGAGCCGCCCGCACCCCCTCCTGGATCTCCGCGTCGAGCTTCGCGAGCTGCACCAGCGCCTTGTCCGGATCCGTGTCGACGTCCAGCATCCGGCCCCGCAGGTACGCCTGGGTCGCGGCGAGCGCGTCGCTCTCCTGGGTCAGGATGGCGCAGTAGTCCCGCAGCGAGGTGCCCTCCAGCATCGGCAGGTCGAGCTGGAGCAGTGGGGTCACCAGCCGCGCCTTCACCGGATCCCCGCTCGGCACGTCGACGACGCGGTGCCCCTTGACGATCAGGTCGAGCGTGCGGTCCGGGTTGTCGCCCAGCTCGATCTGACCCACGCTGTTGAACAGCGAGGAGGTGGACTGCGCGTCCGGCGCGCGTGACTCCAGGTGGCGGCGGCGGAAGGTCTGCGGGAAGTAGACGAGCTGCCCCTGCTCCAGCAGCGGCGCGCAGTCCCGCAGGTACGCGCCGAGGCGGTGCAGGTCGTCGCACTCGGCGAAGAGCTGGTCGATCTGGATGTCCTTGTACCGGCAGTCCGGGCCGCAGCGCTCCGGGTCCTTGCCGCACCACTTGCAGGTTTCCCGGTTGACCAGATAGCGGTGCTTGCCGCCGGGCTGGGAGAGGACCAGCTTGGCGGTGACGAGCGTGGCCCGCTTCGTGAGGAACGACAGGTCCGTGTCGAGGCTGGCGACCGAGACGTCGAACGGGCGCGTGCGGCCGGACCCGTCGGCGCGCTGGAGCTCGCGGGCGATCGTCTCGCCCCGGTTGCCGTCGATGAAGTCGATCAGATAGCGAATCGCGTGGTCAGCGGCGTCGTCGGGCACCTCATCCCCCTCCGGCGCGTCCGGGGCGCGCCGCCGTCCAGCCTGCCAGCCACGGCCGGGACGTACCCTCGCCGGAACGGCTCGTGGCCCGCCACCCCTGTGGGTGGCGGGCCACGATCAGAGCGTGGGTCAGGCGGAGACCGAGACGGTCACCTCGTTGATCCCGCGAGCCGCGTCCACGGCGGTGTCGCCGTTGCCGTGGCGGGACAGCGCCCGCAGCGTCCACGAGCCCGGCGCGGCGAAGAACCGGAACTGCCCGGCCGGCGACGTCACCACCTCGGCGGTGAACTCACCCGTGGAGTCGAGCAGCCGCACGTACGCGCCCGGCACGACCTCGCCGGACTCGGACAGCACACGGCCGGTGATGACGGTTTCCTTCTCCAGGTCCAGGCTCGCCGGGAGGGGGGCGGCCTGGTCCGGCGCGGCGCAGCCGGCGGCAGCCGTCGAGGCGGCGGAGGCGGCGGTCATCAGGCCTCCCCGGGCTCGTCGCCGAGCGCCACCGGCACGCCGACGAGCGAGCCGTACTCGGTCCAGGAACCGTCGTAGTTCTTCACGTTGCGGTGCCCGAGCAGCTCCTGGAGCACGAACCAGCTGTGCGAGGAGCGCTCGCCGATCCGGCAGTACGCGATCGTCTCCTTGCTGTCGTCCAGCCCGGCGTCGGCGTAGATCTTGCGCAGCTCGTCGTCGGACTTGAACGTGCCGTCCTCGTTCGCCGCCTTGGACCACGGGACGCTGATCGCGGTCGGGATGTGACCGGCCCGCTGCGCCTGCTCCTGCGGCAGGTGGGCGGGGGCGAGCAGACGGCCCGCGAACTCGTCGGGGCTGCGCACGTCGACCAGGTTCTTGGTGCCGATCGCGGCGACCACCTCGTCGCGGAACGCGCGGATCGAGGTGTCCGGCTCCTGCGCGACGTACTGCGTCTTCGGCCGCTCCACCACGTCGGTGACGAGCGGACGCGCGTCCAGCTCCCACTTCTTGCGGCCGCCGTCGAGCAGCTTGACGTCGCCGTGGCCGTAGAGCTTGAAGTACCAGTACGCGTACGCGGCGAACCAGTTGTTGTTGCCGCCGTACAGGATCACGGTGTCGTCGTTGGCGATGCCCCGGTCGGACAGCAGCGCCTCGAACTGGGACTTGTTGACGAAGTCCCGGCGGATCTGGTCCTGGAGGTCGGTGCGCCAGTCGAGCTTGACGGCGCCGGCGATGTGCCCGGTTTCGTAGGCCGAGGTGTCCTCGTCGACCTCGACGAAGACGACGCCCGGGGCGTCGAGGTTCTTCTCGGCCCACTCGGCCGAAACGAGTGCGGTGTCGCGACTCATCAGATCACTCCCTGGTGAGGATGGTTGGTGAGCCTGCGCGCGGAAATCGATGTCGATTGTTGTCGCACCACGCGCGGGACCCAGAGCTAGGAACGGATCACGGGTACGTGCGACGGCGCCGCTGCCGGGCGTTGAGGGGGAACCGGGAGAGGTTCGTGGACCCTGGGTGGCCGCCGTTCAGGCGGCCGGAGACAGCCCCGCCGTCAGATGACGGGGCGACACAGGCAGGTGGCCACGCGGCACAGGTCGACCGCGCGCCGTTTGGTGAGGTGGGTCCCCATGGGCAGGGAGATTACCAGCCCACGCCCACAGTGCCACCAGGCCGACCAGCATCCGGGACAACCGTCCGGCTGGTCAGCCGGCTGAGTTGACGGCAGGCCGGCTGGTCAGCCGGCGGAGTTGATGGGCACGTTCGCCGCGTCCGCCGTGACCACCAGGCCCTCCGGCTTCGGCTCCACCTTGCGCAGGTTGAGCTGGAACGGCAGCTCCGGCAGCGGCACGTCGATCGAGATGCCCTGCGCGTACCGGGTCAGCGCGGCCCGGGCCAGTGGCACGTTCGGCAGGCCGTCGGCGGTGAGGTCGTTGAAGCGCAGCGCGACCTTGCCACCGGCCACCGTGACGTCGGCGGTGCCGTTGACGGTGAGCTTGACGCCGAGGATGTCCACCGGAGCCGTCACGGCGAGCTTGCCGTTCCGCTCGCCGAGCGTCAGCCCGGGGCGGTCCAGCAGCTTGGCCAGGCTCTCGTAGGTGACGGTGCCCCGCCCGTCCACGCTCTCGGCCACCACGTCGCCCCGGCCGGAGCGCAGCGTGTCCAGCGACGCGGTCACGTTGCGCGCGTCCACGTCCAGCTTCGGCACCTCCACCGCGTCACCCTGGACGGCGCCACGCACGTCGGTGAGCTGGATGGTGATGCGCTGGTACCGGCCGTCGAGCACCTGGGTGAGGAACGGAAAGCCACCCACTTCGACCTGCGGCGCGGCGGACTGCGCGTCCTGCTTGGCGATCTCCTGCCGCACCTGGTCGGCGATCGCCCGCTCGGCGACGCCCGCGGCGACCCGGTCGGCGACGACGAGCAGCCCGGCCAGCACCAGCAGCAGGACGACGAAGCCGATCAGCACCTTCCGGCCGCGTCGCCGCGGTCGGCCCTCTGCCGGATACGCCTCTGCCACGCCGCCTCCCGTCCTCGCCGCCGTCACCGCGTCTCGCGGCGCAACCGTACTTACCCGAGGCGAATCTTCCCCAATCGCGTCAGAGGAACAGTACGCACATCGCGTACGCGGCCGGCGCGGCCAGCGCGAACCCGCCCAGTGGCCCCTGCATGTGCCGGGCCACCCACATCGTCGGAGGCTCACCGGCCATCAGGCGGCCCGCCTCGGCGTACCCGACGGCGAGGTCGGCCAGGACGGCGGTGGCCGCGCTGACCACGCCGACAAGTGCGGCGCTGGTCGGCGTGAAACCGACCAGGTAGCTGCCGAGCACGGCGCTGGTGAGGGTGCCGAGCATCGCGCCCGCGACCACGCCGGCCGCTCCGCGCGGCACCTGCGGGGCGAGCCGCGGCCACGGCGCGACCGCGTCGGTGAGCCGCGCCACCAGCAGCCCCACCCCGGCGGCGGTAAGGCAGACGGTGATCGCCTGGGTGCCCTTGGGAATCCGGCTGAGCACGATGAGCGTGCCGAAGGCGACCACGCCCACCACGATGAGCAGGGTGCCGCCGAGCGAGTCGGTCACCCGGACCCGGTCCACCCGCCGGACGAGCTGCCCCAGCACGGCGAGCAGGAGCCCGGCGGCCGCGGCGTAGCCGAGCGGGGCCAGGCCGGCGATGTCCGACTGCACGGCCGCCACGTCGGCGATCACGGCCGTGCCGGCGCTGACCAGAGCGACGACCAGCAGCGCGGGCGGGCGCATGGCCATCGTCCAGGCGAGCACGAAGAGCAGCTGGACGCCGAAGATGATGGCCGCGAACGGCAGCCGGTGCCCAGGGCCGGAGGTCTGCGCGCCGAGCACCAGGCCGACGCCGAGCAGCGCGGCGAAGCCGGCGACGGTGAGCGCCAGCGGCCGGCGGACCGGGACCGGTGGCAGCTCCTCCTCGGGCACCTCGTCGGACTCGTCGTCGGGCCGCCGGCCGGGACCGCCCTTGCGCAGCCGGCGCGGTCCCTTCCGCTCCTGCGGCTCCCCCTCCTCGTCGCCGGGGCCGGTACGCGGGGCGGGAGGGTAGCCACGGGCGGGCCCGGACGGCCCGGGAGGCGGACCGTCGGGCCACGGGTCACGACCGGTGTCGCGCGAGGTGGAGGGAAACACGCTCCGATCGTGCCAGACCCGGGCGGCTCGGCGGAGGTCCCGGTTTCGGCGACGTTAAAACCTGCGCCGCGATCATGGGCAGAAAGGGCAAACGGGAAAGCGCCCCGGAGGTGACGGCCGGTCCATCAGTTACGCTCAGGCCGTTACCCGCCCGTCAGCGACGCCGGGACCCACGCAAGTTCACAGCGCCGCCCTCACCCGGGCGTGTTGCTGGTCGCGCGCGGCCGAAGGGCCGCCGGGACGGAGGTGATCGTGGAGCTCCTGCTGCTCGTGACCGCACGGGCCGGTGAGCCGTCGGCGGTGCTGCCGGCACTCGACCTGCTGCCGCACTCGGTCCGCACCGCACCCCGCGACGTCCGCACGCTGGTGTCCGGCCCCACGCCGGACGCCGTACTGGTGGACGCCCGCTCCGAACTGAGCGAGGCGCGCGCCACGTGCCGGATGCTGCACGCCACCGGGCTCGGCGTGCCGCTGGTCGCGGTGGTCACCGAGGCGGGCCTGATCGCGCTCAACGCGGACTGGGGCGTCGACGACGTGATCCTGGCCGGCGCCGGGCCGGCCGAGGTGGAGGCCCGGCTGCGGCTCGCGGTCGGCCGGCTGAGCAACGCCACTGCCGGCGCCGGCGGCTCGATCCGTGCCGGTGAGCTGAACATCGACCCGGACACCTACGCCGCGAAGCTCAAGGGCCGCCCGCTCGACCTCACGTACAAGGAGTTCGAGCTGTTGAAGTTCCTGGCCCAGCACCCGGGGCGGGTGTTCACGCGGGACCAGTTGCTGCGCGAGGTCTGGGGCTACGACTACTTCGGCGGCACCCGTACGGTCGACGTGCACGTGCGGCGCCTGCGCGCCAAGCTCGGCTCGGAGTACGAGTCGATGATCGGCACGGTGCGCCAGGTGGGCTACAAGTTCGTCGTCCCGCCGTCGCGCTCGCTGCCGGAGTCGGAGCCCGCCCCGCTGCCGGTCTGATCGTTCACGCCCCACTCCGGTAGGGGGCATTTCCGCAGAATGCCCTTTTTGCCCAATCAGTCAGCCATATCCTGGCTGCCGGATTTACCGGGCAAAAGGGGGCGGCGGTGCGTGCGGTGAACACGGGGGCCACGAACGGCCGGTGCCGCTGATGCGGGGCCCGACGCTGCGTGCCGCCGGGCTCGTAGTCGTGGTGCTCGCAGGCCTGCTCGGCTCGGCGTTCGCGCTCGGCCGCAGCCTGGTGCCGGCACACCCGCCGTCGAACGCCGGGGCCACCACGGCGCTCACCGGGCCGCACTACGCCGACCAGCCGCCCAGCACGGACTTCCCCGGCGGCCGGGCCACCGCCGGCCCGAGCCCCGACGCCGCGCCGGACGCCGCACCGGTCGAGCCGGGCGGCGACGGCCCGTACGGCACCCTGGTCGCCACCGGCTCGTCCCGGGTCGCGCTGACCTTCGACGACGGCCCCGACCCGCGCTGGACTCCGCAGGTGCTCGCGCTGCTGGCCCAGTACGGCGTGAAGGCGACGTTCTGCGTCGTCGGCGAGAACGCCGAGGCCCACCCGGATCTGATCCGGTCGATAGTGGCCGAGGGCCACACGCTGTGCAACCACTCCTGGGAGCACGACGTCGACCTGGGCAAGCGGTCCGCGGCGACGATCCGGGCCGACATCCTGCGCACCAACGACGCGATCCTGGCCGCCGCGCCGGGCGCGCGGATCGCGTACTACCGCCAGCCGGGCGGCGCCTGGACACGCCCGGTGATCTCGGCCTGCGCCGACCTGGGCCTCACCCCGCTGCACTGGAGCGTGGACCCGTCGGACTGGAGGGCGCCGGGCGCGCTCGCCATCGAGACGAGGATCCGCACGCAGATGGGGCCGGGGGCGATCGTGCTCATGCACGACGCGGGCGGGGACCGCTCCGGCACGGTCGCGGCGTTGCAGCAACTCCTGCCCGAGATGCTGGTCCGGTTCGAGCTGGAGTCGCTGCCCGTCGGCCCGCAGTGACGAGCGCCACCGACCGCCGCCCTCGTCCGGCGCGAACCGCCGCCGGACGGCCGCTACCGTGACTCAGATGAGCCCCGAGCCGACGAGTGGTCCCGCAACCGACCGGATCGCCTGGGCGGACCGGCTGACGCCGGACGGGATCGACCGGGCGGACCGGCTGACGCCGGCCGAGGTCGCGGAGGTGCTGGCGATGGCCCGCGCCGCCGGGGACGCCGACGGCGCCGACCCGCTCGACGAGCACGTGCTGCTGCGGCTGCGCGACCCCGAGGCGCCCGCGGTGCACCTCACCGCCCGCACCACCGACGGCACCCTCACCGGGTACGCGCATCTCGACGTCACCGCCCCCGCCGAGGGCGTCGGCGCGGAACTGGTCGTACATCCCGCGTACCGGCGGCGGGGAGCCGGCCGGGCGCTGGCCCGGGGAGTGGTGGACGCCGCTCCCGGGCCGCTGCGCGCCTGGGCGCACGGCGACCACCCGTCGGCCGCCGCGCTCGCTGTCGACCTGGGCTTCAGCCGGGCGCGGGTGCTCTGGCAGATGCGCCGCCCGCTGACCGCCGAGTTGCCGGCGCCGGTCGTGCCCGACGGCGTGACGCTGCGCGCGTTCCGTCCGGGCGAGGACGACGAGGCGTGGCTCGCGGTGAACAACGCGGCCTTCGCCCAGCATCCCGAGCAGGGCAAATGGACGCTCGACGACCTGCGCGTACGCATCGCCGAGCCGTGGTTCGACAGTGCCGGCTTCCTGCTCGCCGTCGACTCCACGACCGGGCGGCTGCTCGGCTTCCACTGGACCAAGGTGCACGAGCAGCAGGGATCGGCCCGCATCGGCGAGGTCTACGTGCTCGGCGTGGACCCGTCCGCGCACCGGGGCGGCCTGGGCCGGGTGCTCACCGCGGCCGGCCTGACCCACCTGCGCGACGAGCGCGGGCTGGACCGGGTGATGCTCTACGTGGACGAGAGCAACACCGCCGCTGTCGCGCTCTACGAGCGGCTCGGCTTCGCCATGTGGTCCGCGCACGTCAACTACCAGCTCGGCTGAGCGTTCGCCGACCCTGGAAGTCGCCATAAAGGCGATACCAGGCTGCTAGTTCACGAACAGGACAACCCTTCCTCAGCGTGCGGCCATCTCGTCGGCTGAACGTGTTCACCGCGCGTTCACTTACGCCCGGCGAACCGTCCACCTGGCCCTCCTACCTTTCGTGTCAGCCGGTCAGCGCCGGCCCCCGGCACTCCGGGCGACCTGACCAAAGACGTGAAGGGAAACCCCTGAAGTGAAGCTCCAGCGGCACGGCGCCATCGCCTGTCTCGCTCTTACCGCGGTTCTCGGTCTCAGCGCCTGCGGCTCGGACAACAACGAGCCCGCCGGCGCCTCCGGTTCCACCGCCGCGGTGGACTGCGCGACGGGCACGCTGAACGCGCAGGGCTCCTCGGCCCAGAAGAACGCCATGGCCGAGTGGATCAAGGCGTACCAGCAGAAGTGCGCCGGCACCACGATCAACTACGAGCCCAGCGGCTCGGGCGCCGGCATCCAGGCCTTCATCGCCGGCACCGCCGACTTCGCCGGTTCGGACTCCCCCCTCAAGCCGGAGGAGCAGCCGCAGGCCGACGCCAAGTGCACCGGCGGCCAGGCGCTCAACCTGCCGATGGTGATCGGCCCGGTCGCCGTGGTCTACAACGTCAGCGGCGCGGACAACCTCCAGTTCAGCCCGGCCACCCTGGCGAAGATCTTCGCCGGCAAGGTGACCAAGTGGGACGACGCGGCGATCAAGGCCGACAACCCGGACGCCAAGCTGCCGTCGACCGCGATCCAGGCGGTGCACCGCTCCGACGAGTCGGGCACCACCGACAACTTCACCAAGTACCTCTCCAAGACCGCCGAGGCGGACTGGACGCTCGGCAACTCCAAGGCGTGGAAGGCCCCGGGCGGCGTCGGCGCGGCCAAGTCCGACGGTGTGGCCAGCAAGGTCAAGAGCACCGACGGCACCATCAGCTACGTCGAGTGGTCGTACGCCGAGAACTCCGACCTGAAGATGGCGAAGGTCAAGAACGGTAACGGCGAGTTCGTCGAGCTGACCGGTGACTCGGCCGGCAAGACCATCGCCGGCGCCAAGTTCGAGGGTCAGGGCAACGACCTGAAGATGTCGATCGACTACAACACCAAGGAGGCCGGGGCGTACCCGATCGTCCTGGCGACCTACGAGATCGTCTGCAGCAAGGGCCTCGCCGCCGACAAGCTGCCGCTGGTCAAGGGCCTGCTCGGCCACGCCGCCAGCGCCGAGGGGCAGAAGGAGCTGGTCGAGCTCGGCTACGCCCCGCTGCCCGAGACCGTCCGCACCAAGGTCGAGGCCGCGGTCAAGAGCCTCTCCTGACGCTCCGACCGACACCTCCTCAACGCGAAGCGAGCGAGCAGATGGGTGACACCCCTCACCGCTCGGCCGACGCCGGCACCGGCGGGAACCCCGTGGCCACGAGCCACGGGCGACCCGCCGGTGCCTCGGCGCGTCTGGCCGAGCGCCCCGGTAACCCGGGCCGCCCCGACGGCGGCCTCGGCGGCGGCGGCGCCCTCCCCCGGGCCCGCGCCTTCGGCGCGGAACGGGCGTTCCGCGGCCTGACCCTGGCCGCCGGCACCACGGTCCTGGTGGTCATCGCGGCGATCGCGATCTTCCTGGTCGCCCGGGCCGTCCCGGCTCTGCGGGCGAACACCGAGTCGTTCTGGACGTTCGAGGGCTGGTTCCCGAACGACAACCCGCCGCAGTTCGGCATCGGCGCGCTCGCCTTCGGCACCGTCCTGAGCTCGCTGCTGGCGCTGCTCATGGCGGTGCCGGTCGCGCTGGGCATCGCCCTCTACCTGTCGCACTACGCGCCCCGGCGGCTCGGCAACGGCCTGGGCTTCCTGAT
Organism: Micromonospora sp. TSRI0369; assembly: GCF_001905625.1. Lineage (NCBI taxonomy): Bacteria > Bacillati > Actinomycetota > Actinomycetes > Micromonosporales > Micromonosporaceae > Micromonospora > Micromonospora sp. TSRI0369. The sequence goes on from NZ_LIVU01000004.1 coordinate 613,536, forward strand.
CGACCTGCTCGCAGCCGTGCCGAGCGTCGTGTTCGGCCTGTGGGGCCGGGACTACTTCGCCCAGCCGGTCGCCGACCTGTCCGCGTGGCTGAACAGGTACTTCGGCTGGATCCCGATCTTCGGCGACGGCCCGTACGGGAACTCGATCCTGCTCGGCTCCGTGGTGCTGGCGATCATGGTGCTGCCGATCGTCACCTCGCTGTCCCGCGAGGTGTTCCGGCAGACCCCGAGCGCGAACGAGGAAGCAGCGCTCGCGCTCGGCGCCACCCGCTGGGAGATGATCCGCACCGCCGTCCTGCCGTACGGGCGTCCGGGCGTCATCGCCGCGGTGATGCTCGGCCTGGGCCGGGCGCTCGGCGAGACCATCGCGCTGGCGCTCACGCTCGGCTCGACGTACGCCATCTCGTTCAACATCCTGGCCAGCGGCGGCAACTCGATCGCCGCGAACATCGCCAACCGGTTCGCCGAGGCGAACGACACCGGCCGCGGCGCGCTCATCGCCTCCGGCCTGGTGCTGTTCGCGATCACGTTGATCGTCAACATCACCGCCCGGGCGATCATCTACCGGCGGCGCGAGTTCACGGAGTCGGCCGCATGACCACCACCCTCACCCCCCGCCGCCCGCGCCCGCCGGCCCAGCCGGCCACGCTGCGGGCGAGGCGGCTTCCCGCGTACGCCGCTCCGGCCATCGCCGTCGCGGCGCTGCTGCTCGCGGCGGGCATCGTGTACGGCGCCGGCATCGGCGGCCCGGTCCTGGTCGTGGTGGTCGGCGCGCTGCTCTACCTGGCCGGCCTCTTCGCCGCGGCGAACGCGGTGGAGGGCCGCCGGTCGGCCCGCAACCGGACCTGGAGCGCGCTGATCCACTCCGCGTTCGTGCTCGCCGTGCTGCCGCTGGCCTCGGTGGTCTGGACGCTCGTGAGCAAGGGCTCCGAGCGGCTGGACGCGAACTTCTTCGGCACCTCGATGAACAACATCGGGTCGCGCGACGCCAACGGCGGCGCGTACCACGCGATCGTCGGCACGTTGCAGCAGGTCGGCATCGCCACAGTGATCACGGTGCCGCTCGGCGTGCTCTGCGCGATCTACATCGTCGAGTACGGCCGGGGCCGGTTCGCGTTCACCATCCGCTTCTTCGTGGACGTGATGACCGGCATCCCGTCGATCGTCACCGGCCTGTTCGTGCTGGCCTTCTGGGTGCTGATCGTCTCGCCGTGGTTCAACGACGGGCGGCCGGGCTTCTCCGGCTTCGCCGCCGCGCTGGCGCTGAGCGTGCTGATGCTGCCCACAGTGGTCCGCTCCACCGAGGAGATGCTCCGCCTGGTGCCCGCGCCGCTGCGCGAGGGCGCGTACGCCCTGGGCGTACCGAAGTGGAAGACGATCCTGCGGGTCGTGCTGCCGACGGCGCTGCCCGGCATCGTCACCGGCATCATGCTCGCCATCGCGCGGGCCGCCGGTGAGACCGCGCCGGTGCTGCTGGTCGCCGGCGGCGGCGCGGCGATCAACTTCAACCCGTTCGAGAACAACCAGTCGTCGCTGGCCCTCTTCGTCTACCAGCAGGCCGGTGAGGCGTCGAGGTACTCGCCGGCACGGGCGTGGACCGCGGCGCTGACCCTGGTCGCCCTCGTCCTCGTCCTCACCGTGGCGGCGAAGCTGCTGTCCCGCCGCAACCGGCTCGGCCGATGAACCCCGGAGGTACCGCCACCATGGCCAAGCGCATCGAAGCCACGAACGTGACCGCCTACTACGGCGGGTTCAAGGCGATCGAGAACATCAACCTGACCGTCGAGCCGAAGACTGTCACCGCCCTGATCGGGCCGTCCGGCTGCGGCAAGTCCACCTTCCTGCGGTCGATCAACCGGATGCACGAGGTGCTGCCCGGCGCCCGGGTCGAGGGCAGCCTCACCATCGACGACCAGGACATCTACGACCGCGACGTGGACGTCACGGCGGTCCGCCGGATGATCGGCATGGTCTTCCAGCGGCCGAACCCGTTCCCCACCATGAGCATCTTCGAGAACGTGGTGGCGGGCCTGCGGCTCAACGGCGTACGGCGCAAGTCGATCCTGGAGGAGGCGGCCGAGCGGGCGCTCCGCTCGGCGAACCTGTGGGACGAGGTGAAGGACCGCCTCGCCAAGCCCGGCGCGGGCCTGTCCGGCGGTCAGCAGCAGCGGCTCTGCATCGCCCGCACCATCGCGGTCGAGCCACAGGTGGTGCTGATGGACGAGCCCTGCTCGGCGCTGGACCCGATCTCCACGCTGGCCATCGAGGACCTGATGTTCCAGCTCAAGGACAAGTTCACGATCATCATCGTCACGCACAACATGCAGCAGGCCGCGCGGGTGTCGGACCGGACCGCCTTCTTCTCCATCGAGAAGACCGGCGACCCGGGCCGCCTGATCGAGTACGACAACACGCAGAAGATCTTCAGCAACCCCAGCCAGAAGAAGACCGAGGACTACATCACCGGCCGCTTCGGCTGAGCTGTAAGGAGGGGCCCCCTGTTAACGCCTCCGGTAGAGGAAGGGGCCCCTCTTAACACCGCAGGCGCAGGTCAGCGCAGCAGGAAGCGGGGCTCGGCGCCGTCCAGCCCCTCGATGTACGGCAGGATCGGCGTACCCGGATCGCGCTCCGCCGCATCCCGCGCCACTCCGGCGAGGTCGCCCGCGGCGGCGACCTCGGCGAGCGTGACCATGGTCGGCGGCAGCATGGTCAGCTCGCGGGCCAGCGCGTCCGCCGGGCGCAACCACAGCGTGTGGTCGGCCTCGCCGGACACGTCGCGGGTCCGCTGCCCCTCGGGCAGCAGGGCGACGAAGAAGTACGTGTCGAAGCGGCGCGGCTCGAACTCCGGCGTGATCCACCGGCTCCACGGCAGCAGCAGGTCGGACCGGAGCGTCAGGCCCTTCCCGGCCAGCAGGTCCGCGAAGCCGGCCCGCCGGCCCACCAGGTCCTGCCGGGCCGCCTCCCAGTCGTCGCCGCTCACGTCGCCGACCACCGTGTCCGGGTCCGGCCCGGCGAGCAGCACGCCCGCCTCCTCGAAGACCTCGCGGGCGGCGGCGCACACCACCGCCTGCGCGGCGGCCGGATCGAGTCCGAGCCGTTCCCCCCACGCCGCCGGGTCCGGGCCGGCCCAGCCCAGGTGCGCCTCCGAGTCGGAGCGGTCCACCCCGCCGCCGGGAAAGGCGTACATGCCGCCGAACGTCATCGCCGCGACCCGGCGGATCATGTAGACCTCGAATCCGTCGCCGGCCGGGCGGAGCAGCAGCACTGTGGCGGCGACCCGGGGCACGGCCGGTACGGCGCCCTCGGCCTGGAATCGGCGGGCGTGCTCCACCAGGGCGGGGGGTGCGGCGAAGCCGTCGATCGTCATGCGCCCGAGCCTAGTTCCCGCCCGGGCGGACCAGCGGGGACGGTGCTGCCCCGCCGGGAGCCGGCAGCGAGCGCGCGATCCGGTCACGTCGCCACGGGGCTGCGCCCGTCGGCCGCGCCTGGCAGGGTCGTGACCCGTGATCGACGATTTCGCGAAGGAATACCTGCACGACGATCTGCGGCAGATCCGCGAGGCCATGCTGTGGAAGCTCGACGGACTGTCCGAGTACGACGTACGCCGCCCCCTGACCGCGTCCGGCACCAACCTGCTCGGGCTGGTCAAGCACCTGTCGTTCTGGGAGGCCCGGTACCTCGGTGAGGTGTTCGGCAGGCCGTTCCCGGAGCCGCTGCCCCGGTGGGACGACCCGGATCCGGACGGCGCCGACATGTGGGCGACCGAGCACGAGAGCCGCGAGGAGGTGATCGGCCGCTACCGGCGGGCGTGGGAGCACGCGGACGCGACAATCGACGCCCTCGCGATCGACGCGCCCGGCCATGTGCCGTGGTGGCCCCGCCCCGACGTCAAGCTGTTCAACGTCATGGTCCACGTGCTGACCGAGACCAACCGGCACGCCGGGCACGCCGACATCCTGCGGGAGCAGCTCGACGGCTCGACCGGGGCCTGGGCCGCGTATGCGCACCTGGAACCCGACCGGCCGACGCTGACGACGCGGCGGGCGATGATCGAACTGGCCGCGCGGGCCGCCGCCGACACCCCCCGCTGAGCCGTCCCGACCGGTGGATCACCCTCCCGGCCCCGGATCGGGAAGGGATAGCGTGCCGGGCATGACGCGTTGGGGAATCCTGGCCACCGGACACATCGCCGCCTGTTTCGCCGCCGATCTGCGGCTGGTGCCGGACGCCGAACTGGTGGCGGTCGGATCGCGTACCCGCGAGAGCGCCGAACTGTTCGCGCGCCGGCACGACGTGCCGCGGGCGTACGCCTCATGGGCGGAACTGGCCGCGGACCCGGACGTGGACGCGATCTACGTGGCCACCCCGCACGCGGCGCACCACGAGGCGGCGCTGGCGTGCCTGGCCGGCGGTAAGGCCGTGCTGGTGGAGAAGCCCTGCACGCTGGACCTGCCGACCACCGCCGAGTTGGTGGAGACGGCCCGCGCCCGGGGTCTGTTCCTCATGGAGGCCATGTGGATGCGGACCAACCCGCTGATCCTGCGGGTGCTGGAGCTGATCCGGGACGGCGCGATCGGCGAGGTCACGCACGTACGGGCCGACTTCGGCGTGGCCGGACCGTTCCCGCCGGAGCACCGGATGCGGGCCCGCACGCTCGGCGGCGGTGCGCTGCTCGACCTCGGCGTCTATCCGCTGAGCCTGGCCCACCTGGTGCTCGGCGTGCCGCAGCACGTGCAGGCCTGGGCGAAGCTGACCCCGGAGGCGGTGGACGAGAACACCGGCATGGTGCTCGGCTGGGACTCCGGCGCGGTGGCGACGCTGAGCTGCGGCATGGTCGGCGCGACAGCGATCACCGCGTCGATCACCGGCACGACGGGCCGGATCGACCTGCCCGAGCTGTTCTTCCGGCCCGCGCACGCGGTGCTGCACCGGGCCGGCGCCGAACCGGAGACGATCCCGGCGGACCTGACCGGCGGCGGCTACCAGTACGAGGCGATGGAGGTGCAGCGCTGCCTGGCGGCCGGGCTGACCGAGAGCCCGCTGGTGCCGCACGCCGCCACGCTCGAGGTGATGGGCCTGATCGACGACGTCAAGGCCCGGATCGGGGTCTCCTACGCGTGAGGGGTCCCCCGCCACGGCGGGGAACCCCTCGACGTCAGCACTCAGAACAGGGGCCGGACCAGCAGGTACGCGAGGCAGGCGATCGCGGCGGCGGCCGGGAACGTGATGATCCAGGCGATCACGATGTTGCCGGCCACGTTCCAGCGCACCGCGGAGAGCCGTTTCGTCGAGCCCACACCCATGATCGCCGAGGTGATCGTGTGGGTGGTGGAGATCGGCGCCTTGAGCACCAGCGCGTTGAAGTAGAGCACCGCACTGGCCACGGTCTCGGCCGCGAAGCCCTCCGCCGGGCCGAGGTCGATGATCTTCCGGCCGAGCGTCCGGATGATCCGCCAGCCACCCGCGTACGTGCCGGCGGCCAGCATCGCGGCGGAGGTCCAGAAGACCCAGCCCGGGATGTGGGTCTTGCTCTCCTGGAAGCCGCCGGTGTAGAGCGCCAGCACGATGATGCCCATGGTCTTGGCGGCGTCCTGCATGCCGTGGCCGACCGACATGGCGGCGGCGGACGCGGTCTGCGCCCAGCGGAAGCCGCGGCTGAGCTTGCCCGGCTGCCCCTTCCGGAACAGCCACATGATCGCCAGCATCACCAGGAAGCCGAGCACCAGGCCGACCACCGGCGAGAGCACCATCGGGATGAGGACCTTCTCGATGATGGTGCCCCACTGGACGATGCCGTCGGCGGCGAACAGGGTCGCGCCGACCAGGCCGCCGAAGAGGGCGTGCGACGAGGAGGACGGCAGGCCGAAGTACCAGGTGATCAGGTTCCAGATGATCGCGCCCAGCACGCCGGCGAAGACCACGCCCAGGCTCTCCACCCCGGTCGGCAATGTCACCAGGCCGTCGCCGACCGTCTTGGCCACGCCGGCGCCGAAGTGGGCGCCGATGAAGTTGCCGACTGCTGCCAGCGCCAAGGCGATCCGGGGGGTCAGCGCCCGGGTCGAGATGCTGGTGGCGATCGCGTTTGCCGCGTCGTGGAAGCCGTTCGTGTAGTCGAACGCCATGGCGACCGCGATCACCGCCAGCACGGCGATGAGTTCGGGACTCACTGGATCAGGACTCCTTGACCGCGATGGTCTCGACGGTGTTGGCGACGTGCTCGAAGGCGTCGCAGGCGGCCTCCAGCTCGTCGGCCACCTCCTTCATCTTCAGCACCGTGAGCGCGTCGTACTCACCGGAGAAGAGGCGTACCAGCAGCATCCGGTACGCCTGGTCGCCGTCGTTCTCGAGCCGGTTGCACTCGATCCAGTAGTCCTCGAGGTCCTTCATCGACTTCAGCCGGGGCATCGCCTCGGCGGTGAGCTTGGCCTGCAGGTCGAGCACGTTCACCAGCTCGTGCAGCTCGCGCGGAAGCGACGGGAGCTTGGTCAGGCCGTACAGGTAGAGCAGGTTGCCGACCGCCTCCAGGTGGTCCATCACGTCGTCGAGCAGCGAGCCGAGCCGGTAGATGTCCTCCCGGTCGAACGGCGTGATGAAGGTGGAGTTGATCTTCTTGTACAGCTCGTGCGTGATCTGGTCGCTGTCGTGCTCGATGTCGGTCAGCCGCTCGCTGATCGACTGCACGTCGGCGCCGGGCAGACCCAGCTCGTTGAGCAGGTCGGTCCCCTTCACCAGGTTCTGCGCGGCCCTGGTGAAGAGCTCGTAGAAGGCGCCCTCGGTGGGACGGAAGGAAAACTTCACAGCACGGACCTCGTCGTGTCGGTGGAAGGGTGGCCGTCGCCGCCCGGGCGTCTGCATTGCGCATGCTAGGGATCGCGTCCAGGCGGCTTTCGATCGGCCCACCCCTGGTCAAGCCCGATTCACCGGTCGTTCACCTTCCGTTCACCTGATCACCCGCTGAGCTGACTCCGTAACCGGTCACGCTCCCGATCAACGTCGAAATCGGCAGCCGGATACCCCAGATACAACCCCTCGAACGTCTCGCGCAGCAGGTGGGCCACCGCCCAGTCCCGGTACCACTTGCGGTCCGCCGGGACCACGAACCAGGGCGCGTCGTCGCTGCCGCAACGCTCGATCGCCTCGGCGTACGCCGCCTGATAGTCGTCCCATCGTGCCCGGGTGTCCAGGTCACTGGGGTTGTACTTCCAGAACTTCGTCGGGTCGGTCAGCCGCTCCATCAACCGCTCGCCCTGCTCGGCGTACGAGATGTGCAGCATGACTTTGATCACCGTCACCGCCTGCTCGGCCAGTTCCCGCTCGAAGTCGTTGATGATCGCGTACCGGGACCGCCAGGTGGCCTCGTCGACCAGCCCCTCGACCCGGGCGATCAGCACGTCCTCGTAGTGCGAGCGGTTGAACACGCCCACGTACCCGGGCGGCGGGAGCGCCCGTCGTACCCGCCACAGGAAGTCGTGCCGCAACTCCTCCTCGGTCGGCGGCCCGAACGAGCGGATGTGCAGCCCCAGCGGGTTCATCGCGCCGGCCACCCGCTTCACGGCGCCGTCCTTGCCGCCGCAGTCCATCGCCTGGAGCACCAGCAGCACGCGGCGCGGCCGGCCCGCACCCAGTCCCCCGCCCGCCTGGGCCGGCGCGCTCGTGGCGCTGCCCGGACCGGCGGCGCCCTGCGCCGAGGCGTACAGCATCTCCTGCTGCCGTCCCAGTTCCGCGCCGACCATCTCGACCTGGGCCCGCGCCCACTCCTTGCGCGCGGGTCCGCGCCCGGCCTCCGCCGGCAGCCCGGGCGTCGACCGGGGGTCGATGGCTGCCAGGTCCACCGGCCCCGGCCCCACCCGCAGCAGTTCCCGCATCGGCCCGCCCTCGGGCCACAGCACCTCACTCATCCCCCGATCCTCACCCCCGGAGCCCTTTCCCGCCCGCCCCATCCCGCCGATCTTGCAGTTGCGGCCCCTTGCGCGTCCGGAAAGCGGCGTTTGCCGGGGCAGCAAGTGCAAGATCGGCGAGGGGGCGCCGGGGCGGGGGTGGGAGGGGGGTGTGCGGGGCGGGAGAATGGGGGGGTGGATGAACTTACGGGGGAGTTCGAAGCGGAACGGGGGCATCTGCTGGCTGTGGCGCGGCGGATGCTCGGCAGCCGCAGCGAGGCCGAGGACGCGGTGCAGGAGACCTGGCTGCGCTTCACCGGCGCGCTGAGCGACCCCGAGCAGCGCGCCCGCGTACGCGATCTGCGCGGCTGGCTCGTCACCACCTGCTCACGGATCTGCCTGGACGTGCTCCGCTCCGCCCGGGTGCGCCGGGAGGCGTACCCGGGTCAGTGGCTCCCCGAGCCGGTGGTGACCACCGTGCCGGCGGCGGACGGGTTCGCGCCCGACCCGGCCGAACGGGCGGTACGGGCCGACCAGCTCGGCACCGCGCTGCTGGTGGTGCTGGAACGGCTGACGCCGGAGCAGCGGGTGGCGTTCGTGCTGCACGACGTGTTCGCGGTGCCGTTCGCCGACGTGGCGGACGTCCTCGCGGTCACGCCGGAGGCGGCGCGTCAGCTCGCGTCGCGGGCCCGGCGGGCGGTGCACGCGCCGGATGCCCCCCGGCACAGCGCGGACCTCGCCGAGCAGCGGCGGGTGCTCGACGCGTTCGCCGCGGCGGTGGAGTCCGGTGAGCTGGAGCAGCTGGTCCGCGTACTCGCCCCGGACGTGGTGTCGATCGGCGACGCGGGCGGTCACTTCCCGGCCGGGCGGCGGCCGGTCGTCGGCGTCGAGTCGGTCGGCCGCCTGCTGCTCGGCCTCTACGGCCAGGCCCAGCGGCGCGGCGGCCTGCGCGGACGGCCGGTGCTGGTGGACGGGACGCTGGGATGGCAGTCGGAGTTCTTCCACCGCGACGGGCGGCCCATCCGGATGGTCACCTCGTTCGCCGTCCACGAGGGGCGGATCACCGGCGTGTTCAACCAGCTCAACCCGGCCAAGGTCGGCGAGCTGCCGCCGCTGGGCCCGGAGGCCGCCTGGCCGCCGCGCTGGTGAGCCGGCTCAGACCACCAGCGCCAGCCACTTCCGGTACGACGTGGCGAACGGCTCGGTACCGTCGCCGAGCGCGCCGAGCAGCCAGCGGGCGGCCGCCTCGGCCTCGGTGACCACGTCGTCCGGGTAGCCAAAGCGGGAGCGGTGCTCGGCGAACTCGTCCTCGTCGCGCAGTTCGACCAGGGCGGTCTCACGGCGGCGCACCACGTCCAGGTCGAGGTCGATCAGGTGGACGGTCTCCGCACCCTCCCAGCGGGCCGGGGTGGCGATGTCGCAGTAGACCTCGCTGGTGCGCGGCGGCGGGTTGAACATGCCGGTCCACCAGGCGTGGTGGGGCACCAGCAGGACGAACGGGATCTGCTCGACCGAGGGACGGCCGTGGTAGACGGATTCGGTGCCGGCGGGCACGCCGAGCCAGACGCCGAGATCGTCCTCGGCGAGCCGACGGGCCGGGTAGTCGCGGTGGGCGCTGCCGTCGTACTTGCGGTAGATCACGCGGACCACGTCGCTCGGCATGCCTGGCACCCTAACCGATTCCGGCCACGCCACGCGATCGGGAGGTAACCGGACGCGACCCGCCGGTCCGCCACGCCGCCGGAGCGACCGGACCCCCGTCGGTGCCGGCGGGTACGGTCGCACGGTGACCCCGTCCCGCACCGCCACCGGCCCGGCCGTCCCGAAGAAGCGCCGCGGTGGCCGCGCCGGTGCGGGAGAGCTGCTGACCGCCGCTGTGGGCGCGGTTCCGGGCGGCGCGGCCCGGCCGGGTCAGCAGCAGATGGCCGAGGCGATCGAGCGCAGCATCGCCTCCGGCGAGCACCTGCTGGTGCAGGCCGGCACCGGCACCGGCAAGTCCCTGGCGTACCTGGCCCCGGCGTTGACGGTGGACGGCCCGGTGGTGGTCTCCACCGCCACGCTGGCGTTGCAGTCCCAGCTCGTCGAGCACGACCTGCCCCGGCTGGCCGACGCGGTCGAGCCGGTGCTGGGCCGCCGCCCCACCTTCGCCGTGCTGAAGGGGCGCCACCACTACCTGTGCCTGGCCCGGCTGGACAGCTCGGTCGAGGACGAGCCGGACGACGCGCTGTTCGACGCGCCGCGGCCCGGCAGCGGCGGCACCAAGTGGCTCGGCGAGGCGGGCCGCCTGGGCAAGCAGGTGCAGCGGCTGCGCGACTGGGCCGAGGAGACGGCCACCGGCGACCGCGACGAGCTGGACCCGGGCGTGGACGACCAGGTGTGGCGCAGCGTCTCCATGCCGGCCCGGGAGTGCGTGGGAGCCAGCCGCTGCCCGTTCGGCCAGGAGTGCTTCGCCGAGGCGTCCCGGGCCCGCGCCCGCGAGGCCGACATCGTGGTGACCAACCACAGCCTGCTCGCCGTCGACATGCTCGCCGGTCGGCACATCGTGCCGCCGCACAAGCTGCTCGTGGTGGACGAGGCGCACGAGCTGGCCGACCGGGTCTCCTCGGCGGCCCAGGCCGAGCTGGTGCCGGAGCTGATCGACAGGTCCACCCGCCGGGCCCGGCCGCTGCTGCGCCCGGACCTGGCCGAGCGGCTCACCGAGGCCGGGGACGCCCTCGCCGTGGGGCTTGCCGAGGCGCCCGCCGGGCGGCTCACCGCCGGGCTGCCGCCCGCGCTACGGGAGGCGTGCACGCTGCTGGACTCGGCCACCCGAGCCGCGCTGGAGGCGATCGGCGACGTGAAGTCCGACGACCCCGACCCGGTACGCAAGCAGCAGGCCAAGGCCGTGCTGGACGAGCTGTCCACCACCGCCCAGCGGCTGCTGGAAGAGGCCGACCACGACGTCGCCTGGGTCGAGAAGCCGGACAACGGCAGCCGCCGGGCGCTGGTGGTGGCGCCGCTGTCGGTCGCGGGCACGCTCGCCACCCACCTGTACGACGAGCGCACAGTGGTCGCCACCTCGGCGACGCTGGCGCTGGGCGGTCGCTTCGACACGGTGGCCCGGGCGCTGGGGCTGGACGCGCCGCCGCCCGCCCCGCCGTCCCCGGCCGCCGCCGCGCTCGCCACCGCCGCCGCCGCCGCGGGCCGGCCCTCGGTCACGCCGCCGGTGGCCGCCACCGAGGGCAGCCGAGCGGCGATCGGCACCGTGCCGGCCACCGAGGGGCCGGGCTGGAGCTCGCTCGACGTCGGCTCGCCGTTCGACTACGCCCGGCAGGGCATCCTGTACGTGGCAGCGCACCTGCCGCGCCCCAGCGTCTCCGGGTTGCCCGGACCGGCCGGTGAGGAGCTGCTGGCGCTGGTCGGGGCGCTCGGTGGTCGTACCCTCGGGCTCTTCTCGTCGCGGCGGGCCGCGCAGCAGGCGGCGGAGCTGCTCCGCGCGCGGACCGACCTGCCCGTGCTGCTCCAGGGCGAGGAGGCGCTGCCGCTGCTGGTCCGCCGGTTCCGCCAGGAGCGGGAGAGCTGCCTGTTCGGGGTGATGTCGCTCTGGCAGGGCGTGGACGTGCCGGGTGACGCCTGCCAGCTCGTGGTGATCGACAGGTTGCCGTTCCCCCGGCCGGACGAGCCGCTGGCCGCGGCGCGCGCGGCGGCGGTGGATGCCGGTGGCGGCTCCGGTTTCGCGGCGGTGAGCGTGCCGATCGCGGCGGTCCGGCTGGCCCAGGGCGTCGGCCGGCTGATCCGGGCCACCGGCGACCGGGGGGTGGTGGCGGTGCTCGACTCGCGGCTGGAGACGGCGCGCGGGTACGGCCCGTTCCTGCGCCGCTCGCTGCCGCCGTTCTGGTACACCACCCGGCCCGAGGTGGCCCGGGGCGCGCTGGAACGGCTCGCCAAGAGCTGACGCCCGCGCCGCCCCGGGCGGGGCGACGCGGGCGTCAAAGGGTCTTGCCGGTCAGGGCGCCTGGGAGGCGACCACCACCGCGTCCGGTGGGGTGTCCGGCACGGTACGCGCGGCGAGCCGCCGGACCGCGGTGTTGAGCACGGCGATCAGCGGCACCGCGACGAGCGCGCCGGCGATGCCGGCGAGCACCACGCCGGCGGCGATGCCGATGATCACGGCGAGCGGGTGGATGGCCACCGCCCGGCCCATGATCAGCGGCTGGAGCACGTGGCCCTCGACCTGCTGCACACCGACCACCGCGCCGAGGATGATCAGCGCGGTCACCGGGCCGCTGTCGACGAGCGCCACCAGCACGGCCACCACGCCGGACAGGAACGCGCCGACGATCGGGATGAACGCGCCCAGGAAGACCAGCGCGGCCAGCGGGAACGCGAACGGGATGTCGAAGAGCACCAGGAAGATGCCGATGCCGACAGCGTCGATGAAGGCGACCAGGACGGTGGCCCGCACGTAGGCGCCGAGCGTCGCCCACGACGCGCGCCCGGCGTCGTCGACCTTCCATCGCGCCGCGACCGGCAGCAGCCGGACCAGGAACCGCCAGATGTTGTTGCCGTCGCGCAGGAAGAAGAACGTGGCGAAGAGCACGAGCACGGCGCCGGTGAGCACCTCGGCCAGCGTGGCGGCGGTGCTGAGCGCGCCGCTGGTGAACCGCTCGGTGTTGCCGTTGATCCAGTTCTGCGCCTCGTCGATGTAGCGGTCGAGCTGGCTGTCGGACAGGTGCAGCGGCCCGGTCTTGAACCAGTCCTGGATCTGCCGGACGCCCTCGGAGGACTTCTCGCTCAGCTTCGGCACGCCCTTGATGAACTCGTTCACCACGAGCGTGAGCGTGCCGACCACCGCGGCCAGCCCGCCGACGAGCACCACGGCGGTCGCGAGCGAGCGGGGCAGCCGGGCCCGGAGCAGCCAGCCGACCGCCGGGGCGAGCAGCGCGGAGAGCAGCAGCGCGACGGTCAGCGGGATGATCACGATGCTGATCGTCCCGACGATCTTGAGCAGGGCCCAGGTGACGATGCCGATCACGATCAGCCGCCAGCACCACGCGGCGGCGATGCGCAGCGCGTGCGGCACCTCGGTGTCGTCCCGGCTGACTGTCGAGGAGTGCATCGCGGCGGGCGGCTCGACGCCCACCACCGTCGCCTCCGGCGCCGCCGACGGTCCCGGTGCGGCGGGCGAGGCCACGCCCGCCTCCCCCGGCGCCGCTTCCGGGTCGGTCCGGCGGGTCCGGGCGGTCTCCCGGCCCGACTCGTACGCGCGGCGGAGCCGTCCGCGCATCCGCTCGAAGCGGCTCAAGCGCACCTCCGGCAAGTTGGCCCCACCACGTCGCAGGGGGGCACAGGATACGTCTGCTCGCCCCACCCTAGGGCGACTCGACCACACATTGCCCGCCCGGCGCTCCCGCCAACCACGGCGGGATCGACAGTCGGGCACGCGGTAGCGTCTTCGCGTGACCGCCGACCAGAGTCTCGACGCCGGGCTGCCGATCCGCCTGCTGCACGACCGCGTGCTGGTACGCACCGAGGGCGCCGAGGGCGAACGCCGTTCCACCGCCGGCATCGTGATCCCTGCGACCGCCGCCGTGGGCAAGCGGCTGGCCTGGGCCACAGCGGTCGGCGTCGGGCCGCACGTCCGCTCGATCGTGGCCGGCGACCGGGTGCTCTTCGACCCGGACGACCGCTCCGAGGTCGAGCTGCACGGGCGGGCGTACGTGCTCCTGCGCGAGCGGGACGTGCACGCCGTGGCGGCCGAGCGGGTGGAGACCACCGCCGCCGGTTCCACAGGTCTCTACCTGTAGCCCGGCTCTCTACCTCCGACCCGGCACCGGCGCCGTTTGCGGCGCTGCCCGGCGGGAAGCCCAGGCACCTGAGCGCCCTGGGGAGGGACACCATGCCGGTAGTGATCAAGAAGATCCTCGCCTGGGGATTCCTCGCGTTCCTGATCTACTTCATGGCGTTCCGTCCGGACGGGGCCGCGCAGGTGTTCAAGGGGATCGGGGCAGCGCTCATGGCCATCGCCCAGGGGCTCGGCGACTTCCTGACCGGCCTGATGAGCTGACGTTCAGCGCCCCGGGTGCCAGGGCGCGCCCGGGTCGTGCCAGCCACCCGGGCCGTAGCCACCCGGGCCGTAACCGCCCGGGCCGTAGCCACCCGGCGGGAACGCGGGCGGCGCGGTGAGCACCACCGGGATCGGCACCACCGGGTCGTCCGGCGCCTCCACCGGGCGCTGCGAGCCGTCCGGGAACCGCAGGTGGTAGCGCTGACCGTCCCAGAGGCCGATCGGCGCCTGCGGGTCACGACCGACGAAGAACGACCGGTACGCGGAGATCGCCTCCAGTAGCTCCCGTTCCTCCCTCGCTGTCCGTTCCTGCTCGGCGGGCTTGCGGTCCAGTCCCCGGCGCATCCCGTCGCGCAGCAGCGCGAGCCGGGTCGCGGCGAACTGGTAACCACGCATCGCCTTCACGCCGCCGTCACCGGCGACCCGCCGCGCCCAGGTACGCGCCGCGTGCCGCCGGCCCAGGCTGCCCAGCGCGGCCACCTCCGGCGGGGTGAGCCAGCCCGCCCGGACGTAGTCGGGCAGCGTGCGCTCGGTGAGCCGGCCCTCCCAGGCGCGCAGCCAGATCGCCAGCCCCACCATGGCGAAGAAGATCGGCACCATCACCCCGATGTACCCGTAGAGCACGATCACGGTCTGCCCGGTGGCCTGGGCCAACGAGGGCAGCAGGTTCCAGGTGCCGTGCAGGATCATCGCCAGCAGCAGGCCGGCGAGCGGGGCGAGGATCCGCACCCGCCGGTCGGCGGTACGCGCCGCCACGCCCAGCCCTACGCCGGTCATCGAGGTGAACAGCGGGTGGGCGAAGCCGAACAGCAGGATCCGGACGATGAAGATCGCGATCACCTGCTGCGCGCCGGTGGCCGGGCCGTACTGCTCCACGCCGGTGCGGTAGCCGTACCCGCCCAGGTAGAGGATGTTCTCGACCATGGCGAAGCCGACCGCGGAGAGCCCGCAGTAGACCAGGCCGTCGGTGATCCCGGAGAACTCCCGGCGCCGGAAGATCAGCACCAGGAGCGGGCCGGCCGCCTTTGTCAGCTCCTCGATGAACGGGGCGACGAGCACCGCTGTGAGCGCGGCCGGCAGCCCCCAGTCGTCGAACAGCCGCGCGCCGGTCTCGTTCACCAGCAGCGAGATCGCGGTGGAGACGAAGGCGCCCCACGCGAAGCAGAAAATCAGATACTTCAGCGGCTCCGGCTCGTAGCGGTCGAGCCACAGGAAACAGGAGACCAGGACCGGCACCGGCAGGATCGCCGCGATCAACCCCACCAGCAGCGCCTCGGCGCCGAGGCTCTCGCCCAGCGTGAAGACCATGAACAACGCGCCGGCCGCGATCAGCAGCACCACACCGGCCAGTGCGAGGAAGCGCCGCCAGCCGAGCCGGCGCAGCGGCATCCGGGGCGTCGGCGCCCCCGGCGGCGGGGCGGCGGGCGCGGGCGGCGGCGGCAGGGCTCCGCCGGGCGGGGTGTCGGCCATGCGGTCAGCGTAGTCACCCGCGACCCACTGGTCCGGGTTCATCGCTGCGGCTATGCTCCCGGACAGGTCACGAGCGCCAGCGTCAAGCCCCGGCTTGCTGGCCGGCAACCCTCGTCGAGGTTCGCGGTGGGGTGCCCCGGGTGATGACCGGGCCCAGCGCCGCTCCGCGTGCTGGGCAAGCGCGGACCCCGTCCCGGCACCACCCGGGGTCCACCTGTGACCCGGAGGCTCCGGCATGACCCTCACTCTCGTACCCCCGTCGCCAGTGCTGCCCGCGCCGGTCCGGCCCGACCCGCTCGGCGTGCTCGGCGTACCGGGGGAGATCAACCTGGACCACGCCGCCAGCGCGCCGTGCGCGCGGGCCGCGGCCGACGCGGTGGCCGGGCTTCTTCCCTGGTACGCGAGCGTGCATCGCGGCGCGGGCGCGCTGTCGCGGCGCTGCACGCTCGCCTACGAGCGGGCCCGGCAGACCGTCGGCGACTTCCTCGGCGCCCGCCCCGACGACCACGTGATCTTCACGCGGAACACCACCGACGCGCTGAACCTGCTGGCCCGGGCGCTGCCGCCGGGCACCACAGTGATCACGTTCGGCGGCGAGCACCACGCCAACCTGCTGCCCTGGCCGCGCGGCTCGGTACGGCTGCCGGTGCCGGACAGCCCGGCCGGCGCGGTCCGGTCCCTCGCGGCGGCGCTGGGCGAGCTGGCCCGCGACGCCCGGCCCGGCCTGCCGGTGCTGGTCGCGGTCACCGGCGCCGGCAACGTGACGGGCGAGTGCTGGCCGGTCGCCGAGCTGGCCCGCATCGCCCACCGGCACGGCGCCCGCGTCCTGGTCGACGCCGCGCAACTCGCCCCGCACGCCCCGGTCGACCTGGCCGCGCTGGACGTGGACTACGTGGCGCTGTCCGGCCACAAGCTGTACGCCCCGTTCGGCGCGGGCGTGCTCGCCGGGCGGGCGGACTGGCTGGACGCGGCCCCGCCGTACCTGGCCGGAGGCGGCGCCACCAGCCACGTCGGCGCCGCCACCCACGAGGTGCAATGGACGACCGGCCCGGCCCGGCACGAGGCCGGCACCCCGAACCTGCTCGGCGCGGTGGCGCTGGCGGCGGTCTGCGCCGCGCTCGGCGAGGCCGACCGGCAGGCGCTGCACGTACGGGAGCAGGCGCTGCTGACCCGGCTGCGCCGCGGCCTGGCCACCCTGCCGGACGTGGTCGAGTTGCGCGCGTTCGGCCCGGACGCGCCCCGGGTGGGCATCGTCAGCTTCGTGGTCGCCGGCCGGGACTCGGCCGAGGTGGCCGCGTACCTGGCGAGCCGGCGCCGGATCGGGGTACGGGACGGCTTGTTCTGCGCCCACCCGTTGACCCGTCGCCTGCTGGCCGAAGCCGCCGCCCGTACCGGCCGGACCGACCTGCCGCCGACCGCCCTGCGCGCCAGCCTGGGCCTGGGCACGACAGAGGCGCAGGTGGACGCCCTCCTGACCGCCCTGTCCCACCTCCCCTGACCCAGCCCCACCTGTTCCGCATCCCAGGACAGCCAGAGATCTTGGTACGAGGGCGCCCCGATGAGGGCGCTCCCGTACCAAGATCTCCACCCACATCCAGCCGACCCAGCCCCACCCCTCCCCCGACGGGGTCAGCCGATTGGGGGGGCTGTGGGTGGGTGGGCGGCGGGGTTGCGGTCGGTGGGTCCGCCGGTGCGGTGCTCCTTCTCGCCGAACGCCTGCCGGACCAGCCGGTTCGCCTCCTCCTGCTCGATCCCGGAGGCCACCAGCAGGTCACTCGCCGTGGTCCGCACCTGGGCGATCACCACGCTGCCGGAGAAGCCCACCCCCTCGGCGTACGCCCGGCCGGCCTCGCTCACCGCGCGCAGCGACCGTTCCCGGGCCTCCTCCGGCTCCTGTCCGGCGGCGAACTCCTGCCGGAGCAGGCGTACCGACTCGGCCAGGTGTCCGACCGCGTCCGGCATCGGCTCGGGGATGGGCTCCTCGTCCTCGATCATGGTGACGGAGCGGCGGATCAGCGTGCCGCTGTTGCGCATGGCCCGGTCGATCGGGTCGGCCGCCTCGGCGTAGTGGGTCAGCTCGCTGCGCCGGTGCCAGCGGGCCGGGGAGAGCGTGCTCGTCTCCTTGGCGCCCTCGATCGCCTCGGAGAGCGCGGCCAGTTCCTCCTTGTTCTCGCGCAGCCGCAGCAGCGCCCGCTGGGCCGCCTCCCGGTCCCGGCCGCGCAGCGCGTCGGCGGCGGCGTCGAGCTGGTCGGAGAGCAGGTCCAGCGCCGGCCGGGCAGCCCGGTTGATCACCCGTAGCGGGTTGAGCGGCAGCAGGATGGCGGTGACGAGCAGCGCGATGCCGCCGCCGAGGAGCGCGTCGATGAAACGGGGGAACTCCAGGTTCTCCGTGGACGGGCTGAGCGTCACGATCAGCACCGCGGTGGCCGCCGCCTGGATGACGATGGCGACGCTCGCCCCGGCGAAGATGCTCAGCAGGATCGCCGAGGTCACCACGAGCGCGAGCTGCCACGCGCCGGTGCCGACGAAGTAGATGAGCGCGTCGCCGACGAGCACGCCGACGGCCACGCCGGCGATCAGCTCGACGGTGCGGCGGAACCGTTGCCCGACCGAGGCGGCGAGCGTGCCCACCGCGGAGATCGGGGCGAAGACCGGCTGCGGGTTCTTCAGCAGCCGGTGCGAGATCAGGTACGCCAGGCCGGCGGCGAGACCGGCCTGCACCGCCAGGCCGAACGCGGTACGGACCCGGTGCATCCGGTCGTGCAGGGTCGCCTTGCTCCGGTGCCGCAACTCCTCCATCGCGGAGGCGATCCGCTGCCCGTCGCGGTCGGCCTGCCCGTCACGCAGCTTTCCACGACGCAAGAACTGCAGACGTCCGTCCCGGCCCATGGCCGGTACTACCCGTACCGCCCCGGCTGAATCCCTCCGCCCGGGCCGGAGTGGGGCAGACTGCACCCGGTGGACGACCTGACGGCGCGGTGGCGGGAGACGGCGCGGGCGGCGGGCGCGACCGATCCGGCGGCAGTCGACCGGGCCGGCGCCCGGCTGCTGGCGGGCTGGCGGGAGCCGCACCGGCGCTACCACGACGAGGCGCACCTGCGGGCGGTGCTCGACGTGGTCGACGCGTACGCCGGGCTGGCCCGCCACCCCGACCTGGTCCGGCTGGCGGCGTGGTGCCACGACGCGGTCTACGACCCGCGCGCGGCGGGCGACGCCAACGAGCGGGCCAGCGCCGACCTCGGCGGCGAGCTGCTGGCCGCCGCCGGGCTCCCGGCCGCGACGGTGACCGGGGTACGCCGCCTGGTGCTGCTCACCGCCGGTCACGCGGTCGGGCCGGACGACCCGGACGGCGCGCTGCTCTGCGACGCCGACCTGGCGGTGCTGGCGGCCCCGCCGGAGCGCTACGACAGGTACGCCGCCGCGATCCGCGCCGAGTACGCGCACGTGCCCGACCCGGACTTCCGCTCCGGCCGGGCCGCGGTGCTGCGGCACCTGCTCGCCCTGCCGGCGCTGTACCGGCTACCCGAGCCGCACGCCCGCTGGGAGTCCCGGGCCCGGGCCAACCTGTCCCGGGAGCTGGCCGCGCTCGCCTGAGAAGCGGTGCTTCGGGCGGCGCAGACCGGCGTCACGCAGCAGCCGGACGATCTCCCGCGAGGGCACGACTGTGGCGCCGAGCCAGACCGCCGCCCGGAACCGCTCGGCGGGCAGGTCGTAGTGATCCCGGTCGAAGCCGCGGCGGGGCGCTCCGAGCATCTCGGCGAACGCGTGCAGCTCGGCGTACGAGACGTCGCTGATCAGGTGCGACCAGAGCCGGCCGCGCCAGGGCACGGCGGGCGGGTCCAGGTAGAGCACGGCAACAGACGGTACGCCGGTAGCCTTCCCGGCATGGCCGCCCATCCCCTCCTCGACGACCTGCGGGCCGCGCTCGGCGACGCCGCCGTGCTGACCGATCCCGACCTGCTCGCCGGGCACGCGCGCGACGAGGCCGACCTGTGCGACTCGGGTCTCCCGCTGGTGGTGGTCCGGCCCCGTGACACCGGGGACGTGGTGGCGGTGGTCCGGGCGGCCGGGCGGCACGGCGTACCCGTGGTGCCGCAGGGGGCGCGGACCGGGCTGGCCGGCGCGGCGAACGCGGTGGACGGCGCGGTGGTGGTGAGCACCGTGGCGATGGACCAGGTCCGGGAGATCGACCCGGTCGGCCGGATCGCCGTGGTGCAGCCCGGCGTGGTCAACGCGGCGCTCGCCCGCGCGGTGCGGGAGCCCGGCCTGTGGTACCCGCCGGACCCCGGCTCGTGGGAGTCGTCCACCGTCGGCGGCAACGTGGCCACGAACGCCGGTGGCATGTGCTGCGTGAAGTACGGCGTGACCGGCGAGTACGTGCTGGGCCTGGAGGTGGTGCTCGCCTCCGGCGAGGTGCTGCGCACCGGGCGGCGTACCGCGAAGGGGGTCGCCGGGTACGACCTGACCCGGCTCTTCGTCGGTTCGGAGGGCACGCTCGGCGTGATCACCGAGGTGACTGTGGCGTTGCGGCCGGCCCCGGAGGAGTCACTGACCCTGGTCGCGGTCTTCCCCACGGTGGCGACCGCCGGTGGCGCGGTCGCCGGGATCGCCGAGCGGGGTCTCACCCCGAGCCTGCTGGAACTGCTGGACCGGACCCATCTGCGCGCGATCGAGGCGTACCGGCCGATGGGTCTGCGCACTGACGCCGAGGCGCTGCTGCTGGCAGCGGTGGACACCGGCGCCCGGGCCGCCGACGACCTGGCCCGGCTCTCGGAGGTGTGCGCCGCGGCGGGCGCCGACGAGGTCTACGCGGCCAGTGACGCGACCGAGGCCGCGGCGCTGCTCCAGGCCCGGCGGCTGGCCCACCCGGCGATGGAACGGTTCGCGGCGCAGACCTACCCCGGCGGCAACGGGGGCCTGGTCATCGACGACGTGGCGGTGCCGCGCGGCCGGCTGGCGGAACTGCTGGACGGGGTGGCCCGGATCGCCGAGGCGTGCCAGGTGCCGATCGGGGTGGTCGGCCACGCGGGCGACGGCAACATGCACCCGAACATCGTGGTCGACCGGGCCGACCCGGCCGCCCTGGCCCGGGGGCGGCGGGCCTTCGACGAGATCATGGCGCTCGGGCTGGAACTCGGCGGCACCTGCACCGGGGAACACGGCGTGGGGCTGCTCAAGCGGGACTGGCTGGCCCGCGAGATCGGCCCGGTGGGCGTACGGGTGCACCAGGCGATCAAAGCGGCGCTGGACCCGGCGGGGTTGCTCAACCCCGGCAAGGTGATCTGACTCAGCCCTTGTCCTCGGCCGGCGTGGCCTGGGTGACGAGCAGCAGCACCTCGTATGCCAGCTTCGGCTTCGGCTCGCCCGGGCAGTCCTGGATGGTGACGGTCAGGCCGGGCGGGACGAGCAGCGTCGACGTCAGCACCCCGATGCAGCCCTGCTTGTAGCTGCGGGCCTCGTCGGTCTCCTTCGCCAGCGCCGGGTCGGCGAGCATCCGCTGGAGGCGGCGGGTCTGCTCGGGGCTCAGCGTGCCGGTGGCGTCGACCCCGTCACCGGCGCAGTCGCGGCACTGCCAGCGGCCGGACGGGTCCACGTCGAGGTTGCGGATCGGGCCCTCGTCGCCGAGCTTCTGCACCAGGGAGACGCGCTTGCCGGCCGGGGTCGGGCTGGCCGTTCCCGCTGCTCCGGGCGTGGTGGCGCCTTCGGCCCGGCCGAAGGCGCATCCGGTCAGAGCGGTCGCCAGCAGGACGGCAGCGGACAGAGCGGAGACGCGCGACGACCATGATGGGCGGACCACGCGGGGAAACCTACACTTCCGTAGGTAGGGCGCACTACCGGCCGAGTGGCCCGGGGTGGGGATCCCCTACCTGGGGGAGGCCGGAAGTTCAACGCCCGGGCCGTCGGTCCCTCGGTCTGCTGCGAATCCACGCACATCGGGCGCGCCGAGGCGGGCCGCGTCGGCCGCGATGTCGTCCGTCATGAGCTGCGACTCCCGCTCGGCCAGCACCCGCGCCCGGTAGTGGGCCACCTCCCGGTCCCGGGTCGCCGCGTCCCAGCCGAGCACCGCGCCCATCAGCTCCGCGGCGTGCTCCGCCGACTCCAGGCCGCGGTGGCTGGTCTCGATGGAGATCCGGGTACGCCGGGTGAGCACGTCCTCCAGGTGCAGCGCGCCCTCGGCGCGGGCGGCGTACGTCACCTCGGCGGCAAGGTATTCCGGCGCGCCGGCCAGCGGCGACCCGAGCAGCGGATCCGCGTCGACCAGGGCGAGCAGGTCCAGCGTGAGGTTGCCGTAGCGCTCCAGCAGGTGCTCGACCACACCGACCGCGACTCCGTGCCGGCGGGCCAGGTCGGCCCGGTCCCGCCACAGGGCCGCGTACCCGTCGGCGCCCAGCAGCGGCAGGTCGGCGGTGCGCGAGGGGCGGACCTTGCCGAGCCGGTGCATAGCGCGGTCGACCACGTCCGAGGCCATCACCCGGTAGGTGGTGTACTTGCCGCCGGCCACCAGCAGCAGGCCGAGCATCGGCTCCACCACCGCGTGCTCGCGGGAGAGCTTGGAGGTGGAGTCCGCCTCGCCGGCCAGCAGCGGGCGCAGCCCGGCGTAGACGCCCTCGATGTCGGCGGTGGTCAGCGGCCGGTCCAGCACCTCGTTGACCTGCGACAACAGGTATTCGATGTCGCTCGCGGTCGCGGCCGGGTGGGACCGGTCGAGCTGCCAGTCTGTGTCGGTGGTGCCGATGATCCAGTGCCCACCCCAGGGGATCACGAAGAGCACGCTCGTGGCGGTACGCAGGATCAGGCCGGTCTCGCCGACGATCGCCGACCGGGGCACCACCAGGTGCACCCCCTTGGAGGCCCGGACCCGCAGCTTCGGACGGAGCCCGACGTCGTTGAGCATCCGCGACATGTCGTCGCTCCACACGCCGGTGGCGGCGATCACGGTGCGGGCGCGTACCTCGAACTCGGCGTCCGGCGAGCCGGCCGGCGCCTCCAGGTCGCGTACCCGCACGCCGGTGACCTCGCGGGCCTGGCGGGTCAGGCCGACCGCGCGGGCGCTGGTCACCACAGTCGCGCCGAGGCTCGCCGCGGTGCGGGCCAGCGTCACCACGAGACGGGCGTCGTCGACCTGACCGTCGTAGTAGCGGATCGCGCCGGCCAGCTTGTCCGGGCGCAGGCTCGGGAAGATCCGGCGGGTGCCCTCGCGACTCAGGTGCCGGTGCAGCGGCATCCCCCGCCCGCCGCCGAACACCCCGGCGAACGCGTCGTACGCGGCCACGCCGAGGCCGTAGTAGGAGCGGCGGAAGAACCGCCGGGGCAGGTCCCGCGCGCCGCCCTCGGCCGGGAGCGGCACCAGGATGGGCACGGGGCGGACCAGGTGCGGGGCGAGCCGGGTGGCGAGCAGTCCGCGTTCGGTCAGCGCCTCGTGAACCAGGTGGAACTCCAGCTGCTCCAGGTAGCGCAGGCCGCCGTGGATCAGTTTGCTGGACCGGCTGGAGGTGCCGGCGGCGTAGTCGCGCGCCTCCACCAGAGCGACCTTCAGCCCGCGGGACGCGGCGTCGAGCGCGGCGCCCGCCCCGGTCACCCCGCCGCCGATGACCAGGACGTCGAACCGCTCGGCGCGGAGCCGGCGCAGGTCGTCGGCGCGGCGCTCGGCGGAGAGCTGACCGGCCACGGATCGGGACACATTGGGGTCGCGCACCTGTCCACCGTAACCGTCCGGGGCGCACGGTGACACGGCACGGCCGTACCGTGATGACCATGCTGACCGGCCCGCCGTTCGTGCCCGTACCGCCGCCGCCACCGCGTGAGAGCGGGCCGTGGCCGGTCGTCGCGGCCGTGCTCACCGGGTTCTGGGTCGTGCTGGTGACCGTTCCGGGTCAGGTCGGGGGCTGGCTGGTCGAGCAGGTCATGCTGATCATGGGCCTGGACCGGGCGGTCGCGGTCTGGCCGGTGGTGGCGGTGGCCACCGTGCTGCTGGCCGGCGCGCCGTCGCTGGCGCTGGCGCTGGCCCCCCGCTCTCCCGCGCTGCGGGTGACCGGCCGCGCGTGGACCGCCGCCGTGGTCGCGCTCGGCGCGACGACGCTGCTGCGGGCGGTGCCGCCGGTGCACCACGAGGCGTACCTGGCCGCGCTGGCGGTGACCGCCGCGGTGCTCGCATTCGTCGCCGCCCGGCTCGCCCGCGTGCGCCCGCCCGTCGTCGTGGACGCGGTCCCGGAGGGCCGGTTCGGGACGGTGTCGCTGCTGGCGATCGCGGCCGGGCTGGCGTCGCTGCTGCCCTGGGCGTGGGTGGGCGCGCTGGGCGGAGCGCTGGAGACGGTGCTCGCCGGGCTGGCCGCTGCCGCGCTCGGCGCGCTCGCCGGGGCGCTGCTCGGCGCCCGGTTCTGGGCCGCGTTCGGGCCCGGTCCGGCCCGGCTGGTGCTGGTCGGCGGCCTGGTCGCGGGCGTCGCGCTGACGCCGCTCGCGGCCGCCGCCGGGCAGTCCGGCGTACAGCTGCCGGCGCTGTTCCTGCTGCCGCCACTCGGTTTCGTGCTGGCCGCGCTGGAGGCGGCGGCCCGGCACGCGGGCCGGCCGGCCGGGCCGGCGCCGGTGCGCCGGCTGATCGGGCTGGCGCTGCTGGGGCCGCTGGCGTTCACCGACCCGGACGAGATCACTCTTCTGCTCGCCACCACCCGCGACACGCCGTTCTGGGTCGCCGTGGGCACCGGCGTCGCGTTCGCCGTCGCGGTCCTGCTCGCCCTCGGGTACGGCGTGCTGCTCGCCCGGTCCCGCGCCCGCGCGCCCCGGCGCGGCCCGGCCGCGCTCGCCGCCGCCGCGCTGCTCGTCGCCGTCGCCGTGGTGTACGTGGTCCCCGGCCAGCCGGGCCTGCACGGCGAGCGGCTGCTCGTGGTGCTGCGCGAGCAGGCCGACCTGACCGGGTTGCCGGCCGGGTCGCCGGGGCGGGCCGGGCGGGACGCCCGGGCGACGGAGGTCTACCGGCGGCTGGTCGCCACCGCCGACCGCACCCAGGGCGACCTGCGCCGCACGCTGGCGGACATGCGACTGAACCCGACGCCGTACTACCTGGTCAACGCGATCGAGACGGACGGCGGGCCGGCGGTGCGCGCCTGGTTGTCCGGCCGGCCCGAGGTGGCCCGGGTGCTAATCAGCCAGCGGCTGCGTCCGCTGCCCGCGCTCGCCCCGACGGCGGGCGGCGACGCCCCGGCACCGACCGGACCGGCCTGGAACATCTCGCTGATCGGGGCGGACCGGGTCTGGTCGGAGCTGGGCGTCACCGGCTCCGGCGTGGTGGTGGGCAGTTCCGACTCCGGAGTGGACGGCCGGCACCCGGCGCTCGCCGGCGGCTTCCGGGGCGGCGACGACTCCTGGTTCGACCCGTGGGAGGACCGCCGCGCCCCGGCCGACCGGGGTGGTCACGGCACCCACACGCTGGGCAGCGCGGTGGGCCGGGACGGCATCGGCGTGGCGCCGGGTGCGAGCTGGGTCGGCTGCGTCAACCTGGACCGCAACCTGGGCAGCCCGGCCCGCTACCTGGACTGTCTCCAGTTCATGCTGGCCCCGTTCCCGGCGGGCGGGAACCCGCTCACCGACGGCCGTCCCTCCCGCGCGCCGGACGTGCTCACCAACTCGTGGGGCTGCCCGCCGCTGGAGGGCTGTGATCCGGGGGCGCTGCGCCCGGCGACCGCCGCGCTGACCGCGGCCGGCATCCTGGTGGTGGCCGCCGCCGGCAACACCGGCCCGTCCTGCGGCTCGATCGTGGACCCGCCCGCGCCGTACCCGGACGTGCTGACCGTCGGGGCGGTGGACCGGCAGCGCCGCGTCACCGACTTCTCCAGCCGTGGCCCGGCGCCGGACGGTGTGGCCAAGCCGGATCTGGTCGCCCCGGGCGCGGCTGTGCTCTCCGCGATGCCCGGCGGCGGGTACGCCACTCTGGACGGCACCTCGATGGCGACGCCGCAGGTGGCGGGCGTGGTGGCGCTGATGTGGTCGGCGAATCCGGCGCTGGTCGGGGACCTGGAACGGACCCGGGCCATCCTGCGCGACACCGCCGGCCCGGTCACGCAGCCCGCCGGGGCGGATGCCTGCGGCGGGCCGCAGGACGTCTCCGGCGCCGGGCTGGTCGACGCGTACGCGGCCGTGCGCGCGGCCCGGGCAGCCGCTACCGGTTAACAACCCTGTCCATTGACCTGCCGATGCCCTACTGTCGGCGTCCATGGACGTGGAGATCATCGAGCTGGGCCGGGACCGGCTGCCCGAGATGGTCGAGCTGTGCCGCGAGTCGCTCGACCTGCCGGAGGACGCGCTCGAGGCGTCCGCGGTGGTGGTCACTGTGGCGGAGCGCGCCGAGGCCGGCCGATCCGTGCTGCGACTCGGCGCGGTACGCGACGGCGCGCTGATCGGGGTGCTCGTCGGGTCGCTGTCGGCCGCCGATCCGCGGCTCGGCCACGTCGACCTGGTCGCGGTGGCCCCACGGGAGCGCCGCCAGGGCGTGGGCGGGGCGCTGCTGGCCGAGGCGGAGAGCCGGCTCGGCGCGCTCGGCGCGGGCGAGGTGCTGCTCGCCGGCAACCCGCCGTACTACGCCTGGCCCGGAATCGACGTGCGCTACACCCCGGCGGTCTGCGCCGCGCAGCGGCTCGGTTACCGGCAGGACCGTACCGCCTGGAACATGACCGCCGAGCTGTCCGAGGGGTCGGCGGCGCTGCGTCCCACCGAGGCCGCCGAGCAGCGGCTGGCCGGACGGGGCGTGACGGTACGCCGGGCCACCGCGGACGACCTGCCGGCGCTCACGGCGTTCGCCCGGTCCACGTTCGGCGGCGCCTGGGACGGCGAGCTGGCCGGTTCGGTCGGGCGGCCGGACGCGGGCGCGCACCTCGCCGAACGGGACGGTGAGATCCTCGGTTTCGCCGCGTACGGGTCGGCCCGGCCGAGCTGGTTCGGTCCGATGGGCACCGCGCCGGCGGCGGAGGGCTCCGGGATCGGCGGCGTGCTGCTGCGCCGTTGCCTGCGTGACCAGGCGGCGGCCGGGATCACCGCGGCGCAGATCGGCTGGGTGGGGCCGGTGCCGTTCTACTCGAACGCGGCCGGGGCCCGGATCGAGCGGGTGTTCTTCCTCTATCGGAAAGCCGTCAAAGGGGCATAGACGCCAATAGCGCCATTCGGCCTCCTTCGTCATCGACCGGGCTCTACGGTCGGGGCAGAGGAGGCGGTGCATGACCACGAATGACGAACGGGCCGAGGAACCGGCCGACGAGCTTCCCGGCCAGCTCCCGTTCGATCGGCTCGACATCGGCGACGCCGAGCAGCTCGCCGAGCTGACCGGCGCGGACCGGCCACCGGTGGAGGAGCCACGGCAGCCGGTGGACGAGCCGCGGCGGCTGCCGCCGTACGACCGGACGCACAAGCGGCGCAACCAGCGCCCGCTGCCCACCTGACACGCACGCGGAAGGGGGCGGACCGCTGACGCGGCCCGCCCCCTTCGACGTACTGGGTGGAGCTGGACTCAGAAGTCCATCTCCCCGCCACCCGGACCGGCCGGGGCTGCCGGGGTCTTCTCCGGCTTGTCCGCCACGACGGCCTCGGTGGTGAGGAACAGCGCGGCGATCGAAGCGGCGTTCTGCAGCGCGGAACGCGTCACCTTGGCCGGGTCGATGATGCCCGCGGCCAGCAGGTCCACGTACTCGCCGGTCGCGGCGTTGAGGCCGTGACCCGGGTCGAGGTTGCGGACCCGCTCGACGACGACGCCACCCTCCATGCCGGCGTTGACGGCGATCTGCCGCAGCGGGGCGTCCAGCGCGACCTTGACGATCTGCGCGCCGGTCGCCTCGTCACCGGCGAGGTCCAGCTTGTCGAAGGCGGTCTTGCCGGCCTGCACCAGCGCGACGCCACCACCCGGGACGATACCCTCCTCGACGGCGGCCTTCGCGTTGCGGACGGCGTCCTCGATGCGGTGCTTGCGCTCCTTCAGCTCGACCTCGGTGGCCGCGCCGACCTTGATCACCGCGACACCGCCGGCCAGCTTGGCCAGACGCTCCTGCAGCTTCTCCCGGTCGTAGTCCGAGTCGCTCTTGTCGATCTCGGCCCGGATCTGGTTCACCCGGCCCTGGATCTGCTCGGCGTCGCCGGCGCCGTCGACGATGGTGGTCTCGTCCTTGGTCACCACGACCTTGCGGGCGCGGCCCAGCATCTCGAGGCCGGTCGCGTCCAGCTTCAGGCCGACCTCCTCGCTGATGACCTGGCCACCGGTGAGGATGGCGATGTCGGTCAGCATGGCCTTGCGGCGGTCACCGAAGCCCGGCGCCTTGACGGCGACCGACTTGAAGGTGCCACGGACCTTGTTGACCACCAGGGTGGCCAGGGCCTCGCCCTCCAGGTCCTCGGCGATGATCAGCAGCGGCTTGCCCGACTGCATGACCTTCTCCAGGATCGGGAGCAGGTCCTTCACCGACGAGATCTTGCTGTTGACGATCAGGATGTACGGGTCGTCGAAGACGGCCTCCATACGCTCCGGGTCGGTCATGAAGTAGGCGGAGATGTAGCCCTTGTCGAAGCGCATGCCCTCGGTGAGCTCGAGCTCCAGGCCGAAGGTGTTGCTCTCCTCGACGGTGATGACACCTTCCTTGCCCACCTTGTCCATCGCCTCGGCGATGATCTCGCCGACGCTGGGGTCGGCGGCGGAGATGGAGGCGGTGGAGGCGATCTGCTCCTTGGTCTCCACGTCCTTGGCGAGCTTGAGCAGCTCCTCCGAGACGCTGGCCACGGCGGCCTCGATGCCCCGCTTCAGGGCCATCGGGTTGGCGCCGGCGGCCACGTTGCGCAGGCCCTCACGAACCAGGGCCTGGGCCAGGACGGTCGCCGTCGTCGTGCCGTCACCGGCGACGTCGTCGGTCTTCTTCGCGACCTCCTTGACCAGCTCGGCGCCGATCTTCTCGTACGGGTCCTCGAGCTCGATCTCCTTGGCGATGCTCACACCATCGTTGGTGATGGTGGGGGCACCCCACTTCTTCTCGAGCACGACGTTGCGGCCCTTGGGGCCGAGCGTCACCTTTACGGCGTCGGCGAGCTGGTTCATGCCCCGCTCGAGGCCGCGGCGCGCCTCTTCGTCGAACGCGATCATCTTGGCCATACGGCGTTGTCCTCCTGGACACTCACGGGCCACCCGGGATGCCCGGATGGGCCGTCTGGTGTACGCACCTTGGGGACGTCGCCACCTGGCGACGACGACGTCTCCTCGGTCGGGCCGGACAGCCCGCGACGACCGGCCCCGTACCGCTCCGGCGCCACCTGGGACACCGATGCGGCCGTGGCCCTACCGCCCCGACCTTCTGGCACTCACCGTATGCGAGTGCCAATGACTTGTTTAGCACTCTCCCTAGCCGAGTGCAAGCACGACCGCCCCGCTCAGCCGAGTTCCGCAGCCAGCTGGGCCGCGGTCACCGGGCCTTCCTGGGCCCGCTGCTCGGCGTACGTGACGACCAGCCCGGCCTGCTGCACCAGGTAGGTCGGAGCCGCCACCACGGCGCTGAGAACGGTGATCGTCACCGCGCCGATCGCGGTGCCCACGGCACCCATCGGCTCGACCCCGAACAGCTCCACGTTGATCCCGGCCAGCACGACGTCCAGCAGCGTCGCCGCGACCAGCGCCGCCACCACCAGCATGACCCGGCCCAGCACCATGCCGAACCGGCTGTGGAACATCTGCCACGACCGCCCGACCGGATCCCGCCGCTCGAACAGGTAGACCGGACCGAACAGGGCGAGCGCGAGCGCGGCGTAGAGGCCGGGCAGCAGACAGAAGCAGGCGCCGAGCGTGACCAGCAGCGACACCACGATGGTCCAGCCCCAGAGGCCGAGGGCACGGCTCAGCCCGTAGCGGAAGGCGGCACCGAGCCCGGCCGGCTGACCGGCCGCCTGCCGGGCGATCACCCAGGTGCCCGCCGCCCAGCCCATCGCCTGGAGCGCGCCGAAGATCAGCCCGGCGAACAGGATCGCGCCGTAGAAGCCGAGCGTCTTCGCCCAGAAGCCCTCCGGCAGCGCCGGCGCGCCGTTCGACGCGGTCGTCATCTGCCCGTCGGGGCTGATGATCAGCGTGAGGACGCCGATCACCGTCGCCGGGACGACCTGGGTGAGCAGCACGATCGGCAGGAGCTGCCGCCAGCCGCGCCGCAGCGCCCCCCAGCAACGGGCGAACCAGGGACCGATGCCCGCATGCGGCGGGTTGACGAGCGGGTCCTGCGGGTCGATGCCGGGAAACCAGCCGGCGTACGCCCCGGAGCCGGCGGGCACCGGGTAGGCGCCGCCGGGCATCGGAGAAGCCGGGTACCCGCCCCAGCCCGCCTGCGGAGCACCAGCCGGGTAGCCCGGCGTCGTGGGGTAGCCGGGAGGCGGGGCGGCACCTGGCGCGGTCCAGCCGGACGGGCCGCCCCAGCCCGGGTTCGGCGTGCCGGCCGGCGTGCCATAGCCCGAGGGCGAGGTACCGCCAGTCGTGCCCCACCCCGGCGTCGGCGTGCCGTCCGGCGTGCTCCAGCCCGAAGGCGGGGTGCCGCCCGGTGCGTTCCAGCCCGAGGGCGGGGTGCCGTGCGGCGCGGCCTGGCCCGGCGGGTTCGTGGCGGGCGCGTTCCAGCCGGCCGGGTCGCCCCCACCGGGCGGGGTGGCCGGGTCGGGCGGGTCCGGGTGGGCCGGCTGCGCGCCGTACCCGGGTTGCTGCGGAATGCTCGGGCCGTGGCCGGTCTGATCGGCCCACGGGTCGGCGGGCGGCGGGCCGGGAGCGGGCACGGACGGCCCGGCGCTCCCCGACGAGGCCGGATCGGTGGCCGCAGGCGGGGGCGCGGTCGGGTCGGCCGGAGGGCCGGACGGCGTCGGCGGCACCGGTTCGGAACCCGGCGGAGGCAGATCGGACATGGGCCCTCCTCAGCGGCTACGGCTGGAACGGCTCTCGATCTTCCACTGTGCGCGCTCGCGCCGCAGCCCTCCGATCGGCGGACCCGGCTGCGGAACCGCCCGTCGGGCGGAGGTCAGGCGATGACGCGGACCCGCTCGGCCTGCGGGCCCTTCTGCCCCTGCGCGATCTCGAACTCGACCCGCTGGCCGTCGTCCAGTGCCTTGTAGCCGTCCATCTCGATCGCGGAGAAGTGGACGAAGACGTCCTGCCCGCCGTCGACGGCGATGAAGCCGTAGCCCTTTTCGGAGTTGAACCACTTCACGGTGCCCTGTGCCACGGTGCACTTCCTCACTCTGCGCGGCGTTCCAACACCCGGGAACCGGCGGACCGGCACCGGTGGCGCACCGGTTCGGCGATCGGCGACCGTCGCTGAATTCGGTGACCGAAATCGCACGCTACACGAGGCGTGACGACGGCGCACGACCACAAACCGGACATATTCCGGGCGGCCCCCGGCCCCGGTCACACGCCTTCGCCGGCCCGTCCGGTATGCATGCGGCATGACCAGCGCGCCCACCACGACCATCGTTCGCCGGGTCCGGCCGACCGACGCCGCCCGGATGCGGGCGCTGCGGCTGGAGATGCTGGCCGACTCCCCGCTGGCCTTCCTGGAGACGGTCGCCGAGGCCGCCGCCCGGCCGCACGCGGAGTTCGCGGCCCGGATCGCGGCCGTCTCCCGGGGCGACCACACCGCCCAGTTCGTGGCCGATCCGGGCGGTCGGCTGGTCGGCCACGCCGGTGGCACCGCCGCGCCGGACGAGCCGGGCCTGACGCTCGTCTACGCGGTCTACGTGACGCCGGCGCGGCGGGGCAGCGGCCTGCTCGCGGCGCTCGTCGACGAGGTGTCGGCCTGGTCGCGCGCCTGCGGGCGCCCCGAGCTGATGATGGAGGTGGTGGTCGGCAACGACCGTGCCTACCGGGCCTACCAGAAGCTGGGCTTCGTGGACACCGGCGTACGGGTGCCGCACCCCCGGATCCCCCGCCTCTACGAACTCCAGATGCGCCGCCCCGCGTGAGGCGCCGACCGGGCGCAGTTGTTAATAAGGGGCCCCTCCTCTACCGGAGGCGTTAAGAAGGGGCCCCTCCTTTCAGGCGTGGCGGCGGCTCTGGACGATGCGGAACCGGTTCGCCACGTACGCGCCGTCGGTGAGCGCCGAGTTGGCCGCCGCGTTCGCGCCGGAGCCGTGGAAGTCGGAGAACGCCGCCGACTGGTTGACGAACACCCCGCCGGTGAGGTTGCAGGACAGGTGCACGCCGGCGTCGATGGCCGCCTTCTCGGCCTCGTCCAGCACCGCCTCGTCGGTGGAGTAGACGCCCGCGGTCAGCGCGCCCTTCTCGCCCACCGTCTCGCGCAGGATGCGCAGGCTGTGCTCGGTCGAGTCGGTCGCGATGGCGAACGAGATCGGCCCGAACCACTCCCGCGAGTAGGTGGCGGTGTCGGCCGCGTCCAGCTTCACCACCGTCGGCGTACGCACCACCGCGCCGGGGAAGGACGGGTGCTCGACGACGCGCGACTCCAGCACCGGCTCGCCGACCTTGGTGACCTCGTCCAGCCGCTCCAGCACGCCGTCGTTGACGATCGCGCCGGTCAGCTCGACGCCCCGGGCCGGGTCGGCGGTGAGCTTGGCGACCGCGCCCGCGATCCCGGCGGCCACCTCGTCGAAGCTCTTGTGCCCCTGGTCGGTGGAGATGCCGTCGCGCGGGATCAGCAGGTTCTGCGAGGTGGTGCACATCTGGCCGCTGTAGAGCGTGAGCGTGAAGCCCAGGTTGCGGCAGAGCCCGGCGAAGTCGTCGGTGGAGTCGATCACCACCGTGTTCAGGCCGGCCTTCTCGGTGTAGACGGCCGCCTGCCGGGCGTTCGCCTCCAGCCAGTCGCCGTACTCGGTGGAGCCGGTGAAGTCGACGATCTTCACGGCCGGGTCCAGGGCCAGCGTGGTGGCGAGCTTCTCGCCGGGCGCCTCGGGCGCGAGCTGCACCAGGTTCGGGTCGAACCCGGCCTCGGCGAGCACCTCGCGGGCGTACTTCACGGTGACCGCCAGCGGCAGCACCGCGCGCGGGTGCGGCTTCACCACCACCGGGTTGCCGGTGGCCAGCGAGGCGAACAGGCCGGGGTACGAGTTCCAGGTGGGGAACGTGTTGCAGCCGATGACCAGCGCGACCCCACGCGGCACCACGTGGAACGTCTTGGTCATCCGCAGCGGGTCGCCCTTGCCGGCGGCCTTCTCCCAGCCGGCGGTCCCCGGGTGGCGGGTCATCTCGGCGTACGCGTAGGCGACCGCCTCCAGCGCCCGGTCCAGCGCGTGCGCGCCACCGGCCTGGAACGCCATCACGAACGCCTGGCCGCTGGTGAACTGCACCGCGTTGGCCAGCTCGAAGACGTTCTTGTGCAGCCGGGCGAGGATCTCCAGGCAGACGCCCACCCGGGCCTGCGGGCCGGCGTCGCGCCAGGCGGGCAGCGCGGCGCTCGCGGCGGACACCAGCTGGTCGGCGCCCGCGTGCGGGTAGCGCACGTCCAGTGCCACGCCGAACGGGCTGACCTCGGTCGCCACTGTGGTGCCGTCACCGGCCTGGTCCAGCGGGAAGTCGCCGCCCAGGTACGCCTCGAAGGCGGCCTTGCCGTCGGCGGCGGCGGTCTCGCCGTACACCCGGGGGCTGGGTGACTCGGGGTAGGCCGACCAGTACCCGCGCTCCGCGATGGCGGTCAGCGCCCGGTCGAGGGTCTCGCGGTGCCTGTCGTACAGGGGGTGCGGGGTCTCCGTCATGCCCGCCATCATGCAACAGTCAGGCACCAGATCAGTAGGGGCGTGTCACAACTCAGATCGTCAGCTGCCAGTCGACGGAACCGGCGGCGGGGCGGAAGCCGAGCTGTTCGTTGATCGCGATCATGTGGCGGTTCGCCGCCGCGTTCCAGGTGTCGACGGCCCGCAACGCCGGTTCGTGCGCCAGCACGTACGCGAGGTTTCCGGCCTTGCAGAGCAGGCCGAGCCGGTGGCCGCGGTGGTCGGGGTCGACGAGGGTGATCTCCTGCCAGGCGTGGTCGGTGCTGCCCGCGTCCAGGCCGAGCTGGGTCCAGCCGACCAGCCGGCCGGTAGCCTCGTGCACCACGCCGGTGTTGTACCGGCGTACGCCCCGGGCGTCAAGCGCCCGCTCCGCGTCCCGCACCCGCGCCGCGTCCATCTGCTCCGGCTCCCAGTCCAGCTCACCCATCGGCGCGTCGAGCAGCAGCCGGCCCTGGAGGTAGGCGACGTCCGCGACGTACTCCTCGGGGGTGTGGTCACGCCACCGCACCGGCCGGTAACCGGTCGCCGCGGCGCGGGCCTCGGCCAGCAACGCGGCCAGCCGGTCGCGGTCGAGCCCGGCCACGTCGAGGCGGCGGCGGACGTCGACCAGCGCCGGTTTGGCGCCCAGGGCGGCGGCGAACGCGGCGCCGGGGAAGACCCGGTCCTCCTCGCCGGGCAGCGCGGCGGTGGTCGAGCCGACAAGGCGTTTGCCGCCGTGCTCGCGGAGCAGCCGCACGCCGTGCTCGTGCAGCACGCGGCCGATGCCGCGCCGCCGGTACGCCGGGTCGACGGTCAGTTCGACGGTCGCGTTCTCGGTGTTCTCGATCGTGTGCAGGTGCAACCGGAGCCAGCCCACCGGCAGGCCGTTCAGGCGGGCGACGAGCCAGCGTCCCTCGATGCCGGGCATCGGGTGCGACAGCAGCGCCTCGAAGCGGCGGCGGCAGGTCGGCGGAAGGTCCGGCTCGTCGACGGCCTGGGCGGCGCAGGCGATCCGGTACGCCGCGTCGAGCGTCTGCCGGTCGGCGGGATCCAGCGGTGTCACGGTCGGCGTCATGCGACCGAGGGTGCGCCGGAGACAGCGAAGAGGCCAGCGGTTTTCCGCTGGCCTCTTCGAACGTTGGTCGGGAGGGACGTCCGCACAACGCCTCCGGCGTTGGGTCGCAAGAACTTGAAAAGTCTCCGGCGGATGCCCTCCCGCACGAAGCATCTTGCGCCGTCCGGTTACTGCCGTCAAGTCCTTGACGGTGGTTTTCTGGCACTCACCGCACATCACCGGTTACCCACCGGTCTCACCCGATCCCCCACCCGGGCGAGCCCCGCCTCCCCCACCCGGCCGAGGTGCCGGCTCCGGGTCAGGACAGGAGGCCGGCGTCCCGGGCGGCGCGCAGGGACGGCTTGATGCGGTGGGTCGGCCCGACCTGGGCGGCCACCGCGTCGAGCGTCTTCAGGCCCTCGCCGGTGTTGAACACGACAGTCTCGGCGGACGGGTCGAGCCGGCCCGACTCGACCAGCTTGCGCAGCACCGCGACCGTCACGCCGCCCGCCGTCTCGGCGAACACCCCGGTGGTACGGGCGAGCAGCCGGATCCCGTCACGGATCTCGTCGTCGTCGGCGTAGTCCATCCAGCCGCCGGTGCGCCGCACCGCCTCCAGCGCGTACAGCCCGGCGGCCGGGTCACCGATGTTCAGCGACTTGGCGATGCCGGTCGGCTTGACCGGCGTGATCGTGTCGGTGTCGCCGTGCAGCGCGGTGGCGATCGGGTTGCAGCCGGCCGACTGCGCGCCGAACACCTTCCAGCCGCCGGCCGGCGCCTCGACCAGCCCGATCTCGACCAGCTCGGTGAACGCCTTGTCGATCTTGGTGAGCAGCTCGCCACTGGCCATCGGGATGACCACCTGGGCCGGGATCCGCCAGCCGAGCTGCTCGGCCACCTCGTAGCCGAGCGTCTTGGAGCCCTCCGCGTAGTAGGGCCGGACGTTCACGTTGACGAACGCGGTGTCCTCGAACTCGTCGGTCTCCACCAGCTCGCCGCAGAGCCGGTTCACGTCGTCGTACGAGCCGTCGATGGCGACCAGGTCACCGCCGTAGACAGCGGTGGTGACGACCTTGCCCTGCTCCAGGTCACCGGGGATGAAGACGATCGACGGCACCCCGGCCCGGGCCGCGTGCGCGGCGACGGAGTTGGCGAGGTTGCCGGTGGACGCGCAGGCGTACCGGGTGAAGCCGAGCTGCCGGGCCGCGGTGAGCGCCACCGAGACGACCCGGTCCTTGAACGAGTGGGTGGGGTTCGCGCTGTCGTCCTTCACCCAGAGCGGGGCGCTGAGCCCCAGCTCGGCGGCGAGGTGCGGGGCGGCGACGAGCGGGGTCAGCCCCGGGTCGAGCGTGACCCGGGTGGCCGGGTCCTGACCGGCCGGCAGCAGGGCCGCATACCGCCAGATGTTGGCCGGGCCGGCCTCGATCTGCTCACGGGTGACGGTGGCCAGCGCGGCGGTGTCGTAGTCGACCTCCAGCGGCCCGAAACACTCGTAGCAGGCGTGCTGGGCGGCCAGCGGGTAGCGCGCCGAACAGGCACGGCAGACCAGGGCGCGGGCCGGGCTGAGGGTGGTGTCGATGCCGGTTTCGGCGGGAAGCGTCGACGTCATGTCGAGGATTTCCTCTCATCTTTCCCCGCATCGCCGGGTGCGGCGGGGACGGAATTGGCACCTGCCCGCTGTCGCTCGTCGTCGAGCGTGCGGGTGGTTGCCGGGGCGTCGTCGGGCCGTATCCCTCAGCCCCTCTGGATGAGGTATTCAGTTGTGCCGCCGAGTCTATGCGCTGCTCACGGGCGCGCCACCTCGGGATCCCACGCTGTGGGCCGGCTCAACGTCCGACCACCGCGGCCGGTTCCACCACCGCGGGCCGGTCCACCACCGCGAGCGGCTGCGGCGCCGTCGTGGTCACCGCCGCCGAGCGGGTACGGGTGACGAGGTTCGCGGCCACCAGGGCGGCGATGGTCAGCCCGGCGCCCACCAGCTCGACCGGGACCGGCCGGTACCCGCGAGGCGGGCCTGACCCGCACCCGCATCGCCGGCACCACCCGGTACGTGCGGCTGCGCCGCGACGAGCTGGACCGCCTCTACCCGGGCCTGCTCGGTGCCGTCCTCACGGCGCCTGCCCGGCCGGAATGATCAGCGCCCCCGCCGCTCCCGGCGGGGTGACATGATCGCCTGATGCGTAAGGCGGCGGCCCGGATCGGGCTCCTCACCGGCGCGACGCTGCTCGCTGGCTGCACCCCCGCCCCGGCCCCTGTCGACGGGCTGCCGTCGGCGCCGCCCCGGCCCGGCGCCGACGCCCCGCCCACCACCGCCGCCTGCTCCCCGGAGGGCATCCGGATCACCGGGCTCGGGGTGAGCGCGGCGATGGGGCTGCGCGCGATGGGCCTGGACCTGGTCAACTGCGGCGATCGCCCGTACGAGCTGCGCGGCTATCCGGCGGTCGCGCTCCGGGACGCCGACGGGGACGCGATCCGGGTGCGGATCATCCCGGGCGCCGCGCCGATCACCTCCGGCTTCGACCACCCGCCCACCCGGATCGTGCTCGCGCCGGGCGAACGGGCCGGCGCGGCGCTGATCTGGCGCAACCTCGTCACCGACCCGACGGTGGTGGCCACCGCGGGCACGGAGCTCGACGTCGCCCCGTCGACCGGCCGGCCGGCGTACCCGGTCGCGCTGGACGGGCCGATCGACCTCGGGAACACCGGCCGGCTCGGCGTCAGCGCCTGGAAGCGCCGCGACAGCGCCCCGGCGACGCAGGCGCCCCCGCGGTCCGATCCACCGGCCCCCTCGACCTCGCCGGTCAACCCGCTCTGACACGGATCGCGGCACGGAAGCGCCCTCCCGTACCGCGATCTCGTCGGACGGCGGATCAGACCGGGACCGAGGCGGGCGACGCGGGGGCGGGCTCGGCCGGGGCGGCGCGGCGACGGGCGAGCAGCGCGTCCAGCGCCCAGTTTCCCGGGCCGAGCACGGCGACCAGCAGGAACGACCAGCAGAAGAGCGCGGCCAGCTCGCCGCCGTTCTCCAACGGCAGCAGGTGTTGCGGCTGGTGCACCACGAAGTACGCGTACGCCATCGAGCCGGAGGCGAGCAGCGCGGCCGGACGGGTGAGCAGGCCGACGAGCACCAGCACGCCGCAGACGAGCTGGATCAGGGCCGCCCACCAACCGGGCCAGGTGCCGAGCGGGATGGCCTCACCGGAGCCCCGGTTGCCGCCGAAGACGCCGAATATCGACGCCGCGCCGTGGCATAGGAAAAGCACCCCCACAACCACGCGGAACAGGGACAGGACAGGGCCGCTGAGCTGGGTCGGAATCATGTGAAGCCTCCTGGGCCGGATGTTTGACGGCTCCAGGATGGCGATCACATGTATCGATGTTAATCGATATCTTTGCAGGCGGGACAATTGCTTGGGAACGCTCCCATGATATGGGCGGACGCGCCAACGTGGGTACCCCGCCGGTCACCTCAGCTGGTGATGTCCTTGCGGGTGAAGCGCCAGAAGGCCAGGCTCCAGAACAACGTGGCGTAG
This sequence comes from Micromonospora sp. TSRI0369, assembly GCF_001905625.1. NCBI lineage: Bacteria > Bacillati > Actinomycetota > Actinomycetes > Micromonosporales > Micromonosporaceae > Micromonospora > Micromonospora sp. TSRI0369. Next base: position 651,207 of record NZ_LIVU01000004.1, read on the forward strand.
ACGATTGCCGAGAACGCGCCCTTGACAACGTCATCGGTCTGCATCGGCGAGGACAGCAACCCCAGCCAGGCGCTGCTGTAGTGGGTGGGCAGCAGGTTCCGCAGGCCGCCCAGCGCGGTGATCTGGTCCAGGATGCTGGAGAGGATCCAGAGCAGCACCGCGCCGCCGACCGCGCCGAGCGCGGCGTCGGTGGTCACCGACAGCAGGAACGCCAGCCCGGCCACCACCAGCAGCACCACCGCCAGGTACCCGAGCACCCCGAGCAGCCGCAGCAACCCGTCGGCCGGAGCCAGCTCGGCCGAGACCTGGCTGCTCAACGGCTTCCAGCCGTACCGCAGCGTGCCGGCCAGCAGCGCGGTGCCGGCCAGCAACAGCAGCGCCAGCCCGGAGTACGCGAGCGCGACGACCAGCTTCACCGCGAGCAGCCGGGCCCGGGGCACCGGTACGGCCAGCAGGTAGCGCAGGCTGCCCCAGCTCGCCTCGCTGGCCACCGTGTCGCCGCAGAACAACGCCACCACCACGACCAGCAGGAACGACGCGGAGACCAGGATCGAGAACAGGGTGAAGTTGAGCCCGCCCGACGTGGCCAGGTCGGCCAGGCTGGAGAACTCGCCCCGCCCGCCGCGGTCGTCGTCCCCGGAGTCGAACTGGAACGCCACCAGGATGATCAGCGGCAGCACCACCATGAACCCCAGCGCGAGCTGGGTACGCCGGCGCGACGCCTGCCGCCGGAACTCCGCGGCGAACGGAAGCGTCGCGGAGGGCCGGTAACCGGCCGCCGCACCGCCCGCGCCGGGCCCGGACGTGCCACCACCAGGCGACGATGCCACAGACGAACCCGCCATCACCGGTCCCCGCTTCCCCGAGAGTTCTCGCCGACCAGGGCGAGGAACGCGTCCTCCAGGCGGCGCCGGGGCACCACCCGGTCCACTCCGATACCGGCCCGGACCAGCTCGGCCACCACCTCGCTGCGGGCGGTGCCGTTGGTGTCGACCACCAGCCCGCCGTCGCCGTCGGGCAGCACCCGTACGCCGCCGAGCCGGTCGAGCACCGTACGCGCCGCGTCCGGATCGCTCACGTCGAACAGCACGCTCGGCGACTCGCCGACGATCTCCTCCACCGGGCCGGACGCCACGATCCGCCCCTTGTTGACCACCACCGCGTGCGTGCAGGTCTGCTCCACCTCGGCCAGCAGGTGGCTGGAGACCAGCACCGCCCGGCCGTCGGTGGCGTAGCGCTGGAGCACCCGGCGCATCTCCGCGATCTGCGGCGGGTCCAGCCCGTCCGTCGGCTCGTCCAGCACCAGCAGCTCGGGCAGGCCGAGCATGGCCTGGGCGATGGCCAGCCGCTGCCGCATGCCGTGGCTGTACTTCTTCGTCCGCCGGTGCACCGAGTCGCCAAGGCCGGCGATCGCCAGCGCCTCGTCGAAGTGCGCGTCCTCCCACGGCCGGCCGGTCGCCCGCCAGTACGCCTTGAGGTTGTCCAGCCCGGACAGGTGCGGCAGGAAGCCCGGCCCCTCGACGAGCGCGCCGATCCGGGAAAGCACCGGCGAGCCGGGCACCAGCCGGTGACCGAAGACGTAGATCTCCCCGGCGGTGGGCTGGGTCAGCCCCATCAGCACCCGCAGCGTCGTGGTCTTGCCCGCGCCGTTGGGCCCGAGCAGGCCGACCACCTGGCCGGGGTGCACCTCGAAGTCGACGTCGGAGACCGCGACGAAACCGTCCGCGTACTCCTTGCGCAGGTTGCGCACGGCGAGCGGGACGCCCGCGTACTCCGGGTGCACCGAGCTGTCCTGGCGACGGTGCCGGCGGCGGGTGAGCAGCACGACCACGACGAGCCCGAGCACGATCGCGGCGAGCAGACCGCCCAGCGCCCAGCGCCACACCGCGGCCGTGGTGGGGATGGGCGAGGCGTCGACGGTGGGCAGCGTCAGCGGCCCGTCGGCCAGCGCCACGGTGTGCACGGCCGGCTCGGCCGGGGAGGCGTACGCCTGGTCCGACGTCGCCACCACGAGCCGCAGCCGGTGCCCGGCCTCGACCCGCCGGACGATCCCCGGCAGCGTGACGGTGACCGGCGTGGCCGCGTCGACGGTGGCCGGCAGGCCGGTCAGTCGCACCGGCGCCACCAGGCCCGACGGCAGCGTGGCCGCGCCCTGCGGGTCGACGTCGTAGAGCTTCACGAAGAGCACCGCCTCGCCGGTCGGGGAGGCGGCCCTGATCCGCACCGTGGGCGCGCCCACCACGTCGACCGCGTCGTCCAGCGGCGCCGACTCGAAGCGGGCGTGCTGGCCGGGGATGTCCCCCGCCACGCCGTCCAGCAGCGAGCCGAGCGCGCCCGCGAACGGCACCGAGGAGATCGCCGCCGGGTTGCCGTTCGGCGGTACGGCGACCGGCTGGGGCGGGCCGGCGAGCGTCACCTCGCGGCGGTCCTGCCCGGCCAGCCCCGGATAGTCGGCGGTACGGAAGCCGGTGGCCACCAGGCCCCGGTCGAGCGCGTCGAACCCGGCGATCCGGGAGAACGTGAACGTGTCGCCGGGTGCAGCTCCGTCACCCTTGACGTAGTGGTCGAGCCACTGCGCGGTCAGGAACTTCACCCGGTCGGAGTCGGAGGTGGGTCCGGAGCCGCCGTCGTGGCCGCCGGTGAACCAGGCGACCCGCACCGGCGTGCCGGCGGCGGCGATGCCACGGGCGTTGGCGTCCGCCTCGGCCAGCGGGAACAGCGTGTCCGCCTCGCCCTGGACCAGCAGCGTCGGTGACTTGATCCGGTCCAGCACGCCGGCCGGCGACGACCGGCGCAGCAGCTCGACCGCCGCCGCGTCGGCCCGGCCGGTGGTGGCGATGCGCAGGTACGCGGCGCAGACGTCGGCGGCGAAGCGGCCGCAGGACGGGTCGGCGGCGCCGCCCGGCGCGCGACCGGAACCGGTACCCGGCCCGGCGCCCGGCTGCGGACTCGGCGGGCCGGCGGACTCGGGCGCGCCCTCCGGCGCGGCGGCGGTGGCCCCGGAGAGCCCGGCCGGACCGGAGCCGGCGTTCCCGCCGCCGCCGAAGAAGATGCCGGCCCAGCCCTTCTTGAACACGCCGTCGGTGGCCTGCCGGCCGGTGCTCTCCGGCAGGAACGCCCGGGACAGGTCGTTCCAGGTGATCATCGGGACGATCGCGTCGACCCGCTGGTCCTGCGCGGCCAGCAGCAGGGCCAGGCCGCCGCCGTACGAGCCGCCGACCACACCGACCCGGGGGTCGCCGGCCGCGTCGAGGCGGATGTCCGGACGCTCCGCCAGGCGGTCGAGCAGGCGCTGCGCGTCCCGCACCTCGTAGTCGGGGCTGTCCAGGTGGATCTGGCCGCCGCTGCGCCCGAAGCCACGAGCCGTCCAGGTGAGCACCGCGTACCCCCGGGCGGCCAGGTCCTCGGCGTCGGAGCGGACCGAGTCCTTGGTGCCGCCGAAGCCGTGCGCCAGCAGGACCGCCGGTACGCGGTTCGCGGCCGACGCGCGGTCCGGCAGGTAGAGCGTGGTGTCCAGGTCGACCGGCTCGTCGCCGGAGGGCCCGGAGCGGACGGTCACCAGCGCCGGCTCGGTGCGGAAGTCCGGGGTCTGCGGCCGGGCCACCCAGACGAGCCCGGCGGCGACGAGGACGACCACCGCCACGACGGCGACGATCCGGCGTGGGCGTCCGGCCAGGGCGCGCCGGATCCGCGCGACTGGTGATCTCATGCGGCACACGGTACGGGCCGATCGCTGTGCATTCGCTGAGATCCGCCGTACGTCTGTCCGGTTGCGCCGTTCGTCGCTCGCAGACCGTCGTCCGCCAAAGGTCCAGAACATCCCAGCGGTGCATGTTCGGATCATGTGAATTCACATCTACACGCGCAAACCACCGTCGATGTCACTTCTCGGCTACATGATCGGACGCTGAGTGACGCCCAGGCTCACTCAGCGTCGCCCAGAATGGACTGACGTGAAGCCGACTCATCGACCGAGGTTGCACCGACGTCCGGTTCGGCTACTTTTCCGGTCCGGTGCACGGGACTGCGTACGGCGACCTCCCGGGGCACCGACCGCCCCGCCGTCGCCGGAGGAGACACACCATGACAGTCCCCGCGCCGCGGGTCCGTCGGCGGCCCGCCGTACCGGGCCGTACGCTTCCCCTGCTGCTGGTGCTGGCGCTGCTCGTACCGCTCGGGTTCATCTTCGCCCAGGCCGAGAACAACGCCGCCGACGACCACGAGCTGGCGAGCCGGGAACGGCTCGGCGTCCGCTACCTGCGCGCTCTCGGCCCGATCACCGACGCGCTGGTGGAGGCGCAGGCGATCGCGGTCGCCGAGGGGTCCGTCTCCCGGACCGCGCTCACCGCCGCGATCGAGGGCATCGCCGAGGTGGACAACGCCGTCGGCGACGAGTTGCGCACCCACGAGCGCTGGGCCGGGCTGCGGGCGAAGCTGGAGGCGCTGCCGGATCGCGGGCTCGGCGACCCCGAGGCCGCCTTCCGGGCCTACGGCGAGGCGTCCGACCTGCTGCTGGCCCTCTACCGCAAGGTTCGGGAGAGCTCCGGACTGATCCGCGACCCGCGCTCGGACTCGTTCTTCCTCCAGGACGGCATCGGCGGTGACCTGCCCACCGCGACGGTACTGGCCGGGCGGCTCGTCGACCTGGCCCGGCTGGCGGCCAAGCGTCCCGCCGCCGAACGCGCGCGGACCGGAGCGGAACTGGCCGAGCTGCGCGTCGCCGCGCTCGGCCCGGCCACCGACCTCGTCGCCGACCTGCGCTCCGCTGTCGACAGCTCGGAGAGCACCGACCTGGGCGCCAACGTGCTCACCCCGCTGGACACCTACCAGCGCTCGCTGGAGACGTTCTCGGCCTACTCGGCGCCCGGCGGCGGCCGGTCCGCGCCGGGCACCGACCAGCTCACCCAGGCCGGGATCACCGCGCAGAACGCCGCCAAGCAGCTCCGGACGGTCATCCTCGACCAGCTCGACACGCTGCTGAAGGAACGGCTGGACGCGATCGACCGGGACCTGCTGCTGGGCCGGGTCGCGGCCGGCACGGCAGTCGCGCTGCTCGCCGGGATCGCCGCGCTGCACCTCGCCGCGGTGCGGCGGGAGCGGTCCTCCGGCCCTCCTCCGGCGCGCCGGATGCCGACCGAGGCAGGACCGCCACCGGCGGTCCACGAGGACCCGCCGATCGTCGCGTCCGAGGGTGACCGCCAGCCGGTCGCCGTCGGCCGGGGCGGCGACGCCGACCGGTGGAGGCCGTTCGATGCTGCTCGCTAGGTTACGGATCCGGGGCAAGCTCGCCCTGCTGGTGATCATCCCGCTGCTCAGCATGGTCGGGCTGGCCGTTCCGGTGGTCATCGACCGGGTGGCCGCCGCGCAACGGGCCGCCGACACCGCCGAGACGGTCCGCATCGCCAGCCGGGTCGGCAGCCTGGTCCAGGATCTCCAGCAGGAACGCCTGCTCTCGATCGGGCTGCTGCTCGGGCGGGTGGCCCGCACCGAGCTGATCCAGAAGTCGGCCACCGTCGACGACCGGGTCGCCGACCTGCGCGCCGAGACGCTGCCCGCGCCGATCCGCGAGAGCCTCGACGGGGTACGCAAGCTGGACGACGTCCGCACCGCCACGCTCGCCGGCCGGGCCAGGCCGGACCAGATCCTGACCGCGTTCGCCGAGGTCGACACCGCCCTGATCGACGCGCTGCGGCTGCCGTACCAGGTGGACACCGACACCGCGGCCGGCCGGCAGGTGCTCGCCCTGGACGCGCTGCTGCGCGTCGACGAGGCACTCAGCTCCTGCACCACCCGGATCGTGCTGGTCAAGGCGACTGGCGACCCGCTGATGTCGCGGTCGTTCGTGGCGTGCATGGCGGCGCTCAACGTCGACAACCGGCGCTTCCGCCGGCTGATCACGCCGGAGCAGCTCAAGGTGGCCGAGCTGGACGACGCGGCGGTGGCCGCGCGGACCAGCCCGACGTTCCTGGTGGACAGCCTCCGCGACCCCGACGCGGCGATCGCGCCGGTCTCGCTGGACGTGCTCTTCCCCGCCTCCCGGTCCATGATCACGCTGGGCCAGTTCGTGGAGAAGAAGGTCGTCGCGGACGTCATCGCGGAGACCCGCGCCCGGGAACGGGAGGCCCTGACCGCGGCCTGGCTGGTCACCCTGGCGGCCGGCGTCATCCTGCTGGTCGTGGTGCTGCTGAGCATGACGGTGGCCCGTACCGTCGCCCGCCCGCTGAGCCGGCTCACCCGCTCCGCCGAGCGGGTCGCCCGGGTCGCCGAGGCGGAACTGACCCGGGTCGCCGACGACGAGTCCGAGAGCGTGCCCCCGGTACGCCTCGACCCGGTGGAGGTCGGCGCCCGGGACGAGATCGGCGAGCTGGCCCGCGCGTTCGACCGGGTGCAGCACACCGCCGCCCGGCTGGTCGAGCGCCAGGTGGCCGGACGCCGCAACGTGGCGCAGATGTTCGGCCACGTCGGGCGGCGTACGCAGAACCTGGTCGGCCGCCAGATCGCGCTCATCGACCGGCTGGAGCGGCAGGAGACGGACCCGGGCCGGCTGGAGCACCTGTACCGGCTCGACCACATCTCCAGCCGCCTGCGCCGTAACGCGGGCAGCCTGGTGGTGCTCTCCGGCGCCACCGGCTCGGACGGCCACGTGGCCCCGGTCCCGCTGGCCGACGTGGTCCGGCTCGCGCTCGGCGAGATCGAGGACTACACCCGCGTCGACGTGGAGGTGCCGCCCGGTGTGGCGGCGGCGCCCGCGATCGTCGGCGACCTGGTCCTGACGCTGGCCGAGCTGATGGAGAACGCCACCTCCTTCTCGGCGCCGCACACCCGCGTGGTGGTGACCGGCGAGCTGACCGACGGCGGCGCCCGGCTCGTCGTGGTCGACCACGGCATCGGCCTGACCGAGGAGCGGATGACCGAGGAGAACGCCCGGTTCACCCGCCGGGAACGGCTCGACCTCGCCCCGACCGAGGTGCTCGGCCTCTTCGTCGTCGGCCGCCTGGCCCGGCGGCACGGCTGGCACGTCCGGCTGACCCCGACCGTCGGGGGCGGCGTCACCGCCACCCTGGAGGTCCCGGCCGCCTCGCTCGTGGTCCGCCGGGCCGAGCCGGCCTTCGCCGGCGCCGCGCGGGCCGCCGTACCGCCCGGCGGGCACGATCGCGGACCGACGACCGGCGAACCGCCCGCCGGTTTCGACGCGGAGCTGCTGAGCCGGGCCACCCGCAGCATGTCCAGCGGCAACCCGTGGAACGCCTTCGGCAACCGGGACGATGCTCCGGAGCCGGCCGAGGAACTGAACTTCCCCACCGCCGGACCGCCGCCCGCCTGGCCGCCGGCCGCCGGTGCGCCCGCCACCCTGCCGGCCGGACCGGCGGCGCGCCCCGGCCGTACCTCCCCGCCGACACCGGTCGTCGGCCCGGTCCCGGTCGCTCCCCCGGCCGCCGGGCCGACGGCCGGCCCGACCCGCACGCCGCCGGCCGGTCCGGCCCTGACCCCACCGGCCGGTCCGGCCCTGACCCCACCGGCGGGGCCGGCCCTGACCCCGCCCGCCGGTCCGGCCCTCGCGCCGACCGCCGGGGCCGGCCTGGCCGCCGGGCCGTCGTCGCCACCGGCCGCCCGGCCGGTGCGCACGCCCAGCGTCGGTTCCGCGCCCGTGCCGACCGCCGGACCGGCGTCGGCCCCACCGGTCGGACCGGTCCGCTCGGCGCCGCCCGCCGGTGGTCGCCCGTCGGTCCCGGCCGGGCCGGAGCCGGTCGGCCCGGCCGCCGGACGGCCCGGCGCCCGGTCGCCGATCCGGCAGCGGGTGCCCGGGGCGAACCTCCCGGCCCCCGCGCCCACCGCCCCGGCCGGCCCGGCGACCGCCGGGCCGCTGATCGGCGTCCCCGCCGACCCGGCCCACGTCCGGGCCCTGGTCGAGGCGTTCCAGGACGGCGTACGCCGGGCCGAGGGCCACAGCGTCTCCGCCCCGCCCACCACGGAACGACCCCGGCTGAGCCGGCGGGTGCCGGGCGCGAACCTGGCCGCCACCGCGACCCAGTCCACGCCCCCGACCAGTTCCGACCCCGGCGACCCCGTCGAGGTCCGCAATCTCGTCAACGAGTTCGAGGCGGGCGTCGCCCGTGCTCTGCGCGAAGTCAGCCCAGACCGTCATTACGAAGAGGACCCATCACGGTGACCAGCCCGTTCCTGCACGACAACATCGAACAGAGCGCCACCGGCGACCTCAGCCCCGAGGCGCGCACCTTCAACTGGCTGCTCGACTCGTTCACCTCCAGCACCGCCGGGGTGATGGAGGCGATCGCGGTCTCCTCTGACGGGCTGCTGATGGCCATGTCCGCCATCAAGGACCGGTCCAACGCGGAACGGCTCGCCGCCGTGGTCTCCGGCATGACCAGCCTCGCCGGGGGCGCCGCGAGCTGGTACGCGCTGGGCGCGCTCAACCGGGTGATCGTCGACATGGCCGAGGGATACCTGCTGATCAGCGCGATCAGCAGTGGTTCGGTTCTCGGCGTCGTCGCCGACCGTACGGCGAATCTGGGCACCGTGGCGTACGAGATGACGCTCTTCGCCGGCCGGGCCGGCGGCGCCCTGAGTCCCCGCCTGATCGCCGAGCTGAAGAACGCCGTCCAGCAATGATCCCGGGGGCCGCCGGCGCGGACCCGGAGCCGGAACCCGGCATCCGGGTCCGCCCCTTCCTGCACGCGTCCGCTCCGAGTCCGGAGCCGGACGCGGGCGACGGGGAGCCGACCGGCCCGCGCCCGTTCGTGCTGACCGCCGGACGGGTGGACGGCGACCCGGCGATCGGTCTGGAGACCCAGGTCACCGCTCGTCCGGGCAGCACCTCGTGGGCGGTGACCGCCCGGCTCGCCCCGGAGCTGGCGGCGATCGTCGCGATCTGCGCCGAGCCCGTCTCGGTGGCAGAGATCTCCGCCCGGACCCGGATGCACTTCGGTGTGACCCGGGTGCTCGTCGGCGACCTTCGCGCCGCCGGTCATCTCGACGTGCACGTCGCGGACGGCGACGACGCCCTCGATCCCGACATCATCCTGCGAGTGATTGATGGACTTCGTGCGATCTCCTGAATGGCCGGCGGCGGCCCTGGGCGGGCCGTCCGCAAACAGCGCCCCGAGCCGCTACGGCGGACCGGCCCCGCTGATCGGCCGCGCTACACCGCCACCGCCCACCCCGCCGCTGCCGTACCTGCCGCCCGGGGTGCCGCCACAGGAACCGGCGCCGATCGTCAGCCGGGTGCCGGCGCCCCGCCCGCCGATCCCGGTCAAGATCCTGATCGCCGGCGGGTTCGGGGTCGGCAAGACCACCACGGTGGGGGCGATCTCGGAGATCGCGCCGCTGACCACCGAGGCCGAGATGACCACCGTCGGGATCGGCATCGACGACCCCGGCGGCGTCGCCGGGAAGACCACCACGACCGTCGCCATGGACTTCGGCTGCGTGACCATCGACCGCAGCCTCAAGCTCTACCTCTTCGGTACGCCCGGACAGGCGCGGTTCGGCTTCATGTGGGACGACCTGGCCCGGGGGGCGCTCGGCGCGCTCGTGGTGGTGGACAGCGCCCGCCTCGACGACTGCTACCCGGCCATCGACTTCTTCGAGCGGTCCGGGCTGCCGTTCGCCGTCGGCGTCAACGCCTTCGACGGGCGGCTGGCCCTCGACCTGCCGTCGATCCGCTGGGCGCTGGCGATCGCGGAGCACGTGCCGCTCGTACAGTTCGACGCCCGGGACCGGCTCTCGGTCCGGGACGCCCTGCTTGTCGTCCTGGACCGGGCGCTGGACCGGGCGACCCGGTCGGGCCGGCGCGGCGACGGGCCGGCTCCGCAGTCACGGGCGGGCTGAAACACCGACAGTCGTTTCGATCCGTTGTCTGGCGAAGGGGTGGACGCCATGAGAGGTGATCTGGACGAGACACTGGCCCGGATGGCGCGACGCGAAGAGGCGATGCGCCGCCGGGCGCCCGGCGAACCGGCCGGGAGTGCCGACCAGGACGTGCCCCTGGAGGAGCTGCCGGACGAGCCGGGCAACGGGCGGGCGGGGCACGGCGCGTACCGGCTGCGGGGCGGCGCGGCGCCGGCGCGGCGTGACCCGGTCGAGGAGGTCGCCGAGGCGGTCCGGCGGGTCGTGGCCGATCACCCCGGCGTCGCCGTGGCGCTCCGGGTGGAGCTGGGCGACCAGGCGTACCCGCTGCGGGTCTCCTGGTCGGGTCCCGCGGTCACGGTGGGCCCGCCCACGACGCCGACGCCCCCACCGGCGTGGCCCATGTCGGTGAAGACAGTGCCCGCCCCCGGCCAGGACTCGCTCGAGTCGGACCCGGCGGCCCGGCTGGCGGAGATGATCCGGCAGGATCCCTCGTTGCTGGACGGCCCGGACCCGCGCTGAGGCGGCACCGGCGTGGTCACGGCGGCTACTGTCGGCGGGTGGCGGAACCCGACCTGACCCTGACCGCGACGCTGCGGCCGGCCGCGCTCGACGCCCGCCGCGGCGTGGTACGCCTGCATCCCGAGGTGCTCACCGCGCTGGCGCTGCGCCCCGGCGACCCGGTGCGGCTGACCGGCCGCCGGACGACAGCCGGCATCGCAGCCGCCGCCGACCAGAACACCAGCGACGTCCTGCTGCACGCCGACGACCTGCTGCTCGGCAACCTCGGGCTGCGGGCCGGCGGCCAGGTGACGGTGAGCCCGCTGCCGGCCACCCCGGCACGCCGGCTCACGCTGGCCGGCCCGGCCGCGGTGGTCGCCGCGGTCCCGCCGGAGATGCTGCGGCTCGCGCTGCTGGGCAAGGTCGTCACCCCCGGCGACGACGTCTCGCTGCTGCCGCAGGACGTGCTCCCGGACGCCGCCGTGCGCGGCCTGATCGAGGCCGCGCGGCGCAGTCTCGCCAGTTCCGTCGGGTACGCCTGGACCAGCACGCTGCTCAACGTCGTGTCCGCCGAGCCGGCGACCGGCGCGCTCGTCACCATGGACACGGTGGTGGGCTGGGAGCACGGTCCGGCCACCCGCGGCTCCGGGCCGGTGTCCCCGGGCGCGCCCGTCTCCGCTCCCACGGCAACGCCGGCCGGGACGGAACGGGCCGAGGGCCTGCTCGGCCCGGAGGACGCCCCCGACGTCGACGAGCTGCCCGGCCTGCGTGCCCAGGCCGAGGAGCTGACCGAGCTGCTGGACCTGGGCTTCCACCACCGCGAGGTGCTGGGCCGGCTCGGCACCACCGTCTCGCTCGGCGTGCTGGTGGAGGGACCGGCGGGCTCGGGCAAGTCCGCGCTCGTGCGCGCCGTGGCCGCCCGGGTCGGCGCGGGTCTGCGCCCGCTCTGGGCACCGGAGCTGGCCGCGCTCACGAACGACGCCGCGGCCCGCAGACTCCGTGAGGCGGCGTCGGCGGTACGCGCCGGCGGACCTGCGGTGCTGCTGGTCACCGACGTGGAGGCGATCGCCCCGGCCGACGAGCCCGGTCCGCTGGCCACCGTGTTCCGGCAGGTGGTCGCCGAGACGCTGCGGGCCGGCGTGGCGGTGGTCTGCACCAGCGGGCGACCCGAAGCGGTCGACCCGGGGCTGCGCGGCCCGGATCTGCTGGCGCTGCGGATCACCGTGCCGCTGCCCGACGCGGCGCTGCGCCGGGAACAGCTGACAGTGCTCACCCGGCAGGTGCCGCTGGCCGGCGACGTACGGCTGGACGAGGTGGCCGGCCGTACCCCCGGGTTCGTCGCGGCGGACCTGGCGGCGCTCGTCCGCGAGGCCGGGGTACGCGCGGCGCTGCGGCAGAAGACGGCGGAGACGCCGACGGTGGCGATGACGGACTTCACCGAGGCGCTGGAGGTGGTCCGGCCGACGACCATGTCCGCGTCCACGCTGGAGCTGGCGTCGGTGACGCTCGACGACGTGGGCGGGCTGCACGACGTCAAGCAGACGCTCACCGAGTCGGTGCTCTGGCCGCTCACCTACCCGGACACCTTCGCCCGGCTGGGCGTGACGCCGCCGCGCGGCGTGCTGCTCTACGGCCCGCCCGGCTGCGGCAAGACCTATCTGGTCACCGCGCTGGCCGGGTCCGGGCGGGCGAACGTGTTGTCGGTGAAGGGCGCCGAGCTGCTCTCCAAGTGGGTGGGTGAGAGCGAGCGGGCGGTCCGGGAGTTGTTCCGCCGGGCCCGCCAGGCCGCGCCCACGCTCGTCTTCCTGGACGAGGTGGACGCGCTGGCCCCGGTACGCGGGCAGGCCAGCGACGGCGGCACCACCGACCGGGTGGTGGCGGCGCTGCTCACCGAGCTGGACGGGGTGGAGGCGCTGCGCAACGTGGTGGTGGTCGGCGCGACGAACCGGCCGGAGCTGGTCGACCCGGCGCTGCTGCGGCCCGGCCGGCTGGAACGTCTGGTCTACGTGCCGCCGCCGGACGGCCCGGCCCGCGCGGAGATCCTCCGCGCCGCCGCCCGGGGCGTACCGCTCGCTCCGGACGTCGACCTCGACGCGCTCGGCGCCGAGTTGGACGGCTTCTCCGCCGCCGACTGCACCGCGCTGGTACGTGAGGCGGCGCTCGCCGCCATGCGGGAGTCGCTCAACGCGAGCACTGTGACTGCGGCGCACGTCGGGGCGGCCCGTGACCGTGTCCGGCCGTCGCTGGACCCGGTGCAGCTCGCGCACCTGGAGTCGTACGCGGCCGGCCGGTCCTGACGGGCCGCCCCGGCGGTCAGCGCTCGTCGCGGCGGCGGGCGGCCGGGCGGCGGGGCCGCTCCGGAACGCGGCGGGGGCGGTCGGCACGCGGCTCCCGCTGCTCGCGTACCGGCCGGCTGCGGGAGCGCTCCGGCTCCGTCCGGACCGGCTCGTCGGCGTACTCGTCGTCGTCGAAGTCGTTGCCCTCGTCGTAGGCGGCGTACTCGTCGTCGGCCGGCCCGGCCTCTCCCCGCTCCTCCCGGAGCGCGGTCTCGTGGTCCTTGACGACCTGGGAGTCCTCGATCTCGCCGCGCCAGCCCTCGACCGCGTCCGGGTCGAGCACGGTCCGGGTCATCACGTGCCGGACAAAGTGCTTCAGCTCCAGCCGGACCCGGCGGCCCTGGGCCCGCCACAGGTTGCCGGTGTGCTCGAAGAAGCCCTGCGGGTGGTACTCCAGCACGACCAGGATCTTCGTCAGCTCCGGGCCGACCTCGTGGAAGCTGACGGTGCCGTCGACCGAGCCCTTCTCGCCCTTGGACCGCCAGTGGATGAGCCGGTCCGGGATCTGCCGCACGATCGTCGACTCCCAGGTCCGGTGCGACCAGAGCACCTGTGCCTTCCAGGTCATCTTCTCGTCGTCGTCGCAGTCGGCCTGCTCGACCTTCTTCATGAAGCTCGGGAAGTCGCCGAACGTCGTCCACTGGTTGTAGGCGACCCGGACCGGCACGCCGACCTCGATGGTCTCGACGATGTTGGTGACCTTGAGCTTCCGGCCGCCGTCGCCGCCGCCCTTGCGACCGAACGCCGCCATCAGCTTCTCCTTACCGCCGGCCACGCCGGCATGGAACATGGCCTTCACGGGGGAGTTGCCCTCGGCGAGCTTCCGCGCGCCGGTGGCGGCGGCGACCAAGCCGGGATCGCCGCCCTGCTTGGCGTACTCGGTGAGTCGTCCCGTCGCGTCGGTGACCCGGCCGCTGATCGCCTGCACGGCCCGTTCACCGAACGCCGAGGCGAGGTTGCGCAGCTCGCCGCCGATCTCGTCGCGTACCCGGTCGGTCAGACTGGTCGTCGCCACGGTCACCGCCCCCGCTGCTGTCGATCCGGCGCGACAGGCTGCTCGTCCAGTTCCGGCTCCTCGTCCGGCGCGGAGCGCTCGGTGTCCGGCCGGTCCGGGCCGCTCCTGCGGCGCAGCGCGTCGGCGCCGTCGCGCAGCCGTCCGCCGATCGCGTCGATGCCGCTGCCGGCGGCGGCGGTCGCCGCGGCCCGCCCGGCCGCCACGAGCGGCGGCCCGAGCCCGCCGAGGTTGCGCAACTGCGGGCTGGCGCCCATCAGGTCCGCGCCGAGTTGCCTGATGCCGCCCGGGCGCTGGCTGGCCCGCCCGGCGGCGACCGCCGCGGCGAGCGTCAGCGCGGTACGCATCTTCTTCCGGCGGCCCAGCAGGTAGCCGAAGCCCACCGCCAGCGCCACCCGTGCTCCGCTTTTCATCCGCTCTCCTCCGCACTCCCCCGGGATGCGGACATCGCGATCCCGGAGAGGCGGGCAGTACCCGTCACCCCATTGGCAAAACATTTCCTCAGGGGAACGGAAAAGGCGGTCGAAACCTCGCAGCGAGCGCTAGTGAGCAGCAAGAACGCAATCTGATACGGGCGTCAGCGGATCGGCAGCGCCGAATCCAGGCACATTCGGGCGTGCACTTTTCCGCCCTCCTCGCGCAATTCCGCACCGCATTTCCGCAACACCGACAGCGCGCCCGCGTTGTCCGGCGTGGTGTCCGCGACCACCGTGTGCATGCCGGCCGCCGCGGCGGCGTGCAGCAGCTGCCGGAGCGCGGCGGCGCCCAGACCCCGGCCCCGGGCCGAGCGGCCCAGCCACATGCCCGTCTCCACGGTGCCGGGCTCGTCCCGGCGGGTCATCCGGACCATGCCGACCACCTCGCCGCCGGAGACGATCGCGTACATGGCCGTGCGTGTCGGGCCGTTGAGTCCGCCGAGGCTCGCCCGGTGGAATTCACGGAACGCGTCCCGGCGGGCGAGCGACCAACCCGCGGGCGCCTGCACCGGAGGCATCACGTCCTCCGGTTCTGCCTCCGCCGCCGCTACGGAGAGCAACGGTTCCAGGTTCCGCTCGTCCACCGGCTCCAGCCGTACCGCACCCGTCACGAGGCGCAGTCTGCCGCTCTCCGTCCGGGCCGTCCACCCCTTTGGGCCCGGATTGCCGCTATGGCCGACCGCGTCGGCCGGTCGTACCCCCGGGGTGTTCCGCCTCACGCTGCGTTGTCATCCGACCGGGTTGTTCCGACGTGAGCGTGCTCACGCCGGAGGGGCGAACTCGCACAGCACCACCGAGGCGTCGTCGGTGCGCTTGCGCCGCCGCAACCGCTCCGGGTGGTCCCGCTCGGCCACCCGGACCCGGTCGATCAGCCCCTCCGGCCCCTCCACGGTCGCCACCTCCAGCAGCCCGGCCCAGTCGAAGAGACCGAACTGCTCGACGGCGCAGGAGGCGCCGTCACTGAGCAGCGCGGCCCGGCGCAGCGCACCCGGCCCGCTCAGCGGGACCGTCCCGGTCACCGCGTGGTACGCCGCGTCCGGGTCGCTCGCCGCCGCCCAGTAGCCGTGGGTGCGGTTCATCCGGGTCCGCTGCACTGTCGTCGCCCGCCGGAACCGGGTCGCCGGGTCGGTCTCGCCGTCGGGCAACGCGGCGGCGCTGCGGCGCAGGTCCGCCACGGCGGCCTCCAGCCGGTCGTCGGTGACCACCTCGATCCCGCCTCCGGTGTCGAGCACCAGCGGGCTGTCGCAGAGCACCAGGTAGTCGGCCCGGTCGCCGCTTTCCCGCAGCAGGCAGACCGTCGACGACGGGGTACCCGGATGGTCGAGGTCGCAGGTCCCGCCGTGGTCGGCCCGGACCGCGAGGATCGCCGCCGCCAGACTGCTCATCAGCGTTGCCGCGGGCCGGGCCGCGATCGCCAGGCCGATCCGGGCGGCGAGGTGCCGGACGTACCAGGCGGGACCGTGCACGCATCCGGTGTCGAAGCCCTCCGGCACGGTGGCCCCGTCGAGGACGCCGACGAGCGGACCGAAGCGGAAGACCACGTCCTCGTTCTCCGGGCGTCCCGGCGCCGGGTCGGAGGCGGAACGCACCCGCATCGTCGGCGCCTCCCCGGCCGGGCGGGTCGGTCGGCTGCCGATCGCGTACCGGCGGTCTGGTGCCCCCATCGTGTCCTCCGTTCGTCGCCGTCGGCCGCCTACCCGCGCGACGCCGGGCCATCCGCCGCGCGACCCCGATCGTGACAACCGCCAGTCACCTGCTCCGGACTTTCGGTAGCGTCGAACACGACCGGGTCGGTCCCGGCGACAGGGGGTTGGAGATGTTGGAACGGTTGCACGAAGGGGGCATCCGGGCGGAGCACGCGTACCTCGCCGGATTCCTCAGCATCGGCCTCTCGGTCACCAGCTGGTTCCTCTCCAAGCACATGGAGCGCGCCGGAGTGGCGCGGGCGGACCGCTGGGGCATCTTCATCGGCGAGTGGGCGCCGACGTTCTTCGCCATCGGCAACGGGCTGCGCACGTACGAGAAGTGAGGCGGGTCAGCGGCGCCGGTTGCGGGCCCGGGACGAGCGGAGCCGGCGCAGCCGGCCGACGCGAACCGGCTCGGCGGCGAGCGCGGCCGGGTGGTCGAGCAGCGCGTTGAGCAGCTGGTAGTAGCGGGTCGCGGAGAGCCCGAACGTGTCCCGGATGGCCTGCTCCTTGGCCCCGGCGTGCTTCCACCACTGCGCCTCGAAGGCGAGGATGCGCTGCTCCCGCTCGGTGAGACCGGCCGGCGTCACCGCTTCCGGCGCAGCCTGCCCGACCGGCGCGACGGACTCCGGCTCGGCCTCGGGCGGCGGGGTGGACTCGACGGGCGGGGCGGTCCGGGGTGGCGGAACGGTCCCGCCCGCGTGGCGCGTACCCGCTGCCGGCCCCGGCGGGCCCGGCCGGTCGACGGCGGCCCGGTGTGAGGCGTCGGCGGACATGGCGCTCCTCTCCGGCGGCGGGTGACCGGCAGGCGGAGACGCGCGCCGGCCGGGGGACCCCAGCGTAACCAGGGCCGCCCCCGGCCGCATCGGACGCGGGGTCCGCGCCGCCGGCCGGGCCGGCGGCGCGGACGAGGTCAGGAGATGTCGCGCCGGCGCATCGTCCAGAACGCGGCGGCCACGGCTGCCACCAGGGCCACCCCGAACACCACAGCCGACTGTTCCCACGTGACCACGTACTTGGCCGGCTCGCAGGCGCCCTGCGTGAACTGGCAGGTGTCGTAGTCGTACAGCTCCGCCTGCTTCAGGAACCACGACTGGGCGTACGTGGAAAGCACGTACCGGTCCCCGAACTGGATCCCCAGGATCGCCACGGCGATCCGGATGCCGATCTCGCTCACCGCGAAGATCCCCACCGCCGCGCCGAGCGCCATCGCCGTGTGCCGGCCCAGCGAGGCCAGCGCGAAGCCGACCGCCGCCACGAGCAGCGTCATCCCCAGCGCGCGCAGCCCGTCCAGCCCGATCGACTGCCACACTCCGGCGGTCATCTTGGCGGTGGTGCCGCGCTGGCTGGCGATCAGCCAGAACACCGCCGTCCAGAGCGCGCCGAGCACCACTGTCAGGCCGAACACGGTGGTGAGCAGGGCGGCCAGCTTGGTGCTCAGCACGGCGAGCCGTTTCGGTCGCCAGAGCAGCAGGTTCATCATCCCGCCGGTGTTCCACTCGGCGCCCACGAAGGAGGCGCCGACGATGAAGCCGAACAGCGCCACGGAGGCGGCGAACACGGCGATGAACATGGGGAACTCGGCCCGGAAGTCGAACTGGTAGGGCAGGTTCCACTTCGGGTCGAACATGTCCGGCTGCGGCTGGTAGTCCTTGCCGCAGTTCGGGCCGTACCGTTCCTCGGTCTGCTCACCGCGGGCCTGCGCGGCCTCGCACTCGGCGATCGTGCGCTTCCACTCCTCCGTCGCCCGCTGGTACTGGGCCCGGGAGTCGGCCTCCGCCGCCGCCACCACTGTCGGCGAGAGCTTCTGGCTGGAGAAGCTGAACGCGGTGGCCACGGTGGCCAGGCCGACGAGCAGCAGGACGAGCATGAGCCGGGTCAGCCGGCGCTTGCCGAGCCGGCGCAGCTCGGTGACGAACAGGCTCATGCGCCCCAACCTCCTGCGGTGCCGGTCTGGTCGACCTTGGCGGACTGATCGACCTGCCGGTGCTGGCCGGGAACCGGCGCGGTGGCGGTCAGTTCCAGGAAGACGCTCTCCAGGTCGACGGCGACCGGGGTGAGCTCGCTGACGTACAGGCCCTGCTCGGCGAGGAGCCGGCTCACAGTGGCGGGCTTGTCCACACCGGACAACATCAGGTGGTCCGGCTCGGCGGCCACGCGGACCCCGGCCCGGCTGAGCGCGTCGGCGGCCTGGGGCAGGTCGCTGACCGCCTCCAGGCGTACCCGCACGGTGCCCTGGGAGTGGGCCGCGAGCACCTGCTCGACCGGCCCGAACGCGACCCGGCGGCCGAGCGAGATGATGGTGACCGAGTCGCAGATGAGCTGGATCTCACCGAGGATGTGGCTGGAGAGCACCACCGTCATACCGGCCTCGGACAGGTCCCGCATCAGCCCGCGCATCTCCCGGATGCCGCCCGGGTCGAGGCCGTTGGCGGGCTCGTCGAGGATCAGCAGCTTGGGGTTCTTGAGCAGCGCGGAGGCGACGGCCAGTCGCTGCTTCATGCCGAGCGAGTAGGTCTTGACCCGCTCGCCGGCCCGGTCGCGCAGCCCGACCAACTCCAGCACCTCGTCGACGCGCTGCCTGGGCAGCTCGCCGGCCTGGGCGAGCAGGCCCAGGGTGTCCCGCGCGGAGAAGTTCGGGAAGAACTGCGGACTCTCCACGATGGCGCCGACCTGGCCGGCGACCGCCGGCAGCGCGTGCGGCAGCTCCTGGCCGAGAATGGCCATCCGGCCGCCGTTGGGCCGGATCAGGCCGAGCAGCGTACGCAACGTGGTGGTCTTGCCCGACCCGTTCGGGCCGAGGAAGCCGTGCACCTGCCCGGCCTCCACTCGCATGTCGAAGCCGTCGAGCGCGTGGCGGACCCCGCGCTTCCGGCTCCGGTACGTCTTGCGGAGACCTTCGATCTCCAGGACAGCCGACACAGCTGACCTCCCCCGATAAGTAGGCGTCAGCGACACCATACGCGGTATGCAAGCGAAGGCAATACCCGGTATGCAGTGTCGGCGTGTTGAGGCGTGTTAAAAGGGGGCCCCTCCTCTACCGCAGGCGTTAAGAAGGGGCCCTTCCTTGCGTCGTCAGGCGCAGACGACGTGCACGCCCGCCTCGCGGAACGCCGCCACCACGTCCGGGGACGCGCCGGAGTCGGTCACCAGCGTTTCCACCCGGTCCACCGCGCAGATCCTGGCGAACGCGTGCCCACCGAGCTTCGAGGAATCAGCTATCACGACGACCCGCTTGGCGCGGGCGACCATGAGACTGTTCATGGCCGCCTCCCCCTCGTGGTGCGCGGCGGCGCCGAGCTGCGGGTCGATCGCGTCCACGCCGAGCAGCGCGACGTCCAGGGTGACCTCGCGCAGCAGCGCCCCACCGAGCGGGCCGACCAGCTCGAACGACTTGGGCCGGACCACGCCGCCGGCCACCACCACCTTCATCCGCGAGCGCACCAGCAGTTCGTTGGCGATGTTCAGCGCGTTGGTGACCACCGTGAGCTGGGCGCCCTCCGCGCTGGTGTTGAGATCCGGGCGTACGGCCAGCGCCCGCGCCACCTCGGTGCTCGTGGTGCCGCCGTTGAGGCCGACCACGGTGCCCGGGGAGACGAGCGCGGCGGCCGCCGTGCCGATCCGCTGCTTCTCGGCCGAGTGCTTCGCGGTCTTGTAGCGCAGCGGCAGGTCGTAGGAGACGCCGTTGGCGACCGCGCCACCCCGGGTCCGGGTGATCATCTGCTGCTGGGCGAGCTGGTCGAAGTCACGCCGGATGGTGGCCTGGGAGACGTCCAGCCGGTCGGCCGCCTCCTCGACGGTGACCCGGCCGCTGTCGGTCAGCATCTCCAGCAGCGCGTTCCAGCGCGCGTAGCGGTCCACCGCGGGGGCCTCCCCTGACTATGCGTGAACGGTGATCGGTTGCGTGCACACTAGTGCGCGAAACTCAGTCCGCGCAAAAGCCTTCGCTGCGCGAACTTGGAGACAGTTGCCACAACCACGCCGCTTCGCGCAGAATGACGCGCGAAAGACGGCAGTATCGCGCCGTATTGCGCAAGGGTTTTCCCGGCGAGGAGTTGTCATGGCGTACGTGCACGCGGAGATCGCGAGCCAGCCCGACTGCTGGCGGGAGGCGGCGCGACTCGCCCCGACCGTCGCCGAGCGCCTGCCGCGCCCCGGCCAGCGGGTGGCGGTGGTCGGTTGCGGCACGTCGTGGTTCATGGCCATGGCGTACGCCGGGCTGCGCGAGGCCGCCGGCCACGGCGAGACCGACGCCTTCCAGGCCAGCGAGTTCCCCACCGGCCGCCACTACGACCGGCTCATCGCGATCACCCGCTCCGGCACCACCACCGAGGTGCTCGACCTGCTCACCGCGCTGCGCGGGCGGATCCCCACCACGGCCCTGGTCGGCGACCCGGACTCGGCCGCCGTCGCGACGGCCGACGCCACTGTCGCGCTGCCCTTCGCCGACGAACGGTCGGTGGTGCAGACCCGCTTCGCCACCACCGCGCTCGCGCTGCTGCGCGCCCACCTCGGCGAGGACCTCAGCCGGCTGGCCGCCGACGCGGAGGTGGCCGTCCGGGCGCCGCTGCCGATCGACCCGGCCGGCATCGAGCAGGTCACCTTCCTCGGTCGCGGCTGGACCGTCGGGCTGGCCCAGGAGGCCGCGCTGAAGTGCCGCGAGGCGGCCACGTTCTGGGCCGAGGCGTACCCGGCCATGGACTACCGGCACGGCCCGATCTCGGTCGCCGCCCCCGGCCGGCTGGTGTGGGCGCTCGGCGAGATCCCGGACGGCCTGCCCGAGGACGTGGCCGCCACCGGCGCCGCGTTCGTGCACAGCCGCACGCACGGCTGGCGCACGGTGCTGACGAGCTGGTCGGCCGGCCGCAACCCGGTCGACCCGATGGCCGACCTGATCCTGGCGCAGCGCTTCGCTGTCGCGCTCGCGACCACCCGTGGCCTCGACCCGGACGCGCCGCGTCACCTGACCCGGTCCGTGGTCCTGGCATGAGCGAACGCACCGAGCGCAGCGAGGGCCGTGAGCGCATGCCCAGCCGGCACGGCGTGAGCGAGCGAAGCGAGCCCACGGCGTGAGTGCAGGCGACGAGGTCGTCGTCGCGCTGGACGTGGGGGGCACCGGGATGAAGTGCGCCCTGGTCCGGCCGGACGGCACGACTGTGCACACCGAACGGCACGCCACCGACGCCCAGCGCGGCCCGGAGGCGGTGGTCGGCACGATCCTCGACGTGGCCGAAGGGCTGGCCGGCAAGGCCCGCGCCGACGGCCACACGCCGGTGGCCTGCGGCATCGCCGTACCCGGAGTGGTCGACGAGGCGCGCGGCGTGGCGGTCTGGTCGGCCAACGTGGGCTTCCGGGACGTACCCCTGCGAGAGCTGGCGCGCACGCGGCTGGGACTGCCGGCGGCGCTCGGCCACGACGTGCGCGTGGGCGGCCTCGCCGAGGCCCGGCTCGGGGCCGGACGGGACGCCGGCCACGTGCTGTTCGTCGCGATCGGCACCGGCATCGCCGCCGCCCACGTGGTCGACGGGTCGGCAGCCACCGGCGCGCACGGCGCCGCCGGGGAGATCGGCCACATCCTGGTACGCCCCGGCGGCCCGCGCTGCGGATGCGGACGGACCGGCTGCCTGGAGGCGGTGTCGTCGGCCTCGGCGATCGGACGCCGGTACGCCGAGCTGTCCGGCGCGCCCACCACCGCTGCCGAGGTGGCCGAGCGCGCGGCGGCCGGTGAACCGCTCGCCGTGGAGGTGTGGCAGGAGGCGGTCGAGGCGCTCGCCGACGGACTCGCCACCGGGCAGGCGCTCTACGATGTGTCGACAGTGGTGCTCGGCGGCGGGCTGGCCCAGGCCGGTCCCCGGCTGTTCGACCCGCTGCGGCGGGCGTTGCGCGAGCGGCTGACGTTCCACCGCGAGCCGCGCCTGGTCGCGGCCGACCTCGGGGACGAGGCCGGCTGCCTCGGCGCCGCCCTGCTGGCCCTGGACACCCTGGCGAAGGAGAGTCGATGACCCGGCGCGTGACCGGCAAGGTGGTGACCCCGACCGGCGTCATCCGGCAGGGTTGCGTGGAGATCGCGGACGGGCGGATCACCGCCGTGGCCGAGTATCCGTCCGTGCGCGACGGGCACTGGATCGTGCCGGGCTTCGTGGACATGCACACCCACGGCGGCGGCGGGCACACGTTCACCACCGGCGACCCGGAGGCGGCGCGGCAGGCCGCGGTGTTCCATCTCGGGCACGGCACCACCACGCTGCTGGCCAGCCTGGTCAGTTCCCCGTTCGAGCTGATGCGCGACGCCACCGCCGCCTACCGCCCGCTGGTGGAGTCCGGCGTGCTCGCCGGCGTCCACTTCGAAGGTCCGTACCTGTCGGCCGACCGTTGCGGCGCGCAGAACCCGGAGTTCCTGCGCGACCCGTCGACCGCCGAGCTGACCGAGCTGATCGAGCTGGGCGGCGGCGCCGTACGCATGGTCACGATCGCTCCCGAGCGGGACGGCGCCACCAAGGCGATCGAGCTGCTGGTGTCGCACGGCGTGGTCGCGGCGGTCGGGCACACCGACGCCACCTGGGAGCAGACCCGGGCGGCGGTGGCCGCCGGCGCCACTGTCGGCACCCACCTGTTCAACGGGATGCGCCCGGTGCACCACCGCGAGCCCGGCCCGGTGGTGGCGCTGCTGGAGGCCCCGAACGTGGTGTGCGAGCTGGTCGCCGACGGGGTGCACCTGCACGACGGCATGCTCGGCTTCGCCACCTCGGTGGCCGGCCCGGAGCGGGCCGCGCTGATCACCGACGCGATGGCCGCCGCCGGCATGCCCGACGGCGAGTACGAGCTGGGCGGCCAGGCGGTCACCGTGGCCGGCGGGGTGGCCCGGCTCGCCCACAACGGCGCGATCGCCGGCAGCACGCTCACCATGGACGCCGCGCTGCGGCACGCGGTCGGCGCGGGCGTGGCCCTGGCGGACGCCTGCCGCATGGTCGCGACCACCCCGGCCCGCGCGATCGGGCTGGGCGACCGGGTGGGCGCGCTGCGCACCGGTCTGCGCGCGGACCTGGTGGTGCTGGACGACGACCTGAACGTGGTACGGGTGATGCGCGGCGGCGACTGGGTGGAGTGATCCGCCCGGGCGTCAGACGCTGGGCACCTCGACGCCGAGCACCGCCTGCTCGTCCGGGCGGTGCACCAGCACGTCGGCCAGGTACGACTGCACCGCCCGACGCATCCCGACGTCCCGCCCGGCCTGCTCGGAGAGCAGCCACTTGTGCTCGATGATCTGGGCGAACAGCTCCTGCGGCTCCAGCTTGCGCCGCAGGTGCCCGGGGACCGCCCGGACCACCGGCTCGAAGACCTCGGTCAGCCAGCGGTGCGCCGCCTGCTGCTCGTCGGTCAGGTCGCTCTCCAGCCGGTAGGCGTCCAGGTCGTTGAGGAGCCTGCGGGCCTGGTTCTCCTCCGCGTCCAGGCCGGTCAGGCGCAGCAGCCGCCGGGTGTGGTAGCCGGCGTCGACCACCTTCGGCCGGACCAGGTAGCGCCCGTTGTCGGCTGTGGACATGGCCACCTCGGCCACGTCGAATCCCAGCTCGTTGAGGCGGCGGATGCGGCGCTCGATGTCGTGCCGGGCGGCGCGTTCGACCTGCTGCTCGTAGGTGATCTCGTGCCAGAGCCGCTCGTAGCGCCGCACGACCTCCTCGCAGACCACCTCCGGGTCGATCGACTCGTGCAGCAGGCCGGCGGCCTGGAGGTCGAGCGCCTCGCCGAAGATGTTGACCCGGGCGATCTCCAGGTCCTCGCCGCGCTGGCCGTTGGACAGCGACGGGTGCAGCGCCCCGGTCTCGGCGTCGACCAGGTAGGCGGCGAACGCGCCCGCGTCCCGCCGGAACAGCGTGTTCGACAGCGAGCAGTCGCCCCAGAAGAACCCGGTCAGGTGCATCCGCACGATCAGCGCGGCCAGCGCGTCCAGCAGCCGGTTCATCGTCTCCGGGCGCAGCGTGTTGGAGAACAGCGCTCGGTAGGGCAGCGAGAACTGGAGGTGCCGGGTGATCAGCACCGGGTCCAGCGGCTCGCCGTCGTCGGTCTGCCGGTCGGCCACGATCGCGACGGCCTCGACCGACGGGAAGTCGATCCGTTCCAGCGCCCGCAGCAGGTCGTACTCGCGCTCGGCGACCCGCTCGCCGGTCTCCTTCACCGCGTAGACGTACCCGCCGAGCCGGACGAACCGCACGATGTGCCGGGAGATGCCCTGCGGCAACGCGACCAGGTGTTCGGCAGGCCACTGCTCCAGCGGGGTCGACCAGGGGAGGTCGAGCAGCGCCGGGTCGACGAGAGCCGAGGTGATCCGCACGGCAACCAGTGTGACCGCTGACCCCCGCGCCGCGCTTCCCTTCGTGGCTCGGCACACAGCCGCCGATGCCCGCGCCGCCCGGGCGCCGCCGGCGGCCGGTAGCGTGGTCGCGTGCGTCAGACCTCGGGGGTACGCGGTGACCTGCGGCTGCGGCCGGTCCGGCCGGCCGGGTGGTGGTTCGACGGGCTGCTGCTCGGGGCAGTGGTGGCGATCACCGTGGCACTCGCCTCCGGGCAGCTGTTCGGGCTCGACCGGGCGGTCGCCGACTGGTCGGACGAGCACCGCCCGACCGCCGCCCGCTGGGTGGCGATGACGCTCAACCTGCTCGGCCAGGGCACCCCGCTGACGCTGCTCGCGGCCGGGCTGGGCGTGCTGCTGGCGCTGCGGCTGCGCTCGGTACGGCCGCTGCTGCCGCCGGTGGTCGGGTTCGTGCTCACGTTCTTCACGATCGGCCCGCTGAAGGTGTGGACGGCCCGTCCGGCGCCGAGCGCCTCGGTCAAGGAGCCGTTCCTGTCGCCCGAGCAGACGCTGCCGCTGTTCCAGCACGACCTGCCGGTGCGTTTCGCGCAGTCGTACCCGTCCGGGCACGTCGCCAACGCGATCGTCTGGTACGGCGTACTGGCCCTGCTGCTGGCCCCGCTCGTGCGCACGCTCGGCCGGACCATGCCGCCCCGGCTGGTCACGGTGATCCGGGTGGTGCCCCCGGCGGTGGTCTTCTGCACCACCGTCTACCTGGGCTGGCACTGGCTCACCGACTCGATCGCCGGCCTGCTGCTCGGCCTGCTGCTGGACCGGCTGCTGCGCCGGGTGCCCTGGGACGACCTGCCGCTGCCGCGCCGGCTCGGCGACTGGCGGCGGCCGGTCGGCTGGTCCGCGCCGCGCTGAGCGAACGACGGCACCCGATGTTCACCGCACGCTCCTAGGCTGCCGGTGTGGAACAGCTGGCACGGCGACTCGGCGTACCGGACGCGGTCGTCATCGGTCTCGGCTCGATGCTGGGCGCGGGCGTCTTCGTGGTCTTCGCCCCCGCCGCGGCGGCGGCCGGCGGCGTCGGCCTGCTCGTGGCGCTGGCGCTGGCCGGCTTCATCGCCTACTGCAACGCCACCAGCTCGGCCCGGCTCGCCGCCCGCTACCCCGAGTCCGGTGGCACCTACGTGTACGGCCGGGAACGGCTGCACCCGTTCGCCGGTTTCCTGGCCGGCTGGGGCTTCGTGGTCGGCAAGACGGCGAGCTGCGCGGCCATGGCGCTGACCGTCGGGGCGTACCTGTGGCCGGGGCGGGCGCGGCTCGTCGCCGTCCTCGCGGTGGTGGCGGTGACGGTGGTGAACCTGCGCGGCATCGGCAAGACCGCCGCCGCCACCCGGGTCCTCGTCGCGGTGGTGCTGACGGTGCTCGCCGTGGTGGCGGTGACCGGCGCGCCGCAGGTGGCGGCCGACCGGCTCACCGCCCCCGCCGACCTCGGGGTGGGCGGCGTGCTGACCGCCGCCGGGCTGCTGTTCTTCGCGTTCGCCGGGTACGCGCGCATCGCCACGCTGGGCGAGGAGGTACGCGACCCGGAGCGCACCATCCCCCGGGCGGTGCCGCTGGCGCTCGGCGCGGTGCTGGCGATCTACCTGACGCTGGCGGTGGTCGCGCTCGGCGTACTGGGCGCCGACCGGCTGGCGTCCACCGACGCGCCGCTCGTCGAGGTCGTGACCGCCGCCGGGCAACCGGGGCTGGCCTGGCTGGTCCGGGCCGGCGCGGCGGTGGCGGTGACCGGGGTGCTGCTCTCCCTGCTCGCCGGCGTCGGCCGCACCTCGCTCGCGATGGCCCGCCGCCGGGACCTGCCGGGCGTGCTCGCGGCGGTGCACCCGCGCCACCGGGTGCCGCACCGCGCCGAACTGGCAGTCGCCGCCGTGGTGGTCGCCGTCGTCGCGGTTGGCGACGTCCGGGGCGCGATCGGCTTCTCCAGCTGCACGGTGCTGGTCTACTACGCGATCACCAACGCGGCGGCGCTGACGCTCGGCCCGGACCCGGCCCGGCGCGTCCCGGTACGGCTGCTCGCCACACTGGGGCTGGTCGGCTGCCTGGTGCTGGCGGTCAACCTGCCCCTGCCGAGCGTGCTCGCCGGTTTCGGCGTGCTCGCCCTCGGCGCGCTCGGGTACGCGGTCCGCCGCCGGCGACCTGCCTGACGCGGCCGGTCACTCCTCCGGGCGCCGCGCGGCGGGTGGACCGGCGGGCGCCGGTGGCGGCGCGGGCGTCGTCTCCCGGAGCAGGGCGGTCAGCCCGGCCCGCCGGGCCACCACTGTCAACCGGTCACCGGCCTGGATCACCATCCGCGGATCGGCCGTCCAGTCGGCTTTCTGGTTCGGCCGGGTGTACGCGAGCAGGCGTACCTCGCCGGGCCGGGCCACCGCGCTCAGCGGACGCCCGTCCAGCGGCGAACCCGCCACCACCGGCACCTCGGTGACCAGCAGCGCGTGCCGGTCGACCGGGATGGTGGCGACGACCGCGCGGTCCAGCAGGGCCGCCGCGAACGACGGCGCGGCCAGATAGGACACGCTGCGCGAGATGCCGATGCCGAACGCCTGCTGGATCCGCTCGGCGAAGTCGCCGTCGAACAACCGCAGCACCACCCGCAGGTCCGGGTCCAGCGACCGGGCGATCAGCGCGGCACGCAGGTTCGTCCCGTCGTCGGTGGAGACCACCACCAGAGCCTGGCAGGTGTCGACCGAGGCGGACCGCAGCGTCTCCTCCCGGCCGGCGTCGCCGACGATCAGCGGCACCCCCAGCCGGTGCGCCAGCGCGGCACCCCGCGCGTCGGCGTTCCTGTCGATCGCCACCACCTCGACGCCGAAGTCGTGCAGCTGAGCCATCACCCGGGTGCCGATGTTGCCCAGCCCGACCAGCACCACGTGCCCGGAACGGTCCGGCTGGACCCGCCCGGCGTGCAGGGCCAGCCGGGCGTTGACGACGCCGTCGACCACGGCGGCCGTGATCAGCGGGATCAGCGCCAGCCCGGCCAGGTTGAGCACCACCTGCATGACCTGGGCGGCGACCGGCTTGTTGACGTCCGGGTCCTGGCCGGTGAGCGTGGTGACCAGCGTCAGGTAGACCGCCTCGCTCCAGCTGACGTCGGCCGCCCGGGCGTTGAGCCAGCCCAGCACCGCGATCACCCCGAGCAGCACCAGCACCGCGATACCGATCTTGCGGGTGGCGAAGTGGCGGACCGCGCGCAGCAGCACCGCCCCCGGCTGCCGTCGCCGCCGCGCCCGTACCAGCCGCCGCGCGGCCACCTCGGTGCCCGCCGGCCGCCCGGTCGCCTCGGCCAGCACCACGTCGGCCGCCGCCTCGTCGGCGGGCAGCACCCGCACCAGGTCCGGGTCGGTGGTGACGGCCAGGCCGCAGACCACGTCCTGCGGGCGTACGTCGTCGCGGCGCGCCACGTACAGCGTGCGCCCCGCGTGCCGGAAATGGGTGGGCGCCACCTCGCCCAGCGCGGCGGCGACGAAGGCGGGCGCGGCCATCGAGGCGTCGGAGAGCACCGCCGAGTCGGGGAAGAGCTGCCGCAGCCCGTCGGCCAGGTTGGTGTTGAACATGCGCACCACCAGGCGCAGCCGGGACTCGACCTCCTGGGCGCAGAGCGCGGCGTGCATGTTGCCCACGTCGTCCTGGTTCAGCAGGGCCAGCCCGGCCGCGCCGGCCAGCCCGGCCCGGCGGAACGCCGCCTCGTCGAGCCGTTCGGCGGTGACGACCCGTACCCCCGGCACGTCCCGCCCGTCCGGGCCATCGGACCGGCGGCGGGCCGGCACCACGAGCGTGACCCGCACCCGCCCCTCGGCGCTGTCGGTGGCGAGCAGCGACCGGACCACCCAGTAGGCGAGCGGATCGGACCCGCAGACCACGAAGTGGGGGCGTTCGTCACCGTTCATCCGGAGCCGCCAGCCGGTCGCGCGGCGCGCGCGGTCACGCAGTGGCTCGGCCATGTCCGGATCGTAGTCAGCCGCTCGCGATGTGCGCAGCCCCGGCGATCATGAACGCATGGCGGGGCCGGGTACGGGTAGAGCACCGGCATGCAGACGTTCCTGCCGTATCCGGACTTCCTGGCCAGCGCCCGGACGCTGGACCAGAAGCGGCTGGGCAAGCAGCGCGTCGAGGCGATCCAGGTGCTGCGCGGCCTGACCCGGCCGGACTACGGCTGGCGCAACCATCCCGCGGTGAAGATGTGGGCCGGGTACGAGGAGGCGCTGACCCGGTACGGGCTGGACATGTGCGCGGTGTGGTGCGAGCCGGGCCGGGCCGACACCTGCGCCGGCACGCTCGCCACCGACCTCGCCGCCGCGTGCGGGATCGCGGTGATCCGCACCCAGGACGAGCTGGCCGCGGCCGGTGAGCTGCCACCCTGGCTGGGCCTCGACGACCTGCACCGCAGCCACCGGTCGTCGCTGCTGCGCAAGGACCCCGTCCACTATGCATCGTTGTTCACCGACGTCTCCCCCGACCTGGAGTACGTCTGGCCCCCGTCCGACCGCCCCCGCCGCTGCCTGGGGTGAAAGGAAGGGCCCCTTGTTAACGCCTCCGGTAGAGGAAGGGCCCCTTGTTAACACCTCCCCCAACGCCCCCGCGCGGCGCACGCAGCGCGCGGACCGCCCGGCGTCAAGAAGGGCCCCCGCACATCCGTATGCGTTAAAAAGGGCCCCTTCCTTTCACCTCAGGCAGACTGGGGGGACCGCCGACTGGAGGAAGCCCCGTGGGTCTGTCGCAAGTGGTAGGTCGCCTGATCGGCGTACGCGAGCACGTGGTGGACCCGGGCGGCGGTGGCGCCCCCCGCGTGCCGCGACCGGTGCCGGCGCTGGTGGTCGGCGGCGGCATCGCCGGCATGTCGGCGGCGGTGGTGCTGGCCGAACGCGGGGTCGCGGTGACAGTGCTGGAGGCCGCGCCGCACCTCGGCGGACGGCTCGGCGCCTGGCCGGAGGAGCTGCCCGACGGCGTCCAGCGCAACGAGCACGGCTTCCACGCGTTCTTCCGGCAGTACTGGAACTGGCGGTCGATCCTGCGCCGGGTCGACCCGGAGCTGGGCTTCCTCAAGCCGATCCCGGGTTACCCGATCCTGTCCGAGCAGTGGCCGACCGAGGAGTTCGGCAAGCTGCCGCCAGCGCCACCGGCGAACCTGCTGGCGCTGCTGCTGCGCAGTCCCAGCCTGCGCCTGGCGGACCTGCGCGCGATGGACCGGGACGCCGCGTTGCCGCTGCTCACCTACGACCCGGTACGCACCTACGAGGAGTTCGACGAGCGCACGGCGGACGAGCTGCTCACCTCGCTGCGGCTGCCGGACCGGGCGCGGGCCATGCTGTTCGAGGTCTTCTCGCACTCGTTCTTCAACCACGAGGCGGAGATGTCGGCCGCCGAGATGATCGCCCAGTTCCACTTCTATCTGCTCGGAAACCCGGAAGGGCTGGCGTTCGACTGCCCGGACCGGGACTACGCGACGGCGATCTGGGAGCCGCTGACCCGCCACGTGGAGAAGCACGGCGGCCGGGTGCTGACCGGCGCTCCGGCCACCCGGCTGGACCGCACCCCGGCGGGCTGGCGCGTCACCGGCGCGGACGGCGACGTCTGGGAGGCGCCGCACGTGGTCCTCGCGGTGGACCCGCCGGCGCTCGCCGCGCTGGTCGCCGCCTCGCCCGGCCTGGTCGCGGCGGCGCCCGAGATGGTGGCGCGGATGCCCGCGTTCGGCACGCCCGGGCCGCCGTACGCGGTGGCGCGGTACTGGATGGACGGGGACGTCGGCCCGGACCGGGCGGTGTTCAGTGGCGTCTCCCGGCAGCCCACGCTGGACTCGGTAACGCTCTACCACCGGCTGGAGGACGAGCCCCGCCGCTGGGCCGAGCGGACCGGCGGCTCGGTGGTGGAGCTGCACGCGTACGCCTGCGAGCCGGACGTGCCGGCCGACGAGCTGGCCGCGCGGATGCTGCGGGAGCTGACCGCGCTCTGGCCGGAGGTGGCCGAGCTGCGGGTACGCGAGCTGCGCGCCCGGGTCGAGGCGCAGGCCCCGGCGTTCACACCTGGTAGCCACGCCGGGCGTCCGGGGGTGGAGACCGACGCGGCGGGCCTCTATCTGGCCGGGGACGGCATCCGGACGGAGTTCCCGAGCGCGCTGATGGAACGGTCGGCGGCCACCGGGATCATCGCGGCGAACCACATCCTGCGCGCCGAGGGTGCGGCGGCCGAGCCGGTCCGCTCGATCCGTCCGCGTGGCCTGCTGGCCGGCAAGGCAGGCCCGAAACAGCGCTAAGCGGACAAATACCGCTCTACGCTCGGCTGATCCGGTGACACGGGAGGTCGGGCGGTGAGCACCGCGACGCGGGAGCGGCGCAACGAGGAGCACGGGACACCACGGGACGAACGGACCGTGGTGGTCACCGCGCTGCGACTCGGCTGGTCGATGGCGGACGCCTACCACCACGCGCAGAACGCCGACCTGACCGACGGCGGGAACCGGCCGGTGGCCGCGCCGCCGAAACTGTCGAACCTGACCGAGCTGGCCGGGTGGCACCGGCTCGGCATGTACCTCGACGGCGTGGACGTGGCGCTGGCCCAGATCGCGCCGCTGACCCCGGCCGGTCGTACCGCGCCGTCCACCGCCGCCGCCCGCCGCGCCACCGGCCCCGACCGGGAACCGTTGCTGCGCGCGCTCGACGACCTCAACATCGACGTGCTGCGCTGGACGATGGCGACGAACCACCGGGTGGGCGTGGCGTACCGGCTGGGGCGCTCACTCGCCGACACCGTGCGGCGCGGCGACGCCGACCGTGCTGCTGGCGGTGGTGGGCGTCAGCGCCGCCGCGGCGGCCGGGTCCCCCACCACCCGGGCGGCGGTGGCGCTCGTCGGCCTCGGCGCCGGGCTCACAGCGATCTGGCGGTCGATCTCCACGCCGACGCTGTCGGTGGCCGCCGAGGTGAACCGCCCGCTGCTGGACAGCGAGCTGGTGGTGCAGATGACCGCCCGGATCGACCGCCCGCTCGCCGCGGCCCGAAGCGCCGGACGGGCCGGACGGCAGCGGAGGCCCGTCGACGAAGGATCGAAATACGTTGCCCAGGATTCCCGAATCGATCTACCGTGACCACGCAAGGTCAACCACCGCTACGGGAGCCGTCCATGTCGCTGCGATCCGCCACCACGATGACGTCGTGGCCGCTCGGCGACGGCTGCCGGGAACACGGTCCCTGGCCCGGAGAGCACGACTGACGCCTCGCGCGTCCCCGTCGTCGCCGCCCGGTCCCGTGGACCGGGCGGCTTTTTCGTCGCCGTACCGCCGATCGTGAAGGGAGAGCCCGGTGGACGCCGTCCTCGTCATAAACGCCGACCTCGGCCCGCTGCACCGGGTCACCGTCAAGCACGCGATCCGGATGCTGTGCCGCCGGGTCGCCGAGATCCACGAGGCCGAGCCGGACCGGGTGATCGGCGTCTTCCCGCTGCCCCGGGTGGTGCGCCTCGTCCGGTACGTGGTGACCCGCTGGCGGTTCAGCGCCGGCCCCGCCTGGTCGCGGGCCGGGGTGCTCGCGCGCGACCGGCGGCGCTGCGCCTACTGCGACGGCGCGGCCAGCACGATCGACCACATCCTGCCCCGCTCGCGCGGTGGCCGGAACACCTGGGGGAACACCACCGCCGCCTGCTACGCGTGCAACCAGCGCAAGGGTGACCGGACCCCGGCCGAGGCGGGCATGCCGCTGCGGCGGGCGCCGGTGACGCCGAGCTGGGCCGCGCTGGCGCGGTGACGGACGGCCGGCGGGCACAGGGGGCGGTGCCGGGGTACTCCCCGGCGCCGCGCCCGCCGGTCCCACCACGCCCTAGGTGTCGAGGCGACGCGCCAGCCCGTCGAGCAGGAGGTCCAGCCCGCCGCCGAACTCGTCCTCCGGTCCGACCGCGCCGGCCTCGCGCGCGGTCTCGGCGAGCAGGGGGAACTCGTCGCGGGGCAGCGCCGCGATGACAGCCGTGCCGGGCCCGGCCAGCGCGCCGAGGTGTTCCATCTGGATCGCGCCGACCACGTAGCCGAGCAGGGCGCGGAACGCGACCACCCGCCCGGTTCCGGTGAAGCCGGCCCGGGTCAGCACCGCGAGCACCGCCTCGCCCCAGCGCAGGATCGCCGGTGAGCGGTGCCGGTGTGCGGGCAGCAACGGGACGACTGCCGGATGGGCGCCGACCGCCCGGCGTACCCGGCCGGACAGCTCCCGGACGCCGTCCGGCCACGGGACGTCGAGCGGCGGGCGGGTGTCCACCCGGTCGAGGACCCGCTCGACGACGAGCGCCTCCAGTTCGTCGCGGTCGGCGACGTAGCGGTAGAGACCCATCGTGCTGGTGCCGAGCTGCGCGCCGACCGCGCGCATGGTGAGGCCGGCGAGGCCGTCCCGGTCGAGCACCGCGAGCGCCGCGTCGGCGATCTGGGCGTGGGTCAGGGAACGGGGACGGGGCATGGCCTTGACAGCGTACAAGATACGCCTACGGTTGTAAGAGTACGTCGTACGCCAACAACGGGAGCGCGCATGGACGTCGTCACCCCTCGCCATCTCACCAGCGTGACCGGCGCCCAGGTCGCCCTGCCGGACCCGGACCGCCTGGTCCACCTCCAGTTCCGTCGCTTCGCCGGCTGCCCGGTCTGCAACCTCCACCTGCGCTCGATCGTCCGCCGGCACGCCGAGATCGAGGCAGCCGGCGTACGCGAGGTGGTGCTCTTCCACTCCCCCGCCGACGAGTTGCGCGAGCACGTCGCCGACCTGCCGTTCGCCGTGGTGGCCGATCCGGACCGGCGGCTCTACCGGGAGTTCGGGGTGGAGTCGGCGCGACGGTCGCTGCTCGACCCGCGCGCCTGGCTGCCGATCCTGCGTGGCGTGGCGATCAGCACCTGGCACATCCTGCGCGGACGGGAGCGGTCGCCGTCCCTTACGCCGCACGGCGGCCGGTTCGGGCTGCCGGCCGACTTCCTGATCGGGCCGGACGGGCGGGTGCTCGCCGCGAAGCACGGCGAACACGCCTCCGACCAGTGGTCGGTGGACGAGCTGCTGACCCAGGTCAGCGGGAGCCGGTCGACACGCTGACCGCCGGATCGCCGGTCGGGACGTACCCGCCGGGGGGTGCCGGGCAAACGGCGGTCAGTGGGTTTCCGGCGGGGTCCAGCCGAAGCGCGGCGGACGCCGCTCGTTGATGGCCGCCACGCCCTCGCGGGCCTCGCCGCTGTCCCGCACCTGGCCGTGCCACCACGCGAGCCGGTCGGCGTCGGCGCGCCCGTCGATGATCTCCTTGGCGGCGGCCACCGTGAGCCGGGAACGCTCGGCGATGGTGGCGGTCAGCGCCGCCACCCGCCCGGCCAGCTCCCCGCCCGGCAGCACCTCGTCCACCAGGCCGATCCGCAGCGCCCGCTCGGCGTCGACCAGCTCGCTGCTGAACAGCAGGTGCTTGGCGGCGGACGGGCCGACGAGCGCGGCCAGCCGCCGGGTGGTCGGCGCCGGGTAGACCAGGCCGAGCCGGGCCGGGGGTACGCCGAACCGGGCATCCGCGGCGGCCAGGCGCAGGTCGCAGGCGACGGCGAGCTGGCAGCCGCCGCCCACGCAGGCGCCCTCGACCGCGGCGACCGTGGGACGGCCGAACGCGGCGAGCCGTTCCTCGGCGGCCACCGCGATGCTGCCGTCACCGGCGGCCAGCAACTCGTCCAGGTCGCCCAGATCGGCCCCGGCGCAGAACGTGCCGGCCGCGCCGGTGAGCACCAGTACCCGTACCGCCGGGTCGGCCTCCAGGCCGTCGAGCAGCACCGGAAGCTGCCGCCACATGGCCGGGGTCATGGCGTTGCGCCGGGCCGGGTTGTGGATGACGACCGTTGCCACCGGGCCGTCCACCCTGACGGTGAGTTCCGCGTCGGACATGGTGCGACCGTAACGGGCGGGGCCCGGCGACCACCCGCGTGGGGTGGCCGCCGGGCCCCGGGGTCGGGCGGTCAGGTCAGGAGACGTTGACAGCGGTGTCGTCGAGCACGAACGAGGTCTGCAGCGAGCTGTCCTCGGTGCCGGTGAACTTCAGCGTGACGGTCTGCCCGGCGTACGACGCCAGGGAGAACGACTTCTGGCTGTAGCCGCTGGCCTTGTTCAGGTTCGAGTAGGTCGCCAGCGTGGCCAGCACCGAACCGGAGGAGTTGAGCACCTGCACGTTCAGCTTGTCGTACTGAACGCTGCTGGTGGTCTCGGCCGAGTCGATGTGCAGCCAGAACGAGAAGGTGTACGCGGAGCAGCCGCTCGGCAGGCTCACCGACTGCGACAGCGAGTCGGTGCGGGTGCTGCCGTAGCCGTTCAGCCAGGCGTTCCACGTACCGGTGCGGGTCGGCTGGCCCTGCGAGCCGTACTGGCCGATCACGCCGGAGGTGGAGGTCCAGACCGTGTTGCCGGACTCGAAGCCCGGGTTGCCGAGCTTCTGGCCCGCGCCGGTGCAGCCGCCGCCGGTGCCGGTCACCGTCAGCGAGAACGTGGCGGTCTTCGTGCCGGACGCCGCGCTGCCGGTGACGGTCACCGAGTAGGTGCCGGTCGGCGTGCTGGAGCTGGTGGAGATGGTGAGCGTGGACGAGCCGCCCGAGGTCACCGAGGAGGGGCTGAACGACGCGGTGGCGCCGGTCGGCAGGCCGGACGCGGAGAACGTCACGGTCTGCGCGCTGCCGTTGGTGGTGGCCGTGGCGACGGTGGCGGTGACCGAACCGCCCGCGGTGACCGACCCGGCGGTCGGCGAGAGCGAGACGGAGAAGTCGTTGCCGGTGGAGCTGCACGGCGCGTCGTTACCGGCGACGTTCACAGCGGTCCAGGCGGCCTGGACGGTCTTGTACTCGGTGGAGCAGTTGCCGTACAGGTCGGTCGCGGCCCGCAGGGTGTACGCGCGGGCGGTGTTGGCCGGGTTGCTGGTGTTGACGTACGAGGTGTTCGAGGTGAAGTACACGTCGAGCGCCCGGTACCAGATCTTCTCCGCCTTGGTGCGGCCGATGCCGGTGACCGCCGGGGCCGAGCCGCAGACCGGCGAGGTGCCGTACGCGGTGGCGCCGGTGCCCTCGGCGAGGTTGAAGAAGAAGTGGTTGCCGACGCCGGAGGAGTAGTGCACGTCCTTGTTCTTCGTGCTGGTGGACCAGCAGGAGTCGGACGAGCCGTCCAGCGACGGGTTGTACATGTAGCGCAGCGGCGTACCGTTGCCGTTGATGTTGATCTTCTCACCGACCTGGTAGTCACCCGGGTCGCTCGGCGCGGCGGCGTAGAACTCCACCATGTTGCCGAAGATGTCGCTGGTGGACTCGTTGAGGCCACCGGACTCGCCGGAGTAGACCAGACCGGCCAGCGCCTCGGTGACGCCGTGGCTCATCTCGTGGCCGGCGACGTCCAGCGAGACCAGCGGGCGGGAGTTGCCCGAGCCGTCGCCGTAGGTCATCTGGGCCCCGTCCCAGAACGCGTTGACGTAGTTGTTGCCGTAGTGCACCCGGCTCGGCACGCCCTGGCCGTTGCCGAAGATGCCGTTGCGGCCGTGCACGTTCTTGAAGTAGTCGAACGTCTTGGCGGCGCCGAAGTGGGCGTCCACCGCGGCCGACTGCCGGTTCGAGGTGGCGCCGTTACCCCACGCGTTGTCCGCGTCGGTGAACGTGGTGCAGCTGGAGGTCCCGTTGTTCATGTCGCAGGTACGGCCGTTGCCACGCACCGGGTCGATCATCTGGTACGTGCTGCCGGAGAGCGTCGTGTCGATGGTGACCGAGCCGGTGTAGATGCCCTGGCCGGTGCCGGCCACCGTCTCGATCTCGTCGTACGAGCCGATCACCTTGCCGGTGGTGGCGTCGGTGACGACGTGCAGCTTCGACGGGGTCTGCTTGTCCGCCTTCCAGCCGGTCGCGACGGTCTCCCAGGCGAGGCGGCCCTTGCCGCTGCTGGCGTCGACGAACAACTCCGGCGCGCCGACCGAGGTGAGCGAGCCGGAGAACGTCTTGCGGGCGCTGGCCTTGGCCGCCTCCGCGCCGACCTTCGCGGTGGTGCTCAGGGTAAGCGGGGCGTCGAGGCTGACCGACGCGCTGGTCATGGTGCCGTTCGGGGCGGTGTGGATGACGAAGTCACCGCCGTACACCCGGAGGCCCTGGTAGGTCCGGCTGTACCGGGTGTGCGCCGCCCCGGAGGGGTCGACCTTGGTGCGGACGGCCTGATAGGCCTCACCGCTGGCGCCCTTGACGACGCCGGGGTTGGCGCGCAGCAGGCTCGCGGCCTGGGCTACGGCCGACGTCTCGGGGCTGGGGGCGCTGGGCGCTGCCGCTTGCGCCGAAGTGGTGACGCAGGCCAGCACGCTGCTGGTGAGCAGCGCTGCGCTGACGGCGGCGACGGATCTTTTCACGGGCCCTCCTGGAAGGCGAAGTTGTGACGGGGGTAGTCACTGATGTAGATATAGCGATACATCGAAGAACGTGAAAGAGGCTGGCGAGAACCCGCCGGAGACACTGACCGAACGGATGAGGAGGACCGGTGGGCCGGAACCGGGTGGTCCCGTCGCGCGTCCGAACCGGTATGAGAGCTGCCCCCGCCATGGCGGCCGTCGCCGCCCTTCTCGTCCCGCTCGCCGGCTGCGCCCGCACCGACGCGCCACCCGTC
Organism: Micromonospora sp. TSRI0369; assembly: GCF_001905625.1. Classification (NCBI taxonomy): domain Bacteria; kingdom Bacillati; phylum Actinomycetota; class Actinomycetes; order Micromonosporales; family Micromonosporaceae; genus Micromonospora; species Micromonospora sp. TSRI0369. The sequence goes on from NZ_LIVU01000004.1 coordinate 688,040, forward strand.
ATCACGGACGGCCCTTCGCCGCTGGCCACCGAGGTCGTACTCGTGAAGTCGGGCGGCATCGCCGGGCTTACCGACACCGTCCGGGTCGGGCCGGACGGCCACTGGACCCGTACCGACCGCGCCGGCGGCTCCCGCGAGGGGCAGCTCGCCGCGGAGAAACTCACCCGGCTGCGGCAGCTCGCGGCCGACCCACGGCTGGCCGCCGAAGCCGCCGTCACCGTGCCGGCGACCATGTGCGCCGACGCGTTCAGCTACCGGCTCACCGTCGGACCCAACCAGGTCAGCTACGTGGACTGCCCGCCGCAGGCCAAGCCGCCGGCCGTCACCGCGCAGGTGGTGGACCTGCTCAACGGCGCCACCGGCTGACCGGCGCCGATTTCAAACCCGATCCGGCTGTGACATCGGCCTATGGCCGGCCGACCGGCGGCGGGGCCAGCATGGAAGGCATGACTCGCGCACTCATCGCCCTGACCAGTCACTCCGAGCTGGGCGGCACCGGCCGCTCCACCGGCTACTACGTCGGCGAGGCCGCCGAGCCGTGGGAGGTGTTCCGGGCCGCCGGATACGACGTCGACCTGGTATCCGTGGCCGGCGGCGAGCCGCCGGTCGACGGGCGGGACGAGAACGACAGCACCCAGAACGACTTCCTCGCCACCGCAGGCGTCACCGACACCCCGAAGGCCGCCGACGTGGACCCGGCCGGGTACGACGTGATCGTCTTCGCCGGCGGGCACGGCACCATGTGGGACTTTCCCGACGACCCCGACCTGGCCCGGATCGCCCGCTCGGTCTACGAGCGCGGCGGCGTGGTGGCCGCCGTCTGCCACGGCCCGTCGGCGCTGGTGAACCTGACCCTCACCGACGGCTCGCGCCTGATCGCCGGCAAGCGGGTCGCCGGATTCACCAACAGCGAGGAGGCGGCCGTCGGCCTCACCGACGAGGTGCCGTTCCTGCTCGCCGACAAGCTCACCGAGGCCGGCGCGCAGCACGTGGCGGCACCGGACTTCACCGAGCACGTGGTGGTCGACGGACGCCTGGTGACCGGCCAGAACCCGCAGTCCGCCCGCGCCGTGGCCGACGCCGTGGTGAAGCTGCTCGCCTGAGGCCGGGTCAGATCCGGTAGTCGTCGGGCAGGCCGGTGGCGCGCAGCTCGGGTGGCAGGTGGGCGACGTCGTTCAGCGCGACGAGCGTCGGCGGGCCACCCGAGCTGTAGCGGATCACCGTCAGCCCGCAGTTCTGCTGGTTGAGCCCGATCCAGCGGCGCTCCGGCGCCTCCAGCGCGTCCCGCACCAGCCAGGCGACCAGGAAGTTGTGGGTGACGACCAGCTCGCGTACGTCACCCTCCGCGGGGGCGGCGGCGAACCGCGCCACCGCCTCCGCGGTCACACGCGGCCCGTCACGCCGCTCCCGCTCGGTGAACCCGGCCAGGAACGCCACGTACCGCTCGGGCAGACCCGCCGGGTCGGTATCGTGCGGCATGTGGTCGCCGGCCCGGTCGTCCTCGCGTACCGGGACACCCGGCAGCGACGCCGCGACCAGCGCGGCCGTCTCCGCGGCCCGGCGGGCCGGCCCATGGTGTACGGCGGCGAAGCGCGTGCCGCGCAGGCGCTCCCCCAGCAGCGTCGCCTGCCGACGGCCGCGCTCCGACAGGCCGGTGTCCGCCTCCTCCTCCGGCCGGTCCTGCTCGCCGTGGCGGACCAGGTAGAGCAGGCGGCTGGGCATCGGCACCTCCACGGTCAGGGACCGCGAGACTAGCCCTCCGCCGCGCCGTTCACTGCCCCTGGCGCATCTGCCCGATCCGGATCCGGTTGCCGAACGGGTCGCGGATGCCGAAGTCGATCCCGTACGGCCGGTCGGTCGGCTCGTCGGTCACCTCCACGCCCTTCGCGACCAGATCCGCGTACGTCTTGTGCGCGTCGTCGGTGGTGAAGAAGAGGAAGCCGCCCGCGGCGCCCTTGGTCAGCAACTCCCGGACCTGCTCGGCGGTCTTCGGGTCCAGGGCCGGCGGGCCCGGCTTCTCCAGCAGGATCTCCCGGCCCGGGTCGCCCGGCACGTTCACGGTGAGCCAGCGCATGAAGCCGAGGTCCTGGTCGGTGCTGACCTCCAGGCCGAGCTTCCCGACGTAGAAGTCGAGCGCCTCGTCCTGGTCGAGTACGTAGATCTGCGAGCGGGAAGTCGAAGTCATCGTCATGCCGATGACGCTAGAGCAGCAGCCTGACCTGCTGCTTATCCAAAACTGCTCGGTCTGGTCCAGGACTTGGAGAAGCAGCTCGGCACGTCCGGCGAAGCGGTCCTACGACGCCGGTAGTCCGAGGGCGACTCACCGACGATGCCGTGGAACGTCCGGCTGAACGTGCCGAGGCTGGAGAAGCCGACGGCGAGGCAGATGTCGGTGACGTCCCGGTCGGACTCCAGCAGCAGGGCCATGGCCCGCTCGACCCGGCGGCGTTGCAGGTAGCGGTGCGGGGTCTCGCCGAAGGTGGCCCGGAAGGTACGGATGAAGTGCGCCTCGGACACGTGCGCGATCCGGGCCAGCGCGGCGATGTCCAGCGGCTGGGCGTACGCCCGGTCCATCGCGTCCCGGGCGCGCAGCATCGCCCGGTTGGACTCCTCGACCGCTCTGCTCACGCCGTCCCCCCGCCGGCCAGCCTACCGAGACGTCGATCGGCGGCGCGCCCGCCGACACTCCGGTCGGAGAACTGTGTACGCCGCTGTCATGCGGCCCGCGCGACGGCTCCTGCGATCACGAGGCGCAGGTGTTGAGCATGCCCTGCAGTGCGGACTTCTCGGACGACTGGAGCGTCAGGCCCCAGTTGTACTTCACGGTGATCCACATCTTGCTGTAGGTGCAGCGGTACGACGTCAGGGGCGGCTGCCACGTCGAGGGGTCCTGGTCGCCCTTGGCCTGGTTGACGTTGTCGGTGACCGCGATCAGTTGCGGGCGGGTCAGGTCGTTGGCGAAGCTCTGCCGACGGCTCGTCGTCCAGGAGTTGGCGCCGGACCGCCACGCCTCCGCCAGGGGCACTACGTGATCGATGTCGACGTCGGAGGCGGCGTACCAGGTCGCACCGTCGTAGGGGCTGTACCAGCGGCCTGAGGTGGCGGCGCAGGAACTGCTGACCACGACGGACGTGCCGTCCCGCTTGAGGACCTGCTCGCGGGTGTTGCAGGTGCCGGTGATGGTGATCCAGTGGGGGAACAGATCCCGCGAGTAGCCGGACATTGAGCCCTGGGCTGCGACTGTCAGCGCGTTGAGCTGCGACTGCGCCGTTGCCTGGGACGGGATGCCGGGCGGGGTGGCCGAGGCCGGCTGGCCGTTCACGGCGGCGAGAACAGCGCCCGCGAGGGCGGCGACAGTGATCGCGGCGGCACGGCGCCAGGCACGCGAGGTGAGGGTGACGGGCGTGATCGGCATGACGGCGACCCTTCGTCGAGGAAAGTGACAGCAACCTTCCCTGACGATCATGTCCATCGATCGCCGTCCCTGTAAAGAACAGCTGTCCGGTTGTCGAGCATCGAGCCGCCCCTCACCGCCGACGTGCCGCCTCCGCCGGCGTCACTCAGGGCAGCGGCGGCGTGACGGTCGTTGTATCTTCTGCGGCGTGAGCTGGGGTCGGGGCGCTGGCGACCGCAGGAGGCGGAGGCAGGTCAGCGCGGAGGAACGCGGAGGACTACCGGAAGGCCGTCGACCTGTTGCAGTAGGCTCGCGGTCGCCGTGGCCCTGACCGTGGTGGGCGTGACCGGCATGTTCCTCACGGACCAGGGCAGGTTGTGATCCGTGAGCTGACCTGCGGTGTTGTCGGCATATTGTCCGGAGTCCGAGGTACAGGTCCGTTAGCTGCCGTCCACCGGGTCGTCGTACGGCGGCGACACCTCGTCGTTCCAGGAACGTTTCACGTAACCGCCGGTGAGATCTTGGAGCTGCAGGTTGACCTCGATCAGGGTGTTGATTTCCTGGAGCACCTCGTCGAGATCGTCGAACGTGACCTGGAACCGGCGGTCGTAGGCGGCCATCTCGGGGATGCCATAGTCCTCGGCAACCTCAGCGGCCTCCGCGACAATCCGTGGCCCCGCGTCGAAGGTCACCTCCAACTGGGGACCATCGGACCATTGGACGGTGAATCGGTCGCTCTCCTCGGCCACCACCATCGACTTCAGGCGCTGCGAGGCGTCGGCAAGGGTGGCGGGCCCGGTGAAGTAGACCCGGAACCCAGCGCGCGGCCAGAGGTGAGACGAAACGGGATCGTCCAGCAGCAGGTCGACCGCAGCGTCGATTCTGGACTCAGCTTCGGTCAGCGGCACACCCAGTTGCGAAACATGGGCGACCAGGCCCGTCGCGTCCGCCACCACGTGCCCGATCCGGTACATGGTCCGGACGAGCCCTTCAGCATCCACGTCACTGCCACTGTGCCAGAACGGCAGATTGACGGCCGCCTCACCGGACCGGTAGCGCACCGTAATGCCGCTGGGCTGGTGCGTCAGCGTGCGGCTCGGGCCGTCCTCGCCCAGAACCACCTCGCCGACGACGTCCCGTACGCCGGAAACGATGACGTCCCATGCCTGCGAGTCGGACGGCTCACCTGCACCCTTCCGTTCGCCGTCCGACGCCTTCAGCGAGGGCTGTCCGACGGGCTCGGGTAGCAGGATGAGATCAAGAGTCATGGCCGCCAGGCTAGGGCCTATGACGGGCGGTCGTGACCCTCGTTGCTGTCATCCGGCCAGATCGCAGCGGCTGCCGCCGCGAAATGCCTGATGGAATTGGAGCCCCCGGCCGGGATCGAACCGGCGACATCTCGCTTACAAGGCGAGTGCTCTGGCCAGCTGAGCTACAGGGGCGCGTGCGTCGCGCTCAGCATAGCGACTGAGCCCCGGAAATCCCGCCTCGCAGGGCTCCCGAGCACGGAAAACGTCGGCATCCCGACCGGGGTGGCCGATGGATCATCGCCCGGGCACGCTCCCAACGGGGAGATTGATGCCTCGCAGTGCCCCGCTGACCGTTATGCGTATGCCGTCCATCCCATCCGGAGAACCACGTCTTGGCACGATCGCGAAAGCCGTTTACCGTGCAGTGACACGGACGACACTCCGGCGGGCTTCGGCTGCCTGAGCGACGACCCCGTTGGCCGGCGCCTTGGGCGCCGGTCGCTCCTTCACTCGGATCGTCCGGCACGTTCCTGCCGGTGAAAGGAAGCGCTCCATCATGGCTACGGTCACCTACTCGAAGGCGTCCCGGATCTATCCGGGCACCGAGCGTCCCGCCGTCAACCAGCTCGACCTCCAGATCGGTGACGGGGAGTTCCTCGTCCTGGTCGGCCCGTCCGGCTGCGGCAAGTCCACCAGCCTGCGGATGCTCGCCGGCCTGGAGGACGTCGACGACGGCGCGATCTACATCGACGACCGGGACGTCACGCACCTCCCGCCGAAGGCCCGCGACATCGCGATGGTCTTCCAGAACTACGCCCTCTACCCGCACATGACGGTGTACGAGAACATGGCGTTCGCGCTCAAGCTGCGCAAGACCTCGAAGTCGGAGATCGACCGGCGGGTCAAGGAGGCGGCCGGGCTGCTCCAGCTGGAGGAGTTCCTCGGCCGTAAGCCGAAGGCGCTCTCCGGCGGTCAGCGCCAGCGTGTCGCCATGGGCCGCGCGATCGTCCGCGAGCCGCAGGTCTTCCTCATGGACGAGCCGCTGTCGAACCTCGACGCCAAGCTGCGTGTCCAGACCCGTACCCAGATCGCCTCGCTCCAGGCGAAGCTGGGCGTCACCACCGTGTACGTCACCCACGACCAGGTCGAGGCCATGACCATGGGTCACCGGGTGGCGGTCATGCTGGACGGCGTGCTCCAGCAGGTGGACACCCCGCGGGCGCTCTACGACACCCCGGCCAACGTCTTCGTCGCCGGCTTCATGGGCTCCCCGGCCATGAACATCAAGACGGTGAAGCTGACCGACCAGGGCGGCGTGTTCGCCGAGATGATCGTGCCGCTGACCCGCGAGCAGGTCGAGGCGGCCCGCTCCGAGGGCGGCGACGGCAAGGTCACCGTCGGCTTCCGCCCGGAGGACTGCGACATGGTCAGCCCGTCCGAGGGCGGCATGCCGGTCGTGGTCGAGCTGGTCGAGGACCTGGGCTCCGACGCCAACGTCTACGGCCACGCCGCGCTGGAGGGCCACAACGAGCGGTTCGTGGTCCGCACCGACCGGCGCAGCATGCCGAACATGGGTGACACCGTGTTCGTCAAGCCGCGTACCGGCCGCAGCCACGTCTTCCACGCCACCACCGGCCAGCGGATCTGACGTACGTACGCGAAAAGGGGCGGCCCGCCACGGCGGACCGCCCCTTTCTCGTACTCTCGATCAGACCTCGACGGACCGGCGGCGCGCGACCTCGGCAAGCGTGACCGCGGCGGCGACGCTGGCGTTGAGCGACTCCACGTCGGAGACCATCGGGATGCTGACGGTCAGGTCGCAGGTCTCGCCGACCAGGCGGGACAGCCCGCGCCCCTCCGAGCCGACCACCACGACCAGCGGGCCGACGGCGGCCTCCAGGTCGTACAGGTCGGTCTGCCCGTCGGCGTCCAGGCCGACCACGACGAAGCCGGCGTCCTTGCACGCCTTGAGCGACCGGGTCAGGTTGGTGACCTGGGCCACGGGCACGCGCGCGGCCGCGCCGGCGCTGGTCCGCCAGGCGGTCGCGGTGATCCCGGCGGCACGCCGTTCGGGTACGAAGACACCCTGCGCGCCGAACGCGGCGGCCGACCGGATGACGGCGCCGAGGTTGCGCGGGTCGGTGACCCCGTCCAGCGCGACCAGCAGCGGGGCGGCCTGCTCCAGCGCCGCGGCCACCAGGTCGTCGAACGGCTCGTAGGCGAACGGCGGCACCTGGAGGCCGACGCCCTGGTGCAGCACCCCGCCGGTCATCCGGTCCAGCTCGGCGCGGCTGACCTCCAGGATCGCGATGCCCCGGTCGGCGGCGGTACGGACGATCTCCTTGACCCGGTCGTCGACGTCGATGCCCAGCGCGGTGTAGAGCGCGGTGGCGGGCACCTGGGTGCGCAGCGACTCCAGCACCGGGTTGCGCCCGACCAGCAGCTCGGGGCTGTCCTTCGCCGGGTTGGCCTTGCGGCCCGGCGCGACCCGGGGACCGCCCCGGCCGGCCGGCTTTCCGCCCCGGCCCTTCGTCGTGGGCGTGCCTCGGCCACCGCCCTTGCCCCAGGTGGTGTCCTTGGTGCCGGGCTGGCCGATCTTGGGCGCGCGGCCCTCCTCGGCGGCTGCGCGGCGCTCCTTGTCCTGCTTCCAGGCGGTGCGCTGGGGCAGCTTCTCGGTGCCCGAGTACGCCTTGTGCCAGGGCCGCTCGTCGGCGGGCAGCGTGCGACCCCGCCCGGCGAGCGAGTCCTTGTTCTTGCCTCCGGTGCCCTTGGGGGCGCCCGCCTTCGGCGTCAGTCGCCGGCCACGGCGCTGCGAGTTGCCGGCCATCAGTCCTGCTCTCCAATAGTCCAACGCGGGCCCTGGGGGGTGTCCTCGACGACCACGCCTGCTTGCTTGAGCTGGTCGCGTACGGCGTCGGCGGCGGCCCAGTCCTTGCGGCCGCGGGCCTGCGCGCGCTGCTCCAGGGCCAGCGCGATCAGGGAGTCCACCACGCCGCGCAGGTCGTCCGTGCGGCCGCCGCCGGTCCAGGCCGGGTCCAGGGGGTCGACGCCGAGGATATCCAGCATCGCCCGGGTGGCGGCGAGCGTCGTGCGGACGGTCACATCGTCACCGGCGGTCAGCGCGGTGTTGCCGTCGCGGACCACCTCGTGCAGCGCCGCCAGCGCCGCCGAGGTGTTCAGGTCGTCGTCCATCGCGGCGACGAACGCGGCCGGCAGGTCGCCGGGCCGGCCGCCGCCGACCCGCTCGACCGCCCGCTGCACGAAGCCCTCGACCCGCCGGTACGCGACGGCGGCCTCGCGCAGCGCGTCCTCGGAGTAGTCGATGCGGGACCGGTAGTGGGCGGCGACGTAGTAGTAGCGCAGCTCGACCGGGCGCACCCCGAGGGAGGCCACGTAGTCGAGGTCGAGCGTGTTGCCCAGCGACTTGCCCATCTTGGTGCCGCCGATGCCGAGCAGGCCGTGGTGCACCCAGTAGCGCGCGAACGGCAGGTCGGCCGCCTGCGACTGGGCGATCTCGTTCTCGTGGTGCGGGAACGTCAGGTCGAGCCCGCCGCCGTGGATGTCGAACTCGGGGCCCAGGTAGCGCCAGCACATGGCCGAGCACTCGATGTGCCAGCCGGGCCGGCCACGGCCCCAGGGCGACGGCCACGAGGCGTCGGCCGGCTCGCCCGGCTTGACACCCTTCCAGAGGGCGAAGTCGCGCGGGTCCCGCTTGCCCCGGTCGGGGGCGTCACCGGCCGGCTGCATGTCCGCCGGGGACTGGCCCGACAGCGAGCCGTACGCGGGCCACGAGGCCACGTCGAAGTAGACGTCGCCGGAGCCGTCGGTGGCCGGGTAGGCGTGACCGGTCTCGATCAGCCGGGCGATCAGCTCGTGCATCTCCGGGACGTGCCCGGTGGCCCGCGGCTCGTACGTCGGCGGGAGCACGTTCAGCGCCCGGTAGGAGGCGGCGAGGATCTGCTCGTTGGCGTACGCGATCGACCAGAACGGCCGGCCCTGCTCCATCGCCTTGGCCAGGACCTTGTCGTCGATGTCGGTCAGGTTGCGGATGAACGTGACCTCGAAGCCCTTGTCGAGCAGCCAGCGGCGCAGCACGTCATAGTTGACACCGGAACGAAGGTGGCCGATGTGCGGCGGGGCCTGGAGCGTGAGACCACACAGGTAGACCCCCACCTTGCCGGCTTCCCGCGGGACGAAGTCCCGCACCGATCGGGTGGCGGTGTCATACAGGCGTAGCGTCACCTCACAAGGGTAGCCGTCCGCACATTTCGAGGTTGGCCGGAGCCGGGTCGTACGCTGCGTGCTGTGGACACGGCGGCGCGCACGGGAGAGACGGCACAGACCCTGGACCGGGGTCTGCGGCTGCTGCACCTGGTCGCGGACGCGCCGGGCGGCCTGACGGTCACCGAGGCGGCGCACCGGCTGGGCATCGGCCGGGCGGCCGTCTACCGGCTGGTCGGCGCGCTGACCGGCCACGGGATGCTCCGGCGCGACGGCGAGGGCCGCCTGCGGATCGGCGTGGGCGTGCTGCACCTGGCCCGCCGGGCCCAGCCGCTGCTGGCCGAGGGGGCGCTGCCCGCCCTGCGCCGGCTCGCCGAAGGCACCGGCGCGACCGCCCACCTCACAGTGGTCGAGGGCGGCGAGGGGGTGGCGCTGGCGGTGGTCGAGCCGAGCTGGACGTCGTTCCACGTGGCGTACCGCACCGGCACCCGGCACCCGCTGGAGCGGGGCGCCGCCGGCCGGGCGGTGCTGGCCGGGCGGGCCGGTGTTCCGGGGCCGGTGAGCACCAGCGGCGAGCTTCAATCAGGCGCGTACGGGGTGGCGGCGCCGGTGCTCGGCGTGCCCGGCCTGGAGGGCAGCGTCGGGGTGGTGTCGCTGACCCCGCTCGACGTGGCGGACGTCGGCGCCCAGGTGACGGCCGCCGCCGAGGCGGTCGCCGCAGCGCTCTCCTGAGCCCCGCACGCCCTTACGCCAGCTCGGCGAAGTGGCTGCATCAACACGCCCCGGACCCCGCCACCTCCCCGAAGTGAAGTCGATCAAGCCGCTCAGAACACCGTGCGGCCACACGGCCCAGCCCACCCCAGGGCCGTCGCGCCACTACGCCGAGGTGGCTACATCAGTACCCCGAACCCGCCCTCCTCCACACACCCGCACGCCAGCTCGCCGAAACGGCTGCATCAAGTGGCCCGGACACAGCCACCTCCCCGAAGTGGGGTGGATCAAGGCAGCTCAACACCCCGGACGCCCTCACGACCCAGCCCACCCCAGAACCTCACGCCACTACGCCGAAGTGGCCACATCAGCGCACCCGAACCCACCCTCCTCCACACACCCTCACGCCAGCTCGGCGAAGTGGCTGCATCAAGCGGCCTGGATACCACCACCTCCCCGAAGTGAAGCCGATCAAGCCAGCTCAACACCCCGGACACCACGCGGTCCAGCCCACCCTCACGCCACTACGCCGAGGGGGGTCACATCAGCGCACCCAAGCCAACCACTCCACACACACCCTCACGCCATCAGACCGAAGTGGCCGCGCCGGCGCGATCGAAACGTCCCTCCGCACACCTCACGCCAGCTCGGCGAAGTGGCTGCATCAAGCGGCCCGGATACCACCACCTCCCCGTGGTGGAGTGGATCATGCACGGGCCGAAGGGCTATAGCACGCGGGCAAGGCCCTGCGGGGGTTGTCCACAGGGCTCGGCGGGCGGAACGGCCGCGGCTGTCCACAGGGGTATCGATCTCGATCCGCGCGCCGCCACGCTCGTGACATGCCACCTCATCCTCATCGACCACCGGAGTTGGCCTGGCAGGTCTTCCGGGGCTCGGAAGCCATCCGGCGCGGACTGCTGTCCCGGCACCATCTGCGAGGCGCATCCTGGATCCGCCTCCGGCAGGACGTCTACGCCGACGCGCGGCTCGATCGCGACCACGCGCTGGCCTGCCGCGCGGCGCTGCTGCGCATGCCACCCGGCGCGGCGATCGCCGGCCCTTCGGCGGCCTACCTGCACGGAGTCGAGCACGCCGCCGACTTCACCGACGACGTGCACGTCCTGCTGCCGGCCACGGTCCGGGCCGACTCCCAACCGGGTGTCCGGGTGCACCACGCTCCGATGTCGAGCACACGCAGCGGCCTCCTGGTCCCCGTCGGCAACGCCGCACCCGCGCGAACGAGCCCACCCGTCGGCACGAGCCAACCCGCTGACACGAGCCCACCTGTCGGCACGAGCCAACCCGTCGGCACGAGCCAACCCGTCGGGACGAGCCCACCCGCAGGCATGAACTCGCCCGCCGGCATGAGCCAAGCCGGCACGAGGTCGACCTTCGGCACGAACCCACCCGCAGACATGACGCCCGCAGGCACCGAGTCGCCCGTCGCGGCACCCCAGGCGGCGGACTGCCTTCCGGGCACACCGGGCCGGACCAGATCACCGAATCCGGCCGGCTCCCGCAGCCGGCCCGGACCGCCCGGCCCGGCCGACCCGCAGAACGCAACCGCCGCATCGAACCCGTTCGCAGAGTCGTCCCCCGGCGCGGTAATGATCCTGTCCGGGCCGCCGCGACGCACCGAGCCGGCCGCCTGTGCCTGGGAGACAGCGGTCTGGGCCGATCCCGTGAAGGCGGTCGGCATCATCGACGGGCTGCTGCGTACCGGTTCGGTGAACCGGTCGGCACTCGCGAGCGAGGCGGCCCGGAACGCCTGTCGCCCCGGTGGGCGGCGGGCGGCGTGGGTGTTCGGCCTGACCGACGGGCTTGCCCAGTCCCCGCCCGAGTCCCACCTGCGGGTACGCCTCGTCTTCGCCGGCCTGCCGCGTCCGGTGGCCCAGCATCCGGTGCGCGTGTCGACCGGCCTGATCCTGCACCCCGATCTGGCCTGGCCGGAGTTCCGGGTTGCGGTCGAGTACGACGGTCAGTGGCACTCCGACTCGGACCGGATGCACCTCGACCGGCGGCGGCTCAACCAGCTCGTCGAGGCCGGCTGGCTGGTGCTGCACGTGACCGGTCGCCGTCTGCGCAAGGAGTTCCCCGCTCTGGTGCGGGAGATCCGCGCCGCACTGGTGGCCCGGGGGTGGCGCCCGTGACATGGGCCGGAACGCCAAGGTGGCGGCGTCCGGGTGATCCGGACGCCGCCACCTCGGGGAAACGATTGTTACGGTCGCACGTTGGGCTTGAGCGGGGTCTTCACCGCGGCGTAGGCGTCGACGATGCCGTAGCCGTAGAAGCCGTTGAAGTTCAGCGAGCCCGCGCAGTACGCGTCGAACTCGGCGCTCCGGCCCTCGTTGGTGTAGCTCTGCAGCCGCGGCTCCGGGCAGGCGTGCTCGGCCGCCGTCCGGTAGAGGTGCTGCTCGACCAGGTTCGGCGCCATGCCGTAGCCGTTGCGGCCCTCCTTCTTGCCGTGCTTGCTGACGATCAGCGCCGCCACGCCCGAGACGTGCGGGGACGCCATCGAGGTGCCCTGCAGGTAGGTGTAGTAGCCACACTCACCCTTGGTGGTGCACTGCTTGAACACCGAGTTCTCGAAGCCGGCGACGATGTTGCCGTTCTCGTCGACCGACCCCTCCTCCTGGAGCACCTTCTTCGGGTACGTGGAGAGGATCATGTTGGCGTCGGTGCGGTAGGTGTCGGTGCCGAAGCCGTCGCGGAACCAGCCACCCGGAGCCGCCACCGAGATCTGCTCGGTGCCGTAGTTCGAGTAGTCGGCCTTCTTGCCGGACGGGCCGACCGACGACACACCGATCACGTGCGGGCCCTCGACCGGCAGGTCCCAGCAGGTCGCGTTGTCGATCGGGCGCGGGTACGGGTCGGCGCCGTAGTCCGGGCTGCTCACGTCGGTGCGCGGCGCGCCCAGGTCCTCGTGGTTGTTGCCGAGCGAGCCGACCAGCGTGACGCCCTTGCGGTGCGCGAAGTTGAGCGCCCGCTTCATGGCCTCGATGACGGTGCGCTGCTCGGCCTGCGCCTCCGGCGAGTCGGCCGGGTTGGCGGTGCAGTTGTAGAGCCACGGGTCGACGTAGAAGGACATGTTCACCACGTCCAGCCCGGAGCGGCCCGCGTGCACCAGGGCGTTCACCACGGGGTTGAGGAAGAAGTAGCCGCTGTCCTGGCCACCCTTCAGCTCGACGAGCGAGATCTTCGGCGCCACGCCGGAGAGGCCGAAGCCGTTGGCGGCGGCGCCGATGGTGCCGGCCACGTGCGTGCCGTGCCCGCCGTCGTCGGTGCCGACCGGGTCGACGCAGCTCGCCACCTCGCACGGGCCGTCGACCTCGGGGATGTCCGGGGCGAAGTTGCGCGACAGCGCCCAGTTGAAGTTCGGCGCCAGGTCGGGGTGGCTGGCGTCGACGCCGGTGTCCAGCACGCCGACGGTGACCCGGCGGTCACCCGGCTCGATCTTGCGGGCCTCGTCGGCCCGGATCATGTCCAGACCCCAGAGCTTGTCGTCGAGCGGGTCCATCTTCTTGGCCTTGCCCTTGGCGACCTTGCCCTTGGTCGCCGCGGCGGCCAGCAGGTTCTCCTGCTCGACCCGGTCCAGCTTCGGCTTGCGGCCGATCGCCTTCTCCTCGGCCGCGCCGACCAGGGCACCGGCGGCGGTGGCCCGGCTGGCGAAGTCCGCCCGGTCGCTTCTGACCTGGAAGAGGCCGACGTCGTCGGTGCGGGCGACGACAGTGCCGCCGGCGGCGGCGATCGCGGCGATCGCGGCGTCGGTGGACACGCCGCTCTCGGCCAGCACGGTGAAGGTCCGGGTGTCCGACGGCGCGGCGTTCGCCGGGATCCCCAGGCCGGTCACCGTGAGTGCCAGCGAGGCCGCAGCCGCGACCGCGCCGACGGTGAAGCGCTTGCTCACCACATCAGATCCTCTCGTTGAGGGACGTGGTGTCATCCCACATCACGGGAGCGGGTTCCGCCAGATCGACGTCCGTTATCGGATGCAACTAGGCATTCGCGCTCATCACGGTGATGAGAGTCGTTGGCAGTTCGGCCAGCGTGGACACCTCGGCGTCCGGTTCGAGGCCCCGAGGCCGGGGAAGTCCGCCCCGGTTGAGCCATACGGCACGCAGCCCGGCCCGCTGGGCGGCAACCACGTCGTGCTCCGGCGAGTCGCCCACGTGGACGATGCGCGCGGCGGGCAGTCCGGCGGCTGCCGTCACCGCCGCGAAGAACTCCGGCGACGGCTTCTTGGGCAGGCCGTCCTCGTGCGCGTACAGCTCGAAGGCGAACTGCCCGGCGAGGCCGCAGCGTTCGGCGCGGCTGTTGCCGTTCGTGGCGAAGCCCAGCAGGTGATGCGGGCGCAGCGCCGCCAGCGCGGGCAGCACGTCGGGGAAGGGCCGGCTCAGCGCGTACCGGCGGGCGAAGAAAAACGCCGCGAACTCGTCCAGGTCCGCCTCCAGCCCGGCCCGGGCCAGCGAGCGGGCCAGGGCGGTTCGCCGAATCTCCTGCACCGGGGCCGCGCTGAGCGCGCCGAACACCGCACCCCAGTCCCCCTCCAGGTCCGCGAGCGACACCGCGGCCGCCGCCGGGGTCCGCCGCCGCATCTCCTCGAGTACGGCGACGAGCGCGCCGGTGACCGCCGGGCGCAGGTCGACGAGAGTCTCGTCGGCGTCGAAGACGACGGCGCTGCGCGGCCCGCTCATCTCTCGCCGGTCAGTACCGGCTCGGCCGGTGCCGTCACCGACGCCGGTGGTGAACCCCGCAGTTCGTCCGCCCGGACCAGGGCGACACCGCCGAGGATGAGCACGCCGCCGGCCAACTGGATCAGGCTGGGCAGTTCGTCGAGCACCAGCCAGGCGATCAGCACCGCGAACATCACCTCGGTCAGCCCCACGAAGGAGGACAGCCGGGCCCCGAGCAGCCGCGTGCCCGCGACACCGGCGAGGTACGCGACCACCGCGGCGATCAGCGACAGCCCGGCGATCGGCACCAGCCAGCTCACCTGATGCCCGGCGAAGGTGACGTCGGCGGTGCCGGCGGTGAGCGGCAGCGCTCCGAGGCCGCCGAGCAGGAGCAGCGCCAGCGCGCCGACCGCCATGCCGCCACTGGCCATCACGACCGAGGGCAGTTCGGCGTCGAGCCGCCCGGCGATGACGAAGTAGCCGGCCAGGCCGACGCCCGCGCCGAGACCCCACAGCACGCCCACCGGGTCCAGGCGGCCGGCACCGGTGAGGTCGAGGACGAGCGCCAGCCCGCACAGGGCGGTGACCGAGCCGGCCACCGTCAGCGCTCGCGGGCGCTGCCCGTGGACGAGCCACATCCATCCGACCACCAGCACGATGCCGAGGTATTCCAGCAGCAGCGCCACGCCGACCGGGAGGTAGCGGACCGCGTTGAAGAAGCACGCCTGCGCCGTGGCGACGCCGAGCAGCCCGAACAGCAGCACTGTTACGCCGTTGCGCCGCAGCACCGACCACTTGCCGCGCAGGGCCAGCACGGCGGGCACGGCGAGGACCAGCGCGGCGATGCCGACCCGGGCGATCACCACCGCGACCGCCGACCACTCGCCGGTGATCAACGGACGGGCGAACGTGCCCGAGGTCGCGAACGTGATCGCGGAGAGCAGTGCCAGGCCGAGCCCGACGCTGGACCGTTCACGCATCGGCAGCTCCTGGTCATGAGTGAAGGGCGGTTATGCTGATGACGTTAGGCGTAGCCTCCGACAGGAGTCAAGTTGCTTTTTGCTCATGACACCGAATGCGCGCTGGTCGGTGCCGCCGCACTGGTGAACACCGCCGACGGCGACCGGGAAGGGCTGCCCGACGTGGCCGCTCTCGACGACTTCTTCACCACCTACGGGTGGAGTGGCCGGCACGAGCGCACCGACGTCGAACTGCGCCAGGTCCGCGCGCTCCGGCCCCGGCTGCGCCGCATCTGGCACGCCGAAACCGACGAGGTGGTGGCGATCGTCAACGGACTGCTGCGCGAGTCGCACGCGCTGCCGCAACTCGTCCGGCACGACGACGAGCCGTACCACCTGCACGCCGTGCCCCGGGACGCGCCGCTGGCGACCCGGATGGCGGTCGAGGCCGCGATGGCGATGGCCGACCTCGTCCGGATGGGCGAGCTGAGCCGGCTGCGGCACTGCGACCACCCTGACTGCGACAACGTGCTGGTCGACCTTTCCCGGAACCGGTCCCGCCGGTTCTGCGACGCCGGCTGCGGCAACCGGGCCGCGGTGAGCGCCTACCGGGCCCGTAAGGCTGCAGCGTCCCAGTCCTGACGAGTAGCGGGCCAGGCGTCGCGGCGCAGCTCGTACTCCACCTCGCCGTGCTCCGTACCAGGGATCGGGTCGTCGAAGGCGAGGTGGAACGTGCGGACGTAGCGCAACCCGGCGCGGGCCATCACCGCGCGGGAGCGGTCGTTCACCGCCATCGTCTGGGCCCACACCCGGCGGACGCCGACAGTGTCGAACGCGTGCCGCACCAGCGCCCGCGCGCCCTCGGTGGCCAGCCCGTGCCCCCAGGTCGCGCGGCGCAGCCGGTAGCCCAGCTCCGCCTCGGCGCCGTCGTCGGACGGGTCGAGCGAGTGCCAGCCGAGGAACTCGCCGGTGAACCGGTCGAGGGTCGCCCAGCGGCCGAGCCCGGGAAACCTGTCGTACTGCGCCAGCAGCCGGGGCAGCACGTCGTCCCGGAACGTCGCGGCCGGGGTCGGCACACCGCCGGTCAGGAAGCGCATGACCTCCGGGTCGGCGTCGAGCGCCACCAGCCGGTCCACGTCGTTCGTCGTGAACCGGCGCAGCGTCAGCCGCGCGGTCTCCAGCAGCACTCCGCCGTCGTCACGCACTGTCGGATCATGCCGCGCCCACGGTTACGGGTCGAGGCAATTACCGGCGCCGTCCTCAGGGGTGGGTCATCCGGAGCAGGTCCAGCGCCTCGTCCAGCTGGGTCTCGGTGAGCTTGCCCGAGTCGACGTGACCGCGGGAGATCACCACCTCGCGGATTGAGACCTGCTTCGCCAGCGCCTCCTTTGCGATCGAGGCGGCCTCGTCGTACCCGAGGTGGCGGTTGAGCGGGGTGACGATCGACGGCGAGCCCTCCGCGTACGCCAGGCAGACCTCGGCGTCCGCGACCAGGCCGGCCACCAGCCGCTCGGCGAACAGCCGGCTGGACGCGGCGATCAGTTTGATCGACTCCAGCAGGTTGCGGCCCATCACCGGGAGCATCACGTTCAGCTCGAAGTCGCCCTGCGAGCCGGCGAACGCCACCGCCGCGTCGTTGCCGATCACCTGGGCGCAGACCTGACGCATCGCCTCGGCCACCACCGGGTTCACCTTGCCCGGCATGATCGACGACCCGGGCTGGAGGTCGGGGATGCGCAGCTCACGCAGGCCGGCGCGCGGGCCGGAACCCATCCAGCGCACGTCGTTGGCGATCTTGTAGAGGCCGACCGCGACGGTACGGAGCTGGCCCGAGGTCTCCACCAGCGCGTCCCGGGCGCCCTGCGCCTCGAAATGGTTGCGCGCCTCGGTAAGCGGCAGGCCGGTCGACTCCCGCAGCTTGGCGATCACCCGATCGGCGAAGCCGAGCGGCGTGTTGATGCCGGTGCCGACGGCGGTGCCGCCCAGCGGCAGCTCGGCCAGCCGGGGCAGCGCCGACTCCAGCCGCTCGACGCCGTAGCGCACCTGCGCGGCGTAGCCGCCGAACTCCTGCCCGAGCGTGACCGGGGTGGCGTCCATCAGGTGGGTACGCCCGGCCTTGACCACCGTCTCGAACTCGGCCGCCTTCTCCTCCAGCGCGCCCGCGAGCTGCTTCAACGACGGGATCAGGTCCTCCACCACGAACTGCGTGGCGGCCAGGTGGATCGAGGTGGGGAAGACGTCGTTGCTGGACTGCGACGCGTTGACGTGGTCGTTCGGGTGCACGTCCCGGCCCAGCTCGCGGCTCGCGAGGGTGGCGATCACCTCGTTGGTGTTCATGTTGGACGACGTGCCGGAGCCGGTCTGGAACACGTCCACCGGGAACTGGTCGTCGTAGCCACCCGCGGCGACGTGCGCGGCGGCGGTGGCGATCGCCTGCGCCACGTCCGCGTCGATCACCCCCAGCTCACCGTTGATTAGTGCCGCCGCCCCCTTGATCTGCGCCAGGGCCTTGATCTGGGCGGGTTCCAGCCCGCGCCCGGAGATCGGGAAGTTCTGCACCGCGCGCTGGGTCTGTGCCCGCCACAACGCCTCGGCGGGCACCTCCACCTCGCCCATCGAGTCACGTTCGATCCGGTAGCCAGTCGCCTCTGGAGTCGTCACGCCTACCATCCTGCCGCGCCTCCCGGCGGTGTGCAGGGAAAGTGGCGGCCCCCTCAGCCCAGCTCGGCCAGCAGCTTCTCGGTGTCCCGCTGGTCCGGCGTCTCGACCTGACGGAACAGCGCCAGCGCGCGCACGGCGTACCGGCGCGCCTGGCCGGGGTCGTCGTGGCGCAGGCATCGCGCGAGACCGTCCAGGGCGCGGGCCTGCTCGTAGCGCAGGCCCATCCGCTCGGCGTCGGCGAGCACCCGGCGGTGCAGGTCCAGCGCGCTGGCCACGTCGTCCTGGTCGAAGATCGCCCGGGCCAGCAGGTTCCGGGAGGCGCACTGCCCGACCAGGTCCCCGGCATCGATCATGGCCACGAGGGCGTCCCGATGCAGCGAGGCGGCCAGCTCCGGCCGGCCCTCCTCGCGCTCCATCGTGCCCAGCTCGTTGAGCAGCTCGCCCTCGCCGTAACGGTTGCCCACCCGGCGCTTGAGGCCCAGGCCGACGCGCAGGAGCCGGCGCGCGGGCCCGTGCTCGCCGCGCCGGTGCCGCGCCATGCTGAGGTGCCCGATCGAGTTGCCGAGCTGCCGCAGGTCGCCGGTCTGCCGCGCGACGGCCATCTGGTTACGGCACATCCGCACGGCCTCGTCGTACCGGCCGCACAGGATCAGCGCGTACGACAGGTTGTTCAGCAGGTTGGCCAACCACGACGACTCGCCCGACCGACGGGCGATCGCCGCGGACTCGGTCAGGATCTCGACACCCCGCTGGTGCTGCCCGTCGACCATGTACGCGGTGCCCAGGTTGCCCAGCACCTTGCGCAGCTCGCCCGGCCGGTCGAGCCTCCGGTAGATGCCGACCACCGCCTCCAGTCGCCGAATGGCCTCGGCGAACCGCGCCCGGCGGTAGTCCGCCGAGGCGAGGTAGTTGAGCATCGTCGCCACGGCCTCCTCGTCGCCCAGACGCTCGGCGGCCCGCAGACCGACCTGATGCGTCTCGATCAGGTCGTCGAGGCGACCGCCGTAGAAGTTGCTGACCCATGCGACCCGGGCGAGCTGCCAGCTCTGCCGGAGAAAACCCTCGCTCTCCGCCAGCCGGACCAGCGCCGTCACGGTCGAACGGTTCTTCTCCAACCATGCTCGGCCGAGGCCGACGGTGGCTGCCACCAGGTCGGGCCGCGTGGGCGCCGGCAGGTCGAACAGGGACGGCTCGGCGCCCGTCTCCAGCGACCGCCCGATGGACGCGGTGACCTGAAGATGGAAGTCGATGAGGCGGCCCACCGCGGCCCGCCGCTCGTCGGCCGTCTCGCGTCCCGCGCCGAGCGTGCGCGCGTACTCCCTGATCAGGTCGTGCAGCTGGTAGCGGCCCGGTTCCACCTCCTCGACGAGGTGCGCGTCGACCAGTTCGTCGAGCGCGTCCTGCGCCTGTCGCAGCAGCAGGTCGGCGAGCGCGGCCGGCACCCGGTTGTCGACGCTGCGCCCCGGGCACAGGCCCAGCAGGCGGAAGACCCGCTGCGCGACCGGCGACACCTGCTCGTACGACAACGCGAAGGCGCGGGCCACCGACCGCTCTCCGGCGACCAGCTCGGCCAGCGGGTCGGACGCGCCGGCCAGCCGCTCGGCCAGGTCGGCGACCCGCCAGCGCGGCCGGTGCGCGAGCCGGGCCCCGGCCAGCCGCAGGGCCAGCGGAAGGTGTCCGCAGCGGCGGGCCACCTCCATCGCCGCCTCGGGCTCGGCGGCGACCCGCTGCTCGCCGGCCACCCGGGCCAGCAGTTCGACCGCCTCGTCGGCGTCGAGGACCGGCAGCGAGGACGGGCGGCCCGAGTCCAGGCCGACCAGGCGACGGCGGCTGGTGATCAGCACCAGGCAGTCCGGGCCGTTGGGCAGCAGCGGCGCGACCTGGCCGGCGTCGGCCGCGTTGTCGAGCACCACCACGGCCCGCCGCCCGGCCAGCTCGGAGCGCCACATCGCCAGCCGGTCCGTCGGGTCGGCCGGTACCCGTTCGGGCGGCACGCCGACCTGCCGGAGCAGGCTGGCGGCGGCCACTGTCGTGCTCAGCGGGCTGCGGTCACTGTGCCCGTGCAGGTCGATGAAGAGCTGCGCGTCGGGAAACTGGCCGGCCACAGCGGTCGCCACCTGCACGGCGAGCGTGGTCTTGCCGCTGCCCGCCATGCCGTCGACGAGTTGGACCCGGCTGCCCTCCTCGACCTCCCGGACCAGCCGGGCCACCGTCTGCTGCCGCCCGGTGAAGTCGCTGATCGCGCGCGGCAGCGCCCGCACCGGCGCGACGGCCCGGTTCTCCGGTCCGCCCACCGCCAGATCACCGGCGAGTATCCGCTGGTGCAGCTCCTGCAACGCGGTGCCGGGCTCGATGCCCAGTTCCTCGTCGTAGATCCGCCGACCCGCCCGGTAGACGGCCAGCGCGTCCGCGTGGCGGCCGACCGCCGACAGGGCCAGCATCAACTGCCCCCGCAGCCGTTCCCGCAACGGCTCGCGCTCGACCGCCTCGGTGAGCTCGTCGACCAGCTCGGGCGCCCTGCGCAGCCGCAACTCGATGTCGACGCAGTCCTCCAGCACGGCGAGCCGCTGCTCGTCGAGCGCCTGCGCCCGCCGTCGCACGCTACGGGCGGGGATGCCTGCCAGCGCCGGCCCACGCCACAGCGCCAGCGCGTCCCGGTAGTGCTGACGCGCCTCGGTCAGCCGGCCCGCTCCGGCGTTCCTGCGGGCCGTCTCCACACTGTTCGCGAACACCTCGGCGTCGAGGTCGCCCGGCTCGATCCGGATGCCGTAGCCGGCCGGATCGGTGACGATGGTCACGGCGGGCAGGCCGAGCGCCGCGAACCGCTGCCGCAGTCGAGACACGCAGATCTGGAGCTGGGTCCGCGCGGTCGCCGGGGGACGGTCCTCCCACACGGCGTCGATCAGGTCCTCGGTCGGCACCACCAGGCCCGGACGCAGCAAAAACATGGCCAGGACGGTTCGATCTCGACCCGCGGTTACGGTGGCTTCACCGCCGCCGACCCGCAGGGGTCCCAAGATTCCGAACCGCACCGCGCTCCCCCGACCGCCGTATCAACCTTGCAGCAGCGTAGCCCGACGATCACCGAGCGCCGCGCCGAGGCGATAGCGATCCGATAGCGGCGGCACACAGACTCGGTGCGGGTTGCCGGTGACGGCATCCGACGGGGGCGGTGCGCCTGTCCGGTGGTCCGACCGGGCAGGCGCACCGATGTCTGTGCGTCTGAACTCAGCGGCGGCCGACGGTGAGCACCGGCTTGGTGACCTCGGCGAAGAAGTCGTTGCCCTTGTCGTCGACGACGATGAAGGCGGGGAAGTCCTCCACCTCGATCTTCCAGACCGCCTCCATGCCCAGCTCGGCGTATTCGAGCACCTCGACGTGCTTGATGCAGTCCTGCGCGAGACGGGCGGCCGGGCCGCCGATCGAGCCGAGGTAGAAGCCGCCGTGCGCCTGGCAGGAGCGGGTGACCTGGGCGGACCGGTTGCCCTTCGCGAGCATCACCATCGAGCCGCCGGCCGCCTGGAACTTCTCCACGTACGCGTCCATCCGGCCGGCCGTGGTGGGGCCGAACGAGCCGGAGGCGTAGCCCTCGGGGGTCTTGGCCGGGCCCGCGTAGTAGACCGCGTGGTCGCGCAGGTACTGCGGCATCGGCTCGCCCGCGTCCAGCCGCTCGGCGATCTTCGCGTGGGCGATGTCCCGCGCGACGACCAGCGGCCCGGTCAGCGACAGCCGCGTCTTCACCGGATACTTCGACAGCTCGGCGCGGATCTCGTCCATCGGCCGGTTCAGGTCGACGCGGACGACCTCCTCGGTCTCCAGCGTCTCGTCGGTCACGTCGGGCAGGTAGCGCGCCGGGTCGGTCTCCAGGCGCTCCAGCCAGACGCCCGACGGGGTGATCTTCGCCACCGCCTGCCGGTCCGCCGAGCAGGACACCGCGATCGCCACCGGGCAGGACGCGCCGTGCCGGGGCAGCCGGACCACCCGTACGTCGTGGCAGAAGTAGCGTCCGCCGAACTGGGCGCCGATGCCGAAGTTGCGGGTCAGCTCCAGCACCTCGGCCTCCAGCTCCAGGTCGCGGAAGCCGTGCGCGCTCATCGAGCCCTCGGTGGGCAGCGCGTCGAGGTACTTCGCGGAGGCGTACTTCGCGGTCTTCAGCGCGTACTCGGCGGAGGTGCCGCCGATGACGACGGCCAGGTGGTACGGCGGGCAGGCCGCGGTGCCGATGAGCCGGAGCTTCTCCTCCAGGAACTGCATCATCCGCGTCGGGTTCAGCAGGGCCTTGGTCTCCTGGTAGAGGTAGGACTTGTTGGCCGAGCCGCCACCCTTGGCCATGAAGAGGAACTTGTACGCGTCGGCGTGGCCGTCCGGATCCTCGGCGTACAGCTCCACCTGGGCGGGCAGGTTGCTGCCGGTGTTCCGCTCGTCCCACATGGTCAGCGGGGCGAGCTGGGAGTAGCGCAGGTTGAGCCGGGTGTACGCCTGGTAGACGCCGCGCGAGATCGCCTCCGCGTCGGTGCCGTCGGTGAGCACGTGCCGCCCGCGCTTGCCCATGACGATCGCGGTGCCGGTGTCCTGGCACATCGGCAGCACGCCGCCGGCCGCGATGTTGGCGTTGCGCAGCAGGTCGAGCGCGACGAACCGGTCGTTCGGCGAGGCCGCCGGGTCGTCGATGATCGAGCGGAGCTGGGCCAGGTGGGCCGGGCGCAGGAAGTGGGCGATGTCGTGCATCGCCTCGGCCGTCAGCGCGGTCAGCGCGCCCGGATCGACGGTCAGGAACCGGCGGCCACCGGGGCCGTTGACGACGTCCACGCCCTCGTCGGTGACCAGGCGGTATTCCGTCAGGTCGGGGCCGGTCGGCAGCAGGGGTGCGTACGAGAAGGCGGCGGCACTGCTCATGACCGAAAAGCCTAGGGCAGAGCAATCGATCGGTGACACCCGCAGGTGGGGTCGTGGGACGACCTCTCACCCACTGTCACTTGCCGTCCACGCAGAGTTCCCGCTTCGGCCCGCAGCTGCCCTGGTCGCTGGGCGGCCGCCAGCTGCCTCCGGGGTCCGGCGACACCGGCGCGCCGTCCCGGCCCGGCCCGGGCACTCCGGCCGCGCCGGTGCCCCAGCGGACGTACCCGATCTCCCGGCCCTCCCCGATGATCATGCCGTTGGGGCCGACCGCCAGCGCGTTCGCCGAGGTCCGCAGCTCGACCAGGACCCGGCCCTCGCGCGGCTCGACCGCGACCAGCCGGGACGGCTTCTCCTCGCTGACCACCGCCGCGTACGGGGTGAGCGCGGCGCCGCTCTTGCCGCCCGCCGGCCGGGTCCACCGGGTCCGGTCCACCGACAGCTCCCGCCCCAGCAGCGAGCCCTTGTCGGCGCTGCGCACCACGGCGTAGCGGTCGTCCACGGCGAGCAGCTTCTCGCCGTCCGCGCCGACCTGCAGCAGACGGCCGTCGTACCCGTCGAGCACCGCCTCCCGCCCGTCCGGGGCGACCCCGATGAGGACGTTGCGCGCGCCCTGCGGGTCCTCGCGCTGCACGCAGCCGGCGTAGTCGGCCGTACGCAGGTTGATCCCGGTCCGCCGCCACACCTGCTGACCTGTCGCCGGGTCCACAGCGGTGACTGTGTAGTAGCAGCTCCCGTCGCGGGAGGTGGCCGCGATCCGGAGCAGCCGGCCGCCGACCACCGCCAGCCGTTCCTCGCGGCCCGGCTCGACGTTCTGCAGCACCCGGCCGGTCGCGGTGTCCACCACGTGCACCCGGCCGTCGACCGGGAAGCCGAGCAGCGGCGGTACCCCCTCCGGCCCGGCCACCCCGCCGTCGATGCGGGTGGCGCCCAGCCGCCGCGTACCGAGCAGCTCCGGATTGTCGGCGAGCACCCCGCTGTGCACGCCGGGCAGGAACGCGCTCCACAGCGGGGCGGTGCCGCGCGGCTCCCAGGCCCGCAACGTGCAGTCCGTGGCCCGCACGCAGTACGCGTCCAGCAGCAGGTTCCGGTACGTCCAGACGGCGATCGCCCGATCGTCGCGGCGCCGGGTCACGCCGCTGACCGGGTCGAGCACCTCGTACCCCTTGTCCAGCAGCCGGCCCACGGCGACGACCGGGTCCCGGTCGCCGCCCGCTACTGCCGACCAGTCGGCCTTGCGCTCCCAGAGCTGGCTGCCGTCGGCGAGGCTGCGCGCCTCGACGCGGGTGCGCTGCTCGACGATCACGGTGTCACCGGCGATGGTGACGCTGCGCGGCGTGCCGCCGACGCGCTGCTGCCAGACCACGTCCGGCTCGGAGATCGGCTTGCTGCGGTCGACCCAGTCCCACAGCGCCGGGAACGGGTTCCAGACGCCTGTCGCGGCGAGTACGACCACGGTGACGAGCCCGAGCAGCAACCAGCCGCGTACCCCTAGGCCCTTCACACCGCACACGGTAGCGACGATCACCGGTCCCCCGGGTCGCGCGCGGGGCGTGTCGCAGCGCTTCTTGCCGGGGGAGGTGTTAATAAGGGGCCCTTCCACCTCCGAATGCGTTAACAGGGGGCCCTTCCTTACCCCCGGGCGGCGGAGCGGACCAGCGGGAGCGTGCGGTACGGGATCTGCTCGGCCAGCGCGATGATGGTGGAGGCCCGCCGGATGCCCTCCGAGGCGACGATCTGGTCGATGACCCGCTGGAGGTCGGTGTTCGACCGGGCGACGATCCGGCAGAGCAGGTCGCTGGAGCCGGTGATG
The DNA here is from genome assembly GCF_001905625.1 of Micromonospora sp. TSRI0369. Lineage (NCBI taxonomy): Bacteria > Bacillati > Actinomycetota > Actinomycetes > Micromonosporales > Micromonosporaceae > Micromonospora > Micromonospora sp. TSRI0369. The sequence continues at coordinate 712,618 of NZ_LIVU01000004.1, forward strand.
GTGTGCGCCTCCAGCACCTCGGGGATCGCGGCCAGGTGCGCGGTGACCTGGTCGTGGCCGTGCCGCTGGCTGATCTCCAGCGTGACGAAGCTGGTCACCCCGAAGCCGATGGCGGCGGGCGTGATGTCCGGCCCGAACCCGGTCACCACGCCGCGGCCGACCAGCTTGTCCAGCCGGGCCTGGACCGTGCCCCGGGCCACGCCGAGCCGCCGGGAGCACTCCAGGACCCCGATCCGCGGTTCCTCCGCGAGTAGTTCGATCAAGCGCGCGTCCAGCTCGTCGAGCTGTACATCCTGACCAGTGTTCATGGTGTCCGACGGTACCGAATGCACAACCTGACCAGGGATATCGCCAACTGTTGCCCAACTCACTGTGCGCCGTAGATCCTCCCCGGAAGAGCACATCCACGGCGGCCCACGAGGCCGGCCGGTACGCGAGGGAGGCCACCATGACCCAGGCGATCGACCGACCCCAGTCGACCGAGGAGGTCGACGTCGACGCTCTCGTCGGCGCCGTCGACCACGACATCAGCCGCGACCCGTTCCCGGTCAAGGGCATGGACCACGTCCACTTCCTGGTCGGCAACGCCAAGCAGGCCGCGCACTACTACTCGACCGCGTTCGGCATGACCTGCGTGGCGTACCGAGGGCCGGAGCAGGGCTACCGGGACCACGCGCAGTACGTCCTGACCAGCGGTTCGGCCCGCTTCGTGCTGACCGGCGCGGTCCGCCCGGACGCCGACGGCGCCGAGCACGTGGCGAAGCACAGCGACGGCGTCTCCGACATCGCGCTGGAGGTGCCGGACGTGGACGCCGCGTACGCGCACGCCGTCGCGCAGGGCGCCACCGGCCTGGTCGAGCCGCACGACGTCAGCGACGAGCACGGCACCGTGCGGATGGCGTCCATCGCCGCGTACGGCGACACCCGGCACAGCCTGGTCGACAGGTCCCGCTACACCGGGCCGTTCCTGCCCGGCTTCGTGGCCCGCGGCCCGATCGTGGACCGGCAGCCGATGATCGACGCCGGCCTCCAGCCGAAGCGGTTCTTCCAGGCCGTCGACCACGTGGTCGGCAACGTGGAGCTGGGCCGGATGGACGAGTGGGTCGAGTTCTACAAGCGGGTCATGGGCTTCTCGAACATGGCGGAGTTCATCGGCGACGACATCGCCACCGACTACTCGGCGCTGATGAGCAAGGTCGTCGCCAACGGCACCCGCAAGGTGAAGTTCCCGCTCAACGAGCCGGCGGTGGCCCGCAAGAAGTCGCAGATCGACGAGTACCTGGAGTTCTACCAGGGCCCCGGCGCCCAGCACATCGCGGTGGCCACCAACGACATCCTGGCCAGCGTGGACGCCATGCGCGCGGCGGGCGTGGAGTTCCTGGACACCCCGGACTCCTACTACGAGGACCCGGAGCTGCGCGCCCGCATCGGCAACGTCCGGGTGCCGATCGAGGAGCTGCAGTCCCGCAAGATCCTGGTGGACCGGGACGAGGACGGCTACCTGCTCCAGATCTTCACCAAGCCGGTGCAGGACCGTCCCACCGTCTTCTTCGAGCTGATCGAGCGGCACGGCTCCCTCGGCTTCGGCAAGGGCAACTTCAAGGCCCTGTTCGAGGCGATCGAGCGGGAGCAGGAGAAGCGCGGCAACCTGTAACACTGTCGGCGTGACCCAGCCTCCCCCGAACCCGACGCCGCCGCCTGCCGGGCCTCCACCCGCGGGCGGCGGCTTCGCGCCGCCCGCCGGGCCCGCAGTGCCCGCGCAGCACGTTCCTCCGGGGTACGCCGGCCCGCCCGGCTACCCGCCGCCCGGTTACCCCCCACCGGGGTACGCCCCGAGGCCCGTCCCGCCCCCGGTGGCGCCGAACGGGCAGCCGCTGGCGGGCTTCGGCGACCGGCTGCTCGCCTACCTGATCGACACCGCCGTCGCGATGGCGGTGATGATGGCGCTGTTCCTGCCGGTCTTCTTCCTCGTCTTCTTCCGGATGATCGACGAGCTGGAGCAGGCCGGCCCGAACGGCCCCGACCCGGCCGAGGTCTGGACGAGCGTGTTCCTGCCGCTGCTCGCCGCCGAGCTCGGGGTCCTGCTGCTGATGCTCGTCTTCTACTGGGTCTACCACGTCGAGTACGCCCGCCGGACCGGCCAGACGCTGGGCAAGAAGGTGATGAAGCTGCGGATCGTGCCGGTGCAGCCGGACGCGGCGCTGAGCCGGGGCATGCTCGGCAAGCGCTGGGCCGTCGAGTTCGCCGGCGGGATGTTCGTGCCGTTCCTCAGCTACCTCGACGGTTTCTGGCAACTGTGGGACAAGCCCTGGCAGCAGTGCCTCCACGACAAGTTCGCCGGAACGGTCGTCGTTAAGGTTGGCCCGTGAGCGCGAGGAGCGAGCCGGGCCTGCGAGCCCCGCAGTCGCGAACTGAGGGGAGCACCGTGAGCGCGAGGAGTGAGCCGGGCCTGCGAGCCCCGCAGTCGGGAACAAGGACGGCACTGTGAGCTTGGAACCTGGATGGTACGTCGACCCCGCCGACCCGGAGACCCGCCGCTGGTGGGACGGCGAGGGCTGGATCGGCGCGCCGATCCCGGTCGACGTCACCCCGCCCGAAGGTCCACCGCCCGCCGAACCCGAGCCGGCCGCCGCCGCAGCGCCGGGCGCCGGGACGGGTGGCCGGCCGGAGACCGCCCCGTCGTCCGGCGCGCCCGCCCAGCCGGGCGCGCCGGGACCGTGGCCGGGCCAACCGGGTCAGGCCGGCCCATGGCCCGGACAGCCGGGTCAGCCCGGACAGCCCGGTCCCTGGCCCGGACAGCCGGGACAGGGCGGCCCGTGGCCGGGGCAGCCGGGTCAGGCCGGGCCGGCACCGCAGGGACCACCGCCGGGCTGGCCGTACCCGCACTGGCCGGGCGCGCAGCCGATTCCGCGCCCGCACGGGCTGCCGCTCGCGTCGTACGGCGCGCGGCTGGTCGCCCGCCTGATCGACTTCGGCGTGGTGTTCCTGCTCAACGCGGTGGTGAACGGCTGGTTCGTCTGGCGCTACTTCGAGGCCGTCGCGCCGTACCTGCGTGAGTCGGTGCGCCGCGCGATGAACGGTGACACCTCCACCGAGGGGCTGCCCCAGATCGACGATCAGGCCGGCGGCCTCCAGATCGCCATCCTCGTGATCGCCACCGCGCTCTGGTACGCGTACGAGGTGCCCTCGATGGCGGCGCGCGGGCAGACGTTCGGCAAGCGGCTGATGGGCGTACGCGCGCTGCCGGTCGAGGCGGACCAGCCGCTCGGCTTCGGCCGGGCCACCCGGCGCTGGAGCACGCTCGGCCTGCCCACGCTGCTCTGGTACTGCTGCGGGCTCGGTCTGCTGCTGCAACTAATCGACGCGGTCTCGCCCCTGTTCGACCAGCCGCTGCGCCAGGCCCTGCACGACAAGCGGGCGCAGACGGTGGTGGTCCAGCTCCCCCGTAAGCGGCCCGACCCCAGTACCACCCCGCGCGACCGCGCCGACACCCCGGGAGACACCCCATGACCGAGACCGGACGCCACCAGCCTCCGCTGCGGCTCACCCGCGCCGACCTCGACGCGTTGCCCAACTACGTGCCCGGCCGCAGCCCGGCCGACCTGGCCCGGGAGCTGGGCCTGCCCGAGGCGATCAAGCTGGCCAGCAACGAGGTGCCCTACGGCCCGCTGCCCGGCGTGGTGGAGGCGGTCGCCGAGGCGGTCGCGGGTTCGCACCGCTACCCGGACATGGGCGTGGTGGCGTTGCGCCAGGCGCTCGCCGAGCGGTACGGCGTGGACGCCGACCGGATCGCCACCGGCTGCGGCTCGGTGGCGCTGGCCGAGCACCTGGTCCGCGCCACCTGCCTGCCCGGTGACGAGCTGCTCTACGCGTGGCGCTCCTTCGAGGCGTACCCGATCATCGCGGCGACCAGCGGCGCGACCAGCGTGCGGGTGCCGAACGACGCCGGCCACGGTCATGACCTTTCCGCGATGGCGGCGGCGGTGACCGACCGGACCCGGATGATCCTGGTCTGCAACCCGAACAACCCGACCGGTACGGCGGTGCGCCGGGCCGAGCTGGAGCGCTTCCTCGACTCGGTGCCGGACGACGTGCTGGTGGTGATCGACGAGGCGTACCGGGAGTTCGTCACCGACCCGGAGGTGCCCGACGGCCTGACCTACCTGGACCGGCCGAACGTGGCGGTGCTGCGCACGCTGTCCAAGGCGTGGGGCCTGGCCGGCCTGCGGATCGGCTGGCTGGTCGCGGCGCCGGAGGTGGCCGCCGCGGTGCGCAAGGTGGTCACGCCGTTCTCCACCAGCATGGCCGCCCAGGCGGGCGCGCTGGCCGCGCTGGCTCAGGCCGACGAGGTGGAGCGGCGCTGCGCGCTGGTCGTGGCCGAGCGGGACCGGGTCACCGAGGCGCTGCGCAAGTTCGTGCCGGACGTGCCGGAGAGCCAGGCCAACTTCGTCTGGCTGCCGCTGGGCGAGCGGGCTGTGGAGTTCGGCCGGGCGTGCGAGGCCCGCGGCGTGATCGTCCGCCCGTTCCCGGGCGACGGTGTACGGGTCACCATCGGCACCCCGGCCGAGAACGACACGTTCCTGGCGGTGGCCGAGTCCGCCCTGGCCTGACCGGGGCGCGCCCGGGCCGGTCCGTCAACCCCCTACGGACCGGCCCGGGCGTCTCGTCCGACAGCAGATCGAGCAAGAGAATTATAGGGCGTTTTGTCCGTTTCCTCGGTCGAATCGCCGGTCAGGTGACGGCGAGCAGCACCGGCTCGGCCATCAGGAAGTAGCCCTGGTCGTCGTCCTCCGGCGTGGCCTGCTCCCGCAGCCGTTCCACAGCGACGTAGCCGTCCACCGCGTACGCCCGGCCCGGGCGCCAGCCGATCCCGTCCCGCCCGATGTCCAGCACGACACTGGACCGGGTCGCGCCGGTGAGCGGGTCCACTGTGACCAGCTCCCGCCGGTCGGTCAGCAGATGCACCCGCCCCGGCTCGGTCGCGAGCACCCGGGCCGGGTGGATGTCCGCCCGGCGCCACAGCTCCGCGCCGGTACGCGCCGAGCGTCCGACCACCACCGGGCCGGACGTGTCCACCACCCGCTCGCCGTCCAGCACCGTGTCCACGGCGTCCAGGCCCGGCGCGGCGCTCGGCTCGCCCGGGTCGGTCACCAGCCAGCCCCTGCCGCCCGTACCGCCCGGCCCGGCGGTACGCAACCCGCGACAGCCGGAGTGCCCGTGCGGGCAGCCGACCGGCGTGACCACGAGCTGTTCCGCCGCGTCCGGGGGACGCCAGCGGGTCCGCACCGTACCGGTCGCCGCGTCCCGCAGCTCGATCGTGGGCGGCCCCTCGCAGCTGTCCACCCCGACCAGCTCGCCGCTGGCGGTGGTGCCCACGTCGGTCCGGCAGTCCCGCGCCACGTCGGCGCGCCAGAGCCGGCGGCCGTCGGCGAGGTCGTATCCGCCGACCGCGCCGGGACCGGCCGAGACCAGCACGGTCCGGCCGTCGGCGGCCCGCGCGACGTGCAGCCCGGCCGGGTCCCAGACCGTGGAGGCGTAGGTCCGCCTCGGCACCGGCACCGGCCCCGGCTCCGGGCCGTCGGCCCGCCAGGCGACCCGCCCGGTACGCGCGTCCAGCGCCACCAGCGTCCCGTCGGACCAGCGGCTGACCACAGTGGTGTCCTGGGCGAGCACCCCGGTCAGCGTGGCCGGCCAACGACGGTACGACCAGAACGGGGTGACCCGGTGCCGCCCGGTGGCCGGCTGGTCCGCGTACACCTGACGGGTGCCCGCGTAGACGCGCAGCCGGCCGTCGACGACGAGCGGCGCCACCGGCAGCCGCCCGATCACCCCGGCGGTCGGCGCGGGCGCCGTCGGGTACGGCTCCCGGGCGACGGTCTCGACCTCGGCCGGCGCCAGCACCCGGACCACCACGGCGACCGACGCCGCGACGGCGAGTACCGCCACCAGCGCCACCACGGCCCGCCGCCTCGCGGCCTTCGCCATCCGTCACCTCCGCCCCGGCACCCTACCGGCCGGGTCCGGGCCGGGGCGCGGCGAGCGGCCAGGTCGGCTCAGGCGGCCTCGGAGGACCGGGCCGGGCCGGCGGCCAGCGCCAGGTCGGCCAGGTCGCGCCGGAGCGCGCCCTCGACCGCGCGGGCGGCCAGGCCGCCGAGGATCAGGGCCAGCACCCGCCCGTACGGTCGGGTCGGCGCCGCCTCGTGCTCGACTGTGACCTCGGTGCAGCCGCGGCGCCGCCGCTCGACGGTGCGCAGCGTCCAGGTGATGCGGTAGTCGGCGCCGGTGCCGCGCGAGCCGAGCACCAGGCGGCTCGGGGCGACCGCCTCGATCACCTCGAACTCCTCCGGTTCGGTGCCGCCGTCCGGCCGGACGCGGGTCTCCCGCCAGGTCGAGCCGGGCCCGAACCCGCCGGCGCCGAGGACCTCGACCGCGCCCACCGCCGAGAGCCAGTCGGCGCGGGCCGGGAGGTCGGTCAACAGGCGCCACAGGTCGGCGTCCTGCGCTTCGATGAATGCGGATACCGTGACCGTCGACATGGCACCTCCCGTGTCGTACACGGTACGGGCCGTGACGGGAAACGGGGAGCCTCGCTGTGACATTTCCACCGCCGGTGCCCCGATCGGGGCACCGGGGTGTGGCACGGACGGGTCAGCCGCGGAACGAGCCGCCCCGCAGCGCGGTGACGAACGCCGCCCAGCCCGGCGGGCTCACCGCGAGCGCCGGGCCGTCCGGGTCCTTGGAGTCGCGTACGCCCACCACGCCGTGCGCGGCGACCACGTTCGTCGCCACCTCGACGCAGAGGCCCTGATCGTTCGAGCGGCTGCTGGTGCGCCAGACGGCGCCGGTCAACTCGGTCATGCTCGTCCTTCCTGTTCGGCTACCCGGGTACGCCCCCCGACCCGGCACCATCGGCGGCTCCGGCTCGACCGGGAGCCGCCGTCCGGGGCGTACGTGATCCGGAGCGATAAACGCGGAAGGAAACGGCCCCGGTCGCACATCAGGTGCGACCGGGGCCGTTCGGGAAGGCCGAACTCAGCGGGCCGGGAGGATCGTCCCGGTGACCTCGCCCAACGCGACGGTGGTGCCGTCCGGGCCGGGCGCGGTGGCGGTGATCGTCACCGTGTCGCCGTCCTCCAGGAACGTCCGCTCACTGCCGTCGGCGAACTTGACCGGCTCGGACCCGCCCCAGGTCAGCTCCAGGAACGACCCGACCTGGCCGCGTTCCGGTCCGGACACGGTGCCGGAGGCGTAGAGGTCACCGGTACGCAGCGACGCGCCGTTGACGGTGAGGTGGGCGAGCTGCTGGGCCGGGGTCCAGTACATGCCGGCGAACGGCGGCTCGGCGACCCGCTCCCCGTTCCACTGCACCGACAGCGTCAGGTCCAGCCCGAGGTGCGGGGTGTCGCGCAGGTATTCCTGCACCGGCGGGTCCTGGTCGGGCGCGGGTACGAACGCGTCGGCGAGCGCCTCCAGCGGCGTCACCCAGGCCGACACGGACGTGGCGAACGACTTGCCGAGGAACGGCCCGAGCGGCTGGTACTCCCACGCCTGGATGTCCCGGGCCGACCAGTCGTTGACGAGCACCACGCCGAAGACGTGGTCGGCGAAGTCGGCCACCGGCACCCGCTCGCCGAGCCGGCTCGGCACGCCCACCACGAAGCCCACCTCGGCCTCGATGTCCAGCCGTACCGACGCGCCGGTGGTCGGGCCCTGCGCGCTGGCGCGCTGCCCGGTGGGGCGTACCACCGGGGTGCCGGAGACGACCACCGTGCCGGCCCGGCCGTGGTAGCCGATCGGCACGTGCTTCCAGTTCGGCAGCAGCGGCGGCTGGCCGGGCCGGAAGATCTGCCCGACGTTCGAGGCGTGGTGCTCCGAGGAGTAGAAGTCGACGTAGTCGGCCACCTCGAACGGCAGCAGCATCTCGACCTCGCGCAGCGGCACCAGCAGCGGCTCGACCGCCGCCCGGTGCTCCGGTTCGGTGAGCAGCTCGACGAGCCGCTGCCGGACCGCCGTCCACTGCGGGCGGCCGAGCGCCAGGAAGGCGTTGAGCGTGGGCCGGCCCAGCGCGCCGCCGGCCAGCACCAGACCGGCCGACTCCGCGCCGGCCAGGTCCAACGCGAAGTCACCGATGCGGACGCCGATACGCGGCTCGCCCTCGCCGTGCCGGAACACGCCGTACGGCAGGTTCGTCACCCCGTACGGCGACCCCGCCGCCCCTGGTACCCAGGTCATGCCAGCACTCCGCTTCGCTCGGTGCGTTCGCTCATGCCTCGAAGCCTCCGTTCACCAGCCCCAGCCGGATCAGATCGGTAAGTGGTTCGGAGATGCTGCACGAGCCGTACCCGACCCAGAGCGGGCGCTCGGCGTCGCGGTGTGCCCGGGCCGGCTCGACCACGCGTACCGGGTCGGTGGCGGCGAGCAGCTCGGCCACGCCGTTCACCTCCGCGCCCCCGACGGCGGCGAGCGTGGCGCCCAGCACGTTGACGAAACCGTGGTGGTTGAAGCCGGTCTCCGGGTCGCGGTGCCGGATCGCGTGGTGCAGCCCGGCGGTGAGCTTGAACGGCAGTTTCCGGTCCCGGCAGGCGCAGATCACCGCGGCCAGCTCCACCGGGGTGGGGAACAGCTCGGCGGCGAGCCCGCCGGTACGGAACTTGGCCGCCACCGGCAGCCCACCGGCGCGCGCCTCGGCGAGCGTGTCGAGCGCGCCCATCAGCCCGAAGGTCAGCGGGATCTCCGCGTACACGGCGGTGCCGCCGAGCCGGTCGGCGAGCGCGACCAGCTCGGAGAGCCCGGGTTGCGGGTCCTCGCCGCGCTTGGCGACCGGCGCCTCGATCTGCCGGGCGGTCACCCCGTCGGGCGCGAGCGCGTCCAGCGCCTGCGGGAGCTGGTCCAGGCCGGTGTCGCCGATCAGGCCGATGACCAGGCCCTCGGCCGGGTCCACCAGGCCGCTCAGCGACCCGCGCTGGATCTCCGAGGCGGGCAGCAGCAGCGGGCCGACCATCTCGGCGTACCAGGCGGTGCGGTGGGTGCGGTGCGCGGTCACCGCGTCGGGCAGCGGGGCGTTGCCGGGCGGGAAGACCGCGGCGTCGTCCACCAGGCCGGAGAGGAGGCGGGGCACCTGCGTTGACACGAGACAAGAATGTACGGGACGCTACGAGGAACGGACAACAGCGTCCGATTATCGGACGCCACCGGCCGGAGAACGGGACATATCGGGAGGCGAGATGCCGTACTACCGCAGCGTCGGCGACGTGCCGCGCAAGCGCCACACCCAGTTCCGCCAGCCCGACGGCACGCTCTACGCGGAGGAACTGGTCGGCCAGGAGGGCTTCTCCTCCGACTCGTCGCTGCTCTACCACCGGCACGCGCCGACCGCGATCCTCGCCGCCGAGGAGTACGCGCCGCCCACCGTCACCCGCGTGCCGAACCTGCCGCTCAAGCCGCGCCACCTGCGCACGCACAAGCTCGACGGCACCGGCGCGGACCCGGTGCTCGGCCGGCAGTACCTGCTCGCCAACGACGACGTACGGATCGCGTACGTGCTCGCCGACCGCCCGTCGCCGCTGTTCCGCGACGCCACCGGCGACCACTGCCTCTACCTGGAGGCCGGGTCGATGCGGGTCGAGTCGCCGTTCGGCGTGCTCGACGCGGTCGCCGGCGACTACGTCGTCATCCCCACCTCGACCATCCACCGCCTGGTGCCCACCGGCGACGAGCCGACCCGGCTGCTCGCCGTCGAGGCCGCCGGCCACATCGGGCCGCCCAAGCGCTACCTCTCCGTACGCGGGCAGTTCCTGGAGCACGCGCCCTACTGCGAGCGCGACGTCCGGGGACCGGACACCCCGCTGCTGGTCGACGGCGAAGAGGTGGAGGTGCTGGTCAAGCACCGGCGCGGCTGGACGAAGTACGTCTACGCCAACCACCCGTTCGACGTGGTCGGCTGGGACGGGCACATGTATCCGTGGGCGTTCTCCATCCACGACTTCGAGCCGATCACCGGGCGGATCCACCAGCCGCCGCCGGTGCACCAGACGTTCCAGGGCCCGAACTTCGTGATCTGCTCGTTCGTGCCGCGCAAGGTGGACTACCACCCGGCCGCCATCCCGGTGCCGTACAACCACCACAACGTCGACTCCGACGAGATGCTGTTCTACACCGGCGGCAACTACGAGGCCCGGCGCGGCTCCGGCATCGAGCAGGGCTCGATCTCGCTGCACCCGTCCGGCTTCACCCACGGCCCCCAGCCGGGCGCGGCCGAACGGTCGATCGGGGCGGAGTTCTTCGACGAGCTGGCGGTCATGGTGGACACGTTCCGCCCGCTGGACCTGTGCGACGCGGCCGCCGCCTGCGAGGACGACGGCTACGCCTGGACCTGGGCGCGCAAGCCCTGACGTACGCGAAAAGGGCCGCGCCCGGCACGGACGCGGCCCCTTCGCACGCGGTCGTCAGAACGTGGACGCGTCGATGACGAAGCGGTAGCGCACGTCGGACGCGAGCACCCGCTCGTAGGCCTCGTTGATCTTCTCGGCCGGAATGACCTCGATCTCGGCGCCCAGCCCGTGCTCGGCGCAGAAGTCGAGCATCTCCTGGGTCTCCGCGATGCCGCCGATGTTCGACCCGGCGAACGAGCGACGGGCCGGGATCAGCGAGAACGCGTGCACCGACAGCGAATCCTCGGGCGCGCCCACGTTGACGAGCGTCCCGTCCACAGCCAGCAGCCGCAGGTACGCGTCCATGTCGAGGGTCGCGCTGACCGTGTTGATGATCAGGTCGAACGAGCCGGCCAGCTCACGGAACGTCTCCTCGTCGGAGGTGGCGTAGTAGTGGTCGGCGCCGAGCCGCAGCCCGTCCTCCCGCTTCTTCAGCGACTGGGACAGCACAGTCACCTCGGCGCCCATGGCGTGGGCCAGCTTCACGGCCATGTGGCCGAGGCCGCCCATGCCGATCACCGCGACCCGGCTGCCCGGCCCGGCGTTCCAGTGCCGCAGCGGCGAGTACGTGGTGATGCCGGCGCAGAGCAGCGGCGCGGCGGCGTCCAGCTCGAGGCCGTCCGGGATGCGCAGCACGAAGTCCTCGGTGACCACGATGGCCTGCGAGTAGCCGCCCTGGGTCGGCTCACCGTCCCGGCCCACCCCGCCGTACGTGCCGGTGCTGCCCTTGAGGCAGTACTGCTCCAGCCCCTTACGGCAGTTGTCGCACTCCCGGCACGAGTCGACCAGGCAGCCGACCCCCACCCGGTCGCCGACGGCGAACTTCGTCACCGCGGAGCCGACCTCCCGCACCACGCCGGCGATCTCGTGGCCGACCACGATCGGGTAGCGGGTCGGTCCCCACTCGCTGCGCGCGGTGTGGATGTCGGAGTGGCAGATGCCGGAGAACTTGATGTCGATGAGAACGTCGTCCGGTCCGAGATCGCGCCGCTCGATGGTGGTCGGGGCGAGCGGTTCGGTAGCGGACGTCGCCGCGTAGGCATTGACGGTGAGCACGGATCCCCGCATTCCTTGAGCCGGTGTTTCCGGTCCTCCTACCCTCTCACCGGCGGGTGAACGCGGTGAACCCCGCCACCACCGACGCGGTGATCGCCCCGACCAGCGACCACGGGCCGCCGACCAGCGCGTACACGAGCAGCAGCACCACCGCGACGGCGGCCCCGTAGACCGGCACGGCCAGGCCGCGCGACATCGCCTCCCGCAGGCCGGGCCGCCACGTCGCCGGGCGCCGCAGCAGCACCGCCACGCCAGCCACCGCCAGCACCGCGAACAGGCGGGACGCGCCCGGCGAGGCCGGGGCCAGGGCGGCGACCAGCACGCTCGCGAACAGGGACAGCCCGGCCACCGACAGCAGGAGGCGCCGGACACCGGCGTCCACGGTCCGGACCGGGTCAGGCCGGGCCACCGGCAGGTCCGCCAGCGCGGTCAGGTGCTCCAGCGTCTCGGCATAGCGGCGCCGTTCCAGCCGGGCCACGCCCACGTCCTGCCCCGCCTCGCCCAGTTCCGGGTCCAGCCGCAGCGCCTCCCGGTAGGCCCGCTCGGCCAGGTCGAACAGTTGCAGCCGCACCGCGACAAGGCCCAGCACCAGGTGGGCCTCCGGCTCCTCCGGGGCCAGCTCGACGCCCCGCCACGCCGCGTCCAGCGCCGCCTGCCCGTTGCGCGACGCGGAGAGGAGGGCGGCGGCGCTGCGCTGCGCGTACGCGTCGCCCGGACCGCGCGCCAGGATCTCGTCGGCGGTGGCCGCGGCGGGCTTCCACCGCTCCAGGTCGAGCAACGCGAGCCCGCGTGCCACGAGCGCCGGCAGGACGACCTCGGCCGCGCCGGCGGCAGACGCATCGGTGGCAGGCGTCGGCGCGGCGCCGTCGGCTGCGGGCGTCGGCGCGCTGTCGGTGGCGGGCGTCTCGACGGCGGGCGGGGCGGCTGCCGTCGCCGTCTCGGCGACGGCCAGCGCTTCCGCGGGACGGTCGGCGGCCAGGTGCATCCGGGCCAGCATGGTCAACGCGGGCAGGTGCCCGGGCTCGTCCGCGAGCAGCGCGGTGAGTTCGCCGATGCCCTCGTCGTAGCGCCCCAGCTCGGCGAGGAGGTGGGCGCGTTGCAGGTAGCCGTCGGCGGCGGACTGGTCGGGAACGGCGTCACTCGGCATCCCGGCGAGCGTATCCGCCCCGGCCCACCGGCTGCCGACAGCTCCCGTCGTCAGGCACTCCGGCAGGCCACGCCCGCCCGGCCGCCGCACGTCCCGAGGCTGCACCACCGGCGCAGCCCGCTCCCGTCCAGGAACAACCACCCGCAGCGCTGGTCCGGGCAGGCCCGCACGGTGAACCGTGCCGGATCGGCGAGCAGTTGCGCGCCGCTGAACGCGGCGGCGTGCACCGGCACCCGAAGGCCGGCGGCGAGGTCCGGCCACCAGCGACCGCGTCCGTCGGCCTCGCGCCGGAACGCGAGCGTACGGGCGGCGGCCTCGGCGGCCCGGGCGACCGCTTCGAAGGCCGGGCCGTCGTCCGGGTCGACCAGGCTGGCGTAGAGCGCGGCGCGGAGCGTACGGGCCTCGTCGAGGACCACCTCCGCCGTGCCGGGATCGCGCCGCGCGAGGTGCAGCAGACGGTTCATCGACACCTCGTCCACCAGCCCGACGTGGCCGGCCCAGACGGCAAGGGTGCGATAGCCGCGCAGCCACTCGGCGCCGGGCAACGGGGACTCGCGCCCCCAACCGGCGAGGGTGTTGCAGAAGTCCAGTGCCGGGTGGCCGCCCACGCTCCACGGCAGGCTCTCGTCGTTCACCCGGATCTCGTGCATCGGCCGGCCGGCCCGGTCGAGGCGGTCGTCGCCCGCGAGCACCCGCCGCTGCACCTCGCGCAGCCGGGGCCCCGGCTCGACACCGAAGTCGGCCACGAGCAGGTCCCGCGTGACGCGGTAGAGGCGCAGCGCGTCGGCCCGCCGGGCACCCCGGTACAGGGCGGTCATCAGGACCGCCACGAGGTGTTCCCGCGTCGGGTGCTCGGCGGCCAGCGGCATCAGTTCGGCGATCGCCCTACTGTGCTGGCCCAGCGCGAGCTGCGCCTCGGCCCGTAGCTCCACGGCCACCAGGCGGAGCTCCTCGACAGTGCCGTGCAGCCGGTCCCGCAGCTCGTCGTCCGCCGCGTCGGCGAGCAACGGCCCGCGCCAGAGGGCCAGCGCCCGGTCGAGCGACCGCACCCGCTCGGCGGGATCGGCGGCTCGCCCGGCCCCCCGGACCAGTTCGGCGAACTCGTCGACGTCGACCCGGTGCCCGTCCTCCTCGACCACGTAGCCCTCGCCCCGGGTGCTGATCCGCACCCCGTACGCGTTGAGCGAGCCCCGTAGCCGCCCGACGTACGTCTGCACCACGCCCCGGGCGGTGACCGGCGGCCGGCCGTTCCAGAGCAGGTCGATGAGGCGGTCGGTCGGCACCACGCGCCCCACGTCGAGCAGCAGCACCCCGAGCAGGCATCGCTCCTGGCGTCGGCTGCCGACCTCGACCGGCCGGCCGTCGTGGCGGGCCTCGAACGGCCCGAGCAGGCGGAACTCCATACCGAACAGGACCGGTCGGGCCGGGCCGGAGGTTGCCGTGCGGCGGTGATCGCATGGTCAGCCGTCCGGCCGTCCGGCCCGCCCGCTCGGAACGTCTCCGCACGGTGCGGTCAGCCCGTGGTGAGCCGGCCCGGCGATCCTGGCCGCCCTGATCACCGACGAGATGGAGAGCGGACATGCGTTTCAGGATGAGCGTCGCGGTGGCGGCGGTCGTGGCAGTGGTCGTCGCGGCGCTACCCGGCTCGGCGTCCGCCGCGCCGGACCGGCACCACGGCGTCGGCGCCTGGGAGCCGGCCCCGCAGGCGCCGTTCGAGTTGCCCGCCGGCGCGCGATGCGAGTTCGCGGTACGCGTGGAGCCGATCGTGGACGAGGTGCGCAAGTTGACGCTCGCCACCTATCCGGACGGCGCACCGAAGCGGGAACTGTTCACCGGCGCCCTGATCAACCGGGTGACGAACCTGGAGACCGGCGCCACGTCCACCGCCGACGCGAGCGGCACCTCGCTCGTCGACTACCGCACCGACGGCTCGATGACCTGGTACGTGACCGGGCCGGTGCTGCTCGGCTTCCGGGAGAACGCCGGCACGCTGCCGAAGGGGCTGTGGATCGTCGACGGTCAGTTCCGGGTGGAGTTCTCCCCCACCTACGACAAGACCATCACGATGCTCCACGGCACGACCCACAACGTCTGCACGGACGTCGACTGACCGCCGGACGCGGTGACCGGCGTCCGGCGGTCACCGCGTCAGTCGGCCGGGGCGTCGTAGACCAGTGCCACCGCGATGCCGGCAAGTCCCTCGCCACGTCCGGTGAAGCCGAGGCCGTCGGTGGTGGCGGCGGAGACGGTCACCGGGGCGCCGACCGCCTCGGAGAGCACCCGCTGCGCCTCCTCCCGGCGCGGCCCGATCTTGGGGCGGTTGCCGACGACCTGCACCGACACGTTGCCGATCCGGAACCCCGCCGCCCGCACCCGGCGTGCGCTCTCGGTCAGCAGCGCCACCCCGGAGGCGCCCGCCCACTCCGGCTGGTCCACTCCGAAGTTCGCGCCCAGGTCACCGAGGCCGGCGGCGGAGAGCAGGGCGTTGCAGGCGGCGTGCGCCGCCACGTCGGCGTCGGAGTGACCGGCCAGGCCGTCCTGGTCGGGCCAGTGCAGGCCCGCCACCCAGCAGGGCCGCCCGGCCGCGAACGCGTGCACGTCGGTGCCGACGGCCACCCGAGGAACGATCATGACCAGAGGGTACGCGCTGCGCCTTGACGGCCGCCCGGGCTGTGGTTAGCTTGGTTTCTGTACGCCCCAGTGTCGCCTCTGCCTCGCGCACGCGCCTGGGGCTCTTTCTTGCCGTCGGCGCGCCGGACAATCCGCCGCGATCGTCACGCTTAGCATCCAGTCCGTGACGCCACACCCCCATGCGCGAACCGTGCATCACTGGATCTCCCTCGGCAGGTACCACCCCTATCTGGCTGCCGCCGGTGGCGACGAGAGCAAGGCCTGTGAGCTTTACGAGTGGAGCGTCGCCCTGACGGGCGCGTCGTTCGAGGCGTTTCACTACGTCGAGGTCGTCACCCGCAACGCGATAGATCGGGAGATGAGGGCGCACCTCAACGAGCCGGGCCGCGGTATCCCATGGTTCCTTCTGACGGTCAGCGGTAAGCGCCAGGTGCAGGATGGAATCGATCGAAACGTCTCCGAGGTCCGCGCGCGCTTGCGTCGAGAGCACTCCCAGAAGGAAACCCGCGACCAGATCATCGCGGGCTTGAGCTTCGGCTTCTGGGTCTCGATGTTGGGTTCGGAGCACGAGCAACTCTGGCGGGAGGCCCTACATCGCGCCTTCCCCTACTCGTCCGGCAAGCGCCACGATGTCGCCAGCGCGATGAATGCGCTCCGGGTGTTCCGCAATCGGCTGGCTCATCATGATTCGCTTCTCGCCACCGACGTGCCGTTCCGCCTCAGCCAGATGATCGATGTCGTCGCGTGGGCGGACCCGGACGCCGCCCGCTGGCTCAGGAGGATCGAGCGGGTGACCGAGGTGCACCGACTGCGCCCAGCCGCCCGCAACGACACCGTGGTGGTCCCCGCCAGGAACGCATGGGGGCTCTATCAGTCGACGCGAGCGTACGTCTGTCAGGCGGGCAGGTCATTTCAACCTGTGGATCATCTGGCCTTCTACTCTCAGCGCCAGATCCTTCCAGAGGTGCCCAAGATTCTCTTTCGGCTCGACAACGTCGATTGGACAGTCGGTGAGGTGAACCGGCTCCGAGCGACGGGCGAACGGCGCGACGCCCTCCTCGCCGACATCATCGAGGTCAGCCGCAAGCAGGGGTGGACCGAAGGGCGCTATCAGGTATTCGGCCTCACCGCGCCAGGCTCGGCTGGCCACCTGACGCTACCGACGCCCATCCCGCATCACAGCCGAGGCAGAGGTAGCGCCTTCACCCAGGGTCAGCGGTATGTCGTCCGAGACCGCCTGCGCCGGGCTCGATCCACCGCCGACCTGTGAGGAGTACGTCAGGCGCCGGTGGACAGGAGGTGTTCGGCCAGGGACAGGTCGAACGGCCGGGTGATCTTCAGGGCCAACTCGGAGCCGGGTACGCAGGTCACCGCGATCCCCTGCTTCTCGACCAGGCCGGCGTCGTCGGTGAGCGCGTCACCCGCGCAGCGGTGGGCGGCGGCCAGCACGGAGCGGCGGAAGCCCTGCGGCGTCTGCACCGCCCGCAACGCGGACCGGTCGACGGTGCCGAGCACGCGCTCGGCCGCGTCGACCTCCTTGATCGTGTCGACCACAGGCAGCACCGGGATCACCGCGTCGTGCCCGTCGCGGACCGCCGCCGCCACCGATTCGACCAGGTCCGGCGGGGTGAGCGCGCGGGCCGCGTCGTGCACCAGGACGATCTCCGGGCCGGCGGGTACGGCCGCGAGGGCCGCCGCCACCGACTCCTGGCGCTCGGCGCCGCCGGGCACCACTGTCACCGGCGCCACGGGCGCCAGCATCGCCCGTACCGCCTCGACGTCGGTGGCCGGCGCGGCCACCACGATCGTGTGCACCGAGGGCGCGGCGGCGACCCGGCGGACGGCGTGCACGAGCAGGGGTTCACCGGCGAGCGGCCGGAGCGCCTTGGGAGCGCCGGGTCCGAGGCGTACGCCGGCGCCGGCCGCAGGAACGAGGACCGCGACGTCACCGCGCGGATTGAGCTGCGCGGTCACGTCGCGGTCCTCGGATTCGTTCGCTGCGGGGTGGGTAGAGGCAGAGGTGTGGATCAGGCCTCGGTCAGCACCTTGTCGAGCAGCGTCTCGGCCTCGTCCTTGGTGCTCTTCTCGGCCAGCGCGACCTCGCCGACGAGAATGTCACGGGCCTTGGCGAGCATCCGCTTCTCGCCCGCCGACAGGCCCCGCTCCCGCTCCCGGCGCCACAGGTCGCGGACGACCTCGGCCACCTTCAGCGGGTTACCGGAGGCCAGCTTCTCCAGATTCGCCTTGTAACGCCGCGACCAGTTGGTCGGCTCCTCGGTGTGCGGTGCGCGGAGCACGTCGAAGACCTTGCCCAGGCCCTCTTCGCCGACCACCTCGCGCACACCCACGATCTCGGCGTTCTCGGCGGGCACCCGGACCGTCAGGTCACCCTGCGCGACCCTCAGGACGAGGTATTCCCTGGGCTCGCCCTTGATGACCCGAGTCTCGATTGCCTCGATGAGTGCGGCCCCGTGGTGGGGGTAAACAACGGTCTCGCCGACACTGAAAACCATAGGTTCGAAACCCCTTTCGCTGTGTCTAGGGTAACACGCTCAGGCACCGATGTCTCACCGCTGTCCTGACCGTTGGCGCAGCTCAGGGGCCCTGTGAGAGGTCTTTCTTCAGCTTGACAGGCGGTCAAACCGATGCTTTCGACACGCTCCGTGAGGAACACGTGACAACCCGGTAACGGGTGACGGGAGCGTCCAGATCTAGGGCAATGCGCTCCTTCCATGGTAGCTCCGCAAGTCCGTCCGCGCCCAGGTGTGGCGTTACGACGGCCGGTGCGGGACGCTGGGAACGGACGCGACGTCCGCTCACCGAGGCGTTCCTGGGGGTCCGATGGGCGTGCCTGACGCTGACGGCCAGGGGCCGCCGGAAGGGCTGCCCGGCCTGCCCCCGGAGTGGGGCCGCGTGGTCGTCCCGGACGACGCCTCGGCGCTCGCCGAGGAGGCCCGACAGGTCCGCCGGGAGCTGCGACGCGCACGAGCGGCAGCCGGCCGGCGCCCCGGCTCGCTCCGCCTCGGACTCCCGGCGCTGATCCTGCTCGTATCGGTGCTGATCACGCTCGCCGGCCTGGCCGCTGTCACCTGGCCACGTACCACCCGGTCCGGCGCGCCGACTGTGCTTCCCCACGCCGGCGCCGCGCCGCAGCCGGTCGGCCCACTGCCCGCGCTGGACCTGGTCGGTGCCGACGACACACCGGTACCGCTGCGCAGCCTGCTGCCCGCCATGATCATTCTGACCGACGCCTGCGCCTGCGCCGAGCAGGTCACCACGGCGGCCAGAGCCGCCCCGCCGGGCGTCACGGTGGTCACCGTGACCGCGGGCCGGCGCGCCGGGGCGGCGAGCGTCCCGGGGGTACGCCCACTCGGCGACCCGGCCGGCGGGCTGCGCTCCTACCTGCACCTGTCCGCCCAGACCGGCATCGCCCCGGCGCTGCTGGTCGACCGGCAGGGCGCGCTGGTGCGGGTGGTGCCGGAGCTGGGTCCGCTGTCGGACTACGGGGCCGACCTGGCCCGGCTGGCCGGCTGACCGCCGCTCAGTAGAGCGCCTCGAGCCGGGCGTCCAGCTCGGCCCGGCCCCGTATCGCGACGAACCGCATCTGCACCAGCTCGCCCTTGCCGCCCACCACCGGGACGTCCAACTGCTCGCCGCACCGCAGCGCCCGCCGGAAGTCGTCGTCTCCGACACCGGAGACGAGTACGGCGACCACGCCGTCACCGGCACAGCTCACCGAGAGCCGGTAGTGATCGCCCCGCGTGGGCCGCACCTGCCGGACGACAGGCGGCGCGCCCGGCGTCAGCCGGGACCTCTCCCGCCACACGACGTGCGACATCTGGAGCACACGCGTCGTGCCGTCGTCCTCCACCTGTATCACCACCGAGCGGTCCGGCTCGGCACGCGGCCCGCGGCGAGGGCCGAGCGACGCCCCCGCGTCGCGCCCGGCGCGTGGCACCGGCCGCGCTTCGCCCGTCGACGGGTCGACCCGCCAGTTGCGAGGGGTCAGATCCACGCTCGCGGACACGGCCGACGTGGCCGGACCAGGCTCCGGAGCCGCCGACCGCCACCAGGACGAGCCGAGCAACAGCGCCAGGACGGTCAGGCCGGCCAGCAACGCCCGCCCGTCCCGCTCCTCGGAGGCCATGCCGGCAGCGTATCGGCGCGGCGCGGCCGGGGCGACCCGTCAGCCCACGCGTTCCAGCAGCGCCGCGTAGAGCGTCAGCCCCGGACCGAAGGCCAGCATCACCACCCAGCGCGGCGGCGACGGCTCCGTACGCCACAGCCGGTCCAGGATCAGCAGCACCGTCGGGGACGAGCAGTTGCCGTGCTCGGCGAGCGTCCCCCGGGAGGCGGCGAGCCCGTCCGGCGGCAGGGCCAGCTCGCGTTCCACCACGTTGAGGATCCGTGGCCCGCCCGGATGCACCGCCCAGCCGTCCACGTCGGACCGGTCGCACCCGTGCCGTGCCAGCAACTCGTCGACCAGGTCCCGGACGTGCCGGGAGAGGACCTGCGGCACCTTCGGCGACAGCCCCATCCGGAAGCCGGTGTCGGTGACGTCCCACGTCATGTGGTCGGCAGTGGAGGTGTCGGTGACCGAGGTGACCTCGCGCAGCGCGTACCCCCGGCCGCCGGGGACGACCACGGCGGCGACCGCGGCGTCCGAGAACAGCGCGTGGGAGACGATCTGCTGGGTGTCCACCCGCGCGCCCGGCGGCTGGATGTGCAGGCTGGTCAGCTCCGCGCAGAGCAGCAGCGCGGGACGCCCGCGGGCGGTGACGAAGTCGCTCGCCGCGCCGAGCCCGGGCAGGGCCGCGTAGCAGCCCATGTGCCCGACGAACATGCGCTGGGTGCTCGGCGACATGCCGAGGTCCCGGGCGAGCAGGATGTCCAGGCCCGGGGTGGCGTACCCGGTGCAGGAGCAGACCACGAACATGCCGATGTCGGCGGCGTCCAGGCCGGCGGCGGTGAGCGCCCGGCTGACCGCCTCCTTGCCCAGCGGCAGCGCCTCGACCTGGTAGCGGCGCATCCGGCGCTCGGTCGGCCATTCCGAGACGTCCTCCAGCAGCGGGTTGACCGCAGCCTGCCGCCGCGTGACGCCCGAGTTCGCGAAGATCCGCTGCGCCAGCGCCCGGGTGTTCCCCTGGAAGTGCCGCGCGAAGAAGCCCGTCCACAGCTCGTCCTGCATCGCGCCCGGCGGTTGCGCCGTGCCCAGACCCGCGATCACCGGAATGCCCACGTCCCCCACCCCTAGCCCTTCACTCACTCCTCGCGCTCACCAACGAGGGAGCGCGCTGTCCCGGTCCGGGTCCCCGCCGAGCGCGGCGATGCCGAGCCAGTCGGCGCAGACGTCGGACGTGGCCGGGTGCAGCGAGCCGCAGCGGGCGTCCCGGTAGAGCCGCTCCAGCGGATGCCCGCGGCGGGTCGCCGAGGTGCCGGCCGCCTCCAGCATGGAGGCCGCCACCTCGGCCGCGGTGGTGCCGGCCAGCAGCTTGGCGCGCCACACCCAGCGGTTCGTCTCCGCGTCGCCGGGGGCCTCGTCGACCCGGCGGGCCGCCTCGGCGACCACCAGTTCGGCGGCGGCGGTGGCGGCGTCGGCGCGGCCCAGGCGGGCCCGTACCGCCGGCAGGCCGGCGAGGTTGCGGGCGTTGAGGTGCTCGGCGGCCGCGTCGATGGCGGCCCGGGCCACGCCCACGTAGACCGCGGCGTAGCTCGCCACCAGCCAGTGCGGCATGAGCTGGGCGACCACCAGGGCCAGCCCTTCGACGCCGCCGAGCAGCCGGTCGGCCGGAACCGTCACGTCCAGGTGCACGTCGTGCGACGAGGTGGCCCGCATGCCGAGCGAGTCCCAGGTGGGCTCGACGGTGATGCCCTCCCCGGCCGGGACCAGGAACTGCGACACCACCGACTGGTCGGCGGCGCTGCGGGCGGCCACCAGGTAGCCGTCCGGGTGGCCGGCGCCGGAGCAGAACGTCTTGCTGCCCTTGATGTGCCAGCCGCCCTCGACCGGCTCGTAGACGGTGCTGAGCTGGGACAGGCGGGCGCCGGCGCCGCGTTCGCTCATCGCCACCGCGTACCAGGCGCCGTCGGCCGCCGCGCGCAGCAGCCGGTCCCGAGCGGCAAGCGCCTCCTCCGGTACGCCGAGCGCCTCGGCCAGTTCCTCGGTGACCGCGCCCAGCGCGCCGGTGACCGAGGCGTGCATGTTGAACACCAGCGCCGTCGCGCCGTTGCCCCGGGCCAGTTCGGTGGCGACCGCCGCGTACTCGGCGAAGCTCGCGCCCGTGCCGCCCAGCTCGGGCGGCACCATCAGCCCGAACAGCCCGGCTGCCCGCAGGTCCGCGAAGTCGTCCACGGGGAACGAGCCGTCGCGGTCGTGCTCGGCCGCGCGGGCGGCCAGTCGCGGCGCCAACCGGCGGGCCGCCTCCAGCGCGTGCACACTCATGTCGCCCCCTTCTCGGCGTCCTTTACCCCGGGCGGCCCCGGCTACCCGCTCCGGCGCCCCCAGCCCTGGTACAGCACCGCTGCCGACCGGGTCGGCACCATGCGCGGCTCGGTCCTGCCCGGACGGTCGCCACCGCCGCGCATGCGGCGCAGCAACCAGGCAAGCGTGCCGCCCACCTCCGGGCGGACCCCGCGTACCTCGAGCGACACGCCGTGCCGGGCACACTCGGCGACGAGCGCGCGGGCGTCGACGAACAACCGTGGATCGTGGATGCCGCGCGGCACGGTGGGCAGCCGTTCGCCCAGCTCCACCGCGATCAGCCGGGCCAGCAGCGTGTCGTTGAGCGTGTCCAGCACCAGCAGGCCGCCGGGCCGCAGCAGCCGGCACGCCTCGGCGACCGCGCGCCGCCAGTCCGGCACGTGCTCCAGCACCTCCCCGGCGGAGACCACCGCCGCGCAGCCGTCGGTCAGCGGCACCGCCGTCGCGTCGCCCTGGACCACTGTCACCCCGTGGTCGGCGGCCTGGTCCAGCGCGGAGCGGGTCAGGTCCACCCCGACGTGGTGGTAGCCCTTGCCGGCCAGGTGCGGCGCCAGCAGCCCGGCGCCGCAGCCCAGGTCGACGAGCAGATCGTCCGGCGTGGACGCCGGTGGCACCAGTGCTGCGCGCGCCCGCGCCAGCCAGTGCAGCATGGCGAACGCGCCGTCCGGCCGCCACCACTCGTCGGCCAGATCGTCGTACTGCCGGGGGTCGTTCGGCGGCAGCACCCGGTACGGAGTGGACACCCCGGACACGTCAGGCATGCGTCGAGCGTGGCACGACTGCCCGGTAACGACCAGACTTCCCTTATGTCGACACGGGTGTTAGGGCTGGTCAGGGCGAGCCATCCGGAGCCGGCGGCGGCGGTCACCGTGGTCGCCGCGCTGCTCGCCGCCGGCACCGGGCACTCCGCGGCCGGCGTCGCGGCGGTGGCGCTGACGGTGCTGGCCAGCCAGCTCGCCGTCGGCTGGAGCAACGATCTGATCGACGCCGAGCGGGACGCCGCGGTGGGGCGTACCGACAAACCGGTGACCACCGGCGCGGTCAGCCGGCCGGCGCTGGCCCGGGCCGTCGCGGTGGCCGCCGTCGCCACCCCGCTGCTGGCGCTGGCCGGTGGTCCGGCCGCGGCGGCCTGCGCCACGCTGGGCCTGGTCTCCGCGCTGCTCTACAACCGGCCGTTGAAGTCGACTGCGGTGTCGGTGCTGCCCTACGCCGTCTCGTTCGGCGCGCTGCCCGCGTTCGTGGTGCTGGCGCTGCCCGGCTCGCCCGCGCCACCGGCCTGGCTGGTGGCCGCCGCCGCGCTGCTGGGCGCCGGCGCGCACTTCGCGAACGTGCTGCCCGACCTGGCCGACGACGCCCGGACCGGGGTGCGCGGCCTGCCGCACCGGCTGGGCCCCGCCGGCAGCCGGCTCACCGCCGCCGGACTGCTCCTGGCGGCCACCGTCGCGCTGGTCTTCGGCCCGCCGGGGCCGCCGTCGTGGGCCGGGCTGTCGGCCGTCGCCGCCGCCGTCGCCGTGCCGGCCCTCGGCTGGTACGCGGGACGCGCCACCGCCGGACGCTCGGCGAGCGCCTTCCGGGCGGTGCTGGTGGTGGCGCTCATCGATGTGCTGCTGCTGGTGACGAGCGGCCGGGTGGTCTGAGGGTTCCCCTCCGAAGGTGGCATTGCCGGGTCCGCGTGCGGGCCTCGATCAGCTCCAACTACCCTGGAGCGCGGTCTGCGCGGGTATGGCCACCCCGTGCCCGGTGGTCGACCGGGCGGGGATCGTGACGAGGAGGACCGACGTGACGCGCTCGATCAGGGGTTCCCGGGGGCCGGCCCTGCTGCTGGCCGGCACGGCGGCGGCGAGCCTGCTGCTGTCCGGGTGCGGCACCGGGCAGATTTCCGAGACCGCCAACAAGATCCCGTCGGTACAGGGCGTCAACGTCCAGACCTCCGACAACCTTTACAAGGTGCGCGGGCTCTACGTGCAGACCCCGGGGCCGAAGGGCTACGAGGCGGGGTCGAACGCGCCGCTCAATGTGGTGATCTACAACGACAGCCAGAAGCCGGTGACCGTGACGGTCACCACCGACAGCGCCCGGGAGATCGTGCTCAGCGGTTCCGGCGCGGGCGAGAGCGGCGCCGCCACCCCGACCGGCTCGCCGACCGAGCCGGCCACCGCCTCGCCGACCGCCACCGACCCGAGCGCGTCGCCGAGCCAGTCGCTGGAGGTGACCGGGTCGCCGTCGGCCAGCCCGTCGCCGAGCGAGACCGAGTCGGCGCCCGCCGGGCAGCCGGCCCGGATCGAGATCCCGGCGCTCAGCTACGCCCAGCTCAACGCCGACAACCCGCGGTTCCTCCAGCTCGTCGGCCTGAACCAGAAGCTGCTCGTCGGCCAGCAGGTCAACCTGACCTTCGACTTCGGCGACGGCAAGGTCATCACGACCCCGGCGCCGATCGGCATCCCGCTGACCGCGGAGCCCACGCCGTCCAAGATCGTCAACCCGCGTGAGCACGGGGCCGAGGACGGTGGCGCCGAGGGCGGCCACTGACCTCACCCTCCTTCCGTCGGCACCGCCGCCGTGGCCAGCGCCACGTCGGCGGTGTCGCCGTTTCCGGTGGGCTTTCGTCGTACGGGCCGGTTAGCGTCCTGTGGTGACCACGCCCCGATCGACCCCCTCCCGTGCCGCCGCCGGTCGCGGTCGCGCCGCTCGCGAGCCCCGCCCGGCCTACGAGTGCGACGCCTGCGGTCACCAGCCCCCGAAGTGGGTGGGCAGGTGCCCCGAGTGCGGCGAGTGGGGCTCAGTGGTCGAGTCCACGATCACCGGGCCGCTGGTCTCCGGCCGGGTGGTCAGCTCCCGCCTTCCGGCCGAGCCGGCCCGTCCGATCGCCACCATCAGCGCCGCGCCCGCCCGCG
Source organism: Micromonospora sp. TSRI0369 (assembly GCF_001905625.1). NCBI lineage: Bacteria > Bacillati > Actinomycetota > Actinomycetes > Micromonosporales > Micromonosporaceae > Micromonospora > Micromonospora sp. TSRI0369. The sequence continues at coordinate 737,257 of NZ_LIVU01000004.1, forward strand.
CGCGCCCCACCGGCGTCAGCGAGCTCGACCGGGTGCTCGGCGGCGGCCTCGTTCCCGGCGCGGTGGTGCTGCTGGCCGGCGAGCCCGGCGTGGGCAAGTCGACGCTGCTGCTCGACGTGGCCCAGCAGTGGGCCGCCGGGGCCGGCAGCCCGTCGCTGGTGGTCAGCGGCGAGGAGTCGGTCAGCCAGGTGCGACTGCGCGCCGAGCGGATGGGCACCCTGCACGACCAGCTCTACCTGGCCGCCGAGAGCGACCTGTCGGCGGTGCTCGGCCACCTCGACGCGGTCAAGCCCGGCCTGCTGGTGCTCGACTCGGTGCAGACCATCTCCACCACCGGCACCGAGGGCGTGCCCGGCGGCGTCACCCAGGTACGCGCGGTCACCGCCGCCCTGGTCGCGGTGGCCAAGGAGCGCGGCGTCGCCACCGTGCTGGTCGGCCATGTCACCAAGGACGGCCAGGTCGCCGGCCCTCGGGTGCTGGAGCACCTGGTCGACGTGGTGCTGCACTTCGAGGGCGACAAGCACTCGTCGCTGCGCATGGTGCGCGGCGTGAAGAACCGGTTCGGCGCGGCCGACGAGGTGGGCTGCTTCGAGATGCACGAGGGCGGCATCAGCAGCCTGGCCGACCCGTCCGGCCTGTTCCTGACCCGCTACTCGGAGCCGGTGCCGGGCACGTGCGTGACGGTGGCGATGGAGGGCCGCCGGGCGCTGGTGACCGAGGTGCAGGCGCTGATCGGAGCCACCGTCGCCGGGTCGCCGCGGCGTACCGTCTCCGGCCTCGACAGCGCCCGGCTCGCCATGGTCCTCGCGGTGCTCCAGCGCCGGACCGAACGGCTCACGCTGCACGACCGGGAGGTCTTCGCCGCCACTGTCGGCGGCATCCGGGTGGTCGAGCCGGCTGCCGACCTGGCGGTGGCGCTCGCGGTCGCCTCCGGCGGGCTCAACCTCGCGCTCAACCCGCACCTGGTGGCCATCGGCGAGGTGGGGCTCACCGGCGAGGTACGCCGGGTCGGCGCGGTGCCCCGCAGGCTGTCCGAGGCGGCCCGGCTGGGCTTCCGGCTGGCTCTCGTGCCACCCGGCTGCGGGCCGGAGAGCAGCGGCGCCGGGCCGGAGAACATGCGCGTGATCGAGGTCACTGACGTGCGGGCCGCCCTCCAGGCCGCCGCCCGCGCATCGGCGGAGTGACGCCGCGTGAGCGCGCGGCGGGAACCGCCGGGCGATTCCGGACAGCACACGCATCCGGCCGACGACCGCCCGGAGCCGGGCATCGTGACACATCACAGTAACCACGAGAGCACCCACCGCACGGCAGTCCGTAGACTGTGCCCGTGCCGATCGACCGCGATGCCACCAAGCCCGCAACGGCGACGCCGCACGCCCGTACCGGCGCCGTGAGCGGCAACCCCGCTCGTGCCATCAGCGTGAGCGTCAACGGAAGCGTCGGCGGCGGGGCCGGCGGCGATCCGCTGCGCGCCAACCTCGCCCTGATGGCTCCGGGCACCGCCCTGCGGGACGGCCTGGAGCGGATCCTGCGCGGCCGCACGGGCGCGCTGATCGTGCTCGGCTACGACAAGGTGGTCGAGCAGATCTGCACCGGCGGCTTCCCGATGGACGTGGAGTTCTCCGCCACCCGGGTCCGGGAGCTGTGCAAGATGGACGGTGCTGTCGTCCTGTCCAGCGACGGCACCCGGATCGTGCAGGCCGGCGTGCACCTGATGCCCGACCCGTCGATCCCCACCGAGGAGTCCGGCACCCGGCACCGCACCGCCGAGCGGGTGGCCCGGCAGACCGGCTACCCGGTCATCTCGGTCAGCCAGTCGATGCGGATCATCAGCCTCTACGTGAACGGCCAGCGGCACGTGCTGGACGACTCGGCGGCGATCCTGTCCCGCGCCAACCAGGCGCTGGCCACGCTGGAGCGCTACAAGCTGCGGCTGGACGAGGTCTCCGGCACGCTCTCCGCGCTGGAGATCGAAGACCTGGTCACCGTCCGCGACGCCGTGGCTGTGGTGCAGCGGCTGGAGATGGTCCGCCGCATCGCCGACGAGATCGCCGGCTACGTGGTGGAGCTGGGCACCGACGGCCGCCTGCTGGCCCTTCAGCTCGACGAGTTGATGGCCGGCGTGGACGCCGACCGCACCCTGGTCATCCGCGACTACCTGCCGGTCGGCCGCAAGTCGCGCACCCTGGACGAGGCGCTTGTCGAACTCGACCTGCTCAGCGCCACCGAGCTGATCGACCTCGTGGCGGTCGCCAAGGCGATCGGCTACCCGTCCGCCTCGGACGCGCTCGACGCGGCGGTCAGCCCACGCGGGTTCCGCCTGCTCGCCAAGGTGCCCCGGCTGCCGGTCGCCGTGGTCGACCGGCTGGTGGTGCACTTCGGCAGCCTCCAGCGGCTGCTCGGCGCGACGGTGGAGGACCTCCAGGCCGTCGAGGGCGTGGGCGACGCCCGCGCCCGAGGGGTCCGCGAGGGCCTGTCCCGGCTCGCCGAGGCGTCCATCCTCGAACGGTACGTCTGACCCCGCCGCTCAACCGGTGATCGTCAGCTTCACCGGCTCGCTGATCTTGGTGCCGACGCGGGCGAACACCTGGTACGCGCCGATCGCGGCGAACTCACCGTTCGCGAGCCCGTTGGCGCACCGGTTGTCCACCCGGCCGTTCCAGCCCAGCTCGTAGGAGCGCTCGAAGTTCGGCGTGAAGGTCTGCACGTCGGAGCCCTTGCCGGTGCCGCACGTGTCCGACGACCAGATCTTCTCCGCGCCCGCCTTGAGGTACAGCTCCTGGAGGTCGGCGCCGACGTCCCTGTTACACGTACGGTTCGACACGTTCTTGACCTTGAGACGCAGCGTGACCACAGTGCCCCGCTGGGCGGTGGCCGGCGCCGCGACCGGCGTCACCAGCAACTCCGAGTCGGTGCAGGTGCCGTCGTCCGAGACGGGCTGCCCGTTCGCGCCGCCGTTACCGGTGCCGCCGCCGGTGTTGTTCCCGCCGCCGGTGTTGCCGCCACCGGTGCTCCCGCCGCCGGTGTTGTTCCCGCCGGTGTTGCCGCCACCGGTGTTCGCGCCACCGCCGCCCACGTCGCCGGGTGTCGGCGACGGGCTCCCCGACTGCGGCGTCAGCACCGAGCCGGACGGGCCCGGCTCGGCCCCGGCGGAACCGGTCGGCGACGGGTCCGTGCCCGGCGCGCCGGTGTTGCGGTCCGTGCCGGTGCACGAGTAGAGCAGGACAATCAGGAAGAGCAAACCCGCGCCGAGCACGACGGCACGACGCCGCCAGTACACGGCAGGGGGCAGGGGGCCGACCGTCAGACGCATGATGCGCCTACCGTAGCCGCGCGGCGCACGGCTCGCCGGTCCGACGCGCCGGGAACCCGCCGCTGTACGGCCACCACCGTCCACACCGGATAACAGCCGCCACTGTCAGAGGTAGACCTTGCGCTGGTAGATCGCGTGCGCGCCGGCCACCCGGTCGAGGAAGAGCAGCCCCGCGCAGTGGTCGATCTCGTGCTGGAGCGCGCGCGCCTCGAAGCCGTCGGTCACCAGCCGGACCGGTTCCCCGGTGCCCGGCAGCACACCCTCCACCACCAGCCGGCTGGCCCGCTTCACGTCGCCGGTCAGGTCCGGCACCGACATGCAGCCCTCCCGGCCCGCCTTCCAGCGGCTCGCCTCCACCACCCGGGCGTTGCAGAGCACGAACGTGCCGTGCACGGTGACCGCCTTCGGATGCCCGGTGACGTCCACCGCGAACACCTGCGCGCTCACCCCCACCTGCGGCGCCGCCAGGCCCACACAGCCGGGCGAGACCCGCATCGTGGCCACCAGGTCGGCGGCGAGCCGCACCACCTCGGCAGACGTCGGGTCGACCTCCGGGCCGGGTTGGCTCAGCACCGGCTCCGGCGCGGCCACCACCGGGCGTACCGTACCGGCGACACCGAGCTTCTCCGGGGTCCAGCCGCCCAGGCCCGCGTACTCCGGCCCGGTCACAGCAGATCCGTGTCCGCCGGGCGGAGGCTGACCCCGACACCCAGCTCCGCCGCGACGCGGGTGAGCCGGCCGGCCACCTCGTCGGAGACGCCCGGCGGCAGCTCGACCTCGGCGACCACCACGTAGAGCGAACCGGTCAGCCGCGTGCTCAGGTCGGTCACGTTCCCGCCCGCGTCGGTGAGCACCCGGGTCATCGCCGCCACGATGCCCATCCGGTCGGCGCCGTGCACCGCCAGCACGTACGGCTCCCCGGTGGGCTCGCTGCCGGCGTCGGGCGTGACCGCGCGTACGGTGGCCAGCAGGTGCCCGTCGGCGGCGAGCGGGGCCAGCGCGGCCTCGACGTCGGCGGCGGCCGGTCCCACGCAGATCAGGGTCATCGCGAAGTGTCCACGCAGCCGGGTCATCGTGGAGTCGGTGAGGTTCGCGCCGAGCCGGGCGAGGACCTCCGCGACGTCGGCGACGATGCCCGGCCGGTCCCGGCCGATGACGGTGATCGCGAGCTCGTTCATTCGGACATTCTGCCCCGTCGCCCATGATCGATCGCGCCCGGCCACCCGCCCCGCCCAACCTGCGGGAAAGACAGCCGTGACATGATCGGCGACGCGATGTCCGAGCCCACATTCGCCACCCAGGTCAGCCGGTGGTACGAGCGCAACGCCCGTGAACTGCCCTGGCGCGAGCCGGGTGTCGGCGCCTGGGCGATCCTGGTTTCCGAGGTCATGCTCCAGCAGACCCCGGTGGTACGGGTGGTGCCCGCCTTCCAGGCGTGGCTGGCCCGCTGGCCCGAGCCGCGCGCGCTCGCCGAGGACACCCCGGCCGAGGCGATTCGGATGTGGGGGCGACTCGGCTACCCCCGCCGGGCGGTACGCCTGCGCGAGTGCGCGGTGGCCATCGTGGAGCGGCACGGCGGCGTGGTGCCCGACCGGCTCGACCAGCTGCTGGCGCTGCCGGGCGTCGGCACGTACACGGCACGCGCGGTCGCCGCCTTCGCGTACGGGCAGCGACATCCGGTGGTCGACACGAACGTGCGGCGGGTGGTGTGCCGGGCGATAGCCGGTGAACCCGACGCCGGTCCGACGACCCGCCCCGCCGACCTGGTCGCCACCGAGGAACTGCTGCCGATCGAACCGGCCGCCGCCGCCCTGGCCAGCGCCGCGTTCATGGAACTCGGGGCGGTCGTCTGCACCGCCCGCGCCCCGCGTTGCGCGATCTGCCCGGTCGAGTCGAGTTGCGCCTGGCGGGCCTCCGGCCAGGCCGCCCCTACCGGGCCGACGCGCCGTCCGCAGCGCTACGCCGGCACCGACCGGCAGGTACGCGGACTGCTGCTCGCCGTGCTCCGGGACGCCACCGGGCCGGTGCCGCACCAGCGGCTGGACCAGGTCTGGCAGGACGACGTGCAGCGGGCCCGGGCGCTGGCCGGCCTGATCACGGACGGACTGGTGGAACCGGTGGGCGAGGAGTCGTTCCGCCTGGCCGGCGACGGCCCCGCCGTCCCCCTCCCCTGACCGACCCACTCCCGCCCTCGCCCCCGCGCCACTCCGTTGATCATGAAGTTGGCGGCGACAAATGGGGGGCGCCAAGTGCGGTCAACTTCATGATCAACGGGGCAAAGGGCGGGCCGAGGGCGGGAGGGAGGGCGGGCGGGCACGGGAAAGGCGACGGCCCCGGTGGCTTTCGCCTACCGGGGCCGTCGCCCTCGGAATGTGCGGACTTACGCGGCGTCGTCCGCGCCGGTGGCGGCGGTGCCGCCGAGGTCCGCCGGGACCGCGTCCGGCACGGCGTCCGGCCGGTCCGCGCCCCGGAAGACGAGCTTGGACTTGTCGATGTTCTCCGGGTCGCCTTCGCAGTCCACGACGACGATCTGGCCCGGGGTCAGTTCGTTGAACAGGATCCGTTCGGACAGGTTGTCTTCGATGTCGCGTTGGATGGTGCGGCGCAGCGGCCGGGCGCCCAGCACCGGGTCGAAGCCCTTGACGGCGAGGTACTTCTTGGCGTTGTCGGTCAGTTCCAGACCCATGTCCTTGTTGCGGAGCTGGGTTTCGATGCGGGCGATCATGATGTCGACGATCGACAGGATCTCGTTCTGGCGTAGCTGGTGGAAGACGATGGTGTCGTCGATGCGGTTGAGGAACTCGGGCCGGAAGTGCTGCTTGAGTTCGTCGTTGACCTTCTGCTTCATCCGGTCGTAGTTCGACTCGGAGTCCTCCGACGCCTGGAAACCGAGGGAGACGGCTTTGGCGACGTCGCGGGTGCCGAGGTTGGTGGTCAGGATGATGACGGTGTTCTTGAAGTCCACGATCCGGCCCTGACCGTCGGTGAGACGGCCGTCTTCCAGGATCTGCAGGAGCGTGTTGAACACGTCCGGGTGGGCCTTCTCGATCTCGTCGAAGAGGACCACGGAGAACGGCCGGCGACGCACCTTCTCGGTCAGCTGCCCGCCCTCGTCGTAGCCGACGTACCCGGGAGGGGCGCCGACGAGGCGGGACACGGTGTACCGGTCGTGGAACTCCGACATGTCCAGCTGGATCAGCGCGTCCTCGGAGCCGAAGAGGAACTCGGCGAGGGCCTTGGACAGCTCGGTCTTACCCACACCGGACGGGCCGGCGAAGATGAACGACCCGGACGGCCGCTTCGGGTCCTTCAACCCCGCCCGGGTACGGCGGATCGCCTTCGAGACCGCCTTGACCGCGTCTTCCTGGCCGATGACGCGCTTGTGCAGCTCGTCTTCCATGCGCAGCAGCCGCGAGGTTTCCTCCTCGGTCAGCTTGTACACCGGAATGCCGGTCCAGTTACCGAGCACCTCGGCGATCTGCTCGTCGTCGACCTCGCTGACGACGTCGAGGTCGCCGGCCTTCCACTCCTTCTCCCGCTGCGCCTTCTGACCCAGCAGCTGCTTCTCGGTGTCGCGCAGCTGCGCGGCGCGCTCGAAGTCCTGCGCGTCGATCGCGGACTCCTTGTCCCGACGCACCTGCGCGATGCGCTCGTCGAAGTCACGCAGGTCCGGCGGCGCCGTCATCCGACGGATCCGCATCCGGGCGCCCGCCTCGTCGATCAGGTCGATCGCCTTGTCCGGCAGGAACCGATCCGAGATGTACCGATCGGCCAGCGTCGCGGCGGCGACCAGGGCGGCGTCGGTGATGGAGACGCGGTGGTGGGCCTCGTAGCGGTCCCGCAGACCCTTCAAAATCTCGATGGTGTGCGCCAGCGACGGCTCACCCACCTGGATCGGCTGGAAACGACGCTCCAGAGCGGCGTCCTTCTCCAGGTGCTTACGGTACTCATCCAGCGTGGTGGCGCCGATGGTCTGCAACTCACCACGGGCTAGCATCGGCTTCAAAATGCTCGCCGCGTCGATCGCGCCCTCGGCCGCGCCCGCACCGACGAGGGTGTGGATCTCGTCGATGAACAGGATGATGTCGCCCCGGGTGCGGATCTCCTTGAGCACCTTCTTCAGGCGCTCCTCGAAGTCACCGCGGTAGCGCGAACCGGCGACCAGGGCACCGAGGTCGAGGGTGTAGAGCTGCTTGTCCTTCAGCGTCTCGGGCACCTCACCCTTGATGATCTTCTGGGACAGGCCCTCCACCACGGCGGTCTTACCGACGCCGGGCTCACCGATCAGCACCGGGTTGTTCTTGGTGCGGCGGGACAGCACCTGCATGACCCGCTCGATCTCCTTCTCGCGCCCGATCACCGGGTCGAGCTTGCCCTCCCGGGCGGCCTGGGTCAGGTTACGGCCGAACTGGTCCAACACCAGGCTGGTCGACGGCGCGGCCTCACCCGGCGCGGCACCGGCGGCGGCCGGCTCCTTGCCCTGATAGCCGGAGAGCAGCTGGATGACCTGCTGACGCACCCGGTTCAGGTCCGCGCCGAGCTTCACCAGGACCTGGGCGGCGACGCCCTCGCCCTCGCGGATCAGGCCGAGCAGGATGTGCTCGGTGCCGATGTAGTTGTGGCCGAGCTGCAGCGCCTCGCGCAGCGACAGCTCCAGCACCTTCTTGGCCCGCGGCGTGAACGGGATGTGCCCGCTCGGCGCCTGCTGACCCTGGCCGATGATCTCCTCGACCTGCTGACGCACGCCCTCCAGGGAGATGCCGAGGCTCTCCAGGGCCTTTGCCGCGACACCCTCACCCTCGTGGATCAGGCCCAGCAGGATGTGTTCCGTACCGATGTAGTTGTGGTTGAGCATCCGGGCCTCTTCTTGGGCCAGGACGACAACCCGTCGCGCTCGGTCGGTGAACCGCTCGAACATGCCCTCGTGCTCCTCACGTGCCGTGCGCCTTGATGGTCAGATCTCGGCGGGGCCGGTGCGCGGACGTCCGGGATGGGCGTCCGTGCCTCCTTACTCTATCGCCGCGGGCCGCCTCCGCTGAGGTCGTGTGGCCCCGCGAATGGTCGTTCCGACGTCGTTTCTGACAACCGTCCACGCTCAGGAGGTGTTCCGGGCCCCCTGCCTGTACGCGCAGAGCGAAATTCGACCGGCACCCGAAGGCCGGTCGAGTGGACCCGATGCGGCGACAGTGCGCCCGCCGACGTCGTCCACAGCCTGTGGATGGAATCTCCACCGCCTGTGGACAACCGCTCCCGGCGGGGATTTCTTCCCCGCTCCGCCGCCCTGCACGAGCCGGGCCGAACAGGTGGGCCGAACCGGACATCCGACCCTGCAAGGGACGCCGGGCGGAACCGTCACAGCGGCCCCGGAAGCGTCCCACCGGGCCGGAAACGGCGACGCCGGCCCGGAGTGGCACTCCGGTCCGGCGTCGTGTCGCCCGTGGCGAGGCTGGGGTCAGTGCCCCGCCTTCGCGTGGTACTCGTCCACGATCTCCTGCGGGATACGACCCCGGTCGGAGATGTCCTTGCCGGCCTTCTTGGCCCACTCGCGGATGGCCCGGTTCTGCTCGCGGTCCGCGGTCGCGCCGCCTCGACCCCGAGCGGCCCGGCCGCCCACGACCACACCCCCGCGACCGACCTTCGTTCCGTTCGCGATGTACGGCGCGAATACGTCACGCAATTTCTCCGCGTTGGGTGCGGAGAGGTCGATCTCGTACTGCACGCCGTCGAGCGCGAACTTGACGGTCTCGTCAGCGTCCCCGCCGTCCAGGTCATCGACCAGCTTGTGAATGATCTGCTTGGCCACGTCCCACATTCCTTTCGAGCAGGGTGGTACTCCTGCAATACTCCAAGAGCACAATAACCCGTCCGGCGCTTGTTCCGTCAATAGGACGGGGTAACGAGCCGGAGAAGCTTTGCGGGAGCGCCTACTCCGGCCGGACCAACGGGAACAGGATCGTTTCCCGAATTCCCAGCCCGGTCAGCGCCATCAGCAGGCGATCGATTCCCATTCCCATGCCACCGGAGGGCGGCATTCCATACTCCATCGCTCGGAGAAAATCCTCGTCCAGCCGCATCGCCTCGTCGTCGCCGCGCGCCGCGAGCTGCGCCTGGGCCATCAGCCGCTCCCGCTGCACAACCGGGTCGACCAGCTCCGAGTACGCGGTGCCCAGCTCGAATCCGAGCACGTACAGGTCCCACTTCTCGGCCAGGCCCGGCTCGCTGCGGTGGGCCCGGGTCAGCGGGCTGGTCTCCTCCGGGTAGTCGCGGACGAACGTGGGCGCTTGAAGCGACGGCACCACGAGTTCCTCGAACAACTCCTCGGCCAGCTTGCCCGGGCCCCACTTCGGGTCGACGGAGAGACCGACCTTGTCCGCGTACTCGACCAGGCGTGCCCTTTCGGTGCGGACGGTGACCTCCTCACCGAGCGCTTCGGAAAGAACACCGAACAGCGTCACCGAGCGCCACTCGCCACCCAGATCGAACTCATGCCCGTCCGCGTGGGTCACCACGGTCGATCCGGCGACCGCGACTGCGGCCTGCTGTACGAGATTTCGGGTCAGCTCGGCCATCGTGTCGTAGTCGCCGTACGCCTGGTACGCCTCCAGCATCGCGAACTCCGGCGAGTGCGAAGAGTCGATGCCCTCATTACGGAAGTTGCGGTTGATCTCGAAGACGCGGTCGACGCCGCCGACCACCGCGCGCTTGAGAAATAGTTCCGGCGCGATTCGCAGATACAGATCCGTGTCGAGCGCATTGCTGTGGGTCACGAATGGGCGGGCCGCCGCGCCGCCGTGCAGCAGTTGCAGCATCGGGGTCTCGACCTCGATGTAGTCCTGCCCGTGCAGGGTGTCCCGCAGGCTGCGGACGGCGGTGGCCCGGGTGCGGACCATCTGCCGGGCCTGTGGGCGGACCACCAGGTCCACGTAGCGCTGGCGGACCCGGGACTCCTCGCTCAGCGGCTTGTGCGCCACCGGCAGCGGGCGCAGCGCCTTGGCGGTGACCGCCCACTCCTCGGCGAGCACGGACAGCTCGCCGCGCCGGCTGGTGATCACCTCGCCGGTCACGCCGACGTGGTCGCCGAGGTCGATCAGGCGCTTCCAGTCCGCCAGCCGCTCCGGCCCGACCCGGTCCAGCGAGAGCATCGCCTGGAGTTCGGTGCCGTCACCGTCGCGGAGCGTCGCGAAGCAGAGCTTGCCGGTGTTGCGAATGAAGATCACCCGGCCGGTGACCGAGGCCCGGTCGCCGGTGGCGGTGTCGGTGGGCAGGTCGGCGTAGCGCTCGCGCAGCAGCGCCAGCGTGGTGGTGCGCGGAAAACCCACCGGGTACGGCTCGATGCCCTCGGCGAGCATCCGGTCCCGCTTCTCCCGGCGGACCTTCATCTGCTCGGGAAGGTCGTCGGCGGGGTCTGCTGGCAGGGCGTTCTGCTCGGTCACGGCACGCTTCCTCAGGCCTTGGGAACATCGGCGGGGTCAGCACATGAGCGTACTCAAGCGGCCTGACGGCCGTTACGGGATAACCTGCCCGTCATGACCGACCCCACTGCGGCGCTCTCGTTCGGCGCCGCCGCGGCCGAGTACGACCGGTTCCGTCCCCGTTATCCCCAGGCCGCGCTGCGCTGGGCGCTGGACGGACTGTCCGGAGCCCGGGTGGTGGACCTCGGCGCCGGCACGGGCATCCTCACCCGGGGACTGCTGGAGCTCACCGCCGACCGGACGGTGGCGCAGGTCGTACCCGTGGAGCCGGATCCCGGGATGCGGGCGCAACTGGCCGACGCCACGCCGGGCACGACGGCGCTCGCCGGGAGCGCCGAGGCCGTGCCGCTGCCGGACGGGTCGGCGGACGCGGTGCTGGTCGGGCAGGCCTACCACTGGTTCGACAGGGGACCGGCACACGCGGAGATCGCGCGCGTGCTGCGCGCGGGCGGCACGTTCGCGCCGATCTGGAACATCCGGGACGAGCGGGTGGGCTGGGTCGCGGAGCTGACCCGGATCGCACACCTCGGCGACAACGCCGGCGACGTGACGCAGCGGTACGCGGACTTCGGCGCCGCCTTCACCGCGGTCGAGGTGGGCGAGTTCGCGCACGCGACCACGCTCACGCCGGACGAGGTGGTGGGCATGCTGCACACCCGCTCGTTCTGGCTGACCGCCGACGCCGACGAGCGGCGACGGGTGGATGCGGAGCTGGCGGAGCTGTTCGCCACCCACCCCGACCTGGCCGGCCGGGACGCCGTGGAGCTGCCGTACCGCACGATGGTGCTCCGGGCGGGGCGGCGTTGAAGCGCCGGCGTTAAGGGCGTTAAGAAGGGGCCCCTCCTCTACCGGAGGCGTTAAAAGGGGGCCCTTCCTTACACCTCAGGTGTTGCGGTCGTAGACCATCCGCAGGCCGATCAGCGTGATCATCGGTTCGTGGTGGGTGATGGTGTGGCACTCACCGAGCACCAGCGACGCCAGGCCACCGGTGGCGATGACCGCCTTGACCCCGCCCAGCTCCTCGGACATCCGCTCGACGATCCGGTCCACCTGACCGGCGAAGCCGAAGTAGAGCCCGGCCTGAAGACACTCGACGGTGTTCTTGCCGATCACCGAGCGCGGACGGGTCGCCTCCACCTTGCGCAACTGCGCGGCGCGGGCGGCCAGCGCGTCGAAGGAGATCTCGATGCCGGGCGCGAACGCCCCGCCGAGGAACTCCCCCCGGCTGCTGATCACGTCGAAGTTGGTGGTGGTGCCGAAGTCCACCACGATCGACGGCCCGCCGTAGAGCGTGTACGCGGCAAGCGTGTTCACCACGCGGTCCGCGCCCACCTCCTTCGGGTTGTCGATGGCGAGCTGGACGCCGGTACGGACGCCCGGCTCGACGATCACGCTGGGCAGGTCGGCGTAGTACCTGTCGAGCATGGTGCGCAACGAGCGCAGCGCCGCCGGCACTGTCGAGCAGGCAGCCACCCCGGTGATCTCCACGGCGTCACCGGCGAGCAGCCCGCGGAACATCAGGCCCAGTTCGTCCGCGGTGGAGCGGGCGTCGGTCTTGATGCGCCACGAATGCACCAGCTTGTCGCCGTCGAAGGTCGCCAGCACGGTGTTCGTGTTTCCGATGTCGATGCAGAGCAGCACAGCGGCAGCCTAGACGTCGCGCAGGTCGAGGGCGATGTCCAGGATCGGCGACGAGTGGGTGAGCGCGCCGACGGAGAGGAAGTCGACGCCCGTGGCGCCGTACTCGGCGGCCATCGGCAGCGTCAGCCCGCCGGTGGCCTCCAGCTCCGCCCGGTCGCCCACCGACGCCACCACCTCGCGCAGCTGCGCCGGGGTCATGTTGTCCAGCAGCAGGAAGCGGGCGCCCGCCTCGACCGCCTCCACCGCCTCGGCCGGCGTGTCCACCTCCACCTGCACCGCGACGTCGGGGAAGGCCTCCCGGACCCGGCGGAACGCGGCGCTGATCCCGCCCGCGGCGACCTTGTGGTTGTCCTTGATCATGGCGACGTCGTACAGGCCCATCCGCTTGTTGGTGCCGCCACCGGCCCGGACCGCGTACTTCTCCAGCGCCCGCAGGCCCGGCGTGGTCTTGCGGGTGTCCAGCACCGTCGCCTTCGTGCCGGCCAGCTCGTCGGCCCAGGCCCGGGTGTGCGTCGCCACCCCGGACATGCGGGACAGCAGGTTCAGCGCCGTCCGCTCGCCGGTCAGCAGCAGCCGGGTCGGCCCGGTCACCGTGGCCAGCACGTCGCCGCGGGCCACCCGCTGCCCGTCGTGCGCCACCAGCTCAACCTCGACCGTACGCCCCGCGCCGGTCACCTCGGCCACCATCTCGAACACGGCGGCGGCCACCGGCAGCCCGGCCACCACGCCGTCGGCGCGCGCCACCAGATCGGCCGTGTCCTGCTGCTCGGCCGGGATGGTGGCCACGCTCGTGACGTCGAGGAAGTCGGGCCCGAGGTCCTCGTGCAGCGTGTCGAGGATGATCCGCCGGACCCGCTCCGGGTCCAGGCCACCGTCGCGCAGCGCCTGCTCCGTCGACTCCCTCATCTGCTGTGCCTCCTTCGTTCGCGACTGCGGGGCTCGCAAGACCGGCTCACTCCTCGCGCTCACTGGATCTCCTCCCAGCGCTCGGCCACAATGCCGTCCGTGCCCACCTCGGCCACCATGTGGCCCAGCCACCTGTCGTCGGCGGTCGGGAAGTCCTCCCGCCAGTGGCAGCCCCGCGTCTCCTGCCGGGCGTACGCGGCGGCGACCAGCGTCGACGCCACTGTGAGCAGGTTCGTCGCCTCCCAGTCGGCGGTACGCGGCACGCCCTGCCCCGCGCCCAGCGCGGTGAGCGTGGCGGCGGTGGCTTCCAGCGTCCGCGCCGACCGGAGCACGCCCGCGCCCCGCGTCATCGCCCGTTGCAGTTCCGCCGTGCCGGTCGCCGGCACCAGCGCGCCGGGACCGCCCACCCAGGCGCCGGTCTCGGCGGGGCGAGCCTGCTCGGGCAGCCCGGCGGCGATGTCCTCGGCGATCCGGCGGGAGAAGACCAGTCCCTCCAGCAGGGAGTTGCTGGCCAGCCGGTTCGCGCCGTGCACGCCGGTGCAGGCGACTTCGCCGCAGGCGTACAGGCCGGGGATGGAGGTGCGTCCGCGCAGGTCGGTCCGGACGCCGCCGGAGGCGTAGTGGGCGGCCGGCGCGACCGGGATCAGGTCGGTGGCCGGGTCCACGCCGATGGCCAGGCAGGACGCCACGATGGTGGGGAACCGCCGGGCCAGGAAGTCGCCGCCCAGGTGCCGGGCGTCCAGGAACACGTGGTCGGCCCCGCTGGCGAGCAGCACCCGGTGGATGCCCTTGGCGACCACGTCCCGGGGCGCCAGCTCGGCCAGTTCGTGCTGGCCGACCATGAACCGCTTGCCGTCGCCGTCGACCAGGTGCGCGCCCTCGCCGCGCAGCGCCTCGGAGACCAGCGGCTGCTGGGCCAGCCCCGCGCCCGGTCCGCCGGGCGGCACGATCAGCGCGGTCGGGTGGAACTGCACGAACTCCACGTCGGTGACCGCCGCCCCGGCGCGCAGCGCCAGCGCCACCCCGTCGCCGGTGGAGACCGCCGGGTTCGTGGTGGCGGCGAAGATCTGCCCCATCCCGCCGGTGGCCAGCACCACCGCGCGGCCGAGGATCGCGCCGACGCCGTCCTCGCTGCCCTCGCCGAGCACGTGCAGCGTGATGCCGCAGGCCCTGCCGAGCCCGCCCGGGCCGTCACCGGGGGCGCGCAGCAGGTCCAGCACCAGGGCGTGCTCGACCAGCCGGATCCACGGGTCGCGGCGTACCGCGTCGTGCAGCGCCCGCTGCACCTCCGCGCCGGTGGCGTCGCCGCCCGCGTGCACGATCCGGTCGGCGCGGTGGCCGCCCTCCCGGGTCAGCATCAGCGACCCGTCCGGGTTGCGGTCGAACTCCGCCCCGATCCGCATCAGCTCGCGCAGCCGGGTCGGGCCCTCGGCCACGAGCGCGCGGACCGCCGCCGGGTCGCAGAGGCCGACCCCGGCCACCTCGGTGTCGTACGCGTGCGCGGCCGGGGTGTCCGCCGGGTCCAGCACGGCGGCGATGCCGCCCTGCGCCCAGCGCGTCGAGCCCTCGTCCATGTCGACCTTGGTGACCACCGTGACGTGCAGGCCCGCCTCGCGCAGGTGCAGCGCCGCGGTCAACCCGGCCACGCCGGAGCCGACCACGATCACGTCTGTCGTCTCCACCCACCCGGGGGCGGGCGCGGCGAGCAGCCGGGGCAGCGTCGGCAGGTCGACGGTGGGTAGGTCCATGAGCACAGTCAACCCGAAGCGAACTCGGCTCGGGCGCGGGGGGCGTGACCAGTGCGCTCCGCTACCTCGTGCGGCGCGGCAGGGCGGCCGGTCCGGCGCCCTTCAGTGAGGTGGTCACCGTACGGTCGCTGAGCCACAGGTAGCAGCGCACGCCCCGGTCGCCGATCGCCCAGCGACCGGCGGCGGGCGGGCGGACCACCACGTCGCTGCGGTAACGCAGGAACGCGTCGGCGGGCACCCCTGCGTAGCGGGCGATCACGCCGAAGCAGCCGTCGTAGAGGGGGACCCAGTCCTCCGGCTTCTTCGGGTACGGGCGATCCGGCGCGGCCCACACGCCGACGAACTCCGCGTCGTGCGCGACAGCGCAGTCGACAGGGGTGAGCCGCTGCACCCGGCCCGCGTCCCGCGTGGTGCGCTGGCAGCCCAGCCGCAGCGGGGAGGGCGTCTTGAGCGCGTCGCGCAGGCTGCCGGTGCGGGTGACCACGGTGGCCGCCGCCTCGACGGTGTTCAGCTCGGTCAGGTCGCACCGGTACCAGCGGGAGCCGGCCGTCCAGCCGACGCCGGTCGGCACCGCCACCGCCAGCCGGAGGCGTCCGGCGCGCCAGTCGTCACCCACGTATCCGCCGGCCCGCTTGTCGCAGTCGGCGAAGGCGGTACGCATCTCCGGTGAGCCGAGCGCCGGCGGGGTGGCCCGGTCGGCGGTGAACGCCCCGACGTGCACGGTCTCCACGCGGTGCGGCAGGTCGCAGCCGACCGGCGCGTACGCGGCCAGGCCGACGCTCGCTGTGAAGTCGGCGACCTGGCAGACCTCGGCCGCCGGGGTGAACGGCAGTGGGGCGGCCATCGCGGCCCACTCGTCGGTGAGGTCGCCGTCCAGCCCGCCGGTGCCGGCGCAGCCGGTCAGTGCGGCGCTCGCGACCATCGCGGCGACCAGGAAGCTCATCGCACGGCGCATCGCGGCCTCCCCCAGCCGACGACCGTCGATCCCCGACGGTCCGCCCAGGGTAGCCGAAAATGACCTTCCGGTGACAGACCGCGTTCCCTGCCCGCCCGCCCCGTCGATCTTGCACTAACCGCCCCGACAAACCGCCTGAAAGGGATGACGGGAGGGCCGGAAGTGCAAGATCAACGGAGAGAAGCGGCGAGGGGGTTGGGGATGGGGGCGCCTGCGGTGCCGAGGGCGGCCGTGGTCGGGTCCGTGGAGAGGTCTACCACCCTGTTGTCGGCGTCGACGTGGACCACCTTCGGGCGGTACGTGCGGGCCTCGGCGTCGTCCATTTGCCCGTAGGAGATCAGGATGACCAGGTCACCGGGGTGCACCAGGTGCGCGGCAGCGCCGTTGATGCCGATCACGCCGCTGCCCCGCCGCCCCGGGATCACGTACGTCTCCAGCCGCGCGCCGTTCGTGATGTCCACGATCGCGACCTGCTCACCGGGGAGCAGGTCCGCCGCGTCGAGCAGATCCTCGTCCACGGTCACCGAGCCGACGTAGTGCAGGTCGGCCTGGGTCACTGTGGCGCGGTGGATCTTCGACTTGAGCATGGTCCGGAACATCGGGGTGCCTTTCCGCATTCGTGGTGGGGTCAGGGACGCGGCGCGAGGTGGACGGCCGTGTTGTCGATCAGGCGGGTGGCGCCGACCCAGGCCGCGATCAGCAGCCGGGCCGGGCCGGTGACCGGGCCGGGCTCCAACTCGGTGTCGGTGAGCACCAGGTAGTCGAGGCGGGCGTCCGGAGTGTCGAAGGCCCGGTGGGCGGCGGCGAGCACCGCGCCCGCGTCCTCGCCCCGCTCCGCCGCCGTCGCGCCGGCCCACAGCGCGGCGGACAGGCTCAGCGCGGCCTGCCGCTCCGCGTCCGACAGGTAACGGTTGCGGCTGGACAGGGCCAGGCCGTCCGGTTCCCGTACGGTCGGCACGCCGACGATCTCGGTCGGCACGTCGAGGTCGCGGACCATCCGGCGGATCAGGGTGAGCTGCTGGTAGTCCTTCTCACCGAAGAAGGCCAGGTCGGGCTGCGTGAGCTGGAGCAGCTTCATGACCACCGTGAGCACGCCGTGAAAGAAGCCGGGACGGCTCAGGCCCTCCAGGTCCTCGCCGAGCGGCCCCGGGTTCAGCCGTACCGCCGGCTGCCCCTCCGGGTACATCTCGGTCACCGACGGCGCGAACACGGCGTCCACCCCCACCCGGCGGCAGATCTCCAGGTCCGTGTCGAGCGTGCGCGGGTAGCGGTCGAAGTCCTCGTTCGGGCCGAATTGCAGCGGGTTCACGAAGATCGTGACCACGACGTGGTCGGCCCGCTCGCGGGCGGCCCGCAGCAGCATCTCGTGCCCGGCGTGCAGCGCGCCCATGGTCATCACCACGCCGACCGTGCCGGTCATCGCCTCACGGGCCGCCGCCAGTTCCTTGCGCGTGTGCAGCACCTCGGCCATCAGGCCGCCACCTCGATTCCGTCCAGCACGTCCCGTAGCGCGGCCGCGTCCGCCGGGCGGAGGCGGCCGACCGCGACGGCGCGGTCCGCCGTCCGTCGTGCCAACGCCAGATACGCGGGTACGGATTCCGGCGCGGTCCGCGCCAGCCGGTCCAGATGCCGGCGTACGGTGCCCGCGTCGCCCCGGGACACCGGCCCGGTCAGCGCGTCGTCGCCCAGCCGTAGCGCGTTCTCCAGCGCGGCTCGCAGCAGCGGGGCGAGCACCTTCTCCGGCCGCTCCACCCCGGCGTCACGCAGCCGGTCGGACGCCTCGTTGACGAGCGTCACCAGGTGGTTGGCGCCGTGCGCGAGCGCCGCGTGGTAGAGCGGCCGGTCGTTCTCACCTACCCACTCCGGTACGCCGCCCAGGTCGGCCACCAGCCGGGCCGCGAACGCGCGCAGCTCCGCCGGGGCGGTCACCCCGTACGAGATGCCGGGCAGGCGGGACAGGTCGTCCGGCGTACCGGTGAAGGTCATCGCCGGGTGCAGCGCGAGCGGCCGGGCGCCGGCCTCGGCGGCCGGGGCGAGCACCGCGAGCCCGTGCGCGCCGGAGGTGTGCGCCACCACCTGGCCGGGGCGCAGCGCGCCGCTCGCGGCCAGGTCGGCGACCACGCCCGCCAGCGCGTCGTCCGGAACGGCGACGATCAGCAGGTCGGTGGCGGCACGCGCCACCTCGGACGCGGCGCGGTGCGGGGTCTCGGGCAGCAGCAGCGCGAGCCGGGCCCCTGTCGCGCCCGAGGTGCCGGACGCGGCGACCACGCGGTGACCGGCGGCGGCGAGGGCCGCGCCCAGCGTGGCGCCGACCCGGCCGGCGCCGAGCACGCCGACGGCGAGGGTACGCGGGAAGACGAGCGGGCCGGCGGTGGCCCGGTGGCGCAGCGGTGCGCTCATGGCAGCGATCCAGTCCTCGAAGGGGGTACCGGTCGATGGCAAGTATGCGCCCGGGTGACAGACCCGAAACAAGAAGGTGTGAAAACCTTCACCGGCCGCCCGAAAGGGCCGCTGCGGTGGCAGGCAAACCGCCCTTTCGGGTACGTCCCGTAGGGTCGGCGGGTGACCACCCCGCTGCGCTGGCGCGACGCGATGGAGCAGGCGCTGTACGGGCCGGAGGGGTTCTTCGTCTCCGGCGCCGGGCCCGCCGCGCACTTCCGCACCAGCGTGCACGCCTCACCCGTCTTCGCCGCCTGCGTGCTGCGGCAGCTCGAAGCGGTGGACGTGGCGCTGGGGCACCCGGACCGGCTGGACGTGGTGGACGTGGGCGCGGGCCGGGGCGAGCTGCTCCGAGCGCTGCTCGCGCAGGCCGCGCCGGACCTGGCCGCCCGGCTCCACCCGGTAGCCGTGGAACTGTCGGTCCGCCCACCGGACCTGCCGCCCGAGATCGACTGGCGCCGCGACATCCCCGAGGACATCACCGGCCTTCTCCTGGCCACCGAATGGCTGGACAACGTCCCGCTCGACGTGGCAGTCCACACGCCCGCAGGCTGGCGCCTCCTCCTGGTGAACCCGAGAACCGGCGAGGAGACGGTGGGCCCGGCCCCGGCCCCCGCCGACACCACCTGGCTCACCCACTGGTGGCCCCCGGCCGCCCTGCCTACCACCCCGGTGATCAAGGAGTTTGCGTCGGCCGAGGGCCCGGATCGGGACACGAACTCCTTGATCACGGAGGCGGAGGGCGGGTTCGTGGGCGGCGTGCGGGGGGAGATCGGGTCGGGGCGGGATTCGGCGTGGGCTGAGGCGGTGGGAAGGATCCGGCGCGGGCTGGCGCTTGCCGTGGACTACGGACATGTGCGGGAGTCGCGTCCCCTGGACGGGACGTTGACCGGGTATCGGGGTGGGCGGCAGGTGCCGCCGGTGCCGGACGGGTCGTGCGACGTGACGGCGCACGTCGCCATGGACTCGGTCGCCTCCGCCGGTGAACGGGTCGCGCGGTGCGCGTACTCCCTGGTCTCACAGCGGGAGGCGCTGCGGGCGCTCGGGGCCGACGGCGGGCGACCGCCGCTGAGCCTCGCCCCCCGCGACCCGGCCGGCTACCTGCGGGCGCTCGCCGCGGCGTCGGCGGCGGCCGAGCTGACCGACCCGGCCGGGCTCGGCGGGCACCTGTGGCTGCGCCAGCCGGTCGGCGTCGCGCTCGACGCGGTCGTGGCACGATGACGGGCATGACCACGGACGCCGCCGACCTCCGCGAGCTCACAGTCGGCACCGGCGCCGGCGGTGAGCAGCTCGGCACCGACATGGTGCTCAACATCGGGCCGCAGCACCCCTCGACGCACGGCGTGCTGCGGCTGCGCCTGGTGCTCGACGGGGAGCGGGTGGTCGCCGCCGAACCGATCGTCGGCTACATGCACCGGGGGGCGGAGAAGCTCTTCGAGGTACGCGACTACCGGCAGATCATCGTGCTGGCGAACCGGCACGACTGGCTGTCGGCGTTCTCCAACGAGCTGGGCGTGGTGCTCGCCGTCGAGCGGCTGATGGGCATGGAGGTGCCGGAGCGCGCCACCTGGCTGCGGATGGCGCTGGCCGAGCTGAACCGGGTGCTCAACCACCTGATGTTCCTCGGCTCGTACCCGCTGGAGATCGGCGCGATCACGCCGATGTTCTACGCGTTCCGGGAACGGGAGACCATCCAGGCGGTGATGGAGGAGGTCTCCGGCGGCCGGATCCACTACATGTTCAACCGGGTCGGCGGCCTGAAGGAGGAGGTGCCGTCCGGCTGGACCGGGCGCGCCCGCGCTGCGATCGCCGAGGTGCGCCGCCGGATGCCGGACCTGGACAACCTGATCCGGCGCAACGACATCTTCCTGGCCCGTACCGTCGGGGTCGGTGTGCTGTCCGCCGCCGACGCCGCCGCGTTCGGCGCGTCCGGGCCGGTCGCCCGCGCCTCCGGGCTCGACCTGGACCTGCGCCGCGACGAGCCCTACCTGGCCTACGACCAGCTCGACGTGCCGGTGGTGACGAAGACCGCCGGGGACTGTCACGCCCGCTTCGAGGTGCTGCTCGACCAGGTGTACGTCTCGCTCGACCTCGCCGAGCAGTGCCTGGACCGGGTGGACCGGATCAGCGGCCCGGTGAACACGCGGCTGCCGAAGGTGCTGAAGGCGCCCGAGGGGCACACGTACGCCTGGACCGAGAACCCGCTCGGCATCAACGGCTACTACCTGGTCTCCCGGGGCGAGAAGACGCCGTGGCGGATGAAGCTGCGCACCGCCTCGTACGCGAACGTGCAGGCGCTGTCGTCGCTGCTGCCCGGCTGCCTGGTGCCCGACCTGATCGCCATCCTCGGCTCGATGTTCTTCGTGGTCGGCGACATCGACAAGTGACAGCCGTCCGCATACGGGCGGCCGGCGCTCAGCGCCAGCGGTCGGCGGTGTCCCACTGCGGCCGGCCGCGCTCCGGGCCGCGCCACTCCGGTTCCGGCTGACGCCACTCCGGCTCGGCCGGACGCCACTGGGACTCGCCCTGGCGCCACTCCGGCTCGGGTTGACGCCAGTCCGGCTCGGGCTCGCGGCGCTGCGACTCGGCCGGACGCCACTCCGGCTCCGGCTGACGCCACTGCGGTTCCGGCTGACGCCACTGCGGCTCGGGCTCGCGGCGCTCCGGTTCGGGCTGACGCCACTCCGGGGGCGGCTGGCGCCACTCCGGCTGGCCGCTGCGCTGGGTCGGTGGGCGCCACTCGTCCGGCACCGGCACCCCGCCCGCCGGCAACGCCGGGTGGCTCTCCCCCGGCCGGCGGCCGTCACCCGGCCCGCTCGCGTCCGCCCCGCCGCCGCGCACCGACGCCCACCGGTCCTCGATCCGGTACTCCGTGCCCGCGCTGTCGGCGTGCACAGCGGCCCGCCGCTCCCCGAGGCGGATCTCCCGGCCCACCCCGTCGTCGCGGACCGCCGCCCAGCGGTTACCCGCACGCAGCTCGGACCAGTGGTCGCCGTCCGCCGGGTCCCGGCCGGCCGGCGCGTCCAGGGCCCCGGGCGCGGCGGGCTCACTGTGCCGCGCGGCCGGTGACCAGGCCGGAGCGTCGGTCGCGCCGCCCGGCGCCCAGCCGGCCCGGTCGTCGCCCGGCCACTGTCGCTGCTCCTCCGCCACAGCCCGGCCCTGGTCGTTCGACAGACGGCCGCCCGCGGACCAGCCCTGCTCCCCGCCGACACCCGCCCACGGATGCTCGGCGCCCGCACGTCCGGCATCGGTCCACGGGTGCCCGTCGCGCGGCCGCGAGCCGTCGTCCCGCGAATCCCCGTCCCGGCGGCCGTGCCCGGAGCGACCGCCGCCGGCCGGGGCGCCCCAACCGCTCTCGTCCGTGCCGGTCCACCCGGCATCGGCCCGGTCCTCACGGCCCCGCTCGCGATGCGCCGCGCCCCGGTGATCGGCCGGGTCGCCGCCCCGGGCGCGGTCCTCGTCCGACCAGCCGCCGGGGAATCCGCCGTACCGGGACCCGGTCGGCTCGGCGCCACCGCCGACGATGGTGTGCCGGGTTGTGACGTGCACGGTCTCGGTGTGGTGGACCACGCCCACCGGGCGGGACTCCGGCCGGGCGGCCGGCCCGGACACGCGCGCCGACCCGTACACGCCGCTCGCGGGCCGGTCCGGCGGGCGTACCGCCGCCCGCGCCGGCTCGGCGTCGTGGCGGCCCGCCCGTGGCGGTTCGCCGTCGTGCTCGCCTCCGTAACGGCCACCGGAGTACGCCGGGCGCGCCGGTTCGTCCTCGTCACGGCCGCCCGGATGGCCCCGATCCGCCTCGTACGCCCCGGCGGCCGGCACCCGGGCCGCGCCGCTCGGGCGCTCCTGGGCGGGCGCGGAGGCCAGTCCGGCGGCGGCCGCGTCGAGCCGGTGCCGCACCGCCCCGGCGACCTCCTCCGCCCGGCGCGCCTGGTCCAGCGCCTGGTTGCCACGTTGAGCGGCGGCCACGATCTCGGCCCGCAGCTCCCGCCGGAGCTGCTCCAGCTCCTCGCGCAACTCCTCGGACGCCGCGCCACCCGAACCGCCCTCCGGCCGCAGCGCGACGGAGAGACCGATCAGCACGACGGCCATGATCGCCAGGACGGCGCCGAGGCGAAGCGAGCCGTTGCCGTCGGCGACCAGCAGGATGAGCGCCGCCAGCGGCGCGAGCCCCACACCGGCCCAGAACAGGACGGTCAGCACAGTGGGGTTGCGCTTGTCGGCGGGAGCGACCGAGGCGGGCATGGCTGAGCACAGTACCGAGAGTTCCACCTGAGGGGAACGGGTCGGCGTGACTCGATGTGCGGGCCTGCTGAGCAGGCAACCGCTCGGGGTGCGCCACCGGCCGGCGCGCGTGGCGCCGGCCGGTGGCGGCGCGTCAGCTCGTGGCCAGCGCGGCGTCGGAGGAGAAGACCAGGCCGACGCTCGCGGCGCCGGTCTTCAACGCGTTCTTGGTCTGCGGGCCGCCCGCGTCCAGCGAGCTGAACGAGCCCGCCTTGAAGTCGTAGACCTCGACCAGACCGGCCTGGCACTTCGGGCGCTGGGGGCACTCCGGCGGCCCGGCGAGCACGGTGGCCTGCCCGGAGCACTTCGCGGCCAGCTCGGAGAGCGTGGACACGCCGTACTTGTCGGCGAACGCCTTGGTCACCGCGAACGCGTTCTGGTCCTGCGCCTGGGACGGCTGGCCGAAGACCAGGCCGGCCTTGTCCCCCTCGGTCTTCAGCGCCGCGACCGTCTTGTCCAGCTCCGGGGAGGAGACGGGCTGGGCGTCCTTGCCGTTGGCCTTGGTGTTGAGGAACTCCGCCATGGTGGCGGCGTACTCCGGCACGACCTGGATCTGCCCCTTCTCCAGGGCCGGCCCGTAGAGCTCGCGGTTGCCGATGGTCTGCACCTTGACCTGGTAGCCGGCCGCCTCCAGCGCGATCTTGTAGAGCTCGGCGATGGTCTGGCTCTCGCTGAAGTTGCCGGCGCCGACGGTGATCTGGCCGCCCGGCCCCTTCGCGATCCCGTCGGTCACGCCGTTGGCGGACGCGAACTCCTTCGCCGCCGCCTGGGGCGTCTTGCGGTCGACGTCTACCGCCCGGTTGAGCTGGATCAGCTTGGGGGTGTCGAGCTTCGCGGAGACGTTGTCCAGCGCGGCGACGAGCTGCGGGGTGGCCGCCTTCGCGTTGATCGCCGGGATGACGTTGTCGGTGTTCTGGAGCTTCTTGTCGTCGGTCAGGACGACAAGCTGGTCGCCCGCCACCGGGGCGCAGCCGGCCCCCGAGGCGCCCTGCTCGGGCGCGTCGGTGCCGGACGAGCCGGCGTCACCGCAGCCGGTGAGGAGAGCGGCCGCGGTGAGTGCGCCGAGCGCCCCGGCGGCCAGTCGTGTACGCGCGCGCATGAGTGCCCGCCTTCCGTGTCCCGGCGCGACCCGATCGGGCCGGCCGCGTGTCCGACGGGCGAACCGGACGGCCACCCGCGACTCCAGCCAATATCTTCCAGAGGCGACCGACAAACCCGGAGCGGTTTTCGTCACCCGATCGTCACCGGCGGCTCAACTTCCGGTCGTGGCCGCCGTCGCGCGACGGTTCGCCCGGCGGCGGGCCGGGCGCAGCGGGCGCGGCGTGACCACCCGCTCCACGATCGCGAGCAGCCCCTCGACCAGGAGCGCCAGCCCGGCCACCAGCACCCCGCCGGCGATGATCTGGCCGCCGCCGGCGGCGATGTCGAGCCCGAAGCCGGCCCGGATGATCTGGCCCAGCCCGCCGCCGTTGACGAACGACGCGAGCGCGGCGGTGGCCACCACCTGCACCGCCGCGGTGCGGAAACCGGCCGCCAAGTAGGGCACGGCAAGCGGCAGCTCCACCCGGCGCAGCACCTGCGCGCCGGACAGCCCCATCCCGTGCGCGGCGTCCCGCGCCTCCGGGTCGGCCTGCCGCACCCCGGTGTACGCGTTCGCCAGCAGCGGCGGCACCGCGAAGACCGCGAGCGCCACCACCACCGCGGGCCGGCCGAAGCCGAGGAAGGTCAGCGGGAGGATGGTCAGCAGGGCCAGGGTCGGGATCGCCAGCGTGACGTTGGAGACCAGCAGCACCAGCCCGCCACCCCGGCCGCTGTGCCCGAGCCAGAGACCGATCGGCCAGGCCACCAGGCACCCGAGCAGCACCGCCAGGGCGGACATGCTCAGGTGCTCGCCGAGACGGTCCAGCACGCCGCCGGGATTGGTCCAGTTCAGCGGGTCGTTCAGCCAGACGACCGCCTGCTCGACGGGGTTCACCGGGCGGACCTCCCACGCAGCCACGGGGTCAGCAGGCGGCCCGCGCCGGCCAGCACCAGGTCGAGCACCAGCGCCAGCAGCACGCACAGCACCGTGCCGGTCATGATCTGTGCCTTGTAGAAGTTGTTCTGGAAGCCGGCGAAGATGAGCTGGCCGAGCCCGCCCCGGCCGACCACCACACCGACCGTGACCAGCGCGACAGTCGACACCGTGGCGAGCCGTACGCCGGTGAGGATGCCGGGTAGCGCCAGCGGCAGCTCGATCCGGAACAGCCGGCCCCACCGGCCGTACCCCATGCCCTCGGCGGCCTCCCGCACCTCCGGCGGCACCTGGTTCAGCCCGGCCAGCGCGTTGCGCACGATGACCAGCAGCGCGTACAGCGCCACCACGGTGAGCACGGTGATCGCGCCGATGCCCAGGTAGGGCGCGAGAAAGGCGAACAGCGCCAGCGACGGGACGGTGTAGAGCACCCCGGTCACCGCCAGGATGGAGGCCGACAGCGACCGGAACCAGTACGCCAGCACGGCGAGCGGCAGCGCCACCAGCGCGGCGATCACCACGGCCCGGGCGGTCAGCCAGGTGTGCTCCCGCAGCGCGGCGAGGATCGTGTCAGAGTTGTCCCGCACGTACTGCCAGGAGAACCACGGATTACCCGGGTCGGCCCGGTAGCTCAGGTGGAGGAACACACGTGGACGGTACCCCGGGGAGCACCGCCGGAGGCGGCGCGGCGTCGATCACCCTGGAGCGCATCCGCAAGCGCTACCCGGACGGCACCGAGGCGGTACGCGAGCTGAGCCTGCAGGTCGGCGCCGGTGAGCTGGTGGTCCTGATCGGCCCGTCCGGCTGCGGCAAGTCGACGGTGCTGCGGATGATCAACCGGCTGATCGAGCCGACCGGCGGGCGGATCCTGCTCGGCGACGACGACGTCACACGGGTCGACCCGGTGGCGCTGCGCCGCCGCATCGGGTACGTCATCCAGAACGTCGGCCTCTTCCCGCACCAGACCGTCTCGGCGAACGTGGCGACGGTGCCGGGGCTGCTGGGCTGGCCGAAGCAGCGCACCCGCTCCCGGGTCGGCGAGCTGCTGGAGCTGGTCGGTCTCGACCCGGCGCAGTTCGGCCGGCGGTACCCGCACGAACTCTCCGGCGGGCAGCGGCAGCGGGTCGGCGTGGCCCGGGCGCTCGCCGCCGACCCGGTGGTGCTGCTGATGGACGAGCCGTTCTCGGCGGTGGACCCGATCGTCCGTACCCGCCTGCAGGAGGAGTTCCTGCGGTTGCAGGCCGAGGTACGCAAGACCATCGTGCTCGTCACGCACGACCTCGACGAGGCGGTCCGGCTGGGCGACCGGATCGCGGTGCTCTCCGAGGGCGGCCGGCTGGAGCAGTACGACACGCCCGCCGCACTGCTCGGCTCGCCCGCCTCGGACTTCGTCCGCGAGTTCGTCGGCGCCGACCGGGGCATCCGGCGGCTCGCCGTCACCCCGGTGACCCGCGCGGTGCTCGACCCACTCCCGACCGACGGGGGCGCCGGTCTGCCCACTGTGGCGCTCGGCGACTCCGCGTACGACGCGCTCGGCGCGCTGCTCACCTCCGGCGCTGAGCACGCCGTGGTGACCGAGGAGGGACGGGCGGTGGGCCTGCTCGCCCGCACCCGGGTGCTGACCCTGGGCGCGGTGGACTGAGCGGAATCAGGCCCGGCCGCCCAGGCTGGCCAGCCCGACGATCCAGCCCGCGAAGAAGCCGTACGTGACGCCGGTGCTGGCGGACTGGAACGCGGCGAACAGCGAGCCGTGCGGGCCGAGAAGCGTGGCGAGCAGGGCACTGAGCCCGGCGGCGAGCACGAACGCGCCCCAGCCGGAGAGGAACTGGCTGCCCGAGGACGCCACCCGGTCGACCTGCGGGCCGGGCAGCAGGTAGAGCAGCGCCGCGGCCAGCACGATCAGCAGGATCGCACGCAGGTTGGTGGCGAACACGCCCTCGTCGGCGTGCCACCGCCAGGACGGCCAGGCGAGCAGCCGCAGGAACCAGCCGCCCGCTCCGGTCGGGTCGGTGGCGCGCTGCGCCCAGTCCACGTACATCGGACTGCCGCCGACGGCGACCAGCAGGAACGCGGCGAGGGCGCCGGTGCCGGCGGCCGTGCCGTACCGGGAGACGGCGCGGGGGCGGTTGCTCAGAGCCATGCGGCGGTCAGTTCCCGGCCGGTCGCGCCGGGCAAACCTGCGCAACCGTCCGGCCGGCGCCGGCCGGCGGGCCGTCATCGACGTCAGTGCTTCATCAGGTAGTCGATGAAGGCGGCGCGCAGCAGCGGCGCGGACTCCTCGTAGCCGTGCCCGGTCAGCTCGCGCCAGAGCGCGTTCGCCTCGTCGATGGTCGGGCCGATCGAGTTCGGCGCGCCGTCCAGCGCGGCGGCCTCGTCCGCGTTGGGCAGGTGCCGCAGGACCGACCAGAAGAAGCCCACGTCGCGACGCTCGCGGGCCAGGTTGAACGCCTGCTCGCGCAACTCCTCGGTGGAGAGCTTGTCGAGCTCGTCGAAGGTGCGGCCGCCGGAGGCAGGAGTCTCGGTCATGCCGCCGAGCCTAACCGGCGAGATCAGCTCCGGCGCGCCGGACGCACGGCCCCGTCGGGTCAGCGCTCGTCCGCGTCCCAGCGCCGGGGCTCGCTCTCCCAGCGCGGGGCCTCCCACGCCTCCACCGGGGTGTCGTTCTGCCGTACCGGCAGCACCGACGGCCAGGCGTCGGCCGGCTCGGGCGCCGGGGTCATCCCCCAGCCGCCGCTTGTCGCGCCGTCCCGCAGCGGGCGGGCCGGCCCCGGCACCACGGCCGCCGGCGGCGCCGGGCGGGGCCGGCCGAACGTCTCCACCAGCCGGGTGACGAGCAGCCCGGCGCCGAGCGTGGCGCCGCCCAGCGCCCACCGGCCGATCGACCAGCCCTGCGGGACGGTCCAGGCCAGGAACATAACCACCAGGCAGACCGCGAGCATGGTGCCGAAGATGCCGCCGCGGCGCCCGTACGCGCTGGTGCCGCCGAGCATCACCGTGCCGACCGCCAGCACGGTCCAGTCCAGGCCGGTGCCGGGCCCGACAGCGCCGTCCCCGTTCGCGGCGATCAGCACCCCGCCGAGCGTCGCCAGCACCGTGGACCCGACGAGCGCCAGCGCGGTCACCGTGGCGGCCACCGCGCCGCGGCGGCGGGCCGGGTCGACGACCGGCCGGAACCGGCCGATCAGCCGGCGCACCGGCATCATCGCGGCGAACAGGCCACCGAGGACGGCCACCGCGGCGAAGCCGACGAAGAGGTACAGCGCGTTGCGGCGGGGGTCGTAGTCACCCTGGACCGCGACCGGCACGCTCCGGCGCTCCAGGTAGACGATCACGCCGGCCGCCCCGGCCAGGCTCGCCGCCCAGCCGGGCACGTGCAGCACCACCACGGCCAGCGCGAGCGCCAGCCCGGCCGCCGCCGCGATCGCGAGCGCCGGCAGCAGCGCCTCCCGCATGCCCCGGTCGCCCTGCTCGGCGAAGTGCAGCGCGGCGGCCAGCGCGACCGGGCCGACCGCCAGGTTCACCGCGCCGGCCCGCATGCTCAGGCCCGCGGCCAGGGTGAGCAGGCCGAGCGCGGCCACGTCGACGAGCAGCGTCTTCAGAGAGCCGCCGCGCAGCGCGTCCGCGTCCTCCCGCCAGAGCAGCCAGGTCACCGCCACCAGCGCGGCGAGCAGCACGAACTCCCAGAGCACGTGCACCGCGATGCGGTCCCGGCCGGGCTCGCCGTGCGCCGGGTCGTCGAAGACGTGCTCCAGTACGGCGGCGGGCACGCCGGACGATGTCTCCGGCGGCGTTGTCCGACCCGCGTCGTCGTACGCCATAGACCCGCGCCTCCCAGGTGGCCGCGTCCGGCCCACGGGCGGGCGGACCGTGGCGGCCGTCGCTCTCCGGTCGCCAGGGACGGTACCGCCGGGCCGGGGTGTGGGGAACCCCGGATCAGAGACGCCCGCGCGGCGTCTCGCGGTCGCCCGGCTCGCGGTCCTCGTCGTCCTCCTGCTCCGGCACCCGGCAGGAGCGTTCCAGCCAGAGCGCGGCGGCGACGAGCGCGAGCGACGCGATCAGACCGCCGAGCGCGGCGGGGCGATCGCCCTGGGCGGCGTTGGTCCGCTCCACGAAGAGCCAGCCGGTCAGGCCGGCGTAGAAGCCGGCGAAGATGGCCCCGGCCAGCGCGGACGCCTTGGCCAGCACCACGAACCGGGCGACCAGCAGCGGGTTCACCGGCTCCCGGCCGGGCCGCCGCTCGATCCGGCTGCGGGTGTTTACCGCCGCGTAGCCCTCCAGCACGGCCAGGCCGGCCAGCGTGATCACCGGAAGCCAGGGCAGGTCCGGCGCGAAGTCGTAGTAGAAGCCGCTGATCAGCAGCCAGGCCACCGCGGCGGCGGCCAGGCCGGCCACCACGAGCGTGGACGCCCGGGTCGGACCCATCCGGAAGCGGTCGGGCCCCTGCGGGGAGCGGTCGGTGCTCACCGCACCTCCTCAGCTCGCCACTGCCGGGCCACGCTCCACCGGGTCATGTGTCCGACTCTAGCGTCAGATCGGGTCGCGGGCTCAGTTCCAGGGCGTCACCGGCCAGCGGCTCGGCGTTGAGCAGATCGGTCAGCCAGCCGTGCCCGGGGAGCCGGCCGTGCGGCTCGATGTCGATCCACGGGCGCAGCACGAACGCGCGCAGGTGGGCCCGGGGATGCGGCACTGTCAGCTCGGGGTCGTCGCGGAGCACCGGCTGCCCGGCGTCGTCCCAGACCGCGATCACGTCCACGTCGAGCGTGCGCGGCCCGTACCGCCGCTCCGGGTCGCGGGCGCGCCCGGCCGCCGCCTCCGCGGCCCGGGCGCGGGCCAGCCAGTCCTCCGGCGCCGCCGCCGGGTCCGCGACCATCACCACCGCGTTCAGGTACGCGGGCTGGTCCGCGTCCCCCCACGGTGGAGTCTCGTAGACGCCGGAGACCAGCAGCACCCGGTCGCCGAGCGCGGCCACCGCGCCGCGCAGGTGGCCGAGGCGGTCACCCAGGTTGCTGCCGATCGACAGCACGGCCCGGGTCACCGGGTACGCCGCATGGTGACCGCCACGTCCCGGAAGGCGTGCGGGATCGGGGCCTCCGGCTTGTGCACCGTCACCGTCGCGGCGGCCACCAGCGGTTCGGCCAGGCACACCGCGAGCAGCCGGTCGGCGAGCGTCTCGATCAGGTTCACCGGCTCGCCGGTGATCACCGCGACCAGCCGCTCGGCCAGCTCGCCGTAGTGCACGGTGTCGGTCACCTCGTCGGAGCGGGCGGCCGGTCCCAGGTCCAGTTCGAGCACCGCGTCGACCACGAACTCCTGCCCCTGGGCGCGCTCGAAGTCGTAGACGCCGTGCCGTCCGTGCGCCCGCAGGCCGGTCAGTTCGATCCGGTCGGTCATCTGTCGCCTCCGCTCGTGCCGGTGGCCGCTTCCGCCGCCCGGGTGCCGCCGGTCGCCGCTTCCGTCTGCTGCCTGCCGGCGGCCGCTGCCGGCGGCGACGCGGTCGCGCGCCGTGGGCCGGTCGCGGTGGCGAGTCGCGGGCTACCGGTGGCCCGCCAGACGGCGAGCGCGTCGGCGGTGCCGCGAACGTCGTGCACGCGTACCCCCCAGGCGCCGGCCGCGACGGCGAGCACGCTCGTCGCGACCGTGGCGGCCTCCCGCCCGGCGGTGGGCCGGGGCTCGCCCGCCGCGTCGGCGAGCAGCCGGCCCAGGTAGGACTTGCGGCTGGCCCCGAAGAGCACCGGGAAGCCCAGGTCGACCAGCTCGGGCAGGCGGGCGCTGAGAGCCCAGTTGTGCGCGGCGGTCTTCGCGAAGCCCAGGCCCGGGTCGACGATGATCCGGTCGGCGGCCACCCCGGCGGCGAGCGCGGCGTCGACCCGCCGGCTCAGCTCGTCCCGGACCTCGGCCACCACGTCGGTGTACGTGGCCAGGTCGCGCATCTCCCGGGAGTGCCCCCGCCAGTGCATGAGCACCCAGGGACAGCCGGCGTCCCGGACCACCCGGGCCATGTCCGGGTCGGCGAGGCCGCCGGAGACGTCGTTCACCACGTACGCGCCGGCGGCGAGGACCGCCTCGGCGACCCGGGCCCGGCTGGTGTCGATGCTGACCCGGATGCCGGCGGCGCTCAGCTCACGGACCACCGGCAGCACCCGGGCGGTCTCGGTGGCCGCGTCGATCCGGTCGGCGCCGGGCCGGGTGGACTCGCCGCCCACGTCGATCAGGTCGGCGCCGTCGGCGCGCAGTCGCACCCCGTGTGCGACGGCCGCCTCCAGATCGGCGTATCTGCCGCCGTCGGAGAAGGAGTCGGGCGTGACGTTGAGGACGCCCATCACCACCGGGGTCTCCGCCCATACCAGATCGGTCACGGAGCCGACAGTACCGGTCGCCGGCAGGGCTTCCGGCGACCGGGCGAGCCGCCGACGCAGCAGCCCTGACATGCGGATTGGAACAGGTGTACGATCGGTCTTCCGGGCGATTCGGGGTCGACTCTTCACGGCTTGTCGCAAAGGTGGCCGGGCCGTACGCTTTGGAATTGCCCAGCATCGAGATGACGAAGCCTGGAGGGAGGGCCGAAGCGGGAAGAATCCGCCCATAACTCACCACCCAGCGTGGTGGGTCACGGACACAGCGTCGATGACTGCCGTGTCCGCCGAGCACCATCCCGCCAGGCTTGCCTACTTGCACCAACGCGGCACCGCCGGCCGCGACCTTGGGGAGGTTTCCAGTGATCGCCATCGAGCTCATGGCAACGGCGTCGAGCGCCGTGGACCACGCGCTCCACACCCTGGCGTCGACTCCACTCGCCGAGCCGGCTCCGAAGGGCATCGACACCGACAACGTCGTCACCTTCTTCGCCAGCAAGATCGCGCCGATCCTGCTCGCCGTCCTCGGGGTGATCTTCATCGGCCGGGCCAGCCGGGGTGAGATCTCCAAGGTGCTGACCAGCTCGGCCATCGCCATCATCGGCCTGGCCTTCATCGCCGGCGCCGCCACGCTCTTCTTCGTCGGCGACTACCTGATCAACCTGATCTTCGAGTAGGACGCTGGGCGACGATGCGGCTGCGCACCGACGACGACATCTACCGGGCACGCCTCGTCTACCTGGGGCCGCCCGGGTACACCCTTCCCGTTCACCTGCCGTACGCCCAGTACGGCCTGTTCATGCTGCTCGTACCCCTCTACATGTTCATCCACTGGCTGTTCACGCTCCAGGTCGAGCTCTTCCCCGCCTGGGAGATCTCGCTGGCGATCGTGACCACCTCGTTCATCTTCCGGTACGTCGACCCGGACCGGCCCGCGCGCATGGTCATCCGGACCGCGCTGACCGACTGGCGACGCACCCGGGAACCGGCCACCGAGCAGCGGGACCCGCGGCTCGTCGCGAGCCGGATCAGGATCCGGGAGGAACTGGCATGACCGGGCGTACGACAACCGTGCAGACGAACGACGCGGGTGAGGCGGTCGCATGAGTCGCTCTTCCACGCCGGGTCCCCCGGCCGGGCGTCCGGCCGGGCCGAACGGTAACCGTCAGCGATCGTTCGACTACCCACCGGACGAGGATCTGGACGAGGTCGTCCTGGACGGCGCGCTCGTCACCAGCCCGGGCCACGGCCGGGTCGGTGTCTTCCAACCACCGCGACCGATCACCCCCCGCGAGCCGGTACGCCCCGACGGCGACATCGACTCGCCCTTCCTCGACCTGTTCGGCGGCGCGCAGCCCCGGGTCCGGCGACCCGCCGCCCCCACGCCGCCCCCGCCGGTCGAGCCGGTGGTGGCGCCGCCCCGCCGCGGCGTCGGCCGTGAGCCCCTGCCGATCCCGCACCAGCACGCCGCGCCGGTCGAGCCCGCGCCCCGGGCCGAGCCGGAGCCACCGGCCCGCCAGCAGGCTCCCGGCGTACGCGCGATCGGGCGTCCCCGGCCCGAGCCGGTGCGCGCCGTGCCCCTGCCCGTCGAGCCGCCCCTGCCCGACCCGCCTGCCGCGCTCGCCCCGCCGCCGCCGTCCCGGAGCCGGGTGCCGCAGCAGGCCGGTGACCGGCTGCCCGCGCTCCGGCCCCCGGCCGAGCCGGAGCCGGCACTCCCGCCGCCCCCGCAGATCGCCGCGCCCGGACCCGCACCCGCCGAGTACCGGGAAGCGGACCTCGCTCCGGCGGAACCGCTCGCGACCGGCGCAGCGCCGGCGCGGGAGGTCGGCCGTCCGGAACACCGCGAGATCGCGCCGCCCCGGCAGCGCACGCCGGAACGCCGGAACCGGCCGGCGAAGCCGGTCCGGGTTCGCGCCCCGAAGATCAAGTTCGGTGACCGGGACCCGTCGGTCGAGCTGGCCATCACCGAGATCGCCGGCCACCTCACCTTCACCCCCAACACCGTCACCGCCTGGTACTGGCTGCCCGAGGTGCGGTGGGCGTTCCGGCCCGACGCCGAACGCGAGGCGCTGCTCTCGGCGATCTCCGAGCAGTACGCCGGACTCGCCGGCTTCCGGCTGCACCTGCGCCGCACCACCCGGCCGTTCCCGGCCGACGAGTGGGCCCGCACCATCGACGCGCACACCGCCGCCCCGCTGCCCGACGTGCCAGGCACCACCGGCTGGGCCGACCACCTGGTCGCCGCCCAGCGGCACCTGATGGCGGTCAACCACGCCGAGGGCCAGACCTACCTCGGCGTCACGTTCGCCCGCCGGTCGCTCGGCGACTCGCTCACCGAACGCCTGCTCCGCACGTTCGGCCGGGGCACCGCCGACGGCGAGCGGCGCCGGCTGAGCCGTACCGTCGAGCAGTTCGACGAGGTCCTCGGCGCGTTCGGCATGCGCGGGCGGCGGGTCACCGCGCCCGAACTGGAATGGCTGCTCTACCGCTCGGTGGCGCTGTGCATGGCGCCGCCCGGCGTCCTGTCCCCGATCACCAACGGCCGGTGGGAACGCGGCGACCTGCTGGCCCTCACCGAGCAGGTCGAGCGCTACCGCACCCCGTACGGCTCGACGGTGAAGCTGGTCAACCGGATGACCGGCGAGGAGCGGCACGTCGCCGTGCTCGCGGTCGGCCGGATGGAGCCGCTGGAGATCCCCGAGCGGCACGAGCCCTGGCTGCACTTCCACGAGCGGCTGCCGTGGCCGATGGAGCTGTCCACCCGGGTCGACATCCTCGGCCCCAACGACTCCTTCCGGAACCTCGAACACCGGCTGCGGATGATCCGCTCCCAGCAGCTCGACTACGCCGAGCACGGCATCGACGCCCCGCCGGAGCTGGAACGCCTGGCCAAGCGCGCGCTGGTGATCGGCGACGAGATGACCACCGGCCTGCCCGTCGACTCGGCCCGGGCACACGGCTGGCACCGCATCGCGGTCGGCGGCCGGACCCGGGAGGAGTGCCTGGAGCGGGCCCGGCGGCTCATCCAGCTCTACTCCCGTGAGCTGCGCATCTCGCTCCAGCATCCGAAGAACCAGGACTGGCTGGCCCGCGAGTTCATCCCCGGCGAGCCGATCGCCAACACCGGCTACGTCCGGCGGATGCCGGTCAACCTGCTCGCCGCCGCGCTGCCGCAAGCAGCGTCCACTGTGGGCGACCGGCGGGGCGACCTGATCGGCCGGACCGCCGGCACCTGCCGCCGGCCGGTCTTCCTCGACCTGCACTTCCCGATGGAGGTACGCGAACGCTCCGGCCTCGCCGTCTTCGTCGCCGAACCCGGTGGTGGCAAGTCGACGCTGCTCGGCGCGCTCGGCTACCTGTCCGCGCGGCGCGGCGTGCAGGTGACGCTGCTCGACCCGTCCGGCCCACTGGCCCGGCTCTGCGCCATGCCCGAACTCGCCCCGTACTCCCGGGTGCTCAACCTGACCGGCTCGGAGCAGGGCACGCTGGCGCCGTACGCGCTGATCCCGACACCGCTGCGCACCGAGTTCGGCGCCGGGGCGGCCGGTGACCGCGAGTTCGAGATCGCCGTGTCGAACGCCCGCGCCGAGCGCCGGATGCTGGTGCAGGACATCTGCATGATGCTGGTGCCGCCGCAGGTGGCCCGGGAGGCGTCCACCGCCACACTGTTCCGGCACGCCGTACGCCAGGTGCCCGCCGAGGAGACCTCGACGCTCGACGACGTGGTGACCTGCCTCCAGGGGCTCGACGACGACGCCGGCCGGGAACTGGCCCACCTGCTGCTCGACACCGCCGAGATGCCGCTGGCCATGCTGTTCTTCGGCCGGCCGCCGGAGGGGCTGCTCGGCGCCGACGCCGCCCTCACCGTCATCACCATGGCCGGCCTGCGGCTCCCCGACCTCAAGATCGAGCGGGAGTACTGGTCGGCCGAGGAGGCGCTCGCGCTGCCGATGCTGCACACCGCGCACCGGCTCGCCGTACGCCGCTGCTACGGCGGGTCGATGTCCTCCCGGAAGCTGGTCGGCCTCGACGAGGCCCACTTCATGGAGGGCTGGCGCTCCGGCCGGTCATTCCTGGTCCGGCTCGCCCGCGACTCCCGCAAGTGGAACCTCGCCGCGCTCGTCGCCTCGCAGAACCCGAAGGACATCCTCGGCCTCGACGTGCAGAACCTCGTCTCCACCGTCTTCGTCGGCCGGATCGCCGAGGACAGCGAGATCGCCTCCGAGGCGCTGCGGCTGCTGCGGGTGCCTGTCGACGACGGGTACGAAGCGACGCTCGCCTCGCTCTCCCAGGCCGACAGCGGATCGGCCAACCGGCTCGGCTTCCGTGAGTTCGTCATGCGCGACGTCGACGGGCGCGTGCAGAAGGTCCGGGTCGACGTGTCGTACGTCGACGGGCTGCTGGAGCACCTGGACACCACCCCCGCCGCGGTCGCCCAGGCCGCCGGGATACTGCCGACCGTCCTGGCTGATCTGGAGGCGTGACATGGCGAGGGCCCGGGCACGGATCGCGGCGCTCCTCCTCGCGCTCGGCGTACTCGCCGGGGCCACGATCTCCTGGCCGGTGATCGGGGCGGCCACACCCGCGTACGCCGCCGCGCCGGTCACCCAGGCGCGGGCCGAGCTGTGCAGCACCAAGGAGTGGCAGGCCGACTTCCGTGCCTGTGTCGGCCGCCTCAAGGCGGTGAGCGAGGACCAGGTCGAGTGCCGCAACGCCCCGGTGCCCGCCGCGCCGGACTCGGGCCTGGCCGGCTGGTTCGCGTCCCGGCCCGACTCGGCGAAGGAGCTCGGGCCGAGTGGCCTCTACAGCCACTACGGCTACGCCGGATACAGCTACAACACGTACGACGTCGACGGCGGCTGCGCCTCCTCCGTGCTCCATCCGGACTACCGCTTCACCACGATGGTCGCCAACGGCGAGTTCATGTTCGCTAATGCGATGATCGGCGCGTCGAACGCGCTGCGCGAGCGCGCCTGGGACCCGCGAACGATGTGGAGCTGGGCGGACCCGCTGGTGGAGCAGGCCACGAAGGCCGTCTACCAGAAGGTTTTCAGCGTCTTCGGCATCATCACCGTCTGCGTGGTGGGGCTCTACCTGCTCTGGCGGTCCCGCCAGTCGGACATGAGCAACGCGATGACCACGGCGGGCTGGGCCCTGCTGGTGATGGTGGCGGTGACCGCGCTGGCCGCCTGGCCGGTCAAGTCCGCGAACATCGCCGACAACACGCTGATCACCACGCTGGGCGTGGTGCACGACGCGGTCGGCCCCACCTCCAAGACCGTTCCGCCGGACAAGTGCGTACTGCCGAACCCGAGCGCCTGTGTCGACAAGCGGCCACCCGCCGTGCGCGCCAGCGACACGGCTACCGAGACGATGCTGTACCGGAACTGGCTGCGCGGTGTGCTCGGCTCGGCGGACAGCGAGACCGCGAAGAAGTACGGCGAAGCGCTCTACGACGCGAAGTCCCTGACCTGGGAGGAGTCGGAAAAGC
The DNA here is from genome assembly GCF_001905625.1 of Micromonospora sp. TSRI0369. NCBI lineage: Bacteria > Bacillati > Actinomycetota > Actinomycetes > Micromonosporales > Micromonosporaceae > Micromonospora > Micromonospora sp. TSRI0369. The sequence continues at coordinate 773,873 of NZ_LIVU01000004.1, forward strand.
TCCGCCAGAATCCGGCAACCCGCGAGGGCACGATCAAGGCCAAGCAGCAGCAGTGGGCCCGTGTTGCCGAGCAGATCAAGACCGAGGACCCGGAGGCGTACGAGTACCTCCAGGGCACGCGGGACATGGACCGGATCGGAGCCGGGTTCATCGCGGTGCTGGCCTCGGTGCTCTTCGCGATGTTCGACCTGACCGCGTCGCTGCTGGTGCTGCTCGGCTTCCTGATCTTCCGCTGGGCGGTGATCGCCGCGCCGATCCTCGGCACGGTCGGCCTGATGCGCCCGGCCAGCGCCGGCCTCCGGCGGCTGGCGAACGCGGTGGTCGCGGCCGTCTTCAACATCGCCATCTTCGGCACCGGCGCGGCCATCTACCTCTTCGCCGTCGACCTGATCATGAACACCGCCACGCTGCCCGGCTGGCTCCAGGTGGTGCTGGTCTGGCTCTGCGGGGTGGTCGGCTGGTTGCTGTTGCGGCCGTACCGGCGGATCACCCAGCTCGGCGGCAAGGACAGCAGCGAGGCGGTCAGCTCGGCCGGTTCCTGGCACCGGCGGTTCTTCCGGGACATGCGGATCGCCGCCCGGCTGGACGTGGCCGAGCCCGGCGGCACCAACGAGCCGACGATCGGCAAGCGCCGCACCGTCACGGCCGACCAGCGCAGCCTCCGGCCGGAGGCCCGGCACGAGGATCCGGCGCACAGCGCCACACCCGCCGGACGGGAGCGACCGGACGGGCGGGAACGGCCGGAGGGGGCGCCCGCGAGCGGACGGCCGGGCGGGAGTCCGACCGGTGCGCCCCGACCCCGGCGCGCGCCGTCGACCTGGACCGAGCCGGACGTGCCGGAGGAGGCACCCTCCTACGCCGTCTACCGGCCGGACTCGGCGGGCCGCGGCACCGCCCCGGCCCGGCCGGCGCCGCGCATCCGCTCCGAGGCCCGGTGAGTCCGGTGCGGCGCGCGCTGGAGTTCCTCTTCACCCGGATCCTCCGGTCGAGGCTCGGGATCGCCCTGGTGATCGCCGTGCTGGTCTTCGGGGTGATCGGCGCGGCCCGCCTGGTCGGCGGCCCCGTCGACTCGGGTCTCGGCCTGACCAGCCGCCCCAGCCAGCCGATCAGCACCGCGGATCCGGAGGCTGGTGACGACGGCGTGCTGGCCAGCCCGCCGACCGCTGTCGCCCCCAAGACCCGGCCGGGCGAGGCCACGCCGGAGCAGGTCGCCGGACGGTTCACCACCGCATGGCTGAGCGGCCCGGGCAGCACCGGCGACGCCTGGCAGGCCCGGCTCCGACCGCTCTCCACCCCGGCGCTGGCGGAGAAGATGACAGACTCCGACCCGGAGACGGTGCCGGCACGGAAGACGACAGGCGCACCCACGCTCCGGCCCCGGACCGAGTCCTTCGTGGAGGCGCTCGTTCCGCTGGACAACGGCACGCTCCGGCTCGAACTCGTCGCGCCGGACGGCCCCTGGCTGGTCGACGCCGTCGACTGGGAGCGGTCATGACCGGCGGCCCGGCGGTCGCCGGACAGGTCCGCCGGAAGTTGCGGGTCGGCGTGCTCGCCACCGCCATCACGGCGGCACTCGCCCTGCTCTGCTGCGTCGGCGGTGCCGGCGCCTTCTTCCTCACCGAACTGGGCGGCGACGAGGACGACCCGAAGCTCGCGGCCCTGAACTGTGACCCGGCCTACCAGGTGAACCCGACCGGGGACATGCCGCGCTTCGCCGAGTACGGCGAGGGCCAGCTGCGTAACGCCGCGGTCATCATCAAGGTCGGCCAGGACATGAAGGTCCCCGCCCGCGGCTGGGTGATCGCGCTCGCCACCGCGATGCAGGAATCAGCACTGCGCAACCTGGCGAACAGCACGGTCCCGGCGTCGCTCGCGCTCCCGCACGAGGGAGTCGGCGCCGACCACGACTCGCTCGGCCTGTTCCAGCAGCGGCCCGGGTGGGGCAGCGTCGAGCAGCGGATGACGCCCTCGTACACGGCCCGGAAGTTCTACCAGAAGATGGTGAAGGTGCCGAACTGGCAGCAGCGCCCGCTCACCGTCGTGGCCCAGCGGGTCCAGGTGAGCGCCTACCCCGACGCCTACGCCAAGCACGAGGAACTGGCCGGACGCATCGTCGACGCGCTCGCCGGCGGTGCCGCCCGGACCGTGGAGATCGCTGGCAAGGCGGTGTGCGACGCGGCTGCCGGAGACCGGATCGCCGCCTCCGGCTGGACCGCGCCGCTGCCCGGCGGCGTGGTCTCCGGCTTCCGCACCACCGCCCGTCCCAGCCACCACGGCGTGGACCTGGCCGCCTCGAAGGGCACGCCGATCCACGCCGCCTCGGCGGGCCGGGTGCTGGTGGCCCGTTGCGACCCCGACCGCTCCGGGCGGAAGGACTGCGACCGGGACGGCTGGCCGAACAAGGGCGGCTGCGGATGGTTCGTGGACATCCTGCACGCCGGTGGGTTCATCACCCGCTACTGCCACATGGTCGAGCGACCCCGGGTGGTGCCGGGTCAGTCGGTCGCGGCGGGCGAGGTCATCGGGCTCTCCGGTAGCAGCGGCAACTCGTCCGGCCCGCACCTGCACTTCGAGGTGCACAGGAACGGCGACCGGTCCAGCAACGGCGCGGACAACCCGGTGCCCTTCATGCGCAAGCGGGGCGCGCCCCTCGGCGAGACCGAGTGAGGCCGGGCGGATGAGCAATCCCCTGCCCGACCCGTTCGCCGACCGGCCGGACTGGGCGCCACTGCCGCCCCGACCGGTCGAGACCGTTCCCGCCACCGGCGGCGCCGAGCTGCGCGGCCGCCGGGTGCTCGTCGGCCTGCCCGGTCTCGGCTGGCGCGGCGACCTGCGGGCCGACGAACGGGTGGTGCAGGGCAGCCGCACCTACGTGCCGGTCATCCCCGAGCACGAGTGGTACCGGGCCGAATCCGAGCAGGTGGAGGTGTTCGCCCCGCTGGTCCCAGTGGAACGGGTCTGGGTGGAGACGATCGGCGAGCGGCCCTCGCCGACCGCGCCGACCGCCTCGGGAATCCGGCTGGTCTCGCTGGACGCCCCGAACCGCCGGCCGCCCACCCCGGTGTTCGAGGCCGACGCGGTGACCGGCCGGCGCGTGGTGCATGTGGACAGCGGCGTGGAACGGCGTGACCTGCGCGCCGTCACGGAGACCTACTCCGGGGCGGACGGCGACATCTGCGTCCGGGTGGCCCCGGAGCTGGAGTGGTACCGGTGGGCCTGGCGCGGCCAGGCACCGACCACGCTTGAGATACCGGTGCACCTGCTCTGGCTGGAATAGCCGGAAGTCAGTCGGCACGCTGCGCGGAGCAGACGCCCCAGCCGTCGTCGCGCCTCGTCTCGAACCGCCACCTCTGTCGATCTCTCTGTGAGATGCCCTCGACGGAGGCGGAGATGATGAGTTCAACCTCGACCACTGCGGACTCCCCGGACTGCTGGACGGCCAGCGGGCCCCAGCTCACCGAGATCGTCGTGTTGAAGCGCTGCTCTCGGGCTACGAGGTCTTCGCGAAGCGCACGCAATGCGTCAGCGTCCGCTCTCCCAGCGCAGTCGAATTCCTCAGCTCTCGTGTCGTTGCGGTCCACGAGGAAAGCTCGCAGATAGTTGTCGACCACGACGTCGGGGGTGCTTCGGTCCGGGGCCGTCGCGCGGTCGTACAGCACGAAACCGACCACCGCGCCACCCGTGCACAGCAGCGCCAGCACCCCCGCGACGACGGCGATCACGGTACGCAGCGAACGCTTGGGGCGTACCGGTGCGGGAGCGGGCGCGAAGGGCGCCAACTGCTCCGGCGGGGTCCGCTGCGCCGGTACTCGGGACACCTGGGAACCGGCGGGGGGCTGCACTGATTCCACCTCCTGAGGCTATCGGCTGCGCGTCGCGTACCCAATGCCTGGAACCGGCGGATCGTGGCGAACCGCCGGGCGGACGCCGCCCGGCGGCGGGGTGAGGCTGCTCACCGCCGGTCAGCTCACCGCGCCGACCGACATCCCGGTGGACGGCCCCCGGCTGGGTTACCGTCACACCTCGGGGAGGAGATGTCGGCCTCGGGAAGAGAGGTGGACGCGGTGGCGACTCCGAAGGCGCGCGCCGGCCGGGCCGCCGCGCTGCACCGCCGGGCCGAGGCCGCCGCGACGGCGGCGGCGGGCATCCTCGACGAGATCCGGCCCGCGCCGGCGGACCATCACCGGCAGTACGAGCTGGCCGAGCGCCTGCGCGCGGCGGCCGAACTGGCGGCGCCGGATTGGGCCGGCGGTCCGCTGGAGACGTTGACCGCGGCGACGCCACCCGGTGACGGCCCGCCGCCACTGGTCCGGGTGGGCTCCGCCGCGCCGCTCGACGACGCCCGGTTCCCCGCGCTCGCGCCCCTGTTCGGCAGCGGCCACGTGAGCCTCGACACCGACGCCTCGGACCCTCGGGTGGCCGGGCTGCTCCGGGCGCTGCTGCTGCGCGTGTTCGCGGCGACGCCGGCGGGCGCGCTGCTGGCCCGTGCGGTGGACGGCGGTTCCGGTGCGACCTTCGCCGGGTACGCGACGCTCGCCGACGCGGGTCTGCTCCCTCCGCCCGCCACCGACCTCGCGGGGATGCGCGCGGTGCTGGCCGAGGCGGAGCAGTGGGTAGCAGCCGGCACGGCCCGGCAGCGGGCGCACGACCGGACGCTGCTGCTCGTGGTGGCCGCGCTGCCGGAGGGCACGACAACAGCCGACCTGGACCGGCTCGCCGGCCTGGCCGAGGGCGGGCCCCGGGCCGGGCTGCATCTGGTGGTGGCCGGCTGGCCGGACGGCGGTGCGCTGCCGCGCGCCACGGCGGTCACGGTCCGTACCGCGTACGCGCTCGTCGGCGATCCGCCCGGCGCCGGGTTCAGCAGTCCCGGCGCCGAGCCGCCGGGCGGGCTGAACTCGCCGGTGTTCCTGGACGAGGATCCGCCCGCCGAGCTGGTCGCCGCTGTGTGCGCGCGGCTGGTCCGGCAGATCGAGGACGGCTCCCGTCTCTCGCTGGGTGACCTGCTCCCGGCGGACGGTTTCTGGACGGACGGCTCGGCGGACGGGCTGAGCACCACTGTGGGTGACGCCGCTGGGCGCCCGGTCAGCCTCGGTTTTGCCGAGCTGACCCCGCACTGGCTGGTCAGTGGCCGCGGCCAGGCGGGCCGGTCGGCGTTCCTGACCGACGCGCTGTTCGGGCTCGCCGCCCGGTACGGCCCGGACGAGCTGGCGCTCTACCTGGCCGACCTGGCCGACGGTGAGTCCTTCGTGGAGTTCCTCCAGACCGAGCGGGACCGTTCCTGGGTGCCGCAGGTACGCGCCGCGGGGATGGCGGCCGACCGGGAGTACGTGGCCGACCTGTTCGGCGAGCTGGAGGCGGAGTTGCGCCGCCGCGAGGAGGCGTCCCGGCGGGCCGGCGGGCAGCGCTACGCCGAGCTGCGGCAGCACCAGCCGCTGCCCCGGATCGTCTGCGTGATCGACAACTTTCCGCTGGTGTTGCGCGAGCGGGACCGGCTCGCCACCGACCTGCTGACCCGGCTGGACGCGCTGGCCCGGGCCGGCCGGTCGTACGGCATCCACCTCGTGCTCGCGGGCGAGGGTGACCTGGGCATCGGCGGTCCGCGTGACCCGCTGCTCGGCCAGTTCCCGGTCCGGGTGGCGCTGCCCGGCGGCTCGGCGGTGCTGGAGCCGGCGAACGACTCGGCGGCCGGACTGCCGGTCGGTAGCGCCGTGGTGAACACGGCGGGCGGTCTGGGCGGCCCGCGCGGCGCGACCCGGGGACATGAACGGATGATCCGTTTCCCGGACCCGTACGAGGACCCGGATGTCCTGGCCGGCCTGCGGCGACGTCTCTGGGAGGCACGGGGCGAGTCGGCGACGCCGCCGGTGGTGTTCGCCGGGTACGCCCGTCCGCTGCTCGCCAACGACCCCCGGCACCGGGCCGCGCTGGCCGGGCGGGCCCACGCGCCCGCCGCGTTGCTGGGCCGGGCGGTGGACGTGCGGCGGTCCACGGTGGCGGTGCCGCTGGGGCCGGGCGCGGGGCGCAACCTGGCCGTCCTGGGCCGGGACGAGGAGGCCGAGCGGCTGCTGGTGACGGCGGTGCGCAGCGCGGCCGTGGCGCATCCGGGCACGGCCCGGTTCGTGCTGGCGCCGCTGGCGAACGGGTCGGCCGAGCCGGCCGGGGTACTCGCCGCGGAGTTGGCCGGGCGGCACCGGGTGGAGACCGTCGACGCGGCCGGGCTGCGAACCGCGATGACGTCGGACGAGCCCGGCTACCTGGTGGTGTTCGGGCTGGACGTGCCGGACGCCGAGGAACTGCCGCCGGAGCTGCTGCGGTCGCTGCTGCTGGAGGGGCCGCCGGCCGGGCGGCACCTGCTCGGCTGGTGGCGTACGCCGGCGCCGCTGGCCGGGCTGCTCGGCCCGGAGGGCGAGGTGGACAAGCTCACCGCCGTGGCGGTCACCGACGTGCCGGGCGGGCGGCTGGAGCAACTCTTCGACCGTCCGGTCTGGTGGCGGCCCCGGCCGGGACGCGCGATGCTCTGGGACGGCCCGGACGAGCAGGGCACCGTCTTCGTGCCCTTCGGCGCCGGGGAGGGGTCGGCATGAGTGAGACCGGCACGACTGTGCCCGGGCCCCGCAACGGCGAACCGACAACCGCGGCGGACCCCGCCGAGTCGGCCTGGGCGGAGTACGTGGCGGCCGCGCGGGCGCTCGACGGCGTACGCCGGGCGGCGGCCACTGCCGCCGGGGAGCAGGCGCGGTCGGTGGCGGCGGCCCGCGAGGAGCTGACAGCGGTACGTGAACGGCTGGCGCCGCAGCAGTCCCGGCTGCGTGAGCTGGGCGTACCGGCGTTGTCGCTGGTTCCGACGCCGCCGGAGGTGACCGAGGCGGCCCGGTCGATGGCGGGTGGGCCATCGGCGGTGCTGGCGGCGTTGCGCGCGGCCGGGGACTGGGCGGACGCGGCGGACGACACGCTCGCCGCACGTGGCCTGCCCCGGTTGGCGCGCTGGCCGTCCCGGCCGCGCAACCTGCTGGTGTACGGGCCGCTGGCGCTCGTGGTGCCGCTGCTCCAGCTGGCGCTCTACGCGGTCGCCGGGCCGGGGGCGGTGACGGTGCTGGCGCTGCTGGTGGGGCTGCCGCTGCCGGCTGTCGCGTTCATGCTGGGCTGGCTGGCGGTAGGGCGGATCTTCCGCCCGCGTCCGACCGACCGGGTGGACCGCACGCCCCGGTTCGGCGCCCTGGTCTGCCTGATCCCGGCGGTGCTCACCGCCGCCGGCCTGCTGCTGGCCATGCTGCCGAACTGACGACGGCCGCGCCTCCCGGGCGGGAGTACGCGGCCGTCGGTGGATTGCCGGGTCAGCGGGCCATGATCAGTGCCATCGCCTCGGCCCGGGACTTGGCGTCGTTCTGGAGGCCGCCGCGCACCGCCGAGGTGATCGTCTTCGCGCCGGACTTCTGGATGCCGCGCATCGCCATGCACATGTGCTCGCACTCCAGCACCACGATGACGCCGCGCGGGGCGAGGCTGGACATCAGCAGGTCGGCGATCTGCGAGGTGAGCCGCTCCTGCACCTGCGGCCGCCGGGCGAACACCTCGACCAGCCGGGCCAGCTTGGACAGGCCGGTGATCCGGCCGTCCGGGCCGGGGATGTAGCCGATGTGCGCGCTGCCCCGGAACGGCAGCAGGTGGTGCTCGCAGAGGCTCATCACGTCGATGTCCCGGACGAGCACCAGTTCCTCGTGGTTGGCCTCGAAGGTGGTACGCAGCACCTGCGCCGGGTCGACCCGCAGGCCGGCGAAGAGCTCGGCGTACGCACGGGCGACCCGGGCCGGGGTCTGCTGGAGGCCGTCGCGGTCCGGGTCCTCGCCGACCGCGATGAGGATCTCGCGGACGGCCTTCTCGATCCGGGCGAGGTCGACGCTGTCTTCCACCGGGCCACCTGTCAGCTTGCCGCTGATCAGGCGCGCGGCCACGTAGTCGAGCGCGTCGTCGCCGTCGGGCTCGGTCGCGGAGACGGCCGACTCCCTGTGCGGGGAGCCGGCCGTCGTCGGATCGCTGTTCAGTGCGTACCGTCCGAGTTGTTGCTGGACCCGCCGACGGAGGCGCCATCGGCCTGGGCCTGCGCCTTCAGCGCCTCCTTCTCGGCCGGGGTGAGCACCGGCGGCTCGGTGGAGGGCAGACGCTTGCCGAAGCCGTGGTACGGCGCCATCGGCGGGCGCTTCACGACGCGCGCGCAGATGCGGGCCATGTCGGCGGTGGAGAGCGTCTCCTTCTCCATCAGCTCCAGGACCATGTTGTCCAGGACGTCCCGGTATTCCACCAGGATCTCCCAGGCCTCGTCGTGGGCCAGCTCGATCAGCGCACGCATCTCGCCGTCGATCTCGGCGGCCACCGCGTCGGAGTAGTCCCGCTCGTGGCCCATGTTGCGGCCGAGGAACGGCTCGTCGCCGCTGGTGCCGTACTTGATCGCACCGAGCTTGGAGCTCATGCCGTACTGCGTGATCATCGCGCGGGCCAGCTGGGTGGCCTTCTCGATGTCGTTGCCGGCGCCGGTGGTCGGCTCGTGGAAGACCAGTTCCTCGGCCGCCCGGCCACCCAGCGCGTACGCCAGGGTGTCGATCATCTCGGCCCGGGTCTGGGTGTACTTGTCCTCGGTCGGGAGGACGAGCGTGTGACCCAGCGAGCGACCCCGGGACAGGATGGTCACCTTGTGCACCGGCGCGGCGTGCGGCAGCGCCCAGGCGACCAGCGCGTGCCCACCCTCGTGGTACGCGGTGATCTTCTTCTCCTGGTCGCTCATCACCCGGGTCCGGCGCTGCGGACCGGCGATCACCCGGTCGATCGACTCCTCCAGGGAGTCGTTGGTGATCGCCCGCTGCTCCTTACGAGCGGTGAGCAGCGCGGCCTCGTTGATCACGTTGGCCAGGTCGGCGCCGCTGAAGCCCGGGGTACGCCGGGCGACCGCGTCGAGGTCGACGTCGGGCGTGAACGGCTTGCCCTTGGCGTGCACCCGCAGGATCGCCTTGCGGCCCTCCATGTCGGGGGCGTCGACCGGGATCTGCCTGTCGAACCGGCCCGGGCGCAGCAGCGCCGGGTCGAGGATGTCCGGCCGGTTGGTGGCGGCGATCAGGATGACGCCGCCCTTGGTGTCGAAGCCGTCCATCTCGACCAGGAGCTGGTTGAGCGTCTGCTCCCGCTCGTCGTGGCCGCCGCCCATGCCGGCGCCACGGTGCCGGCCGACCGCGTCGATCTCGTCGACGAAGACGATCGCCGGGGCGTTCGACTTGGCCTGCTCGAACAGGTCGCGGACCCGGCTGGCGCCGACACCGACGAACATCTCCACGAAGTCGGAGCCGGAGATGGAGTAGAAAGGCACCCCGGCCTCGCCGGCCACCGCGCGGGCGAGCAGCGTCTTACCGGTTCCGGGCGGGCCGAACAGCAGCACGCCCTTCGGGATCTTGGCGCCGAGAGCCTGGTACTTCGCCGGGTTCTGCAGGAAGTCCTTGATCTCGTGCAGTTCCTCGACGGCCTCCTCGGCCCCGGCCACGTCCGCGAAGGTGGTCTTCGGCGTGTCCTTGGTGATCATCTTCGCCTTGGACTTGCCGAAGTTGAGCACCCGCGAGCCGCCACCCTGCATCTGCGACATGAAGAACAGCAGCAGGAGCACGAGAAGCGCGATGGGAAGCAGGTTGACCAGCAGGCTGACCCAGATGCTGTCCGACGACACCTTGGTGTCGACCGGGCCGGTGATCCGGTCCGCCGCCTCGGCCTCGCGGACCTGGTTCCAGACCTGGCCGCCGACCTCGTACGGGAACTGCGCCTCGATCTTGTCGGTGGTGGTGTCGTCGCCGAACTTGGCCTTGTCCTTCAGGTCGAGCTGGAGCGTCTGCTCCTTGTCCTGGAAGACGACCTTCTCGATGCCGCCCTTGTTGAGCTGGTCGAGCGCGACGGAAGTGTCCACCCGGTGGTAGCTGGGACCAGCGGTGAACAGTTGACTGAGCACGACGGCGCCGAGGATGACCAGGATGATCCAGACCACCGGTCGGCGGAAGAAACGCGTACGTTCCATGCTGTTGTCGGGTGCCGAGGCGCCCGCATCCTCCTGATCGACGTCCTGACCGTCTGAATGGTGTCGCCGCCTTGAGCGGCGGCCGGGGCCGCCGTGCGGGCCGGCCCGACCCCCGGGGCACGCAAACTGCCGCACCACGGTCATTCGACGGTACACCGTGCGCGCGAGGAGTGAGCTTGCGAGCCCCGCAGTCGCGCACATTCGAAACCTCGGCGCGCGCGACGCGTGAGCTTGCGAGCCCGGCACTTACGCGTAGGGCGAACCCGGGTTTGGGGCCGGCGTGGCGGGGAGCTCCGCACCCGGCCCACCCACACCGCACGGTCAGCGGTTCAGGGGGTCGGGCGTGGAGGGTGCCTCCACGTCACCGGCCCCTACCGTAGACCGGAAGGCTGAGAGCCCGCTGAATGTCCGCTGACGAAGCGCTCGGCGGGCCTCACGCCCGGGCGTACACCTCGGGCTTGAGCACCCCGACGTAGGGCACCTCGCGGTAGCGCTCGCCGAAGTCGAGGCCGTAGCCCACTACGAACTCGGTCGGGATGTCGAATCCGACGTACTTGACCGGGACCTGCACCTTGACCGCGTCCGGCTTGCGGAACAGCGCGACCACCTCGACGCTCGCCGCGGAGCGCGACTCCAGGTAGCGCAGCAGCCAGGACAGCGTCAGGCCGGAGTCGACGATGTCCTCGACCACCACCACGTGCCGGCCGGCGATGTCCCGGTCCAGGTCCTTGAGGATGCGAACCACGCCGGACGAGGTGGTGCCCTGGCCATAGGAGGAGACGGCCATGAACTCCAGCTCGGCGGGCGGGCCCTGGCGGCCCAGCGCGCGGGCGAAGTCGGCCATGAACATGACCGCGCCCTTCAGTACACAGACGAGCAGGAGGCCGTCCTCGACGTGCGCGTAGTCCGCCGAGACCTGCTTGGCCAGCTCCGCGGTCTTGTCGCGGATCTGGGCCTCCGAGATGATCACGTGGTCGATGTCGGCGTCGTACCAGGAGCCGTCAGCCATGCTCCTAGCCTGCCGTACGCCCCACGGCCGTCGTCGGCGGGGCCGCCCCTTTTGGCGCGGTCCCGCCGGGGATTTTCGGCGCGATCTGAACAAATCACCTCAGCAGGTACGGGAGCGCCAGCGCTGCCCGTCGTCGCTCGGCTTCCAGTCGGCCGAGTCGCGGGTGTCGGCGGTGAGCCCGAAGGCGCTGGCACCGATGAGGAGAAGCAGGAAAACCAGGAACAACAGAACGGTCATGGCGGCGCTCACTTTCGTATGGTTGAGACCTTTTTCGCCGCCGGTGCGCACCGGACACCATTGATTCTGCGAGGAATCGACCGATGGGGACAGTGGCAGGAATGTCATTGGGCATCGATTTCCTGCCACCTGTCGGGTTACCCTCGTCACATGCTCCGCTCGGTCGCCGTCATCGTCATGGACCAGGTCGCCGCGTTCGAGCTCGGCGTGCTCGCCGAGGTCTTCGGCACCGACCGCACCGCCGACGGCTTCCCCAGCTACCGGTTCGACGTCTGCACCGCCGACGGCAGCCCCGCCCGCAGCCGCTCCGGATTCCTGCTCACCCCCACCGCCGACCTCACAGTGGTCGAGGACGCCGACCTGGTGGCGGTGCCCGCACACGCCGACGGCGCCCCGATACCCGAGCCGGTCCTCGCCGCGCTGCGCCGCGCCGCCGACCGGGACGCCTGGCTGCTCAGCGTCTGCGCCGGCGCGTTCGTCCTCGGCGAGGCCGGCGTGCTCGACGGACGCGACTGCACCACCCACTGGCGGTACACCGACGAGCTCCAGCGGCGCTTCCCGGCCGCCAGGGTGCAGTGCGACTCGCTCTACGTGCAGGACGGCCGGCTGCTCACCAGCGCCGGCACCGCCGCCGGCATCGACGCCTGCCTGCACCTGGTACGCCAGGAGCACGGCTCGGCCGTGGCGACCCGGCTGGCCCGCCGGATGGTGGTGCCGCCGCACCGCGACGGCGGCCAGTCGCAGTACGTCGAGGCGCCGATCCCGAAGGCGCCCGAGGCGCCCACCCTGGAACCGGTGCTGGAGTGGCTGATGGGACACCTCCGCCGGCCGGTGACAGTGGACGAGTTGGCCGCGCGCGCCGGAATGGCCCCGCGTACGTTCGCCCGCCGGTTCCGCGCCGAGACCGGCACCACCCCGCACGACTGGGTGACCAACCAGCGGGTGCTGCTGGCCCGGCACCTGCTGGAGGACACCACGCTGAGCGTGGAGGGCGTCGCCGAGCAGGCCGGCTTCGGCGACGCGGCGGCGCTGCGCCACCACTTCACCCGCCGGGTCGGCACCACCCCGCTCGCCTACCGCACCACCTTCCGCGAACGCACAACCGCCTGACGCTCCGCGCTCGGTCCACCCCGCTTCCCCTGGTCCGCTCGCTCCGCCCTGGTCTGCCCACCCTGGCCACCCCAGCCCGATCCGATCCGGCCCGGCCCGATCCGGCCCGGCCCGGCCCGGCCCGGCCCGGGCGATCATGAGGTTGACCGTGCGTTCCGTCCGTTTCCTCCCCGCCAACCTCATGATCACCACCCCGGTGGGTCCTCTCCCCGCCCCGCAACCGTGATCAAGGAGTTTGCGGGCTGCCAGAGGCGTGAAGTGGACACAAAGCCCTTGATCACCGCCAGGTGAGGCGGGGCGGGGCGAAGCCGGGCGAGGTGAGGCGGGACGGGGCCAGGAAGGGCGAGGCGGGAGGAGCGAACGCCGCGGGGCGCCAGGTCGCCGGAGTGGCGGCATCAGGGCGTGGGTGATGCCGCCACCTCCCCGAAGTGGCGGCGCGAATCAGTTGGCTCACCGGTCAGGGGGCAGCCGGCTGGATCACCGGTCAGGGCAGGAGGTGACCGGCCTGGCGGCGTACCTGGTGGCCGCCGGGGAGGTACACCGGGCCCTGCCCCCGCCAGGCCGTGACCAGGGCGTCCAGCGCTGCCACGTGAGTGTGGGACAGCGCGGCCGGCGCCGCGCCCAGCTCGCGGGCCCAGGCGTGCAACACCCGGGTACGCACGGCAGCCGGCAACTCGGCGAGCCCGGGCACGGACAGCCCACCACCCTCGGTCCGGACGTCGGCGAGCGCGGTGTCGGCGATCGCGTCGAGCGCGGCGTTGTCGGCCGCGAGCAGTCCGGCGGTACGGGCCAGGTTCGCCACCACCCCCGGTCCGAGCGCGTCGACGAGTGCCGGCAGCGCGTCGGCTCGGACCCGGGCCCGGGCGTACGCGGGATCGACGTTGTGCGGGTCCGCCCACGGGTCGAGCCCGAGCGCGGCGCAGGCGGCCCGGGTGTCGGCACGCGCGAGGTCGAGCAGCGGGCGCAACAGGGGTACCCCGTCGACGTCGCGCCGCTGCGGCATGCCGGACAGCCCTCGCGGTCCGGCGCCCCGGGCCAGCGCCAGCAGGACAGTCTCGGCCTGGTCGTCGCGTGTGTGCCCGAGCAGCACCCCGGCCGCGTGGTGCCGGCGGGCGGCCGCGACCAGCGCCTCGTACCGGGCCTCGCGGGCGGCGGACTCGGGGCCGCCGGGCCGGCCGTCCACGCGTACCGGAAGCACCTCGACCGGGTCGAGCCCTGCGGCACGGGCCCACTCGGCGACCGCCTCGGCCTGCTCGGCGGACCCGGGTTGCAGGCCGTGGTCGACTGTCACCAGGCCCGCCGGGCGGCCGAGGCGGGGAGCCACGAACGCGGTGGCGGCGGCGAGCGCGAGCGAGTCCGCGCCACCGGAGCAGGCGACCAGCACCGGGCCGGTGCCGGGCAGGCCGGTCAGCATCCGGCGCACGGCGAGCCGCACGGCGGCGACGGCGGGAGCGGGCGACGGAGAACGGCGCGATCGAGCGCCGGAGTCGGCCCGGCCAGGGCGATCCACCGAGCAGACCGGATCAGCCGAGCCCAGCGGACCAGCCGGGCCGGGCGGGTCAGCCGACGGGCGGGGTGGCACCGGCGGGCCCGTGTACGCGGTTCACCCAGGCGTCCGGGTCGCCCAGTTCGTCCAGGCGGGGCAGCGTCAGCGGAGACGAGAAGATCTTGTTGAAGCCGGCCATGCCGACCCGGTCCACCACGCCGTGCACGAACTTGCGGCCCTCCGCGTACTGGCGCATCTTGACCTCGATGCCGAGCAGCCGCCGGATCGCCTTCTCCAGCGGGTTGCCGGACTCGCGGCGGCGGTTGAACGCCGCCCGGATCGACTCGACGCTGGGGATGACCTGCGGGCCCACGCCGTCCATCACGAACTCGGCGTGCCCCTCCAGCAGCGTCATCAGCGCGGTCAGCCGGTCCAGCACGGCGCGCTGCGCCGGGGTCTGCACGATGTCCAGCACGCTGGCCCGGCTCTCCGGGTCCTTGATCGCGTCGGAGAGCGTCGCCACGCCGCGGCGCAGTCGCTCCAGCAGGTGCTCGCCGCCCTGGGAGGCGTCCACGAACGCCTGCACCTCGCCGAGGAAGTACGCGCGCATCCACGGCACGGCCGTGAACTGGGTGCGGTGGGTGACCTCGTGCAGGCACACCCAGAGCCGGAAGTCGCGCGAGTTCGCGCCGAGCTTCCGCTCGACCTCGAGGATGTTCGGGGCCACCAGCAGCAGCTGACCGGGGTCACCGGCGAAGACCTCGTACTGGCCGAGCACGCGGCCGCTCAGGTACGCCAGCACGGTCCCGGCCTGCACACCCGTCACGCGGGAGCCGATCGCCTCGGTGAGCGCGCCCGGTCGCTTGTCGCCGGAGAGGCGCTCGACGAGCGGGGACACCACCTCACGCAGCCCGGCGATGTTCGCCGCGGCCCAGTCCCGGCGGTCGACCACGCGTACCGGCGGGTGGGCGACCTGCGCGCGCAGGCCGGTGTAGTCGGCGACGTGCCCGGCCGCCTCGTCGGTCAGCCGACGCAGGTCGCCGACGACGTCGGTGGCCTCGGCGTACGACACCCGAGGGCCCGACTTGCTCAGCGCCCCCGCTGTCGCGGCGGCCAGATCCCAGTCCACGAACTGCGCCATGAACCCACCGTACCCGCGCCGGAACACCCCTACCCGGGCTCGCGCCCGCCGATCGACGCCCGTCGGTCAGCGGCAGCCGCACCCGGCCAGCGCGGAGGTGATCCGGTCCAGGGCCGCCCGGGTCTCGTCCAGCGAGCCCTGCGTCCGGTCGGTGAGCACGGCGAACGTGAGCAGCCGGCCGTCGGCGGTGGTGACCGTGCCGGCGATGGCGTTGACCCCGCTGAGCGTGCCGGTCTTGGCGCGCACCACGCCCGCGCCGGCGCTTGTCGCCGCCGCCCGGTAGCGCTCGTCGAGCGTGCCGGACCAGCCGCCGACCGGCAGGCCGCCGAAGATCGCGGCGAGTTCGGGGTGACTGCCGTTGCCGGCGAGCGTGATCAGGTCGGTGAGCAGCGAAGGGCTGATCCGGTTGGTGCGGGACAGGCCGCTGCCGTCGGCCAGGCTGATCTCGCCGGCCGGCAGGCCCAGTTCGCCGAGCACCTGGCCGGTGGCCGCCGCGCCGCCGGCGAACGAGCCGGGCTTGCCCTTGGCGAGCGCCACCTGGCGGGCCATCGCCTCGGCGATCACGTTGTCGCTGTCGCTGATCATGATGTCGACCAGCCGGATCATCGGCAGCGACTCGACGGTGCCCAGTTCGGCGCCGGGGGCCGTACCGGTGGCGCCGGACGCGGCCGGTGCCGTGCCCCGGGTCACCTGGGCCGCGCCGCCGGTGAGCCCGAGCAGCTTGGCGAACTGCCGCCCGGCGGTCAGGTCGGGCTGGGGCACCCGTTCGGCGGCGTGGTTGGTCTGCTCGGCGGTGCGTCGCGCCTCTGCCGGGTTCTTCCGGGCGCCGTCGGTCATCAGCGCGGTGATCGCCGCGCCGAACCCGCCGGTCGGGATGTCCGAGTCCCAGCCGGGCTCGAAGACCGGGCCGGTGAACAGCGACGAGTCGACGATCACCTCGGTCGGCGCGGTGCCGCCGAGCGCGTTGCGCACCTGGGCGGCGAGGTCGTCCAGCCGGGCCGCGCCCGGGTAGAAGCCGTCCTTGTCCACGGCGAGCGTGGGGTCACCGCCGCCGACCAGGACCACCTCGCCCGGGTTCGCGCCGGCCACCGCCTTCGTCGGAATCCGGTAGGCCGGGCCGCGCGCCGCGAGCACCGCCACGCCGGTCGCCAGCTTGGTCACCGAGGCGGGCACCGTGGGGGTGTCCTGGCCGCTGCCGTAGAGCGCCTGGCCGGTGCTCACGTCGGCCACCGACAGGTGGACCCGGTCGCCGAGCGCGGCGGCGCGTACCAGCGGGTCCAGGGCGGCGCGGATTCCGGCCTCGGTGGGCAGCGGGGCGTTGCCGTCCGGCCCGGCCAGCACGGCCGGCGGGGTCGGTTCGGGCGGTGCGGCGACCGCCGTACCCGAAGCGTCGTCGTCGCCCAGCCAGCCCGCGACCGGACCGGGCCGGAACACGGCCAGCCCGGCGACCGCCAGGACCAGCACCAGCACGCACGCGAGCGCCGCGACCAGCCGGAAGCGGCGGCGCGGTGAGGCCGGGGGCGGGGAGGGCGGGGGCGGCGCGGCGCCGGCCGGCGGGACCGGCGGGCTCACCGGGATCGGACCCGGCGCACCGGGCCAGCTCACCGGCGCCGTGGGATCATGCGCCGGGCCGACACGGGCCGACCCGGTCGCGGGATCGTGCGCCGGGCCGACGCGGGCCGATCCGGTCGCGCCGCCGGGGCCGTCGTGCGGCTGCCCGAAGCGGGCGCCGTCCTGCGGTTGGCCGAAACGAGCCTGGCCGGGCCCGTCGTGCGGGCGGCCGACGGAAGCGGAGCCGGTGGCCGGAGCCGGACGGTGGGGGACGTTCGCACCCGGGACGGACACCCGGCCGGTGGCGCCACCGGAACCGGAACCCCCGGAAGCGGACCCGTCAACCCTCTCGGGGCGGTAGTGTGAATCTTCCCTCCCCACGGCCCCCTCCTCCCCGCTCGAAATCGCCTTGGGCGACACTACTTCGGTCCGAACACTATGCGGCGGCCGAGGCCGGCGGGGGGCGTTCCCCCCGCGCCGGGGGTGAGCCGCTGGTTTCCGTTAGCCAGCGTGGGCAAACGAGGGAGCGTGGAAGATGGATTTCGACGTCACGGTTGAGATCCCCAAGGGTCACCGCAACAAGTACGAGGTAGACCACGCGACCGGCCGCATCCGGCTGGACCGTACCCTCTTCACCTCCACGCAGTACCCGGCTGACTACGGCTTCATCGAGGGCACCCTCGGCGAGGACGGCGACCCGCTGGACGCGCTGGTGCTGGTGCCCGAGCCGACCTTCCCCGGCTGCCTGATCCGCTGCCGCACCATCGGCATGTTCCGGATGACGGACGAGAAGGGCGGCGACGACAAGGTCCTCTGCGTGCCCTACGAGGACCCGCGCCAGGAGCACCTGCGCGACATCCACCACCTGGGCGAGTTCGACCGGCTGGAGATCCAGCACTTCTTCGAGGTCTACAAGGACCTGGAGCCGGGCAAGTCGGTCGAGGGCGCGACCTGGGTCGGCCGCGTCGAGGCCGAGGCGGAGATCGCCGCCTCGTACCGGCGGGCCAAGGAGGCCGAGGAGCGCGGCGAGACGCTGCACTGACGCCCACGCTTTCGCCGGAGGCCCGGGTCGCGCTTCGCGACCCGGGCCTTCGCGCGTCTCAGGCGAGCAGGTCGCGGGCCCGGTCGTAGAGGCCCAGCACCGCGCAGGCCACCGGCACGACCGCGACCACCAGCGTGGTGTCGGTCAGGTCGGCCAGCCGGCCGAGGTACGGGGAGACCGGTCGCCGGGCGTACGTGGCGCCCGCGGTGACCGCCGCCAGGGCCAGCGCCAGCCCGCCCACGGCCAGCGCGAACCGGCCGGCCGGACCGGCGCGTTCGGCCAGCACCGCGCCGAGCAGGGCGTACCCGGCGAGCCCGGCGACGACGGCGGGCACCCGGTGGCGTACGGCCACGAACAGCCGGGAGCGCAGCAGCAGCACCCCGGCGGCGACGGCGGCCAGCAGCAACCCGGCGGTCCGGCCGGTGGCGACGAGCACCGCGACCGCGCCGACCGCGAGCAGCGCGTGGCCGAGCAGCATCCCGGTCAGCACCTCCTCGGCGCGCGCCACCGCCGCGTGCACCCGGCCCCGGTCCGGCAGGTCCCGGGTGCCGGCCGGGCTGGGCAGGGTGAGCGGCGGCAGCGGCAGCTTGCCGACCCGGATCGCCAGCAGCGGCAGCCCGCCGAGCGCGAACACCAGCACGGCGAGCAGGACTGCGGCGGCGCCGGCCGGGTCGAGCAGCAGCCCGCCGAGCGCGGACACCACACCGGCCACGCCCACCGTCACCCCGGCCACGAAGACCCGGGACCGGCTGGCCACGCCGAGCAGCCCGAGCACCGCCACCAGCAGCAGCGCCACCGAGCCGACCAGCAGTTCCGGTGCGCCCACCCAGCGCAGGCCGGGAATCGGGCCGACCGGATCGCCGGAGGCGACGGCGAGCGCGCCGGCCGTCGCCGCCCAGGGCAGCGCGTACCCGCCGAGGGTGGCGCCGACGGCACCGTCCCCGTACGCCCGGGAGGCAGCGGTGGCGGTGAGCACCAGGATCAGGGCGACCGCGGCGGCGACCGGCCAGCCGCGTTCGCCCGGACCGGCCGCGACCACGGCGACCAGCCCGACCGCCAGGGGTACGGCGGCGCCGCCCAGCGCGGCGGCCCGGGTGGCGCGGGCCGACCAGGCGGCGCCCCGGCGCCGGGCCCCGTCGACGATCGCCTCGACCACGTCGTCGTACTCCAGCTCGGGCCACTCGGCACGGGCCGGCACGAGGTGCAGCACCTCGCCGTCGCGGACGCCCTGCGGCAGCAGCGCCTGCGCGGTGGCGAGCACCCCGCCGTCGGTACGGCGCAGCACCCACCCGCCGTGCCGTTCACCGTCGTCGGCCAGCCCTTCCCCGGCGTGCCGGAGCACCTCGGGCAGCAGCTCGGCCAGGGGGACCTGCTCCGGCAGGGCCACGTCGACCCGCCGCCGGGGCGCGCTGATGGTGACCCGGGCGAGCCCGCTTGTCATCGAGGCATCTCCATATCGATCGGCAGCAGTGGGCTGACGGACGAGAGGACTTTACCTACGATGAGCCAGGCTCGGGTTACCCAGAGCCACTTGGGGGAGGGTGAGTGTCCACTGTCGTCATCAAGCGGCCGCCACGCCGCCCGGCGCCGGAGATCCCGGTCGGCGAGCTGCCGGTCGAGGCGCCGCCGGAGATCCCGGTGGCGACCGGCGGGCGCTGGCAGCAGGCGCTGATGGTGCTGCCGATGCTCGGCGGGACGGTGGCCATGGCGATGATGTTCGGCCGGGGCGGCGGGGCCTACTCGTACGTGGTGGGCGGCATGTTCGGCCTCTCCTCGCTGGCGATGCTGGTGACCACCTGGGGCAGTGCCGGGCCGAAGAAGTCCGAGCTGATGGCCGCCCGCCGGGAGTACCTGCGGCACCTGGCCACGCTGCGCCGCCGGGTGCGGGAGACCGCCGGCGCGCAGCGGGCCGGGCTGTCCTACCGACACCCCGACCCGGGCCGGCTCTGGTCGACAGTCGACAGCCACCGGGTCTGGGAGCGGCGGCCGGGCGACGCGGACTTCGCCGTGGTCCGGGTCGGTGTCGGGCCGCAGACGCTGGCCACCCCGCTGGTGCCGCCGGTCACCCGCCCGCTGGAGGAGCTGGAGCCGATGACGGCCGGGGCGCTGCGGCGCTTCCTGGACGCGTACTCGGTGGTGCCGGACCTGCCGGTGGCGCTGTCGCTGCGCAGTTTCGCCCGGGTCTTCGTGCGCGGCCCGGCGGGCCCGGTACGCGGCGCCGGGTCGCCCGCCGCGCAGGCGCTGGCCCGCGCGGTGCTCACCCAGCTCGCCGTCTTCCACGCCCCGGACGAGCTGCTGATCGCGGTCTGCTCCGGGCCGGAACGCCGGGCCGCCTGGGAGTGGGTCAAGTGGCTGCCGCACGTCCACCACCCGAGCCGCACCGACGCGCTCGGGCCGGTGCGGCTGGTCACCAGCTCCGCCGCCGACCTGGAACGGCTGCTCCACGACGTGCTCGGCGCCCGGTCGCGGTTCAGTCCGCACGGCGTGGCCACGGACGGGCCGCACGTCGTGGTGGTGCTCGACGGCGGCGACCTGACCGGGGCCACCGACCTGGCCGGCGACGGCGGCATCGACGCGGTCACCGTGCTCGACCTGGACACCCCGCCGCCCCGGCTGCTCGACCGGTACGCGCTCCTGCTCGACCTGGTCGACGGCCGGCTGCACTCGCATTCCGCCGAGGGGCACGCCGAGGTGGGCGCCGCCGACGCGCTGCCGGCCGCCGACGCCGAGGCGGTCGCCCGGCGGCTCGCGCCGCTGCGGCTCGCCGGCCCGGTACGCGGGCCGGACGCGCCGCCCGGCGCCGAACCCGGGTTGCCGGAGCTGCTCGGGCTCGGCGACCCGGACGGCTTCACCGCCGAGCAGGGCTGGGCGCCCCGGGCGGCGCGGGACCGGCTGCGGGTGCCGATCGGGGTGGGCGCCGACGGTGGCGCGATCGACCTCGACCTGAAGGAGTCGGCGCAGGACGGCATGGGCCCGCACGGCCTGCTGATCGGCGCGACCGGCTCGGGCAAGTCGGAGCTGCTGCGCACGCTCGTGCTCGGCCTGGCCGCCACGCACAGCTCGGAGCAGCTCAACTTCGTGCTCGTCGACTTCAAGGGCGGCGCCACGTTCGCGCCGTTCGAGCGGCTGCCGCACACCGCCGCGGTGATCACCAACCTGGCCGACGCGCTACCGCTGGTGGACCGGATGGTGGACGCGATAAACGGTGAGCTGATGCGCCGGCAGGAGTTGCTGCGCCGGGCGGGCAACTTCGCGAGCGTGCGCGACTACGAGCGCGCCCGGGCGGCCGGCTCGCCGCTGGCCCCGCTGCCGTCGCTGTTGCTGATCTGCGACGAGTTCTCCGAGCTGCTGTCGGCCAAGCCCGACTTCATCGACCTGTTCGTGCAGATCGGCCGCCTGGGCCGCTCGCTCGGGGTGCACCTGCTGCTGGCCAGCCAGCGGCTGGAGGAGGGGCGGTTGCGCGGGCTGGACACGCACCTGTCGTACCGGATCGGGTTGCGCACGTTCTCGGCGCTGGAGTCCCGGACGGTGCTCGGCGTGCCGGACGCGCACGAACTGCCGCGCAGCCCGGGGCACGGTTACCTGCGTTCCGGCACCGACCCGCTGGTGCGGTTCAAGGCCGCGTACGTATCCGGCGCGGTCCGCCGCCGCGGCGGGCCGGCGGGCGCGGCCGGCGCCGGTGAGGCACGGGTGCTCGCCTTCTCCACCCATCTGGTGCCGGTGCCCGAGCCGGCCACGCCCGCCGCGCTCCCCGCCAAGGACGACAGCGGCGAGACGCTGCTCGACCTGCTGGTGGACCGGCTGGCCGGGCAGGGCCCACCGGCGCACCAGGTGTGGCTGCCCCCGCTGGACTCCTCGCCCGCCCTGGACGAGCTGCTCGGTCCGGTCGGCGTCGACCCGGTACGCGGGCTCACCGTCGCCAACCCGGAGCTGCACGGGGCGCTCCAGGTGCCGGTGGCGGTGGTGGACAAGCCGTTCGAGCAGCGGCGCGACCTGCTCTGGCTGGCCCTGGACGGCGCGGCCGGGCACGTCGCGGTCGTCGGTACCACCCGCAGCGGCCGGTCCGGCCTGCTGCGCACCCTGGTCTGCGCGCTCGCGCTCACCCACACCCCGGCCGAGGTGCAGGTCTACTGCCTCGACTTCGGCAGCGGGACGCTCGGCGCGCTGCGCGACCTGCCCCACGTGGGTGGCGTCAGCGGGCGCTCCGACGGCACCTCCGTGCGCCGTACCGTCGGCGAGGTCGCCGGCCTGCTCGCCGAGCGGGAGCGGCGCTTCGCCGAGGCGGGCGTGGAGTCGATGGCCGCGTGGCGACGGCGCCGGGCGGCGGGCGCCACCGACGCCTTCGGCGACGTGTTCCTGGTCGTGGACGGCTGGAACACGTTGCGAGGTGAGTACGAGGATCTGGAACCGCTCGTCACCGAACTCGCCACCCGGGGCCTGGCGTACGGGGTGCACGTGGTGGCGAGCGCGCTGCGCTGGTCGGACTTCCGCCCGGCGATCCGCGACCTGTTCGGCTCCCGGCTGGAGTTGCGCCTGGGTGACCCGGCCGACTCGGTGGTGGCCAAGCGCGCGCTGGCGGCGACGGTGCCGGAGGAGCGGCCGGGGCGGGGCATCACCGCCGGCGGGTTGCACTTCCTCACCGCCGTACCCCGGGTGGACGCGCTCGGCGGCGAGACCGCCGATCTGGTGAAGGCGGTCGCCGGGGCGTGGACCGGTCCGGTGGCGCCCCGGGTACGGCTGCTGCCGCCGGTGCTGCCGTACGCCGAGCTGGACCAGAGCGCGACGACCGGGCTGGCGTTCCCGATCGGCATCGCGGAGGCGGACCTCGCCCCGGTGGTGCTGGACTTCGCCACCGAGCCGAACTTCGTGGTCTTCGGCGACGCCGAGTGCGGCAAGTCGTCGTTCCTGCGCGCGCTCGCCACGTCGATCGTCAACCGGTTCACCCCGGAGCAGGCCCGGGTGATGCTCGTGGACTACCGGCGCAGCCTGATGGGCGTGATCGACACTCCACACCTGATCGGGTACGGCACGGCGGCGCCGCACACCACCGAGCTGATCGAGTCGGCCGCCAGCTACCTCCAGGGGCGGCAGCCCGGGCCGGAGGTGACCCCGGCCCAGTTGCGCAGCCGGTCGTGGTGGAAAGGGCCGGAGCTGTTCGTGCTGGTGGACGACTACGACCTGGTGGCCGGTGGGCCGACCAACCCGCTGCGCGCGCTGGAGGAGCATCTGCCGCACGCCCGGGACGTCGGGCTGCATCTGGTGCTGGCACGGCGGACCGGCGGGGCGGGACGGACCGCGTACGAGCCGATCGTGCAGCGGTTGCGGGAGTTGTCCACGGCCGGACTGGTGATGTCGGGCGGCCCGGAGGAGGGCGCGCTCGTCGGTCAGGTCAAGGCCGGTCCGCTGCCGCCGGGCCGGGCCCGTCTGGTCACCCGTCGTGAGGGGGTGCGCCTGGTGCAGTTGGCGCATCTCCCGCCCGGGTGATCCGAGGCGCGGAGTTGACCCGTGACGGCCGGGACAACCGGTAATCTCCGAGCAGCATGTGTCTGACGCGACGGAACGGCTGGGGAATGTGACAGGGGATCGGCAGGGCCTGCCCGGTGGGCCGCCCCGTCTCGCCCGACGCGCGTTGCTCGCGGTCGCGTCGGCGCTGGTCGTCGTCGCCGGCCCGCTGACGCTGCCGGCCCAGGCCGCGCCGTCCGTCCCGGTCGCCGCGCAGCAGCAGCGGGCGGCTCCCGACCGGGCGCTCCGCGGCGACCACGTCCGCGACGAGCAGTGGCAGTTGGAGAAGCTGCGGGCGAAGACCGCCTGGCGCACCTCGACCGGGCGTGGCGTCGTGGTCGCGGTGATCGATTCCGGTGTGGACGCGTCGCATCCCGACCTGGCCGGTCAGGTGCTACCCGGTCTCGACCTGGTGGCGCCGGACGGTTCGGACGGGCCCGATCCGGTGGGGCACGGCACCACTGTGGCCGGACTGATCGCGGGGCGGGCCGACGACGACCGGGGCGTGGTGGGGCTGGCGCCGGACGCCAAGATCCTCCCGGTCCGGGTGCTCGACGCCGAGAACCGCTACGACGACGCGCTCATCATCGCCAAGGCGGTGCGCTGGGCGGTGGACAACGGCGCCCAGGTGGTCAACCTGTCGCTCGGTGGCAGCAGCGACAGCGCGGCCCTGGCCGCGGCGCTCGACTACGCCTTCGCCCGGGACGTGGTGGTGGTCGCCTGCACCGGCAACCTGGCCACCTCGACGACCACCAAGGTCTGGTACCCGGCCCGGGAGCCCGGCGTGCTGGCCGTCGCCGGCCTGGAACGCTCCGGCGAGAACCTCTGGTCCGGCTCGATCACCGGCCACGAGACGGTCCTCAGCGCACCTGCCACCGCGCTCTACGGCGCGCGGCCGGAGGGGGGCTACTGGCGGGTGCAGGGGACGAGCTTCGCCGCGCCGCTCGTGGCCGCGACTGCCGCCCTGGTCCGGTCGAGGTACCCGAAGATGTCCGCCGGGGACGTCGTCAACCGGCTGATCAGCACGGCCCGGGACCTCGGCCCGACCGGGCGCGACGACCGGTTCGGCTACGGCCTGGTGGACCCGGTGGCGGCGCTCACCGCCGACGTGCCGTCGGTGGGTCACAACCCGCTGGACGACAACGACTCCCCCGGCGTGGTGGGCTTCGGGCCGGCTCCGGGCGAGGGGCGGGACACCCGGGCCGCGGCGGCGGGCCGCGGCGGCGACCCGCTGGGGCGTGCGCCGGAGGACTGGTCGGCGCTGCCTGCGGGGCAGACCGTCGTCGGCGCCCCGGAGCGGCTCTGGAGCGGCCTGGCCCTGTTCGTCGCGCTGATCACCGGCAGCGCCCTGATGGTGCGCCGGTTCCGCCAGGTCCGTCGCTGACGAACACGGCGGTCTGACCGGGCCCTTCCCTGGGTAGGGAAGGGCCCATGGACACCACCGGTGCGACTGCCACGCGGCGCCGGTCGTGGCGGGGCCGCCGCCTCGACCCGGAGCACTCACTGGGTCTGCGGCTCTCCGTGGCCACCGCCGCCGCGTTCCTGGTGCTGATCCCGTTCGCCCTGCTCGCGCTGCTGGTGCTCGGCGCCTGGCCGCCCCTGCTCCGGCTGGACGCCTCGATCACCGACGCGTTCCACGGGTACGCGCAGGACCATCCCGCCTGGGTCGGCGTGATGACGGTCTGGACGCACGTCTTCGGGCCCGGCCCGCTGCGGGTGGCCGCCGCGGTGGTGGCGGTGTGGCTGTTCCGGCGCGGCGCGTCCCGGCTCGCGGCCTGGGTGGTGGTCACCATGATCGCCGGTGGGCTGCTCGGCGCGCTGCTCAAGCTCCTGGTCGGACGGGACCGGCCGGACCTGCTCGAACCGGTGGCCCGGGCGGCCGGTTACTCCTTCCCGTCCGGTCACGCGCTCAACGCGGCGCTGGCGGCCGGGGTGCTGTTGCTGGTGTTCCTGCCGTTCGCCCGGGACAGCCGCCCCGGCCGGATCCTGCTGTGGACCGCCGCGCTGCTGGTCACTGTGGTGACCGGGCTCAGCCGGATCGCGCTGGGCGTGCACTGGACCAGCGACGTGGTGGGTGGCTGGGTGCTCGGCGCCGCGGTGGTGGCCGCGACCTCGGCCGCGTTCGCCACCTGGCGCAGCGGATCCGGGCGGCCGTCCGCCCGTCCGCTCCACGAGGGCGTCGAGCCGGAGCTGGCCGACCAGCGGCCGGAGGACGGGCGGGCGTAGCCGCACCCGCCACGGGGTACAGGCGAGCCCATGTCCGATGTCGTGATCCGAGTCACCCGGCGTGTCCTGCTGCCGCTGGGCCTGCTCTTCGCGCTGATGGTGGGCCTGGGCCTGCTGGTGACCCGGGTGCTGGCCCGCACCTGGCCGTTCACCGTGGAGGACACGGTCAACCGCGAGCTGGCCGGCGATCGCACGCCGGGCTGGAACGACGTCTCGCTCGTCTTCAGCACGCTCGCCAGCACCCAGATGATCGTCATGGTCACCGTGCTGGCGGCGCTGGTGCTGCGGCTGGTGCTGCACCGCTGGCGGGAGCCGCTCTTCCTCTGCGCGGCGGTGACAGCGCAGGCACTGATCTTCCTGTTCACCACGATGGTGATCGACCGGAACCGTCCGGCCGTCGAGCACATGGACGCCTCCCCGCCGACGTCCAGCTTCCCGTCCGGGCACACCTCGGCGGCCACCGCCCTCTACGTCGGTCTCGCGGTGCTGCTGGCGCTGCGGGCCCGCAGCACTCCCGCGAAGGTGGGCTGGTGGGCGCTGCTGGTGCTGGTGCCGGTGGGCGTGGCGCTCACCCGGATGTACCGGGGCATGCACCACCCAAGCGACGTGGTCGCCTCGTTCCTCAACGGCGGCGCCTGCGTGGCGATCATGGCGCGGACGGTGCTCGACCGCACGCTCACCTGGGGTCGCGCCCGGCTGCCGCTGTCCCGCTCCGGCGACGACGTGACACCGGCGGGAGCACCGGCGGGCGGCTGAGCGCCGCCGGCCGGCTCAGGTGCACTCGCCGGTGGCCACTCCCCGGGTACGCTCCGCGCCCGCCAGCGCCACCGGTCGCGCCTCGGCCGCGGTCACCGCGAAGCCGGTGTTCGGGTCGTCGGCCGCCGCCGCGAAGATCACGCCGAGCACCAGCCCGTTCGAGGAGACGAGCGGGCCGCCGGAGTTGCCGCTGCGGACCAGCGCCCGGATCGTGTAGATCTCCCGGGTGACGTCCCCGGCCGAGTAGATGTCCGGACCGGTGATCCGGTCGACGTCCCGGATCCGGGCCGGCCGTGCGTCGTACGGGCCGTCGAGCGGGAATCCGAGCACGATCGCGTCCGCGCCGGTGGCGGCCTGGCCAGCGGCGAATTTCAGCGACGGGCCGGGCAGCCCGGGTACGTAGAGCACGGCGAGGTCCCGGTCCGGGTCGTAGACCACCACCTCGCCGTCGTAGCGCTCGCCGCGCAGCTCCACAGCCACCGAACGGGTGCCGGCGACCACGTGCGCGTTCGTCATCACCCGGTCGTCGGCGTACACGAAGCCGGAGCCCTCGATGCGGCGCGAGCAGCTCGGCGCGGAGCCCAGCACCTTCACCACCGACCGCCTGCTGTTCTGCACCACCTGCGAGTTGGCCAGCGCCGGGTCGGGCGGGGCGACCTGCCGGGCCCGGGTCGGCGCGAGGTCGCCGAACACGTCCGGGAAGCCGTTGGTGTCGACGGTGTCGCGCAACGCGGTGGACAGGTCCTGCGCCTTGTCCGGCAGCACCTGGTCGACGACGGTGAGCAGCGCGCTGTTGCGGACCGAGGAGGCCAGCCACGGCACCGAGGAGGAGCCGAGCGGCACGGCGACCAGCCAGGCCACCAGCATGACCGCGATGACCGAGATGAACGCGCCGCCGACGTCGTCGACCTTCCGCCCGGCCGGCCCGGTGATGGCCGCCCGCAGGTTGGAGCCGAGCCAGCCGGCCAGCGCCTGCCCGAGCACCGCGAGACCGAAGATCGCCACCAGGGAGACCAGCACGCGTGTGCCGCTCGCCGTGAACTGCTGGGCGATCAGCGGCCCGACCTGGAGGCCGAGCAGCGCGCCCAGGAAGAAGCCGGAGAACGACAGGGCCCCGATGACGAAACCCTGACGGTATCCGCTGATTGCGAACACGAGCATGAGCAGGAGAAGGACGAGATCCACGGCGGACACGCCCCAAGGGTACGGGCACCGGGCCCGTGCTCGGCTCAGCGCTCGCGGAACGTGACCCGAGGATGCGTACCGGTGATCAACGCACGGGGGCCTCGTCGGCCGGTTCGGTGCCCGCCGACGGCGCGGGCGTGGCGCCGACCGGCGGCAGCTCCACCACGCGCGAGCGCGGCCACGGCCGGGACCAGCCGCCCATCTCCAGCAAGCGGTCGATCACGCCGGCGGTGAAGCCCCAGACCAGCATGCCGCGCACGGAGAACGCCGGGCCGATCCAGCCGCTCGGATGGCGGACCCGCATCCGGTTGGCCGGGTCGACCAGCTCGGTGACCGGGAGCCGGGCCACGTGCGCGACCTCGGCCGGCTCGCGCGGGTGCACCGGGTGCGGGTCGTGCCACCAGGCGAGCACCGGGGTGACCACGAAGTCGCTGACCGGAATCCAGAGCCGGGGCAGCTCGGCCAGCACCGTGACGCTGCCGGGGTCGAGGCCGACCTCCTCGTTCGCCTCGCGCAGCGCGGTGGCGCGGGCGTCGGCGTCCTCCGGGTCGGCGGCGCCGCCGGGAAACGCCGGCTGACCGGCGTGGTTGCGCAGCGTCGCGGCGCGCTGGAGGACCAGCACGTCCGGCCCGGCGTCCGGCTCCTCGCCGAGCAGCACCAGCACGGCGCTCTCCCGGCCGCCGCTTTCCGGCGTGACGATCCGGGTGAAGTCCTCCGCCCGTGCGGTGCCGAGCCGGCCCAGCAGCGGGTCGAACCACCCCGGCGGCCGTCGGGTCATACCCGCACCCCGAGGTGGCGCTGGAGCAGCGCGGCGAGGCGGGCGTCGTCGAGCGCGCCGGTGGCGTCGGTGTGCCGGATCCGCCCGTCGGCGTCGACGAGCACTGTGAGCGGGAACGCGTTGCGTTCCAGGGCGCGCTGGAACGCGTCGCCCTGGTCGAGCAGCATCGGGAAGTCGACGCCGTAGTCCTCGCCGATCGACTGCGCGCCGCCGCGGCTGTCCCGGCTGTTCACGCCGATCACCTGGAACCGGCCGTCGGCCCGCTCGCTGAGCCGCTGGAACGCGGGCAGCTCCTTGCGGCACGGCGGGCACCAGGACGCCCACACGTTGATCACCGCCGGGCCCTTGACGTCGCGCAGCTTCACCGGCGCGCCGCCGGTGAAGCAGTTGAGCGTCAGGTCGGGCAGTTGATCCCCGGCCTTCCCCGCGGGCGCCGGGGACGCCGAGGTGGGCGCGACAGTCAGCGGGGCGCAGTCGGCGAACGGCGAGGGACGCTCGGCCCGGGCCGGCTGCGCGGGGCGCTCCGGTTCCTCGGCCGTGGCGGTGCAGCCTGCCGCCGCGAGCAGCAGCGGGACGAGCAGGTACGCGAGCCGGCGCGTCATGGCACGTCCGCCGCCGCGGCCTGCTGCGGCACGAGGTCGGGGTCGAGGCCGACGGCCACCGCCAGGTCACGGGCCCGGGGGCCCTTGAGCAGCTTGGCCGCGGCGGCCGGCTCGGTCGGCCCGGTGCCGTACGCGGGGCAGAGCTTCGCCAGCGTGCACGCACCGCAGGCGGGCTTGCGGGCGTGACAGACCCGGCGGCCGTGGAAGATGACCCGGTGCGACAGCATCGTCCAGTCGCGCTTCGGGTAGAGCGCGCCGATCGCGTGCTCGATCTTCACCGGGTCGGTCTCGGTGGTGAGCGCCCACCGCTGCACCAGCCGCTGGAAGTGCGTGTCGACGGTGATGCCGGGGACGTCGAAGGCGTTGCCGAGGATGACGTTCGCGGTCTTGCGGCCAATCCCGGGCAGGGTCACCAGGTCGTCGAGCCGGCCGGGCACCTCGCCGTCGTACCGCTCGCAGAGCGCCCGGCCGAGGTTGATCAGGGAGCTGGTCTTGTTGCGGTAGAACCCGGTGGGCCGGATCAGCTCCTCCAGCTCGGCGCGGTCCGCCCCCGCGTAGTCGGCGGCGCTGCGGTAGCGGGCGAACAGCTTCGGCGTGACCTCGTTGACCTTCTTGTCGGTGCACTGGGCGGACAGGATGGTCGCGACTGCCAGCTCCAGCGCGTTGGAGTGGTCGAGTTCACAGTGCGCGTCGGGGTGCGTCTCGGTCAGCACTCGGCCGATGCGCCGGGCGCGGCGCGTACGACCGAGGTCGGTCTCGGGGGAGCGCGTGGTCACGTGGGCCAGCCTACGTCGCGGGGCCGACGCTCCGGCCGCGCGGCGCGATGGTCGTGCGCTCAGCCACCCGCCGGTGCGGTGATCCTGCCGGTCGCGTCGAGCTTCGCGCCGGTGTCCGGGAAGTCGGCCCGGTTCAGCTCGCGGACCAGCCCGAGGCCGCGGTTCTGCCGGTCGACCGACGGGCGTCCCACGCCGTTCATCACGGTGGAGGTGAACGTGCCGCCGGCGAACTTCCCCTCGGCGGTGAGCGACACCTTGAGCACGCCGCCCCAGCCGAGCCGCCCGGTGCTGTTCAGCGACTTCCCGCCGCCGGCGAAGTTGCCCAGGCTGTACGCGATCAGCCGCCCCTTGTAGAACTCCATCCCGCGCAGCACGTGCGGGCCGTGGCCGATGACCAGGTCGGCCCCGGCGTCGATGACGGTGCGGGAGAAGCGGATCGGGTCGCCCCGGTTCTCGCCGAAGAACATCTCGGTGCCGGGCTTCACCCGGGTCTTGTCCGACCCTTCGGCGCCCATGTGCACCTGCACCACGACGATCTGGGCCGCCTCCTTGGCCATCTCGATCACCTGCTTGGCGGCGTTCAGGTCGACCAGGCTGTTGGACCAGGGGTACGACGAGAAGCCCACCACGGCGACCTTGATGCCCTTGACGTCCACCACGGTGATCTCGCCGGGCGCGCCGGTGTGCTTGAGGCCGTGCGCCTCCAGCGCCGACTGGGTGTTCTCGTAGCCCTGCCGCCCGTAGTCGTAGCCGTGGTTGTTGGCCTGGTTGAGCAGCTGGAACCCGGCCGAGCGCAGGTGCGCGGCGTAGCCGGGGGGCGCGCGGAACTGATAGCAGTTCTTCGGCTCCGGGCCGCACTTGCCGGCGCCGGTGTCGTCGGTGAGCGGCTCCTCCAGGTTGCCCATCACCAGATCGCCCTTGAGCGCCGACTTCACGTCGTCGAAGAAGCCCTTGCCACCGTTGGGCGGCAGCCGGTCCGGGGCGTTGCCCATGATCACGTCGCCGGTCGCGGTCAGCGAGATCGACGGCTCGCCGGCGTCGTCCGGCGCCGCTGGCTGGTCACCGGTGGCGGGTCCGGCCGCGCCGGTCGACCCGCCGCCCTGCCCGGCCTGCCACCTCGCGTCGGCGCCGGTCCCACCGGTGTCACCGGCGCAACCGGTGACGAACAGGACGGCGGCGAGCGCGGCGAGCGCGACCAGGCGCCGCCCGAGGGCGCCACGACGTGGTCCGGGGAGGGCGGGGCGCGGCGCGAGGGCGGTGTGCGGCGCGGCGACGGCGGCGCGGCGGGCACGGGGCACAGAACGGGCGGGAGCGTACATCGTCGGCGACGCTACCGTCCCCGGGACGCGGCGACGAGGGCCGATCGGTCGGAAAACCGGGGCCGCCGGAAATGCCTCGGCACGTCAGCCCGCAACCCGGTCGGACCAGGGCACGACGGTTCCGGCGCCGCCAGCGCGGACGGCGGCGTGCACGGCCCGGGCCAGCGGCGCGCCCCAGGCCGACCGGGGCCCGCCGTACGGGGCCGGATCGCCGTCGGCCGGGCAGAGCACCGTCACCGCGTCCGTGGGGGTGCCGGTGGCCGGCAGTCCCAGCTCCCAGATCGCCTGCGCCTTCGCCTCGGTGGCGGTGGCCACGGCGTTGACCAGGGCGGCGTCGCCGAGCCGCTCCGGCACGTACGCGACGATGTTGACCGTGCCGACGCGCTGCGCGGGCGGCGCCGGCTCGGGCGCTGCGGGCGGGGCCGGCTCGAGCGCGGCGGCCCACACCGGCGTGCCCAGGCCGACAGTCGCCCAGACCCGGACGCCGCCGTCGGTGCGGCGCACCACCTCGGTCACGTCCACGCCGGTCAGCAGCCCGACGCCGGGTCCGCCCAGGTCGAGGCCGTCCGCCAGCTCGGCCAGGTGCGCGGCGGGGTCATCCCGGTGGTACGACATGGGCACCGTCGCGTTCAGCACCCACCCGCGGACGCCGATGCCGCCGCCCAGCGGGGCGGAGCCGACCGCCAGCAGGGGTCTCTCGGCCCGCCAGACCAGCAGGGGGATGTCCCACCCGGCTTCGGACCGGGTGGTCAGGAACGGCTCACACAGCACGCCGGTCACCCTACGATCACAGGTGGGAACGGGTGGCGCCGGGCCGGGCCGGAAGCGGGATCTTAGCTGCTCACCGGGTCGGGCGGGTTACGCCCAACGATCAAGATTCCAGGGGTGCACCTCTGATTCCTACTCATGTGCGCCTAGACTGGCGGCGCGCGAGGGATCAGCGGACGGCGGACCCGGCCGACGGACGGCACGCGCAGGCGGAGGTGCGCGATGGACGAGGTACTGGCCCGCAGCGGGATCTTCCAGGGTGTCGACCCGGAGGCTGCCGAGGCGCTCGCCAAGGAGATGGAGACGATCGAGGTCCGCAAGGGCGAAATCGTCTTCAACGAGGGCGAACCCGGCGACAGTCTCTACATCCTTCTGTCCGGCAAGATCAAGGTGGGTCGCCGCGCGGCGGACGGCCGGCAGAACCTGATCGCCGTGATGGGCCCGTCGGACATGGTCGGCGAGCTGTCGCTCTTCGACCCCGGTCCGCGTACGGCGACCGCCACCGCGGTCACCGACACCCGGCTCGTACGCCTGCGCAAGCAGGCCCTGCGGCCGTGGCTGAACAACCGGCCCGAGATCGCCGAGCAGCTGCTGCGGGTGCTGGCCCGACGCCTGCGCCGGACCAACGACTCGCTCGCCGACCTGATCTTCACGGACGTGCCGGGCCGGGTCGCCAAGAACCTGCTCCAGATGGCCGGCCGCTTCGGCACCCGCGACGGCGGCGTGCTGCGCGTGACGCACGACCTCACCCAGGAGGAGATCGCCCAGCTCGTCGGCGCCTCCCGGGAGACCGTCAACAAGGCGCTCGCCGACTTCGCCTCGCGCGGCTGGCTGCGACTGGACGGCAAGAGCATCATAATCCTCGACCCGGAGCGCCTGGCCCGCCGCGCGCGGGTCTGACCTCCGTACCGGCTTCCCGGCCCGGCCCGCCACCGCGCGGAGCCGGGCCGATGCCGTCTCTGCCCGCCGCAGAATCATTTGATCCTCCGGGCCGGTGCCGCCACGCTGGGGCGATGCCCGATCGTGTCGCCGTCCTCTCCGACATCCACGGTGTGCTGCCCGCGCTGGAAGCAGTGCTGGCCGAGCCGGACGTGGCCGCCGCCGACCTGATCGTCCTCACCGGTGACCTGGCGGCCGGCCCGCAGCCGGTCGAGGTGCTGGACCGGCTGGCCGCGCTCGGTGACCGGGCCTGCTGGGTCGGTGGGAACGCCGACCGGGAGCTGGTGCAGGCGCGTGCCGGGTCGGCTTCCCCGATCGAGGTCTCGAACTGGGCCGCGGGGCAGCTCCGCGACGACCAGGTGGCCCGGCTGGCCGCGCTTCCGCCGTCCGTCACGCTGCCGGTCACCGGCCTGGGCGAGGTGCTGTTCTGCCACGCGACCCCGCGCGACGACGAGGAGGTCGTGCTCGTCGACTCGCGGCTCGACCGCTGGGCCGAGGTCTTCGCCGGCCTCCCGCCCGAGGTCGGCACGGTGGTCTGCGGGCACACGCACATGCCGTTCACCCGGCTGGTCGACCGTCGCCTGGTGGTGAACCCGGGCAGCGTCGGCATGCCGTACGGGGGCACGGGCGCCTGGTGGGCGCTGCTCGGACCGGGCGTGCAGTTGCGCCGCACGCGCTTCGACGTGGACGCCGCGTGCGCCCGGATCGCCGCCGAGTCCGCGTTCCCGGACGCCGCGGCCTGGGCCGACGAGTACGTCCGCTCCCGCCACTCGGACGCCGACGCGCTCACGGTCTTCGCCCCGCGCGACGGCCGCTGAGGCGTTAACAAGGGGCCCTTCCTCTACCGGAGGCGTTAAGAAGGGCCCCCTCCTTTCAAAAAAAGTCAGGCTTGACTGTTTGTTTTGTGGGCGGCAGGCTGTTGGCGTGTCCACCGCACCGAGCCGCGTCCCGCAGCAGGAGCGCAGCCGCGCCACCCAGGCCCGGCTGCTGGAGGCGACCGTCGACTGCCTGGTGGAGCACGGCTGGTCCGGCACCACCACGACAGTCGTGGCGGCCCGCGCCGGCGTCTCCCGGGGCGCCCAGCTGCACCACTACCCCACCAAGGCCGCGCTGGTCACCGCCGCCGTCACCCACCTGACCGAGCGCCGGGCGGCCGAGCTGCGCGCCGAGGCGGCGGCACTGCCCTCCGGCCCGCAGCGGCTCGACGGGGTGGTCGACCTGCTCGCCGCCTCCTTCACCGGCCCGCTGTTCGCGGCCGCGCTGGAGCTGTGGGTCGCCGCCCGTACCGACGCCGAGCTGCGGGCCGCGCTGGTGCCGCTGGAGGCGCGGATCGGCCGCGAGATGTACCGGCTCACCGTCGAGCTGCTCGGCGTGGACGAACGCAAGCCGGGCGTACGCGAGTCGGTGCAGGCCACGCTCGACCTGCTCCGCGGCCTCGGCGTGGCCAACCTGCTCAGCGACGACTCGCCCCGCCGCGCCGCCCTGCTGCAGACCTGGAAACGCCAGCTCGCCGCGTTGCTCACCCCCGAGAGCGAGCGGCACTGATCCCCTGACCCACCCCGCCCGGAGGCACAATGGTCGACCTGACAGCCCTGCTCGCGGATCTGGCCGCCGAGTCCGAACAGCTCGACGCGCTCGTCGCGGACCTGCCGCCGGACGGATGGGAGCGGCCGACGCCGGCCCCGGGCTGGACCGTCGCACACCAGATCGCGCACCTGGCCTGGACCGACCACGTCGCCTACCTGGCGGCCACCGACGAGGCCGCGTTCTTCGCCTCGGTGATGGCCGCTCCGGACCCGTCGCGCCTGGTCGAGGACGGCGCCGAGTCCTTCCTCGCGCCCCCGGCCGCGCTGCTGGCCCGCTGGCGCGCGGGCCGGTCGGCGCTCGCCGGGGCGGTCGCCGCCGTCCCAACCGGGCAGAAGATCCCCTGGTACGGCACCAGCATGTCGCCCACCTCGATGGTGACCGCGCGGCTGATGGAGACGTGGGCGCACGGCGAGGACGTGGCCGACGCGCTCGGCGTCAGCCGTACCCCGACGCAGCGCCTGCGGCACATCGCGCACCTCGGCTTCCGTACCCTCGGGCACGGCTTCGCGGCCCACGGCCGTGCGGTGCCCACGGCGCCGGTGCGGGTGGAGCTGACCGCACCCGCGGGCGGTGACGTGTGGGAGTTCGGGCCGGCCGACGCGGCCGACCGGGTGACCGGCCCGGCGCTCGACTTCTGCTGGCTCGTCACCCAGCGCCGGAACCGCGCCGACCTGGCCCTGACCGCCACCGGGCCGGTGGCCGACGAGTGGCTGGACGTGGCCCAGGCGTTCGCCGGCCCGCCCGGCGACAAGCGTGAGCCGGCGAGCGGAGACCCCTCATGAGCGTGCTGCGGATCGGGAACGCGTCGGGCTTCTACGGCGACCGTTTCGCCGCCTGGCGGGAGATGCTCGACGGCGGCGAGCTGGACGTGCTGACCGGTGACTACCTGGCCGAGCTGACCATGCTCATCCTCGGCCGGGACCGGATGCGCGACCCGTCGCTGGGCTACGCGAAGACGTTCCTGCGCCAGTTGGAGGGCGTGCTCGGCACCGCGCTGGAGCGCGGCGTCACGCTGGTCACCAACGCGGGCGGCCTCAACCCGGCGGGGCTGGCCGACGCGATCCGGTCGCTCGGCGACCGGCTCGGCGTCCAGGTGCGGGTCGGGTACGTCGAGGGCGACGCGATCCAGCGGCCGGACGCGCTGACCGCGAACGCGTACCTGGGCGCGTTCGGGATCGCGGCCTGCCTGGACGCGGGCGCGGACGTGGTGGTCACCGGGCGGGTCACCGACGCCTCGCTGGCTGTCGGCCCGGCGATCGCCCGCTTCGGCTGGACCCGCGACGACCTCGACGCGCTGGCCGGGGCCACTGTGGCCGGGCACCTGATCGAGTGCGGCGCGCAGGTCACCGGCGGCAACTTCAGCTTCTTCACCGAGCTGCCGGACGGCGGGCGCCGCCCCGGTTTCCCGATCGCCGAGCTGCACGCGGACGGCTCGTCGGTGCTCACCAAGCACCCCGGCACCGGCGGCGCGGTGACAGTCGAGACGGTCACCGCCCAGCTGCTGTACGAGGTGGGCGGGCCGGACTACCTCGGGCCGGACGTGGTGACCCGGCTGGACACGGTACGGCTGGAGCAGGAGGGCCCGGACCGGGTACGCGTGTCCGGGGTACGCGGCACGCCGCCACCGGACACGCTCAAGGTGGGCGTCAACAACCTGGGCGGCTTCCGCAACTCCATGACGTTCGTGCTGTGCGGGCTGGACATCCCGGCCAAGGCGGCACTGGTCCGCGCCCAGATCGAGGAGTCGGTCGGCACGGAAGGGCTGGAGTTCACGCTGGCCCGTACCGACCACCCGGACACCGGCGACACCGAGGCGGCGAGCGCGCTGCTGCACGTACACATGCGTGACGGCGACAAGTCGCGGGCCGGGCGGGCATTCTCGGCGGCGGCGGTGGAGCTGGCGCTGGCCTCCTACCCGGGCTGCACGCTGACCACGCTGCCCGGCGACGCGACACCGTACGGGGTGTTCACCGCCGACGCGATCGCGCAGGACGCGGTCGAGCACGTGGCGGTGCTGCCCTCCGGCGAACGGGTGCCGATCCCGCCGCCGACGGTGACGAGCGGTTTGCAGGGGGCCCCTTTAATACACGAGGCGTTAACAGGGGGCCCTTCCTTACCTGCAAGCCGGCGGGGGCCGCTGGGTGAGCTGGTCGGCGCGCGGTCCGGCGACAAGGGCGGCGACGCCAACCTGGGCGTCTGGGCCCGCACCGACGCCACCTGGCCCTGGCTGCGCGACTGGCTGACTGTGGACCGGCTGGCGGAGCTGCTGCCGGAGACGGCGGCGCTCACCGTCGAGCGGTACGAGCTGCCGAACCTGCGCGCGGTCAACTTCGTGATCCGAGGACTGCTCGGGCAGGGCGTGGCCGCCTCCACCCGGTTCGACCCGCAGGCCAAGGCGCTCGGCGAGCTGCTGCGCTCGCGAGTGGTCGATCTTCCGACGGAGGTTCCGGCATGACCATCGTGGACACGCCGGAACGCCGGCAACTACGCGAGCTGACCCGCTCGTTCGTCACCCGGGAGGTGCTGCCGCACCTGTCCGACTGGGAGCGGACCGGCGAGCTGCCCCGGTCGTTGCACGAAACAGCCGCCAAGGTCGGCCTGCTCGGCATCGGCTTCCCGGAGTCGGTCGGCGGCAGCGGCGGCGACCTGCTCGACTCGATGGTGGTCACCGAGGAGATCATCCGCTCGGGCGGTTCGTCGGGGCTGATCGCCGCGCTGTTCACGCACGGCATCGCGCTGCCGCACATGGTTCAGGCACAGGACGAGACGCTCATCGAGCGGTACGTGCGGCCGACGCTCGCCGGGACGATGATCGGCGCGCTGGCGATCACCGAGCCGGACGGCGGCTCGGACGTGGCGGGCATCCGCACCTGCGCGGTACGCAACGGCGACCACTACGTGGTGAACGGCGCCAAGACGTACATCACCAGCGGGGTCCGGGCCGACTTCGTCACCACGGCGGTCTGCACTGATTTCCCCGGGTCGGGCTCGCTCAGCCTGCTCGTGATCGACAAGGGCACGCCGGGGTTCACAGTGGGCCGTCGGCTGGAGAAGCTGGGCTGGCACTGCTCGGACACCGCCGAACTGTCCTTCGTCGACGTGCGGGTGCCGGTGCGCAACCGGGTCGGCCCGGAGGACACCGGCTTTCTCGCCATCATGCAGCAGTTCGCCGCCGAGCGGCTCTCGCTCGCCACCCAGGCGTACGCGACCGCGCAGCGCTGCGTGGACCTGGCCGTGCGGTGGTCCCGGGACCGTCAGACGTTCGGCCGGCCGCTCGTGGCGCGGCAGGTCGTCCGGCACCGGCTGGCCGAGATGCACTCCCGCACCGAGGCGGCCCGGGCGTACGTGCACGAGGTCGCCGAGCGGGTCGCCGCCGGGCAGCCGGTGGTGACCGAGGTGGCGATCGCGAAGAACGTGGCGGTGTCCGCGTGCGACTTCGTCGTCGACGCCGCGCTGCAACTGCACGGCGGTTTCGGCTACATGCGGGACGCCGAGGTGGAGCGGCACTATCGCGACGCCCGGCTGCTCGGTATCGGCGGCGGCGCCACCGAGATCATGAACGAGATCATCGCGAAGGGCATGGGCCTGTGAGCACGACAGTTCTGCAGAGCACGATCGACCCGTCCGCGCCCGCCTTCACCGCCAACCGGGAGGCGCTGCTGGAACGCCTCGCCGAACTGGAAGAGGCACTCGACCAGGCCCGGGGCGGTGGCGGCGAGAAGTACGTGACCCGCCACCACGGTCGCGGCAAGCTGCTTCCCCGCGAGCGGATCGAGCTGCTGCTCGACCCGGACAGCCCGTTCCTGGAGCTGTCGTCGGTGGCCGCGTTCGGCACCGACTTCCCGGTCGGCGCCAGCACCGTGACCGGCATCGGCGTGGTCGAGGGCGTGGAGTGCCTGATCGTGGCGAACGACCCGACGGTACGCGGCGGCGCGATCAACCCGTGGTCGCTGGCGAAGACCCGGCGGGCGGGTGAGATCGCGGCGGCCAACCGGCTGCCGATGGTGAACCTGGTCGAGTCGGCCGGCGCGGACCTGCCCACCCAGGCGGAGATCTTCATTCCCGGCGGCCGGGTGTTCCGGGACCTGACCCGGCTCTCCGCGCAGCGGATCCCGACAGTGAGCGTGGTCTTCGGCAACGCCACCGCCGGCGGCGCGTACGTACCGGGCATGTCGGACTTCACCATCATGATCCGGGACCGTTCGCAGGTCTACCTGGCCGGGCCGCCGCTGGTGAAGATGGCCACCGGCGAGGTCACCGACGACGAGTCGCTCGGTGGCGCGGCGATGCACGCCACCACGTCCGGCCTGGCCGACTTCCTCGCCGAGGACGAGCGTGACGGGATCCGGCTGGCCCGGCAGTGCGTCCGCAGGCTCAACTGGCGCAAGCACGGCCCGCCGCCGCGCAACCCCCACCCGTTGCCACCCCGGTACGACCCGGAGGAGCTGCTCGGCATCGCCAGCGCCGATCTGAAGGTGCCGTTCGACCCGCGCGAGGTGCTGGCCCGGGTGCTCGACGACAGTGCGTTCGACGAGTTCAAGCCCGGCTACGGCACCGCGCTGGTGACCGGCTGGGGCGAGCTGCACGGCTATCCGGTCGGTGTGCTGGCGAACGCCCGGGGCGTGCTGTTCAGCGAGGAGGCGCAGAAGGCGGCGCAGTTCATCCAGCTCGCCAACGCGGCGGACACCCCGCTGGTCTTCCTGCAGAACACCACCGGCTACATGGTCGGCACCGAGTACGAGCAGCGCGGCATCATCAAGCACGGCGCCCTGATGATCAACGCGGTGTCGAACTCGAAGGTGCCGCACCTGACCGTCAACCTGGGTGCCTCCTACGGCGCCGGCAACTACGGCATGTGCGGCCGGGCGTACGAGCCGCGGTTCCTGTTCACCTGGCCGAACTCGAAGTCGGCGGTGATGGGCCCGGCGCAGCTCGCCGGGGTGCTGTCCATCGTGGCCCGGCAGGCAGCCGTCGCCCGGGGACACGAGTACGACGAGGACACCGACGCCGCCATGCGGATGATGGTCGAGCAGCAGATCGAGTCGCAGTCCGGCGCGCTGTTCCTGTCCGGGCGGCTCTACGACGACGGGGTGATCGACCCCCGGGACACCCGTACCGTCCTCGGGCTGTGCCTGTCGGCGATCCACAACGGACCGGTGAAGGGCGCCGACGGCTTCGGCGTCTTCCGGATGTAGGGGGCGTGCTCAAAATGATCACCAAGCTTCTGGTCGCGAACCGGGGCGAGATCGCCCGCCGGGTCTTCGCCACCTGCCGCGCCCTCGGCGTGGCCACCGTCGCCGTGCACTCCGACGCGGACGCCGACGCGCCGTTCGTCGCCGACGCCGACCAGGCGGTACGGCTGCCGGGTAACACGCCGGCCGAGACGTACCTGCGCATCGACGCCGTCCTGGACGCGGCCCGCCGATCGGGCGCGGACGCCGTCCACCCCGGTTACGGCTTCCTGGCCGAGAACGCCGAGTTCGCGGCGGCGGTGACCGACGCGGGCCTGACCTGGGTCGGTCCGTCCGCGAAGGCGATCGCGGCGATGGGCGACAAGATGGCCGCCAAGGCGCTGCTCGCCGACGCGGGCGTGCCGATGCTGCCCACCTGGACCGACCCGGCCGAGGTGACCGCCTTCCCGGTGCTGGTCAAGGCCGCGGCGGGCGGCGGCGGCCGGGGCATGCGGATCGTCCACGACGCGGCCGGGCTGGCCGAGGCCGTCGCTGGTGCGCGCCGCGAGGCGGCGGCGGCGTTCGGCGACGGCACCGTCTTCATCGAGCGGTACGTGGAACGCGGCCGGCACGTCGAGGTGCAGATCTTCGGCGACACCCACGGCACCGTCGTGGCGCTCGGGGTACGTGACTGCTCGATCCAGCGCCGCCACCAGAAGATCGTCGAGGAGGCGCCCGGCGTGCTGCCCGACGACGTGCGCGCGGAGCTGCACGAGGCGGCGGTGGCGGCCGGGCGGGCTGTCGACTACGTCGGCGCGGGGACAGTGGAGTTCCTGCTCGCGCCGGACGGGCAGGTGCACTTCCTGGAGATGAACACCCGCCTCCAGGTGGAGCACCCGGTCACCGAGCTGACCACCGGGCTGGACCTGGTCCGGCTGCAACTGCTCGTCGCCGAGGGCGAGCCGCTGCCGGTCGCCACCACACCGCCGGCCGACGGCCACGCCATCGAGGTACGGCTGTGCGCCGAGGACCCGGCCCAGGGCTTCCGCCCGGCCACCGGCACGCTGCACCGGTTCGCGATCCCCGGGGTCGCAGCCGAGTTCGGTCCGGCCCGCGGGCTGCGCCTGGACTCCGGTGTGGTGGACGGCTCGACGGTCAGCGTGCACTACGACTCGATGCTGGCGAAGCTCGTCGCCTGGGCGCCCACCCGCACCGAGGCGGCCCGTGCGCTCGCCGGCGCGCTGGCCCGCGCCGAACTGCACGGCGTGGCCACCAACCGGGATCTGCTGGTGCGTGTGCTGCGCAGCCCGGAGTTCGCCGCCATGGACGTGGACACCGGTTTCCTGGACCGGCACCCGGAGGTGTTCGAGCCGCTGCTGCCGGCCGAGCAGCTTCCGGTGGCGGCACTGGCGGCGGCGCTGGCCGGCGCCGCCGCGCGCCGGGCCGCCGCCCCGGTGCTGGCCGGGCTGCCGTCGGGCTGGCGCAACGTGCCGTCCTTCCCGCAGGTCACCAGCTTCACAGTCGGCGACGGCGAGGAGATCGAGATCCGCTACCGGCTCGACCGCACCGGCGGCCTCGCCGAGTGGGGAAGGAAGGGCCCCTTCTTAACGGATCCGGTAGCGGAAGGGTCCCCTGTTAACACCGAGCTGCCGGTGGTCGAGCTGGTGACAGCCGCCCCGGACCGGGTGGTGCTCGACGTCGACGGGGTACGGCGGGCGTTCCGCGTACACCGGGTGGGGTCGTCGGTCTTCGTGGACGGCCCGGACGGGGCGGCGAGCCTCACCGAGCTGCCCCGCCTGCCCCTGCCCACCGCGGAGCTGGCGGCCGGGTCGCTGCTCGCGCCGCTGCCCGGAGCGGTGACCCGGGTGCACGTCGAGGTCGGTCAGCGGGTCGCCGCCGGTGACCTGCTGCTGACGCTGGAAGCGATGAAGCTCGAACATCCCGTGCTCGCCCCCGCCGACGGCGTGGTGACGGAGCTGCCGGTGCCCGCCGGCGGTCAGGTCGAGACGGGTGCCGTACTGGCCGTGGTGGACCCCGAGGAGGACCCGCAGTGAATTTCGACCTCACCCCCGAACAGGATCAGCTCCGCGACGCGGTACGGGAGCTGGGACGCAAGTACGGCCATTCCTACTTCGTGTCGAAAGCCAAGTCCGGCGAGCACACCACCGAGCTGTGGCACGAGGCCGGCCGGCTGGGCTACCTGGGCGTCAACATCCCCACCGAGTACGGCGGCGGGGGCGGCGGCATCACCGACCTGGCGCTGGTGTGCGAGGAGCTGGCCGCGACCGGCTGCCCGTTGCTGCTCCTGGTGGTCTCCCCCGCCATCGCCGCCACGATCATCAACAGGCACGGTACGGAGGAGCAGCGCAAGAAGCACCTCCCCGGCCTCGCCGACGGCTCCGAGAAGATCGTCTTCGCGATCACCGAGCCGGACGCCGGTTCGAACTTCCACCGCCTCTCCACCGTGGCTCGCCGCGACGGCGACGACTGGCTGCTCACCGGCCGGAAGATCTACATCTCCGGCGTCGACGAGGCCGGGCACGTACTAGTGGTCGCCCGCACCGAGGACGCGTCCACCGGCAAGCTCAAGCCCGCGCTGTTCATCGTGCCGACCGACGCGCCCGGCCTGGAGAAGTCCAAGCTGGACATGGAGATCCTGTCGCCGGAGAACCAGTTCCTGCTCTTCCTGGACGACGTCCGGCTCCCCGCCGACGCGCTCGTCGGCGAGTCACTCGACGCCGGGCTGCCGGCGCTGTTCGCCGGGCTCAACCCGGAGCGCATCACGGTGGCCGCGATGGGCGCGGGCACCGGCCGGTACGCGATCGACAGGGCGAGCGACTACACCGCCACCCGCAAGGTGTGGGGCGGGAACTCGATCGGCTCGCACCAGGGCGTGGCGCACCCGCTCGCGCACGCGGCAGTGCAGGTCGAGCTGGCCCGGCTGATGATCTACAAGGCGGCGACGCTGTACGACGCGGGTCGCGACCTGGAAGCGGGCATCTCCGGCAACATGGCCAAGTACGCGGCCGGTGAGGCCGCCGCGCTCGCCGTCGACACCGCCGTCCAGGCGCTCGGCGGCGCCGGCATGACCACCGAGTACGGCGTGTCGACGCTGCTCGGCGCGGTACGCGCCGGCCGGATCGCCCCGGTCAGCCGCGAGATGATCCTCAACTTCGTCGCGCAGCACGTACTGGGCCAGGACAAGTCCTACTGAACCGCCCGTTCGCGCGTGCCCGCCGTGCGGGGACCACTTGGCGAGCGGGGCGGCCCGGGGTACGGCGGGTGCCCGATCACCTGCCGTACCCCGGGGGTCCGTCCTTGGGCGGTGTGGTCGAGGAGACCTCGGCCTCGCCACTCCCGGATCGACGCTCACGGTAGCGGCTCCCCAACCCGGAGCGATACGGCAGTCGGCCAACGGATGTAACGATTTTTGCTCGATCGACGCTTCTGCCACTCCGAAGTGGAATGTCACTGACGGGAAGCCGTCTCGGCCCGCAGGTTGACAGGTCGCCGCGCTGGGCCATGCTTGTCGGGTGAGATCGTTCCCGAAGCCCGATGCGCGGGCGAAGGCCGTCGTCGCGTCCCTGGTGACGGTCGCGGCGGTGGTGGCCCTCGCGGTGTGGCGCCCGCCCGGCATCCTGTCGGTCGTGCTGGCCCTGGTCTGCGTCGTGCTGGGCATGATCGCCGGGGTGACGATCACCGCGGCCCGCCAGCCCGTCGACGACGGCGGGCACACCCCGTCGCCCAAGACCTGGCTGCCCGAGGCCGGGTACGGAGTGGACGCCGACACGCTCGAGGCGATCGATCCCCGGGCCGTGCGGAACCTGCGCGCCCCGGGCGGCCATCCGGTCGACGCGGACACGCTCGAGGCGCTGGACCCGCGGGCGGTACGCGGCCTGCGGGCGCAGACGGCGGTGGACGCGGACACGCTGGAGACGCTCGACCCGCGGGCGGTACGGCAGGGCCGAGGGGTCAGCGACCGGTGAGGGTGGGCCCGGCGAGCGCGTTCACGCCCCGGCCGGCCAGGCACCGGTAGGTCCGGTCGGCGTCGGTCTCCGGCGGCAACACCTCAAGGTTCCATCCGTTCGCCGGGTCGGCGCCACTGACCACCCGGAACGTGTCGACGTTGCACACCTTGCCGACGGCCGGGTCGGCGGCGACCGCGCCGTGCTTGGCGCCGGTGAGACCGGCCGGCAGGTCACCCGCGGCGTAGGTCTCCCACGTGTGCTGGCCGTCGCAGGGCACCCGGCTCGCCTCGGCCCGGTCGCGGCGCAGCCGTACCGGACCGAAGCACTCCAGCTCGGAGGCGCACCGCGCGCCGGCCGGGAGCCGCACGTCGGCGGACGCGCAGCCGGGCACCGGCCCGCCGGCCACGCCACTCGCCACCGGGATCGGCGGGGCGGCCGGCGCGTGACCGGCGGCCAGCCAGCCGCCACCTGCCGACGCCGCCAGCGCGAGCACCCCGGCGCCGCCGAGGAACCAGCGCTTGGGCCAGCGCCGGGCCCGCGACGCCACGGTCGGGTGGTCGTCGTCGGCGGGCGGGCGCGGGTTCGGGCCCCCGCTGCGGCGGTAGCGCTCGCCGCCGTCGTAGAGCACGCCGCCGGCCGGAGCGCCGTCCAGCGGCAGCCCGGCGAGCAGGCCGCGCAGCTCGACAGCGGAGGGACGCTCGCCCGGGTCGTTGGACATCCCCAACCGGAGTACGTCGATCAGCTCGCCGGGGACCCCGGGCAGCCCGGGGATGGGCTGCTGGAACATCTCCAGCACGGTGACCAGACTCGGGTTGCGTTCCGAGTGCCAGCGCGGCGGCCGGCCGTACATCACCGCGTAGAGGGTGGCGCA
This sequence comes from Micromonospora sp. TSRI0369, assembly GCF_001905625.1. Taxonomy (NCBI): domain Bacteria; kingdom Bacillati; phylum Actinomycetota; class Actinomycetes; order Micromonosporales; family Micromonosporaceae; genus Micromonospora; species Micromonospora sp. TSRI0369. Next base: position 817,945 of record NZ_LIVU01000004.1, read on the forward strand.
CAGCGAGTAGACGTCGACGGCCGGGGTGGGCGGGCTGTGGTTGAACGTCTCCGGCGGCGCGTACGCGGGCGTGAGCGCCTCCAGCATGACCGAGGAGTCACGGAACTCGGCGAGCACCGCCAGGCCGAAGTCGGCGAGCACCGCCGAGTTGAACTCGGAGTGCAGGATGTTGGCGGGCTTGACGTCCCGGTGCAGCACGCCCGCCGCGTGCGAGTGGACCAGCGCGTCGGCGATCTTCACGCCGAGGTCGCGGGTCTCCTCCGGGCCCAGCGGCGAGGTGCGCATCCGCTCCGCGTACGAGCCGTCGCACAGCTCCATGATGAGGTAGGGGTGCTGGTCGACGGTGACCCCGACGTCGAAGAGGTCCACCACGTGGGGGTGCGACGACATCCGGCCGGCCGCGCGGGCCTCGCGCAGGAAGCGGGCCTGGTCGCGTTCGCTGTCCAGCGTCCGGTTCTCGATCTTGACCGCCACCTCGCGTCCCACCGAGATCTGGGTGGCCCGGTAGATGGTGGCGTAGCCGCCCCGGGCGAACACCTGCAGATCGGTCAGACCGGGCACGATTGGCAGCCGCACGGCGCCGGGCGGGGTCTCGGTCACGGTTCGAAAATACCCAACTGGTCCGGCCGGTCAGCGGGCCGCGTCGGTGGCCGGCACCGGATCCGGCGCGGAGTCGCCGGGCCCGGTCGTGCCGGGAGCCGCCCGGCGCGCGTCCCACCACAGGCCGACAGCTGTCGCGACCGCGCCCAGCCCCTCCCACGCGGCGACCGCGAAGAACCGGTCCGGCGCGACGTCGGACAGCACCGCGATGGTGAAGACGGTGAACGTGACCAGGCGGAACCAGACCGTGAACCGGTAGAACGGCCGCCACTCGGTCGCGACGGCGAGCAGGTAGTAGACCCCCATGTTGAACGAGGCCATCGACGACGCGGTGAGGAACGTGCCGGTGTAGTCGCCCGGGGCGCGTTCGGCCGGCACCTCGAAGCCGAGCAGGCGAAGCTGTGTCTCCGGCCAGATCAACCCGAGCGCGCCGAGCAGCAGCGCGAGGAGCCCGAAGACCGCGATCGTCCAGCCGGCGCCCGAGCGCGGCAGCCTCATCGTCCCTCCCCAGCATGATCCGCCGGCGACGCGCGCGCGTACCGGTGTGCGACAGTCGACCCACGACGGACGCCGCCCCACGCTAACCGGCCCCACCGACGAGCACATCCCCGGAACCGGTAGAACAACAACGGATCAGCCGCCGGAGAGACGGACCCGCAACGCGTCGGCGACCATCCGCTCACTGCGCTGTTCGGTGGCGTACGCGAGACGTACCGCCTCCTCCGCGCTGGCCAGCGCCTCGGCCCGGCGGCCACAGGCGTCGAGCGCCTCGGCCAGCACCAGTTGCGCCACCACCTGGCTGCGCACGTCCTCGGCCGGTGCGGTGATCGACCGCTGCGCCCAGTCGAGGGCCTGCTCGCGCTGGCCGTGGGCGAGCAGCGCGGCGGCGTACCGGGCCATCGTCTGCCGCCGGGAGAACAGCAGCGAGGGCGCGTTCGCCGCGCCGGTGGCGACCGGGGCGAGCAGCCCCACGGCGGTGCCCGGGTCACCGGCCGCGAGCCGGGCCATGGCGAGCAGCACCCGCGGTGCGACCTGGGCCGGCGCCTGCGGGTTGTGCGGCTCCACCCGGGTCAGCACCGACCGCGCCTCCCGCTCGGCGGTCTCGTGGTCGCCCGTGTCCAGGGCGACGAAGCCGCGCAGCGTGCCGGCCATGCCGGTGAGCAACGGGTGGGTGGTCCGGTCGGCGTATTCGAGCGCGTCGGTGAACAGGTCGGCCGCGTGTTCCGGCTCGCCCAGCCCGCGCGCCACCACCCCGCGCACCACGAGCGCGAAGCCCTGCCCCCAGTCGTCGCCCACCTCGGCGAAGTCCCGGTACGCGCGCCGCGCCGCCCGGTCCGCCTCGGCCAGGTCGCCCAGCTCGGCGGTGGCGTACGCCTCGACCGCGCGCAGCGTACCGACCGCCCACGCCTCGCCGACCCGCTCCCCGAACGGCAGGAACACCCGCGCCAACCGGCACGCCTCCCGCAGCCGTCCGGCGAGCAGCCGGGCGAACGCGGTGGTGCCGCGCAGCCAGGCCCGCCCGTACGGGTCCTTCAGCTCGGCGAAGAGCCGGGCGGCCCGGCCGAGCACCGCGTCGGTGCCGGCGAAGTCGCCCCGGGTGGTGGTCACCCACGCCAGGTTCTGCAACGACCAGGCCTGTCCGCGCGGGTCCCGCGCGGCCAGGCTGACCTGATAGGACGCGGCCAGCCGGCTGCTCGCCTGCCCGAGCCGGCCGGCGATGAAGTCGGCCATGCCGAGGCGCCGCATCGCCGACGCCCGCATGGTGGGCAGGTCGGCGTCGGTGGCCACCTGCAACGCCTCCCGCCAGCTGCGCTCGGCCCGCTCGGCGTCGCCAAGCGTCTGCTGGGCCTGCCCGGCCAGCAGCAGCGCGGCGGTCCGGGTGGCCGGGTCGCCGGTGTTCGCGGCGATCTTCTCGGCGAACGCGAGCGCGTCGGCCGGGCGGCCGATCTGGAGCAGCGCCCGGGCGTGCGTCACCCGGTCGGCCGGCGGTACGCCGTCGCGGGCCAGCTCGGCCGCGCGCTCGGCGTACTCGACCGCGAGAGCCGGCTCCCCCGAGCGCAGTGACCGGCGGGCGGCCCGGCCCAGCGCGGCCACGCCCAGCGGGGTGACGGCCCGGGCCGGCGCGTCCGGGCGCAGCTTGACCGCGTCGGCGAGCGCTGTCGCCCGCTCGACGTGCTCGGCGACGAAGTCGTCCCGGGCGGCCTCGGTGAAGGCGCCCGCCGGGGCGCCGCCCGTCTCGGCCACGCTCTCCGGCGCGGCCCAGCGGGCCAGCGCCGCGTGCCGTTCGGCCAGCTCGGCCTTGCTCACCCCGGCGTACGCGGCCTCCCGCATGAGCGGGGTGGCGAAGGCGAACCCGGTGCGGGTGCGGTGCAGCATGCGGCGTTGCAGCAGCTCCTCCACGGCCCGGTCCAGCTCGACGGCGGCCACCGCGGCGGGCCGGCCGTCCTGCCCGATCCGCTGCTCCCGCAGCGCCTCCAGCGCGCCGGCGGGCACGGTGTCGCCCACCACCGCGGCGTCGCGCAGCGCCGAGCGGGCATCCGGCGGCAGCGCGTCGATACGCGCGGCGAGCACCGCGGCGAGGTCCCGGGAGAGCAGCCGGCTGCCGAGCGAGCCGGGGGCGAGCCGCCAGCCGACGTCCGCGCCCCGGCCCGGCCCGGCGGTCAGCGCGCCGCGCTCCATCAGCAGCGTCACGAGTTCGGCCAGGTAGAACGGGTTGCCCTGAGCGGTGGCGAGCAGCCGGTCCGCGTCGGACTGGGGCATGCGGCCACCGGCGAGATAGCTGGTGAGCAGCCGGGAGGCGTCCGCGCCGCGCAGCGGCGGCAGCGCGTGCACCTCGGCGTCCGCGACCCGGGTCAGCGCGCCGGCGGTCCGCACCAGTTCGGGCCGGCCGAGCAGCAGCACGAGCACCGGCCCGCTGAGCCGGTTGAGGGTCAGCGCCAGCGCCTTGAGTGTCTCGGCCGTGGCGTCGTGCAGGTCGTCCACCACGATCACCAGCGGCGCCTCCAGGGCGAGCGCGGTGAGCAGGTCGGCGACAGCGGTCGGCACGGCTTCGTCGTCCGGTGGCGGTCCGGCCGCGTTCCACTCGCCGTTCTCCGTGGCGGGCGGCAGTTCGGCGTACCCGAGCAGTGCCAGAAGCTGGTCCACGGCGATCGGCGGCGGGTCGCCGGGGAGCCGGGACAGACGCTGGCCGAGCCGGCGCAGCCGCTCCTCGACGGCCGGGCGCGTGACAGCAGTGGCGGCGTCGCCGGGCAGGCCGACGGCGGCGCGCACCAGGTCGGCGAGCGGGGCCAGGCGGCGGCGCTCGCCGAACGCGGCGCACCGCACCGAGAGCACCCGGGCGCCGGTGTGCGCCGCGTACCGGCCGGCGCCGACGTCGTAGCCGGCGGCGAGGCGTTCCACCTCGGCCGCGAACCGGGACTTGCCGATCCCCGCCTCGGCGGTCATCAGCAGCACCCGGGGCTCGCCCCGGTCGATCACCTCGGCGAGCCGGCCGGCGACCCGGCCGATCTCCGTCTCCCGGCCCACGAACGGCGCCTCGTCGCCGAGACCGGACCGGGTGCCGGGCGCGTCCAGCAGGCCCAGCAGCTCGTACGCCTCGACCGGCTCCCGCTTGCCCTTGAGCCGCAGCGGGCGCAGCGCCCGCCAGGAGGCGACGTGCCGGGTGGCAGCCGACGTCCGCGCCCCGGCGTAGACCGCGCCGACCGCGGCGGCGTCGGCCAGCCGCGCGGCGGTGTTCACCGTGTCGCCGATGACCGTGTACTCGATCGCGGCCTGGATGCCGGCGATCACGTCGCCGGTGTTGAGGCCGACGCGCAGGCCCAGCGGCGCGCCGCCGCCCCGCTCGTCGTCGAGCACCCGCCGGACCGCCCGCTGCATGGACAACGCCGCGCGCACCGCGCGCTCGGCGTCGTCCTCGTGGGCGACCGGCGCGCCGAAGACCGCCATGATCCCGTCGCCGGTGAGCTTGTCGACGTGCCCGCCGAACGTCTTGACCGCGCCGGCCAGCGCGGCGAGCACCCGGTCGGTGACCGCGCCGACCCGTTCCGGGTCCAGGTCCTCCGACCAGGAGGTGAAGTCGGACAGGTCGCCGAAGAGCACTGTCACCACGCGGCGCTCGGCGGCGGGCAGCGTGGCGGCGGCCGGCAGCGCCGCGCCGCAGTTGTGACAGAACCGCGCCCCGGGTACCGCTACCGTCCCGCACACCGGGCAGGTCACGGCTGCTCCACCCCGAGGTGTTCGAGCTGGGCGCGGACGGACCACTCGGCGGCCCACCACAGCGACCTGTCGACGTCGGCGTAGACCACGGCGACCACCTCGGGCGCGGTGGTGGCGCCCGCGGCCACTGCGGCGCGCACCTGGTCCAGCCGGGCCCGCCGGTGGGCCAGGTAGTAGTCGGCCGCGACGCCGCAGTCGGCGAGCGCCGGGCCGTGGCCCGGCAGCACCGGGATCTCCCGGTACGTGGAGAGCAGTTCCAGGCTCGACAGGTAGTCCCCGAGGTGCCCGTCGGGGTGGGCGACCACAGTGGTGCCCCGGCCGAGGATCGTGTCGCCGGTCAGCACCACCCGATCGCCGTCGTGCTCCGCCAGGAGGCAGACCGAGTCGGCGGTGTGCCCGGGGGTGGGCAGCAGCCGCAGGCCGAGCTCCAGGTCGAGGCGCGTGTCGGCGGTGAGCGGCTCGCCCCCGGCGGTGTGGATCGGGTCGGCGGCCAGCACCGGCACGTCGCCGAGCAGCTCACGCAGCCGGGGCGCGCCCTCGGTGTGGTCGGGGTGCCCGTGCGTGATCAGCACGCACCCGATGCCGCCCTGCGCCGCGATCGCGGCCAGGTGCCCCTCGTCGGCCGGTCCGGGGTCGACCACCAGGGCCGGCGCGTCCGGCCCGGCCCGCAGCACCCACGTGTTGGTGCCGTCGAGCGTCATCGGCCCCGGATTGGGCGCGCGCAACAGCGTCACCCACCCCGGCAGTTCCTCCGCAAGCGCCCCCGCGGCCCCGGCCATACGCCCACCCATGGCAGCGATCGTACGACTCCCCCGGCCACTCCCCGCGATCTTGCAGTTCCCGCCGCTGGTTTGTCCCCGTCTGGGGCTTCTGTCAGGGCGGCAACCGCAAGATCGCGGGCTACGCGTGGGGTCAGGCGACCTCGACGATCAGCTCTACCTCTACCGGGGCGTCGAGGGGGAGTTCGGCTACGCCCACCGCGCTGCGGGCGTGGCGGCCGGCCTCGCCGAACACGGCGCCGAACAGGTCCGAGGCCCCGTTGATCACGCCGGGCTGGCCGGTGAAGCCGGGCGCGCTGGCCACGAAGCCGGTCAGCTTCACGACCTTCACCACGTTCTCCAGCCCGACCAGCGCGTCGATCGCGGCGAGCGCGTTCAGCGCGCACCGCTGCGCCAGGTCCTTCGCCTGCTCGGCGGAGACGCCGTTGCCGACCTTGCCGGTCGCGAGCAGCTTGCCCTCGGCCATCGGAAGCTGGCCGGAGACGTAGACGTGCTGCCCGGACTGGACGGCCGGCACGTAGCTGGCCACCGGCGGCACCACCTCGGGCAGTTCGAGGCCGAGCTCGGCGAGCTTGGCGTGAGGTCCGTTGCTCATGCGGCTCAGCCCTTCGGCCGCTTCAGGTACGCGACGAGCTGCTCCGGGTTCGGGCCGGGCACCACCGAGACCAGTTCCCAGCCGTCCTCGCCCCAGTTGTCGAGGATCTGCTTGGTCGCGTGAACCAGCAGCGGCACCGTGGCGTATTCCCACTTCTGCATCGGAGGAGGGCTCCCTTGCCTGACTTGGACTTCGGTCAGGCACAGCCTACGGTCCGCCGTCGTCACCAGGACGCGGGACGCGGCTCCGGAGCGGGCGGCGGCTCGCCGCACGGGCCCTCGTGCTCGAAGCGCTGCGGACACCGGCTGCGGTCGGGCAGCAGCAGATCACAGAAGACCCGGTGCCTGTTGTTCTGGTCGTCGGCGGTGGAGACGGTGGTCTCGCCCGCGTCCAGCTCCACCAGGAAGCCCAGCGAGGTGGCCACGGTGCCGGCGAGCGCGGTGGCCGCGGCGAGGTCGGCCACCCGGACCGGCAGGTGGATGACGTAGCCGGGCTCGTCCTCCTCCCGCCCCTTCGCGCCGGGGCGGGACAGCGTCCGGACCACCTCGACCGGAAGGCGGTACGACCGCTCGTTGAACGAGGCGCCCTCGCCGGGCGCATCGGCGTCGCCGGGCCGTCCGGACCGGTCACCGGGGAACTGGGCTCGGGGGGTGTTCTCCGCGTCGCGCATGCGTCGCCTCCGGGCGTCGTACCTGCTCACTGACACCGCCATCCGCCTCGGCGTCGTCCGGCGGGTCCGGCTCTCCGTGTCGGGACGAACGTAGGACCTCCAACCAGTCCCGGCAACGGGACGCGCACGCTTCGTCACGCCCAGTCACATATGCGACACAAGCCTGGTCCAGAACGCGACGGCGAACTCACCTGCGGCGGGTGCGTACGCGGGGCTGGCAAGCGCCCCGCCGACCGCTACCCTTCCGGACTGGGCACGCGCGGACGCGCGCCCGACCACCTCGACCCGTGCCCGTCGCCTGGGGCGGCGACGGGAGCCGCAACCCGGGGGAGACAGATGACCCAACCGCCCGCCGGTGGCGACACCGGCATGCCCGGCGACCCGCATCCACAGACACCGCCCGACGGCGGCACACCGTCGGGCTCCGTTCCCGCCGCCGGGCCACCGGGCTATCCGCCCGGTCCGCCGGGCGGCCAGCCACGCAAGCGACCCGCCCTGCTGATCGCCTCCCTGGTGCTGGCCGCCGCGGTCCTGCTCTGCGGCGGTGGGGGCACTGCCGCGTTCCTCGTCCTGCGCGACACCGAGGACGGCCAGGGAGCGAAGGAGCCGCAGGTCGCGGTGGACGGCTTCCTCAAGGCCGTCTATCAGGAGCGGGACGCCGAGAAGGCGGCCGCGTTCGTCTGCTCGGCCGCACGCGACGACGAGAAGATCACCGCCAAGGTCGCCGAGGTCCAGAAGTACGCCGGGCAGTACCAGAACCCCCGGTTCCGCTGGAGCAACCCGACCGTCGACAACCAGACCGGGGACCGGGCCACGGTCTCCGCCCGGGTGACCATGACCACCGCCGACGAGAAGGTCGCCGAGCAGTCCCTGCGCTTCACGGTGGTGCGGAAGACGGGTTGGTGGGTCTGCGAGGTCGGCTGATCCGGCCGGCTGGTTAGGCTCGACGGGTGGCAGCGAGTGAGCAGCCGGCCGAGTCCGCCGGCAGATGGCCGGCCCGCCTGCATGTGGTGACCGGCAAGGGCGGCACAGGCAAGACGAGCGTGGCCGCCGCGCTGGCCCTCGGCCTGGCCGCCGGGGGCCGGCGCACCCTGCTGGTCGAGGTGGAGGGCCGGCAGGGCATCGCCCAGCTCTTCGGCACCGACCCGCTGCCGTACGAGGAACGGCACCTCGCCGACGCGCCCGGCGGCGGTGAGGTGCGGGCGCTGGCGGTCGACGCCGAGGCGGCGCTCCTCGAATACCTGGACATGTTCTACAAGCTCGGCGCGGCCGGCCGGGCGCTGCGCAAGCTCGGCGCGATCGACTTCGCCACCACGATCGCGCCGGGCCTGCGCGACGTACTGCTCACCGGCAAGGTCAAGGAGGCGACCACCCGCACCAGCGGCTCGCGCCGGACGTACGACGCGGTCGTGCTGGACGCGCCGCCGACCGGACGCATCGGCCGCTTCCTGAACGTGACAGCGGAGACCGCCCGGCTGGCCAAGGTCGGCCCGATCAAGACCCAGAGCGAGGGCGTCTCCGCGCTGCTCCGGTCGCCGATGACAGCTGTGCACGTGGTCACGCTGCTGGAGGAGATGCCGGTCCAGGAGACGCTCGACGCGGTCGCCGAGCTGACCCAGCTCGGCTTCCCGGTCGGCCGGGTGATCGTGAACGGCGTCCGCCCGCCGGTGCCGGCCGGCCGGGCCGTGACCGCGGCCGAGCTGAAGCGCGGGCTGGCCGCCGCCGGCCTGCCGACCGACGGCCCGACCGTGGCCGGGCTCGTCGAGGAGGCCCACGACCAGCGGGTACGCCGGGAGCTGGAGGACTCGCTCCGGGGCGACCTGGTGGAGCTGGGCCTGCCCATGATCGAACTGCCGCTGCTGCCCGGAGGAGTCGACCGGGCCGGGTTGGGGACGTTCGCCGAGACCCTCGTCCGGGCGGATTGACTCACACCTGCGACCGGCACGGAGCAGAGTGCCCCTCGGGACCGATACGCTCGATTGGTGCCTTCCGAAGACGCGGCGCCTCCGCTTGACGTCGACCAGATCCTCGCCGACGACGGCGTACGGATCGTGGTCTGCTGCGGGGCGGGCGGCGTGGGCAAGACGACCACCGCGGCGGCGCTGGCGCTGCGCGCCGCCGAGCGGCACGGCCGCCGGACCGTGGTGCTCACCATCGACCCGGCCCGCCGGCTGGCGCAGTCGCTCGGCCTGACGGAGCTGGACAACACACCTCGCCAGGTCAAGGGCATCGACGTCGAGGCCAGCGGCGGCGAACTGCACGCCATGATGCTCGACATGAAGCGCACGTTCGACGACGTGGTGCTCCAGCACACCGACCCGGCGAAGGCGGCGGAAATCTTCGCCAACCCGTTCTACCAGGCCATGAGCTCCACCTTCGCCGGCACGCAGGAGTACATGGCGATGGAGAAGCTGGGCCAGTTGCACGCCCGGGGCGAGTGGGACCTGATCGTCGTGGACACGCCCCCGTCGCGGTCCGCGCTCGACTTCCTGGACGCTCCGGCCCGGCTGTCCCGGTTCCTGGACGGCCGCATGCTGCGGCTGCTGCTGGCCCCGGCGCGCAGCGGCGGACGCAGCATGTTCAACCTGGTGACGGCGAGCTTCGGGATGTTCTCCAAGGTGGTGCAGAAGGTGCTCGGCGCCCAGCTGCTCACCGACCTGTCCGGCTTCGTCGCGGCCCTCGACTCGATGTTCGGCGGGTTCCGGCAGCGGGCCGAGCAGACGTACCGGATCCTGCAGGCCCGGGAGACGGCGTTCCTGCTGGTCGCGGCGCCGGAACCGGACGCGGTCCGGGAGGCCGCGTACTTCGCGGGTCGCCTGCGGGAAGAGCAGATGCCGCTGGCCGGGCTGGTGCTCAACCGGGTGCACCGGCCGGCGGCGGACCTGTCCGCGGCGGAGAGCCTGGCCGCCGCGGAGCGGCTGGCCGCGGCGGGCGGGCACGAGGGCACCGTCGAGGTGCTGCGCGCGCACGCCGCGCTGGCCCAGCAGGCGGTACGCGAGGAGCAGGTGGCGGCGCGGTTCACCGAGGCGTTCCCGGCGGTGCCGGCGGTGTCGGTGGCCGCGCAGCCCGCCGACGTGCACGACGTCGACGGGCTGCGGACGATCGGCGAGGCGATCAGCCGGCGCTGACCGGCCGGTCAGGTGGCAGTGGTCACCAGGACCTTGTCCTTGCCGGCCTTCTCCTTGGCGTTCTTCTTCATGGCCGCCTCGAACATCTTGCGCCAGCTGGTCACCTGCGGGTGACGGCGCAGCAACGCACGGCGCTCGCGTTCGGTCATGCCACCCCACACACCGAACTCGATCCGGTTGTCGAGCGCGTCGGCCAGGCACTCGTACCGAACTGGGCAGCTCCGGCAGATCCTCTTCGCCACGTTCTGTTCGGCGCCCTGTACGAACAACGCGTCCGGGTCTCCGTTCTGACATGCCGCCAGTGACGGCCAGTCAGTGATCATGCCCATCTGTACACGTCCCCCCTTGCAGTACCTACCGACTTCGTGCGAGCAGCCCTCGAACTCCCCCCGGTCGTTCGCGCCGGCCTCCCCAGGGCGGCACGAACGACGCATGGCTGCCTTCGCCGCCACCATCATGCTGTGTAGTCGCCCGATTACGCAACGTTGTCGGCGAAATCCATCATTCCGGACACTCCCGGCTTCCCGGGCTTTCGCCCGCGTCTACCCCGCCCGGATACGTGAAAACGCTGCGCTACTCCCGGACTTCGCAGAGACTTCCGCCGGATCTCACGCAACCTCGGACCAGGGCTCGTGCGTTTAGCACAACGAGGCCGGCGCATGCAGGAAATGGGGAAAGTTCCCCGCGCGCCCGCCGATCCCTGCTCGCGTACCCTGTCGAGGTGACCTGGATGCGGAAACGTGACCACAACGTGCTGACCAACGCCGCATCGCTGCTGATCTGCGGCCTGTTGGCCGGAGTGGTGGTCGCCGCGGCGGCCTTCCCCGCGGTGGCGATGACCGGACTGGCCGCGAAGGCCGGCTCGGAGACATTCGGCGCGCTGCCCAAGGAGCTGACAGTCGCCCGATCCCCGCAGATCACCAGGCTGCTCGCGGCCGACGGCAAGACCGTGCTGGCCACGATGTACGACGAGAACCGCAAGGACGTCAAGCTCAAGGACATCTCGCCGCACATGCAGAAGGCCATCATCGCGGCCGAGGACCACGACTTCTACAAGCACAACGGCGTGGACCTCAACGGTGTGGCCCGGGCGTTCGTCAACAACCAGGCCGCCGGCTCCTCGCGGCAGGGTGCGTCGACGCTGACCATGCAGTACGTCCGGCTGGCCATCTCCTACTCGGCCACCCACCCGGCCGACGTGGTAGCCGCCACCGAGGACACCAGCGCTCGCAAGCTCCGCGAGATGAGCCTGGCGCTGCAGATCGACAAGGAGCTCTCCAAGGACGAGATCCTGGAGCGCTACCTGAACATCGCCGCGTTCGGCAACGGCGCGTACGGCATCTGGGCGGCCAGCCAGGTCTACTTCAACAAGCCGCCGAGCAAACTGGACATCCAGGAGTCGGCGATGCTCGCCGGCATGGTGAAGGCGCCCACCGCGTTCGACCCGACCACCCCCGCCGGCTACCCCGAGGCGGTCGGCCGGCGCGACTACGTCATCGGCAACATGGTGCAGATCGGCGCGATCAACCAACAGGAGGCGGACGCCGCCAAGAAGATCAAGCTCGTCGTCAAGGGCAAGCGCACCCCGAACGGCTGCACCCAGACCACCACCCGCTCCTGGGGCTTCTTCTGCGACTACCTCTACCGCTGGTGGCTGCAGCAGGAGACGTTCGGCGCCACCTCGTACGACCGGGAGCGGCGGCTCAAGAGCGGCGGCTACACCATCGTCTCCACGCTCGACGTGCCGGCGCAGAAGGCCGCCGACAAGGCCGTCCGCAAGAACCTGGGCGAGAGCAGCAAGGCGGCCCGGATGGTGGCCGCTGTCGAGCCCGGCACCGGCCGGGTGCGCGCCGTCGCGGTGAACCGCAACTTCAAGCTCGACGACCCGGACGACCCGCAGAACAAGATCTCCAGCGACCCGAAGAAGGCCAAGAAGAAGATCCGGGGCAACTACCCCAACACGGTGAACCCGCTGATCACCGGTGGCCCCGGCATCGCCGGCTACCAGGCGGGCTCGACCTTCAAGATCTTCACGCTGGTGGCCGCGCTGGAGAAGGGCTACCCGCTCAGCTACCCGATCAACGCGCAGCCGGTGTTCAAGTCGAACTACCCGGTGGAGTTCAACTCGCCGGCCGCCTGCCCGGGCACCAACAAGTACTGCCCGAAGAACGCCAACGCCTCGATGGCCGGCATGCACAACATGTGGAGCGGCTTCGGCTTCTCGGTGAACACGTTCTTCATCGACCTCCAGCAGCGGGTCGGCGCGGAGAACGTGGTGAAGGCGGCGCAGAAGCTCGGCATCTCGTTCCGCTCGTCCGGCGACGCGCTGCTCGCCGCCAACCCGCACCAGTGGGGTGCGTTCAGCCTCGGCGTCTCGCAGACCACGCCGCTGGAGTTGGCGAACGCATACGCGACGCTCGGCGCCGACGGCAAGTACTGCGAGCCGATCCCGGTGCAGGAGATCCGCGGCCCGGAGGGCGAGAAGCTCGACGTCGCGAACCCGCGCTGCGAGCAGCGGGTCAGCACCGAGGTGGCCCGGGCCGCCGTGGACGCCGCCCGCTGCCCGGTGGGTGACCGCTCCTCGACCACGAAGTGCGGCACCCCCACCGCCGGCAACGTCCGCAACATCGTCGACGCGCCGGTGGCCGGCAAGTCCGGCACCACCGACTCGGAGAAGACCTCCTCGCTGGTCGCGATGACCAAGCAGTACGCGGTGGCCGGCATCATGGCCGACCCGGACTGGCCGCAGACCAACCAGAAGATGGGTCACGACGTGCCCACCGGCATCAACCCGGCGGTCTACGAGACGCTGCGGGACGCCATGAAGGGCAAGGACCGGAAGAACTTCACCCCGCCCAGCGGCAAGATCGTCCTGGGTGACCAGCGGTCCATCCCGGATGTGAAGTGCGCGTCCATCGAGAGCGCGAAGTCCCGGCTGAAGGGTGCCGGCTTCGAGCCGGTGGTCTCCAGCAACAAGGTGGCGTCGGAGTGCCCGGCGGGCACCGCGGCCGGCACCAGCCCGAACGGGCGCACCATCAAGGGCGGCGTCGTCATGATCGAGGTCAGCTCCGGCAAGGGCGATTCGGACCAGGGCGGCACCGCGACGCCGGACCGACCAGGTGGCCCGGGCGGACCGGGTAACGGCCGACCAGGACGACCAGGCAACTGATCCCGGACAGAGCGACGGCCACCTCCGTGAAGGGGTGGCCGTCGCTTCTTGGGTCTACGGGACGGTCAGAGACCGAGCTGGCGGCGTACCTCGGCAGCCACCCGGCCCCCCTCGGCGCGGCCGGCCACCGCGGCCTGAGCGGCCTTCATGGCCGGGCCCATCTGCGCCTTGCCGGTGAAGCCGCCCGCGGCGAGCGCCCCCGAGACCAGCTCGGCCAGTTCCTCGTCGGGGAGCTGCTTGGGCAGGTAGCGCTCCAGCACCTCACCCTCGGCGGTCTCCTTGCCGGCCTGCTCGGCGCGCCCGGCGTCGGCGAACGCCACGGCCGCCTCGCGGCGCTTCTTCGCCTCCTTGGTCAGCACCACGAGCACCTCGTCGTCGCTGAGCTCGCGCTTTTCCCGGCCGGCGACCTCGGCGTTGCCCACGGCTGCGAGGGCCATGCGAAGCGTGGAGGTGGTCAGTTCGTCGCGCGCCTTGAGGGCGGCGCGCATGTCGGCGGTGAGGCGGTCCTTCAGCGTGCTCATGGACGGTGAAACTACCCTGAACGCCATGCGAAAGCGCACACTATTCCGTCTCGCGGCCGGAACCGTCGCCGCCGGGGCGGCCACCCTCGCGTACGCGTCGCTCATCGAGCGCAACATGTTCACCCTGCGCCGGTACGACGTGCCGGCGCTCCCGACCGACGCCGAACCGCTGCGGGTGCTGCACCTTTCGGACCTGCACATGATGCCCGGCCAGCAACGTAAGCAGGACTGGGTGGCCTCGCTGGCCGCGCTCGACCCGGACCTGGTGGTGGTCACCGGCGACAACATGGCGCACCCGGAGTCGGTGGCCGGCGTGCTGCGCGCGCTGCAACCGCTGCTCGACCTGCCCGGCGCGTTCGTCTTCGGCTCGAACGACTACACCGGCCCCGTCCTCAAGAACCCGTTCACCTACTTCCTGCCCGACCGGCAGTACACCGAGGGCGTGCCGCTGCCGTACGAGGAGCTGCGCGACATCCTCACCGGCGCCGGCTGGGTGGACATGAACAACGCGCGCACCTCGCTCAAGGCCGGCGGGCGGGAGATCGAGCTGGTCGGCGTGGACGACCCGCACATCGAACGCGACGACTACGACGCCGTGGCCGGGCCGGTCAGCGGCGACGCGGCGCTGTCCATCGCGCTGTCCCACTCCCCCGAGCCGGCGGTGCTGGACCGGATGGCGGCCGACGGCTTCGGCCTGCTGCTCGCCGGGCACACCCACGGCGGCCAGGTGTGCGTGCCCGGGTACGGCGCGCTGGTCACCAACTGCGGGCTGCCCCGCTCGATGGCGCGCGGGTTGCACCGCTGGCCCGGCTCGGACTCCTGGCTGCACGTCTCCGCCGGCCTCGGCACCCACCCCACCGCCCCGATCCGCTTCGCCTGCCCGCCCGAGGCCAGCATCCTCACGCTGATCTCCCGCTGACCCGGCTTCCCCGCTTCCCCGGCAGATCTTGGTACGCGCCCGCCCCTCCGAGGGCCGGTTCGTACCAAGATCTGCCGGGTGCGCGGGCGGGGGGTACCGAGTTTGACCGTGCGGGCGGGTGGGCTACTATTTGTCGGCACGCCTCGGGGTGTGGCGCAGCTTGGTAGCGCGCTTCGTTCGGGACGAAGAGGTCGTCGGTTCGAATCCGGCCACCCCGACCAGAGGTAAGTAAAGGTCAAGGCCCCTCCGCGGAGGGGCCTTGATTCGTTTCCGCCGATCATTGCTCCGACAGAGGCAGCGAGAAGGCAGCGAACGACGCGAGCACCCTGCGATCCCGGTCCCGGGGTCGAGTGCGTGTACCGGTCCAGAGTCGTGGACGTCTGCTCGTGTCCCATCACCTTGGCTACGTCGTTGATCGGTACCCCGCCGGAGACGAGCCAGGTCGCGTAGGAGTGCCGCAGGTCATGGAACCGGAGCCCGAGCGGCAGGCCGGCCCGAACCCCACGCCCACCCCGCGCGTCCCACTGGGTCAGTGAGGTGACCCGGTGACGAGTCTCGAAGGACGACCAGGCCAGGCGGACACCTTCACCCGGTTCCGCCGATCTCGAAGCAGCACGAGATCCGGCAGGCAACCGCGGCGGTCGAAGTTGCCGAACGGGTCCGCACGGTCGCTCAAGCCCAGGGTGGGGAAGGGTGGAGGTGGTGTGCGGGTGGTGAGTTGAGAACGAGGGCGGGGTGAGAGCTGTGCCTCCGGCAGGGGCCAGACGACTCCGAGATGGAGTTGCCGAACGGTTCCGGTCGGAAAGTGGTTGAGGTGGGAGGCCATCCCGCCAGCCAGACCCAGGCAAGCCGAGCAGACCAGGGCCAGGGTGTGTGGGTCGGCGGCAGACAGTGAGGATGGTGGGGTGGGTCGCCGGGGTGGTCTGACTCACCGGCATCCGGGCGGGTACGCCGCCACCGCCTCCACCGAGGAGGCGACCGCGGCGCCAACCACGCCCTACACACCATCGCCCTGTGTCGCATGCGCTACGACCCACGCACCCGTGCCTACCTGCACCGACGCATCGCAGAGGGCCTAAGCAAGCAGGAGATCCTCCGCTGCCTCAAGCGCTACATCGTCCGGGACGTCTACACCACCCTACGCACCGACTTCGCCGCCCTGACCACTTGACCTCCATAGGAGCATCGGGATGGCAAAGAAGGTGTCTAGGTCAGGACCAAACGCGCGAAAGGTCAATGGCGCCCCAGATATCAAGACTTGAAAGTATCACCATGAGAGATATGACTGCCGCCATGAAGGCGAGCACTGCGCTGGCTGCGTCCGGGACCGTCAACTCCAGAAAGGTCAAAAAGAGTGAGGCGATAAGGATAATGCAAGCAAGGGTGAGGTAAAGTGCCACGATGGTGAACCAGGCAGCTATGGTTACCTGTTCGCCGTCGGCAGCCACTAGAACAATCCATGCGACCAATTCCAGAAATACCGAAGTCAGGGAGGCCCAAAAAGCCGTTCGCGAGGAAGCTTCGGCGTACCTGAACCCGTTCACGATGAAATCAAGGGCGTCGGACGCGGCAAAACGCAGCAGCGACGAGGATCTGTCGTGGCTTGCTCTGTTTTGCTGAAGGTGGTCAGACTGATGGCGTGTGGCCCGTGCGGTGTTGCCGCGGTGCCTCCTTTGTTCTAGAACCTGCAAAGTTGCAGCGATTGCTCCTACTACGCCCGCAAAGGTGCCCACGACAGCGACCATCGCACCGCTAGCGCTCGGCTCCACAGTGGAGATCATGCCATCAAGTCAGCACCTTGTGCTCACGCGAGGTGATGCTGGACCGTGCGCGAGTTGCAGCCGACTGGCTTGGGTCTGGGACTGATGGCCTAAGAGTCTCCCCACGTCTCTCCAGGCGGTCTCCCCAACAGCATCGCTTGCGGCGTAATCGATTCCTCCGGTGAGGATGACGCCGCGGATGCGGGGTGCGTCGACGGAGGCATCGAATCGGCGACAGTCGCTGACAATGCCCGGCGCTGCTAAGCATGACGGCCACGCCGAGTAGCATCGACGACAACGCCTAACAAGCGATGGTGCGCCGTGCCCGCGTTCGGGACGAAGAGGCCGTCGGTTCGAATCCGGCCACCCCGACCAGAGATAAGCGGGCACATCCGATCGTTGGGTGTGCCCGCTAGTGCTTCCAGAGGTCCTCCGTGCGGAAGTACCTGGCGGTGAACTCCTCTTCCAGGGAGGCCGTGTCCGCCTCGTCTGTCCACCAACCTGGCCACACGTCGACACCCGAGGGCGCACTGATGGCTGTCAGGACGGCGGAGCACCGGTGGCAGCGCCGAGGAGCCGAGTCCCGGAACCGCCCGCCGCAGCCGCAGCGTCGTAGTCGCGCTTCAAGTGCGCCCATCAGCGCCGAATACCTTTCGCTTTGGACAGGAAGCGCATCCGCGATGGCGATACAGATGCTGTCGTAGTAACTGACATCCACCCGCATCGGGCAGCTGTCGCAATAGAGGAAGTAGCAGTCCAGCAGCGGTGAGTGATCGAGACGGTAGAGGCGTTCGTGGCACTCCGAACAGGTGATTTCCTCGCCGTTGAGCCAGTTGTCGTCGAGTTCGTCCGCGTGACCCACGTCATGATGATCCCACGGTCGAGGCACTGAGCCGGGTCGATCTGGGTGACGACGCGAGCAAGGATGGGCGCCCATGGACGCTGACGGACCGTGCCCGTACGCGATCACCGTCGCAGTAGGATCCCGCCATGCCACGGCCAGTGGTCTTCGACCTCTTCCACACCCTGGTCCACGGCGCCGACGACGAGCGGGACCGGGTGGTCGGCGAGATGGCGCTCCTGGTCGGGGTCGATCCGGCGGCGCTCGTCGCCGCGTACCACGCGACCTGGCGGGACCGCCTCGTCCGGTGGAGCGCGGAGGAGACCGTCCGCACCCTCGCCGGACGACTCGGCGGCGCGCCGACGGACGAGCAGGTGACAATGGCCGCCGCGCACCGGCGTGCTCTGGCCCGCCGGGTGCTGAGCCGTGTCCCGACCGGCACCCTGGACGTGCTCGACGCGCTGCGTGAGCGCGGGCACCGGCTGGCGCTGATCAGCAATGCCACCTCCGAGACCGCCGAGGCGTGGGCGGCCGGCCCACTCGCCCGGCGGTTCGACGTCGCGGTCTTCTCCAGCGCGGTCGGGCTGGCCAAGCCGGACCCGGCGATCTACCGCACCGCAGCCGACCGGCTCGGCGTCGCGCCGGCCGACTGCGTCTACGTGGGCGACGGTGCGGACGGTGAGCTGGCCGGCGCGGCGGCGGTGGGCATGACGGTGCTGCGGACCACGGAACACCAGGACACCGATCCGGGCTGGGCCGGTCCCGTCATCACCGCCCTCCGCGACCTGCCCGCCCACTTGGCGGAACCGACGGCCGGATAGATCGACAGGACTGCCCGAAGCCACCCCGCCACGCGGCGTTGACGCTGCCCCCTGGCAAAGTTATGTGCATGCCGCCGATGATCCGATCCCGCCTGACCGATTGGACCACCGTCGCGCCCCTGGTCGCCGTGCTCGTGCTCGTGATGACCTGGGGACGGGAGCTGCCCGGCCCGCTCATCTTCGTAGTGGCGGCCCTGCTCGCGGCGGCTGTGCTGGCGGCCGTGCACCACGCCGAGGTGGTGGCGCACAAGGTCGGTGAGCCGTACGGGTCACTCGTGCTGGCGGTGGCGGTCACGGTGATCGAAGTCGGTCTGATCGTCACGCTGATGATCAGCGGTGGGGAGAAGACACAGGCGCTGGCGCGGGACACCGTCTTCGCCGCCGTCATGATCACCTGTAACGGCATCCTCGGTCTGTCGCTGCTGCTCGGCGCGCTGCGCCGGCAGGTGGCGGTGTTCAATCCGGAGGGCACCGGCGGGGCGCTGGCGACAGTGGCGACGCTCGCCACGCTCAGCATGGTGGTGCCGACGTTCACCACGAGCCGGCCGGGGCCGGAGTTTTCCCCCGCCCAGCTCGCCTTCGCGGCGGTCGCCTCGCTGGCCCTCTACCTGCTGTTCGTGATGGTGCAGACCGGTCGGCACCGCGACTACTTCCTCCCGGTCACCCAGGAGGGCAGCATCCTCGCCGAGGACAAGACCGGCGACGGGCACGCCGAGCCGCCGTCCACGCGTACCGCCCTGGCCAGCCTGGCCCTGCTGGTGGTGGCGCTCGTCGCGGTGGTCGGTGACGCGAAGACGATCTCCCCGGCGATCGAGACCGCGGTCAGCGCCGCCAATCTGCCGCAGGCGTTCGTCGGCGTGGTCATCGCGCTGCTGGTGCTGCTGCCGGAGACGCTGGCGGCCGCCCGGGCGGCGCGGCGGGACCGCGTGCAGATCAGCCTCAATCTCGCGCTCGGCTCGGCGATGGCCAGCATCGGCCTGACCATCCCGGCCATCGCGATCGCCTCGATCTGGCTGGACGGTCCGCTGATGCTGGGCCTGGGCGGCACCCAGATGACGCTGCTGGCGCTGACCGCCGTGACAGCGGTGCTCACAGTGGTGCCGGGTCGGGCCACAGTGCTCCAGGGCGGCGTGCACCTGGTGCTGCTCGCCGCGTTCGTCTTCCTGGCCGCGAGCCCGTAAGCCCGACACGCCAGCCGCCAGCCGTAAGCCGCCGGCCAACAAGGCCGTCAGTCGTGTGTCTCGGTCCGCGCCACCTCGGCGAACGCGGCGGTCAGGTACTCGGCGAACGGTCGTCCGGTGACCGCCAGCAGGTCGGCCACGAGCAGCGGCGCGTGCCGGGCGATCGCCGCCGGGTCGGGCGGGTTCTCGTCGTCGCCCGGATCGTAGACGCCGAGCGCGCCGGCCAGCAGCACCAGCAGCACGTGCGGGTCGACGTCGGGCCACCAGGACGCGGCCGACCGGACGCACTGTTCCAGCACCTGGCGTACGTCGTCGCCGTCCAGCCCGTCCGGGTGCCCCTCCTCCAGCAGCAGCCGGACCACGCCGCCGAGGACCAGCCCGGACCGGTCGGCGGCGGCCAGCCGCTCGACGGCCGGGGCGTACGCCCCGGCGTCGCGGGCCTGCGCGGCGCTCACCGCGTCGGTGGCCGTCTCGGCGATCTCGCGGGCCGGTGCGGGCAGGTGCCGCCAGGTGGTCGTCACCGGGTCAGCATGGCAGAGCGCGTGTGCTCGCTCACCTTCCGGCCCGGCGTCCACGTCGGTAAGGGGTAAACGGGTCGCGGTAGTCGTACCCACCGCACAGAATCCCTGCCATGCTGCGCCGCGCCCTGCCCGCCCGTCCCGAAGCCCGCCGGATCCTCCTCGGCACGCTGTTCTCCGCTGTCGGGCGCGGCCTCACCCTGCCGTTCCTGTTCATCTATCTCACCGACGTACGCGGCCTGACCGACACCCGGGCCGGGCTGGTGATCGGCTGGTTCGGCGCGGTCACGCTGGCCCTCTCGCCGCTGGCCGGCACGTTCATCGACCGGTTCGGCGCGCGCCGGGTCGTGTTGCCGTGCCTGGTGATCGAGGCGATCGGCACCGGCTCGCTTGCGCTGGTCGACTCGACCGCCTCGGCGTTCGGCGTGATGACGCTGGTCGCCGTGGGCAGCTCGGCGATCTGGGCGGGGCAGAACACGATCCTCGCCTCGCTCACCGGTGACGGCGAGCGGCAGCGCGTCTTCGGCCTCAACTTCGCGCTGCTCAACCTCGGCATCGGCACGGGCGGCCTGATCTCCGGCGCGGTGGTCGACGTGGCCCGTCCGGTCACGTTCGAGGCGATCTACCTGCTGGACGCGGTGAGCTACCTGACGCCGGCCCTGATCCTGCTGACGCTGCCGCACGTCGGGCGTCGGCCGGTCGCGGCCGCGGGGGCGAAGGCCGCCGAGAGGACCGGCGGCTATCTCACGGTGCTGCGGGACCGGCCGTTCCGCCGTCTGGTCATCTTCGGCCTGGTGCTCACCACCTGCGGGTACGCGCAGATCGAGGTGGGCTTCGCGGCGTACTCGGTGCGGGTGGTCGAGGTGACGCCCCGGGTGGTGGCGTGGGCGCTCGCGGCGAACACCGTGATGATCGTGCTCTCCCAACTGCTGGTGATCCGGCGGCTGGAGGGGCGCAGCCGGACCGGCGCGCTGGCCGCTGTCGGCGCGGTCTTCGCCGGCGCGTGGCTGGTGCTCGGCGCGGCGGGCGTGGTGGGCAGCGGCAACGCGCTGCTCGCGGCGCTCGGCGTGGTGGCCTGCTCGGCGATCTTCGGGTTCGGCGAGACGATGCTGTCGCCGGTCATGCCCGCCCTCACCAACGCGCTCGCCACCGACGAGCTGCGCGGCCGGTACAACGCGATGAGTTCGATGATCTTCGGGATCAGCGGCGTCGTCGGCCCGGTCACCGCCGGCCCGCTGATCGGGGCGGCACACGGCCGGGTCTGGGTGGCGGTCGTGGTGGGCGGCTGCCTGGCCGCCTCGGTGCTCGCGCTGTCGCTGCGTCCGCTGCTCACCGCCGCGCAGGACGGCCGCCTGACGGCCGCCAAGCCCTCTGAGCCAGCCCGGGTGGCCTGACCACGCGAACGGGCCCCGGAGCATCGCTCCGGGGCCCGTCGTCGGTGCGGGTCGGCCGTCAGCCGGCGGCCACCTCGGTGGTCGTACGGATCCGGTCCAGCGCCGGCGGGGAGACCGGCGACTTCTCGGTCAGGTACGCGGTGAAGGCGTCCAGGTCGATCTGGCCGGTCACCGCGTTGGTGCCGCCGGTCAGGACGCTGAAGCCGTCGCCGCCACCGGCGAGGAAGTTGTTCACGGTGACCCGGTAGGTGGCGGTGTCCGTCACCGGGGCGCCGTTGATGGTGAGGCTGCCCCGGACCACCCGGGTGCCGGCGCACGGCGTGCCGACCGGCGCGGTGGTGCCGTCGACGTCCACGACGTAGTTAACTGTCGAGGACGCGTAGAGCACGCGCGCCACTGTGAACTGCTGCTCCAGCATGCAGTAGAGCTGCGCGCCGGTCAGGTCGAGCGTCACCAGGTTGTTGGCGAACGGCTGCACGGTGAACGCCTCGGCATAGGTGACCGGGCCGGCGTCGAGGTCGGCGCGTACGCCACCGGGGTTCATGAACGCGGCGACCGCGTTCTGCTCGGTGTCGGTGGCGGCGAGCTGGGCGTCGGCGATCAGGTTGCCCAGCGGCGACTCACCGGTCTGGTACGTCGGCTTGCCGTTGGCGTCGACCCCGGTCTGGTACAGGTTCTCCTGGGTCTTGGTGATCGCGGCGGTGGTCTCGCCGACCACCCGGTCGGCCACCGGGCCGAGCGCGGTCTTGTACCGGTTGATCAGCTCGGTCGAGGCCGGGTCCTTCTCGACGTCCCGGGTGACGACGACGTTGTTCGCGGACGCGGTGACCACGTCGCGGGTACGCGGGTCGATCTTCAGATCGATCTGGGTGACCAGGCGGCCGAACGAGCTGGCGCTGGTGACCAGCTTGCCGTTGATGTTGCAGTTGTACGCGGCGTGGGTGTGCCCGCTGACGATCACGTCGATGGACGGGTCCATCCGGTTGGCGATGTCGACGATCGGGCCGCTGAACCCGGTGCAGTCGTTGATGCCGCCGCCGTTCTGCACGCCACCCTCGTGCAGCAGCACGACGATGCTCTTCACCCCGAGCAGGCGCAGGATCTTGGCGTACTTGTTGGCGGTGTCGGCCTCGTCGGTGAACCGCAGCCCGGCGACGCCCTGCTGGCTGACGATGTTCGGGGTGCCCTCCAGGGTCATCCCGATGAAGCCGATCGGCACACCCTTGACGATCTTGATGCCGAACGGCTGCATCAGCGGCAGGCCGGTGGAGGTCTTGAACGCGTTCGCCGACAGGTACGTGAACTTGGCGCCGCCGAACGGGGTGCCGTCGGCGCAGCCGTCCACCGGGTGGCAGCCGCCGCGCTGCATGCGCAGCAGCTCGGCCGCGCCCTCGTCGAACTCGTGGTTGCCGACGCTCGCGAACTCCAGCCCGGCGAGGTTCATCTCCTCGATGGTCGGCTCGTCGTGGAACGCGGCGGAGAGCAGCGGCGAGGCGCCGATCAGGTCACCCGCGGCCACGGTGACGGTGCCCTTGCCCTGCTTCTTGGCGGCGGCGCGCATCGCCTTCAGGTGGCTGGCCAGGTATTCCGCGCCACCGGCCGGCTGGCCGTCGATGGTGCCGCTGGACCCGCTCGGCGGCTCCAGGTTGCCGTGGAAGTCGTTGATCGCGAGCAACTGGACGTCGACCGGCTTCGGGCGCGCCTCGGCCTGGTCGGGGGTGACGGCGACAGCGGTGAACGCGGTCGCGGCGAGTGCGGCCAGGCCGACTACGGCCCGGCGTCGCATCCCGGTGACGGACATGGAACTCCTCGTGAGATACCGATGCTGGTGTCCGGGCGATGGTTCGCCCGGTGGCCCTGGTCCGTGCCATGACAGGGGTCGATCGTGGGAGGCGGCAGTCGGGGGGCGCCACCCCGCTCCGGGGTAGCTTCTCATCCACCGGCCCTCAGGTCGACCGGGGCGGCATTCGGAATCGTCGACGTCGCGGGAGAGCCGTACCGGTCCGCCGGACGAGTCGGACATGACGGTCTGGTGAATTTCCGCGCGGCGCACGCTGTCGATGCCTGGCATCGTGAAGGGCGCCGGCTCCCAGGGACAGGGAACCGGCGCCGACGCTCATGTCACGCGGAATTCCTTGCGCTGGCAACCGTCCTCACCGGAATCCGCGCCTGGCGGACACCCATCGCGAGCCGAACGGTCGTTCACGTCTGACGGATCGACATCCGCAACGGACTGTCCGAATTCGACCGAAGCCCCGGAGAGCCGGTTCGAAAGTCCGCTGTGGGTGGCGGCGACGAGCCCGCGCAGCGCCCGCCGGCTCCACCGCCCGGCGACTCCCGGACGACCCGCCAGGTAGCCGACGATCCGCGCGGTGTCCCAGCCGTGCGCCTCCCGCAGACCGCGCGCCAGCATCCCGAGATAGAGCGGGGCGGGCCGGGTCCACGGCACCTCCACCGCACGGTGCGGCGCGGTGAACGTGAGCATCGGCAGCCCCTCGCGGACGCCGACCCGCAGCAGCGTCTCGTAGCGGCCCGGCCCGAGCCTCGCCCGCCCGGTCTCGGCGGCCGCGCGGATCCCGGCCAGGTCGGCGCCCGGCGGCCGGTACATCTCCTGCGCCGCGATGTCGGCGAACTGCTCGACGGTCACCAGGTAGCCGCGCGCCGCCGCCCGGCCGGGCAGCTGCGGGTCGTAGAACGCCATGCCGCCGGTCCAGGCCCGCGACTCGCCCGCGAAGTAGACCCCGCCGGGGATCAGCGCCGGGACGGTCCGGCGCGGTGGCCGGCAGTCCCGGCAGCCGGGGTACGTGCGCAGCCCGCCGGGTGGGCGTCCGCCACGCAGATACCAGTCGAGCCGGGCGGCGTGCAGGTTCGAGCCGTACGCGACGTACCAGAGCATCGGCGTCGGCGTCAGAACCAGCAGGTGCGCCCGGCGGCGTGGCTGACCTGGACCGTGTGCGTCACGCAGCCGCCGTCGGCGATCCGGTGCAGCAGGAAGGCGGTCGGCTCGGCGACGAACCCCGGCTCCTCCTCCTCGGTCATGCTCAGGCTCACCTGGATCCAGGTGCTCGGCGCGACGGTCAGCACCGTACCGGCGAACGCGCTCGTCACCGGGCGGTGCAGATGCCCCGCGGCGACGCGTACGACATGGGGGTGACGGCTGACCACGGCGGCGAGCGCGTCGGCGTCGGCGAGGCCCATCGCGTCCATGCCCGGCACGCCCACCGCGACCGGCGGATGGTGCAGGCACACGACGGCGGGCGCGTCGGTACGCCCGGCGAGCACCCCGTCGAGCCAGGCGAGCTGCTCCTCGCCGAGCCGCCCGCCGGTGCTGCCCGGGGTCAGCGAGTCGAGCACCACGAGCGTCGCGTCCGGCAGGTCGACGTGGTAGTGCGCCGAGAAACCGCCGGCCAGGTAGGGGGTGCCGCCGAACGTGTCGAGCAGCGACTCGCGGTCGTCGTGGTTGCCGGTGGCCAGGTGCACCGGCAGCGGGAACGCGCCGACGATCTCGCGCAGCGCGAGGTATTCGTCCGGCCGGCCGTTGGCGGTCAGATCGCCGGTGATCACCACGCAGTCGGGCCGGGGACGCAGCGCGAGCACCGCGCCGAGCGCCCGGTGCAACCCCGACGCCGGGGCGGCCGCGAGCAGGCCGGTGGTCACGTGCGGGTCGCTGAGCTGGGCGATGAGCATCGCGCGCCTCCTCGGGTGCCCGGGCCCTCACGCTATCGCCGCGCGCCCTCCTCGCGCAGGCCCGATCCCGCCCACAGGCTGTGTCCACAGCCTGTGGATAGCACATGTGTACGAAGGTCGGTGGCGGTCGCACTGAGTACGCTTGATCGCGACCTACCCCCTCCGAGCAGGAACGACGTGGATCACGAGCGAGTCCTCCGCGACATCACGGTGCGCCTGCCCACGGCGTCCACCGTCCCGGAGGCGTGCCAGTGGACCGTCGCCGCGCTCGCCCGGCACACCCCGGCGACCGCCGCCGTCCTGCTCCGCGTCCACGACCGTCTGCGCTGCGTGGCCGCCACCGGCGCGTGGCAGGTCTTCTCGCACGTCCCGGCGACAGTTGACGCGCCCGCCCGCCACCGCCCCGAACCCTCGGTGGTGCGGCGGGTCTACGCCTCCGGCGTGACAGCCGTCGTGCCCGACGTGACCGCCGACCCCGACTACCTGCCGGTCCGGCCGGACGTCACAGCCGAACTCTGCGTGCCGGTACGCGACCCGGCCGGCCGGCCCATCGGCGTGCTCGACCTGCAGTGGAGCGAGCCCGTCCCGCTCGCGGCGTGGCGGGAGACCGCCGAGCTGGTGGCCGACCGCCTCGGCGGGCGGATCGCCGCGCTCGGCGGGTCACCGGCCGAGAGCCGCAGCGAGAAGCTGCTCCGGCACGCCGCCGCGTTCACCGCCGCCCCGACCGACTGGGACCTGATGACCGCCGCGCTCGCCGCGGCCCGGGACGTGTCCGAACTCTCCGCCGCCGTGCTGGTCCTCACCGGCCGGAGCGGCCCGCGCCTCGGCGCGCCCACCGACACCCCCGGCGAGCTGGAGACACGCATCCGCGCCGAGCTGGCCGAGGCGGGCCCGGCCGCGCTGGACCGCGTGATCGACCGGGCCCACCGGTACGGCTCGGCGTACACGCTGGGCGAGGCGGGGCACCCGCCGACCGAGGAGTACCTGCCGCTGACCCGGGCGGGCGCACGCACCCTGGTGGCGGTGCCGGTCGGCACGCCGGCCGCCGGTGGCGTGCTGCTCGTCGCCGACGAGCGGTTGCTGCGCCCCGACCCGACCACTGTCAACCTGATCGAACTGCTCGCCGGGCAGGCGTGGACCTGCCTGGACCGGCTGCGTACGCTCGCCCGGCTGCGCGAGCAGGCCAGCTCCGACCCGCTCACCGGGCTGCGGCACACCGGCCCGTTCGGGCAGCGGATCGCCACCGCCACGCCGGGGCGTACCGCGCTGCTGGCGATCGACGTGGACGGCTTCAAGGACGTCAACGACACGTACGGCCACCAGGCCGGCGACCGGCTGCTGGTGGGGCTGGCCCGAGCCCTCGAAGGCGCGCTGCGCCAGGGCGACGAGCTGTACCGGACCGGCGGGGACGAGTTCGTGGCCGTGATCGAGGTGAGCCGCCCGGAGGAGGCGGTCCGGATCGCCGAACGGCTCACCGAGGCGGCCCGCCGTACCGGCCGGACGATCAGCGTCGGCATCGCGCTGCCGAGGCCCGGCGAGTCCCCCGAACGCACCCTGCACCGAGCCGACCAGGCCCTGTACGCGGTCAAGCGCCACGGCCGAGACGGCGTCCACCTCTCCGCCGCCTGACAAAAGATAGACACATGTAAATCACTCGGATATCGTCCGTCGGACATGCATCAGCCTCTCGACCCCCCTGGGAGAGGACATGATCGACACGCGACGCCGACTCGGCACCGCCACCGCGATCCTGCTAGTTGCCGCAGTGATCGGCACGGTGCCGAACAGCGCCCAGGCCGCACCGGCCGACGACGTCACCACCGCCGTACGACACAGGCTGATCGAGGAAGCCGCGGCCGCGGCCGACCAGGAGATCCGCGCTGCCGGGTTGGCGGACACCCGGGTGACAGTCACCCGCCGCGACGGCCGGGCCTGGGCCTTCGGCACCGCTGTGCTCGTCGCCCCGCAGAAGGAAGGGCTGTACCCGTCCGGCTGGATCTTCATCGCCCGCCAGCAACGCGGCGACTGGCAGGTCGCTCTGGAGGGCGAGGCCACCTTCGCCGACCTGGCCACGGCCGCCCCCGCGTCCGTCCTCGCCCGTGGAGAGCGGGACGCGTTCACCACCATTGGCACGCTGTCCGCCAACGGGGACTACCGCACCGGCATGCGCCTGCCGTTCGCCCTCGGCCAGTCGTGGACCCTCAGGGGCGGCCCACACGGCTGGTCCGGCTCCCCGCGACCGTTCAGCTCGATCGACCTGTTCGGCGGTGACCAGCGAGTGCTGGCCGTGCGTGCCGGCACCGCGTACACGATGTGCAAGGGCTGGATCCGGGTGGTCCACGACCGGGGCTACACCACCGACTACTACCACCTGTGGAACAACATCAACGTCGACGGCGCATCGGTCAGCGCGGGCTCCTACCTCGGCGACACCGGCACCGACATCACCTGCGGCGGCTCCGCCAGCAGCCGGCACGTGCACCTGGGATTCCGGCAGAACGGCGCGTACGTGGCGATCGCCACCCACAATCTGGGCAAGTGGGTGCCGAGAGAGGGCAGCACGGCCTACGAGGGCTACGCGCTGCACGGCTCGAAACGTGTCAACGTCGGCGGATCGCTGTACAACTACGGGGCGCTCGGCTTCACCGAGGGCATCGTCGACAGCTACGGGGGCACGTCGGTCAGCCGGCGGTCCGGGCCGGGCACCGGGTACGGGGTCGTCGGCTCGATCGCGGACGGCGCCACGGCGGCCATCGCCTGCTCGTCGAGCGGCACCTCCGTGACCGGCCGCTGGGGCGCCAGCACGCTGTGGAACAAGCTCACCGACGGCACCTGGATCCCCGACGCGTACCTGTACACCGGATCGGCAAACCCGGTAAACGGTTCGTGCTGACGCACCGCGCCGGCCCCTGAGCGGACACCGCTCAGGGGCGCGTCAGATCCTTGGCCAGCAGTTCGGCGATCTGGGCGGTGTTGAGGGCGGCGCCCTTGCGGAGGTTGTCTCCGGTGACGAAGAGGTCCAGGGCCCGGGGGTCGTCCACCGCGCGTCGGATGCGGCCCACCCATGAGGGGTCGGTGCCGACCGCGTCGATCGGCATCGGGAACTCCCCGGACGCCGGGTCGTCGACCAGGATCACGCCCGGCGCGTTGCGCAGCACCTCACGGGCGCTCTCGGCGTCCACCTCGGTGGCGAAGACCGCGTGCACGGCGACCGAGTGGCCGGTCACCACCGGCACCCGTACGCAGGTGGCGGAGACCTTGAGGTCGGGCAGCCCGAGGATCTTGCGGGACTCGTTGCGGAGCTTCATCTCCTCGGTGGACCAGCCCTCGTCGGCCAGCGAGCCCGCCCACGGTACGACGTTGAGTGCCAGCGGCGCCGGGAACGGGCCCAGCTCGTCACCGACGGCCTGACGCACGTCACCGGCGCGGGAGCCGAGCACCCGATCCCCGGCGATCTTGCCGAGTTGCAGGTGCAGCGCGTCCACGCCGGCCTGCCCCGCCCCGGACACCGCCTGGTACGACGCGAGCACCAGCTCGCGCAGGCCGTACTCGCGGTGCAGCGGGGCGATCGCCACGATCATCGCCAGCGTCGTGCAGTTGGCGTTGGCGATGATGCCCCGGGGCCGGTTGCGTACCTGGTCGGGGTTGATCTCGGGGACGACGAGCGGCACGTCGCGGTCCATCCGGAACGCGCCGGAGTTGTCGACGACCACCGCGCCGCGCGAGACCGCGACCGGCGCCCACTGCGCCGATACGTCGTCCGGCACGTCGAACATGGCCACGTCGACGCCGTCGAGGGCGTCGGCGGTGAGGGCCTGGACGCTCAGCTCCTCGCCCCGGCACTGCACGCGCCGGCCGGCCGAGCGCTCGGAGGCGAGCAGCCGGATCTCGCCCCAGACGTTGCGCCGGGAGGAGAGGATCTGGCACATCACCGTGCCGACAGCACCTGTCGCCCCGACCACGGCGAGGGTGGGCAGCGACGCCACGGCGCGTTACCGCCCGGTGCCGGCGTAGACGACGGCTTCGGTGTCACCACCCAGCTCGAAGGCGTCGTGGATGGCGCGGACCGCCTTGTCCAGGTCGGTGTCCCGGCAGACCACGGAGACCCGGATCTCCGAGGTGGAGATCATCTCGATGTTGACGCCGGCCGCGCCGAGGGCGGCGAAGAAGCCGGCGGCCACGCCCGGGTGCGAGCGCATGCCGGCGCCGATCAGGCTGACCTTGCCGACGTGGTCGTCGTAGAGCAGGCCCTTGAACTTGACCGTCTCCTGGATCTTGCTGAGCGCGGTCATCGCGGTCGGGCCGTCCGCCTTGGGCAGCGTGAACGAGATGTCGGTGCGGCCGGTGCCCTCGGTGGACACGTTCTGCACGATCATGTCGATGTTGATCTCCGCGCCGGCGACCGTGTCGAAGATGCTCGCTGCGGCGCCCGGCTCGTCGGGCACGCCGACGATCGTGATCTTCGCTTCGCTGCGGTCGTGGGCGACGCCGGTGATCAGTGCCTGTTCCACAGGAAGGTCCTCCATCGATCCGGTGACCATCGTGCCGGTGTTGGTCGAGTATGACGAACGGACGTGGATCGGCAAGCCCGCGCGCCGCGCGTACTCGACGCTGCGCAGATGCAGCACCTTCGCGCCGCAGGCGGCCAGCTCCAGCATCTCCTCGTAGGTGATCCGGGTGATGTGCCGGGCGTTCGGCACGATCCGCGGGTCGGCGGTGAAGATGCCGTCCACGTCGGTGTAGATCTCGCAGACGTCCGCCTCCAGCGCGGCGGCGAGCGCCACGGCGGTGGTGTCCGAGCCGCCCCGCCCGAGCGTGGTGACGTCCTTGGTGTCCTGCGAGACGCCCTGGAAGCCGGCGACGATGACCACCGCGCCCTCGTCCAGCGCGCCCTTGAGCCGCCCCGGGGTCACGTCGATGATCCGGGCCCGGCCGTGCACCGAGGTGGTGATCACGCCCGCCTGGGAACCGGTGAACGAGCGGGCCTCGTACCCCAGGTTGTGGATGGCCATGGCGAGCAGCGCCATGGAGATCCGCTCCCCGGCGGTGAGCAGCATGTCCAGCTCGCGGCCGGGCGGCAGCGGGCTGACCTGGTTGGCGAGGTCGAGCAGCTCGTCGGTGGTGTCGCCCATGGCGGACACCACCACGACCACGTCGTCGCCGGCCTTGCGCGCGGCCACGATGCGCTCGGCCACCCGCTTGATCCGCTCGGCGTTGGCGACGGAGGACCCGCCGTACTTCTGCACCACGAGTGCCACGACGGTGCACTCCCTCCCAGCGACGACCCTGAGCGTGCCGACGCCGCCGGGTTTCTCGGTCCGGCGGCGCGTGTCAGACCGCCTCAGCCTATCGGGCGGGCCACGACGCCGGGTCGGGTGATCCCACCATCCGGCCCCGGCGTGGGGCGGCTCACCAGCCCGGAAGTACGCGACACGCCAAGCGGTACAGCCGTACGGTGGGCTGTCCGCAACCGTCCGCACGACGCAGAATGAGCCGGTGCACGCTCATCGTCGCGCGGCCCGCCGGGTGACCGGCGCGCTCGCGCTCATCCTGCCGACGCTGCTGACCGCCTGTGTGAACGACAGTCCCGAGGCGGCGCCCACCGGCTCCGCCGACCCGGTGCCGGTGCAGGTGGACGCCGCCCGCGACGAGCTGGCCGGGCTGGCCGCCGCCGCGCAGGACCGGCACCACACGGCCGCGTACTCCTTCACCCCGGCCGAAGGCGCTCCCCGCACTGTGGCGGTGACCAGCGCCAACGACGGCAGCTGGCGGGTCGACGTGCCCGGCTGGGGACGGGACGGCACGGTCGACGTCTCGCTCGCCGCCACCTCCGACGGGCTGTTCCAGTGCGCGCTGCCCTCGGCCGGCTGGACGCAGGCGGCGAGCTGTGTCCGGCTCGGCGACGCCGACGACGCGGTACCCCGCCGGCTCGACCCCCGCGTGCAGCACCCGTTCACCGACTGGCTGGAGGTGCTGACCGACAGGCGCGCGCCGCTCGCGGTCTCCCCCGCCGCGCCGCTGCCCGGCGTCACCGGCCGGTGCTACTCCGTCGACACGACCTCCGCCTCGCTGAACGCCCCGCTGGACGTCGGCATCTACTGCTTCCGGGAGGACGGCACACCGTCGGCGGTCCGGGCCGGCTTCGGCACGCTGACGCTGACCGGCGAGCCCGGCGCGGCGCCCGGCACCGTCGAACTCGCGGGCGCGGTGACCGAGGGCGACCCGGTGGGGCAGGACGCGCCGCCGACCTCGTGACGCCGCGCGCTCAGCCGCCCCGCGCCGCGCGGAGCAGCGCGGCGCCGACCTCGGTGTTGCGGTAGAGCACGTGCCGCCCCACCCGGGAGCGGGTGACGAGACCGGCGGCATGCAGCGCGGAGAGGTGCTGGGACACGGCCCCGGCGGACAGCCCGGTGAGCCGGGCGAGGTCCGTGGTGGTGCACGCCGCGTCGAGCAGGCGCAGCAACGCGGCCCGGCCGCCGCCGACCACCCGGGCCAGCGCGTCGCCGGCCGGTTCGGGTCCGCGCTCCCACAGCGTCCCGACCGCCCGCACCGGGTACGCCCCGACGGGTGGCGAATCCTCCAGCAGGTTCCACAGCACCCGCCGGTCGCTGAACACGCTCGGGCTCAGCGCCAGTCCCCGCCCCCGCAGGTCGAAGTCCCGCTCGAACGGGTCGTCGCTGACCACCCGGTCACCGAGCCACCGCAGGCTGGGGTGGAGTCGCTCGAACAGCTGCCCGGCGCCGCCCTCGGCGAGCTGGGCCGCCCGGTACGCCACGTCGGCGTCGAGCAGTGCCCGCATGCGCGGCCAGTCGGGGGCGATCGCCTCGTCGTACCAGACCCGCACCGCCTCGACGAGCTGCGGCAGCAGCCCGGCCGGGTCGGCGAGCAACGCCTGCCCGTACCGGCCCAGCGGCCGGCGCGGGACGGTCGCCAGCAGGTCCTCGACCACCACGTCCGGCGGCGTCGCCGCGATCCGGTCGAGCTGGCCGTCCATCTCCACCCCGGGCCGGGCGGCGGGGGTGAGGAAGTCCGGCAGCCAGCGACGCGGCCAGGCCAGCTCCACGAGCGGGCGGACCCGCTCGACCACCTCCGGGCGGCGCAGCGTCGTCCGGGCCCGGTCGATCCACCGCAGGTGCACCGGATAGCGGGCCGGGTCGGCGAGCGCCCACATGCTCATCACCGTCTCGTTGGCCGGCGAGACACCGAACCGCACGCCCGCGACGTCGGCCGGCGTGAACCGCAACTCGGACATCGCACCCCCCGGGATTCGGCTCAGACTAAAAGGTTCGACCGCGCGCGGGGAACACGATGTGCTCACCGGTCATGGGGGCCAGAGAGAGCATCCGCACCGCCGTCCGTCACGTCGTACCGCCGGCCGGTCTGACCCGCGCCCTGGCCGTGCAGGCCATGGTGTTCGCCGTCGGTCACGGCGTCTTCCTGGCCGGCAGCACCGTCTTCTTCACCCGCGCGCTCGGGCTGAGTCCGGCCCAGGTGGGGCTCGGCCTGTCACTCGCCGCCGGGGCCTCCCTGCTCGGCACCGTGCCGCTGGGCGGGCTCACCGACCGGTACGGGCCGCAGCGGGTGTGGGTCGTCTGCCTGCTGCTCGACGCCGGGCTGTTCGCGGCGTACCCGTTCGCCGGCGGCTTCGCCGGGTTCCTCGCCGTGGTGATGGCGCTGGCCGTGACGGGCGCGGCGACCGGGGTGGCCCGCCAGGTCTACTCGATCAACGTGCTGCGGCCGGAGGAACGGGTCACCGCGATGGCCTACCAGCGCTCCTCGAAGAACGTCGGCTTCGGGATGGGCGCGCTGATCAGCGGCCTGGTGCTGGCCGTCGACACGATCTGGGCGTACCGCGGGATGGTCTGGTTCATCGCCGTGGTCCTGCTGGTGACCGCCGTCTTCGTGCGCCGGCTGCCGCGGCTGCCGGAGGTGACCCGCCCGACCGAGCCGACGAGCCGGCTCGCGGTGCTGCGGGACCGGCCGTTCATGACTGTCGCGCTGCTGTCCGGGCTGCTCAGCGCGCACCAGACGCTCTACGTGACGGTGCTGCCGCTGTGGATCCTCACCTGTACCGACGCTCCGAAGACGATCATCGCCGCGCTGGTGCTGCTCAACACCGTACTGATCGTGCTGTTCCAGGTGCGGGCCAGCCGGGGCGCGGACACCGCGCCGGGCGCGGCCCGGGCCTCCCGCCGGGGCGCGGTGCTGATCGCCGCGTTCTGCGTGCTCCTGCCGGTTTCCGGCGCGACCAGGGGAGCGCTCACCGTGGTGGCGCTGGTGGCCGCCGCGACGGTGCTCATCATGGCCGAGATGGTCGAGTCGGCGGGCACCTGGGGACTCACCGCCACGCTGCCGCCCGCCGCCCACCGCGGCGCGTACGTCGGCGCGTTCGGGCTCGGCTCCCAGGTGCAGCTCCTGATCGCGCCGGCCGGGCTGACCGCGCTCGGCGTGAGCACCGGCGGCTGGGGCTGGTACCCGGCCGCGGCGATCTTCACCCTGGTCGGACTGGTGATCGTGCCGGCGGTGGCCCGGGTGGAACGGACACCCCGGCTACCGGGAGTGGCGGCGTCCACCGGATCAGTGACACTGGTCCCATAGTCCGGACCAGCCTTCCCACCGCCCGTCCCACCACGTAGGGTGACCTTGTCATGTGGCGCGCGTACCTTCTCCTTGGCTGCCGCGACGAGGCCTGACCGGCCGGCACCTCGTCGCGGAGTCGCTACGCGCCGTCCAGCACATCCGATCTTCTTCTCGGCGTCGCCGCGCACCGTCGCCCGGCATTCCGCCGACACCTTTCCGATCTGCTGACGCCACATGTTCCAGGGAGCACTCCGAGATGGCTCAACCTGTCACCACCACCGATCCGTTCGCCAGCCAGCGCCCCAGCCGGATGCCGGTCCACCGCTACGTCCCGTACGACAGGCAGTTCGGCATCGACCTGCCGGACCGCTCCTGGCCGACCCGCCGCGTCGAGGCCGCGCCCCGCTGGTGCGCCGTCGACCTCCGCGACGGCAACCAGGCGCTGATCGACCCGATGTCGCCCGAGCGCAAGCGGCGGATGTTCCAGCTCCTGGTGCAGATGGGCTACAAGGAGATCGAGGTCGGCTTCCCGTCGGCGAGCCAGACCGACTACGACTTCGTACGGCAGCTGATCGAGCAGGACCTGATCCCCGAGGACGTCACCATCCAGGTGCTGACCCAGTGCCGGGAGCACCTGATCGAGCGGACCTTCGAGTCGCTGCGCGGCGCCCGCCGGGCCATCGTGCACTTCTACAACTCCACCTCGACGCTGCAGCGCCGGGTGGTCTTCGGCCTGGACCGCGACGGCATCACCGACATCGCCACCCAGGGCGCGCGGCTGTGCCAGAAGTACGCCGAGATCCACACCCCGGACACCGACATCCACTACGAGTACTCGCCGGAGTCGTACACGGGCACCGAGCTGGAGTACGCGCTGGAGGTCTGCTCGGCGGTGATCGACGTGATCGACCCGACGCCGGACCGCAAGCTGATCATCAACCTGCCGGCCACCGTCGAGATGGCGATGCCGAACGTCTACGCCGACTCGATCGAGTGGATGCACCGGCGCCTGCCCCGGCGGGACAGCCTGGTGCTGAGCCTGCACCCGCACAACGACCGGGGCACCGGCGTGGCCGCCGCCGAGCTGGGCCTGCTGGCCGGCGCCGACCGGATCGAGGGCTGCCTGTTCGGCAACGGCGAGCGCACCGGCAACGTCGACCTGGTCACGCTGGGCCTGAACATGTTCTCCCAGGGCATCGACCCGATGATCGACTTCTCGAACATCGACGAGATCAAGCGCGCCGTCGAGTACTGCAACCAGCTGCCGGTGCACGAGCGCCACCCGTACGCGGGCGACCTGGTCTACACCGCGTTCTCCGGCTCCCACCAGGACGCGATCAACAAGGGCTTCGCCGCGCTGAACGCCGACGCGACGGCGGCCGGGGTGCCGGTCGACGACTTCACCTGGGCGGTGCCCTACCTGCCGATCGACCCGAAGGACCTGGGCCGCACCTACGAGGCGGTCATCCGGGTCAACTCGCAGTCCGGCAAGGGCGGCGTCGCGTACATCATGAAGACCGAGCACCAGTTCGACCTGCCGCGCCGCCTCCAGATCGAGTTCTCCGGCGTGGTGCAGCAGGTCACCGACCACGACGGCGGCGAGGTCGAGCCCGGCGCGATGTGGGAGATCTTCGCCCGCAACTACCTGGTCGACCACCAGGTGGACCCGGCCGTGAAGCTGGCCGAGTACACGATCGGCACCGTCGACGGCAAGGTCGAGATCGACGCACGCGTCGGCTTCGGCGGCGAGACCCGCGCGCTCACCGCCGTCGGCAACGGCCCGATCGACGCGTACGTCAACGCGTTGCAGTCCCTGGGCGTGGCGGTACGGGTGCTCG
This sequence comes from Micromonospora sp. TSRI0369, assembly GCF_001905625.1. Classification (NCBI taxonomy): domain Bacteria; kingdom Bacillati; phylum Actinomycetota; class Actinomycetes; order Micromonosporales; family Micromonosporaceae; genus Micromonospora; species Micromonospora sp. TSRI0369. The sequence continues at coordinate 853,161 of NZ_LIVU01000004.1, forward strand.
ACTACCACGAGCACGCACTGTCCTCCGGTGGGGACGCGCAGGCCGCCGCGTACGTGGAGTGCGAGGTGGACGGCCGTACGGTGTGGGGCGTCGGGGTGGACGCGAACATCGTCACCGCCTCGATCAAGGCGGTCACGAGCGCGGTGAACCGCACCCGCGCCTGAGGTGTAAGGAAGGGCCCCTTCTTAACGCATTCTGCATAGGAGGGGGCCCTTCTTAACGCCCGCGCCGGGGGCGGTGGATGAGCACGGCGGCGAGCACCGCGCCGGCGAGCAGCAGCCCCGCGCACCACGCCAACGCCCCCCGGTACGCGACTGCGAGCGCGCCCTTCTGCTCGTACCCGGTGCCCGACAGCCCGACCAGCAGCGGCAGCGCGGCCACCGCGAGCAGGCCGCCGGCCCGGGACGCGGCGTTGTTGAAGCCGCTCGCCACCCCGGCGAACCGGTCGGAGACCGCGCCGAGCACCGACGTGGTCAGCGGCGCCACCACGAGCGTGAGCCCGGCGCCGAACAGCGCCACGCCCGGCAGCACGTCCACCCAGTACGACGCGCCCGGCCCGACCCGGCGCAGCAGCAGCAGACCCACGGCGGCGATCACCGGGCCGACGGTGAGCGGCAGGCGGGGGCCGATGCGGGCCGACAGCGCGCCGGCGCGCGGCGAGCCGACCAGCAGCAGCACCGTCATCGGCACGGTGGCCAGGCCGGTGAGCAGCGCCGACCAGCCGACCACGTTCTGCAGGTAGACGGCGAGGAAGAAGGTGAACCCGCCGAGCGCGGCGTACACGACCACCGTGAAGACGTTCAGCACGGAGAACAGCCGGCTGGAGAACAGCCCGGTGGGCAGCATCGCGGTGTCGCCGCGCCGCCGCTCGACCAGCACGAAGGCCACCACGGCGACCACCCCGAGCACGGCCGCGACCAGCACCGCCGGGGAGGCGCCCTGCGCCGGGGCGTCGATCAGCGCGTACGTGACTCCGCCGAGCGCGAGCGCGCCGAGCAGCGCCCCGGTCACGTCGAACCGCCGACCGCCTCCGGTACGCGAGACCTCCTCGTCGCGGCTCTCCGGCACCCACCGCAGCGCGGCGAGCACCACGCCGACCGCCAGCGGCAGGTTGACGAAGAAGATCCACCGCCAGGAGAGCGTGTCGATGAGCCAGCCGCCGAGCAGCGGGCCGAGCGCTGTGGACACCCCGGACAGTCCGGACCAGGTACCGATGGCCCGGCCCCTGTCGTCCGGGTGGAAGCTGGCCTGGAGCACCGACAGCGAACCGGGGGTGAGCAGCGCGCCGCCCGCGCCCTGGAGGAACCGGGCGGCGACGAGCCAGCCGGTGTCCTGGGCCAGCCCGCAGAGCACCGACGCCACCGCGAACCAGACCACGCCGAGCAGGAAGATCCGCCGCCGGCCGAACCGGTCCCCGAGCGCGCCCCCGAGCAGCACGAACGCGGCAAGCATGAGCAGGTAGCCGTTCACGGTCCACTGGAGACCGGCGACTGTGGCGTCCAGCTCGGCGCCGAGGCGTGGCAGCGCGACGTTGACCACGGTGCTGTCCAGGAACACCATGCCGGAGGCGAGGATCGCGGCGAGCAGCGTGCCGCGTCCGGCGGCGGAGCCGGTACGCAGCGCGGGAGCGGGTGCGGTCACGTCTCACCACTCTGCCCGCCGCCCATCCTCGACGCCACGAATCGCAGAAACCGCCGCCGGGTACTGTGCGGACTCGCCCGGAGCACGCAAGCTGGAGAGGTGTCGTCTGTGCGTACGAGATCAGGAGCCCGAGCCGGGCTGGCCGCCGCGCTGAGCGCGGTGCTCGCCCTCGGCGTGGCCGGCTGCGAGGTGTCGGTCACCGAGCCGGAGGCGACGCCGAGCGCCTCCGGGAACGTCAACAAGCAGCTCAGTGAGCTGACCGTGGCCACCGCCGGTTCGATGAAGGGCTACAGCCGCTCGCGCTTCCCGCACTGGCGGGGCACCGGCAAGAACTGCGACGTACGCGACAGCGTGCTGCAGCGCGACGGCGAGGGCATCAAGCTGTCCGGCTGCAACGTGGTGGGCGGCCGGTGGGAGAGCGTCTACGACGGGGTGGTGCTGACCGACCCGTCGGGCGTGGACATCGACCACACTGTGCCGCTGGCCGCCGCGTGGCGTTCCGGGGCGGACGAGTGGGACGACTCGAAGCGCGGCGACTTCGCCAACGACCTGACCCGGCCGCAGCTCATCGCGGTTTCGGCGCGGTCCAACCGGGCAAAGGGTGACCAGGATCCGTCCCAGTGGAAGCCACCGAACCGGTCGTCCTGGTGTCAGTACGCGGCGGACTGGGTGACGGTCAAGCACTACTGGCGGCTGACTGTGACAAGTGCCGAGAAGGCCGCTCTCACCGACATGCTGGAGGGCTGCACATGGGCGAGCAAACCGTGACCGGGTCGGACGGAACACCGGCCCCGGAGGCGGCGGCCGGTCCGGCCTCGGCCGGGATGACGGCGGACGGGCGGCAGCCGGAGCCCGCCGACGTCGCCGGGGCGGGTATGACCGCCGACGCGGTGCCGGGGGCGCCGGCCGGGGGCGCGCCGGCCGGACCGGCGGACCGGACCACCGACATCGTCCCCGGTCCGGGCGGGGTCATGACCGACGAGGTGGGCGTGGTGACCGGCGAGCTGACACTGCGCACCGAGCACGCCGACGGCCGGGTGACGCTGCGGGTGCAGTACAAGGACGCCGACGAGTGGTACGCGGTCACCGGCGGCTCCGCGCCGCTGGCCGACCCGGCCGCGCTTGACGCGGTGCACACCATCGCGGTGGGCCTGCTCAACCGCCCCGAGGGCTGACCGACAAACAAGCGCGTCCCCACCTTTCCCGGGTGGGGACGCGCTTGTCGTGTCAGACGTACGAGCCGGGCTCGCTGGGCGCGGAGACCACGCCGGGCTCCTCGCCCTCGCCCTCCGGCCGGGTGATCTTCGCGGTGACCTCGTGCGGGCGCAGCTCACCGGCGGCGATCTGCTCGGCCCAGTGGCAGGCCACCCGGCTGGCGCCGATCTGGCGCAGTTCCGGCCGCTCGTCGGCGCAGCGGGTCGGCTGCGCCCAGGGGCAGCGGGTGTGGAACCGGCAGCCCGACGGCGGGTTGGCCGGCGACGGCAGGTCCCCGGCGAGCAGGATCCGCTCGCGCCGGTCCTCCACGTCCGGGTCCGGCACCGGGACCGCCGACATCAGCGCCCGGGTGTACGGGTGCAGCGGCTCGGTGTAGAGCCGGTCGCTCGGGGCCTCCTCGACCAGCGCGCCCAGGTACATCACGCCGACGATGTCGGAGATGTGCCGCACCACCGCCAGGTCGTGCGCGATGACCAGGTAGGTCAGGCCGAGGCTCTCCTGGAGTTCGTCCAGCAGGTTCACCACCTGCGCCTGGATCGACACGTCGAGCGCGGAGACCGGTTCGTCGGCGACGATCAGCTCCGGGCCGAGGACCACCGCGCGGGCGATGCCGATGCGCTGGCGCTGGCCGCCGGAGAACTCGTGCGGGTAGCGGGACAGCGCCCACTTCGGCAGGCCCACCGCGTCCAGCGTCTCGCCGATGATCCGTCGCCGGTCGTCGCGGTTGGCGCCGATGCCGTGCGTCTGGAGGCCCTCGGTGAGGATCGACTCGACGTTCTGCCGGGGGTCCAGGCTGGACATCGGGTCCTGGAAGATCATCTGCATCCGGCGGCGCATCGTCCGCAGCTTGCCGGCCGGCAGCGTGGTCAGCTCGACGCCGTCGAACTTCACCTCACCGGCGGTCGGCGGGGTGAGCTGGAGCAGCGCCCGGCCGAGCGTGGACTTGCCGCAGCCCGACTCGCCCACCAGCCCGTACGTCTTGCCGCGCGGGATGCTCAGGTCGACCCCGTCGACGGCCTTGACGTGCCCGACGGTCCGGTCGAAGAACACGCCCCGCCGGATCGGGAAGTGCACCTTCAGGTCGCGGACCTCGACGAGGATGTCGTTGTCGCTCATGGGGTCTCCTCCTCGCGCGGAGCCGGTCCGAAGCCGGGCACCGCGGGCGGGTCGGCCGGCTCGGCCTGGGCCGGCACCGTACCCGGCTCGGCCGGCGTCGGCTCGGTGGCGCGGACGTCCGCCTCCGGGGTCAGGCCGGGGATCGGCACCGGGTTGACGCAGCGGTAGCTGCGCGCGTCGTGGGTGAGCACCAGCTCCGGCGGCTCGCCCACGCACTCGTCGACGCGGCGGGCGCAGCGCGGGGCGAACGCGCAGCCGTCCGGCCAGGGCAGCACGTCGCGTACCGAGCCGGGGATGGGGTTGAGCCGTTCGCCGCGGCCGGCGTCCAGGCGGGGCACCGAACCGAGCAGACCTTCGGTGTACGGGTGCCGGGGCTGGCGGAACAGCGGACGGCGGGTGGCCGTCTCCACCACCCGGCCGGCGTAGAGCACGTTGATGGTGTCGCACATGCCGGCCACCACGCCGAGGTCGTGGGTGATCATCACCAGCGCGGTGCCGGAGTCGCGGACCAGGTCCTTCAGCAGTTCCAGGATCTGCGCCTGGATGGTGACGTCGAGCGCGGTGGTCGGCTCGTCGGCGATCAGCAGCCGGGGCTGGCAGGCGACCGCCATGGCGATCAGCGCCCGCTGCCGCATGCCGCCGGAGAGCTGGTGCGGGTACTCCTTGAGCCGGCGGCGCGGGTCCGGGATACCCACCCGGTCGAGCAGGGCGGCGGCTTCCTTGGTGGCCGCCTCGCCCTTCATTCCCCGGTGGCGGGTCAGCACCTCGGTCACCTGGAGCCCGATCGGGATGACCGGGTTCAGCGAGGAGAGCGGGTCCTGGAAGATCATCGCCACGTCCCGGCCGCGGATGTCGCGGCGGGACCGGTCGTCGAGCTGGAGCAGGTCGGTGCCGTCGAAGACCGCCTTGCCGCCGACCCGCAGGCCCGGCTGCTTGGGCAGCAGCCCCATGATCGCCAGCGACGTGACGCTCTTGCCGCAGCCGGACTCGCCGACCAGGCCGACCACCTCACCGGCGTCGACCGAGAAGGACACCCCGTCCACCGCGTGCACGGTGCGCTGCCCACGACGGGCGAACGTGACGGAGAGGTCGTCCACTTCGAGCAGTGCCATGACTGACTGACCTACTTCCGCAGCTTCGGGTCGAGGGCCTCGCGCATCGCCTCGCCGAGCAGGGTGAAGCCGAGCGCGGTGATGATGATTCCGAGCGCCGGGTAGATCGCCAGGCCGGGCCGGATGCCCAGGTACGGCTGCGCGTCGGCGAGCATGACGCCCCACTCCGGGATGGCCGAGTCGGGGTTGCCGAGGCCGAGGAAGGAGAGCGCGGCGGCCTCGATGATCGCGGTCGCCAGCGTCAGCGTGGCCTGGACGATGACCGGGGCGATCGAGTTCGGCACCACGTGGGTGAGGGCGATCTTCGACCGCTTCACGCCGAGCGCCGTCGCCGCCAGCACGTAGTCGCTGTTGGACTGGGCGATCATCGAGCCGCGCAGCAGCCGGGCGAAGATCGGCACGGACACCACACCGACAGCGATCATCACGGTGGTGAGGCTGGCGCCGAGCAGCGCCGCGATGCTCACCGCGAGCAGCAGGCTCGGCATGGCCAGCAGCATGTCGATGAAGCGCATCAGGATGGTGTCGATCCAGCGGCCCCAGCGGCCGCCCAGCCCGGCCGCCGCGCCGGCGACGCCACCGATCAGCGCGCCGACCGCGAGGCCGATCAGGGTGGAGACCACGCCGACCAGCAGCGTCTGCCGGGCCCCGACGATCAGCCGGCTGAACTCGTCCCGGCCCTGGTGGTCGAAGCCCAGCCAGTGGTCGGCGGAGACGCCCGGGATGATGCCCTGGCCGGACTTGACCAGCCCTTCGCGGATGCCGATCGAGTCCGTCGGGCTGTACGGGACGAAGAACGGCCCGACCACCGCGACCAGGACGAAGACCGCCAGGATGACCATGCCGATGATGGCCGCCGGGTTGCGCCGCAGGCGGCGGAACGCCTCCTTCCAGAGGCTCACGCCCTGCTCGTCCTCGCGGGCGGACAGCTCGGCGAGCCGGTCGATCTTCTCGCGCTTCTTGCCACCGGTGATGGTCATCGCACCCTCACCCTCGGGTCGATCACGCTGTAGGAGAGGTCGACCAGGAGATTCACCAGCACGTACACCACCGCAATGATCATGATGAAGCCCATCAGCACCGGGTAGTCGCGCTGACTGATCGACTCGGCGACGAACGCGCCGATGCCGCTGAAGGCGAACACGGTCTCGGTGAGCACCGCGCCGGAGAGCAGGAGACCGGCCTGCAGACCGATCGAGGTGGCCACCGGCAGCATGGCGTTACGCAGCACGTGCCGGCGACGGACGGTCCGCTCGGTCAGGCCCTTGGCCTCGGCGGTCCGGACGAAGTCCTCGTTGAGCACCTCCAGGACGCTGGCCCGGGTGATCCGGACGATGATCGCGAGCGGGATGCTCGCCAGCGCGATGCCCGGCAGCACGAGGTGCCAGAGCGCGTCGGCGGCGGCGTCCCACTCGCGGGTCATGATCCCGTCGAGGACGAAGAAGTTGGTGACCCGGGTCGCCCCGATGGTCGGGTCCTGCCGGCCGCTGGAGGGGAACCAGCCCAGGTTCTCGGCGAAGATCGCCTTGAGCACGTACGCCAGGAAGAAGACCGGGATGCAGATGCCGATGAGCGATCCGCCGACCGAGGCGTGGTCGAGGAACCGGCCGCGGCGGCGTGCGGCGAGGTAGCCGAGCGGGATCCCGATGCCGACCGCCAGCACCAGGGCCATGATCGTCAGCTCGACGGTGCCGGGGAACCGCTCCACGAACTCCGTGGTGACAGCCCGCTTCGTGCCGGTCGAGGTGCCCAGGTCGAGCCGGATCATCCGCCGCAGGAAGCGGGCGTACTGGACCAGGATCGGCTCGTCGAGGCCGAGGTTGCGCCGGATCGCGGCGCGCGTCTCGGGCGTGCCCCGTTCACCGAGGATCGCGGTCTCGGGCCCGCCGGGAAGCCGGCGGAGCCAGATGAACAGCAGGACGGAGAGCCCCAACAGCGTTGGTATCAGCTGTAGCAGGCGTCTGACGATGAACCGGAACACGGGCGCCTCGGAGGGTGTGCGGAGGGGTGCGGGCGGGCGCTGTGGTCACAGCGCCCGCCCGCGTACGGTGCCTTCAGATCACTTGAACTCTGCGCTCGAGTACCGCTCGTCGGTGAGCGGGCTCGCCTTGACCCCGGTCACGTCCTTGCCGAACACGATCGCCGGCGGGGAGTGCGAGATCGGCACACCCGGCAGGAAGTCCATGATCGTCTTGTTCAGCGCCTTGTACTTCTCCGTCCGGGCCGCCAGGTCGGCGGTGGTGTCGGCGTCCTTGAACTGCGTGAAGAGCGCAGGGTTGTTGAAGCCCCACTCGTCCTTCTGGCGGTCGAAGAAGGTGCCGATGAAGTTGTACGCGTCGCCGTAGTCACCGGTCCAGCCGAGGAAGTGCAGATCGTGCTTGTTGCCGGAGGTGGTGGCGTTCAGGTAGTCCGGGCTCCACTTCAGCGGGATGGCCTGGACGTTGATGCCGACCGCCTTGAGGTCCGCCGAGAGCAGCTCGAAGATGTCCTTCGGGTTCGGCATGTACGGCCGGGTGACCTCGGTCGGGTAGTGGAACCGCAGCGTCAGGTTCGACGCGCCCGCCTCGGCCAGCAGAGCCTTGGCCTTGGCCGGGTCGTAGTCGTACTTGGTGACGTCGCCGTTCCAGCCCTCGACGGTGTCCGGGAAGAAGTTCATCGCGACCTTGGCGCCCGGGGGCAGCTTCGAGTCGACGAGCGCCTGCCGGTTCAGCGCGTGCGCGATGGCCTGCCGGACCTTCAGGTCGGCCAGCTTCGGGTTCCCCTTCTGGTTGATCGCCAGGTAGAGGATGTTGAAGGCGGGCCGGGTGAGGACGTTGAAGCCCTCCTTCTTCAGCGGCTCCACGTCCGCCGGGCCGACGAGGTCGTAGCCCTGGATGTCACCCGAGCGGAGCGCCTGCTTGCGGGCGTTCTCGTCCGAGATCGTCTTGAAGATGATGGTCTTCAGCTTGGCCTTGTCGCCGTGGTAGTCGTCGTTGCGCTCGATGGTGAGCGTCTTGTTCGCGATGTCCCACGCCTTGAACTTGAACGGACCGGTGCCGGTCGGGTGCTCCATCGCGTACGCCGGGTACTTGATGTCCTCGGCGGTGCCGGTCACGTTGCTGGCGTCGTACTGCTCCATCGCCTTGGGGCTCTGGATCGAGAACGACGGCAGCATCAGCGCGGCCGGGATCTTGCTGGAGACCCGGGTGAACGCGAGGTCCACAGTGGTGGCGTCCTTGGCGGTGCAGGACTTGAAGAGGCTCGGCCCCAGCTCCGGGTCCTCGTTCTTGGCGAACCCGCCCATGACGTCCTGCCAGTACGCGGTCACGTCCGGGCTCTGCATGAGGCCCTTGGCGTTGTACCAGCGGTCGAAGTTGGCGCAGACGGCCTCGGCGTTGAAGTCGGTGCCGTCGTGGAACTTCACGCCCGAGCGGAGCTTGAAGGTCCAGGTGGTGCCCGCCGCGTCCGGGGTCCAGGACTCCGCGAGACCCGGCGTCACCTTGGTGCCGCCCTCCTCCGGACGGACCAGCGTCTCGAAGACCTGGCGCGCCACGCGCAGCGACTCACCGTCGCTGGCGAAGCTGGGGTCGAGCACCTTCGGGTCTCCGGCGACGCCGAAGACGAGGGTGTCCTTCTTGCTATCTCCTCCGGAGCCACTCTCACGGTCGCTCTCGGCGCAGCCTGCAACCGCGAGGGCCGCGACCGCGATGGCCGCGATTGCGACCTTCGGCCTGGGTGCACGCATGGTGCTTCACCTCGTCCTTGGGGGTACGGACAACGTGGTGACAGGGTCACCGATGTGCGCAGACCTTAGCCCTCGGTTGGACGGCGCGGAAACGGGCGGGGGGCGGGTTGGTATCGAATCGTGTCTGTTCTGGAACGAGGCAATCGATTCGAAGGAGAACACTGTCCCGAGCCGAACTTTCGTCGGTTTGAAGGCCGAATTTGTTACGTCGATCCGGTCCCGGACGCACGTTCGTGTCAGATCGGCGGGCACCCGGTTCCGGCGTGGAAACGCGTCCGGCGGGCACCCCGCAGGGCACCCGCCGGAAGCGACACGGCACAACTCAGACGGCTCGGCGCCCCTCGAAGGCCCGGCCCAGCGTGATCTCGTCGGCGTACTCCAGATCGCCGCCGACCGGCAACCCACTCGCCAGCCGGGTCACCGCGATCCCCATCGGCTTGACCATCAGCGCCAGATAGGTGGCGGTCGCCTCGCCCTCGGTGTTCGGGTCGGTGGCGAGGATCAGCTCACGCACCGAACCACTGCCCAGGCGGGTCATCAGCTCACGGATCCGCAGGTTGTCCGGGCCGATGCCCTCCAGCGGATTGATCGCGCCACCGAGCACGTGGTAGCGCCCGCGGAACTCGCCGGTCCGCTCGATCGCCACCACGTCCTTGGGCTCCTCGACCACGCAGAGCACCTCGTCGGTGCGCCGCGCGTCGCGGCAGATCCGGCACTGCTCCGACTCGGCCACGTTGTAGCAGGTCGTGCAGAACCGGACCAGGTCCTTGACCTTGCGCAGCGCACCGGCCAGCCGGTTCACGTCGGCCGGATCCGCCGACAGGACGTGGAACGCGATCCGCTGGGCGCTCTTCGGGCCCACGCCCGGCAGCCGGCCCAGTTCGTCGATCAGGTCCTGGATGGCACCCTCGTACATCTGCCGGCTCAGAACCCGGGCAGGCCGAGGCCGCCCATGCCGCCCGCGAGCGGGCCCATCTTCTTCTCGGTCAGCTCGCGGGCCGCCTCGGCGGCGTTGTGCACGGCCGCGACAACCAGGTCCTCAAGCGTCTCGACGTCCTCCGGGTCGACCGCCTTCGGGTCGATCTTGATCGCCTTCAGCTCACCGGTGCCGGCGACTGTCGCGGTGACCAGGCCACCGCCGGCGGTGCCGGTCAGCTCCGCCTCGGCCAGCTCGGCCTGGGCCTTGGCGATCTGCTGCTGCATCTTCTGCGCCTGCTTCAGCATCTGCTGCATGTTCGGCTGTCCACCTGGGCGCACGGACCGCTCCTTCTTCCACTCGTCTGCTCGGCCGCGCCCAGCCTAGTCGGGCCACGGCGCCGCTTCCTCACGGTCGGCGCGCGCTCAGCGCGCGTCCACCTCGTCGATCTTCTCGGCCCCGAACGTCTCACGCAGCAGCTGAACCGCCTGCTCCTCGCTCGACTGCCGGGCCGTCCGCTCGTCGATCACGTCGTCAAGCGGCTCGTCGCCCGGGTCGAACCCCTCGTAGGCCGGAGCTGCGGCGGGCGCCCGCCCGCCCCGCACCGGGCCGTCGAAGTCCGGGTCGTAGGGCGGCTCGCCCGCCCACTCGGCATCGGCCGTCTTCCGCGCCGGCTGCGCCGCGCGCGACCCCTTGCCGGGGCCACCGCCCGCAGCAGCCGCCGCAGCAGCAGCACGCGCCGCCGCGATCGCGCTGTTCTTCGGTCCGCCGCCCGCCGGCCTCGCCCCACCGGCCGGCGCCGTCGCGGGTGCAGCAGGCTTGGGTACGACGACAGGGGCAGTTGCGGTGGCCGTGCCCCCGCCCGGACGCGCCGCCGCCGGCCAGTCCTCCCCGTCCACGGCCGTCGCCGCCGAAGCGGTACTGGTGGCCGCGCCACCGGGCCGGACCGGCTCCGGCCAGTCGTCCTCGTCGGCCTGCCCGCTCGCGACCTGGCTCCCGGTGGTTCGGTTGCCCGTGGCACCGGCCGAGCCGGTCCCGGCCCTGCCCGGCGGTCCCCCGCCCTGGCTCCCGGTGGCCTGGCTTCCCGCGCCCTGACTCCCGGTGGTCCGATCGGCTGTGGCATCCGCCGAGCCGGACACCGGCTGCCCCGGGGCTTCGCCGAGACCGGCGGATGCCGGACGCCCGGCAGCACCGGAGTTGGGACGGCCCGGTCCGGCGTCCGCCGAGCCGGGACGACTCGCGTCGGGTGTCGTCGAGTGAGAGAAGTCCGCCGAACTGCCGGAATCGGAGCGCGCCTGAGCGGTGCCGACCGCGCCGGAGTCCGGTCGGCCTGACGTCGAACCCGTCGGATCGGACGCCGGGCGGGCCGGAGCGCGGTCGGGCGCGGCATCGCTTGGCCGCGCCGCGCCGGACGGGCGGGACGGGCCACCGAGCGAGGCGGCGCCCCGCTCGCCCGCCACCTCGCAGCGGATCTGCCAGCGACCGCCGAACTCCTCGTAGAGCGCGTCGGTCAGCACGGCGGCGTGGTCGGCCATCATCTTCGCCAGCACCGTCGACTTCACGGTCAGCACGAGCGTGTCGCCGTCCAGGTCACGCACCACCGCGTCACGCATCAGCGCGGCGATCCGCTTGTTGCTCCGGTTGACCTTGCCGACCACCTCGGGCCAGACGCGACGCACCGCCACCGCGTCGAGCGCCCCCGGATTCGCCGCGCCGGGGCGGGGCGGCTCGGGCGTGGCCGGATCCGGCATCACCGCGGACGGCGGCACCGGGCGGCGGGCGGGGACGGGGGCGTCCGAGGCGGCGGCCGGGTCGTCGACGGTGGCCCGCTCGGGAGCGGCCGGTGCCGGGGAGCCTGCTGGTTCCGCCACTGCGGGGGCCGGACGGGAACCGGGTGCTGTGCTGCGGGAACCGGCCGCAGCAGCGGCAGCGGCGCGGGCGGCGGCGGCACCGGCCGGGGCACCGGGAGCCGCCGGCGTGCCGGCGGTGTCCGCGTGGACCGCGGCGGCAGCCGCGCCCGGGGCGGGAGCGGCCGGGCGTACCTCAGGGGTCTGGGTTGGGTGTGCGGAGTCGGCGGCGGTCGGCGGCAGCTCGGCGCCGCCGAGGGTCAGCCGGCGTTCCATCCGCTCCAGGCGCTGGAGCAGGCCGCCGGACGAGTCGTCCGCGCCGGGCAGGAGCATGCGCGCGCAGATCAGCTCCAGCAGCAGCCGGGGCGCTGTGGTGCCGCGCATCTCGACCAGGCCGTTGTGCACGATGTCCGCGCAGCGGGACAGCGTGGCCGGGCCGAGGCGCTGCGCCTGCGCGGCCATCCGCTCGATCTGGTCGGCCGGGCCGTCGATGAGGCCCTTGGCGGCGGCATCAGGAACCTGCTGGAGCACGATCAGGTCGCGGAGGCGTTCCAGCAGGTCGGACGCGAAGCGACGCGAGTCGTGCCCGGCCTCGGCGACACGGTCGACGGTGGCGTACGCGGCGGCGCCGTCACCGGCGGCGAGCGCGTCGCACATCTCGTCGATCAGCGCGGCGTCGGTGACACCGAGCAGCGCGGCGGCCCGGGCGTAGTCGACGCCCTCCGGGCCGGCACCCGCGATGAGCTGGTCGAGCACGGAGAGGCTGTCGCGCATGCTGCCCCCGCCGGCGCGCACCACCAGCGGGAAGACCGCCGGCTCGACAGTGACGCCCTCGGCCTCGCAGAGCTGCTCGAGGTAGGGGCGGACCACCTTCGGCGGGAACAGCCGGAACGGGTAGTGGTGGGTCCTCGACTTGATCGTGCCGAGGACCTTCTCCGGCTCGGTGGTGGCGAAGATGAACTTGACGTACTCCGGGGGCTCCTCGACCAGCTTGAGCAGCGCGTTGAAGCCGGCCGACGAGACCATGTGCGCCTCGTCGATGATGTAGATCTTGAAGCGGCTGCGGGCCGGCGCGAAGAACGCCTTCTCGCGAAGATCACGGGCATCGTCGACCCCACCGTGGCTGGCCGCGTCGATCTCGATGACGTCGATCGAACCGCCGCCGTCGGGGGCCAGTTCGCGGCACGAGTCGCACTGCCCGCACGGCTCGGGGGTGGGGCCCTGCTCACAGTTGAGCGAACGGGCCAGGATCCGCGCGCTGGAGGTCTTGCCGCAGCCCCGAGGGCCGGAGAAGAGGTACGCGTGATTCAGCCGGCCGCTGCGCAGCGCCTGCGACAACGGCTCGGTGACGTGATCCTGGCCGATGATCTCGGCGAACGTCCGCGGCCGGTACTTGCGGTAAAGGGCCAGTGCCACCCGTCCCGCCTCCTCTCGACCGAGCCATTCTGCGCCGGTCGGCCCCGGGTGACCACCCACCACCCCGTGACCCGACCCGCAGCGACGTTACCCGGCCCGGGAGACAGAAAGGCCTCCCGTGCACCCGGCAGAGCTCGCTTATCCTTGCTGCCTTCCGGCCCTGGGGAGGTTCACGAGGTACCGCCGCACGGGAGGTGACGCCAAGCCTACCCGAAGGGTTGTGGATCTTCCGGGAGGGTGGGGTGGCCCGCCTCCGCGAGACCTGTATCCTGGCTCGCGGAGGATTCGCCTAGAGGCCTAGGGCGCACGCTTGGAAAGCGTGTTGGGTTTACACCCTCACGAGTTCGAATCTCGTATCCTCCGCTCTCTTGAGCAGGGAAAAACGACAGGGCCGGCCCCCACGGGGACCGGCCCTGAGTCGTCTCTACGGTCACCCTCGTCTCACTTGCCATGGTCCGGCCCGTCTGGTTGCTCGTGGCCGACCTACTCGGCCTACGCGGGTCACCCCAAAGCAAGTCCGTCGAGTGCCCCGTCACTTGCGGGCAGACACAGGATGGTCCTGTCGTACTCCTGACGCTACGTAGTGCCGGATCTATGCATGTGCTAGCAGTGTGATGCCAAGAGTCCGATTTTTGGGACCTCAGAACCACAATCGTTATAACGCAGGAGTATTACGTGGTCTACAGTGGGGAAGCGAGCGGATGGGAAGTCAGCCTCACTGAGGAGGTCGAGGAGTGGTTCCTTCGTCTCAGTAAGGATGACCCGGATTCCGCAGGACAGGTGGCCGCCGCCATTGACCTGCTCGCCGAAGAAGGCCCGTCCCTCGGACGGCCCCTCGTTGACCATGTGAAGGGCTCCGACTACAAGAACATGAAGGAGCTCCGGCCGGGCTCGGCGGGGGATACGGAGATCAGGATCCTGTTCGCCTTCGACCCCCAGCGGGAGGCCATCCTCCTGGTCGCGGGTGACAAGGCCGGCAACTGGAAGGGCTGGTACGAGACCAGCATCCTCGAAGCGGACCAGAAGTTCACCGAGCACCTGCGAGAGCTGAAGGGACAACGCTGATGGCACGTAGCTGGCGGGACGTTCGCTCCCGCGCCGACCTGAACGAGACCACCGTCGAGCAGCACAAGGAGCGGATGCGCGGCGAGGTCCGCGCCGCGCGCCTGCGCGAGATGCGCGAGCGCCGGGGACTGACCCAGCAGCAGGTTGCTGACCGCATGAAGGTGTCGCAGCCTCGCGTCGCGGCGATCGAGAACGGCGAGTTGCCGAAGGCCGAGGTTGGCACTGTTGTGCGTTACATCAAGGCCCTCGGCGGCAACGTGGAGATCGTCGCTGACTTCGAGGGCGAGCGGGTTACCCTCAGCTGAGTGGGCAAGAGATAGATGCGAAGGGGCATCGCTTTTCGGCGCCCCTTCAGCGTTCAAATGGCACTACTCACCCGGCGCCCAACTGGTCCCGTCGGCGCCTCAGATACGCCGTCTCCGCGCTGTTCCCCGCCAGCTCGATCGCCCGGTCGTACGCCGCCCGCGCCTCCCCACCCCGCCCCATCCGGCGCAGCAGCTCGGCCCGCGTGGCGTGGTACGCGTGATAGCCGTCCAGCGGCAACCCCTCCACCTCGGCGAGCGCGACCTGTGGCCCGTCCAGTTCGGCGACCGCCACCGCCCGGTTGAGTCGCACGATCGGCGACGGGTCGACGCGTACCAAATGGTCGTAGAGCGCGGCGACCTGCGCCCAGTCGGTGTCCCGCGCGTCGCGGGCGTCGGTGTGGACGGCGTTTATCGCGGCGAGGATCTGGTAGCGGCCCGGGGGCCGGCCGGCGGCGATGCACGCGCGGACCAGGGCGTGGCCCTCGGCGATGAGGTCGCGGTCCCAGGCGCTGCGGTCCTGCTCGGCGAGGACGACGAGTTCGCCGGTCGCGGAGACCCGGGCGGGCCGGCGGGCTTCGGTCAGCAGCATCAGCGCCAGCAGACCGATGACCTCGTGGTCGTCGGGCAGCAGCGTACGGACCAGCCGGGTGAGCCGGATCGCCTCGCCGGTCAGGTCGGCGCGGACCGCCTCCTTGCCGGGGTCGGAGGCTAGGTAGCCCTCGTTGAAGATCAGGTAGAGGACGGCGAGCACGCCGGTGACGCGGGCCGGCAGGTCCTCGCGGGACGGCACCCGGTACGGGATCCCGGCCGCCTTGATCTTCGTCTTGGCCCGGGTGATCCGCCGGCTCATGGCGGCTTCCTGGACCAGGTACGCCCGGGCGATCTCCGGCACGGTGAGTCCGCCGACCAGGCGCAGCGTCAGCGCCACTCGCGCTTCCACGGCCAGCGCCGGGTGGCAGCAGGTGAAGATCAGGCGGAGTCGGTCGTCGTCGATGACACCGAGCGGTTCCGGGGTGTCGGCCAGCATCAGCGCCTCCCGGTGCTTGTCCTCCCGCCGGCTCTCGCGGCGGACCCGGTCGACGGCCCGGCGGTACGCGGTGGTGGTGAGCCACGCGCCGGGGTTCGGCGGTACGCCGTCGGCCGTCCAGCGTTCGACGGCCGCGGCGAACGCCTCGGCGGTCATCTCCTCGGCGACGTCGAGGTCGCCGATGCGCCGGGCGAGCGTGGCCACCACCCGGGCCCACTCCTCGCGGTGGACCCGGGTGAGCACCTCGCCGACGTCTGTCACGCGCTCAGGAACGGCCGCAGCTCGACCCGCCTGTTGCACCGCTGCGACGCCAGCGCGGCGAGCGGGAGCGCCACGTCGAAGTCCGGCGCCTCGATGATCCAGAACCCGCCGACGTACTCCTTCGTCTCCACGTAGGGCCCGTCGGTGAACACCGGGTTCCCGTCCCGCGCGTCCACGACTGTGGCCGTCTCGGGTGCCGCGAGGCCACCGGCGAAGACCCAGTGGCCGTCGGCTCGCAACCGCTCGTTGAACTCACCGATCGCGGCCATCTCCGCCTCGGTGGCCGAGCCGGTGGTGTCGTCGAGTACGGAGATCAGGTACTGCGCCATCGGTTCCTCTTTTACTCTCGTCGGCCGCCGTCACCCCGGCTACGAACGCCGCCACCCCGATCCGACCACCTCCGCCGAGGTCGATCACGCAATTCTCGTACGCGGGACGTCAGACCCTCGTCGTAGTCATGAACGGTATGCGTTGCACGTATAACCGGCAGTCACAGAACGGGTTGAATAAGCGAGTGACTGCCGAATCGAAGCGAACCAGTTGTACTCGCTGCGGGGCCAGCCTGGCCGCCGACAACGACTCGGGACGGTGCGCTCCCTGTCAACGAGCGGAGCGGGACCGCATCGTCGCCGCCCCTGACGTTCCACCCAGCTTCTGGTCCCACGGGCCACTTCTACAGGCGCTTGCGGATCGTCACCTCGGTCGCGTTGTCCGCGCCTACCGTCACCACCCTTACCACGGGCGACAGCCGCTGCCGCAGGCCACGGTCGCCGGCTGGTTCGGGATGACGCAGGCGCAACTGAGCCGCATCGAGAACGGACCAGCGGTGGTGCACCTCGACCGACTGGCACATTGGGCCCGCGTGCTGCGGATACCCGCGCACACTTTGTGGTTCCGATTACCGGCCACGCCAGGCGACGCCTCGGTGCCGGCCGATGTCGTGGAGGTGGGTCCTCAACTGATCCGCGCACTCCGGTCCGCAGATCGTCAGGTTGGCGGCAAGAACCTCTACAGCACCGTGCTGGCGCACCTCGCCACCTTCTCCGTGCCGGCGGTTCGTCCTCCTGCTGCGTCCCCGCAGGTGCTCATGGCGACCACTGCCCTGCACGAGATGGCCGGTTGGATGGCTCACGATTCCGGGGACAGCACGACGAGTCGACGGCACTTCCTTGACGCCTTGGCGCTCGCCGTCGACAGCAGAGACGCGCTGCTGGTGGCGCAGGTGCACGGGAGCCTGAGCCACCTCGCCTGCCACAGCGGAAACGCGGAGGCCGCGATCTCACATGCCAGGGACGGGCTCGGGGCCGTCGCTCAAGAAGACGCCGGTGCTCTGATACGCGCCCGCCTTCTTGCCTTGCAGGCGCGCGGCCTCGCCGCAGCAGGTCTCACCTCCGACTGCCACGCTTCCCTTCACCGGGCTGAGGCCGCCTTCGCGGAGGCAGCACCTCCACCCACCGAATGGCTGAGCCCGTTCGACCGCAACTCATTCGAGATCGAGTCGGCGCGGTGTCTGCTTCGCCTCGGTGACGTCACGGCCGCTCTCGGAATCCTCAACGCCAGCGTCGCCGACCGGCCGGCCCGCCGCGTGCGGAGTCAGGCGCTCGCCCGGATGCTCCTGGCCACTGCGCTCGTCGGGCAGGCGCGTATCGAGGAGGCGTGCGACCTGACGAACCAGACCGTCGAACTCACCCATGGTCTGGGATCGGCTGTCGTCCTCGACCAGCTCAGACATCTCGCACTGCTGCTGCGGTCGCATGCCGTCGGGTGCCCGGACGTGCCACAGCTTCTGGACCGGCTTCGCGACACTGTCCGGGAGCGGCGATGGGTGGTGCTGCCGCTGCCGACGGCGTGAGGACGGCCGACAATCGTCGGTATGGCCGACGAGCGTCCCCTGTACGAGCGAGATCCAGCAGCCTGGCAGGTCCACCTCGCCGAGGGCAACGCGCGGCAGCCCCGGAAGCGGGTGGGAGCCGACGTACTGCTGCGCAACGGTGACGGCGACGTCCTGTTGGTAGATCCGCGCTACAAGCCGGACTGGGACCTGCCGGGCGGCATGGCGGAGGCGAACGAGCCGCCGCACCTGGCCGCCGAGCGGGAGGTGCGCGAGGAGTTGGGTCTCGAACTGCGCGTCGGACCGTTGCTGGTGGTGGACTGGGTCGCACCGCACGGCCCGTGGGACGACAGCCTGATGTTCATCTTCGACGGCGGTGCACCGCCTCCCGCCGAGCCGTTGAAACCGGCTGACGGCGAACTGGCCGACGCACGATTCGTTGCGCTCGATGATGCGCAGGCGCTGCTTCGCCCGTACGTTTGGCATCGGCTGCGTCACGCGGTGGCCGCGCTGAGCGACGGACGCCCGAGGTATCTGACCAACGGAACCACCTGAGACCGTCGTACACATGTTCCATCCACAGCCTGTGGACGCCGAGAGGACCGGATGAGTTACCAGCTCAGCGCCGTGGTCGCCGACGTCGAGCTGCTTCGCGAGCAGACCGCCGACCTGGACCACGCGGTGCTCGCGGCGCTCCGTCAGGACTTCGCGCTACTGCCGGTGACCCCGCAACTGGTGCAGGAACTGACCGGCGGGCTGCCGGACTTCGCCACCGACGAGCCGCGCGCCGAGCGCCCGTTCCGGCTGGTGCTCTCGCCGCCGCTGGCGGAGGTGCTGGCCCGCTGGTCGACCAGCGGGCCGGTCGCGTACCTGGAGGCGGAGTTCGCGGGCGGCCTGGGACACCAGTCGGCGGTGGTCTGGCTGGGCGGCGAGGTGAGCTGGGGCCCGCGGTACGACGCCGCGCTGGACCGGCCGCGTACCGAGTGGCCGATCAACACGGCGCTGGCCAGGCTGGGCGCGGAGCCGGGCGCGTGGATCGACCCGTTCGCCGAGCTGGGCCTGCACCTGGAGCGCGACACCGACGGCTGGCTGACGCACGGCCGGCGCGGGCTGTCCGCCGACTACTGGGACGAGCTGGCCGAGGAGTGGGAACTTCGCCAATCCGGTCAGCACCAGCAACCTCATCGCCCCGGTCCCGTTGGTGACTGGGGGATTGCATGAAATTACGACAATTCGGCTTTATCGCCGCACTGCTTGCTGCCGCGTCCGTGGCGGGCAGCGGCGTTCATCCACAGTGGCCGGCCCGGCCCGTCGGCGCCGCCCAGGTGGTCAGCCTGGAGGGCCTGCGCGACGCGGAGTTCGGCGCCACCGAGGCGGACCTGACCCGCCGCGGCGTGCTGCGCGCCGACGAGGAGGCATGCGGCCACGCGCTCGTCGGGCACGGGGCGGTCAGCCCGATCTTCGTCGACGACCGGCTCGTCCTGCTCTGGCTGGACGACCCGATGAGCACACCCGAGGGCATCAGCGCCGGCACACCGATCGGCGAGGTCCGCGCCGCGTACCCCGGCGCCACCGACCTGCCGGCGCCGCCCGGCAGTCACCGCTTCGCCGGCCTGCTCGCCCGCGACGGCGACCGCGCGTACCTCTTCCTGCACGACGGCGTCACCGTCCGCGAGATCATTGCCGGGTACGCGGACTGGGCCCGCCGCCTCTTCGACGAGGGCTACGGCCCCTGCTGACATTCGGCTCGACCACCTTGTAACCGGTGGCCCTCTGGCGGTGTGTACATGTGTGACGGCCAGGGAGAGGGACGATGCGGATGGGCACGAGCGACGACTTCGACGCCTTCTACGCGGCGACCTCGGCCCGGGTCCTGCACCAGGTCTACGCGGTCTGCGGCGATCTCGGCGAGGCCCAGGACGTCGTGCAGGAGGCGTACGCACGCGCCTGGACCCGCTGGTCGTCGCTGTCGAGTTACGACTCGCCCGAAGCCTGGGTACGGACGGTCGCGTGGCGGCTGGCCGCCAACCGGTGGCGCAGCGTCCGGCGCTGGCTCACCGCGCGGGCGAGACTCGGCCCGCCGCCCGAAGCTCCGGAGCCGTCGCCGGACCGGGTCGCGGTGCTGGCGGCGCTGCGGCGGCTGCCGGAGTCGCAGCGGCGGGTGGTGGTCCTGCACTACCTCTCCGACCTGCCGATCAGCGAAATCGCCGAGACCACCGGAATGCCCGCCGGCACCGTCAAGGTCTACCTGTCCCGCGCGCGAACGGCGCTCGCCCCGCTGCTCGCCGACGACGACGAGCGGAAGGACTCCGATGTCAGCACGCATCCGTGAGGCCATCGAGGCGCTGGAGGAGGACACCGCCGCCCTGAACCTGGCGCCGCCCGAGCGGGTCCGCGCGCGCGGCGAGCGCCTGCGCCGACGACGGACGGCAGGTGGCGTGGCGCTCGTCGCGGTCCTGACCGTCGCGGGAGTGTCAGCCGGCGTAGCCGCGACGAACAACGGCGGTAGGGACGCCCCGTCCCCCGTTGGCGCGGGAGCCACAGCGGACTGCGGCAATCACATGCTCGGGCTCATGGACCGCATACCGGAAGCCGCGATCACCTGCTTCCTCGACGCGGTCGAGGCGCGTCGCCCCGCCCGCCTTGCCGTGACCTCGCCGACGACGGAAGGCGACCCGATCCCGACCCTCTACGTCGTCGGCGGGGACGGCACGGTGGAGGTGACCACCGACTTCCGCCAGGACAGGTTCGGCGGCGGTCAGGGTCTCCTGCTGAAGAGGTGCACCGGCCCCGAGGTCACCAACGGGAGAATCATGTTCCGACAGTGCTCGTCGCCGGTACCGCGCTGACCACGCCCCGGCAGCGAGAACACCCGGCCGAGCTGACAGCGGTCAGTACTTCTGCGACGGCTCGGCCGGCCCGGCGCCCGGCACGCTCGCGGGCAGTGCCGGTTGCAGGGCCTCCAGCGCCCGGCTGACGCCCAGGCCGACGAGGATCGCCAGCGCGAAGACGACCGTCGACAGCCACCGGGGGCCGTCCGCGACGAGGATGGTCATCTGCACCAGGCACAGCAGGGTGACCCCCAGCACGGTGCCCGCGAAGCCGCCCCGCCCGCCGGCCACGCTCACGCCGCCGAGCAGGACGGCGCCGGCCACCAACGTCAGCTGGCCGATGTCGGCCGATGGGATTGCGGCGCCGATCCGGCCGGCCAGCAGGACTCCGGCCGCGCCCGCGATCAGGCTGGAACCGCCCAGGCCGATGACCGCGCCCAGCAGCCGTGCACCGAACGGCGACGGCGGCTCCCCGGCGACGACCCGGTTGCCGCTCAGCGCCCGCCGCACCGCCGGGATCGACCACACCACCGCGCCGCCGATCGACAGCAGGAGAAACAGCACCAGCCAACCGGCCCCGGCACCGTCGGACCGGATCCAACCTTCGCTCGCGAGCCGCCGCGGACCGCTGCTGCCGGTGGTGGCGAGCAGAATGCCCTGCGTCAGGGCCAGCCCGCCCAGCGACACCACCCACCCGGGCGCCTGCAGCAGCCCGGCGATCAGGCCCATCCCGAGACCGAAGAACGCCGCGGCGGCGATCGCGGCGACCGCCGCGACGAGGACCGGGGCGCCGGCGTCGAGCACCTCCGCGTACGTCAGGCCGGCGAGTGCCGCGACGGCGACGACCGCGAGGTTGGGCGTGGCGGTGCGCAGCGACAGCGCGAAGGCGGTCGCCAACAGGCTGGCGGAGGCGATGTTGAACACCAGCGGCGACAGCCGCGACCCGTCCTGGAAGGACCACACCACCGCGGCGACGACGGTCAGCGCCAGCAGCACCGCCTCCCAGATCAGGTGCGGCCGAAAGGAGCCACCGGAACGGGACGTGACCGGTCCGGCGGGTGCCAACGGTTGTTCAGGCGTGAAAACCACAGCGATTCCTCCCCTGTGCGGACGCTGACACTAACCCGCAGGACACCGCAGATACACGAGCCCGGATACCTAGGGGCCGAGTACTCAGCTCCGCCCGGACGCCCGCCGCAGCAGCCAGGCGCTCACCAACCCGCCGGCCACGATCGCCGGGTACGCGGACTGGGCCCACCGCCACTTCGACGAGGGCTACGGCCCCTGCTGACCCGGCCGCCGGAGCTCCGGTGTGACCGATACGGCGACTCGACCGGTCCCTAAGAGAAGACGCCGTCGGACACCAGGAGCGAGTTGTGGACCAGAAACTGCATGTGCTCTTCGAGCGGGCACTCGGGGTGGAACCCACACCCCCGGCCGGAGACCTGGCCCAGGAGGCCATGGCCGGGGGCGCCGCGCTGCGACGCAGACGCCGGCTGGTCACCGGAGGCGCGGGGGCCTGTCTCGTCACGATCGCCGCCGTCCTGGTCGCCCTGAACCTGACGCCGGTATCGAGGGAACCGGTGCCGCCGGTGGTGGCGGCCGGCGCGCTGATGCCCTCCGCCGACGCCACCTGTAAGCGACAGTGGGGTGACGAGCCGGTCGACGTCCGCGTCTTCCTGCGGCATGACATCACTGATCAGCAGCGGCTCGACCTACACGACGCGCTCCGGTCGACTCCGCTCGTGCGGAGCGTAACGTTCCAGAGCCGGGACGAGGCGTACGCCAGATTCAAGGAGATGTACCGGAACAGCCCGGATCTGGTCCACGCGGTCAAACCGGAGCAGATGCCTGAGTCCTTCCAGGTCGCACTGACGAGGGCGAAGGACTACTCAGAACTCGTGGCGAACTTCCACGACCGTGACGGCGTCGATCAGATCCTGGGCGGTCCGTGCCCGGCGCGCTCGGACTCCGGGGAGGGTGAGTGACCAGCGGGCAGATCGACGTACGCCGTCCGCCGTCCGCCGAACGCCCGGCCGGACCGCTGGCCCGGTGGAGCGCCGCCCGTAGCCGTGAGCGCAGCACCCGGGACGAGGACTTCAGCGCGTTCGTCGCGGCGACCGCGCCCCGGCTGAGACGCACCGCCTACCTCATGTGCCGGGACTGGCACCTCGCCCAGGACCTGACCCAGATCACGTTCACCCGGATGTATGCCTCGTGGACCCGGATCCGGCACGCCGCGAACCTCGACGCGTACAGCCGCCGGGTGCTCATGAACGCCGTCTTCGACCAGCGGAGCCGGCGCAGCGACACCGAGGTGGTCTGCGCCGACCTCCCCGAGCGGCCGGAACCGGCGGCGACGACGGACCTGCACGTCGCGTTGATGACCGCGCTGGCGACGCTGCCGATCCGGGACCAGGCGATCGTGGTGCTGCGGCACTGGGAGGACCAGAGCGTCGCCACCGTCGCCAAGATCCTGCGCATCTCCGTGTCGGCGGTGAAGATGCGGGATGCCCGGGCGTTGAGCCGAATCCGCGCGTTGCTCGGCGAGGACTTCGCCGGGAGTTGACCCGGAACGCGGAATCCCGGTGCGATCCTCGCGGATCGACCGGGCGTTCTCGCTGTTCACGAGCGGTGGCGGAGGGATTTGAACCCTCGGAGGGCGTAAACCCTCACACGCTTTCGAGGTCTGCGACGCTCCGTCCAGCACCGCCTGACGAGGTTCAACGCTGCAGGCTGCACTCAGTAGGCACCCAGCCATGGACTGCAGCGGACAGCGGCAAACGAGACCAAGGCTGAGACCGCCATACGCGCCTCGGAGCCGAAAGGTCCCCCTTGTCGTGCGGCCGCAACGTGTCGAACAGCCCCCATGCGCTCGTCGCCAGCGCCCAGCTTGTCGCTGCGGCGGGCAGGCGCGCTGTTCAACCCGCTGCTGTCGTGGAACCACCGACCAAGTGTCCAGAGACAGGTTCGATAAGCACCAAGCTGACACCGGCACCCAAGCGCTAATACCAAGCTCATATGGGCCGGCCTTTAGTCCACATCCGTTCAAACTCGGCCAACTGATGTTGGTACCAGTATCCGTCAGAAACATGGAGCGCGTAAATTGGCGAGGGTTCACCAGGGGCGGCGTGCTCATAGTGCTGCACGTATATTGCGCCACTGGGACTCCTGGTGTCGAAAGCATTTACCCCAACGGTTGTCAGAAAAGGCAAGAGCCTGACCTGTAGATTAGTGGGGAACTTGGCACGGAGATCGGCCAACTCCGCGATGCTGGCCTTTATGCGTTCACGAAGTCGTTCGGGCGGGGACCAGGCGCCCCCGCGAGCCACCGCCACCCGCAGCAATTCTTCATCCTCATAATCGATCAAGAGAATCCGGACTGTCGCATTTCGTTGTAGAATGCGGCTGATTTGGAGGCGGCCGGCACCGATGGTCCGGTATCCCGAGACACCAATATAGAGCCAATCCTGCGAGGCGGAGTCCCGGTTTTGGTAGAGGCTGCCTGGGAAGTCCGCCAAGAATATTTTTTCCAAACGACCAAGGGAGCGGCTCCCCTGGGAGCGCCTGGTTCGGATCTGAGAGAAGGCCATCACCGACAGGAGGGCAAGAACAACGGAAGACAGGGTTTTCACATCAGCGATGCCGGTCGCACCCAAAATCGTGAATAGGCAACCCGCAACAAGCAGAGCATATAGGTCCAAGTCACCAAGGACTGCTCGCGCAACTGACCGCGCTCTGCCTTTTAATCTTCCGCTCATGAATATACTCTAGCCAGCATTTGATACCAAGCACAGTCCGAGTTCCGTCGAGGGACGGACCCAGTTCGCCTCCACAGTGGCTAGATTTGCCGGGGCCGGCTTATGCTGCGGCAATGGAAGACAGGAGCGCATCGCAAACACTCCGGCGAAATAGGGACAAGGCTGTCGATCGCGTCCTCTCCGGCAAAACGGAAGGACGCTGGCATCCTACAGGATTCGCAGTCTTTCACTTGTGCGACCTAGGGGCGGGTCAGAAACTTCGCCTGCATGTGTGGCCCTACGGTAACCGGTCGATCATCTCCGGGCATCCTCCAATCCACACCCATCATTGGGATCTGCACTCTATGGTTCTTACCGGGACTTATACAGACATCCTATACGAGGACGACCAACTTGAGGGACACCTCTACTTCCTCCACGAATACTCCTACTCGCCCGATGGCGACTCTGTCAGCCCGACAGGAACCGCAAGGCTGCGAGAATTGGGCCGTCGCTCAATCCGGTCAGGTGAATTCCACTCCATACCCGCTGGCGTTCTACACCGCACTGTAATCACGGAAGACGAATCGGTCTGCACATTGGTGATCATGGGAAGGCCGAAAGAAACCCGGATGGTACTGGCGGGTCCCCAGGAATTCCAAGCGGAGCGTTACGTTCGTCCTGCTCTCAACGGAGAAGAGATGGGACGGATACTGGACACCCTGAATTCTGCAATCCGGGCCTGACTACTGTCATGAACGACCGATCCGGATCTGACTTACTGTCATGAACGACCAGGTACGCTGCGAATGATACCGCAGTTCAGACCATCCGGCCCGCTGAGCAAACGCCCTGCGCTTTAGGCGCTATGGTCGCCGAAGAGGTCGTTCGAAAAGCGGGGCCGCGGCACTCTTCGCGCATCTGCACATCTCGGGCTCGCGCCCCCTTGGCGTCGGTCAGCTTCTCAGTCGCGAGCCTCAAGGGCGTTGACCCTTGATGTCAGGCCCACAATAGCCTGCTGCGCAACGGTCAGCTGCGCCTCTAGAGCGGCAACGCGATCCTCGACCCGCCCGGAGGGTTCCACGCCTGCCTGGACCCAGGCCGCCTGGCCGCCAAACGGCCTGCTTGCGCGCCGGCACACGAAGCCCACCTTGGAGAGCACTCGTTGAGCCTCCATAGTCGTGAAACTAGTCCGATCCCAGCCGGTTACTGTCGCAAGTACCTGCTTAGGCGGGTAGACGGTTTCCAACATCTCGACCAGGTGCTCACGGATCGGCTCCGGCTCCTCGCCGCGCATCTTGCGAAGCACCGACTCCTTGTCCAGCTCCAACGGTCTGCCTCCGACTTTCACACGCACCACGGTGCCCCCAGGTAGTTCCAGTAGTTTCCATGCCAACTAGAAGTTACAGTAAGTTACCGCTGACGTCCAGCGAATACTAGGAATACAAGGCCACGCCCCCCGGCGCGACGAAGCACCTCAAGCGGCTCCGGCTCGCTGGCGAGATCCGGCGACACGTCGACGCCTCGTTGCAGCAGCACGTCAACCAGTTCGG
The DNA here is from genome assembly GCF_001905625.1 of Micromonospora sp. TSRI0369. Taxonomy (NCBI): domain Bacteria; kingdom Bacillati; phylum Actinomycetota; class Actinomycetes; order Micromonosporales; family Micromonosporaceae; genus Micromonospora; species Micromonospora sp. TSRI0369. Next base: position 878,761 of record NZ_LIVU01000004.1, read on the forward strand.
CCGCAACCTGCGGCGCCGGGTATCCGGCGAAGATGCTGCACACCGGTCCGTCGAAGTCGAGCAGCACCGCGCCGACCTCACTGAGCAGCCGGCCGAGGTCGGCGGTCATCCGTCGTACCGGTAGGCGATGGTCGACCACACCGAGTCGAACCACTGGCGGGATGCCTCCACGAACTGGGTGCCGTGGGAGGTGTCGTCGTCGGTCACCGCGTAGTGGAACAGCGGCACGTCCTTGCCCATGAGGTCGTAAATTGCCATGGGCTCACCCTTGATCGAGACGGTGCGTTCAACGACCGGGTTGAGCAGCATCTGCGACCGGAACTGAGACCAGAAGCGAAACGCCCGACCGATCCCTGAGGATCGACCGGGCGTTCTCGCTGTTCACGAGCGGTGGCGGAGGGATTTGAACCCTCGGAGGGCGTAAACCCTCACACGCTTTCGAGGCGTGCTCCTTAGGCCGCTCGGACACGCCACCGCCGACGAGGGTACAGGACCGCCGGCTTGGACGCCGAACCGGTATCCCTCGGCCCGGCCTGGCAGGATCTTTGCCATGAGTACGCACATCGGCGCTGAGCCGGGAGAGATCGCCGAGCGGGTCCTGATGCCGGGCGACCCGCTGCGGGCCAAGTGGATCGCGGAGACCTACCTGGAGGGGGCCCGCTGCTACACGACGGTGCGCGGCATGCTGGGCTTCACCGGCCGGTGGAACGGTGTCGACGTGTCCGTCCAGGGCTCCGGCATGGGCATGCCGTCCGCCTCCATCTACGCCCACGAGCTGGTAAACGAGTACGGCGTGAAGTCGCTGATCCGGGTCGGCTCCTGCGGCGCGCTGACCGAGGATCTGCAGCTGCGCGACGTGGTGGCGGCGATCGGCTCGTCCACCGACTCGAACATGAACCGGATGCGCTTCGACGGGCTGATCGACTACGCCCCGGTGGCCGACTTCGGGTTGCTGCGTACCTCGGTGGAGGTGGCCGAGCGGCGCGGCATCAGCATGCGGGTGGGGCCGATCCTGGCGGCGGACGCCTTCTACACGGACCGGCCGGACCTGTACGACAGGCTCGCCGACTACGGCGTGCTGGCGGTGGAGATGGAGTCGGCGGCGCTCTACACGATCGCGGCGCGCTTCAAGGCTCGCGCGCTGACCATCCTGACCGTCAGCGACCACATCAAGACCGGTGAGAAGACCACGTCGCAGGAGCGTGAGCAGACGTTCGGCCAGATGGTCGAGATCGCGCTGGACACCATCATCGCCTGACCCTGATCGATCCTCGACCGCCCCGTCACCGCAAGGTGGCGGGGCGGTCGGCGTTACCCGGGTCACAAAAATAAATACGACCGGTCGTGCTTTTTTCCCGCTACGCTGCCCGCATGACCTCCGACGGCCGCGTCGCCCGCGGCGACCGCACCCGCACCGCGGTGCTGGACACCGCCGTGGCGCTGGCCACCGAGGTCGGCCTGCACGGCCTCTCCTTGGCGCAGCTCGCCGACCGGCTGGAGGTGAGCAAGTCCGGCCTCTTCGCGCACTGGCGCTCCAAGGAGGCGCTGCAACTCGCCACCGTGGACCGGGCCGTGGCGCAGTGGCAGGAGCACATCCTCGCGCCCGCCCTGGAGGCGCCCCGGGGCGTACGCCGGCTGCGCGCGCTGCACGAGGCCCGGATCGACTTCTACGCCGCGCGGGTACTGCCCGGCGGCTGTTTCTTCGCCAACACCGAGTTCGAGTACAACGCCCGCCCCGGCCCGGTCCGGGACCGGCTCGCCGAGGCGTTCGGCAGATGGACGGCGCTCCTCGAACGCCTCGTCCAGGAGGCCGTCGACCTCGGCGAACTCCCCGCCGACCTGGACGTGCCACTGCTGGCGTACGAGATCGACGCGCTGGGGATCAGCGCGGTGATGCGGTCCCGGCTGCTCGACCCGGACGCCACCTACCGGCATGCCCGCCAGGGCCTGCTGAACCGGCTGCGGGCGCTCTGCCCGGATCCGACCCTGCTACCGGAAGGCCAGTGATGAGCCACACCACAGTCGAGCGGCAGGCCGCCGAGTTCGGGCACGTCGCGCACGTGCCGGTGCACTTCGACGACCTCGACGCCATGGGCCTGCTGCACAACGCCCGCTACGCGGTGCTGCTGGAGCGCGCCCTGACGCCCTACTGGGCCGAGCGCGGCGTCGTCTTCCGCGGCGACGTGCACGCCGCCCCCGACGTGTTCCACGCGGTCCGCGAGTTCACCATCACCTACCAGGCGCCGGTCACCGGCGTCGGCACTGTGGCCGTGCACTTCTGGCTGGAGCGCTTCGGCACCAGCAGCGCCCAGTACGCCTTCGAGTTCCGTTCGGTGGACGGCGCCACCGTGCACGCCCGGGGCACCCGGTCGATCGTCCGGCTGGACCCGGCCACGCTGCGCCCCACCGCCTGGACCGAGGTCGGCCGCGCGATCGCTACGACGCTGCTGCGCCCCACGCCGGCGAGCGCCTGAGCCAGGAACTCGTCAGCGGAAGAACGCGCGCAGCAGCGCCGCGCTCTCGCGTTCCAGCACGCCGCCGTACACCTCGGGGCGGTGCGTGACGCGGCGGTCGCGCAGCACGTCCCAGAGCGACCCGACCGCGCCGGTCTTCGGTTCCCAGGCGCCGAACACCACTGTCGAGACGCGAGCCAGCGCGATCGCCCCGGCGCACATGGTGCACGGCTCCAGCGTGACCACGAGCGTGCAGTCGTCCAGCCGCCACCGGCCCAGCCGGTGCGCGGCGCGGCGCAGCGCCAGCACCTCGGCGTGCGCGGTCGGGTCGCCGGTCAGCTCCCGCTCGTTGCGCCCGATCGCCAGTTCGGCGCCGTCGGGGCCGTAGAGCACCGCGCCGACCGGCACGTCGTCGGCGTCCCGATCCGGGGTCGGGCCGTCCGGGCCGGTCGCCGCGACCTCCAGGGCACGGCGCATCCAGAGTTCGTGCCGCTGCCGGCGGCCCACCGCGCCCGGGTCGGCGAGCGCCTCGTCCGCGCCGGGGCCGACACGCGCGGCCCGGCCGGGAGTGGGCTGCCCCGGACGTACGGTCTCCAGCGCCGGATCGGTCGCGTCGGCGGGTTCGGCGGCGCCGGGCGTCCGGGACTCCCCGGGCTCAGACCTCACGCAGCTCCTCGACCTCGTCCACGCAGCCGAGCACCTGGCAGACCTCGGCGGTGACGTCGGCCGGCATGGAACCCTCGTGCGCGCAGAGCGCGAGCAGCTTCTGCGCCGGGATGCCCAGGTCGGCCAGCAGGTCCGCGTCACCCACCGGATCGGCCTCCGGGTCCACTGCGGGCTGCTCGGTCTCCTCGTCCCCGCCGGACTCGCGCGGCTCGTCGACCTCCTCCAGCCCGGTCACCGACGTCTTCAGGTCGCCGACCAGCAGCGCGCCCAGGCGGGACTCCTCCGCGTACGCCGAGTCGGAGCCGAAGACCCGCAGGTCCTCCCCCTCGTCCAGGCGGAGGACGACCAGATACGTGTCGTCCGCCTCGACGAACAGCAGCGACAGGTCGGCGTCCGGCTCGACGTCGCGCAGCCGGTCCGCCACCTCCTCGATGTCGGTGACGCCCCGCAGGCTCACCTCGCCCGCGGTCCAGTCGCCGTCGACGCGCGCCACGGCAGCAGCGAAGTACGACACGGTCCCCCCAATTTGGCCTCGGCAGCACGCCGACAGGTCACGCGATGCACGTTAACCGGTCGGGTCGGCGGGCGACCGGTCAACGCCCCGTAAGGGCCGGCCGTTCTGGAAGAGAAAGCCGGTCAGCCGACGACGCGCCGACGGGTGGCGATCAGTTGGCGCAGCCGTTCGGTACGCGCGCGCTGTGGTCGCTGGCGCTGCTGCACCGCGCGTGCACCGGCCAACTCGGCGAGGAGTTGCAGGCGACGGCGGCTCCGTTCCGGGTCGAGCCGCGGCGGTGTGGTCCAGGCCATACCGCCGAGCGTGGACCGTCACCGCGCGTACGTCAAGGTGGCCTTCGCTACGCAGCGAAACCGGCACCCATGGTCACCAGAGCGGCCAGTCGCCGGTCTGCGCCCACCGCGTCGCGACGATCGCGGCGGCGATGCTCCAGCCACCGGCGGTGACGATCGCGACGCCGGTGGCGATCCCCCGGTCACCGTGGCGGACCAGCACCGCCGCGGCCACCCAGGCCAGGCCGCCGGCCAGCAGCGTCCACCAGGCGTAACCCGCGACGTTGCGGCCGAGCAGCCCGAACAGCAGCAACCAGGCGAACGCGACGAGCGCGCCGACAGCGACCCCGGCGCCGGTGACCGGGTACGGCTCGCGGTAGCTGGGCCGGATCGGCGCGTGGGACGGGAAGAGCCCCGAGGGGGTACGCGGCGGAGGCGGGAACGCCCCCGGACCGGTCCCCTCGGGTCCGCCGTGCCAGCCGTACGTCACCGCCGCCCCCTTCCCCCGAACCATCCACGTCGGCGTCACGCACCGTGACCGGCGGGTGTGACGCGGTCGCGGCGTTCGTCCCTACGGTAGTGGTCTGTCAGGATGACCGGATGCGCTCGCCATCGATCGGACGCCGGACGCGGCAGGCGTACCCGGTCCTGCTGCTCGTCGCGGCGCTCGCCGCCGGGGGGTGTGGCGCCTCCACCGGGCGCGCCGACAGGTGGCAGGAGCCCAGTCCGGTGGCGACCGGCGCGCAGCCCGCCGACACGGCTCCGCCGGCCGCCTCCTCGTCCGCCGCGCCGTCGCCGGCCCGCACGGACGTGAAGCGCGTCTTCCCGGTGCGGGCCGGCAACGTCGACTACCACCCGACGCACGGCGGCTACCCGGGCACCGACGTGTTCGCCGACTGCGGCGAACCGGTGGTGGCGGTCACCGACGGGGTGGTGCTGGAGGTGAGCCGGGTCGACCGGTTCGACAAGCGCGGGCCGCTGGGCCCGAACAACGGCGGGCTGTCCGTCTCGCTGCTCGGCGACGACGGGGTCCGCTACTACGGCTCGCACCTGAGCGCGATCGCGGCCGGCATCGACCCGGGGGTACGGGTCCGGGCCGGGCAGCAGCTCGGCAAGGTCGGCCGTACCGGCAACGCCAACAACGTCTGTCACCTGCACTTCGGACTCTCCCCGAAGTGCACCGGCGCCGACGACTGGTGGATCCGCCGGGGCGTGGTCTGGCCGGCGCCCTACCTGAACTCGTGGCGCAAGGGCGGCAACCGCTCGCCGGTCGCCGAGGTCACCGCCTGGCAGCGCAAGCACGGCTGCCCGGCCTCGCCCGGCCGGTCCACCCGCAGCGGCTGAGCCGACTCGCGGTGGCGGGGCCACCCGGCAAGCGGCGGATGCGCGTAGGTTCCAGGACATGAGTGCCCGGGATCCCATCGCCGACCTGCGCCGGATCGCGTTCCTGCTGGAACGGGCGAACGAGGCCACCTACCGGGTCCGGGCGTTCCGGTCGGCCGCCAAGACGCTCGGCGCGCTGCCCGCCGCCGAGGTGGCCGAACGGGCCCGCACCGGCAAGCTGACCGAGCTGTCCGGCGTCGGTGACGTCACCGCCCGCTGCGTGGCCGAGTCGCTGGCCGGCGAGGAGCCGGTCTACCTGCGCCGGCTCCTGGCCACCGAGGGCACCGACCTGGACGAGGCGGCGGCGAAGCTGCGGGACGCGCTGCGCGGCGACTGCCACACCCACTCGGACTGGTCCGACGGCGGCTCACCGATCGAGGAGATGGCGCTGGCGGCGGTCGAGCTGGGCCACGAGTACCTCGTGCTCACCGACCACTCGCCCCGGCTGACTGTGGCCCGGGGCCTGACCGCGGAGCGGCTGCGCAAGCAACTCGACCACGTCGCCGCCGTGAACGAGGCGCTGCCGAAGGGCTTCCGCATCCTCACCGGCATCGAGGTGGACATCCTCGCCGACGGCTCGCTGGACCAGGACGAGGACCTGCTGGCCCGCCTCGACGTGGTCGTCGGGTCGGTGCACAGCGGCCTGAACGACGACCGCGCGAAGATGACCCGCCGGATGCTGGCCGCGATCGCCAACCCGCACCTGGACATCCTCGGTCACTGCACCGGCCGGATGGTGTCCTCCCGGCCCGCCGGCGTGACCGGGCCAGGTGACAAGGGGCACCGCGCGCGTACCCGCAAGGAGAGCGAGTTCGACGCGGACGCCGTGTTCGCCGCGTGCGCCGAGCACGACGTGGCCGTCGAGATCAACTCCCGGCCGGAACGGCAGGACCCGCCGAAGCGGCTGATCCGGCTCGCGCTGGAGGCCGGGTGCCGGTTCGCCATCGACACCGACGCGCACGCCCCCGGCCAGCTCGACTGGCAACGCTTCGGCTGCGAGCGCGCCGCGCTGTGCGGGGTGCCGGCGAACCGGGTGGTGAACACCTGGACGGCCGACCGCCTGGTGAAGTGGACGGCCGGCCGGAGCTGAGGGTCAACCCTGGGTGGCCGGTTCGGCGGTGCGGGCGGCCGGTGCGACCGCCTCCGGACGGCTGCGGCGCCGGCCGAACAGGCCCTGCGCGACCGCCACGCCGGCCAGCACCACGAGCGCGCCCACCGGCTGGTGCCAGTTCATCCGCTCGCCGAGCACCACCGCGCCGACGATCACCGCGAACACCGGGACCAGGTACGTCACTGTGGACGCCGTGCTCGCCCCGGCCAGCCGGATGTTGCGCATGTTGATGACGAAGGCGAGCCCGGTGCCGAGCGCGCCGAGCGCCAGCACGCTCGCGATCACGCGCGGGGAGAGGCCGGCCGGGGACGGCGGCGTCCCGACGAACGGCGCGACCAGCGCGAGCTGCGCGGTCGCCACCAGCAGCTGGGCCGCCGACAGCGACAGCCCGGAGTACGCGCTGCCCGCGACGAACTTCTTCTGGTACGGGATGGCGAGCCCGTAGCAGGCCGCCGCGCCGAAGCACATGAGCTGGCCGACGAAGTGGGCGCCGCCGACGCCCTCCCAGACGCCGAGCACCACGAGCACACCGGCGAAGCCCAGCCCCAGCCCGACCGCCCGCCGCGCGGTCAGCCGCTCGGTGCGGAACACCAGCACCGCCAGCGGCAGCACGATCAGCGGCGTGGTGGCGTTCCAGATGCCGGCGAGCATCGACTCGACCCGCTGCTCGCCGTAGCCGAACAGCGTGAACGGCACCGCGACGCCGAACGCGGCCACCACGAGCATGTGCCCCCAGACCCGGGGGTCGCGGGGCAGCCGGTCGCGCAGCACGGCGAGCACCACGAGCAGCGTGACCGCGCCGGTGGCCACCCGGTAGAGAGTGAGGTGCACGGGGTGCAGCTCGGCCACGCCGACCTTGATGAACAGGAAGCTCGAACCCCAGATGGCGGCAAGCGCGACAAACCCCGGCAGCCAGCTCCGCAGCGGCGCACGGTCAGGAGTGAAATCGACTGTCACCCCTGACACTCTGCCCCAGGGGTACGACGATGTCGTGCGGAATTCGGCTGCGCGGTCACGTAGGGTCCCCTCGTGGGACGAATCGATGACCTCGCCAACCGGTACGTGGCCGAGTGGGCTCCGCTGAGCCCGACCGGGGCCACCTACGTCGGCATCGCCGGCTACGACGACCAGCTCGACGACCTGTCGCCCGACGGCTACGCGGCCCGCGCCGAACTGGCCCGGCGCACGCTCGGCGAACTCGACGTGACCGAGCCGGCGACCGAGGCGGAGCGGACCGCCAAGGAGGCCATGCAGGAGCGCCTCGGCCTGGAGCTGGCCCGGTACGAGGCCGGCGAGACCGGCAGCGAGGTCAACGTCATCTCCAGCGGTCTGCACGAGATCCGGATGGTCTTCGACCTCATGCCGACCGACGGCGAGGAGGCGAAGGCCAACGTGGCCGCCCGGCTCAACCGCTTCGCGTCGGCGCTCGACGGCTACAAGCGCACGCTGCGCGAGGCCGCCGCCGCGGGACGGGTCAGCTCGCAGGTGCAGCTCGTCGAGGTCGCCAAGCAGTGCGACGTCTGGGTCGACCCGGAGGGCGACAACTTCTTCCACGGCATGGTCGAGCGGCTCGACGCCGACGGCACGCTCGGCGCGGAGCTGCGCAAGGGCGCGGCCGCCGCGACCGCCGCCACCGCCGAGTTCGGGCAGTTCCTGCGCACCGAACTGGCGCCCGCCGGGCGGGAGAAGCAGGCCGCCGGGCGGGAGCGCTACGAACTGGCCTCGCAGTACTTCCTCGGCGCGACTGTCGATCTGGACGAGACGTACGCCTGGGGTTTCGCGGAGCTGGCCCGGCTGGAGGCCGAGATGCGGACGGTGTCCGCGCGCATCGCCGGTCCCGGCGCCTCGATCGACGACGCGGTACGCGCGCTCGACGCCGACCCGGCGCGGACGGTACGCGGCAAGGAGGCGTTCCGGGACTGGATGCAGGCGCTCGCCGACCAGGCGGTCAGCGACCTGGACGGCACCCACTTCGACATTCCGGAGCAGGCACGCCGGATCGAGTGCTGCCTCGCGCCGACGAGCGACGGCGCCATCTACTACACCGGCCCGAGCGAGGACTTCTCCCGGCCGGGGCGGATGTGGTGGGCGGTGCCGCAGGGCATCACCGACTTCTCCACCTGGCGGGAGGTGACCACCGTCTACCACGAGGGCGTGCCGGGTCACCACCTCCAGGTCGCCCAGACGGCCGTCCGGGCCGACCTGCTCAACCGCTGGCAGCGGCTGCTGTGCTGGGTCTCCGGGCACGGCGAGGGCTGGGCGCTCTACTCCGAGCGGCTGATGGACGAGCTGGGCTACCTCGCCGACCCCGGTGACCGGCTCGGCATGCTCGACGGGCAGGCGCTGCGCGCGGCGCGGGTCGTCGTGGACATCGGCATGCACCTGGAGCTGGAGATCCCGAAGGACAACCCGTTCGGCTTCCACCCGGGCGAGCGGTGGACGCCGGAGCTGGGCTGGGAGTTCATGCGGGCGCACTGCCGGGTGCCGGACGAGAACCTGCGCTTCGAGCTGAACCGCTACCTGGGCTGGCCCGGGCAGGCCCCGTCGTACAAGGTGGGCGAGCGGATCTGGTTGCAGGCCCGGGAGGAGGCGAAGGCCCGCAAGGGCGCCGACTTCGACCTCAAGGAGTTCCACCGCCAGGCGCTCGACCTGGGCTCGCTGGGGCTGGACCCGCTGCGCAAGGCGCTGGCCCGGCTCTGAGCCGATTTCCGGGTGCCGGCGGTGGCTCCGCCGGCACCCGTCGCGTCAGGCGCCGAGCGTCAGCCGCAGCGTCGGCCGGCCGGTGAGCGTGTTGCTGGTGACGTATGCCAGGTCGATGACCGGGTCGGTGAACGTCACCGGGATGGGCAGCGTGACCGGCAGGCCGTCCGGGAAGGGAAGGTCCGGGGTCAGCGTCAGCTTGATGCCGGCGAGCTTGCCGACGAACCGGGTGCAGTAGAACGCGACGTCGTCGCGGACGGTGAGACGGTCGGTCGCGTACCGCTGGGTGCGGCCGCGCGGGCCGTCGGCGACCAGCAGGAAGTCGTCGGTCACGGCTTCCTTCATGCTGAACTTCAGCACCTTGAGCACGCCCTGCTCGGTCCGCAGGTCGGTGATCCCCTCGAACCGCAGCCCGGTCATCGTCACCTTGGAGCCGGTGAGCTTCGACGGCTGCTGGGCCACCTTCGGCAGGCTCGGGTCGGCGGCGATACGCGGCAGCGGCTTGCCCGGTTCCACCTTTCCGGGCTTCGCCGGTTCCTCCTTGCCCGGCTTGCCCGGCGCCGGGCAGTCGGTCGATCCGGGACGGGTGGTCGGCTTGCTCGTCGGGGCGGCCGACCCGTCTGCGGTCGGTGTGGGCGAGGGCGTCGCGCTCTTGCCGCTGCCGCCTCGGAACAGGTCGCCGATCCCGTCGAAGAAGTCGGTGATGATGTTCCCCTCCCGCGTCGGGCTCGCGCTCGGCGACGGGGTGGGCTTCGCGGAGGGTGCGCTCGACGGCGTGGCGGGCTTCGACGGGCACGCGCTCGCGGCGGGCTTACTCGGGGCGGCCTGCACCGCCCGCGGCGCTACGGCGAGGCCGGCGGTCGCCAGGCCGAGCACCACCAGGACGATGCCGAAGGCGCGCGGATCCGCCGAACGGCCCGCCCACTCCGGCGGGCCGCCGTCGGATCCGGCCGGCTGCCCGTTCACCGACTGCCGAGGGACCGGCCGCTCCCCGCCCGGCCGCTCGGCAGTCGGCTGCTCGACGGCCGGCCGTACGGCGGCCGGTACCTCGACTGTCGGCCGTTCCCCGGCCGGCTGCTCGTCGGCGGGCTCCGTGCCGTCCGGCCGCTCGGTGAGCAACTGGTCGACGCCGACCTGCTCGCCGCCGACCGGGCCGTCGCCGTCGCGCTGGTCGGCGTCCCGCGTGTCCACCGTGGTGTCGCGCTCGTCGTCCGCCTCGGTGTCGCGCTCGTCGGCGGCGGGACCGGCCGGACCGGTCGGCACCCAGGCGAAGGCGAGCGCGCTGCCGACGATGCCCAGCAGCAGGCCGAGGAAGAAGCCGCCGAGGTTGAGCCCGATCAGCGAGTAGACGGTCGTGACCGCCGCGACGATCGAGTAGAACAACCGCTGCGCCGGACTGAGCCAGAGCAGCACGCCGCAGGTCACGAGGATGGCCGGGATCAGCAGCGAGAGCAGGCCGGTGGCACCGCTGCTGAAGCTCAGGCCGTTGAGGGTCAGCCGGGTGGAGGCGAGCATCTCCACCCCGGCCAGGATGATGAACAGGCCACCCCAGAACGGCCGGCGCCGCTGCCAGCGGCGGAAGGTCCGCCACGTCCGGGCCGCGGTGCCGAGCCGGGCGTGGGACGGTTCGACGGTTGTCACGTACTCCTCCTGGCGGAGCGGGGGCGGGGACGGTGGGGCGGGCCCGCGGTGGTCGACCACCGCGGGCCGTGCTCAGCTCAGAAGCACTCCTTGCCCTTGGCGTCGTCGCCCACGTTGACCTTGAGCCGCAGCCCGACCAGGTTGAACGTCGAGGACGTGGTGTAGCGGGACACCTGCTTCAGGTCGCGGATGGTGACCCGGTCGGAGTTCTGGCCGAACGAGCCCTGCTGGGCCGTCGGGTTCAGGTCGCTGGCGTCGCGGCCGATCTGGATGTTTGTGAACGTCGCGTTGCCTTCGAGCGAGTCCATCGCGATCACCAGGTCCTTGGCGCGGGCCGGGTCCTTGCCCTCGCCGGCGTTGATGGTGAGCACCACCGGCAGGCCGGGCAGGTCGGCGCGGACGGACTGGCAGAGGTTGTACAGATCGGCGCTGCTGATCTCGGCCATCGCGACCGGGCGGGTCGCGCCGGCCTTGCCGTTCTCGCCCTTCTCGCGGACGATGCCGCCGTACTGCTTGAAGCCCTCGCCCTCCAGGCGGTCCGCGCCGATCTTGAAGGTCTGCCCGGACACGGTGATGTCGGAGGCGATGGCGCCGGTCGACATGCCGAACAGGATGGCACCGGCGGCGGCCGTGGTGGGCACGATCATGGCGGCGAACCGCCGCCACCGGGTCCGACCCTGGTTGTCGAGCCGATTCTGCACGGGTTCCTCCTCGAGCGAATGTGCGCGGCGGCCGGTTTGTCGGACCGGCGGCCCGCGCCGGGCCCCGCCCTCTGTTACCGACGGGTAACGATCGAGCCTGATCGTGCACCCGATGCGGCGCAGCTCACAACCCCCTCGTGTACCCGGCGGTAACACGAGTGGGCCACGAAGGCGGCTCACCATCACCAGGAGTCGCCCGTCCGGAGTAAGGAAAGGCCGTGAAAATGGGCAAAAGCACCGCCGTCGAGCACCCGATCAACCCACAGTGATGAAATATCGAGGGATTACAATCGAGTAACAAATGTACAGTGCGTCGAGCGCGGTGGGCCGTTCGGGGCAGTGTCGTCGGCCGAACATCCGAGCCCGAGACTGACCGGGTCGATCCAGCCGGACCCCCGGATGTCCTAGGGTTTCGGCGTGAATCTCGACGACGTACGGCGCGACTGGACCAAGCTGGGCGCCGAAGATCCGCTGTGGGCCGTCCTCGTCCAGCCCGGTAAGCGCGGCGGACAGTGGGACGTCGAGGAGTTCCTGGCCACCGGCCGCGCCGACGTCGAGGAGACGACCGGATGGCTGAGCCGGCTCGGCCTGCCCACCCGATGGGAACGCGCGCTGGACTTCGGATGCGGGGCCGGTCGGCTGTCGCAGGCGCTCGCGCCGCACGCCGACGAGGTCGTCGCCGTCGACATCGCCCCGTCGATGCTGGAGACCGCCCGGCGCCTGGACCGCAGCGCCGGGAACATCCGCTTCGTCCTCAACGACGCGCCGGATCTGAGCCAGTTCCCCGACGGCCACTTCGACCTGGTCTACAGCGCGCTCGTGTTGCAGCACCTGCCGCGCCCGGCGATCGACAGCTACCTCGCCGAGTTCCTGCGCGTCCTGCGGCCCGGCGGGGTCGCCGTCGTGGGCCTGCCGACCGAGCCGGCCCGTACGGCCAAGGGCGTCATCTGGAAGCTCGCGCCGTTCCGCCTGATCAGCTGGGCGCAGCGTCGGCTGCTCAACTACCCGGCGCCGATGAAGATGACAGCGGTGCCGGACGCCGACATGGCGCGGCTGGTGGCCGCGAACGGCGGGGAGATCGTCGGGCAGCGGCCCGACCTGCCGTACACCGAGGACTGGGTCTGCACCCGGTACGCGGTGCGGCGCCTCTGACCCACCACCTGCCGCGGACACGAGCAGGCCGGCCGACCCTGGTGGGTCGGCCGGCCTGCTCGTGTGGTGGTGCGAGGGTCGGTGGTCAGGACTCCGCGCGGTCCGCGGCGTGACGTCCGCCGGCGGGCACGGTCGGGTCGTCGACCGGCTCCCCCGACCGCTGCGACGGCACGTCGTCCACCGGTCCGTCGCCGGCGTCCACCGGCGTCGCGTCGGGCCGGCGGCGAGCAGCGCGGACGATGATGAACAGGCCGAGCAGGAGCAGGAGCAGACCCACGACGCCGAGGACGATCGGCAGCACGGTGGTCAGCAGGTTGATCTGCCCACGCGCGTCCTTGGCCGCCTTGGCCTGCTGCTTCTGGGTGTCCTCGGTGAAGACGAGCGTGGCGTCGATGATCTTGATCTTGTCCGCGCCGGTCTCGTCACGCAGGGTCTGGAGCTGCTTCTCCTGCCCCTTGACGATGACGCCGCTGTCCGGCTCCACCCAGAGGGTGCGGGTGTTGGCGTAGAAGCGGCCGGCGGTCACGGTGGGCTGGGCCGATCCGACCAGGTTGCCCGGCACGTCGATCTCGCTGATCTTGATCGGTTCGGCCGTCATCTCGAACTTGTAGACGGTCAGCCCCTGCAGCTTCTCGGTGCCCACGTACTCGGCGGGGTACGTCTTCCGAGCGGTGTTGTCGAAGTACTGGTACGTCTTCTTCTCCGTACCGAACGGGAAGGTGTAGGTGAGCCCCTCGTGCTTGAAGGGCGCGCCGTTGACCGCCTCGGCACAGCAGGCGACCGACTCCGCGGTACGCCGGTCCAGGGCGACCCGGTCCGTACTGACCGTGATCTCCTTGCCGGCTTCGTCGATCACCCGGACACCGACGTTGAAGACCGTCCGGTCGGCGTTGCCGGCGTCGACGTCGCCCCGCACAGCGCGGTGGGCGGTCAGGTTGACGCCGCTGCGCTCGGCCAGCGTGCTGAAGTCAAGAACGGTCGCGTTCTTCGCCTCTGAAACCGTTACCGAACTCTGGTCAAGGGGCACCTTGACGAGAGCGGGCGCGACGGCCAGCGGCGTCGCCACGGCCCCGACGATCAGGAACGCGCCTGCCGCCACCAAGATGGCACCCGACGTGGGTCGCATGAAACTCCTCCCCTTGTAAAGACTCGACTAGTCGGCTGACAGTACATGACGAGGCCGATTTCGGATATGGTCCGATGCGGCCTCCCGAGACGTACTGACTCCGGGGGTACGCAGCCCACCGGGCTGCGAGATCAAATGGATGTTGAGGGAACTGTGAGCCGACCCGACAGACCGGACTCGAGCAACGGGCAGGTTGGCCTGTCCGCACCTAATACCGGCCGTTCGGATGGCTGGCTGCCCGCTTTGGAAGGACTGCGGGCCGTGGCGGTGATCGGCGTGGTCGTCCACCATGTCGCCTTTCTCAGCGGACTGACCAACTCCTTCGCTCACCTAGCAAGTGTGCTGGCCAGGCTGGATGTGGGGGTGGCGATCTTCTTTGCGCTGTCCGGTTTCCTCCTCTATCGGCCATTCGCAGTCGCTGCCATTAACGGACGATCAGGTCCGTCCGTTCGGCGATACCTCTGGCACCGCGCGCTGCGCATTCTGCCCGGGTACTGGGTAATGGCGATCGTCGCACTGGCATGGCTCAACATCGAATACCTGAAGTCCGTCTGGGACTGGGCCATCCCCCTTCTTCTGGCACAGATTTATGAGCCATTGCGACTTCCGGTCGGCATGGAGCAGACCTGGAGCCTGGCTACGGAGGCGACTTTCTACCTTGCGCTGCCACTGATAGCGGTGCTCGGCCGCCGAATGGGCGGTCGTACCCCGCTCGGGCGAGCCCGGCGCCAACTTGCGCTCGGAGCCGTACTCGTCCTTGCCGGCCTCATCTGGAATGCGTACGCACACGGTCCCGACTCGCCTCTACCGGGACTCGCGGTGCTCTGGCTGCCCGCCTTTCTCGACTGGTTCGGCATCGGCATCATGCTGGCCGTGCTCGCCTCGTGGCCCGCCGGCACGACCTCGACCCCGTTCCTCACCGGACTGACCGGTGACGGATCTGGGCGGGGCGACGAGGACCTGTGGTCCGCCACGCCGCGCGGCCTGCGCGTGTTCACCTTCGCCCCGGGAACGTCCTGGCTCATCGCCGGCGCGCTGCTCTGGATCGCGAGCACGCCCATCGCCGGCCCGCGCGGGGTCGAGCCCGCCAAGCCGGTCGAGTCGATCACCGAGCACGTGCTGTTCCTGCTCGTCGCCTGGTGCCTGATCGCCCCCCTCGTCGGGCCGGGGTCGGGCGGGGTGCCCCGCGCTCTCCTCGGCCACCGGGCGGTCATGTTCCTCGGCCGGATCTCCTACGGCATCTTCCTCTGGCACCTCCTCGCGCTCGAGGCCTGCTTCCGCCTGCTCGGATTCACCCGGATGAACAGCTCGTTCTGGGTGCTCCTCGCGGTCACCCTGGCCCTCACCGTCCCGGTCGCGACGGCCAGCTACTACCTCATCGAACGGCCCGCTCGACGGCTGCGGCGGCTCGGTGGCCGCCGCCGGCCCGTGGCCGTCGAGCCCGACCTCCCGGTCCTGGTCGCGACGCCGGCGCCAGCGCTGCAGGGCGCCGGCCCGGTCGGCCTCGGAGGGGGCCTCGTACCGGCCGCGGACCCGGCGGAAACGAAGCACGAGAGCGGCGACCGCGACGAGGAGCAGTCCGCTCGGCAGCAGGACCAGTAGCTCCGCCACCCGTTCCGCCCCGACCCGGGGCAGCCACAGACGCTCGGTGCCGTAGACCATGAGACCCAGCGCGGCCGGCACCCAGATCCATGCCGGGCCGGGCGTGCGGCGCCGGTGCAACGCCACGACCACGGCGGCGCAGCCGAGCCCGAGCGGACCCCCGAGCAGTGCCGGCACCGCCACCGCGAGCAGCGGCGCGGTCGGCATCGACGTCGGCACCACGGGGTACGCGGGCCGATGGCGACGCGCGGGAATCAGCGCCCCGACCATCAGCAGCACCAACAGGCCCCCGGCGACGAACAGGACGATCCTGTAGTGCTCGCCGGGCGTGAAGACGAGTTCGACGCGGGCGGCCGGACCGGCCGGCACGAACCATCCCTGTTTCCACCCGTCCAGACGGGCCGCGATCAACTCCTGCCCGTCGAGTGTCGCCCGCCAACCGGAGTTGGCGTTCTCCGGAACCATCAGGTAGCTGCCGCCACCCGCGCCGAGATCGAGCGACCGGCGCTGGTCGTCCCAGTCGACCACGCTCACCGCCCGGCGCGGTGACGCGGCGACGGCAGGACGTTCCGCCGGCTCACCACTGAGGATCACGCTGTCCACGACGAACCGGTCCGCCGGGGCGGAGACCTCGTTGCCGCCCGCCCGCAGCGTGACCTGCTCCGCGCCCGCCTTCGCGGCCCGGCCGGACGACGTGGCGGGAGCGCAGGCGCGGTAGCGCAGGGGCCGCAGGTCGCGCAGGTCGCGCAGCGTCCCGGTGGCCGTCGTCGGCACCTTCACCCCGTTGACCACGATGGTGGGCCCCGCACCGCACGGTAGCGTCACCTCACGGTCGAGGCCGCGCGGCTGGTTCAGTTCCGGCACGCCCTGCACGTCCACACCGCTGAGACCGACCGGCAGCGACTGCGGCTCGAACAGCGCCGTCGACCGGCTGACCCTCGGCACCGTCGAGGTCACGGCAACGGTGAGCCCACGGGTACGCAGAGCCGGGAAGCGGGCGACACCGTCCAGGTCGACAGCCACCTCCCGGATGCCGTCGTCACCGGTGATCCGGACCGTCCTGGGCGGCGCCGCGACGAGGCTCTCGGGGAACCGCAGCCGCACCCAGCTCACCTTGCGCGCGGTGGCCCAGCGCATCTTCACAGTGGGCTGCGGATCGCTCGGGTCCGCCCACCACGCCGTGCCGTCGTCCCCGTCCCCCAGCGACCGCGACGAGGCGACCGGGTCGGTGAACCACGAACTCGACGTCGTGAACGTCTCGCCGCCCGTCATCTCGTCGTACGTCGCGAGCGCGGTGGCGGGCGTGGCCCGGGCCAGGCCGGTGAGCTGGGTGGTGATCGCGGCCGGCAGGTCGAAGCGCCGGGGCACCAGCCCGGTCTCCTCGCCCTGCCGGATCAGGTCGGGAGCGCACAGGTAGTGGTCACCGGAGACCACGCAGGCGGACCGATCGGTGGCCTTGCGGGCCAGCGCGACGACCTCGGGCGCGACGGCGTCGGCGGGCACCTTCGGCAGGCGCAGGTAACGCTCGGGCTTCACCCCGGCGACACGCAGTTCCCGGATACCCGCCCGGCGGCCCGGAACGTCGGCGTCCGCGACACCCTCGACGGTCACGCGCAGCCAGCTGCTCCGGCCGGCGGGCAGCGGCAGCCGCGTCGTCGACCGGCTCGCGTCGGACACCGGGTGCACCTGGGAACCGCCCTCGGTGCTGACCCGTACGGAGGTGACCGGCGCGCCGATCACCTCGTCGCCCATCACCTGCACCTCCACCGAGCCGGCCTCGATCGCGTCGGCGAACCGGAGCTCGACCCACTGGCCCACCGGTTTGCGCGCGCCGTCGGACAACCATGAGGTGCCGGTGTCACCGTCCACCGCGGCGAAGGGCGTGGCCGACGGGTCGCGCAGCCCGGCCGGGCCGGTGACGTCCGCCGCGCTGGAGGACGCCCGGACGTCGGCCACCCCGGCGTACGCCGACGAGGTGATCGACGACCGCCACGCCGGGTCGAGGATGTCGTGCTCCAGGCGCTCCAACTGGGTCGGGTCCTGCTCGGTCAGGGTCCGCGAGGTGTTGCCCCGGACGAGACCGAAGTCGACCTCCCGGTCCCGGAGGCTGTCGGCGAGCACCGTGCCCCCGTCACTGACCAGCGGGGGATCGCCGTCGAGGATCACCGGCCGGTTGCCCAGCACCCCGGCGTCGCTGAGGTCCAGCAACGTCTCCGGCGCGCCGACCAGGTTGAGCGGCAGCGCGGCGTCGGTCAGCGTGGCCCGGGGCGTCGGCCGATCCACCTCGTAGATCTCCACCGCCGGGTACGGCTCGTGCAGTCCGTAGTCCCACGCCCCGGCCAGGTCGGGCTTCACCCCGACATCTGGACCGAACGCGGCGACCCGGAACAGGCCCGGAGCGCTGTCCAGCGTGCGGTGCACGAGGACCGGCCGGGCGATGCCGCCGACCGGCTGGCGGAGATCGTTGCGGACGAGCAGGTAGCGCACGCCGAGCCGGCTGAGCACGTCGGCCAGCCCGGGTGAGGCGGTGCCCGAGGCGAGCCGCTCGTCGATCGCGGAGAGCAACCGGGAGTTGCCCGCGGATCCGCCCGGCACCAGCGCCCGCACCGCCCACGGCGAGTCCAGCAGGGGCTGCACCGGCTCGTCCAGCGGACGCCCCCAGTTGTACTCGGCGAAGTTGGAGCCGGGGACCAGCAGGGTCGTGCCCGTGCCGGCGTGCCGGTCGAGCCACCCGGTCGCCTGCCGCCAGTGCTCGGGCAGCGCGTGGAAGCCGCCGCCCGGCGCGAGTCCCGCCATTCCCGCGCCGCTGGTCACCGCCACGAGGGCGGCGGCGGTCGCGCCCAGCGCCACCCGTCGGGGCGCCATGTTCGTGGGGCGCGTGAAGCGCCGGATGAGGGCGATCCGGCCGACGGTGTCCAGCATGTGCGCGGCGGCCAGCGCCAGCGGCAGGCGGAGCACGACGTCGAACTTGTGCAGGTTGCGGAGGGCGGCGAGCGGACCGTCGAGGAGCTCACGCACCGGCGACGCGAACGCGGCGCCCCCTGTCGACAGGTTTCCCGCGGTCAGCGCCAGCAGGCCGACCAGGGAGCCGACGAGCAGGAACCGCCGTTCCGGCAGGTCCCGGCGGGCCAGCCCGGCCAGGCCGACGCAGGCGATCAGGCCGGTGAGCACGACCATCCACGGCGTCGTGACCAGCGCCCATCCCGAGCGCCACCACGGCACGCCGTCGACGGCCAGGTAACCCACCCAGTGGGTGCTGCCGCGTACCGCCGACGGGAGCGACGTCACGCTGGTCGTGACCGCCGCGCTCTCGGTGTACGGGAGGAACGGGAAACCGTAGCGTTGCAGCAACAGCAGCGGCACCAGCCACCAGAAGGTGGCCGCCACCATCGCCGCCGTCCACCAGGCCAGCAGGCGGATCCGCCGCCGGCCGGCCGCCCGGGTCACCACGTAGAGGAACGCCGGCAGCACGGCGCACGCGACCGCGGCGCCGTTCGCGCCGCCCATGCAGACCACCGCGAGCCCGCTGAGCGCCGCGGCCCGCCGCAACGAGCCGCCGGCGGCCCCCTTGACCAGGGGCAGCAGGACCCACGGGGCGACGCAGTACGGCAGCAGTTCCAGCGAGACCGTGCCGACCAGGGACAGCGCCCGGGGGGAGAGCGCGAAGATCGCGCCGGCCACCAGACGCGAGCCCGGACCACCCAGGTCGAGGGCGCGGGCCAGCCGCACCATGCCGGTGAGCGCGACGCAGAGCAGCGTCGCCATCCAGAGCCGCTGCACCAGCCAGGCCGGCAGGCCCACCGCGTCACCGAGCAGGAAGAACGGGCCCATCGGGAAGAAGTAGCCGACCGCCTGGTTCTGGAGCGTGCCGAACTGCCAGTCCCCGGTCCACAGGTGGGCCGCGCGGGCGAGGAAGCCGCCCGGGTCCAGGGCCATGTCCAGCTTCGTCTCGGGCACGATGAGCCCGGGCTCCTGGGTGACGCAGAGACCGATCAGCGCGAGACAGACCAGCAGCTCGCGCAGGCGCCACACCGCCAGGGACACCGTGGCGCTCGGAATTCCGGGGGTACGGCGAGCGGTCGACCAGGCGGTCAGCACTGCCGTACCGGAACGCCGGTGAGCAGTTCGTCCGCTCCCGCGTTCCGCTCGTCGATGTCGTCGGCTCCGGCCCCCGCTCGGAGCAGCGCCTGCCGTACGGCGGCCGGCTCCGCGGCCGGCACCACGATCAGCAGATCCTGTCCGTCGATAGCGACGTGCCGGGTACGCGGCAGAAGCGGCGCCACCCGGGCCAGGAGGCACTCCGGCTGGTCGGACCGGACCACCACCGACGTGTTGCCGGCGGCCCAGGGCACCGGACGCGGCGTCAGCAGATCCCCGAGGACCGCGCGCACCCGCCGGCCGGTGTCGGTCCAGCGGAACGAGCCGCTCCACCGCCGGCACTCCGCGGCCGTCCGGTCCCGCTCGCCGGGCGTCGCCAGACAGTCCAGCGCGCGGTCGAGGCCGGCGGCCAGGTTCTGTGCCGGATCCTCGCCCTCGTCGACCAGCCATCCGGTGCGGCCCGGCCGGACCGCGTCGCGCAGCCCGTCCACGTCGAAGGCGACAGTGGGCAGCCCGGCGGCGGCCGCCTCCACCACCACGAGACCCCAGCCCTCACCCCACGAGGCGGAGACGTGCAGCCAGGCCGCGGCCAGCAGCGCGTCCCGCTCGGCGGCGGGCAGGTGCCCGTGGACGGTGACCATGTCGTTCAGTCCACGCTCGTCGACCAGCCGGCGGACGCTCTCCACGTCCGGCCCACCACCGACGATGTCCAGACGCAGGTCGGGCCGTTCCGCCCGGAGCCGGGCCACGGCGTCGATCACCAGGTCCACCCGCTTGTGCCGGGTGACCCGGCCGACGCAGACGACACGTGGCCGGTCGGCACGGGCCACGCCCGCGACGGCCGGCGGGGACGCGTCCGCGCCGTTGGGCACCACCACCACGGGGCCGGTCCAGCGCAGCCGCTCCCGGATCGCCACGGCCGTCGAGGGGGAGACCGCGAGCGTCACCGCCCGGCGGTAGACCCGCCGCGCGACCGGTCCCTCCAGCCACGCGCCGAAGCGACCGACGACCGGGCCGAAGTACAGCCGGAACTGCCGGTCGTGCACGTGGTGGATCACGCAGATCACCGGCACGGCCGCCGGCAGGACCGCGGGACTGAAGAACGGGATGCCGTTCTGGCAGTCCACCACCGCGTCGAACTGCCGGCGGTGGCGCGCCAGCCAGCCCAGCACCCGGGGGTAGATGGTCCACCGGCCGCCGACCCGGACGATCCGGATGCCCTCGCGGACCTCGTCACCGGGCTGCCCCTTCGGGCGCGCGGTGACGAAGGTGACCTCCGCGCCGGCGGTCACCAGGTCGCGGGCGACCTGCCAGGCGTAGACCTCGGCGCCCCCGGCATCGGGATGCCAGGGGTCCTTCCAGTTGAGCACCACGACCCGGCGGCCCACCACCGTGGTGTCGGTGGGTGCCGCGTCGGTGGAGGGTGTTCCGACACTCACGGCCGCATTCCAACGGCGGCCGTGCCGCCGGTGACGTCCGGCGTGACCGGAAGGGTGACGAGCGGTATCACCGGGGTGGCGTCCGCACTGCGGAGCCGCCAGTTGATCTTCGCGACGTCCACGAAGCTCTGCCAGCCGTGCCGCACCGGTGAGAAACGCGAGCCGGGCACGTCCACCCAGCTGACCGGAATCTCCACCAGGCGGGCGCCGGCCCGCTCGGCGCGGCCCAGCACCTCGACGTCGAACGCGAACCCACCGCACCGCAGCGGCGCGAAGACCCGTCGGGCGACGTCGTTGCGGAAGAACTTGAACCCGCACTGCGTCTCGCTGACGCCCCGCACCACCTGCCGGACGGCGCCTCGGAACGCCACCGCGCCCCAGCGTCGCAGCACGCTGTGCCGCTCCTCGACGACCGACTCGGGGTGGGCCCGCGACCCGACCACCGCGTCCGCGCCGTCGTACAGGAGATTGAGCACCTGGGCGAGGGCGGCCGGCGCGGTGGCCAGGTCGGCGTCGCAGAACCCGACGTAACGGGCGTCGCTGGCCAGCACACCCCGACGCACCGCGAAACCCTTGCCCGGTTCGCCGCACCACAGCAGGCGGACCGGAACCGGGCCGGGCGGCGCGTTCACCACCACGGCACTGGTCCCGTCGTCGCTGGCGTTGTCCACCACGGTGACCCGGCAGGGCACATCGAGTTCGGCCAACGCAGCCCGGAGCAGGACCAGTGTGTCGGGCAGCCGGAGTGCCTCGTTGTACGCGGGCACCACGACGTCGAGTACGACCAGATCTGACGAGACGTCAGGAGGGGGGACCTCCATGCCGCACCGTCAGCGCTCGCCGTACACGATGATGGGCTGCTCCACGCTCGCTGGCTTGCTGTTGCTGTTGCCGAGGGTGGACGCCCCGATGGAGACGGCCAGAATTCCCAGCACGGCACCCACCGCCGCGGCGACTACCGCGGTGAGGAGGGGATTGAAGGATGCCTTCATCGATGATCCCTTCGGAAAAAGGTACCGAAGAGTAACATGCGTCACTGCCGCTTGACCCGGTGCGAAAGGGCGATCATCAGGGTGGCCCCCAGTACCGAATAACCCATCAGGGGAATTATGCCGATGCGACCGGACGAGCCGGAGAAATCGGAATCCGGTAGACGCAACAGCGTCAATGCCCCGTCCCGCCGGACCAGCTCGGCGCTCACGAACCGGCCCTCCACCTGCGCGGCGTCCGGCTGGTCCGTCTGCACGAGCACGTACCGCACCCCGAGCCGGCGCAGGGCCGGCCCCGGATCACCCGGCGCCGCCAACGCCGCCGCCACCCGGTCCGCCTCCCGGCTCTCCCCACGGATCCGGTCCCGGCCGACAAGCACGTCCTGGTCCCCGACCACCGGCCGGCGGAACGCCCGCGAGGCCGGATCGAGCACCGGCACGTTCCCCGCCCACGGATAGGCCCGGAACGAGGACCAGGGCAGCGACACCAGGCTGCCCCCGGCCGGATCCCGGTTCACCTCGGCGCGCACCGCCGCCCACTCCGCCGGGTACCGCACCGTGTCGAACTGACCACCGAGACCCCACGCCAGACCGGGCATGAGCAGCACCGGAGCGACCACCAGCAGCGGGGCCAGCGCCCGGGCGCCGGTCGTCACGAGCGACTCCACGAGCATCCCGAGACCCACCGCCTGCACCAGTGCCAGCGGGGCGAGCAGCCGGGTGCCGTCCCGGACCGCGCCGGCCAGCGGAACGTGCTCGACCAGCCCGACCATCCCCTGCGCGCCCAGCGACCACGCCGGCGCCACCGCGACCACCGTGCCCAGCACCGCGCCGGCGAGCAGACCCCACCAGGCCGCCGACGGCCAGCGGCGACGGGTAAGCACGTACCCCCACAGCGCCGCGCCGGCCAGCGCCAGCGCCAGCAGGGCGACCGCCCACTGGTCCCGGCCGACCGGCACGGCATGCCGGCTCCAGACGCCGCCGAGAGTGGCGACGCTGCCGAGCACGCCGAGCGGCGTGTCCGCGCGAACCGCGAAGGCGGCAACACCCCGCTCGTCGAGGTCGACAGCGCCGCCACGGCTCACCAGCGCGAGCCACCACGGCGCGGTCAGGCCGGCCAACGTGGCCGCCCCCGCCACCAGCGCGCGCCACCGGCGCGCCAGAGCCAGCGCCGGGGCACAGGCGGACACCGCCGCCAGCACCATCGCCGGGCCACCCAGCACCACCGCGAGCCCTCCGGCCACTGCGGCACGCCGCCCCGGACCGGTGCCCTCGGGCGGCGGCCGGAGCACCCCCAGCACCCAGGCGAACGCCCAGGGCAACGCGGCGAACCCCGCCAGCACCGCCCACTGCCCGAGGTGCAGCCGCCCGTACACCCAGGGGTTCCAGACGTACGCGAGCCCGGCGGCGACCCTCGCCAGCGGGTGACCGACGGGCGCCAGCCGCGCCGCGCCCACCGCGGCCAGGGCGAGACAGCCGGCCAGGAGCGCCTTCTGGGCCACGTCGGCCGGGACGATCTGCGACAGCCCGACCGCGAGCAGCTCGCTCGGTACCGCACGCGGCAGTTCGGAGCCGCTGCCCCAGACCACCGCGCCGAACGGCGGGTCCGGCACGAACACCAGGTCGTACCGGAGGACGAAGCCACGGCGCAGCACCGGGCCGAGGATCGCGACGACCACGCCGACACCGAGCGCCGTCTCCGGCCACCAGCGGCGCAGCGCGACGGCGGCCCGCGACAGCGCCGGACCGAAGCTCGGTGACGCTCGACGCACACGGACCCCCATGAACCTGGACGGAAGCGGGCCCGACGTCGCACCCGGGGCTCCGGACAGCACTCTAGGCACAGGGGAAGTACGGACGGTAGCTTGCCTCACGACGTCGACGAACGAGTCGCGACGACGCGAGGTCCGGGGCGAACCGTTCCCACCGGCGACACCGACATGAGGCGCGATGACAGAGACCACGGCGGGGCCCGGCGCGAGCCGCATGGGGACAGCCGGCGCGGCCGTCGCGGGCGCCGCGATGGTGACGAACGGGCTCGCCTACCTGCTGCCCATGCTCGGTGCCCGCTACCTGCCGGTCGAGGAGCTGAGCGTCCTCGCCACGACGCTGGCCCTCGTCGCGATCGCCGGGGTCGCCGGCGTGGGACTGCAGATGGCGGTCGCTGTGCACCGGGCCCGCCACGCCGGCGCGCCGACGCACCGGGTCAGCCTCGTCACCACGGCGGTCGCCGGTGGCGCCGTCGTCGTGACCGCGCCGGTGATGATCACCGGTCTGCGACTGTCCTTGTCCGTCGTGGCGCTGGTCGCCGGCACCACTGTGGCTGTCGTCCTGGCCGCCCGGTGGCTCGGCGAGTTGCAGGGCGAGCAGCGCTTCGTCCGCCTCGCCTGGGCGATGGGGGTGGTGGCGCTCGGGCGGTACGGCGGCATGATCGTCGCGCTGGTCCTCGGCGCCGACGTCGTGGTCACCCTGCTCGCCGGCATGCTGACCGCCTGGCTGGTGCTGCCCGTGCTGGCCTGGATCGCCCGGCCCGACCGGCCCGCCGGGGACGACGCCGTCGCCTCCATGCGGATCCGGCAGGTGGCAAGCGCCGGCACCGCCGCGCTGGCGATGCTCGCGGTGTCGTACGCCGACCTGATCTTCGCCCGCCAGCTGCTCTCGCCCGCCGACTCCGGGGCGTACGCGGTCGGAACCGTGCTCACCAAGGGCGCGCTCTGGGCCCCCCAGGTGATCGTGGTGCTGGCGCTGCCCCGGCTCGCCGTGGGAGACAACCGGGTCCGTACCGTCGTGCTCGCCATCGTCGCCGCCTGCGGCGTCGTGCTCGTCGCCGCCTCGGCCCTGGCCGGCGGGTTCGCGTTCCGGCTGGTGGGCGGCGAGGACTACACGTCCCTCGGGCGGTACGCCCCGTTCTTCGCCGCCACCGGCGCGCTCTACGCGCTGATCTTCGCGGCCGTCAACGCGAAGATCGCGGCGGGCGCCCGCTGGCCCTCCGCGCCGCTATGGGTCGCCGCGGCTGTCCTGGCCGTGCTGACCACCACCGTCGCGCCACGGACGTTCCAGGGCATCATGTGGTGCGCGCTCGCCACCGCCGCGGGAACCGCGCTGGTGATGGTGTTCAGGCCTCCGCGAGCCAGTCGCCCAGCAGCCGGTGATCGATCGAGTCCGCCCGGGCCAGCGGCCGCCCTGCCGCGACCCGCGCCCGCAGCTCCGCCCGGCTGAACCAGCGCGCCTCCAGCAGCTCCACCCCGTCGACCCGGACCTCCTCGGACACGGCGACGGCCCGGAAACCCGCCATCAGCCCGGCGGGAAACGGCCACGCCTGCGACCCCTGGTAGACCACGTCGGTGACGGTGACGCCCGCCTCCTCGGCCAACTCCCGCCGGACCGCGTCCTCCAGGCTCTCGCCGACCTCGACGAAACCGGCCAACGTCGAGAAGGCCCCCTCGGCCGCGCCCGCGTGCCGGGCCAGCAGGCAGCGCCCCGACCGACCGGGCGCCTCGACCAGCACGATCACGGCCGGCTCGATCCGGGGGAACCACAGCCGCCCGCACTCGCCACCGCTACAGGTCCGCATGTGCCCACCACCGCCGGCCACGGCCCGCGCGCCGCACGCGCCGCAGTACCGCTGCTGCCGGTGCCAGAGCAGCAACCCCCGGGCGTACGCCTGCACCGCCGCCCCGGCCGGGTCGAGCCGGCCCACGAGCGCCCTGACATCGACAGCCCGCGTCGCGGCGGCCAGCTCGACTGCGGCCCGCTCGCCGAGCGCGGAGAGGTCGGCCGCGAACACCGCGACGTCGCCGTCGAGCCCCAGGAACACGGTCTCCTCGGCGGCCGACCGGACGCGGGAAGCGTACTCGCCGGTGAGCCGGACCGGACCGGCCGCGTCGACCAGGCAGCGGTCCCGCCACAGCGGCAGCACCACGCTCACCGGATCGGCCAGCCGCCCGGCCAGCCACTCCGCGTCACCGCGCAGCGCCGCCGCCCGGTCGAGCCATCCACCGCCGTACGCCAGCACCCGCTCACCGTGCCACGATCCACACCCGGGTGCGGCCCCGAATCGGGTGATCGGCACGACACCGCCGAACGCCCGACACGACCGCCGGGCCGGAGACTCCCGGCGCGCCCGAGCGTTGGTTACCGTAGGTGTCTCCCGCGGGGGAAGCGGTCCCCGCGTGTACTTCCGATCGAGGTTGCAGTGACGATGTACGGCGAGAAGGTGCCGGCTGCCGACGACCGGCCCACCATCAAGGTGGCGGCGGTGAGCTGGCCCGGCGTCGAGATGGAGCCGGTCGCCACACCGCCCGGAGGCGAGTCGGGCAGGCCGGGGCGGTCGCGACGGGCCCGGCTGCTGCTGGCCGGGGGGATCGTCGCGGCCGTGCTCGCCGGCGGCGTCGGCCTGGGCGCCTACGCGTACGCCGGTGACGTGCCCCGCGGCACCACTGTGCTCGGCACCGAGCTGGGCGGGCGGAGCCGCGCGGAGGCGGCCCAGGCGCTCCGCGCCGAGCTGGAGCGCCGCGCCGACACGTTGAACTCACCGCTGGCGGTCACCGTCGGTGAGAAGAAGGCCGAGCTGAAGCCGTCCGACGTGGGGCTCGCCATCGACGTGGACGCCACTGTGGCGGCGGCCGCCGAGGCTGACGCGCACGCGGTGAGCCGGCTCGTCGGCTCCCGTACGGTCGAGCCGGTGGTCACCGTCGACCAGCCCAAGCTGGAGGCCGCCCTGCGCAAGGTGATGGGCTCGCAGGGACGCGAGATGACCATGCCGGCGATCATCTGGACCGGCACAACCCCGAAGCCGGTCTACCCGAAGCCGGCGCTGACTGTCGACACCGACGGCGCCACCGCTGTGGTGAAGGCCGGCTGGCTGGCCGCCGAGCCGGTCACCGTGCCGCTCGTCGAGAAGTGGCCCGCCACCACCCGGGAGGAGGTGGACCGCCTCGTCGCCGAGCTGGCCCGGCCCGCGGTCGCCGCGCCGGTGACACTCACCACCGACGGCGGTTCGGTCACCATCCCGCCCGCCGCCATCGCCCGGTCGCTGCGCTTCTCCGCCGACGACGCCGGCACGCTCACCCCGAAGGTCGACGTCAAACGGCTCCGCGCCGCGCTCGGCGACCGGCTGACGAAGCTGGAGGTCGCGCCGCAGGACGCCGGGCTGACCATCAGCGGCGGCAAG
Source organism: Micromonospora sp. TSRI0369 (assembly GCF_001905625.1). Taxonomy (NCBI): domain Bacteria; kingdom Bacillati; phylum Actinomycetota; class Actinomycetes; order Micromonosporales; family Micromonosporaceae; genus Micromonospora; species Micromonospora sp. TSRI0369. The sequence continues at coordinate 905,781 of NZ_LIVU01000004.1, forward strand.
CCGAAGGTGGTGCCCAGCAAGGCCGGCCGCCAGGTCGACGCCGCCGCGCTCGGCCCGGCCCTGCTCGCGGTGCTGCCCAAGTCCGAGGGCCGTACGGTGACCGCCGAACTCAAGCCGGCCGCGCCCGAGCTGACCGAGGCCGAGCTGGCGAAGCTGGGCATCAAGGAGCGGGTGTCGAGCTTCACCACCCACTTCACCGGCGGCCTCTCCTCCCCGCGCAGCCAGAACATCGTCCGCGCGGCGAAGGACGTGGACGGCGCGCTCGTGAAGCCGGGCGAGACGTTCTCACTCAACGGGCACACCGGCGAACGCGGCTACGACCAGGGATACAAGGACGCGCCGACGATCGTGAACGGCAAGCTGGTGCCGGGCGTCGGTGGCGGCGTCTCACAGTTCACCACCACGCTGTTCAACGCCACCTACTACGCCGGGCTGGAGGACGTGGAGCACAAGCCGCACTCGTTCTACTTCAGCCGCTACCCGGCCGTGATCGAGTCGACCATCTACTGGCCGCAGCTCGACTTCAAGTTCCGCAACAACACGCCCCACGGCGTGCTCATCGACACCTCGTACACGTCCAGCTCGATCACCGTCTCGATCTGGAGCACCAAGATCTACGACAGCGTCAAGACGGAGTACGGCCCCCGCCGCAACATCACCCAGCCGAAGACCGTCTACCTGACGCCGGGACCGTCCTGCATTCCCGCCGCCGGCGCCATCGGGTTCGCCCAGGACGCGTACCGGGTCATCAAGAAGGACGGCAAGGTCCTCAAGCGGGAGAAGTTCAGCTGGCGCTACGACGCCGAGCCGCGCTTCATCTGCGCCCCGAAACCGGGCGGCAACTGACCCACGAAACGCGAAAAGGCCCCGCCGGATGCGTCCGGCGGGGCCTTTCCCATGCTTCTCACGGCCGCGCCGCGGCCAACCCTTCGCGTACGCCGTCGGCGTCCCGGTCGGTGCCGTAGACGGGCGTGTCGGGCTGCTGACGCCAGCTCTCGTCCAGGGTGCCCGCGTCGACCGGGTCGAAGCCCAGGTCGTCCACGAGGCCCATCACGATCCGCTTGGCGTCCGCGTCGTCGCCGGCCACCGGCAGCGCGATCCGGCCCGCCGTACCCGCCGGCTTGCCCTCGTCCATCAGGTGCGCCGCCTGGATGTTGTTGAAGACCTTCACCACCCGGGCACCCTTGAGGTGGTCAGCGGTCCAGCGGCTGGAGCTGAGGCTCCGATCCAGCAGCTCGGCGATGTCGCCGTCCCGCTGGGGGTAGTAGTTGTTGGCGTCGACCACCAGCTTGCCGTCGAAGAGGCTCGCCGGAAGCTCCGGCACCGCCTTCAGCGGGATCGCGATGACCACCAGCTCGGCGCCCTGCACGGCGTCCTCCACAGACACCGCCCGGGCGCCGGTCTCGGCAGCCAGGTCGGCGAGGCTCTGCGGCCCGCGGGAGTTGGCCACCGCGACGTCGTGGCCGAGTGAACGCAGACGACGGGTGAGGGTGCCCCCGATGTGCCCCGACCCGATGATTCCGATCTCCATGTCCACTCCTGTACCCCGTGCGCACCGCCCCGACCACGGCCCGGGCGTACGCCATGTCACGTTTCGAGCCGCTGAGTCGGCCTGCGTCGGCGGTCCCGGCTCGACGGTACGAGACTGACGCGGCCGTCGTGGTGATTCCCGTCGGCCAGCCCGATATCCGGGGCGGTGCGGGTGGTTGGGCGGCGGCCCGTGCCCGCCAGTTCGGGGAGGTGGCTGCATTCCGGGCACTCCGTTGCCGCCACTTCGCCGTAGTGGTGGCCGCCCGGTCCACCAGTTCGGCCCGCCACTTCGGGGACCTGGCGACCGGCCCACCATCTCGGGGAGGTGGGTGGGTCCGGGGCGCTCTGTTGCCACCACTTCGGGGGCCTGGTGACCCGTCCGCCAGTTCGGGGAGGTGGCTGGGTCCGGGGCAGTCTGTTGCCGCCACTTCGGGGAACTGGTGGCCGATTCGCCAGTTCGGGGAGGTGGGTGTATTCCGGGCACTCCGTTGCCGCCACTTCGCCGGAGTGGTCGTCGCCCGGTTCGCCGGCTCGGTGAGGTGGTGGGGGCGAGGGCGCTCCGTTACCGCCGCTTGGGGGACTTGGCCGCCACTCGCCGAAAGGGCTGGGTCGGCAGCACTCGTTGCGGGGAGTCGGGGATCTGGTGACCCGTCCGCCGGTCCGGGGAGGTGGCTGAGTCCGGGGCACTTCATGCTGCCACCTCGGGGAAGTGGTGGCCCGTCCGCCAGTTCGGGGAGATGGCTGGATCCCGGGCACTCCATTGCCGCCACATCGTCGTAGTGGTGGCCGCCCGGTTCGCCAGTTCGGCCCGCCACTTCGGGGACCTGGCGACCGGCCCACCAACTCGGGGAGGTGGGTGGGTCCGGGGCGCTCTGTTGCCGCTACTTCGGGGAAGTGGTGACCGGCTCGCCAGTTCGGGGAGGTGGCGGGGTCCGGAGCAGTCTGTTGCCGCCAGTTCGGGGAAGTGGCTAGGACTGCAGTGCCTCCACCCCCGCTAGGACGGGGTAGCGGCCGGATCTCGCCGGTGTGTTGCCGGCCGGGTCGGCTGTGGGGGAATGCGTTTCAGGGCCACCCCGCATGCGGGGTGGCCCTGAAATCGAATCACCTTCAACCTGGCCGCGTACGCGGGGCAGACGGTCACGCTGAAGTGGACCGGTGTCGAGGACTCCTCGTTGCAGACCAGCTT
>NZ_LIVU01000005.1:0-760997 GCF_001905625.1 Micromonospora sp. TSRI0369
GCACTGAAGCCTAGAAACCGCCTCCCTTTCGTCCCCGCCAACTTCATGATCAACGGGGCGAGGGTGGTTGCCGGGGTCTGGTAATCGTGGCGGTGTGTCCGATACCGACCACCTGTCGTGCCGTGCCGCGCCGCGCGACCAACGAGCCGCCGACCGGCGACCGGAAGCAGCCGTTGCGCCGATGGCCGGCTGCCCCGGCCCGGTGAGAATGACCCGCGAGGCGGCATCCGACACCCGCCCGTGGAACGCGGTGGAGTCTGTCGCATGAGCGGCTGGGAACTGTCCGGCTACACGCCGGTGCGCCGGCTCGGCGCCGGCGCGTCCGGCAGCGTGGTGCTCGCCACCCACGACCGGACCGGCACCCCGGTCGCCATCAAGTACCTGGTCCGCGACCTCGGCGAGGACTCGTCGTTCCGGACCGCCTTCCGCGCCGAGGCCCGGCTGCTCGGCGAGATCGACGACCCGCACGTCAGCCGCCTCTACGAGTACGTCGAGTCCCCGGACGGCGCGGCCATCGTGATGGAACTGGTCGACGGCGTGTCGCTGCGCCAGATGCTGCGCGCACACGGCCCGACCACGCCCGAGGCCGCGCTCTGCGTTCTCAAGGGCTCACTCGCCGGCCTGGCCGCCGCGCACCGCCACGGTGTCGTGCACCGCGACTACAAACCGGAGAACGTGCTCGTCACCGGCGCCGGGCTGAGCAAACTCGCCGACTTCGGCATCGCCATGCCGGTCGGCCAGGACTCCGGCGCCACGGTCTCCGGCACGCCCCGCTACATGGCCCCCGAGCAGTGGACCGGCGCCCCCGCCGCCCCGGCCTGCGACGTATACGCCGCCACCGCCACGTTCTTCGAATGCCTCACCGGGCGGCCTCCGTACCAGGGACCGGACCTGCTCTCCCTGCGCGACCAGCACGCCTTGGCACCGATCCCCGCCGAGGCGGCGCCCCCGCCGGTGCACGAGCTGCTGCGCCACGGCATGGCCAAGCGCCCCGACGAGCGGCCCGAGTCCGCCGAGGCGTTCCTCGGCCTGCTGGAACAGGTGGCCGGCACCGGCTACGGCCCGGAATGGGAGGAACGCGGGCTGCGTGAGCTGGGCCGCCGGGCAGCGCTGCTGGCCGCGCTGTGGCCGTTCCCCGAGCGGGCCGAGGGCGCCACCGCCGTCGCCCACACCGCGGTGGCGGACACGGCGCTCGGCGCGCGCTCCGGCCGGCGCGGACTGTTCCGCAAGGGCCGCACCCGTACCGCGCTGGCCGCCGGCGCCCTGGCCGCCGCCGTCCTGGCCGGCGGCGCCGGCTACAGCTACGCCGCCAACGACGGGACCGACGCCGCTGCCCCCACCGGCCCGGCGAGCGCCGCCCCGGCCATCACGACGGCTCCCACGCCGGATCCGACCGCCGCCGAGACGCCGAGCCCGTCGCCGACACGCACCCCGTCCACCGCGTCACCGCCGCCCGCGCCGTCCGCCACCCCGGACCGGACCGGGTCGCCGACCCGCACCGGTACGCCCACCCCCAGCGCGTCGCGCAGCACCACCCCGCCGCCGCCGGACGTGATCGCGCCGGTCGTGGACGGGGTGCGCGCCGACCCCGGCGAGCTGGACCCGAAGGGCTGCCCCTACGGCGCGAAGAGCAGCACCGTCACCGCCACCGTCACCGACGACCGCAGCGCCCCGGCCGCGCTGACCGTCACCTTCGGCTACACCCTCGACGGCGCCACCGGAACGATCCGGATGACCGCCGCCGGCCGCGGCGTGTTCACCGGCACGCTGGGCCCGCTGTCCACACCCAGGCGCAGCGCCCGCATCCCGATCCGCGTCACCGCCGCCGACGCCGCCGGCAACACGACCACCTCGGCGTCACCGGTGTACGTGACGCTCTACCACGACTGCACCCCCGGCTAGGAGTACGACAGTGCCCGCTGCCCAGCACCGCCGCCCGCTCCGGGGACGGCCGGCGTGACCCGGCCCGACGAGCCCACCGAGGCGCTGCCCACCCGCGCCCTGCCGGTGACCCCGCCCGGGGACGCCGACACCGCCGAGCCGACCGTCCACCTCGTCGCGCCCCGCGCCACCACCGAGGCGGAGCCGACGGTTTCTCTGTCTGCGGTGAACGCGGAGCCGACGGTGCCCGTGTCCGTGGACGGTGCGGAGCCGACAGTGTCCCTGTCCGCGGTGAGCGCGGAGCCGATCGTTCCACGTGCGGCCACGGCGGACACCGGCGACGCGGAACCCACCGTGCATCTCGCCCGGCCTGAGGCGAAACGGTCGCCCGCTGCCGAACCGACCGTCCACCTGAGCCCGATCCCGGCCGAGGACGACCGCACGGCAGACCTCACCGCTCCGGCCGCATCGGCACCGGCCGCCGGGGAGCCGACCGGCGTCCCGCGTCTGGCCACGGACAGCTCCGCGGAAGAGGCGACCGCCGACCTTCGGTCCGGCCCGCAGAGCGAGGTGACGGCCCAGACCCCGACACCGGGCAATGCTGCGGGAGAGCCGACGGTGAGCCTGCGCCCGGTCCCGGGTGACACGGCAGGCGAGCCGACGGCACATCTGCCCGCGTCGGGAAGCACCGCAGGGGAGGCGACAGCGCGCCTGCGCCCGGCCCCCACGGATGAGGCGACGACGCAGCTTCGCCACGTCGCGGACAACGCGGCCGGGGAGCCCACGGTGAGCTTGCGTCCCGTCGTGGGCGGTCCGGCCGAGGAGCCGACGGTGAGCCTGCGTCCGCTTCCCGAGGGCGCGGTCGGCGAGGCAACAGTGCATCTCCGCCAAGCCCCGACCCAGGCCCCGGCCTCGGCCTCGGTCCTGACTCCAGCCCCGACGCAGCCGCAGCCGCAGCCCCAGCCCCAACCGCAGCCCCAGCCCCAGCCCCAGGCAACGGCTCCGACTGCGGCCTGGGGCAACGCGACTGGGCAGGCGACAGTGCGTCCGCGTCTGGCGCCGCCGACCAGGAGCCCGGGCGTGGAGCCGACCGTGTCGTGGCAGCCCACCGGCGTACCGCATGGGCACCAGGCCGGCGGGCCGCCGACGGTGACGGGCGTCGGGGCGTACCCGGATCGGACCGTGGGCGCGCGGGCGGTGAGCGGCGCCCCGGCGCCCGCGCCCGGCGGCGAACTGCGCTTCGGGCCGGGCGTGCCGGTGACGCCACCGCCCGCACCGCCCTGGCCGACCGCGCCCCCGATCCGGCCGCGGCCGGTCTGGCGGCGTGTCGTCTCGGTGCTGTCCACGCTGCTCGCCGCCGCGCTGCTGCTGACGGTCGGCTTCTACCTGTGGCAGCGGCTGCGCCCGATGGAGGTCGAGCAGGTGTCGGTGGCGGCGACCCGGCCGGCCGGCGTCGCGTGCGACGTGACGGTGGACGTGGTGGCCACGGTACGGACCAACGGGCGCGCCGGAACGATCCGCTACCAGTGGTTCCGCTCGGACGCCCCGCCCGGCGCGCTGCTCACCGAGCGGGTCGGCAGCGGGCAGCACACCGCGACCCTCACCCTGAAGTGGACGTTCACCGGAGTGGGCACGACCAGCGGAACGGCCACCGTCAACATCATCGAACCGGCGCCGATGCAGGCCGGCGCCCGCGTCAGCTACCGCTGCCCCGGCGGCTGACCGCGTTTCCCCGCGCGCGGGTCCGGGTAGCCCCACCCGAACAAACCTGGACCATATGCGTGGAGGCCCTTCGATGAGAGACAACTTCGGGGACGCGGTGGGCGACGCGTTCCGATCGGTGATGCTGTTCCTGCCCAAGGCGGTCGCGTTCGTCGCCATCCTGGTCGCCGGCTGGCTGGTCGCCAAGGCCGTCCGGAAGCTGGTGGACAAGGTTCTGGAGCGTGTCCACTTCGACCGCGCCGTCGAGCGTGGCGGGATCAAGACCGCGCTCGCCCGCTCCAGGTACGACGCCAGCGACATCGTCGCCAAGCTCGCCTACTACGGGGTGCTGCTGGTCACGCTCCAGCTCGCATTCGGCATCTGGGGCCCCAACCCGATCTCCGACCTGATCGCCGGAGTGATCGCCTGGCTGCCCCGGGCGTTCGTCGCCATCGTCATCGTGGTGGTCGCCGCGGCCATCGCCCGTGCCGTGAAGGACATCATCTCCAGCGCGCTCGGCGGCCTCTCCTACGGCCGGGTGCTGGCGAACCTCGCCTCGGTGTTCATCCTGGGCCTCGGCGTCATCGCCGCGCTCAACCAGATCGGCGTCGCCACCACGGTCACCACCCCGGTGCTGATCGCGGTGCTCGCCACAGTGGGCGGCATCCTGGTCGTCGGTGTCGGCGGCGGCCTGATCCGGCCGATGCAGAGCCGCTGGGAGAACTGGCTGACCCGGGCCGAGGAGGAGTCGCGCACCATCGCCACGCACGCCCGCGCGTACCAGGCCGGGCGCCGCGACGTCGAGGCCCGGCTGGCCGCCGCCGGACCGTACGCGGACTCCGAGCTGACCCAGCCGGTGAGCCGGGACGTCGAGGCGGACCGCACGCAGCCCGTCCCCGCGTACCCGGGCACCCAGCCGGCGACGGCCGCGGGCGACGCCGACGTCACCGCGCCGGTGCCGCCGCAGGCGGGCGCGGAGGCCACGCAGCACATTCCGGCGTACGCGGACTCCGACCGCACCCAGCCGACCACCCCGCGCCAACCCACCGCCGAGCAGGCTGCGGACAGCGAGGCCACCATGGTCATCCCGCAGGCCGACGTGGAGAAGTTCCGCCGCTGACCCGGCAGCCGTGACACTCGGGGCGGGACCGCAGGGTCCCGCCCCGATCCGCGTGTGCGGGGGACCCCTCGCGGGCCGGACGCCGGTTAGGATCGCGGCATGACCTGGCGATGTTGATGCCTCACTGAGCGACGAGGCCGCGGGCCGCCGCGGACGCCGTGCTTTCCGGCCGGTGTCCGTCACGTCCCGTGGGAAGGTTCCATGCTCGTCGCTCCTGCCCGCGTACCAGCGACCCGCCGCCTGGCGGCGACGCTCTACGGGTACGCGTTCCTCACCGACCTGGTCCTGCTCTACCCGCTCTACGTGCTGCTGTTCGCCGACACCGGGTTGTCGGTCGGGCAGATCTCCTCGCTGTTCGTGCTCTGGGCGGCCGCCGGCATCGTGCTGGAGGTGCCCTCCGGGGTCTGGGCCGACGCGGTGTCACGCCGGCTGCTGCTGTGCCTGGCGCCGCTGCTCGCCGCCGCCGGGTTCGCGCTCTGGGTGCTGCTGCCGTCCTACCCGGCGTTCGCCGTGGGTTTCCTGCTCTGGGGCGCCGGTGGCGCGCTGCGCTCGGGCGCTCTGGAGGCGCTGGTCTTCACCGAGCTGGAGCGTCTCGGCGCGGCCGACCGGTACGCACGGCTGATCGGCCGTGCCCGCACCGCCGAGGTGCTCGGCGCCGTCGGGTCCGGGGTGCTCGCCGGGCCGGCGTACGCGCTCGGCGGCTACCTCGCGGTCGGCGCGGCCAGCGTGGCGACGTGCCTGCTCGCGGCAGCCGTCGCGGCCCGCTTCCCGGAGCACCGCCCGCCACCGGCCCCGGCGCTGCCTTCCGTCGCGCCGGTTGTGCCGCTCCCGAGCGCCGCGCCGGACGGACCGGGCGTCGCGCCGGACGGGCCGCTCCCGGGTGACGACGAGCCCGTTTGGCTCGACAGCCTGCGCCTGGGCCTCGGCGAGGTGCGCGCCGACCGTCGCGTGCGCGCCGCCGTGCTGCTGGTCGCGGCCGTCACCGCGATCTGGGGTGGGCTGGACGAGTACACCGGACTGCTGGCCGCCGACACCGGCATGGCCGAGGTGGGCGTGCCGCTGCTGCTCCTGCTGGTCTGGGCCGGGATGACTGTGGGCGGGCTGCTCGCGCCGCTGGGCGAGCGCCTGTCCCACCGCGGGTACGCCGGTCTGCTGGTGTTCGCGGCCGCAGCGACGGCGGCCGGCGCGCTGCTGCGGCATCCGGCCGGTTTCCTGCTGCTGGCCGCCGCGTTCGCCGCGTTCCAGCTCGCCAGGGTGCTCGCCGACGTGCGGCTCCAGGCCCGGATCGCCGGGTCGGCCCGGGCCACAGTCACTTCGCTCGCGGGGATGGCCACCGACCTGACCGTCGTCGCCTTCTACGGCGGGTACGGGCTGCTCGCCGGCGCGGTCGGCAACCCGGCGGCCTTCGCGGTCGCGGTGCTGCCGTACCTGCTGGTGGCGCTGTGGCTGCTCACCGGTCGAGCGTGAATCGCCAAAAAAGGGACCAATGGTCGCGCCTGCGGCCTAGCGTGGGTCCGGAAATCGGCGACCCCGGGGAGACGATCGCGGTGACGTTGGAAGCAGAGCGCACGCTGCGCGACGAGGACCTGACCGGGCTGGCGGAGCTGGCCGCCCAGCTGCGGGTGGACGCGATCCGGTGCAGCACGACGGCCGGCTCCGGGCACCCGACGTCGAGCCTCTCCGCCGCCGACCTGCTCGCCGTGCTCGTCGCCCGGCACCTGCGCTACGACTGGTCCTACCCGGGCAACCCCGGCAACGACCACCTGATCTTCTCCAAGGGGCACGCCTCGCCGCTGCTGTACGCGGTGTTCCGGGCCACCGGCGCGATCAGCGAGCAGGAGCTGCTGGAAACGTACCGGCAGGCCGGGTCGCGCCTGCAGGGCCACCCCACGCCGGTGCTGCCCTGGGTGGACGTCGCCACCGGCTCGCTCGGGCAGGGACTGCCGGTCGGCGTCGGGGTGGCGCTCGCCGCCCAGTACCTCGACCGGTCGCCCGCGCACGTGTGGGTGCTCTGCGGCGACAGCGAGACCGCGGAAGGCTCGGTGTGGGAGGCGCTGGACAAGGCCGGGCACTACGGGCTGCGTAACCTCACCGCGATCGTGGACGTCAACCGGTTCGGCCAGCGCGGCCCCACCGAGCTGGAGTGGGACCTGGACACCTACCGGCGCCGCGTGGAGGCGTTCGGCTGCCGGGCCATGGTCGTCGACGGCCACGACCTGGGCGCGATCGACGAGGCGTACGGGCAGGCGCGCGAGGCCACCGGACCGACGGTGGTGCTGGCCCGCACGGTCAAGGGCAAGGGCGTGCCGGAGGTGGAGAACGACCCGGCCTGGCACGGCAAGGCGTTCGACCCGGAACTGGCCGACCGGGCCGTGCGGGCGCTCGGCGGCCCCCGGCGCACCCGGGTGGCCGGTCCGAAGCCACCGCCCGCGCCGCGCACCGCACCGCCCGAGCACGGGCAGCCGCAACTGCCCCGGTACGAGCGTGGGACGAAGGTGGCCACGCGGGACGCGTACGGTGACGCGCTGCACGCCCTCGGCGCGGCCCGGCCCGACGTGGTCGCGCTCGACGGCGAGGTCAGCGACTCCACCCGGGCCGAGCGCTTCGCCGCCGCGTACCCCGACCGGTTCTTCCAGATGTTCATCGCCGAGCAGCAGCTCGCCGCCGCGGCGGTGGGCCTGGCGGTACGCGGCTACCGGCCGTTCGCGGCGACCTTCGCCGCGTTCTGGACCCGCGCGTACGACTTCATCCGGATGGCCGGCGTGTCCCGGGCCGACATCGCGCTCGTCGGCTCGCACGCCGGGGTGGAGATCGGCCCCGACGGCCCGTCCCAGATGGGGCTGGAGGACATCGCGGCGCTGCGCGCGGTGCCCGGCTCCACGGTGCTCAGCCCGGCCGACGCGGTCTCCTGCGCGGCCCTGGTCGCCCAGCTGCCCGACCACCCGGGCATCAGCTACCTGCGCACCACGCGCGGCAAGTACCCGGTGCTCTACGACGACGGTGACCCGTTCCCGATCGGCGGCAGCCGGATCGTGCGCGACGGCGGCGACGTGGCGCTGCTCGGCACCGGCGTGACGGTGCACCTCTGCCTCGCCGCCGCCGACGAGCTGACCCGCGAGGGCATCGACGCGCGCGTGATCGACATGTACTCGATCAAGCCGGTCGACCGGCAGCGCCTCGCCGAGACCGTCGTGGAGACCGGCGGGCGGCTCGTGGTGGTCGAGGACCACTACCCGCAGGGCGGGCTGGGCTCGGCCGTGCTGGAGGCGCTCGCCGACCTGGGCGAACCGGCCCGGGTCAACCACCTGGCGGTACGCGGGCTGCCCGGCTCTGGCACCCCCGCCCAGCAGCTCGACCTGGCCGGCATCGGCGTCGGCGCGATCGTCTCGGCGGCGCGGTCCCTGGCCTGAGATCGTGCTCGCCGGGACCGGCGGCAGGTCCCGGCCCGGGACGGTGTTTGCCGCGGCCGGCGGCGGGTAGCCACGCTGCCGTTGCGACGGGAGGAACCACGATGGCCGAACCGGAGTTCTACGCGCGGGTGTCCGCCCGCGCCGGCGTGCCGGTGGAGACCGCCCGCGCGCTGACCGAGGCGACACTGCGCACGCTCGCCGAACGGATCAGCGGCGGCGAGGCCGACGACCTGTCCGCGCACGTCGCGCACGAGCTGCGTCCGCTGCTGGCCCGCGCCCGGGTGGACGACCCCGAGGTCTTCGGGTACGACGAGTTCCTGCGCCGGGTCGCCGAGCGCTCCGGCGCGACCCCGTCCGACGCCGAGCGCGGCGCCCGGGCGGTGCTGCAGGCGCTGCACCGGGTGGTCGGGCCCGCCGGGTTCAACCGCGCGCTGTCCCAGCTGCCGCGCGAGATCGGCGAGCTGGCCCAGCCCACCCCACGCCCCGCTTAGCCCCCGCGAAAGGAAGGGCCCCCTGTTAACGCCTCCGGTAGAGGAAGGGCCCTTTGTTAACACCCGACGCTTCCCGGCCGGGCGGCGTCACTCCGGCAGCGCGTCCAGGTAGACCCAGCGGCCGTCCTCGCGGGCGAAGCGGCTGTGCTCGGCCAGCACTCCCGCCCGGCCGTCCTCGCGGTAGTGCGCCCGGAACCGGACCGTCCCGGCGCTGTCGAACAGGCCGCCCTGCCCGGTCTCCAGGATCTCCAGCCGCAGCCAGCGGGTGCCCGGGTCCAGATCCAACCGCTCCGGCCGGGTCGTCGAGTGCCAGCTGTGCCGCAGGTACGCGGCGTCGCCGAGCGCGAACGCGCTGAACCGGGACCGCATCAGCGCCTCCGCGGTCGCCGCCGTCGCCGCGCCGGAGTGCACCGGGGCGCAGCAGTCCGCGTACGGCCGGCCGGTGCCGCACGGGCAGGCCGTGTTCCGTTCACCCCGTGTCACCATGCCGCGATTCTCCCAAGCGGCGGGGAATCGTTAAGAAGGGGCCCTTCCTCTACCGGAGGCGTTAACAGGGGGCCCTTCCTTAAGCCCCGGACGCACTACGCTTTCTGCACCATGAGTGTGAGTCCTACTCAGCGTGTTCTCGATCCCGCGCAGGTCCGCCGCTACCTGACCGCCTCGCTCGGGCCCGACGCTGAGGTGGAGGGCTGCGGCCCGCTGTCCGGTGGCGGCTTCGCCGCCGTCTGGTGGGTACGCCTGGCCGACGGCCGGGACGTGGTGCTCAAGGTCGGTCCGCCGCCGCACGTGCCGCTGCTGCGCTACGAGCGGGACATGATCGGCGCGGAGGCGCGCTACCTGCGCCTGGTGGCGGCGCGGGCGCCCGCGGTGCCGGCCCCGGCGCTGCTGCACCACGGCCGCCACCCCGACCTGGGCGACTGGCTGCTCATGGCGCGGCTGCCCGGTCGTACCCTCTGGGATCTGACGCAGGCCGGCGCGGACGTCGGGCCGCTGCGCGCCGAGTTCGGCCTCGCGTTGACCGCGTTGCACGCCGTCACCGGCGAGCGGTACGGCTACGACGGCGGCCGGGCCGGCGGCGCGACGTGGCGGGACGCCTACACGGCCATGATCGACGACATGCTCGCCGACGCCGCCGACTGGGCGGTGCCGCTGCCGGTGCCCGCATCCCGGGTCCGGGAGCTGGTGGCGCGGCACGCGGGAGTGCTCGACGCGGTACGCCGCCCGGCGCTGCTGCACTTCGACGGCTGGGCCGGCAACGTGCTCGCCGTCGACGGGCCGGACGGCGAGCCGCGCCTGAGCGGGCTGGTCGACGGCGAGCGGTACCTGTGGGGCGATCCGCTGATGGACCTGGTGTCGCCGCTGCTGTTCCGCCGCGTCGAGGACGAGCCGGGCGACCCGCTGGTGCGCGCCTACCGGACGGTGGCGCCGTTCCCGCTCGACGCCGGGGTGCGGCGGCGGCTCGGCCTCTACCGGCTCTATCTCTACCTGCTGATGACCGTCGAGATGCCCAGCCGCAACATCACCGCCGACAGCGACCCGGGCCGGGTGGAGCTGCTGGCGAAGCTGCTCGGCGCGGAACTGGACGACCTGGCGGGCTGAGCGGCCGGGTCAGCGGACGGCGGTGGCGAAGACCACGATGTTGTCCGGGTAGCTGCCGGTCCGCGGGTCGAACCGCCCGCCGCACGTGATCAGCCGCAACCGGGGCGCCGCGTCGCCACCGTAGACCCGCGCCGTGGGGAAGCGTTCCTTCGGGTACGCCCCGACGCCGTCCACTGTGAACGTCGCGGTCCGGCCGTCGGCGCGCAGCACCCGGATCGTGTCGCCGGGGCGCAGCCGGCCGAGGTCGAAGAAGACCGCCGGGCCGTGCTGCGAGTCGACGTGCCCGACCAGCACCGCGTTGCCGGCCTGGCCGGGCGCGGGACCGGGGTGGTACCAGCCGGTGACCTCCGGCCGTTCCAGTGGCGGGACCTCCAGCGCGCCGTCGGCGTCGGTGGCCACCGGCACGATCTCGGCGTCGACGGCGATGCGGGGGATGGTGACGCGCACCGGCGCGGATCGGGGCAGCGCCGCTCCGGCGGCGGGGCGCTCGGTGGCGGGGGCGGCGGACGCGCCGGGCTGCGGTGGTGTCGTCGACGTGCTGCCGAGCCCGGCCGAGACCAGTCCGGCGCCGGTGGCGGCGGCCACCGTGACGGCGCTGACCACCACGGCGGTGCGCAGCCGGGACCGGCGTTCGTGCGGCGACGGGGACAGGGTGCCACCTCCGTCCGGCAGGGAGACGCCGCCCGCGCCGGGTTGTGCCGGCGCGGGCGGTCGCTCGGTGAGCCGCTCAGGCGACGGCGCCCGCCCGGCGCCGGCGGATGACCGCGTACGCGCCACCGGCGAGCGCCCCGGCGGCCAGCACGCCACCGGCGATCAGCACCCCGGTGTCGCCGTCGCGTCCGCCGCCGCCGGCCTGCGCGCCGCCGATCGGCGTGACGGTGAACGTGGCGCTGCCGCCGTCGCTGCCGTCACCGCAGGTGGTGGCGACCGTGTACGTGCCGAGCGTGAACCCGGCGGTGAACAGTTCGGCGCTCAGGCCACCGCCCGCGGCCGCAGTGGTGGACCGGACGTTCTGGTCCCGGTCCGGGCCGGTGACCCGGAAGATCGCGTCACCGGCGTTCGGGTTGCACGTGGTGGTCAGCACGACGGTGCCGCCGACCGGGGTGGTGGCGGGTGAGACTCTGGTGTCCGCCAGCGCGGCGGCCGGGAGCAGCAGTGCGCCGAGGCCCACGCCGAACGCCGCCGATCCGAGAAATGACTGTGCCTTCATCCGCGTCTTCCCTCACTTTTCGTCCGCTGTAGGCGTGGGACGTCGTTCGGGTGGCCAACTCCGTGACGAGCACCGGTGTGGCCAACACTAGGAGGGTTGCGGCGGTCACTGGGGGTAATTGAGAAATCTTCGTTGCCGTCCGGTGTGCTCCCTGCCGCCACCGGAGGGTGGACATGCCGGGCCAGGCCGGACGGCGTGCCGTCCCGGTTCGGCGCGTCTGGGTCCGCTGTCCGTTTCGCGCCTACCGGACCGGCGGTTCCGGCCGGACCAGCCCGGTGTCGTACGCGAGCACCACCGCCTGGATCCGGTCGCGCAGGCCGAGCTTGGTGAGGATCGCCGAGACGTGCGTCTTCACGGTGGCGGTGCTCAGGTGCAGCCGGGCGGCGATCTCTGCATTGGACAGTGCCCGCGCGGTGAGCGTCAGCACCTCCCGCTCGCGGGCGGTCAGCGCGGCGAGCGCGTCACCGGTCGGCACGGGCGCGGGCAGCCGGTCGGCGTACCGGTCCAGCAGCCGACGGGTCACAGTGGGCGCGAGCAGCGCCTCGCCCCGGGCCACTACGCGTACCGCCTCGGCGAGGTCGGCCGGACGGGTGTCCTTGAGCAGGAACGCGCTCGCCCCGGCGCGCAACGCGGCGTAGACGTGCTCGTCCAGGTCGAACGTGGTGAGCATGACCACCCGGGCCGGGTTGCCGGCGGCCACCAGGTCCCGGGTGGCGGCGATGCCGTCGCGCCGGGGCATCCGCACGTCCATCAGCACCACGTCCGGCCTCGTACGGGTCGCCACCGCCACCGCCTCGACGCCGTCGGCGGCCTCGCCGACCACACTCAGGTCGGGGCGCGCGTCGAGGACTGTGCGCAGCCCGGCGCGGATCAGCTCCTGGTCGTCGGCGACCACCACCCGTACCGTCATCGGGCCGCCTCCACCGGCAGTCGGGCGTGGACCCGGAACCCGCCGGCCGGCAGCGGGCCGGCGTCGAGCGTGCCGCCGAGCAGCCGGGCCCGCTCCCGCATGCCGACGATGCCGCGCCCGACGGTCGTGCCGGGGCGGCGGGCGGGCGCCGGGCCGTCGTTGACGACCTCCAGCCGCAGCACCCCGTCGCGGTAGTGGACGTCCACGTCGGCGGATGTGGCGTGCCCGTGGCGCAGCGCGTTGGTCAGCGACTCCTGCACGATCCGGTACGCCGACAGCTGCACCCCGCCGGGCAGCGCCTCGCCGTCGCCGTCGCGCCGCAGCGTCACCCGCAGGCCCACCGCCCGTACCGCGTCGGCGAGCGCGTCGAGCTGCGCCAGCCCCGGCTGTGGTCCGTCCGGTTCGGACGCGTCGTCGAGCGCGAGCGCGTGCAGCATGGCCCGCAGTTCGGTGAGCGCCGAACGGGCCGCCGTGTCGATCGCGCCGAGCGCGGCCCGGGCCTGCTCCGGCTGCTCGTCGAACACGTCCTCGGCGGCGGCGGCCTGCACCGCGATGACAGCGACGTGGTGCGCCACCACGTCGTGCAGTTCCCGGGAGATGCGTTCCCGCTCGGCCGCCAGCACGTGCCGTTCCCATGCGCAGCGCCGTTGCGCCTGAGCCCGCTGCAACTCGCCGAGCGCCCAGGCCAGGGCCAGCGCGGTCACCGCCAGCAGCAGGTCCCGCCAGCCGCCGGTGACCAGCTTCCACGGGGTGGGCGCCAGCAGCAGCCCGAGCGCGACGAGCGAGTACCGGGGCGGGCGCAGCCGGGCCACGTACGCCATCGGCACCGCGACCAGGCCGAGCCAGCCGAGCTGCGGGCAGAGCGCCTCCAGGCCGACACCGGCCAGCGCGGCGACGCCGACGGCGTACCCCGGGTGGCGTCTGATCCACAGCAGACAGCTGGCCTGCGCGACGGCGAGGCCGACCGCGACGGCTGTCGCGCCGCTCGTGTCCGGGCCGGCGTCGGAGGCCAGCAGCGCGAGCAGGCACACGGCGAGGCTCACGGTGGCGATGCCGCCGTCGAGCAGCAGCAGGAACCGGGACCGCGACGCGCACCTCATGTCCGGATGCTAGGCCGCGGGCTCACCGGTTCTCATCGGTCGCCAGACGGAGATCCGGGCCGGTGATCGGTCCGGCGACGGAGCCGGAAACCGCTCCGCGGCGCGATCCGCGCGGGGGTCCGCCGGACCTAGCGTCTGCGGCAGTCGTCCCGATGCCGAGGAGCCACCGATGGAAACCACGATTCCGACCGCCGCCACCCGCCCGACCCGCCGCCGGGTGCGGCTGCTGACGGTGTTCGCCGCCACCGTGGCCACGCTGCTGGGCTGGGTGATCGCGGTCCCGCTGGCCGGGGTGGAGCTGACCGCGCGCACCGGTTCCGACGTGCAGCGGGTGACGCCGGTGGCGGTGGCGGTGAGCACGTTGCTCGCCGGGCTGGCCGGCTGGGCGCTGCTGGCCCTGCTGGAACGGCTCACCGCCCGTGCCCGGCCCGTCTGGACGGTGGTCGCGACGCTGGTGCTGCTGGTGTCCCTGCTCGGGCCGCTGGGCGGGGGAGTGGGCCGTCCGGCGACGCTGACGCTGGTGGCGTTTCACCTGGTCGCGGGCACGGTGCTCATCACCGGCCTGCGCCGCGCCGCCGGGTGACAGGGCCGGGCCGCCGCGACGGGGGCAGGCGGCCCGGCCCTGTGAACTAGCCTCCTAGGACGCCCTACGCGACGTGACACCGGAAATTCCTGCGCCACCGATGTCGAGAACGGTCGGGCGGCTTCGTCCCCGGAGTGAACGCGGCCAGAATGGGGCCGCACCCTCCACGAGGAGACACACATGAAGTACCTGCTCCTGAAGCACTACCGCGGCGGCCCGACCCCGGTCACCGACATGCCGATGATCGACAAGTGGACGCCGGAGGAGATCTCCGCGCACGTGAACTACATGCAGGAGTTCGCGGCCCGGCTGCAGGAGAGCGGCGAGTACGTCGACGGCCAGGCGCTCGCCCCGGAGGGCACGTTCGTCCGCTACGACGGCGAGGGCCGCCCGCCGGTCACCGACGGCCCGTTCGCCGAGACGAAGGACCTCATCGCCGGCTGGATGGTGATCGACGTGGACAGCTACGAGCGTGCCGTCGAGCTGGCCGGGGAGCTGTCGGCCGCGCCCGGGCAGGGCGGCAAGCCGATCCACGAGTGGCTGGAGCTGCGCCCGTTCCTGACCGGGCCGCCCACCATCACCGAGTGACCCGTCCGATGGACGAGGTCGCGCTCCGCAGCCTCATCCCGGGCGTGCTCGGTGTCCTCGTCCGCCGCGGAGCCGACTTCGCGGCGGCCGAGGACGCCGTGCAGGACGCGCTGGTCGAGGCGCTGCGCGCCTGGCCGGCCGACCCGCCCCGCGACCCGTTGGGCTGGCTGGTCACAGTGGCCTGGCGGCGCTTCCTGGACGTGGTCCGCGCCGACGCCGCCCGGCGTCGACGCGAGGACCTCGTCGACGAGGAGCCGCCGCCCGTCCCGGTGTCCGCCGTGGACGAGACGCTGCGGCTCTACTTCCTCTGCGCGCATCCGTCACTGAGCCCGTCGTCTGCTGTCGCGTTGACGCTGCGCGCCGTCGGCGGGCTCACCACCCGGCAGATCGCGCAGGCGTACCTGGTGCCGGAGGCCACCATGGCGCAGCGGATCAGCCGGGCCAAGCGCACCGTCTCCGGGGTCCGCTTCGACCAGCCCGGTGACGTCGCCACCGTGCTGCGCGTGCTGTACCTGGTGTTCAACGAGGGCTACTCCGGCGACGTGGACCTGGCCGCCGAGGCGATCCGGCTCACCCGGCAGCTCGCCGCCGCCATCGACCACCCGGAGGTGGCCGGGCTGCTCGCGCTCATGCTGCTGCACCACGCCCGCCGCGCCGGCCGGACCGCGCCCGACGGCAGCCTGGTGCCGCTGGCCGAGCAGGACCGCAGCCGGTGGGACACCACGCTGATCGCCGAGGGCGTGGGCATCCTGCAGACCGCGCTGTCCCGCGACCGGCTTGGCGAGTTCCAGGCCCAGGCCGCGATCGCGGCCCTGCACGCGGACGCGCCCACCGCCGCCGAGACCGACTGGGTGCAGATCGTCGAGTGGTACGACGAACTGGTCCGCCTGACGGGCAACCCGATCGCCCGCCTCAACCGGGCGGTAGCGGTCGGCGAGGCGGACGGCCCGCGCGCCGGGCTGGCGGCGCTCGCGGCACTGGACGACACGCTGCCCCGGTACGCGGCGGTGGCCGCCTACCTGCACGAACGCGACGGCGACCCGGACCGGGCGGCCGCGCTGTACGCGGAGGCGGCCCGCCGCGCGTCCAGCCTGGCCGAACGCGACCACCTGAACCGGCAGGCGGCCCGCCTCAACTCCCGCCGCGCATAAACCGGTCGGCAGGGTTCATTGCCGCTGGTAGGTTGCCTCGCCGTGACGGGGGAACGGCTCGGCGGGCGCTTCGCCCGACTGTGGACGGCGAGCACGCTGTCCGCGCTGGGAAGCGGGACGGCGACTGTCGCCGCGCCGCTGTACGTGGCGTCGATCACCGACGATCCGCTGGTGGTGTCGGCCGGGGCGGCGGTGTCGTGGCTGCCGTGGCTGCTGTTCGCGCTGCCCGGCGGCGTGCTGGCCGACCGGTTGGACCGGCGGCGGCTGATGGTGCTCATCGACTGGGTACGCGTCGGCGCGCTTGCCGCGCTCGCGGTGGCGATGCTGGTCGACCGGGCCGGGATTGCGCTGCTGTACGCGGTGCTGTTCGTGGTGAACACCGGCGAGGTGGTGTTCCGTACCGCCGCGCAGGCGGTGCTGCCGGCGGTGGTGCCGCGCTCGATGCTGGAGCGCGCCAACGGCTGGCTGGGCGGCGGCACCCAGGTGATGCAGAACATGATCGCCGGACCGGTGGGCGGGTTCCTGTTCGTGCTGGCGGCGTCGCTGCCGTTCGCGCTCAACGCCGGCACGTACGCGCTGAGCGCCGTGCTGGTCGGGCTGCTCGCCGGCACGTACCGTGCCGGGCCGGCGCCGCAGGAGCGGCGTTCGGTGCGGGCGGAGGTCGCGGAGGGGTTCCGCTGGCTGTGGGGTCAGCGGCTGCTGCGCACCATGACGGTGCTGATCGGCCTGCTGAACGTCACGCTGACCGCCGCGGTGGCGGTGCTGGTGCTGCTCGCCACCGAGCGGCTGGGTCTCGGCTCGGTCGGCTACGGCGCGTTGTTCACCTGTATGGCCGTGGGCGGGGTGCTCGGCTCGGTGGTGGGGGACCGGCTGATCGCCGCGATCACGCCCACCTGGACGGTGCGGACGGGACTGCTGGTCGAGGCGGGGCTGCACCTGGCGCTCGCCGCGTCCCGCAGCGCGGTGGTGGTCGGGTTCGCGCTGTTCGCGTTCGGGGCGCACAGCGCGCTGTGGAACATCGTGGTGAACTCGCTGCGGCAGCGGCTCACCCCGCCGGCGCTGATGGGCCGGGTCGGCAGCACCACGTTGTTCGTCGCGGCTGGTGGCAACTGCGTCGGCGCGCTGCTCGGCGGCGTGGTGGCGGCCCGGTTCGGCATCACCGCGCCGTACTGGGTGGGTTTCGTGGTGGCGGTCGCGGTGGTCGCCGCGACGTGGCGGGTCTTCGACCGGGCGACGGTGGCCGCCGCCTACGCCCAGCCGGCCCCGCAGGAGCCCGCCCCGGTGGCCTGAGCGCGGGTCGGCCGGTGACCGCGCCCGCCGATGTGACAGCGTGGTCGGGTGCAGGCATCCTCAGCGGTCGACGTCGACCTCGCGCTGGTCGGCGGCGGCGGCGCCGCGTCCCTGGTCCTGGCCGCGCTGGACCGGCACGGCGTGTCCGGGCTGCGGGTCGCGGTGGTGGACCCGGTGCACAAGCGCGGCCAGGACCGCACCTGGGCGTTCTGGGGCCTGCCCGGCGACGACCTGGACCCGCTGCTGAGCGCGAGCTGGTCGCAGGTCGACGTGGTCACGCCCGTCGGCCGCCGCGTCCTGACGCTCAACCCCCTGCGGTACGCCATGCTCCGCTCCGCCCCGGTCTACGACCGGGCTGCCGAGGCCGAGCGGCGGCTGGACGCGGTCCGGATCAGCGCCCCGGCGGGGGAGCTGCACGACGACGGGCAGCGGGTCACGGTCCGCGACCCGGACGGGCGGGACCTGGTGCGGGCCGGGTGGGTGCTCGACTCGCGGCCCCGGCGGCCGAAACGACCGGGGCGCACCAGCTGGTTGCAGCACTTCCGCGGCTGGTGGCTGGCCGCCGACCGGCCGACGTTCGACAGGCAGCGGGCGGTGCTGATGGACTTCCGCACTCCGCAGCCGCAGCGCGGCGTCTCCTTCGGGTACGTGCTGCCTGTCGACGACCGGTTCGCGCTCGTCGAGTACACCGAGTTCGGGCCGGAGCTGCTCGACGACGCGGGCTACGACGCGGCGCTGCGCGGGTACGCCGACCTGCTCGGGCTGGACCTGTCCGCGCTGCGGGTGCGGGAGGTCGAGGACGGCGTGATCCCGATGACCGACGGCCCGTTCGAGTCCCGCCCGAGCCCTCGGGTGGTGCGGCTGGGCACCGCCGGTGGGGCGACCCGACCGTCCACCGGGTTCACGTTCTCCGCGATGCTGCGCCAGGCAGACCAGGTGGCGCGGGCGCTCGCCGCCGGCCGCCCGCCGGTGCCGGCGCCCGCGTACCCGGGGCGGCACCTGTGGATGGACGCGGTGGCGCTGCGCGCGCTGGACCGGGGGCACGTCGGTGGGGTGGAGTTCTTCGAGCGGCTGTTCGACCGCAACCCGCCGGAGCGGGTGCTGCGGTTCCTCGACGGCGTGACCAGCCCGGTCGAGGACCTGGCCGTCATGCGGTCGAGCCCGCTGCTGCCGATGACCGGCGCGGTGCTCGGCGACGCGGCCGGCCGATTGCGCGCCCGCCTGCGCCGCTAGTCTCGGTGGCCGGTCGCCTCGGCAACCCGGTCGCGCACCAGCGTCCGCAGCTGCTCCATCGGGTCGCCGTCGCCCGTGCCGAGCCGGTTGCGCACCGCCGCCACAGTCAAACCCAGTTCCGGGTACGCGAACGCGAGGCTGCCGCCGCTGCCGGCGGCGCCGAACGATCCGTCGTCCTCGACCGCGTACCCGAGGCCGAACGTGCTCTCCTGCCCGAACACCCACTCCTGGGCGCGTGCCGCCGGGGCGGACACCTCCCGCATCCGCCCGGCGGAGATCAGCCGCACCCCGTCGACCGGGCCGAGCAGCGCCGCGTACATCCGGGCCACGGCGCGGGCGCTCATCGTGCCGACCGACGGCACGTCGGCGCGCAGCACGTCGGGGCGGGAGCCGATGACGGTGTCCGGGCGCACGCCGGGTGGGGCGACCGCGTCGAAGTGCGGCAGGTTCGCCCCGGCCCAGGTCATCAGGGTCGACAGGCCGGCGTCCTCCAGCCGGGCCAGCCGGGGCAGGTCCGCCTCCGGTACGGCGAGGAACAGCTCCCGCTCCACGCCGAGCGGTCCGGCCACCTCCTCGGCGAGCACCCGCGACACCGGCGCGCCGGTGACCCGCCGGACGACTTCGCCGAGCAGCCAGCCCCACGTCCAGGCGTGGTACGCCAGCCGTTCGCCGGGTGCCCACAGCGGCCGCGCGTCGGCGAGCAGGTCGCACATGCGCGCCCAGTCGGTGAAGTCCTCCGGCGTGACGTCGGCGGGCAGCGCGGGCAGGCCGGCGGTGTGGGTGAGCACGTGCCGCAGCGTGATGCCGTCCTTGCCGTGCCGGGCGAACTCCGGCCACACCGCGGCGAGCGGCAGGTCGTAGTCGAGCCGCCCTCGCTCGGCGAGCACGTGCACGACGGTGGCGGTGAGTCCCTTGCCGGTGGAGACCGCGTGCACGGGCGTGTCGGCGGTCATCGGCCGGCCGGTGATGGTGTCGGCGAGCCCTGCGTGTTCGGAGACGATCGCGACCCCGTCCAGGTACGCGGCCACCTGCACGCCGGCCTCCCGCCCGGAGGAGACCAGCTCGCCGATCGTGTCCCGTACCTCGGCCCGCAGGCCGTCCCACCGCGTGTCCACGATCCCGCAGCGTGCCAGACCGCCGCGCCGCCGTCGTCCACTTTTCGCTCAGCGGGCGAGTGTCGTCGGCGTGCTGCCGGTGGTGCCCTGCGTCGGCAGCGGGCTCGTGTCGCCGGTGAGCAGCCGGGCGCGCAGCGCGTCGATCGTCCGCGCGTCGACACCGAGCCGGCCGGTCACGTAGCCGTGCACGGAACCGTGGGCGGCCCGCAGGTCGGCCAGCACCAGCCGGATGATCTCCGCGGGCGCCCGCCCGTACGCGGGCCAGCCCGGCGTCGCGCCGCCGTTGCGGTCCCGCCACTCGGCGACCAGTCGCTCGGTGGCGTGCTCGGTGAGCGCGAAGTCCGCAGCGATCTGGTCGTCGTCCACGCCGAGCACTGACAGCACCAGCGCGGCGAGCAGCCCGGTGCGGTCCTTGCCGGACGCGCAGTGGAACACCAGTGGGTGCTCGCCGTCCGCGATCACCTCGATCGCCCGGCGCAGCTCGACCACGCCGTCCTCGGCCACCTCGGCGTACCGGTCGGCCAGGTAGCGCCACGGGTCCACATCGAGGTCGATGTCGGCCTGCACGTACGGCCGGTGCTCGATGCTCAGGTTGTGCCAGGTGACGCCGAGGCTCTCCGGTGCCCGGCCGCGGTCGGCGATCTCCCACGGGTACCGCAGGTCGATGACGGTGCGCACGCCCAGCGCGGCGAACCGTTCCAGATCATCACCGGCCAGCTTGGCCAGCGAGTCGGAGCGGTAGAGGCGGCCCCGGGCGACAGTGCGGCCGTCGCCGGTCCGCCAGCCGCCGAGGTCACGGAAGTTGCAGAGCGTGGCGAAGTCCGGGGGAGTGGTCATGCCCGCACGCTAGCCGCGCGCGGCGGGTCGGGTGGTCCCGCGTACTCGCGTACCCGGTAGGTTGCCGGACATGGCGGAGGCGGAGACCGGCCGGGTCGTGGAGATCTGGACCGACGGCGCGTGCAGCGGCAATCCCGGGCCCGGCGGCTGGGGCGCGGTGCTGCGCTGGGGCGGGCACGAGCGGGAACTGTGCGGCGGCGAGGCAACCCCGACCACGAACAACCGGATGGAGCTGACCGCCGCGATCCGGGCGCTGGAGAGCCTGACCCGCCCGGTCACGGTACGGCTGCACACCGACAGCACGTACGTGCGCAACGGCATCACCGGCTGGCTGAACTCGTGGAAGCGCAACGGCTGGCTGACCGCAGCGAAGCAGCCGGTCAAGAACGCCGACCTGTGGCAGGCGCTGGAGGCGGCCTGCGCCCGGCACGACGTGACCTGGCTTTGGGTGAAGGGCCACAACGGGCACCCGGAGAACGAACGCGCCGACGCGCTGGCGAACCGGGGCATGACCGAGGCGCGGAGCGGCGTCGCCGCCGCCCCGCGCACGGCTCAGCGCAGCGGGCGGCCTTCCTCGATCTCCTCCGGCTCCTCGGACGGGTCGCCGGTGCCGGAGACGGCCTCGACGTCGTAACCGGCGCGGCTGACCTCCCGTGCCGACCGGCGGTCCTCCGCGGGCAGGTCGGCGAAGTCGTCACCGGTGTCGTCGGTGGTGTGCAGGGACTCGCCCGGCGGGCGCAGGGACGCCTCGTACGCGGTGGCGCCGTCGGGTTCGTCGCCGGCCGCGCGGCCGAAGGACTCTTCACTGGTCATGTCGCACTCCTGCCCGCAGCGGGTGACGGCAAACGTCCGGTGGCGTGTGCCCGGTCGGTGGCCTGCGTCGGTTCCGTGGCTCGCGCCCGTTTCAGCGGGCGGCGTCCGGTCCGCGGGCCGCGTCCGGGTGGGTCGGCATCGAGGAGCCGCCCGAGCTGCTGCCGGATGCGCCGCCCGCCATGCCCGAGCCGTCGTCCTCGGTCACCTCGTCCGGTTTCGGCGCGCCGGGAGCGGGCGCCGGCACGTCGGTGTCCGCGGCCGTCTGCACCAGCGGAACCTGCCCGGCCTCGTCCTCGGCGTGCGCCGGGTCGACCGGCTCCTGACCGTCGCGTGCCCGATACCCCACCGGTGCCCCTCCCGTCGGCCAACAGTCGTCCGCGCCGCCTACCCCACCCCACCCCCACCAAACCCCTCCGCCCTCGGCCCCCTTCTCCACGTTGATCAAGGAGTTTGTGGCCTGGTAACGGACTGAAGTGGACACAAACTCCTTGATCAACGTGGTGTGGGGGTGCGGTGCCGATGCGCGGGCGGGCCGGGTTCAGCGTGAGCGGGGTCGACGGCGCGGGACGGCGGGGGCAGGGTCGGCGGGTCAGCGGCGGCGGCGCGGGCGCGGGCGGGAGCCCGTCGGGGTCAGCGTTAGGGACCAGTGGGCCGGGCGGCGCAGTCCCGGCGGCAGCACCGTGCGGTGGTCGCCGCGAGCGGCGTCGAGCTGCGACTGGTGCGTGAACAGGCACTCGCTCAGGTCCGCGCCGCGTAGGTCGGCCCCGCGCAGGTCTGCGCCGGTCAGGTCGGCGGCGCCGAGCCGTACGCCGCGCAGGTCGGCGCCGATCAGGCAGGCGCCGCGCAGGTTCGCCCCGGCCAGCGGGGTATGGCGCAGGTCGACGCCGAGCAGCATCGCGCCCCGGCGGTCCTGGCCGGCCCGCCCGGCACGGGCCTGGTCGGCGGCGCGGGACAGGAGCCGGTTGACCCGGTCCCGGTGCGCGTCCACGTCGAGCGCGAGCAGCTCCGCCGGGGTGCCGTCGGTGAGCCGGCCCGTCTCGTCCACTGCTGCGTCCAGGTCGTCGCGCAGCGGGCCGGGCGGGGTCAGACGTACCGCCTCGGTGAGGTACCAGAGCAGCTCGTGCAGGGGCCGCAGCACCGCGAAGCTGTCGAACATCCGCTGCGCGGTGGCCGGGTCGGCGCGCCAGTCGCGTCCGGCGAACGTGTGCTGGGTGAGGTGCTGGCCGGCGCCGAAGCAGTCGAACACGGTGCAGCCGGGGAAGCCGCGTTGCCGCAGCTCGGTGTGGATGCCGCAGCGGAAGTCGGCGCCCAGGTTCGGGCAGGGCCGTCCGGCCGGTTTGTCGATGGCGAAGTCTGCCGAGGCGGCGAACGCCGGCGCGACGCAGCAGACGCCCGCGCAGCGCGAGCAGTCCGCCCGCAGCTCCCGCCTGCCACCGACCGTCCGCACGTCCCCAGCACCCCCGTCCACCTGCACAGTGTCCCCCTCCGGCCACCACCCCCCACCCCCACCCCACCCCACCCACCCCGTCGATCATGAGGTTGACGGCGACAAAACGGACCGGGAACGCCGCCAACCTCATGATCAACGGGAAAAGGGAAGGCGGGCGTCAGAAGGTGAAGAGGGTCGCGGTGCTGCGGTGCATCAGGCAGGGGTTGGCGAAGGTTCGCGTGTAGGAGATCGGGTGGTTCTGCCAGAAGCCTGCGGCGCGGGCGACGACCGGGGCGTACTGGGAGGTGCACGGCGCGCCGTCCACGTCGAGCGCGTCCAGGTCGCCGTTCACGCGGGCGACCAGTCGGCAGGCGGTGACCGGGTCGGGGTGCAGTCCGCCGGTCGGCCCGCAGGTCAGCACCGTGGCGCGCACGCCGGCGCCGTCGTCGACGGTGAGCAGCAGCACCGAGGGCGTCTGCGGGCCGGGGCGCGGCGCGGCGTGGGCGGGGGAGGCCGGCGCGGCGAGGCCGCCGAGCGCGGCGGCCAGGGCCAGCGCGGCGGTACGTCGGGCGAAGGGCATGGGTGGTCCTTCCGTCGGGGCCCCGGGGTGCGGAGCCGATGGGTGCCCCGGTCCGTCGTGCGAACCGGGCCGCCGAGAACCCTAGGTGGACGGTGTGAACGCGAAGAGTCACGAAGTGTTACACCAGTCGGCCGCGCCGCGCGTCCGGTGTGACATCGGTGCACGGGAATGCCCGAACGGCTGACAACCGCTTCCGCGCCTCGCGCAAACGCATTCCGAATAAGCGTGACGCCTGCCTGAACGGCTGACAACCGAATCGGTCCGTTATTGCGCCGATGCATTCCGTACGCCGGATCGTTGTCAATGGATGACAACCGGAACGGCCGTTACCGTAACGATTCTGTCCGGTGCTCCGTATCCCTTTACCGTCGGGTGGCAGGGCGTTTTCGCCCCCGTCGGAGGGACTGTTCATGAGCGATCTCTCACACCCGCCGCCCCGGACCCCGGCCGCCGACGCGACGATTTCCGTCCCGGAGATCCAGGCCGGCCCGGAGCCCGCCGGCCGGACCGACGAGTTCGTCGGCCGGTCACCGAACCAGCTCGCCTGGCTGCGGCTCAAGCGGGACCGTACGGCCCGGGCCAGCGCCCTGACGCTCGCCGTCGCCGCAGTGGTGGCGCTCGGCGCGCCGGTGCTGGGACGGCTCACCGGAATCGACCCGACCGACAAGTTCGTCGACCGGTTGAACGATTTCGGAATGCCGATCGGGTACGCCGGCGGGATCAGTTCCGATCATTGGCTGGGACTCGAACCCGGCAGTGGACGGGACATCCTGATGCAACTGGTCTACGGTCTTCGGACGTCCCTGTTCATCGCGTTCACCTCAGCACTGCTGGCCTCGTGCATCGGGGTCGCGGTAGGTGTGCTCGCCGGATGGGCCAAGGGCTGGCTGGACAGCCTCGTCAACTGGCTGATCGACCTCACGCTGGCGTTCCCGTTCCTCATCTTCGCGCTCGCGGTCATCCCGATCCTCCAGGACCGCTTCTACTCCGACCGGGAGTCGCCGTCGCCGGCCTTCCGGGTCGCCCTGATCGTCGCCACCTTCGGCCTGTTCAGCTGGACGTACACCGCGCGTCTGGTCCGCGGGCAGGTGATCTCGCTGCGGGAGCGGGAGTTCGTCGACGCGGCCCGGGCCGCGGGCGCCGGCACCGCGCACATCCTGCTGCGGCAGCTGCTGCCGAACATCTGGGCGCCGATCCTGGTCACCGTCTCGCTGATGGTGCCCCAGTTCATCGCCATCGAGGCGGCGCTGGCGTTCGTCAACATCGGCGTCACCGAACCGACGCCCGACCTGGGCCGCATGATCTTCAACAGCATCGGCTACGTCGCGAGCGACCCCTGGTACACCCTGTTCCCCGGGTTGACGATCTTCCTGCTGGTCCTGGCGTTCAACCTGCTCGGCGACGCGCTGCGCGACTCGCTGGATCCCCGCTCCACCCGGTAGTCCCCACGGCCATCACACGCCCGGCCGGCGGGGGCCGCCGGGCACGAAGGGAGCACACCGTGCGCGCACGAACCCGGACACTGACAGGTGTCCTCGCCGCGGCGGCGCTGGTCGCCGCCGGCTGCAACCCCACCCCCGACGACGGCGGCGGCGACGACCAGAAGACCAAGACCCAGAGCGGCTCGATCTCGTACGAGGCCGCCGACAACCAGGGCCCGGCGAAGCCCGTCGACGGGGCGTCCCGGGGCGGCACCCTCACCGTCATGCAGCCGGCCGACTTCGAACACCTCGACCCGGCCCGCAACTACGTCAACGTGCAGCAGGTCGCCGGCGGGATGCTCTACCGCCCGCTCAACGGCTACAAGGAGGACGGCACCGGCAAGCTGCTGCTCGTCGGCGACCTGGCCACCAACCCCGGCAAGGACGTCGACGGCGACTGCAAGGTCTGGGAGTTCACGCTGCGCGACGGCGTGAAGTACGAGGACGGCACGCCGGTGAGCAGCAAGGACGTCGCCCACGGTCTCGCCCGCTCGTTCGCGGCGAACCTCAACGAGGGCCCGCACTACATCCAGCAGTGGCTCTACCCGGGCGGGGCGTACAACGCCACCTACAAGGGACCGTACGACGGCGGCAAGCCGGTGCCCGACGGCGTCACCACACCCGACGACCGGACCATCCGGTTCACGTTCCCGCAGCCGCACTGCGACCTGCCGTACGCGGCGGCGCTGCCCACCAGCGCGCCGGTGCCCGCCGCCAAGGACACCCGCGCCAACTACGACCTGCGGCCGTTCTCGTCCGGCCCGTACCGGGTGAAGTCCTACCAGCGCGACGTGTCGCTGGAGCTGGAACGCAACCCGAACTGGGACCCGGCGACCGACCCGATCCGCAACGCGTACCCGGACGCGATCCGGATGACGTTCGGCCTGGAGCAGGCCCAGATCGCCGAGCGCCTGGTCGCCGACGGGCCGGCCGATCAGGCGGCGCTGAGCTGGTCGGACGTTCCGCCGTCGGTGCTGCCCCGCACCACCGGCGCCGGCGTCGCCGACCGGGTGGTCCGCGGCCCGACGCAGTACAACTGGGTGCTGAGCATCAACACCCAGCGGGTCACCGACCTGAACGTACGGCGGGCGCTGAACTACGCGGTCGACAAGGACGCCCTACTCAAGGTCCTCGGCGGGCAGGCCGCCGGTTCACCGGCCACCACGCTGATGTCACCCACCACCGCCGGTTTCGTCCCGTACGACGTGTTCAACGCCCCGGTCACCGGCGACAAGGCCAGGACCGCCGAGCTGCTCGCCGGCAAGCGGCCGAAGCTGGTGCTCGCCCACTCCAGCCTGGAACTGCGCACCCAGCAGGCCGAGGCGCTGCGCAAGAACCTCACCGACATGGGCTTCGACATCGTGATGAAGCCGATCGACAACAGCAGCTACTACGACGAGGTGGGCCGCAAGGACAACCCCTACGACCTCTACCTCACCGGCTGGGGCTCGGACTGGCCCACCGGCTCCACAGTCATCCCGCCGGTCTACGACGGACGGGAGATCGTGGCCGAGGGCAACCAGAACCTGTCGTACCTCAACGAGCCGTCGGTCAGCGCGGAGATCGACCGGATCCGCACCCTGCCCGCAGCGGAGCAGGACGCCGGCTGGATGGCGCTCGACCGCATGATCATGGAGAAGTACGCGCCGGTCGTGCCCTGCTACTACGACGCCACCTACGAGCTGCACGGCTCGAAGGTCGGCAACGCCTTCCTCAGCGACGCGTTCGGGATCATCTCGCTCAACGGCATCTACGTGAAGAAGTGACAGCCGCGCGGGGACGGCAGTCACGGCTGGCCGTCCCCGCGCCCCACCCGGGGGAGGTGCTCCCGTGTTCCGTTTCGTCGTCCGGCGGCTGCTCGTCGCCGCCCTGACCCTTGTGGTCATCAGCCTCGTCACGTTCGGTCTCTTCTTCGCGGTGCCGAGCAGCCCGGCGAAGGTGATGTGCGGCAAGAACTGCACCGCCGAGGACATCGCCCAGGTCGAGCGCCGGCTCGGCATCGACCAGCCGCTGCCCCGGCAGTACGCGGACTTCGTCGGGGGTGTCTTCGCCGGCCGTACCTACGGCGAGGGGGACTTCCGGCAGGACTGCCCGGCGCCCTGCCTGGGCTACTCGTTCCGCAACAACCAGCCGGTCACCGAGATCGTCGCGCAGCGCGCCCCGGTGACGTTCAGCATCGTCCTCGGCGGCGCGGTGCTCTGGCTCGGCATCGGCATCTCGCTGGGCATGGTGTCGGCGCTGCGCCGGGGTACGGCGTTCGACCGCGCCGCCATCGGCGTCACGCTGGCCGGCGCGTCGATGCAGGTCTACTTCTTCGGGCTGATCCTGCTCTACCTGCTGGTCTACTCCACCGGGCTGCTGCCGTTCCCCAGCTACACGCCGCTGACCGAGAGTCCGGCCCGATGGGCGGCCGGGCTGCTGCTGCCCTGGATGACGCTGGGTTTCCTCAACTCGGCGCTGTACGCCCGGCTGTCCCGGGCCCAGATGCTGGAGACCCTGTCGGAGGACTTCATCCGCACCGCGCGGGCGAAAGGGCTGCCCGCGCGGCAGGTGCACACCCGGCACGCGCTGCGGGCGGCGATCACGCCGATCGTGACGATCGCCGGGCTGGACATCGGCACCAGCCTCGGCGGCACGTTCATCACCGAGACCATCTTCGGCCTCCAGGGTCTCGGCAAGGCGACAGTGGAGGCGGTGCAGTTCCTCAACCTGCCGGTGGTGATGGCGACGGTGCTGCTGGCGGCCGTGTTCATCGTGGTCGCCAACATCGTCGTCGACGTGCTGTACGCGGTGATCGACCCGCGGGTCCGGCTGAGCTGACGGGAGGGATCGGACATGGTGGAGCTTCCGGCGCCGCGACGCGGCGAGGACCCGTACCTGCGGGTCACGGATCTGCGGGTGCGGTTCGACACCGAGGACGGCGTGGTCAAGGCCGTGGACGGCGTGTCGTTCGCTGTCGAGCGGGGCCGCACGCTCGGGATCGTGGGCGAGTCCGGGTCCGGCAAGAGTGTCACGTCGCTGGCGATCCTGGGTCTGCACAACGCGAAGCGGACGACCATCTCGGGGGAGATCTCCGTGGGTGGGCGTCAGCTCGTCGGGCTGGCCGAGGAGGAGATTCGTCGGTTGCGGGGCCGGGACATGGCGATGATTTTTCAGGATCCGTTGTCGGCGTTGCATCCGTACTACTCGGTGGGGAAGCAGATTGCCGAGGCGTACCGGGTGCACCATCCGAGGGCCGGGAAGCGGGAGGCGCGGGCTCGGGCGGTGGACATGCTGGACCGGGTCGGTATTCCGCAGCCGGCGAAGCGGTTCGATCAGTATCCGCACGAGTTCTCGGGTGGGATGCGGCAGCGGGCGATGATCGCGATGGCGTTGGTGAACGATCCGGATCTGTTGATCGCTGACGAGCCGACGACGGCGTTGGACGTGACGGTGCAGGCGCAGATCCTGGATCTGCTGGCGGATCTGCAGGAGGAGTTCCGCTCGGCGATCATCCTGATCACCCATGACCTGGGTGTGGTGTCTCAGGTCGCTGATGACGTGCTGGTGATGTACGGCGGGCGGGCGGTGGAGCACGGGAGTGTGGAGCGGGTGTTGCGGGCGCCGCAGCATCCGTACACGTGGGGGTTGTTGTCGAGTGTGCCGTCGTTGCACGGTGACGCGGACGCGGACCTGGTGCCGATCCCCGGCAACCCACCCAGTCTGATCAATCTGCCGTCGGGGTGCGCGTTCCACCCGCGGTGCCGGTACGCCGACGTCAACGGCGACCGGTCCCGCACCGAGATCCCGGAGCTGGGCCCTGCTGGTGCGCCGGGTCATCTGGTGGCGTGTCACCTGCCGGTCGCGGCGCGGGAGCGGATCTATCGCGACGAGGTCGCACAGGTGGGAGTGGCCCGATGAACGGTGTGACGAACGAGCAGGCGGCGGTGGTGGCCGTCTCGGGGACGGGGAGCGACCCGGGCGGCACCGCCCGGCTCGCGGGCGAGCCGCTGCTGCGGGTACGCGGGCTGACCAAGCACTTTCCGGTGCGGCAGGGCCTGCGCGCGGGGGGTGCGGTGCGGGCGGTGGACGGGTTGGACTTCGATGTGCGACCGGGGGAGACGCTCGGGCTGGTGGGGGAGTCGGGGTGTGGGAAGACCACGACCGGGCGGATGCTGGTGCGTCTGCTGGAGCCCACCGCCGGGTCGATCGAGTTCGCGGGGCGGGACATCACCCACGGCGGGCGGCGTGAGTTGCGCGCGCTGCGGCAGGACCTGCAGATCATCTTCCAGGACCCGTACGCCTCGCTGAACCCGCGGCACACCGTCGGGCGGATCGTGGCGATGCCGTTGCAGGTCAACCGGATCACCCCACCCGGCGGGGTCAAGAAACGGGTCCAGGAGCTGCTCGAACTCGTCGGCCTGAACCCGGAGCACTACAACAGGTATCCGCACGAGTTCTCCGGCGGGCAGCGCCAGCGCATCGGCATCGCCCGCGCCCTGGCGCTCAAACCGAAGCTGATCGTGGCCGACGAGCCGGTCTCGGCGCTGGACGTGTCGATCCAGGCGCAGGTCATCAACCTGCTGCGCGACCTGCAACGCGACCTCGACCTGGCGTTCGTGTTCATCGCCCACGACCTCGCCGTCATCCGGCACTTCTGCCACCGCGTCGCCGTGATGTACCTCGGCAAGATCGTCGAGATCGGCGACCGCGACACCATCTACACCCGGCCCCAGCACCCCTACACCCGGGCACTGCTGTCCGCCATCCCCGACGTCACAGCCCTC
Organism: Micromonospora sp. TSRI0369; assembly: GCF_001905625.1. Taxonomy (NCBI): domain Bacteria; kingdom Bacillati; phylum Actinomycetota; class Actinomycetes; order Micromonosporales; family Micromonosporaceae; genus Micromonospora; species Micromonospora sp. TSRI0369. The sequence continues at coordinate 29,289 of NZ_LIVU01000005.1, forward strand.
GGCCCCGCCGGACGCATCCGCCTCACCGGCGACGTCCCCACCCCACTCAACCCACCATCAGGCTGCCGCTTCCGCACCCGCTGCTGGAAAGCCACCGACCACTGCGCCACCGAAGAACCCGCGCTGACCACCCGCGACGGCGGCAGCCAACAAACCGCCTGCCACTACCCGGAGCACGAGCCCACAAGCTCTCAAGAAGATGCGGCGGTGGGAGCCACCCCCGAACCCGGCAGCAACGAACGCACCTGACCCACGACGGGGCCGGGGGCGACCGTGCCCGGCGCAGGGATCAAGCCTGACCGCCCGGAGCCGGGCACGGTCGCCCCCGGCCCTGAACGGTGACCCAGCCGGGACGGTGACCCAAAACGGACCTACACGGAACGCCAAGAATCGGAAGAAAGAGCAGAAGCCTGCGGACCCATCAACAGCATCCCCCCGTCCACCGCCCACGACGCCCCCGTCACGTACGCCGCCGCCGGGGAGGCGAGCAGAGCCATCACAGCCGCCACCTCCCGCGCGTCACCCGGACGCCCGACCGGCACCCCGGGACGCTCCCGCGTGAACGGGTCGACGTCCTCCTGCCCGGTCATCGGGGTGGCGATCTCGCCCGGGGCGACCGCGTTGACGGTGATGCCGTCGGCCGCCAGCTCCTGCGCCATCACCTTGGTGAGCAGGCCCAGCCCGCCCTTGGCCGCGCAGTACGCGGACGAGCCGACCCGGGGCGCGTGCTCGTGGACGCTGGTGATGCTGATGATCCGGCCGCCCCGTCCGGCCGCGCGCATCCGCCGGGCGGCCCGCTGCGAGCACAGGAACGGCCCGTCCAGGTCGACAGCCAGCACTTCCCGCCACTTCTCCCAGCTCACGTCCACGAACGGCTCGGACAGCCCGGTGCCGGCGTTGTTGACGAGCACACCCAGCCCGCCGAGCCGGTCGGCCAGCTCGTCGATCACCGCGGCCGACCCGGGGAGCCGGGTCAGGTCCAGCTCGGCGGTCTCGCAGCGGCGGCCGGTGGCGCGTACCTCGGTTGCCGTGCGGTCGGCGCCCGCCCGGTCGCCGTACCAGGTGATGCCGATGTCGTAGCCGGCCTCGGCGAGCGCCACCGCGCACGCCTTGCCGATGCCGGAGTCCGCGCCGGTGACGATCGCGACGCGGTCGTAGTCCTCGTATCGCTGGGGCATGACCGCGCACTACCCGCGGGCGGCGACCTCAACCGGGCGGACGACCCCGACTCGGCCGCCGGTTTCGTCGGAGGCGATGGCTAGGGTACGGGCGTGATAGCCGATGAGTCCGATGCCGTGACCGTTCGCTTCCTGCGCATGATGAGCGCCGAGCTGCACACCGAGCGGGTGGGCGACGACTCGCTCGGCCGCACCGTCGAGCTGGCCCGGCAGTGGTGGGGCACCGCCGACGGCCGGCTCGCCGACGCCCTGCGTGAGTTGCACGGCGAGCCGGCCGCGCCGGGCGGCGCGACCGACGCCGCGTCAGACGGCCCGGACGGGCACGGCGAACTCCGGCGCCTGAGCGGTGAGCACCCCCGTCCGTGACGGCACGCGCCACTGCTCGGCCAGCGCCGCCGCCAGCTCGTCCAGCATCCGGCGTACGGTCGGCGCCGCCCCGGCGTGCATCGCCTCGATGACCACGATGACCTCGGCGGTGTCGGCCCGTACCGCTGACGCGCCGCTCTGCCGGTGGCACCAGCGCCGGGCGTGCGCGTGCCCGCCCCGGTCGGCGAAAATCACCTCGCCGGGCGCCGGGTGCTCCCACTCGCCACCGAGGGTCAGGTAGGACTCCGTGCCGTCGGCCGCGCGCACGGTCAGGTCGCCGTCGACGCGGGCCACGTCGAGCACGGCCACCGGCACCGCGTACCGGACCGAGAGCGCGTTGCCGAGGTCCACCAGCGGGTGCAGCCGGGGCAGGCCGCCGTCCCGGCGCAACCGGCGCAGCAGCGACTCGGCCGCACAGCGGTAGCGCGTCGGCGGGCAGCCCATCCGGGCGAACGCGCGACGCCACGCCTGGATCTCCGGGAAGCCGCCCTCCGGCCCGGCGGCGAACCGGTCCCGGGCGACGTCGAGGTGACCGGCGAGCCGCGGCGTGACGTCGGCGTCGGGCGTGATCCCGGTGGCGTGCAGGACGCCGCAGGTCAGCTCGGGAAAAGACGACCAGATCTCGGGGGAGTGCCGGAAACGCACGGAACTGCTCCTTCAGGCGAGTGCTAGGCGGTGAACGCGAGGCCGAGGCCCAGGGCGAGGAAGCTGCCGGCGACGGCGTGCCGCAGCAGCGCGGTCAGCCGGGGCCGGGCCAGCACCCGGCGGCGCAACGCGCCAGCCAGCACCGCGTAACCGGCGAACACCAGCAGCGTGACCAGCATGAACACCAGGCCGCAGGCAAGCATGCGCAGGGCGGCGCCGGGCGCGCCCGGTGGGACGAACTGCGGCAGGAACGCCACGAAGAACACTGTCACCTTCGGGTTCAGCAGGTTCAGCAGCACCCCGTCGCGGAACACCGCCGACGCCGGGCGCGGCGGCCGGTCGCCGTCGACGGTGAACGCGCTCCGGTCGCGCCACGCCGACCAGGCCATCCAGAGCAGGTACGCCACACCCAGCCAGGTCACCACCCGGAACGCCGGGGTGCCGGCGCGCAGCAACGCGGCCAGGCCGGTCACCGCGGCGATCACGTGCGGGACGAGGCTCAGCGTGGCCCCGGCGGCGGCGGCAAGCCCGGCGCGGCGTCCCGCGGTCACGGCGGTGGCGAGCGTGTGCGTCACCCCGGTGCCCGGAGTGACGGCGACGACGAGTGCGGTCAGCAGGAAGGCGATGGTCACCCGTCCAGCCTCTGGCCATAATGGTCCGGTGGACAGGGCCAAAGCCGTCGTTTCCGAGAGGTCCAAATCGGTCGGCGCGGACTTCCTCCAGCTGGACGTCGGGGAGGCTCCGCCCGGCGGTCGCGCGGACTGGCTGGCCGCCCGGCTGCGCTCGGCGATCGCCGACGGCCGGGCGCCGGTCGGCACCCGCCTGCCACCCAGCCGGGTGCTCGCCGCCGAGCTGGGCGTCTCGCGCGGCGTGGTGACCGAGGCGTACCAGCGGCTGGGCGAGGACGGGCAGGTGGCCGGGCGTGGCCGGGCCGGAACCGTCGTGGTGGCCACACCGGCCGCCGCGCGCGCCCGGACGCCCGAGCCGAGGAGAGCGCCGGAGGTGTTCGCCGGCCGGCCCGGCCTCGACGTCTTCGAGGCGCTGCGCGCCGCCCCCGCATGGGTGGACCTGACGCCGGGCGTACCCGATCTGGCAGCCTTTCCCCGCGCGGCCTGGCTGCGGGCCGAGCGGGCCGTGCTGCACCGGGCGACGCCCGCCGCGCTCGGCTACGGCGACCCGACCGGCACGCCCGCGCTGCGGCTGGCCGTCGCGAACTGGCTGGCCCGCAACCGGGGCATCCGCGCCGACCCGGCCGAGGTGGTGGTCGTGGCCGGGGTGTCCCAGGCGCTCGGCCTGCTCGCGCGCGTGCTGCACAAGCGGGGTACGCGCACCGTCGCGGTGGAGGACCCCGGCTCGCTCGGCGTGCGGCAGCACCTGACGTACGCCGGGATGGCGACGCCGCCGGTGCCGGTGGACGACAGGGGCCTGCGCGTGGACCTGCTCGCGCGTTGCGGTGCGCCGGCCGTGCTGCTCACCCCGGCGCACCAGTTCCCGACCGGGGTGGTGCTCGACGGTGAGCGGCGTCGACGGCTGCTGCGGTGGGCGCGCGACGGCGGACTGGTGCTGGAGGACGACTACGACGCCGAGCACCGGTACGACCGGCCGCCGGTGCCGGCGCTGCGCGGCATGGCCCCGGACCGGGTCTGCTACACCGGCAGCATCTCCAAGCTGCTCGCGCCGGCCCTGCGGATCGGTTGGACGCTGGTGCCGCCGTCGCTGCACGCCGACGTGGTGGACGCGAAGCGGACGGCGGATCTGGGCAACGCGGCGCTGCCGCAGCTCGTGCTGGCCGAGCTGATGGAGTCGGGCGCGCTGGAGCGGCACCTGCGGCTGCTGCGCCACCGGCACGTACGCCGCCGGGACGCGATGATCCGGGCGGTCCGCGCGTACCTGCCGGGGGCGGTGGTGCACGGCGCCGCAGCCGGGCTGCACCTGATGGTCACGCTGCCCGGCGACGTGGACGACCTGGCGCTCGCGGCGGAGGCGCTGCGCCGGGGCGTCAAGGCCCACCCGCTGTCCTGGCACGGCCAGCGCCCGCAGCCACCCGGCCTGGTCCTCGGATACGCGGCCACCCCGCCCTCCGAGATCGACCGAGCCCTGTCCACAGTGGCCGAGGCCCTCCACTCCCTCCCCTGAACCCGCTCACCGGGGGAGAGGTGGGTGGTAGAGGGTGGCCAGGGCGGTGGCGGTTTCGGCCAGGCGGGCGCGCAGCTCTTGCGGGGACAGGACCTCCACGTCGGCGCCGAGCCGCAGCAGGTCGCCGTGCGCGTGGGTGAGCGACTCGATTGGGATGACCGCGTGCACCCAGCCGGTGTCGTCCGGCGGGCCGGCGCTCGCCTCGGCGGCGGCCACCACCACGTCGCTGCCGACCTCGCGCAGCCGGGCGAACCCGCGCGGCGACAGCCGGATGCGCGCCTCGTCCCGGTGCAGGCCGGCCCGGAACTCCACCACGTGGGCGCGCCACCAGGCCGGCAGGTCGAACTCCGGCCGCTCGAACGGCTCGTCCAGCGCGGTGAGGCCGAGGATCTGGTTGACCCGGTAGGTGGCCGGTTCGGCGCGGTCCGGCCGGGCGGCCACGAGATACCAGCGCCCGCCCTTGAGCACCAGCCCGTACGGTTCGAGCACGCGCGTCGTCTCGCCGCGCCAGCCGCGGTAACGCACCCGGATCCGGCGCTCCCGCCACACCGCCTCGGCCGCCTCGGCCAGGTACGGCGACGGGTCGCCGTCGGAGTACCAGCCCGGCGTGTCCAGGTGGAACCGCTGTTCCAGCCGGGCGGCCCGGTCGGCCAGCGGCGCGGGCAGCGCGGCCCGCAGCTTGAGCTGTACGGCGGCGACGACCGACTGGTAGCCCAGTTCGGCGGCCGGTCCGGGCAGCCCGGCGAAGAGCAGCCGGTCGGCCTCCTCGGCGGTCAGCCCGGTCAGCCGGGTCCGCCAGCCCTCCACGAGCCGGTAGCCGCCGTCGTGTCCGGCCTCGCCGTACAGCGGGATGCCGGCGGTGTGCAGCGCCTCGACGTCCCGGTAGATCGTGCGTACCGACACCTGGAGGCGGGTGGCCAGATCGGCGGCGGTGAGCCGGCCGTGCGCCTGCAGGAGCAGGAGGATGGACAGGAGTCGACTGGCCCGCATTCTCCTGACACTAGCTGTCAGGGGACCGCCCCTACCGTCCCGATCATGGCTTTCCACGACAAGGACCTCACAGTGCCGGGGACGATCGAGGTCGCCGGCCGGCACGTCAAGCGTTACCACATCGACCAGCCGGACCGCCGCCTCGAACCACGTGTGGTCGACGCCGCGTACGCGTACCTGCCGAAGCTGCTGCCCGGGCCGGACGGCGGCACCCCGCCGGCGAGCTGGACGGTGCTGCACCGGGGCGCGGACAGCGGCGCGTACCTGCTGGCGTACAGCTGGTTCTTCGACAACGTGGTCGAGTGCCGCATCGCGATCGCCGGCCAGCCCGCGCTGGACTGCCCGGACGACGACCCGGCCCGCTTCGTCGACCTGGACCGCCCCGGCGTCGGCTGCGTCTGGGAGCTGGGCGTGTTGGAACACGAGCGCGCCGCCTGGATCCGGCACGTGCTCGCGCCGGACGAGCCGGACCTGGCGGGCTACCTGGCCGACGCCCGGGCCGAGGGGCCGGTGGGGTTCTGATGGGAGACTTCGACTTCCTCGCCGGCACCTGGGACGTGACCAACCGGCGCCTGCGGCAGCGGCACGTCGGCAGCGACGACTGGGACGAGTTCACCGGCGTCAGCGAGGCCCGCTCGTTCTTCGACGGCGCGGGCAGCTTCGACGAGATGCGCTGCCCGAGCCGGGGCTTCTCCGGCTCCAGCGTGCGCATCCTGAATCCGTCGACCGGGCTGTGGTCGATCTACTGGATGCACAGCGCGCGGGGCGTGCTGGAGCTGCCGCCGGTGGTGGGCCGGTTCACCGGCGGCGTCGGCGAGTTCCACGCCGACGACACCGACGAGGGCCGCCCGGTGCGCTGCCGGTTCCTCTGGTCGGCGATCACCCCGGTCTCCTGCCGCTGGGAGCAGGCGTTCTCCACCGACGGCGGGCACGCCTGGGAGACCAACTGGATCATGGAGTTCCGGCGGACGGCATGACCGGCGGGGTGGTGGTCCGGTAGATCGCGGTCAGCCAGACGTCGAGCAGCACGTCCACCACGTCCCGCTCGGCCACGGCCGGGCCGTCCCCGGCGAACGTGGCGTACCAGACGCGTTCGTTCATCGAGTTCAGCGCGATGGCGAGGTCCCGGGCGGGCAGCCCGTCCGGGGCCGCGCCGCGTGCGCGTTCGGCCTCGATCGCGGCCTGCACCGCGCGGACCCAGCGTTCCAGCACCTCGGCCCAGAGCCGCCGCACCTCGGCGTTGGTGCCGCGTACCTGGGCGCAGGCCAGCACCACGTCCCGGTGCCCGCCGAACGTGGCGTGGAACCGGGCGATCAGCTCCCGCCAGCGGGCGCGCGGGTCCTCGGCGAGCCGGTCGAACACCCCGCCGGCCGCCGCGTCGGCCTCCTCGGTGACCCGGTCCAGCAGGGTGAGCAGCACCGCGTCCTTGGACGGGAAGTAGAAGTAGAACGTGGGCCGGGAGATGCCCGCGCCGCGCGCCAGGTCGTCGATGGAGATGTCGCCGAACGCGCGCTGCCGCAGCAACCGCTCCGCGGTGGCCAGGATCGCGGTCTCCCGCTCGTCGCCGGTGGAGCGGCCGGCCCGCCGCCCGCGGCTGGGCGCGCCGCCGGCCGGCGTACGGGCGGTGGTCATGTCGGCTGATGCTACACCCGCTCAACACCCTGTCGATTAAGCTCGACACGGTGTTGACTGCGCTCGACGGCCATGGATAGGGTCCGTCCACCGCCGGTGCGAACGGGAGAAGCGATGGCCGCAGACCACGTCGACGTCCTCATCGTCGGGGCCGGCCTGTCCGGCATCGGCGCCGCCGTCCACCTCGGACGCGAATGCCCCGGCAAGACCTACGCGGTGCTGGAGGCCCGGGCCGCCATCGGCGGCACCTGGGACCTGTTCCGCTACCCGGGCATCCGCTCCGACTCCGACATGTACACCCTCGGCTACTCGTTCAAGCCGTGGACCGACCCGAAGGCCATCGCCGACGGCGACTCCATCCGCGCGTACGTGCGGCAGACCGCCCGCGAGTACGACGTGGAACGGCACATCCGCTTCCACCACAGGGTGGTGCGCGCCGACTGGGACAGCGCCACCGCACGCTGGACGGTCCACGCCCGCCGTGACGACACCGGCGAGGACGTCACCCTCACCTGCGGGTTCCTGTTCACCAACTCCGGCTACTACCGCTACGACGAGGGCTACACGCCGCGCTTTCCCGGCGTCGAGCGGTACGCCGGCACGCTCGTGCACCCGCAGCACTGGCCCGACGACCTGGACTACACCGGCAAGCGGGTCGTGGTGATCGGCAGCGGCGCCACAGCCGTCACCCTCGTGCCGGCGATGGCCGAGCGGGCCGCCCACGTCACCATGCTCCAGCGCTCACCCACGTACGTTGTCGCGCTGCCCTCGCGCGACCCGTTCGCCGACGCCGCGCGGCGCTGGCTGTCCCCGACGGCCGCGTACACGGTGGCGCGGTGGAAGAACGTCGCGCTCGGGGTGGCCAACTTCCAGCTCAGCCGCCGCGCCCCAGGCGTGGTGAAGCGGTTCCTGCGCCGGGCCGCGAAGGGCCGGCTGCCCGCCGGGTACGACGTCGAGCGGCACTTCTCGCCCCGGTACGACCCGTGGGACCAGCGCCTGTGCGTGGTCCCGGACGGGGACCTGTTCACCGCGCTGCGGGCCGGGCGCGCGTCCGTGGTCACCGACACCATCGACACGTTCACCGAGCACGGCATCCGGCTCGCCTCCGGCGAGGAACTGCCCGCCGACGTGGTGGTCACCGCCACCGGCCTGAACCTGCTCGCGCTCGGCGGCATGACACTGGCCGTCGACGGCGCCGAGGTCGACCTCGCCTCGACAGTGGCCTACAAGGGCATGATGCTCTCCGGCGTGCCGAACTTCGCCATGACGATCGGCTACACGAACGCCTCCTGGACGCTCAAGGCCGACCTCGTCGCCACGTACGTCTGCCGGCTGCTGCACCACCTCGACGACACCGGCCAGCAGATCGTCACGCCGCTCGCCCCGGACACCGACGACCTGGCGCCGATCATCGACCTGAAGTCCGGCTACGTGCTGCGCGCCGTCGACCAACTGCCCAAGCAGGGGCCGCGCGCGCCGTGGCGGCTGCACCAGAACTACCCCCGCGACGTACGCCTGATGCGGCGCGGCCCGCTCACCGACGGCGTACGCTTCGCCCGCGCCGGCGTGCCCGCCGCCGCCACCTCGGGAGGAACCGATGCGTGACCTCGTCTTTCCCGGCGGCACCGCGGTCCTCACCGGCGCGGCAAGTGGCATCGGCGCGGCACTGGCCCACGGCCTGGCCCGGCGCGGCGCCGACCTGGTCCTGCTCGACCGCGACGCCGACGGCCTGACCTCGGTCGCCGCCGCGATCTCGGCGGCGCACCCGGACCTGCGGGTCGAGACGCACGTGGTCGACCTCGCCGACGCCGGGGCCACCGAGCGGATCGCCGCCGAGATCCACCACGCGCATCCCCGCATCCGGCTGCTGATCAACAACGCCGGGGTGGCGCTGGGCGGGCGCTTCGACCAGGTCACCCTGGAGGAGTTCCTCTGGGTCATCGAGATCAACTTCCGGGCGGTGGTACGCCTGACGCACGCGCTGCTGCCCGCGCTCAAGGCCGAGCCCGGCGCGCACCTGGTCAACGTCTCCAGCCTGTTCGGCATCATCGCGCCCGCCGGGCAGGCCGCGTACGCGGCGAGCAAGTTCGCCGTACGCGGCTTCACCGAGGCGCTGCGGCACGAGCTGGCCGACGACGGCGTGGGTGTCACGTCGGTGCACCCGGGCGGCATCCGCACCCGGATCGCCAGCAGCGCCCGGGTCGGCAGCGGCGTGGACCGGGCCGAGTACGAGGCCGGGCGCAGGCAGTTCGAGAAGCTGCTCACCATCGACCCGGCCACCGCCGCCGAGGCCATCCTGCGCGGCGCTCAGCGGCGTCGCGGCCGGGTGCTGATCGGCTGGTCGGCGAAGCTGCCCGACCTGCTGGCCCGGGTCGCCCCCGCCGGGTACGGCAAGGTGCTGGCCCTGGGCATGCGCCCACCCCGCCCGGCGGCGGCCGCCGCCGAGGTGCCGGCACCGTCCGCCCGGACCGGCGAGGAGGCCGCGCCGGAACCCGGACGCACGGCGTGACAGTGGTCCTGCCCTCGGCCGACGAGCGCACCGTCGACGGTCGGCGGGTGCGCTGCCGGATCAGCGGCGACGGCCCGCCCGTGGTGCTGCTGCACGGCATCGGCCGTACCCTCGACGACTTCACCGCCCTGCACACGGCGCTGGCCCGCGACCACCTGGTGCTCGCGGTGGACCTGCCCGGGCACGGCGGCTCCGCGCCGCTGGACGGACCGCACACGCTGCCCGCCCTGGCCGGCGCGGTCGCCCGGTTCCTCGACGTGGCCGGGGTGACCGGCCCGGCGCACCTGGTCGGCAACTCCCTCGGCGGGGCGGTCGCCATGCGCCTCGCGGTCGACGCGCCGGGGCGGGCGGCCAGCCTGGCGCTGCTCAACAGCGCCGGCTTCGGCCGGGAGGTGACGGTGGCGCTGCGGCTGCTCGCGATCCGACCGCTGGCGCCGCTGCTGCTGCGCCCGCACCCGAGGATCGTCCGCCGCAGCGAGCGGGCGATCTTCTACGACCCGGCGTACGTCACCGAGGAGCGGCTCGCCGCCGCGCTCGCCGTCGCCGGGCAGCCGCACGCCGCCCGGGTGATGCTGGAGCTGGTCCGGGACCTGGGCACCTGGCGCGGGGTGAAGCCGCGATGGCGCGCCGAACTGCTCGACGCGGTGGCCGCGCTCGACCTGCCCACGCTTCTCGTCTGGGGCGACCGCGACCTGATCCTGCCCGCCGCGCACCTGGCGTACGCCCGCAGCCGGCTGCCGCACGCGCGCAGCCACCTGTTCGGGGACACCGGGCACATGCCGCAGATCGAGCGGACCGCCGAGGTGGAGGCGCTGCTGCGGGAGTTGTGGGCCTGACCCGGGGTGGCCTTCGCCACTGCCCGGACCCGCGCCGGATCGGTGCGACCAGCCGGGGAGCAAGCTTAGATACATGACGCATCCCAGCCGGACCGCGCTGTCCGCCGCCGAGCGGGCGTACCGGCACCTCAAGCAGGCCATCCTGGAACAGGTCTACCCGGGTGGCCAGCTCGTCAGCGAGGGCGAGATCGCCGAGGCGACCGGTGTGTCCCGCACGCCGGTCCGGGAGGCGCTGCTGCGGCTGGAAGCCGAGGGCCTGGTCAAGCTCTACCCGAAGCGCGGCGCGCTGATCCGGCCGGTGTCGGCCCGGGAGATCGCCGACGTCATCGAGGCCCGCCGGCTGGTCGAGCTGCACGCCGCCGAGCGGGTGTGGTCACGCCGCGCCGAGTTGCGCGCCGACCTGGCCCGGTGGCTGGAGGAGATGCGCCGCGCGCACGCCGCCGGTGACATCAGCGCGCTGATGGACGCCGACCGCTCGTTCCACGCCGCGGTGGTCGAGGCCGCCGGTAACGAGATCCTGGCCGAGCTCTACCACCGGCTGCGCGACCGGCAGCTGCGCATGGGGGAGGCGAGCTTCCGGCTCTCGCCCGGCTGGGCCGAGGTGGCCCTGACCGAGCACGCGGGCCAGCTCGCCGCGCTCGACGGCGACGACCCGCAGGCGTGGCGCGACGCGGTCGCCGGGCACATCGACACCGCCGCGCGGATGCTCGGGACGCTGCGGTGAGCGTGTCCCGCCGGCCCGCGGCCCTGGTGTACGCGGTGGCGCTGACCGCGTACCTCACAGCCGTGTTCCACCGCAGCTCACTCGGCGTCACAGGGGTCGACGCGGCGGAACGCTTCCACATCAACGCCGCCGCGCTGGCCACGTTCTCCGTCGCCCAGCTGGCCGTCTACGCCGCCATGCAGGTCCCGGTCGGGGTGCTGCTGGACCGCTACGGCTCGCGGCGGCTGCTGCTGGCCGGCGGCGCGCTGATGGTGGCCGGGCAGATCCTCTTCGCGGTCGCCACCGACGCGCCGGCCGCCGTCGCCGCGCGGGTGCTGGTCGGCCTCGGTGACGCGATGACGTTCATCAGCGTGCTGCGCATCGTCGCGTTCTGGTTCCCGGGCCGGCGCAACCCGCTGCTGGTGCAGCTCACCGGCACCGTCGGCCAGCTCGGCGCGGTGCTCGGCGCCGTACCCCTGGTGCTGCTGCTGCACCGCGCGGGCTGGACCCCGGCGTTCCTGACCGCCGCCGCGCTCGGCGCGACAGTGGTGCTGATGGTCCTCGTCGCGGTACGCGACACCCCGCACGCCGAGCACGCCACCGCGCTCGCCCCCGACCTCGCGACGGTGCGCCGCCAGCTCGCCGAGGCCTGGGCCGAGCCGGGCACCCGGCTGGGTCTGTGGACGCACTTCGTCACCCAGTTCTCCGGCTCGGTGTTCGCGCTGCTGTGGGGCTACCCGTTCCTGGTGCAGGGACAGGGCTTCTCGCCCACGGCGGCGGCCGGGCTGCTCACCGTGATGACGATGGTGACGCTCGTGTGCGGGCCGGTGCTCGCGCACCTGTGCGGCCGCTACCCGTTCCACCGCTCGGTGCTGGTCTTCGCCATCACCGCCGCCACCGCCGGCATGTGGGCGGTGGTGCTGGCCTGGCCCGGCCCGGCGCCGCACGGGCTGCTGGTGGCGCTCGTGGTGGTGCTCGCGGTGAACGGCCCCGGCTCGATGATCGGGTTCGACTACGCCCGCACGTTCAACCCGGTGCACCGCATCGGCAGCGCCACCGGCATCGTCAACGTCGGCGGTTTCGCCGCCTCAATCGTGCTGATCCTGGCCGTCGGCCTGGTGCTCGACCTGGCCACCCCGGCCGGCCACGACGCGCCGCCAGTGTCCGCGTTCCGCTGGGCGTTCGCCGTGCAGTTCCTGCTCTGGGCGCTCGGCGCGGCGCAGGTGCTGCGCTACCGCAACGCCGCACGCCGGATCGCCGCCGACCGGGCCGCCGCGACGGCCGCGGCGCCCGTCTGAGGAGGCGGGCGGATCAGCGGTACGCGGGCGCGTCAGCGCCGGTGGCGGACCAGCGAGTCGAGCACCAGGGTCAGCCCGGCGCCGACCAGCCACACGTCCTTGGCCAGCCCGATGCCCTCCTGGCTCGGCCGCAGGCTGCTGCCCTCCCGCATGCCGGGCGTCTTCAGGTAGAGCTGCACCAGCCCGGCGCCGAACGCGGTGAGCGCGGCTCCGGCCAGCAACGACGGCACGAACGGTGCGAGCAGCGCCGCGCCGAGCGCCGTTTCGCCCCGGGACAGCAGCACGGCGAACCGGTCCGGCGGGATCTGCCGCAGCTGCGGCATCGCGCCGGCCGCCATGCCGTGCATGCCCGCGGCGGCCTCACCCTCCAGGCCCCGCTTGCCCAGCCCGGAGTTCAGGATGTACGCGCCGATGGCGACCCGCAGCGGCGCATGCGACAGCCTCATGATCACTCCCGTCCCACCTGGTAGAACCGGCACACCGGGTACCCGGTCACGACCAGGACAATCCGGCGGGCTTCATTGGTTCGCGCGTCATGATCAGCGGTAGGTTCGGGGTGCAGAAACACGCAACAAGGGAGGCACTGTGAGCCAGGAAGTCCGGGGAGTCGTGTCGCGGCGCAAGGGCGCGCCCGTGGAGGTCACCACCATCGTGGTGCCGGACCCGGGGCCGGGCGAGGCGGTGGTCCGCATCCAGTCGTGCGGCGTCTGCCACACCGACCTGCACTACCGCGAGGGCGGCATCAACGACGACTACCCGTTCCTGCTGGGCCACGAGGCAGCCGGCATCGTCGAGCAGGTCGGCGACGGCGTCACCGACGTGGCCCCCGGCGACTTCGTGGTGCTCAACTGGCGCGCGGTCTGCGGCCAGTGCCGGGCCTGCCGCCGGGGCCGCCCCTGGTACTGCTTCGCCACCCACAACGCGACGCAGAAGATGACGCTCACCGACGGCACCGAGCTGACCCCTGCGCTCGGCATCGGCGCGTTCGCCGAGAAGACGCTCGTGCACGCCGGGCAGTGCACCAAGGTCGACCCGTCGGCCCGGCCGGCGGCCGTCGGCCTGCTCGGCTGCGGCGTGATGGCCGGTCTCGGCGCGGCCATGAACACCGGCAACGTGACCCGGGGCGACTCGGTCGCGGTGATCGGCTGCGGCGGCGTCGGCGACGCGGCGGTGGCCGGCGCGGCCCTGGCCGGCGCGACCACGATCATCGCGGTGGACACCGACTCCCGCAAGCTCGACTGGGCGCGCAAGTTCGGCGCCACCCACACCGTCAACGCCTCCGAGGACGACGCGGTGGAGGCCATCCGCGCCGCCACCGGCGGCTTCGGCGCCGACGTGGTGATCGACGCGGTCGGCCGTCCGGAGACCTGGAAGCAGGCGTTCTACGCCCGCGACCTGGCCGGCACCGTGGTGCTGGTCGGCGTGCCGACCCCGGAGATGACTGTCGACCTGCCGCTGCTCGACGTGTTCGGGCGCGGCGGCGCGCTCAAGTCCAGCTGGTACGGCGACTGCCTGCCCAGCCGCGACTTCCCCATGCTGACCGAGCTGTACCGGCAGGGCCGGCTGGACCTGGACGCGTTCGTCACCGAGGAGATCGCCCTCGACCAGGTCGAGGAGGCGTTCAACCGGATGCACCACGGCGACGTGCTGCGCTCGGTGGTGGTCTTCCCGTGACCGCCCGCGTCGACCACGCCGTCACCTCCGGCACGTTCTCCCTGGACGGCCAGACGTTCGACGTCGACAACAACGTCTGGGTGATCGGCGACGACGCCGAGTGCGTCGTCCTCGACGCGCCGCACGACGTGGCGGCCATCCGCGAGGTGATCGGCGACCGGCGGGTGGTCGCGATCGTGGCCACCCACGCCCACGACGACCACGTCCGGGTCGCGCCCGAGCTGGCCCGGGCCACCGGCGCGCCGGTGCTGCTGCACCCGGCCGACCGGGTGCTGTGGGACATGGTGCACCCGGACACCGCGCCGGACGGCGAGCTGACCGACGGGCAGACCATCACCGTCGGCGGGACCACGCTGCGGGTGCTGCACACGCCCGGCCACAGCCCCGGCGCGTGCAGCCTGTACGCCCCCGACCTGGGCGCGGTCTTCACCGGCGACACGCTGTTCGCGGGTGGGCCGGGCGCCACCGGCCGGTCGTACAGCGACTTCGGCACCATCGTCGAGTCGATCCGCACCCGGCTGCTGACGCTGCCGCCGGAGACGGTGGTGCACACCGGGCACGGCGACGACACCACGATCGGGGCCGAGGCGCCGCACCTGGACGAGTGGATCGCCCGGGGCCACTGAGGACCACCCACCCGCGCGGGCCCGGCCGGAGCAGTCCGGTCCGGGCCCGCGCGGCGTCTCCCGGCCCGTGCGCTCCGGACGGGCACGGAAACCGTGTGGCCGCGCGTCGATACGTCCGGTGATACTCGGGCCCGTGCCCGTCGCCACCCTCACCGACGCCCAGTCCGCCGCGCTGCGCCACGTCCGCCAGGTCGCGCTGCGGGACCGTCCGGCGGCGCTCGCCGTCATCGCCGGGCACCTCGCCGTCTCCGGGGCCACCTACCGGTACGAGGAGGTCGTCGCCGCGATCACCGGGTACGGGCGGCTGACGCTGAACTTCCACCCCGACCGGGTGCTGCGCGACGGCCGCACAGTGGTCGAGGCGTTGGACGAGGAGGGCGTCTACCGCAGCCAGTTCGAGACCGGCGTCTCCAACGGCGGCCTGACCGCGTACCCCGGTGGCGACCGGGACGTCTGGGAGCAGGCGATGTTCGGCGGCGCGTACCAGCGTCCCGGCGTGCCCCCGGCGGAGCGCCCCAAGTACGGCGGCCTGAACCTGCTCGACCACGCCGACGGCGCGTGCCCCCGGTTCGGCTCCTGCCACCTGCGGCTGCGCCCGGAGGCGCTGGCCCGGGCCACGTTCAGCTTCGGTGACAGCCACATCGGGCCCACCGAGTTCGGCACCGTCGACGTGTTCGAGCCGGTGTTCGCGGCGCTGCTGAGCGCCACCGCCGGTACCGGCGTCGCCCTCGGCGTGGCGGGCCTGGACACCGGCACGCTGCTGCGGACGCTGCTGGGCCGCCGGGAACGGGAATCCGGGCGGGTCGGCCGCGCGCTGGACGACTACATCGAGGCGCAGGTGCACGGCGAGATCAACCTCGCTCGCGACGTCGAGGCGCTCGTGGTCGACCCGTCGTTCCGGGGCACCGACGTGGGACGGCGCCTGGAGGGGATCGCCGGGCGGCACGGGCTGGCGCTGCGCTACCACCCGGGCTTCGTGCTGCCGGTCGACGGGGTGGACGCCGAGTTCCGCGGGCCGGACATCCAGCCGCTCGCCGTGCGCGTGCACGCCGAGTTCGCCCGCCCGGGGCAGCCGCTGCACGCCGAGTTGATCGGCCGCGCAGCCGCGTCGGTGGTACGCGAGCCGCGGCGCTGGGCCGACCGGGGACCGGCCGCGGTGACGCTGCAGCACCTCAAGCAGCTCTGGCACGTCCTGGTCCGGTTTGGCGTACCGGCCTGATCGTCCCGCTGCGCGGCAGCACGACCCTGCTGCCCGGAATCGCGGGTGACATGGACCGCAGCCTCGGCGCTGCCCGGCATTTCCGGAATGACCGACAGAGCGGGCTCGTTGTGTCCCCCGTACCGTCGGAACCCAAACACCTACCCGGCGGTAGTCCCCCGAGGGGCGCTCATCCCGGAGCGCGTCGTAACGATCGAAAGGGCAACCATCGTGAAGCAGCACTTCACTCGATGGCTCCCCGCCATCGCGAAGACCGCCGTGGCGAAGAACGCCGTCACGAAGACCGTCGCCGTCGCCAAGAACCGCCGCACCGTGCTGAGCGTGGCGGGTGTGGCCGTCCTGGGCGGCCTGGCAGTCGGCCCCACCGCCGTCGCCGCGCCCGTGACCAGCGGCCCGCACGCCGGCGCCAAGGCCGCCATCGACCTGGCCACCGGCAAGAAGACCGCCACCGAGGCGGTCAAGCCCGGCCAGACCACCGGCAGCGACAAGGTGCCGACCAGGCCCGGCCGCCCGGCCAAGGAGAAGCTCGTGCCGCACGGCGTCGAGGGCGCGCAGTCGCGCATCCCGCTCGACGACGCGCAGCTCGACAACGCCAAGGCCATCGTCGAGGCGGCCAAGGAGACGGGCGTGGGGGAGCGGGGCGCCGTGATCGGCGTCGCCACCTCCCTGCAGGAGTCGAAGCTGTACAACCTGGGTCACCTGGGCGCGTACAACGACCACGACTCCGAGGGCCTGTTCCAGCAGCGTCCGTCGTCCGGTTGGGGCACGTCCGAGCAGATCACCGACCCGGAGTACTCCAGCAAGGCGTTCTTCGGCGCGCTGAAGAACGTCGGCGGCTGGCAGGAGCTGCCGCTGACCACCGCCGCGCAGACGGTCCAGGTGTCCGCCTACCCGTACGCGTACGCGCAGTGGGAGGAGCAGGCGGCGGACATCGTCCAGCAGGTCTGGTGACCCGACACGCGTAGAGAACGGCCGGTCCCTCCGGGGCCGGCCGTTCTGCGTCTCGCCGATCTTGGAGTTGTGGCGCCCGGGATGTCCGATATCCGAGGTTCGCGAGGTGCCACAACTCCAAGATCGATGGGGCGGTGCGGGGCTCGTGGGGCGGTGTCCGGTTCGGCTGTGGTCGGCGGCACCGCGCAGGCGGAATCGGGGGCGGGCGGATGGCGTTGTAACCCGGTGCGCGACCGAAGCGGCGCCGCCGAGCGCCCCCGGGAATCACCCCGGGCCGCCGGTCGTTGCAGATGTACCCGGCACGCCCCGCGCTGCCGGATCCCCCCGAGAACCTTGAGCGCCTGACGGTGCCCACGCATCCCCCCGGATGCGTCGACCCCCGAACGGAGCCCACCATGAACACGATCCTGCGCAAGAGCATCCTCGGTATCGCCGGTCTCGCCTTCACCGGTGGCGTGTTCGCCGGTCCGGTCGCCGCGCACGCGGCGGAGAGCGCCAAGCCGGCCGCGGTCGCGGTTCAGGCCGCGAGCCCGCAGGGCGAGCAGTCGCACGTGGACCTGAACGACGAGCAGATCGCCAACGCCAAGGCCATCATCGCGGCCACCAAGAAGGCGGGCCTGCCGGAGCGGGCCGCTGTCGTCTCGATCGCCACCGCGCTGCAGGAGTCGAAGCTGGAGAACCTGGGTCACCTGGGTGACCGCAACGACCACGACTCGCTCGGCCTGTTCCAGCAGCGGCCGTCCAGCGGCTGGGGTACGCCGGAGCAGATCACCGACCCCGAGTACTCGACGCTGGCGTTCCTCACGGGCCTCAAGCAGGTCGACGGCTGGCAGGACATGCCGCTGACCGAGGCCGCGCAGACCGTGCAGGTCAGCGCCTACCCCGACGCGTACGCGCAGTGGGAGAAGCAGGCCACCGAGATCGTCGCCGAGCACTGGAACAAGTAAGGCCCGACGAAAGGCCGGTACCCGATCCGGGTGCCGGCCTTTCGCGTGCTCTCAGCCGGTGTGCGCGGCGAGCCACGAGAGCACCGGCTCGACCACCGACGGGTCCAGCGGCTGCTTCGCCTCGTCCCGGTACGCCCGCAGCGACGCCGGACCGGGCTGGCGGCGCAGCACGTGGGTGACGTCCGGCAGCACCCCGGTCTGCACGGGCCCGCCCGCGTGCGCCGCGATGACCGGCAGGTCGGCCGGGTCGGTCTGGAGATCCTTGTCGCCGGTGAGCGCGAGGATCGGGGCGTCGACGCGGGCCAGGTCCGGCCGGGGGTCGTAGCGCAGGAACTCCCGGAACCACCGGGCGTTGAGCCGCTGCCCGCCGACCCACGCCACGTCCTTGTCGGTGGCGAGGATCTTCTCGTGGTTACGGGCCACCTTCGCCACCAGGTCGGTGCGGGTGAGCCGGAGCACCAGGCGTACCGGCGCGGGCAGGGTGGGCAACAGCCGTCCCGCCTGCCAGCGCAGCACCTCGGCGCCGGTGCGCCCGGGCGCGGAGAGCAGGACCAGACCGGCCACCGGTACGCCGCGCGCGGCGAGCGCGATCGCGGTGAGCGCGCCCTCGCTGTGCCCGACCAGGAACATCCGCCTGGCGTCCACTGCCCGGTCGTCGCGCAGCGCGGCGAGCACGGCGGCCGCGTCGTCGACGTTGTCGTGGAAGCCGGTACGCAGGAACTCACCGCTGCTCTCGCCGACGCCCCGGCGGTCGTACCGGGCGACAGCGAAACCGGCGCCGGTGAGCGCGGCGGCCAGGTGCCGTTGGATGCTCAGCGGCAGGCGGCGGTGGTCGCCGTCGCGGTTGATCGGCCCGGAGCCGGGCAGCAGCAGCGCCACCGGGTGCGGTCCGGCACCGTCGGGCAGCGTGAGCGTGCCGGACAGCCGGTGCTCGCCCGAGTCGACGGCGAGCGGGCGGTCGACCGTCACGGCAGCACCGCCGCGGCCAGGGCGGAGGCGTCGTCGGCGCCGATGAGCAGGGAGTCGTACGCCTGGCCGGTGAGGGTGATGCGGACGGCCGGCTGGCCGCCGCGGACGCTGACGAACTCCTTGCCGGCCCTGCCGCGCCAGGTGCCGACGTTGCGTGTGCGGGGGACGCCGAGGCCGGGGGCCCGGATGCCGCGGGTGGCGCGCGCCCCGTCGGGCACGACGACGGCGCCGCTGACGGCGGCACGGGGGAACGACAGGTCGCCCCGCAGGGCCCAGATCTTCTCCGCGGTGGTGAGCCGGACGTCGATGCGGTCGGGGGTGAGGTCGATGGTGGCCATCGGCGAACTCCTCGCTTCTGTTATCGTCAGTGAGAACATTACCGGAGGCGATAACAAAAAGGGGAGCCACTGTGGCACTCGACACCGTGGAGCTGCTGATGCACCCGGTCCGGCTGCGCATCGTCCAGGCGTTCCTGGGCGGCCGCACGCTCACCACCGCCGACCTGCGCGCCGAACTGCACGACGTCCCGCCCGCCACGCTCTACCGGCAGGTCGCCACGCTCGCCGAGAACGGCGTGCTGCACACGGTGGGGGAGCGGCGGGCCCGCGGCGCGGTCGAGCGCAGCTACCGGCTCACCGAGGCGGCCGCCTCGGTCGACCCGGACGAGGCCCGGGCCATGAGCCCGCAGCGGCACCGCCAGGCGTTCCTCACCTTCGTCGCGGGCCTGCTCGCCGACTTCGACAGCTACCTCGACAGCGGCGGGGGCGACCTGGCCCGCGACGTCGCCGGCTACCGGCAGAACGCGTTCCACGCCACCGACGCCGAGACCGCCGAGTTCGTCACCCGGTTCCGCGCGCTGTTCGCCGAGTACGCGGCCCTCGGCCCCGGACCCGGCCGCACCCGGAGGCTGCTCACCACCGTCCTGCTGCCCGGCGCCGATCAGGAGCGGCCCGCCGGGCGCCGGTGACCGAGCGCGATGTCCGCCACGGCGGCGCCCAGCGCCAGCACGACGATCCCGGCGGCGAGCAGCAGCGAGTGGCGGAACGCCGTACCCCAGTCCCCGCGGTCGTCGGCGAGCGTGGAGAAGAACAGCGCGCCCACCGCGGCGATGCCGGCGGCCGAGCCGATGCGCTGGCCGGTCTGCAGCATGCCCGCGCCGCTGCCGGCCATCGGCACCGGCACCTCGGACAGCGTGAGCGTCTGGTTCGGCGCGATCACCAGGCCGCTGCCCAGCCCGGCGACGAGCAACGGCAGCGCGGTCCGCAGCGGAACGTTCTCGTGCGGCCCGCCGGCCAGCACCAGGTCGGTCGCGATCAGTCCGACCACCACGTCCAGCAGCCCGATCGCCACGAGCGGACGGCCGTACCGGGTGACCACCCGGCCGCCGAGCGCGGAGGCGAGCGCCGAACCGAGCGCGAACGGGGTGATCGCCAGACCCGCCACGAGCGCGCTGTAGCCGAGGCCCATCTGCAGGTAGAGCGTGAAGATGAAGAAGATCGCGGTGAACCCGGCGAAGTAGATCAGGCCGATCAGCGCGCCCAGCGCGTACGAACGCACCGTGAACAGCCGCAGGTCGAACAGGGGCTGGGCGCGCCGGGCGTACCGGTGTTCCCAGAGCGCGAACCCGGCGAGCAGCAGCAGGCCGGCGGGGATCAGCAGCCACTTGCCCGGGCCTCGCCACTGCTCCCGCTGCACCAGGGGCAGCAGGATCACCGTGACGCCGGCGCCGAGCAGCAGCACGCCGAGCGGATCGAGGCGGTGCCGGTCGGCCTGCCCGGCCGGCCGCGACGGGATCAGCCGCCAGCCGAGCAGCATCGCCACGATCCCGACCGGGATGTTCACGAAGAACACCCACCGCCAGCCGTGCTCGGCGCCGCCGAGCGCGATGAGCAGCCCGCCGAGCAGCGGGCCGACAGCCGTGGAGATGCCGATGGTGGCGCCCAGCAGCCCGAACGCGCGACCCCGGTCAGCGCCCCGGAACAACTCCTGGATCATGCCGCTGACCTGAGGGTTCACCACACCGGCGGCGGCGCCCTGGACGAGCCGGGCCACGACCAGCCACTCCGGGGAGCGGGCCAGCCCGGCCAGCGCGCTGGTGAGCGTGAACAGGCCCACCCCGACCACGAACGCGGTACGCCGCCCGCGCGCGTCGCCGAACCGCCCGGCCGGCACCAGCACCAGGCCGAACGTCAGCGCGTACCCGGACAGCACCCACTGCAGATCGCTCGGCGTGGCGTGCAGCGCCCGGTCGATCGACGGCACCGCGACGTTGACGATGCTGACGTCCAGCAGCGTCATGAACGCCGCGATCAGGCCGACGCTCAGCGCCCGCCAGCGGCGCCGGTCGTCGACGCCGGAGCCGGTGTCCGGCCCCGGCGTCGACGACCGGCCCTCGCTCATCGTGCCCCCCACAGACCGTCGATCAAGTATGGGCGATCGCTACCCGGCGCCCGGTGGGGCAAACGACCCGATCACGCCATCTGGCGCGCGCACCACCGCGGCCCGAAGTCCAGGCCGGACATCGGGGAGTCCTCGCGGTGCAGCAGCCCTCGCTCGGTGAGCGAGTGCAGCGGCTCGCGCAGCTCCTCCTCGGTCATCCCGGTCTCCTCGGCGATCAGGTCCGGGTAGGGGACGTGTCCCTGCGCCTCCAGCGCGGACACCGCCTGGTAGACCCGTTCCTCGACCGCGGACAGCTGGACCTGAGGCATCGCTTTCCTCCTCGGCGTGGACCCTCCGACCGGCGGACGGCCGGCGATCGGCGGTTACCCGGGCCGGCGGCGATGATGCCCACCCGGACGACTGTCGTACCGGGCAGCGCGGCACGGCGGTGCCCTAGGCTGCACCAGTGATCATCTGGGATCTCGTCGTGGTCGGCGGCGGGCCCGCCGGACTCTCCGCCGCGCACGCCGCGGCCCGCTCCGGCGTCCGCACGCTCGTGGTCGAACGGGCCACCCACCCCCGCTACAAGACCTGCGGCGGCGGCCTGATCGGCACCTCGCTGGCCGAGGTCACCGACCGCGTCGAGGTGCCCGCCCACGACCGGGTCGACCGGATCACGTTCACCCGCGACGGGCGACGCGCGTTCACCCGCCGCCACCCGTCGCCGCTGGTCACGATGATCCGCCGGGAAGAGTTCGACGACCGGCTGCGCGCCGCCGCCGTCGCCGCCGGCGCCCGGGTCCGCGAGGGGGTCGCGGTCCGCGCGATCGAGCAGGACCCCGACGAGGTACGCCTGCGCCTGGCCGACGGCGAGGTGGTGCGCGCCCGTGCCGTGGTCGGCGCGGACGGCTCCTCCGGCGTGACGGCCCGGCACGCCGGTGTCCGTTTCCGCCAGGTCGACCTGGGGCTGGAACTGGAACTGCCGGTGGCGTCCGCCGAACGGGAGCGCTGGCGTGGCCGGGTGCTGCTCGACTGGGGGCCGCTGCCCGGCTCGTACGCGTGGGTCTTCCCGAAAGGCGACCGGCTCACCGTGGGGGTCATCTCGGCCCGGGGCGACGGCGACCGCACGCGCGCCTACCTGCGCGACTTCACCGACCGGCTCGGGCTGTCCGGGGTGACGCCGGAGCACGACTCCGGTCACCTCACCCGCTGCCGGGCCGACGACTCCCCGCTGCGGCACGGGCGGGTGCTGGTCGCCGGGGACGCGGCCGGTCTGCTGGAGCCGTGGAGCCGGGAGGGGATCAGCTACGCGCTGCGCTCCGGCCGGCTGGCCGGGGAGGCGGTGGCCGGCGGCGACCTCGACGCGTACGCCCGGGAGGTCGACCGGCGGCTGACGCCGGAGATGCGCGCCGGGCACCGGCTGCTGGAGACGTTCGAGCGGCAACCCGACGTGTTCCACGCGATGCTCGCCAGCCCGCCCGGCTGGCGGATGTTCGCCCGCTTCTGCCAGGGCCGGGCCAGCTTCGCCGAGATGCTCGACCGGCGGCCGGTACGGGCCGGGCTGGCGCTGCTCGACCGGCTGCCCGCGAGGGCGCGCGCCACGGCCGGTTAACCTGGCGCGGTGACCGACTGGGATCTCGTCTGCGAACGCGACTACGCGGTGCCGGACGGCCGAGATCTGGACGACCTCGTCGCCGAACTCGCCGCCGCGCTGCGCGACCCCGACCCGGTGGTCCGGGACGGCGCGCCCTACGTGGTGCTGCGCACCTGGATCGCCCGGGACGTCATCGACGCCGGCCGCCGGGCGAGGCTGGGCACGCTGATGGCCGAGCGGTTCACCGACCCGGAGATCCAGGCCCGCACGTTCGCGCCGCTGGTGCTGGACATGATCGTCAGCCGGGGTGACCTCGACCCGGCCTGGCCGGCCGCGTTCCGCGCCTGGTACCCGGCCGAGACCGACCTGCGCGGGTACGACTCCAAGCTCGGCTGGCTGCACGCGGTGGCCCACGGCGCCGACCTGCTGGCCACGTTCGGCCGCCACCCGTCGGTCGACCCGGCGGGCATGCTCGACCTGGCCGCGGCGCGTCTCGTCGCGCCGACCGAGCACCTCTTCGCCGAGCAGGAGGACGACCGGCTGGCCCGCGCTGTCGCGCTGGTGCTGGCCCGGCCCGGACTGTCGCGCGCCGACGCGCTCGCCTGGCTGGAACCGGTAGCGGCCGGCTACGCCGCCCTGCCCCGGGGCACCACCCCGGCCCACGCCTCGAACAGCATGCGGACGTTGCGGGCGCTGTACGTGCTGCTGGACACCGGCATCGGGCTGAGCCGGGACGCGCCGGCGCTGCCGCAGCCGCACCGCGACGCGGTCAAGGCACGCCTGGCCGAGGTGCTGGCCCCGGTCTTCCAGCACGGCTGAGCGCGCCCGGCCCGGTCAGGGGACGATGACCGCCCGCCCGTGCACGTCGCCCCGGCGCAGCGCCTCGTACGCCTGCGGCGCCTCCGCGAGCGGGAACGTCTGCACGTCGGCGTGCAGCCGGCCGTCACGGGCCAGCGCGATCACCTCGTGCAGCTCGGCCCGGGTGCCCCAGAACGGCACCACCACACCGGTCTCCAGCGGCACCGGCGGCGGCTCGTCGGCGACCGGCCGGACCGGCAGCGTGCCGCCAGCCAGGCCGACCAGCAGCAACTGACCGCCGGTGGCGACGATCTGCCGGCCGGTGTCGAGCGTCGCCTGTGCGCCGACGAAGTCGAGCACCACGTCCGCGCCGTCCGGCGGCGGCCCGACCAGCTCACGGATCCTCTCCACCGCGTCCGGGCCGGCCTGCACCACGTGGTGGGCGCCGAGGCGGCTCGCCAGGTCCAGCGCCGCGGGGCTGGTGTCCACCGCGACGATCCGCACGGCGGTGGTGGCGAGCAGGATCTGCACCCCCATGTGCCCCAGCCCGCCGATGCCGATCACCACGCAGGTGGTGCCGGGCCGCAGCCGGGGCCGGGCCAGCTCCACCGCGTGGTACGGCGTCAGCCCGGCGTCGGTGAGCGGCGCGGCCTGGGTCAGGTCCATGTCGCCGACCGGCAGCAGCCGGGACGCGGGCACCACGACGTAATCGGCGAGCCCGCCGTCACGGCTGAGCCCGACGCCGCCCACCGGGGTGACCCGGCACCGGTTCTCCTCGCCCCGCAGGCAGGCCCGGCAGTAGCCGCAGCCGATGATCCCGTAGACCGCGGCCCGGTCGCCGGGCGACCAGCCGGCCACCCCCGCGCCGACCGTGTCGACGGTGCCGGCGACCTCGTGGCCGAGCGTCATCGGGACCGGGAACACGCCCGCCGGCGCGTCGAGGATGTGCAGGTCGGAGTGACAGGCGCCGACCGCGCCGACGCGCAGCAGCACCTCGCCGGGGCCGGCCTCGGGCGTGGGCACCTCGGTGTGCTCCAGCACCCCCGGTGCGGTCATCCGTACTGCGCGCATGTCGTGTCGCCTCCACCTCGTCGCCGACGGTCGTCGCGGCGGCATACCCCTGCCGTCGCGGTTGATGCGCAGGCGGGACGGGCGGGCGCACAATGCGGTCATGAGCGAACCGGCCGAGTCGTTCACCGACGAGGAGTACGCGTTCCTGCGGCACGTCCGCTTCGGCGAGCTGCCGGCCCGGGTACGCCCGGAGGACCTGGCGGGGTCCGTGGAGACCGAGACCCCGCCGGACCGGCCGGACCCGGTCGGCGGGGAGTCGGAGTGGCACCTGCGCGCGGGCGGGTGACGGGGCCCGGGCGCGCGCCCGGACCCCGCCGCACGGTCAGAAGACCGGCACGCCGTCGCGGACCAGCTTCCAGTTGGGTACGAAGAAGTCGGCCGGGTCGATGACGCCCTTGGCCTGCGCCCAGTCGATGAGCAGCTGGCGGATCTCCTGCTGGGCGTTGTACACCTGGGTCTTCACGATGCCCGGGAAGTTGCCGCCGCCGCTGCGCCGGTAGTTGTTCACCGCCACCACGAACCGGGCGTCCGCCGCGACCGGGGTGTCGGTGCCGGCCAGCACCAGGCGGGTGATCCGCTGGCCGACCGGCTGGGCGATGTCGACGTCGTAGTCGACGCCGGAGAACACGTCGTAGTTGTAGTCCGGCACCGCCGGGTCGCTGATCGTCTCCGGGTTCACCGGCGCGCCCGCCGGCAGCGTGACGAAGTACTTCGCCGAGTACTCCAGGTACGCCTTCACCTCGGCGCCGGTCAGCACGACCGCCTCCAGCGTGTTGTCGTACACGTAGAGGCCCGCCACGTCGCGGATGCGCACGTCGCCCTGCGGGAACACCGCGGTACGGCTGAACGGCGCGGCGATGGACAGCACCGGCAGGCCCGCGTACTCGCCGCCGGCGAGGGCCTCGGTCACGACCTCGGTCTGGACGTGGTTGATGAAGTCCAGGATCGGCGTGTCCCTGTACCGCGACTCGGCGGCCGACAGCTCCACGCTGGACCGGGCGACGACCCGGTTGACGTACTCGACGGTCTTGGCGTGCTGGCCGCGCACGGCCGCGAGCACCGCCGGGTCCTCGACCACCGTGTTGGTGTTCAGCGTGGTGGCCGACTTGGCGGTGACCGTCCAGCGGCCCTTCTCCCGGGTCAGCGTGAAGTCCATCCGGGTCAGCCGCTGTCCCCACTTCGACGGCTCCGAGGTGAGGACCCGCTCGCCGGTGGTGAGGTTGGTGACGAACTTCTCCGGCACCTCGTTGTGCGCGTGGCCGAACAGGATCGCGTCGATGCCGGGGACCTGCTCGGCGATCAGCGCGGTCGGGTTCTCGTTCGGCAGCTCCGGGCCGTAGCTGGAGGTGCCGCTGTCGCCGCCGTGGGCGGAGATGACGACCAGGTCGGCGCCGCGGCGGCGCATCTCCGGCACCCACTTCGCGGCGGTGGCGACCATGTCGGCGAAGACGAGGCGGCCCTCGACGTTGCCCTTGTCCCAGATGGCCACGCCGGGGTTGGTCAGGCCGAGGATGCCCACGCGCAGCTTCGGCGCGCCGTGCCCGCCGAGCTTGACCTCCTTGATCACGTACGGGAGGAACGCCGGCTTGCCGGTCTTCGCGTTCAGCGCGTTCGCGGCGAGGGCCGGGAAGCCGAGCTGCTCGATCCAGGTGGCCAGCAGCGGCAGGCCGTAGTTGAACTCGTGGTTGCCGAGCGTCACCGCGTCGTACTTGAGGATGTTCATGGCGCGGGCCATCGGGTGCGTCTCACCGGTGCTGGTGATCGGCTCCTGCTTGGCGTAGTACGTGGCCAGCGGCGTGCCCTGGATGGTGTCACCGGCGTCGAGGACCAGCGTGGCCCTGCCCTTGCGCTGGGCGCGGATCTGGTTGACCAGTGTGGCGAGCTTGGCGACGCCGACGTCGTTGTGCTTGCTGTCGTCGAACTCGGCGTCCTTGTAATAGTCCCAGTTGTAGACGTTGCCGTGGGTGTCGGACGTGCCGAGGATCGTCAGGTCCCAGGTCTTCGGCTGCTTCGGCTTCGCCTCGGCGGGCGCGCCGGCCAGTAGGGGAGCGGTCGCGGCGGCGGCCGCGACGGCCAGCACCTGGCGCCGGGAGGCGCCGGAGGAGGAAGTCATGAGGTGCCTTTCCAATGGGGGTAGGCGCCTCGTGGGCGCCGTTGCGCACCATAACCACCAGATGTCGCGTGCGCCACACCGGCCCGAATTGTTTCCCTTCCGGTCACGGGCTGCTGTTTTCGCTCCGGTCACCGGGGTAGGGGCGGTTCCATGAGCGAGGACCAGTTCACCCAGCAGCACCCGGCCGAGCAGTACGGACAGCGCGAGGGACAGCCGGCGCAGCAGCAGACGCCACCCGGCAGCGAACAGCAGATGGGCCCGAAGCCCGATCACGGCGAGGAGTCGTACCGGGGCAGTGACCGGCTCACCGGCAAGCGGGCGATCATCACCGGTGGCGACTCCGGCATCGGCCGGGCGGTGGCGCTCGCCTACGCCCGCGAGGGCGCCGACGTCCTGATCACCTACCTCGGCGACGAGGAGGAGAAGGACGCGCGGGAGACGGTCAGCCTGATCGAGCAGGCCGGACGCACCGGCGTCGCGGTCCAGTGCGACCTGCGCGAGGAGGACAACTGCCGCGCCCTGGTCGACCGGGCGCTGCGCGACCTCGGAGGCGTCGACATCCTGGTCAACAACGCGGCGTACCAGATGTCGCAGGACAACGGCCTGCTCGACATCACCACCGAGCAGTTCGACCGGGTCTTCAAGACCAACGTGTACGCCATGTTCTGGCTCTGCAAGTTCGCCGTGCCGCACATGAAGGAAGGCTCGACGATCATCAACACGTCGTCGATCCAGGCGTTCGACCCGTCGCCGCAGCTGCTCGACTACGCCACCACCAAGGCGGCCATCGCCAACTTCACCAAGGCGCTCGCGCAGAACCTCGCCGACCGGGGCATCCGGGTCAACGCGGTCGCGCCCGGTCCGATCTGGACGCCGCTGATCCCGGCCACCATGCCGGAGGAGAAGGTCAAGCAGTTCGGCACCGACACGCCGCTGGGCCGTCCCGGTCAGCCGGCCGAGCTGGCGCCCGCGTACGTCTACTTCGCCTCGCAGGAGTCCAGCTACGTCACCGGCGAGATCCTCGGCGTCACGGGTGGCCGCCCGACGAAGTGACGGGCCACCCGGTCCCTGCCCGGTCCCTGCCCGTCCGGCCGCCGTCCCGTCTGGGTCCCGCCGCCTTCCGGGGGTCGTTCCGATTCGTGGCGACCCTGGTTGGCGGGGCAGGGCGGCTCCGACTCCCGGGCGGACCCCGGTCAGCGGGGCCAGGCGACCATCCGGCGGCGCACCTCGGCGATGCGCGGCGCGTCCAGGCCGTACCGGGTGAAGCGGCGGTCGGCCAGCCCGTCGAGGTAGCGGCCCGCGGCGCGCACGTCCTCGTCGTCCAGCGCCGGGTCCACCTGCCGGGCCAGCTCCAGCAGCTCCGCCACGCTGTACCGGTCCAACGCGGCGGACACGTCGATGTAGTCGCGTACCTCCCGCCGGTTGACCAGCGCGGCGGTCTTGTTGGCGATCAGGTCCCGCACGTCCATCACCGGGCCGAAGTCCATCACCACCGGGCTGCGGTGCCGGTCCAGGCGGGCCAGGCTGAGCCGGATCTGCCGGCCGTCCCGGCTCACCACGAAGTCCCGCAGATCCCGGTCGAAGCCGTCGAACACCTCGCCCAGCCCGCCCGGGTCCGCCTCGGCCACCAGGTAGCCGGCCCGCTCCAGCGCCGCGCGTACCCCGTCGGCCGCCGCCGCGGCGGCGCCCTCCACGTCGGCGAACAGGTCGACGTCCTCGGTGGGGCGGGTGACCAGGCCGTGCGCGGCCCAGGCGACGCCGCCGCCGAGCACGAAACGGTGCGGGCCGGCGGCGGCCAGGGCCACCCGGGCCACCTCCCGGTAGAAGTCGTGCGGGTGGGTCACGCCGGGCGCAGGCTCCGGTGCCGGCCCTCCCAGGCCATGCGTACGCCCCGGGGCAGGTTGAGCAGCGGCCACAACCGGCGCAACGTGCCTCCGTGGATCAGCGCGCGCAGGTCCTCCACCCGGGAGGTCTCGCGCAGCACGTTCTCGTACATCCAGAGCAGCTCGTCCGGGTCGGCCAGGTCGAATGCGCGTTCGCTGCTCCACATGAGGCGAACCGGCAGCTCGACGATGCCGGTGGTGGGGCCGGTCAGCTCGTCCAGGGTGCGCGCCACCACGGCGGGTCGCCCGGGGCGGGCGAGGTACGCGTGCGCGGTGGCCGACATGGCATCAGGGTAACCCCTGCCCGGCGCATTTCCGCCGTTCCGTCCCCCCGCAGCGCCCTCTCAGCGTCCCCCACGCTCGTCCCGCCCCCCGCCCCACCCCGCGCCCCACCCCGTTGATCATGAAGTTGGACCGGACAAAACAGGTCACGCGCTGCCGCCAACTTCATGATCGACCGGCGCGTCCTCGCCACGTGCTCGCCTCGTTCACTTCGAGCGCGGCGCTCGTCGGAGATCTTGGAAGATTTGGGCCCCCATGAGGGCCCTTTCCTTCCAAGATCTCCCGTCTGGTGGCCGCCTCAGGACCCGTGAGGCCCGTCCAGGGACTGCTTGCGTCGGCATCCGCCCCGCGCGGCCCGGCCTCCCGGCTGATCATGAAGTTGACGCCGACAAACCGGACACCAGCCGCCGTGCGTCGCTGGCGATGGAGATCTTGGTACGTTCCCGCCCTTATGTGGGCCGGCCCGTACCAAGATCTCTCGCGAACCGCCCCACCGGCGCCGGCAAGGCCCGGGTTCGGGGGACTGCTTGCGGTGGGGGCCTGTCCTCGACGGTCTGCACCCTCATCTGATCATGAAGTTGGCTGCGACAAACCGGACACCAAGCGCCGCCAACCTCATGATCGACGCTTTCGGGGGCCACGGGCGGGGTGGGCCGGGGCCGGTGTCCGGAAGCGGGGTGAGGTGTCGGGTTTCGGGGTGGTCGGGGACACCTGGCTGGCGGAATCGGTGGCGGCGGCCAGGCGTTATACCTGGTGAATGACCGCAGCAGCATCCCCCTCGCACCCCGCGGGCGGATGACAGGCCCCGGAATGAACGCGGGGCGGCGGTCGTTGCACATGCCTCCGGCCCCCGCACCACGAGCAGCGAGCCGGATCCCCCGAAGACTTTTTGAGCGCCTGACGGTGCCCACGCACCCACCCCCTGGGTGCGTCGACCCCCGAATGGAGCCCCCCATGAACAGCATTCTGCGTAAGAGCATCCTCGGTATCGCCGGTCTGACCGTTGCCGGTGGCCTGGCCGCCGGCCCCCTCAACCACGACACCGCCCCCACCGCGCGCGACGCCGCGGTCACCACGCAGGCCGCGAAGCTCGACACTGCCGCGCTGATCCCGCACGGCGTGCAGGGCAACCAGTCCCACATCGACCTCACCGACGAGCAGACCGCCAACGTCAAGGCCATCATCGCCGCCACCAAGAAGGCCGGCATGGACGAGCGCGCCGCCGTCGTCTCGATCGCCACCGCGCTGCAGGAGTCGAAGCTGGAGAACCTCGGCCACCTCGGTGACCGCAACGACCACGACTCGCAGGGCCTGTTCCAGCAGCGCCCGTCGAGCGGGTGGGGCACGGTGGAGCAGATCACCGACCCCGAGTACTCCACCACGGCGTTTCTGAAGGGTCTGAAGCAGGTCGACGGCTGGCAGGACATGCCGCTGACCAAGGCCGCCCAGACCGTCCAGGTGAGCGCCTACCCGGACCACTACGCCCAGTGGGAGCAGCAGGCCGCCGACCTCGTCGCCGAACACTGGAACAGCTGACCCGGCGGTGACCGGGGTCACGACGAACGAGCGGAAGAACCGTGACCCCGCTACCGTTGTGCAGAGCGTCGGTGTGTTCAGTGTCCCCGGGCCTCACCTAAATTGCCTTCGCGGAATACCGTTCGGCTGGAGCCGCGTCGCGCCACTCGCCGAGAGGCGACATGCACACCGACGCCCAGAGCCGCCCCGGCCGAATGGCCGGGGCGGCTCTGTCTGTGGGCTCGACTCGCACGCCTCCGGCACCTGGCCTAGGGTGAGAAGGAAGAGGTGAGAGCCGTTCTCGACGCTGAGGGGGTGCCCGGGTGGGTCTGAAGACCTTCATCCAGGGGTGGCCGGTCTACCGGCAACTCACCGGCACCGATCCGCTCGGTCGTGGCGCCGCCGCCCAGTCGGCCCGCTCCGCCGAGCTGGCCCCCCGCACCGAGACCGCCGACGGCGTGGCCCGCTCGGTCTGCCCGTACTGCGCGGTCGGCTGCGGGCAGCGCGTCTTCCACTCCGACGGCAAGGTCACCCAGATCGAGGGCGACCCGGACAGCCCGATCTCGCGCGGCCGCCTCTGCCCGAAGGGCTCGGCCAGCAAGAGCCTGGTGACAAGCCCGCTGCGCCAGACCAAGGTCCGTTACCGCCGGCCGTACGCGACCGAGTGGGAGGACCTGGACCTCGACGTCGCGCTCGACATGATCGCCGACCGGATCCTCGCCGCCCGCGCGGAGACCTGGGAGGACGTCGACGACGAAGGTCGTCCGCTGAACCGGACGCTCGGCATCTCCAGCCTCGGTGGCGCGACGCTGGACAACGAGGAGAACTACCTCATCAAGAAGTTGTTCACCGCGATGGGGGCACTCCAGATCGAGAACCAGGCCCGTATTTGACACTCCGCCACCGTCCCCGGTCTGGGGACCAGCTTCGGTCGCGGCGGCGCCACGGACTTCCAGCAGGACCTCGCCAACGCTGACGTCATCATCATCCAGGGCTCGAACATGGCCGAGGCCCACCCGGTGGGCTTCCAGTGGGTGATGGAGGCGAAGAAGCGCGGCGCGAAGGTCTTCCACGTCGACCCGCGGTTCACGCGCACCAGCGCGCTCGCCGACACGTACCTGCCGATCCGGGCGGGCACGGACATCGCGCTGCTCGGCGGCGTGGTGCGCTACATCCTGGACAACGAGCTGGACTTCCGGGAGTACGTGCTGGCGTACACGAACGCGGCCAACATCGTCAGCGAGCAGTTCGCCGACACCGAGGACCTGGACGGCCTGTTCTCCGGCTACAACCCGGACACCGGCTCCTACGACCAC
Organism: Micromonospora sp. TSRI0369; assembly: GCF_001905625.1. NCBI lineage: Bacteria > Bacillati > Actinomycetota > Actinomycetes > Micromonosporales > Micromonosporaceae > Micromonospora > Micromonospora sp. TSRI0369. The sequence continues at coordinate 60,919 of NZ_LIVU01000005.1, forward strand.
GCCAGCTGGCAGTACGAAGGCCAGGAGGACAGCGCCAGGATCCGGGGCACCGGCAAGGAACGTGACTCGGCCTCCGGGCTGGAGCACGAGTCGCACGGCGAGCCGGTGCCGGCGCAGGCGCCGCGGGACGAGACGTTGCAGCACCCGCGCTGCGTCTACCAGATCCTCAAGCGGCACTTCTCCCGCTACACCCCGGAGATGGTGGCCCGCGTGTGCGGCATCCCGGAGGAGAAGTTCCTGGAGCTGGCCCGCGCCTGGACGCAGAACTCGGGACGGGAGCGCACCGGCGCGCTCGTCTACTCCGTCGGCTGGACCCAGCACAGCGTGGGCGTGCAGTACATCCGCACCGGCTCGATCATCCAGACGCTGCTGGGCAACATGGGCCGCCCGGGCGGTGGCATCCTGGCGCTGCGCGGCCACGCCAGCATCCAGGGCTCCACCGACATCCCGACGCTGTTCAACCTGCTGCCCGGCTACCTGCCGATGCCGCACCACGCCGACCACCCGACGTTCGACGAGTGGGTGAACAGCATCCGGCGCCCGGGCCAGAAGGGCTTCTGGGGCAACTCGCGCGCGTTCGCGACGAGCCTGCTCAAGGCGTACTGGGGTGACGCGGCGACGCCGGAGAACGACTTCTGCTACGGGTACATGCCCCGGATGACCGGCGACCACGGGACGTACCAGCAGGTCCTGAACATGATCGACGGCAGGGTGAAGGGCTACTTCCTGCTCGGTCAGAACCCGGCTGTCGGCTCGGCGCACGGCCGCGCCCAGCGCCTCGGCATGGCCAACCTCGACTGGCTGGTCGTCCGCGACCTGTTCATGATCGAGAGCGCCACGTTCTGGAAGAACAGCCCGGAGATCGCCACCGGCGAGATCGTGCCGGAGGAGTGCCGTACCGAGGTGTTCTTCCTGCCGGCGGCCTCGCACGTGGAGAAGGAGGGCACGTTCACCCAGACGCAGCGGCTGTTGCAGTGGCGGGAGAAGGCTGTCGACCCGCCGGGCGACGCCCGCTCCGAGCTGTGGTTCTTCTACCACCTGGGCCGCGTGCTGCGGGAGAAGCTGGCCGCCTCCACCGAGCGTCGCGACCGGGCGCTGCTGGACCTGGCCTGGGACTACCCGACGCACGGTCCGCACGACGAGCCGAGCGCCGAGGCGGTGCTCAAGGAGATCAACGGGTACGAGGTGGCCACCGGCCGCCTGCTGAACGCCTTCGTCGAGGCCCGCGACGACGGCTCCACAGCCGTCGGCTGCTGGATCTACTCCGGCGTCTACGCCGACGGCGTGAACCAGGCGGCCCGCCGCCGGTCCCGCCACGAGCAGGACTGGGTGGCCGCCGAGTGGGGCTGGGCCTGGCCGGCGAACCGCCGCACGCTCTACAACCGCGCCTCCGCCGACCCGGAGGGCCGGCCGTGGAGCGAGCGCAAGAAGTACGTCTGGTGGGACCCGGACGCCGGCGAGTGGACCGGGTACGACGTGCCGGACTTCGAGAAGACGAAACCGCCGTCGTACCGGCCGCCGGAGGGCGCTTCCGGGCCGGCCGGGCTCGCCGGTGACGACGCGTTCGTCATGCAGGGCGACGGCAAGGCGTGGCTGTACGCGCCGACCGGCGTCCTGGACGGCCCGCTGCCGGCGCACTACGAGCCGGCCGAGTCGCCGATGCGCAACCCGCTCTACGGTCAGCAGGCCAACCCGACCCGCAAGGTCTACGAGCATCCGATCAACCGGATGAACCCGAGCCCGCCGGAGCCGCACAGCCAGGTCTTCCCGTACGTGTTCACCGTCAGCCGCCTCACCGAGCACCACACCGCCGGCGGGATGAGCCGTACCGTGCCGCGCCTGGCGGAGCTGCAACCGGAGATGTTCGTCGAGGTGTCCCCGGAACTGGCCGGCGAGGTCGGGCTGGCGCACCTGGGCTGGGCGCATCTGATCAGCGGCCGCGCGGCGATCGAGGCGCGGGTGCTCGTCACCGACCGGCTCACCCCGCTGCGGGTGGACGGGCGGATCATCCACCAGGTGTGGCTGCCCTACCACTTCGGCAGCGAGGGCCTGGTCACCGGCGACTCGGCGAACGACCTGTTCGGCATCACGCTGGACCCGAACGTGCTCATCCAGGAGAGCAAGGTCGGCACCTGCGACATCCGGCCCGGCCGTCGTCCCACCGGTCCGGCGCTGCTGGACCTGGTCGGCGACTACCAGCGTCGGGCCGGGATGACGCCGGACCGGAAGGTCCCGATGGTGACCACCGACGCGGCCGGCGGGGACGACGCCGCCGGCAGCACCGACGAGCGGTCGCCCGCCGCGCACCAGGACGGGGAGCCGGATGCCTGACGCCAACAGCCTGTACGGACCGCTGGACCCGGCCCCCGACGCGGGCTGGGTGTCGGCGCCGCCCCGGATGGGCTTCTTCACCGACACCAGCGTCTGCATCGGCTGCAAGGCGTGCGAGGTCGCCTGCAAGGAGTGGAACGGCGTCCCCGACTCGGGGTTCGACCTGCTCGGCATGTCGTACGACAACACCGGCGCGTTGACCGCGAACTCGTGGCGGCACGTCGCGTTCATCGAGCAGCCCCGCCCGGCCGGGCACCGCACGCCGCCGTTCGCGGGCGACCCGACGGGCCCGGCGACCAGCCCCGCGTCCGCGGCGGCCGGTGCCGTCACAGCCCTCGACACCGGCACGAATCCCGGTCTGCCGCCGGGACAGCCGGAGGCGGCGGCGCGGATGGCGGCCGGGCCGGAGTTCCTCGGCATGCCCGGCGCGCAGCCGCCCGGGCGGGACAGCGGCGCGGAGACCCGCTCCGACTTCCGCTGGCTGATGATGTCCGACGTGTGCAAGCACTGCACGCACGCGGCCTGCCTGGACGTGTGCCCGACCGGCTCGCTGTTCCGCACCGAGTTCGGCACTGTGGTGGTGCAGGAGGACATCTGCAACGGCTGCGGCTACTGCATCTCCGCCTGCCCGTACGGCGTGATCGACCAGCGCAAGGGTGACGGCCGGGCGTGGAAGTGCACGCTGTGCTACGACCGGATGGGCGCGGGCATGACGCCCGCCTGCGCGCAGGCCTGCCCGACCGAGTCCATCCAGTACGGCCCGCTCGACGAGCTGCGGGAACGCGCCGCCACGCGGGTCGCCGCGCTGCACGAGCGGGGTGTGCCGGAGGCGCGTCTGTACGGCCACGACCCGACCGACGGCGTCGGCGGGGACGGCGCGTTCTTCCTGCTGCTCGACGAGCCCGAGGTGTACGGCCTGCCGCCGGACCCGGTGGTCACCACCCGGGACCTGCCGAAGATGTGGAAGCGGGCCGGGTTTGCCGCGCTGGCCATGGCGGCGGCTGCCGTCGCCGCGTTCGTCGGAGGATCGTCGTGAGCCCGGACCGCCCGGTCGGTGACCTGTTCCGCCGCTTCCGCGAGCGCCTGTCCGTCGGACAGGAGAACGGCAACGCCGCCGGGCGGGAGAGCGGCAGCCGGGCCACCGCCGCCGGTCCCGGGGTGGGCCGCACCGACGCCGGCTCCCGCGACGCCGGCCTGGCCCCGCACCCGCCCCGCGACACCGCGCCGCGCCGACGCCGGGGCGGCAAGGGCGGCGGCGAGCAGCTCAACGTGCCGCCGGCCGAGTTCACCTCCTACTACGGCCGGCCCGTCCTCAAGCCGCCGGTGTGGCGGTGGGACATCGCCGCGTACCTGTTCACCGGCGGGCTGGCCGCCGGATCGTCGCTGCTGGCCGCCGGCGGGCAGCTCACCGGCCGTCCGGCGCTGCGCCGCGCCGGCCGGATCGCCGCGCTGGCCGGGGTCGGCGCGAGCACCTACTTCCTGGTCAACGACCTGGGCCGGCCGTCGCGCTTCCACCACATGCTGCGGGTGGCGAAGGTGACCTCGCCGATGTCGGTGGGCACCTGGATCCTCAGCGTGTTCGGCCCGGCCGCCGGGATCGCCGCGATCGCCGAGGCCGCCCCGCTGCTGCCCGAGCGCGGGCTGCTCGGGCTCGGCCGCCGGCTGCTGCCCCCGGTCGGGCACACCGCCGGGATGGCCGCCGCCGTCACCGCGCCGGCGCTTGCCACGTACACCGGGGTGCTGCTGGCGGACACGGCGGTGCCGTCGTGGCACGAGGCGTACCCGGAACTGCCGGCCATCTTCGCGGGCAGCGCGCTGGCCAGCGGTGCCGGCGTCGGGTTGATCGCCGCGCCGCCCGGGCAGGCGGGCCCGGCGCGGCGTCTCGCGGTCGCGGGCGCGGCGATGGAGCTGTGGGGCTCGCACCGGGTGGAGAACCGGCTCGGGCTGCTCAGCGAGCCCTACACCCAGGGCACGCCCGGCAAGCTGCTGCAAGCCGGGCGGGCGCTGACCGCCGCCGGGGTGGCGGGCGCGCTGGTCGGCCGCCGCAGCCGGGTCCTGTCCGCGCTGTCCGGCGCCGCGCTGATCGCCGCGTCGGTGTGCACCCGGTTCGGGATCTTCCACGGCGGCGTCGCCTCCGCGCGCGACCCGCGCTACACGGTGGTGCCGCAGCGCGAACGCGCCGACCGGCGGGCCGCCGACCAGGACTGACACCTTCCCGGGCGGCCTCCCGCCCGCTGTGGTTGACTGCTGCGTGGAGGCGTTCAGGCGGCTGGTGCCCCTCCCGGTCTTCAAAACCGGTGTGGTCCGGGACCCGGGCCAGGCGGGTTCGATTCCCGTCCGTCTCCGCCAAACCGTTCCCGGGAGAGCACGATGCGTGAGGTCGACCCGCGACGGCGGGTGCCGCGCACCGACGCGCTGCTCGCCGATCCCGCGCTGGCCGCCGCCGCCGTGACGCTGGGCCGCGACCGGGTCAAGGCCGCCGTCGTCCGCGCGCAGGACCGCGCCCGCCGCGGCGAGCTGACCCCCGACCAGGTACGCGACGCGGCGCTCGCCGACCTGCCCAGCCGTACGCCACGCGCCGTACTCAACGCCACCGGCGTCGTGTTGCACACCAACCTGGGCCGCGCCCCGCTCGCCCCGTCCGCGGTGGACGCGCTGGTCGCCGCCGCCGGGAACACCGACGTGGAGCTGGATCTGCGTACCGGCCGGCGGGCCCGGCGCGGCCGGGAGGCGCTCGACGCGCTCGCCGCCGCCGTGCCCGACGCGAGGGCGGTGCACGTGGTGAACAACGGCGCGGCGGCGCTGGCGCTGGCCGCCACCGCGCTCGCCGCCGGCCGGGAGATCGTGGTCAGCCGCGGTGAGCTGGTCGAGATCGGCGACGGGTTCCGCCTGCCCGACCTGCTGGCCAGCACCGGCGCCCGGCTGCGCGAGGTGGGCACCACCAACCGCACCACCCGCGCCGACTACGAAGCCGTGATCGGCGAGCAGACCGGTTTCGTGCTCAAGGTGCACCCGTCGAACTTCGTGGTCACCGGCTTCACCTCGGCGGTGCCGGTGGCCGAGCTGGCCACGCTCGGCGTACCGGTGGTGGTCGACATCGGGTCGGGGCTGCTCGCGCCGGACCCGCTGCTGCCCGCCGAACCCGACGCGGCCACCACGCTGCGCGCGGGCGCGCACCTTGTCACCGCCAGCGGCGACAAGCTGCTCGGCGGCCCGCAGGCCGGTCTGCTGCTCGGCGACGCCGACCTGGTGCACCGGCTGCGCCGGCACCCGCTCGCGCGGGCGCTGCGGGTCGACAAGCTCACCCTCGCCGCGCTCGCCGCCACCCTGTACGCGCCGAGCACGCCCACCCGGGACGCGCTGCACGCCGACCCGGTCCGGCTGCGCGCCCGTGTGGAGCGGCTGCGCGACCGGCTCGGTGAGGACGGCTGCAAGGCCGAGGTGGTGCCCAGCGCGGCGGTGGTCGGTGGCGGCGGCGCGCCCGGCGTGGAGCTGGACTCGTGGGCGCTGAGCCTGCCCGAGCGGTACGCCGAGCCGCTGCGCACCGGCCGGCCGGCGATCCTCGGCCGGGTGCTGCACGGCCGGCTCCTGCTGGACCTGCGCGCCGTGCCGGAGGGCGCCGACGACCGGGTCCGCGCGGCCGTGCTGAGCGTGGAGGACTGACCGGCATGTGGGTGGTGGCCACCGCCGGGCACGTCGACCACGGCAAGTCCACGCTGGTGCGGGCGCTGACCGGGATGGAACCGGACCGGTGGGCGGAGGAACGCCGCCGGGGCATGACCATCGACCTCGGCTTCGCCTGGACTCCGCTGCCCTCCGGCGGCACGATCGCCTTCGTCGACGTGCCCGGGCACGAGCGGTTCGTGCCGAACATGCTCGCCGGTGTCGGCCCGGTCCCGGCCGCGCTGATCGTCGTGGCGGCCGACGAGGGCTGGATGCCGCAGTCCGCCGAGCACCTGGCCGCGTTGGACGCGCTGGGCGTGTCGTACGGGCTGCTGGCGGTCACCCGCGCGGACCTGGCCGATCCCGGTCCGGCCACGGCGCGGGCCCGCGCGGAGATCGCCGCGACGTCGCTGGGCGAGGTGGAGGCGGTGCCCGTCTCCGCGGTCACCGGCGCCGGGCTGCCCGAGCTGCGCGCCGCGCTTGATCGCCTGGTCGCCCGGCTGCCGGAGCCGGCCCCGGACGCGCCGGTGCGGCTCTGGGTGGACCGCGCGTTCACGGTACGCGGCAGCGGCACCGTGGTCACCGGCACGCTCGGCGGTGGCCGGCTGCGCGTCGGCGACGAGCTGGAGCTGGCGGGCACCGGCGAGGCGGTACGGGTACGCGGACTGCACTCGCTCGGCGCCGCGCACACCGCCGTCGACGCGGTGGCCCGGGTCGCGGTGAACCTGCGCGGCCTGCCCCGGGACCGGGTGGGGCGCGGCGACGCGCTGCTCACGCCCGGCCGGTTCGGGCGTACCGACCTGCTCGACGTGCGGCTGTCCGGCGATCCGGCCGCCGACCTGCCGGCCACGCTCACGCTGCACGCCGGCTCGGCGGCGGTGCCCGCCCGTGTCCGGCCGCTGGGCCCGGACACGGTCCGGCTGCGCCTGGCCCGGCCGCTGCCGCTGCTGATCGGGGACCGGGCGCTGCTGCGCGACCCCGGCCGGCACCACGTCTGCGGTGGCGTCACGGTGCTGGACGTGGACCCGCCGCCGCTGCGCCGTCGGGGCGCGGCAGCCGCCCGCGCGGCGGTGCTCGCCGGGCTGGACGGGCGACCGGACCTGGCCGGGGAACTGCGGCGGCGACGGCTGATCCGGGCCGGGGACCTGACCCGGATGGGCGTCGCGCCGACCGCGACGCCGGTGGCCGGGCAGTGGCTGGCCGACCCGGAGCACTGGCGTGACCTGGGCCGGCGCCTCACCGAGGAGGTGACCCGGTACACCGCCGAGCACCCGCTCGCCGCGGGCGTGCCTGTCGACGTGCTGCGCCACCGGCTCGACCTGCCCGAGCGCGCCCTGGTGACCGCGTTGCTGCGCCCGCCGCTGCGGCTGCGCGACGGCCTGGTCACCGCCGCCCCGCAGCACACGCTGCCCGACCCGGTGGCGCGGGCGGTGGACCGGGTCCGGGCCGAGTACGGCGACCGCCCGTTCCAGGCCCCCGAGGCGCACCACCTGGCCGACCTCGGACTCGGCCCCCGCGAGATCGGCGCCGCCGTCCGGGCCGGCGCGTTACTCAAGCTTGCCGAGAACGTGGTGCTGCTGCCCGGCGCCCCCGACGACGCGGTGCGCGTCCTGGCCGGGCTGCCGCAGCCGTTCACGCTCAGCGCCGCCCGGCAGGCGCTCGGCACCACCCGGCGGGTGGCGGTGCCGCTGCTGGAGCTGCTGGACCGGCGCGGGGCCACCCGGCGGCTGCCCGACGACGCCCGCGAGGTGGTCCACCCGCCGGGCTGAGTCAACAGGCGTCGCCCGCCCGCTCCGGTCACCTACCGTGACGCCATGGACCCTTCCGCGGTCTGGCGGGACAAGAACCACAAATGGCGGATCGAGGCATACCGCGCCCCGGACCTGCGATTCGCCATCTACGCCACGAACGGCCCCACCGAGTCGGCGCCGCTGTGGCTGTTCGGGATGGCCGCGCTGGCCCGCTGGCTGATGACCCACGCGATCTCCCTGGACGACCTGGAGACGGACTGATGGGCGGGCAGGTCGCGCTGGTGGCCGTCCTGGTCCTGGTCAACGCCGCGCTGTCCGGCAGCGAGATGGCGCTGGTGAGCCTGCGGGAGGGGCAGCTGCGCCGGCTGGCGCGCTCCGGGCGGGCCGGGGCGAGACTCAGCCGCCTCAGCCGCGAACCGAACCGCTACCTGGCCACCATCCAGCTCGGCATCACGCTCGCCGGGTTCCTCGCCTCGGCCGCCGCGGCGGTGACGCTCGCCGAGCCGCTCGTCGGACCGCTGGGGTTCCTCGGCGGGGCCGCCCGCCCGGTGGCCGTGTTCCTGGTGACGCTGCTGCTGACGTTCCTCACGCTGGTGGTGGGAGAGCTGGCGCCGAAGCGGCTGGCCATGCAGACGGCGGAGCGGTGGGCGCTGCTCAGCGCCGGGCCGCTGGACCTGCTGGCGCGGCTGTCCCGGCCGGCGGTGTGGCTGCTCGGCCGTTCCACCGACCTGCTGGTCCGGCTCGCCGGCGGCGACCCGCGCGCCAACCGGCAGGAGGTGACCGAGGAGGAGCTGCGGGAAATGCTGGTCAGCCAGCGTGGCCTGTCCGCCCAGCAGCGGGAGATCCTCGCCGGGGCGTTCGACATCGCCGGCCGTACGCTGCGCGAGGTGCTGGTGGCCCGCCGGGACGTGACCACGCTGCCGGTGGACCTGCCGGCGGCCGAGGCGATGCGGCTGCTGGCGGGCGCGGGCCGGTCCCGGGCGCCGGTGACCGGGCCCGGCGGGCTCGACGACGTACGCGGCGTGGTGCACATCCGCGAGCTGGTGGACGCCGACGGCGCGCCGGTCGGCGCCCGGGCCCGCCCGCCGGTGCTGCTGCCCGGCACGCTGCCGGTGGCCGACGCGATGCGGCACCTGCGCCAGCGGCACGAGCAGCTGGCCCTGGTGGTCGACGAGTACGGCGGCGTGGACGGGCTCGTCACCATGGAGGACCTGCTCGAGGAGGTCGTCGGTGAGCTGTACGACGAGACCGACCGGGACGTGCGCCGGGCCGAGCGGGAACCGGACGGCGCGCTGCTGCTGCCGGGCGACTTCCCGCTGCACGACCTGCCCGACGTGGGCGTACGTGTGACGTTCCCGCTGTCGCGGGAGTACACCACTGTGGCGGGGCTGGTGCTGGCCGGGCTGGGCCGGCTGCCGGAGGGCCCGGGGGAGCGGGTGCGGCTGCCCGGCCTCACCGTGGAGGTGCTCGAGGTGGCGGGACGGGCGATCCGGCGGGTGCGGCTGCGCGGCCCGGCGGTCGGCCGCGCGCCCGACTGACACCCGGACGGGGGACGGCCGCCCGATCCGCGCCCCGGGCGCCGCCGCCGGTCGTACGGTGCGGGCGTGAAGGACCGAGGACTGCGTACGTTCATCACCGTGCTGGCCGGACTGGCCGTGATCTACTTCGGCTTCTCGGGCAGCCGCGGCAGCGGCGAGGAGGGCGTCTCCGGCGGTGTGGTGCTGCTGGCGCTGCTCGCCTCGTTGCTGGCCTGGAACCTGACCAAGCCCGGGCCGGCCAAGTAGCGCTCTCAGCGGGCCGTGGCGGCGCTGCGGCTCACCTCGCCCGCTGACTCCTCGCCCAGCGCCACCCGCACCAGCGCCGACGCCAGCCGCCCGAAGTCCGCCTCGCCGACCAGCCCGACCAGCTCGCCGGGGCTCGCCGGCAGGCCCAGCCGCTTCGCCCCGGCCAGCGTGCGCCGGTCGGCGTACGGGCGCACGTCCGGCCACACCGACTGCGCCTCGCGCAGGAAGATGTCCGCCCCGGTGGGGCCGATGCCGGGGAACTCGGTGAGCAACCGGCGCAGCGCGGCCCGGTCCGCGCCGGCTTCCTGGTGCAGGCGGCGCAGGTCGCCGTGCCAGCGGTCGAGGCAGAGCCGGGCGCCGGTGCCGAGCATGGTCGCGGTCCGCTCGTCGTAACGCCGGTAGTGGCCCCGGCCCAGCGCGTCGACCCGGTCCTGCCAGGTCGCCGCCTCCATCGCCTGCGGCGTGCGGTAGCCGGCGGCGAACAGCTCGCGGGCCGCGGCCACCGCCACCGACGCGCGGATCCGGGTGCTCAGCAGTGTGGTGAGCACCAGCAACTGGTAGAGCGGGCCGGGCCGGTCGGCGAGGGCGATGCCGGCCTCCTCCGCGTACGTGCGGGACTGCCGGTCCAGCAGGGCGCGCGCGACGTTGCGATCGTCTGGCATCCGTCCGGCTTACCCGCCCCGGCCCCGGCCAGACCCCCGCGCCGATCCGGAATGCGCCCGGCGGTGACGGGTACGCGGGTCGGGCGCGCGGTCGACGGCCGTGCGCACCACCGGGAAGGAGAGACCCGTGGTCAAGCCGCAGCAGGAGGAACTGCGCCGGAACGACCTCGGCGCCACCAGCCAGGACAGCCGCAAGACGGCCACCCAGGCGGGCAGCCGTTCGCGAGGCCGGGGCACGTCGAACGCCGACGCGGGCCGGCCTGTCCCCAAGGGGCAGGTGTCGCCGTACGGCCCGGCCGGTGAGCCGGTGGCCGACGACGAGAGCTAACCGCGAGCCGACGTCGGCCGCAGTCGCCGCCAGGTGGCTGCGGCCGACAGCCCGTACGCCAGGTGCGGGATCAGGTCGGAGACCCAGTCGCTGCGCCGCCAGGTACGCGGGTCGGTCACGCCGAGCACTGTCATCGAGCCGTCGGAGGTGGCCATCACGCCGCCGCCGAGCAGCACAGTGGCCAGCGGCAACGGGATCCGCCGTCGCGCGGCGAGCAGGCCGAATGCGGCCCCCGCGGCGATGCCGGTGGCGTATCCGAGAAACGGGCCCAGACCGGAGCGGCGGTTCGCCGCCTGCTGGTCCTGGCCCAGGTCGACGTGCGTGACGTCGGCCAGCCGCCCGGCCACCGACTCCGGCGTGCTGCTGGCCGGCCGCGCCCGTACCGCCATGTCGAGGTAGGAGACCGCGTTCAGGACGGCGCTGCCGACGGCGCCCGCGATGGCGCCGTCGACGGCGGCTGCCGTCCTCACTTCGGGTCACCCGGTTCCCGGTTGCCCTTGGGGCCGTAGGCGCGTTCGCCCCGGACGACGCCGCGTTGCCCGCGGTCGTCCTGCAGGATCCGGTTGGCGACCTGGTTGGCCTCCTTGTCCGTGGCCCGCCCGGACTGCTCGACGAGGTCGCGCAGCCGTGCCCGTTGCTTGTCGTACGCGTTGCTTCCCGGACGTGGTCCTGGCATCACTGCCTCCTCGGGTCGCTGTCGGCTGACGAACCCGTCTACCCGCCCGGGCCGGGACCAACCATGCGCTCAGCCCGGGGTGCGGACGACCGCGACCGGGCACGCGGAGCGGTGCAGGATGCCCTGGCTCACCGAGCCGAGCAGCAAGCCGCTCAGCTCGCCGCGGCCCTGCCGGCCCACCACGACCAGCTGGGCGTCCCGGGACGCCTCGGTCAGCGCCGCGACCGGGCGGGCGTGCACCGCATCGCGGGTGATCGGCACGTCCGGCCAGCGTTCGGCGATGCCGGCGACCGACTCGGCGAGCAGCCGTTCCTCCTCGCCGGCCTGCGCCGCCCGGCCGCCCGGGCGGGCGTGCACCACGCGCAGCGGGGCGCCACGGCAGGACGCCGCGTCAGCGGCGAACTCGACGGCGGCGCGGGACAGCGCGGAGCCGTCCACGCCGGCGACCACCGGGCCGGTGTCGCGGGCCGTGCCCCGGGCAACCAGCACCGGGCAGTCGGCGTGCGCGGTGACCTGCAGCGCGACCGAGCCGATCACCAGCGAGGCGAACCCGCCGAGTCCCCGGTCGCCGAGCACGATCAGGGCGGCGGTGGGGGACTCGCCGATCAGCACGGCGGCTGCCTCCCCGTCGATGATCTCGCCGGTGATGTGCAGCCCGGACTCCTGCGCCTGGGCGGCGTTTACCGCGTCGGCGACCAGTTGCTCGGCCTGGTGGCGCAGGCCGGCGTGCGGCGGCGCCCCGTCCGGAGCGGCCACCGGCACGCCCAGCAGCGGCCAGATGAATCCGTGGACCACCCGCAGGGGCCGGTTGCGGCGGGCAGCCTCCCGGGCGGCCAGGAGCACGGCTCGTGTCGCCGGCTCGGAGCCGTCCACCCCGACCACCACGGCCGCGCCGTCAGCGGAGTTCACCCGGTACCTCCTCGTGGCCGACGCTCCCGCGGCCAGTATCGCGGCCGGCGGGACCTGCCCGGGGCGATACCGCGCCGGTCGCCCGGTCGGTACGCTGGCGTGCAGCGCCCACGGGAGGGAGGCCCGTCGATGGATCAGCCGGACGGACCGAGCACCGCCCGCATGATCGACTACTGGCTCGGTGGCCGGCACCACCGTCCGGTCGACGTCGCCGCGGCCGCCGCGTTCGAAGCGGCGTACGGGCCCTGCGCGGCGATCTTCCGTTCGCTGCGCGCCTTCCTGGGCCGGACCGTGCGGGCCATGGCCGACGAGGGCGTGGACGGCTTCCTGGTCTTCGGTGCGGGCGTGCCCACCTGCGGCAACGTGCACGAGGTCGCGCCGGAGGCGACGGTCCTCTACACCGACGTCGACCCGGAGACGGTCCGGCTCGGCCAGCGCCTGCTCGCCGGCAGTGACCGCGCCGGCTACGGCTACGGTGACGCCACCGACATCGGCACCGTCGACCGGGCACAGCTGCACCGTTTCGTGCCGGGGTGGGGGAGACGGCCGGTCGGAGTGGTGTTCCTCGGGCTGGCCGCGTTCCTGGACGACGACACGCTCGCCCGTACGCTGGACGAGTTGTACCAGGCGGTCGCGCCGGGCAGCCGGCTGGCGATCGACTTCGACAGCGAGGAGCTGGCCGGGCACCCGCAGGCGCTGGCCATGATGGGCCCGGCGTTCCGGATGCGCGCGCCCGACCGGTTCGCGCCGCTGCTGGGCCGCTGGCGTCCCACTGACGACGGCGTCGTACCGGTGGCCCGGTGGCGGCCCGAGGGCGAGCCGGAGCAGGTGCCGGACGCGTTCTACGGCGCGCTGGCGTTGCGACCGGCGGACTGAGCCGCGCCGGTCGAGGCGGCCCGTTCGGCTGTCGGGGGTCCTTCGTATGATGTTTGCCCTGTAGCAATAGTCGTCATCGGAGGATGAGCATGCCGGAGGCGTCCGGATCGGTGTCACGTGCCCTGCGCACGGCGCCCCCCGACCAGCTGGTGGAGACCGCGGACGCGGTGCTGCGCCAGACGCTCGGGGCCGCGCGGGCGGAGGTGTTCGTCGCCGACTACCGCGCCAGCGGCCTCTGGCCGGTGCTCGACCCGGACCTGCCCGACGACGGCCAGCAGCCGGCACACACCGTGGCGCAACGCTGCTTCAGCAGCCAGGAGCCGGTCCTGGACATCACCGACGACGGCCGCTGCCGGGCCTACCTGCCGCTGTCGGTGTGGGGGGAGCGGCTCGGCGTGCTGATGGTCGAGCTGCCCGGCGATCCGGACGCGGCCACAGTGGAGGCGGCCCGCGACGCCGCCGGTGAGCTGGCCGTGGCCATCCGCGCGGCCGACCGCGAGACCGACAGGTACCGCCGCGCCCGGCGGCGGGAACGGCTGAGCATGGCCGCGGAGATGCAGTGGGACCTGTTGCCCGGGCGCAGCGTGCGCCACGGCGACGCGTTGCTGGCCGGGCAGCTCGAACCGGCGTACACGGTGGGCGGTGACCACTTCGACTGGTCGGTGGACTGCGAACGTCTCACCCTCACCGTGCTCAACGGCACCGGCAGCGGGCTGGCCGCGTCGCTGCTCACGGCGATGACTGTGAACGCCATGCGCAACGCCAGGCGTTCCGGCGGCAGTCTGGTCGAGCAGGCGGAGCTGGCCTCGGACACCATCTACTACCAGCACCGGGGCGGCCGGCACGTGGCCACGCTGCTGCTGGAGCTGGACAGCCGCCGGGGCGTGGTGCGGGCGGTGGACGCCGGTTCCCCGCAACTGCTGCGGCTGCGCGGAGGGCGGGTCACCCCGATCGCGCTGGAGCAGCAACTGCCGCTGGGCATGTTCGCCGAGACCCGGTACGACGTGCAGGAGTTCACTCTGGAGCCCGGCGATCGTCTCTTCGTGGTGAGCGACGGGGTGTACGCGGCGGAGCCCGACGGCCAGGAGCCGTACGGCACTCGGGCCATGGCGCGCGCGATGCGGGCCACTCGGCTGCAGCCGGCGACCGAGGCAGTTGGTACGGTGATGCGCGAACTGCATGCGTACCACGCCGACGCGGATCTCCGTGACGACGCGGTCGTCGTCTGCCTGGACTGGCGCGGTTCCGGCCGGTCCGACGACGTCACGGGGCAGTGATCGGGGCGGCGGAGCGAACACGAGCGGGACGATCGCAGGGGACAGCGGGTGGAGCGACCTCCGAATCTTGCCGCGGCCATCGAGTCGGCTGCGGAGGCGCTCATCGGTGTGCTCGACTCCGCGACCTCACGGCACACCGTCAGCGTCTCACCGACGCAGCTGCGGGTGCTGTCGCTGATCGTGTCCCATCCGGACACCAACGTGAACCGGCTGGCCGAGCTGCTGGACGTGGTCCCGTCGTCGGCGAGCCGGCTCTGTGACCGCCTGGAGGCCGTCGGCCTGCTGCGCCGGGTGGCCGATCCGCGTGACAGGCGAGAGGTGCGGCTGATCCCGACCGCCGCGGCGGAGACGTTGCTGCGCGACCTGCAGGAGCGCCGGCACCTCGCGGTCCAGGCGGTGCTCGACCGGATGCCCAACCGCGCGCAGCACGAGCTGCTGCTGGCGCTGGTGGCCTTCAGCCAGGCCGCCACGGCCGCCGCGCCGCAGGCGGACGCCGACTCCACGGCCCGCACCGCCTGATCCCGCCCTTCCATCGCGGCCCGTCGTCGTCGGCCGTGATGGTCAGCTAGTGTCCTAGGACGCCTAAGCGGTTGTGACGGTCCCCACCGTGACACCACTGAGCAACGACGCAGCGCGGCCCCCGGTCGGAACGGGGGAGCCCGATATAGTGGCAGCGCAACTGAGCGGCCGGTGATCACCGGCCGTCGGGGGAGGTCCCAGCCCGGGATCACAGAGGGCGCCGGCGTCTGACCGGCCGGCAACGCGCACGTCCCTCCAGCGGCCGCTCGTCCGGCTGCCGGACCGTGCTGCGAAGGGAGGGTTCGGTGTCGCGTCGGCCGGCTCCAGCGGAGCACCCGGATTCCGGGGATGCCACGGTCGTGGGAGACCGCGTCCTCACGCTGCCCAACCTGATCAGCTTCGTCCGGCTCGTCGGCGTGCCGATCTTCCTGTACCTGTTCCTCGTGGTCGAGGCCGACGTCGCGGCCATCGTGGTGCTCGCCGTGGGCGGCACCAGCGACTGGGTGGACGGCTGGATCGCCCGCCGGCTGGGGCAGGTGAGCCGGCTCGGCGAGCTGCTCGACCCGCTGGCCGACCGCCTCTACATCCTGGCCACGCTGCTCGCCTTCACCGCGCGCGAGGTGGTGCCCTGGCAGTTCACCGGGGCGCTGCTGGCCCGTGAGCTGCTGCTGGTGGTCTCCCTCGGGGTGCTGCGCCGCTACGGCTACGGCCCGCCGCCGGTGCACTACGTGGGCAAGACCGCCACCTTCCTGCTGCTGGCGGCGTTCCCGCTCCTGCTGCTGGCCGACGCCGCGCCGGGCATCGGCACCGCTACCGGCGCGATCGGCTGGGGCCTGGGCTGGTGGGGCCTGGTCCTCTACTGGGTCGCCGGCGCGATGTACGTGGTGCAGGCGAGCCGGCTCGTGCGGCGGATGCGCGCGCGGCGCGCGGAGGCGGCGGCATGACCAGGCCGACGTCGGGGGACGGGGAGAAGGAGCGCGACCCGTCGAGCCGGGTGTACGCGCCGGACTTCCTGACCGAGCTGTTCCGCAATCCGCTGGACCCGGGGTACGGGGACGCGGCGGCACGGCGGGCGGCGGGTCCGGTGTCGCGGGTGCGGCAGGTGCTGGGCCGCCCGGTGAGCCTGCTGGTCCTGGCGGTGATCGGGTTTCTGTTCGCGGTGGCGTACCGGGAGACGATGGCGGAGGAGCCGAGCCGGGCGACGGCGCGGGCAGGGCTGATCGCCGAGATCAAGGGGCGTGAGGCGGAGACCGACCGGTTGACCGAGCGGGCGGAGCAGTTGCGCGAGGAGGTCGGCCGGCAGCGGGACGCGGCGCTGAGCGGTTCGCAGGCGTCCCGGTTGCGCACGCTGGAGGCGGGCACCGGGCTGGCTCGGGTGCGCGGTGACGGCGTCGTGGTGCGGCTGGCCGACGCGACAGCGGACCAGGACGGGGTGACCACCGGGGACGCGGGTCCGTCCCGGGTGCTGTACTCGGATCTGCAGAAGGTCGCGAACGCGTTGTGGGCGGCGGGCGCCGAGGCGGTGGCGGTGAACGGGCAGCGGTTGACCGCGACGTCGACGATCCGGTCGGCGGGTGAGGCGATCCTGGTGGACTACCGGCCGGTGACGGGTCCGTACGAGGTGCAGGCGATCGGGCCGCGGTCGATGCGGGACCGGTTCAACGAGAGCCGCGCTGCGGCGCTCATGCGTGAGGTGGCGCGGACGACGGGGCTGTCGTTCGGGGTGAAGCGGGTCGACGACCTCACCTTGCCGGCGGCGCCGCAGCCGCGGCTACGCTACGCCGAGCCTTCGGTCAGTCCGAGTCCGCGTCCGTCGGGTTCGGGGGCCGCCGGTTCGTCGAGTCCCGGGTCGTCCGGCCCGGGTGGTTCTTCCAGCCCCTCGGGAGGTGGCCGATGATCGCGGTGCTGGCGTTGCTCGCCGGTGTGGTGCTCGGGGTGTATCTGGACCCCACGGTGCCGGCGGCGTTGCAGCCGTATCTGCCGATCGCGGTGGTGGCCGCGTTGGACGCGGTGTTCGGTGGGGTGCGGGCGAAGCTGGACCGGATCTTCGACGACAAGCAGTTCGTGGTGTCGTTCATCTCGAACGTGCTGGTGGCGGGGCTGATCGTGTATCTGGGTGACCAGTTGGGCGTGGGTGGTCAGTTGTCCACGGGTGTGGTGGTCGTGCTCGGGGTGCGCATCTTCGGAAATGTGGCGGCGATCCGTCGGCACCTGTTCCGGGCGTAGGTTTGTGGCGATGAGTGAGGAACACAGGGAGACGGGGACGGGGTGGCCGCGTCCGGTGGAGCCGGAGCGGCCGTCGGGTCCGGCGGGTGAGCCGGATCCGCGCCCGGACGCGCCCGATCCGGACGAGTTGAGCCCGTTGGCGCCGGTGGAGCCGGCGCCGGAGGAGGATCCCGCGGAGCGGGAGGCGGTGCCGGAGTCCGAGCCGGAGCCGGGTGCGGTGACGCAGCCGTCGCGGGCGCGGCGGTTCTCCTCGGCGGGTCTGATGATCGCGGTGCTGCTGGCGTTGCTGGGTTTCACGCTCGTGGTGCAGTTGAAGACGACGTCGACGGATCCGACGCTCGCGGCGACGCGGGAGGAGGACCTGGTGCGGATCTCGTCGGATCTGGATTCGCGGGAGCGGCGGCTGCGTCAGGACATCGAGGCGTTGGAGGAGAGCCAGCGGCAGTTGCGCTCGGGTGAGCAGGGTCGGCAGGCGGCGTTGGAGGAGGCGACGCGGCGGGCGGACGAGCTGGGCATCCTGGCGGGTACGTTGCCGGCGGTGGGTCCGGGGCTGGAGGTGCGGTTCTCGGGGCCGGCGAAGGCGGTGTCGTCGACGCGGATCCTGGACGCGGTGCAGGAGCTGCGGGGTGCGGGCGCGGAGGCGATGCAGATCCAGGGCGCTGATGGTTCGGCGGTGCGGGTCATCGCGTCGACGTATTTCGTGGACGGTGCCGAAGGTGATCTGGTGGTGGACGGGCGGCGGCTGACGGGTCCGTTTACGATCATGGTGATCGGGGATCCGGCGACGATGCGTACGGCGTTGAACATTCCTGGCGGGGTGGTCGCATCGGTGCGGGACGGCGGCGGTAACGTGACCTCCGAGGATCGTGAGGTTGTGGAGGTTTCGCAGCTGCACGCGCCGATCAAGCTGGACCACGCCCGGCCGGTTTCCTGACCGGTCGCGGCCGCGCCGGTTTCTCCGGTGCACCGATGACGAAGGACGCAGTTGGTGATTCCTGAGGATCTGCGGTACACCGCCGAGCACGAGTGGGTGGTCGGTGGTGACGGTGGTGTCGTCCGCGTCGGTATCACGCACTTCGCGCAGGACGCTCTGGGTGACATCGTGTTCGTGCAGCTGCCGGATTCCGGTTCGGTGGTGGCGGCGGGCGAGTCGCTGGGCGAGATCGAGTCGACGAAGAGTGTGTCGGAGATCTACGCGCCGTTGAGCGGCACGGTGGCGGCGCGCAACGAGGCGTTGGCCGACACCCCTGAGGTGATCAACACGGATCCGTACGGTGCGGGGTGGTTGGTGGAGATCACTCCGGATGATCCGGCGGCGGTCGAGGGGTTGTTGACCGCTGATGCGTACCGCGAGCTCACCGAGAGCTGAGTTCGTGCTGTTCCGGGCGGCGGCGAGGTTCCGCGCGTCCGGTTGCCCTGCATTTCGGCGCTGGCTAGGCTCGCCCAGTCGACCGAGAACCAATAGTTTGAGCGTTGCGGAATGCGCCTTCCCGGGCACGGGGAGCCAGCCGCCGGGTGTGGTGTTGCCCGGCGGCCAGAACCGGCATTCCTTGACGCCGACCGAACAGATCCGTGAGGTGGTCCCATGACGCGCCCAGACGACGAGTTCCCCCCGCTCGACGTCACTTCGACGCTCAATCTCGGTTCGCTCGACGAAGTGCTGGAGGGTCCGGACACCGATGTGGTGCCGAGCCGGATGTCCGGTTCTTTGCCGCCGGGTATGGCGTTGCTGGTGGTTCGCCGGGGTCCGAACGCGGGCGCCCGGTTCCTGTTGGACCACGACGTGACGACGAGTGGGCGGCACCCGGACAGTGACATCTTCCTCGACGACGTGACGGTGTCGCGTCGGCACGCGGAGTTCCACCGCGACGGTGGGACTTTCACGGTGCGGGATGTGGGCAGCCTGAACGGCACGTACGTGAATCGTGAGCGGGTCGAGGCGGCGACGTTGAGCAACGGTGACGAGGTGCAGATCGGCAAGTTCCGGGTGGTGTTCATCGCCGGTCCGCGCCCGGAGGGTGAGGCCGGCCGGGGGTGAACGAGCCTGCGGCTTCGACGCCGTCCGGGGCTGGGCGGGCGCCTGCGCTGATGAGTATCGGCGAGGTGCTGGCGCAGTTGCGGCCGGAGTTTCCGGACGTCACGATCTCGAAGTTGCGGTTCCTGGAGGCCGAGGGCCTGGTGGAGCCGCAGCGGACGCCGGCGGGTTATCGGAAGTACGGCTGGGACGATGTGGCGCGGCTGCGGTTCGTGTTGACCGCGCAGCGGGATCAGTATCTGCCGTTGCGGGTGATCCGGGAGCAGTTGGCCCAGTGGGACGGGTCTGGTCCGTCGCCGGGGCGGGGGCGGCCGAATCTGGTGGCTGTGGGTCCGGGTGGCGAGGTGCCGGGCCGGGAGTCGGTGGATTCGGTCGAGTCGTCGGAGGTGCGGCTGGACCGGGCGGGGCTGATCGCTCGTAGTGGCGTGGACGAGTCGACGCTTGCGGAGTTGGAGAGGCTGGGCGTGCTGGTGTCGGATCCGCCGGGGTGGTACGACGCGGACGCGTTGATCATCGCGAGTGCGGTGGCGGGTCTGGCGGCGTACGGGTTGGAGCCTCGGCATCTGCGGGCGTACCGGTCGGCGGCGGATCGTGAGGTCGGTTTGTTCGCGCAGCTTGTGGCGCCGTTGGCGCGGCAGAGTGATCCCGCGGCGCGGGCTCGTGCGGCGGAGACGGCGCGGGAGTTGGTGGCGTTGTCGCAGCGGTTGCACGCGGCGTTGGTGCGGGTGGGGCTGCGGTCGACGTTGGGCCGGTGAGGTTGTCGGTGGAAGGGCCGGGTGTCGTGGACGCCCGGCCCTTCGTCGTGGGTGGCGCGGAAAGATCTGGCCGGAGGAGCGTGTCGTAGGCTTGCCGGGGTAAGCCCCTCCGGCGAGGCGTGGTGCACGTAGCGTGTGGGACTCCCGTGTCCTGGTCCGTGTACCGTGCAGGGAAGGGCGCGGTGCATGGTGACGACGACACGGAGGCGGCGGTGCGCGAGCTGAGCGTGGTCGGAGTTCGGGTGGAGTTGCCCAGCAACCAGCCGATCGTCCTGCTGCGGGAGGTCGAGGGGGACCGCTATCTGCCGATCTGGATCGGCGCGGTCGAGGCGACGGCGATCGCTTACGAGCAGCAGGGGGTCAAGCCGGCCCGGCCGTTGACGCATGATCTTCTGCGGGATGTGCTGGCGGCGTTGCAGGCGCCGTTGCGGGCGGTGGAGATCACCGAGTTGAAGGACAACGTGTTCTACGCGGATCTGCTGCTGGGTGACGGGGTGCGGGTGTCGGCGCGGCCGAGTGACTCGATCGCGTTGGCGTTGCGGGTCGGCGCTCCGATTCGTTGTGCGGAACAGGTCCTCGGCGAGGCGGGGATCGTGATTCCGGACGAGCAGGAGGACGAGGTGGAGAAGTTCCGGGAGTTCCTGGACCAGGTGCGTCCGGAGGACTTCGCGGGTTGAGGTGTTCCCGGCCGGGTGGCCGGGGTCGGCGCGGCGGCGGTTGTCACTGTGGGTGACGGCTGGCCGCCGTGTGTGGTGTTGCGGGGCGGTCGCGCGGCGTGTCGCGGTGTCTCCTGCGGGTGAAGGGCGGGCGGCGGCGATAGGGTTGCCGTGTCGAGGGGTGCGCGTGACGGGGAGTCGGCGCGGCACCGCCACGGGCGCGGGGAGGTTGGTCCGGATGCACGAGCCACGGGATCCTGGTCCGGGTGCGGAGCAGCAGGCGGGTGTGGGGCCTGAGTCGGTCGGTGACGGTGACGTCGGCTACCGGGGTGTGACCGCGTGTTCGGCGGTGGGCATCAGTTACCGGCAGTTGGACTACTGGGCGCGTACGGCGCTCGTGGTGCCGAGTGTGCGGGACGCTTCGGGTTCGGGGACGTCGAGGTTGTACTCGTTCCGCGACCTGGTGGTGTTGAAGGTCGTGAAGCGGCTGTTGGACGCCGGGGTGTCGTTGCAGAACATCCGCAAGGCGATTGAGGCGTTGCGCTCGCGTGGGGTGGATGATCTGGCGGGCATCACGTTGATCTCCGACGGGACGACTGTGTACGAGTGCCGGTCGCCGGAGGAGGTTGTCGACCTGTTGCAGGGCGGCCAGGGCGTGTTCGGCATCGCGATCGGCGGGGCGTTCAAGGAGATCCAGGGTTCGTTGTCGCATCTGCCGGCGGAGCCGGTGGGTGGGCAGGAGCCGGTTGCGCCGGTGGCGGAGCCGGAGTCGGATGCGGTGGGTGACGAGCTGGCGGCGCGCCGGGCGCGGCGCCGGGCCGGGTGACCTGCGTCGCGTCTCGTCGACGGGATCGCGCCGCGCCCGAAAAGGGTGCGGCGCGATTCGTGTTTTGGTGACGGGGTGTGCTGTGTCGTGGCCGGGTGAGTCCGGTCCGGTGGGTGGGCGCGGCCCGGTCGGTGTATTCGCAGGTCGCGGCGGGTCGGTGCGCAATGTCCGAAAGGGACGGTACGCGTCGCGGGTTGACCATGGGTGGTGGGCTGGCTGCGGTGTGCTCATCGGATTCGCCGCGGTTGTTGACTGTCCGTAGTTGACGGTTCTCGGGATTGGGACAGGGGCGGCGTGAAGCCTGGTGGCGGGCGCGCTATCGTCCGTTCCGGTCGTCGGCGTGTCGGCGTCACGGTGGAACGCTGTGTGACGCCGCGCCGGACGGCGAGCCCCTGACGCGGCGCTGCCCGCGGACCCCTGGTGGAAGGACCGAGCATGACGGTGACGAGCGAGACCACCCCGATCTCCCACTACGAGCGCATCGGCGGCGCGGCGGCGGTGAAGGCCGCTGTGGAGTTGTTCTACGACAAGGTGCTGGCCGATCCGGATCTCGCGGGCTACTTCACCGAGGTGGACATGGTGGAGCAGCGGCGGCACCTGGCGTTGATGCTGGCGGTGGTGCTGGGTGGGCCGAACGAGTACGCCGGCCGTGGGCTGGCCGAGGCGCACCAGCCGCTGAACATTCCGGGTGGGCACTACGCGAAGGTCGGTGAGCACCTGACGGCGACGCTCGTGGAGCTGGGCGTGCCGGGCGACGTGATCGCCGACGTGCAGGTCGTGCTGGGTCAGGTGCGCGATCAGGTCGTGTCGGCGGGGGATGCCTGAGCGTGGACGCGGCACGGCTGAAGCAGAGTTGGGCCATGGTCGCCGCGCACGGCGACCAGGTGCCGCTCTACTTCTATTCGACGCTGTTCCTGGCGCATCCGGAGACCCGGCAGATGTTCCCGACGAACATGGCCGGGCAGCGGGATCGTCTGGTGGCGGCGCTGGGGCACGTGGTGTCCCACGTGGACCAGGTGGACCGGCTGGTCGGGTTCCTGCGGGACCTGGGCGCGGATCACCGGAAGTTCGCGGTGCGCGCCGAGCACTATCCGGCGGTGGGCGAGGCGCTGCTGGCGACGTTGCGGCATTTCTGCGGTGAGGCGTGGACCGAGGAGTTGGCCGCCGACTGGACCGCGGCGTACGGCCTGGTGGCGCAGGTGATGACCGAGGGCGCGCAGGCGGCGGAGTCGCAGTCGCCGCCGTGGTGGGTGGCGGAGGTGCTGTCGCACGAGCAGCGCACGTTCGACGTGGCGGTGCTGACGGTCCGCCCGCAGTATCTGCTGCCGTTCGCGCCGGGGCAGTCGATCGGGGTGTCGCATCCGGCGGTGCGGTCGTGGCGGTACTACTCGCCGGCGAACGCGCCGCGTCCGGACGGCACGGTGGAGCTGCATGTGCGGGCCGCGCCGGGTGGTGTGGTGTCGTCGCGTCTGGTGTACGGGTGCGCGGCGGGTGACCAGATCCATCTGGCGTCACCGGTGGGTGACCGGTTGACGTTGTGGCAGGCGGGGTCGTCGGATCTGCTGCTGTTGGCCGCGGGCACCGGCTGGGCGCCGGTGAAGGCGCTGGTGGAGCAGGTCGCGGCGGAGGGTTCGGGCCGGCGGGTCGACCTGTATGTGGGGGCCCGGTCGCGGACGGAGTTCTACGACAGCGAGGCGATCGACAAGTTGGCGGCGACGCATCCGTGGCTGCGGGTGTCGTACGTGGCCGGATCGGATCCGCAGCGGCCGGGGGAGATGGTGCGGCTGGCCGACCGGGTGCTGGCCGACGGGGACTGGCGGTCGAGGCACGTGTACGTGTGCGGGTCCGACGAGATGGTCGGTGATTCGGTGGCGGCGCTGACCGCGGCCGGTTACCAGCCGGGCCAGGTGCACCACGAGGGTTTCGGCAAGCACTGGTACGGCCCGTCCTGGCGGACGGTGGCCGGTCCTGAGGGAACAGAGGTGGTCCGGTGAGCGCGAGGAGTGAGCCGGTGTTGCGAGCCCCGCAGTCGCGAACAGAGGTGATCCCGTGAGCGCGAGCCCGATCAGCAGCTATGACGCGCAGCACGTGTCGGGTCCGGTGCAGGTGCGGCTGACCGCGGACCGGGTGCGCCGGTGGGAGTTCGGGTCGGCGGCGTTCACCCGGCGCGGGTACGACCCGGCCGACGTGGACCGGTTCCGGTTGCAGGTGGCCGACGAGTTGGATCTGCTGGCGGCGCAGGTGGGGGACCTGCGGGCGGAGAACGAGCGGCTCAACGACCATTTGGAGCTGCACCGGCACGGGGTGATCCCGAGCGCGGAGAAGGTGGTGGCGGCGCCGGCGGCGAAGGAGGTCAACCTGCTGTCGGCGGCGCAGCGGGAGGCCGAGCAGATCATCGCGCAGGCTCACGACTACGCCCGCCGGGTCGCCGAGTACGCCCGTACCCAGTACGAGAGTTACATGCGGGCGGCGGCGGAGGAGGCGAAGCGGGAGGCCGAGCGGGCGGTGACGGAGTACCGCAGCGCCGCCGGCAGCGGCTTCGACGACTCGGTGGCGACGCGTGAGGCGTTGCGGATCTTCGGCGAGATGATGATCTCGCACATGCAGGCGGCGGCCCGGCACCTCGACGACGGCAGTGAGCAGTTGTCGCGCACGATGGAGCGGATCGCCCGGGAGCTGCCGCCGGCTGGTGGCGGCGCGCCGCAGCCGGCGTTGCCTCGCCACCAGCGGTGACCGTACCGCCCGGCCTGCCGTGCGGCGGGCCGGGCGGTGAGGGTCCGGCGGGTCAGTCGGTGACGGCTTTGATCGCGTCGGCGATGGGGGTGTCGCCGCCGACGAGTTCGAGGGTGTGCCCGGCGGTGCCGGGGGCGTAGAGCAGGGCCAGCAGCACGCGGGCCACGTCGGCGCGGCTGATCGCGCCGCCGCTGACGTGCCTGGCCAGCGTGATGCGGCCTTCGGGTTCGTCGTCGGTGAGCCGGCCGGGCCGCAGGACCGTCACGTCGAGGTCCCGGCCGGTGACGTCGTCCTCGGCGGCTTTCTTGGCCCGCAGGTACGCCGACCACACCTCGTCGGTGCCTTCGGTGGGCGCGTCGTCCACGCCCATGGAGGAGACCAGCAGGTAGCGGCGGACCCCGGCGCGTACGGCGGCGTCGGCGAGCAGCACCGCGGCGCCGCGGTCGACGGTGTCCTTGCGGGCGGCGCCGCTGCCCGGTCCGGCGCCGGCGGCGAACACGACGGCGTCGGCGCCGGCCAGGTGCGCGGCGAGGGCGTCGACGTCTGTGTGTTCCAGGTCGCAGACGACCGGTTCGGCGCCGGCGGCGCGCAGCGCGGCGGCGTGGTCGGGGTTGCGGATGAGTCCGAGCGCGGTGTCGCCGCGTCCGGCCAGTTCCCGCTCCAGCAGTTTGGCGATCTTTCCGTGCCCTCCGGCGATGACGACGCGCATGCGATCAACGTAGCCCGGACCCGGCGGCTCCGCCGGGCGACCGGCCTCGTCGATCATGAGGTTGGCGGTACGACACGCCGGGCCGGACCACCGCCAACCTCATGATCAACCGGGCGCGGGTGGGAGGTGCGGGGTCGGCGAGGGACCATGGACGGGTGAGTGAGGCGTTCGAGGAACTGGCGCGGCTGGTGGCCGCCGGGGACGTGGTGGTGCTCAGCGGCGCGGGCCTGTCCACCGAGTCGGGCATCCCGGACTACCGGGGGCCCAGCGGCGCGGCGCGCCGGCACACCCCGATGACGTATCAGGTGTTCACCCGGGATCCGCTGGCGCGGCGGCGGTACTGGGCGCGCAGCCACCTGGGCTGGCAGACGATCGCCCGGGCGGCGCCGAATGACGGGCACCGGGCGGTGGCCCGGTTGCAGGACGCCGGGCTGCTCGGCGGGATCATCACCCAGAACGTCGACGGGCTGCACGCCGCCGCCGGCGCGACCGGGGTGATCGAGTTGCATGGGCGTCTCGACGAGGTGACGTGCCTGGACTGCGGCAACGCCACCGGCCGCGAGGAGCTGCACCGGCGGCTGTCGGAGGCGAATCCGGGCTTCGACGCCCAGGTGGCGCACGTCAACCCCGACGGCGACGTGGATCTGCCCGACGAGGCGGTGACCGGGTTCCGCATCGTCGACTGCGCGCTCTGCGGCACCGGCATGCTGAAACCGGATGTGGTGTTCTTCGGCGAGACGGTGCCCGCGCCCCGGGTGGCCGACTGTTTCGCCCTGGTGGAGCGGGCCCGGGCGTTGCTGGTGCTCGGCTCGTCGTTGACTGTGATGTCGGGGCGGCGGTTCGTGCTGCGCGCGGCCCGCCACGGCATCCCGGTGGCGATCGTCAACCAGGGCGTCACCCGCGGCGACGGGTACGCGACGCTGCGCCTGGACGCGCCGCTGGGCGCCACCCTGCGCGCGCTGGCCGACCGGTGCGCGGCGGCGCCGGCGCCGGTGTGATCAACGACCCTGGGACATGAGCCGGAAACACGGCCGCTGGTAGCGTTGGGGGTGCCGGTACCACCCACGTGGGAGAGACCGTCGACCCGACGGCGCCGAAGGGGCAGATTCTCCCCGGAACCTCTCAGGCAAAAGGACCACGTGGGCAGGCGCTGTGGAGCGCGTCAGCGCGACTCAGGGGGAGGCCGATCCGTCGACCTCGCCCCACAAGGAGCGCAGCGCATGACCGCAGAGCAGTTCGCCGACCGGCACATCGGCCCCGGCCGCGACGACGAGCGCCGGATGCTGGAGGCCGTGGGGTACAGCTCCGTCGACGAGCTGATGGACGCCGCGATCCCCGAGGTGATCCGCTGGCACGGCACGCTGGACCTGCCGGCCCCGGCGAGTGAGCGGGAGGCGATCGCCGAGCTGCGCGCCCTGGCCGCCCGTAACACCGTCGCCGTGTCCATGATCGGCCTGGGTTACCACGGCACGCACACCCCAGCGGTGATCCGCCGCAACGTGCTGGAGAACCCCGCCTGGTACACGGCGTACACGCCGTACCAGCCGGAGATCAGCCAGGGCCGGCTGGAGGCGCTGCTGAACTTCCAGACCATGGTCACCGACCTGACCGGGCTGGCCACCGCGAACGCGTCGATGCTCGACGAGGGCACCGCAGCGGCCGAGGCGATGACCCTCGCGCGCCGCGCGTCCAAGAGCAAGAGCCCGGTGTACGTGGTGGACGCCGACGCGCTGCCGCAGACCGTCGCGGTGATCACCAGCCGCGCCGAGCCGCTCGGCATCGACGTACGCGTGGTCGACGTCGAGCGCGACGAGTTGCCGGCGGAGTTCTTCGGGCTGCACCTGCAGTACCCGGGCGCGTCCGGGGCGGTCCGCGACCACCGGGCGCTGGTCGAGGCGGCGCACGGCGTGGGCGCGCTGGTGACGGTGGCGGCGGATCTGCTGGCGTTGACGCTGCTGCGCCCGCCGGGCGAGATCGGCGCCGACATCGCCGCCGGCACCACGCAGCGCTTCGGTGTGCCGATGGGCTTCGGTGGGCCGCACGCCGGTTACCTGGCGGTGCGTTCGGGTCTGGAGCGGATGCTGCCGGGCCGTCTCGTCGGGGTGTCCCGCGACGCCGACGGCAACCCGGCGTACCGGCTGGCGTTGCAGACCCGCGAGCAGCACATCCGCCGGGAGAAGGCGACCAGCAACATCTGCACCGCGCAGGTGCTCCTCGCCGTGATGGCCGGCATGTACGCCGTCTACCACGGCCCGGACGGGCTGCGGGCCATTGCCCGGCGTACCCACGAGGCGGCGGCGCGGCTCGCGGCCGGGCTGCGGGCCGGCGGCGTCGACGTGGCCGACGTGCCGTTCTTCGACACCGTCACCGCTGTCGTGCCGGGCCGCGCCGCGCAGGTGGTGGCGGCCGCGGCGGAGCGCAACGTGAACCTGCGGCTGGTCGACGCCGACCGGGTCGGCGTCTCCTGCGACGAGACCACCACCGGCGCGCACCTGCAGGCGGTGTGGGCGGCGTTCGGCGTGGACGGGTTCGACGGCGACGTCGACGCGGGCCTGCCGGACGCCCTGGCGCGCACGTCGGAGTTCCTCACCCACCCGGTGTTCCACAGCCACCACTCGGAGACGGCGATGCTGCGGTACCTGCGCCGCCTGGCCGACTTCGACTACGCGCTGGACCGGGGCATGATCCCGCTGGGGTCGTGCACGATGAAGCTCAACGCCACCACCGAGATGGAGCCGATCACCTGGCCGGAGTTCGCGCACCTGCACCCGTTCGCGCCGGACGAGCAGACCGCCGGGTACCGGGAGCTGATCGCGCAGCTGGAGGGCTGGCTGGCCGAGGTGACCGGCTACGACGCGGTCAGCGTGCAGCCGAATGCCGGGTCGCAGGGTGAGTTGGCCGGGCTGCTGGCGATCCGCGGCTACCACCGTGAGCGCGGCGAGGCCCACCGCGACGTGTGCCTGATCCCGTCGTCGGCGCACGGCACGAACGCCGCGTCGGCGGTGATGGCCGGCATGCGGGTGGTGGTGGTCGGCTGCGACGCCGACGGCAACGTCGACCTGGTCGACCTCGACGCGAAGATCGACAAGCACCGGGACGCGCTCGCCGCGATCATGGTGACGTACCCGTCGACGCACGGCGTGTACGAGACCGGCATCGCCCAGTTGTGCGCGAAGGTCCACGACGCGGGCGGTCAGGTGTACGTCGACGGCGCGAACCTCAACGCGCTGGTCGGGTTCGCCAAGCCCGGCCGGTTCGGGGCGGACGTGTCGCACCTGAACCTGCACAAGACGTTCTGCATTCCGCACGGCGGCGGTGGCCCCGGTGTCGGGCCGGTGGCGGTGCGGTCGCACCTGGCGCCGTTCCTGCCCGGTGACCCGCTGGGCGCGCGCGCCGACGGGCGGCCGGCGATCTCCGCGGCGAACCACGGGTCGGCGGGGATCCTGCCGATCCCGTGGGCGTACCTGCGGATGATGGGCGCCGACGGGCTGGCCCGCGCCACCGGCGTGGCGGTCCTGGCGGCGAACTACGTGGCGGCGCGGCTGCGCGCGCACTTCCCGGTGCTGTACGCCGGCAACAAGGGCCTGGTCGCGCACGAGTGCATCCTGGACCTGCGTCCGCTGACCAAGGCCACCGGGGTGAGCGTGGACGACGTGGCGAAGCGGCTGATCGACTACGGCTTCCACGCGCCGACCATGTCGTTCCCGGTGGCGGGGACGCTGATGGTGGAGCCGACCGAGAGTGAGGACCTGGCCGAACTGGACCGCTTCTGCGACGCGATGATCGCGATCCGGGCGGAGATCGACAAGGTCGGCTCGGGGGAGTGGCCGGCGGGGGACAACCCGCTGTCCAACGCGCCGCACACCGCGGCGATGGTGTCCGCCGACGAGTGGCCGCACCCGTACCCGCGGTCGGTGGGCGCCTACCCGGCGGGTGTGGAGCGGGCGGGCCGGTACTGGCCTCCGGTGCGGCGCGTCGACGGCGCGTACGGCGACCGGAACCTGGTCTGCTCGTGCCCCGCGCCGGAGGCGTTCGAGGACTGGAGCGGCTGACGCCGGGGCGGTGGACTGTCGCCGCCCCGGCCGGGGCGCCGGCCGGTCAGGGCCGGCGCGTACGCTCACTGACGCTGCGTGATCGCTCAGGCGACGAGGGCGTGGCGGGCCGGACCCCGGTGCGGGGCGATGGTGCGCCCGTCGGGGAGCAGCTCACCGGTGTCCTCGAAGACGATGACGCCGTTGCAGAGCAGGCTCCAGCCCTGCTCAGGGAAGCAGGCAAGGACGCGGGCGGCCTCACGGTCGGTCGCGTCGGCGGAGGGGCAGGTGGGCTGGTGCTGACACATCGGGTTCTCCGGACTGTGGGGGCACTGTGTCATGGTTCACATGACCAGTGACGCACAGTACCAAGGAAAACTGAGCGGCAACGAGCAAGGATGCGTCTTGTTCACCCAGAATGGGCTGAACGGATGACCCGTAACGGCCCGGACGTCGTGGAAGCGCTCCCACAGGTGGAGGTCGATGTTCCCGGCGCGCCGCCCGGATGCCGCCGCCGGCTGATCGAGACAGCCCGCCTGCACTGGTCGATCGGCGACGGCGGCGACCCCGCCGACCTGGCACAACGCTTCCTCGCCGCGCAGGGCATCACCCGCGACGACCTGTCCCGCCCCGGCCGTCACGACCCGGATGCCGCGGTGTGCGGCGCGGCGCTCTACCTGTCTGCCGCCGCCGGCGCGTACACGCTCGGCGTGTCGCCCGGCGCGCCGAGCCCCGCGCCGGCGCTGCCCGACCTCGTCGTGGTCGTCTACCACCACAGCGACCGGACGGTGCCGCCCCCGCGCCCGGCCCTCGCGCCCTGGCGGCTCGGGCCGTGGCGGGACAGCTGGACCCCGGCCGCGCACGCCGCCGCCGTCGACGCGGTCCGCGCCGCGATCGCCCGCGGCGACGTCTACCAGACCAACCTCGTCGGGCACGCCGCCGCCGCGTACACCGGCGACCCGCTGCCGGCGCTGGCCCGCCTCGCCGCGCTGCCCGGCGCCCGCTACGGCGGCACCCTGCACGGCCCCGGCTGGGCGCTCGGCTGCGCCTCCCCGGAGACCCTGATCGCGGTCGAGCACGGCCGGCTGGTCACCCGCCCGATCAAGGGCACCCGCCCGGCCACCCCCGCCGGACGCCGCGACCTGCTCGCCTCGGCGAAGGAACGCGCCGAACACGTCATGATCGTCGACCTGGAACGCAACGACCTGGCCCGAGTGGCCCGTACCGGCTCGGTGCGCGTCGACGAGCTGTTCGCCGTACGCCGCTGGTGTGACCTGTGGCAGGCGGAGTCCACGGTGTCCGCGGCGCCCGCCGACGGCCTCGGCCTGGCCGACCTGCTGCGCGCGCTGTGCCCCGGCGGCTCGGTCACCGGCGCCCCGAAACGCGCCGCGCTGGCGCGCATCGCCGAGCTGGAGCCGGTCGGACGCGGCGCGGGCATGGGCGCGCTCGGCTGGGTCGGGCCGGACCGGCTCGACCTGGGCCTGACCATCCGCACCGCCGCCGCGGACGGGAGACGGCTGCACCTGTGGGCCGGCGGCGGCATCACCTGGGACAGCGACCCGGCCGCCGAGGTCGCCGAGGCCGCCGCCAAGGCAGCCCCGATCCGCGCCCTGCTCGCGGGCTGACGGTCGGCGCGGCGGCTCAGGCGGCGGGGCCGGGCGTGGCGGCGAACGCGTCCAGTGCCGCCACCACCCGCTCGCTGATGCCGTGCGCGCCGCCGTGACCGCCGGACTCCACGATCTCCAGCCGCGCGTCCGGCCAGTCCCGGGTCAGCAGCCACGCGATGTCCGGCGGGCCGCTGACGTCCAGGCGGCCCTGCACCAGCACCCCGGGGATGCCCGCGAGGCGGCCCGCGTCGCGCAGCAGCTGCCCGTCGGGCAGGAAGCCCCGGTTGGCGAAGTAGTGGGTCACCAGCCGGGTGAACCCGTACCGGAACACCGGATCGGCGAAGCGGGGACTCGGCGCGTACCCGCCGGCCAGGGAGACGTGCACGTCCTCCCAGTCGCACCAGTCCCGGGCGGCCCGCTCCCGCACGGTTGGATCCGGGTCGTTGATCAACCGGGCGTACGCGGCGGACAGGTCACCGTCGCGGTCGGCCTCCGGCACGCCGTCGCGGAACCGCGCCCACTCCTGCGGGAACACCCGGCCCATGTCCCGGGTCACCCACTCGATCTCCCGGCTGGTGTTGGCGACCACGCTGAACAGCACCAGCGCGCTCACCCGACCCGGGTGGCGCTGCGCGTACGCCAGCGCCAGCGACGACCCCCACGACGCGCCGCACAGCAGCCACCTGTCGATCCCCAGGTGCACGCGCAGCAACTCCATGTCGGCGAGCAGATGCGCCGTGGTGTTCACCGACAGGTCGGTGACCGGATCCGACGCCGGGGGAGTGCTGCGCCCGCAGCCGCGCTGGTCGAACAGCACGATCCGGTACGCGGCCGGGTCGAACAGCCGCCGCCACGACGCGCCCGCACCCGAACCGGGCCCACCGTGCACCACCAGCGCCGGACGGCCGTCCGGATTGCCGCACGTCTCCCAGTACACGCGCTGCCCGTCCCCGACGTCCAACATGCCGTGGGCGTACGGCTCGATCGGTGGATACATCAGTGGCCTCCCCAAGTCAGATACAACAGCGCTGTTACATTAGTGGACGTGACCGCCCCCGACCGCGACGCCCTCGGCACCCTGCTACGCCACGTCCTGGACGTCCTCGACGGCGACGTCGCCGCCGTCCACCACCGCCTCGGCCTCACCGACTACCGGCCCCGCTACTCACCAGTCGTGCGCGCCCTCGTCGCCGACGGGCCGCTGCCCATCCGCGACCTCGCCACCCGCGTCGGCGTCACCCACTCCGCCACCAGCCAGACCGTCGCCCAGATGCGCCGCGCCGGCCTCGTCGACCTGCGCCCCGGCGCCGACGCCCGCCACCGCATCGTCACCCTCACCGACCGCGCCCGCGCCCTGCTGCCCGCCGTCGAAGCCGAATGGGCCGCCACCACCGCCGCCATGCGCCACCTCGACACCGAACTACCCGTGCCACTCGCCGACGAGCTGTACGCCGTCCTCGACGCCCTGCGCCGCCGCCCCCTGCGCGACCGCATCGCCGACACCGGGCTCCTCGACACCCCACCGGACACCGGAAACCGGTAAGCAACGGATAGCCTTCCGGACATGACTATGCGCCCGATCCGGATCATCGGCGACCCCGTGCTGCGCACCCCCAGCGAACCCGTCACCGCCTTCGACGCCGAACTACGCGCCCTCGTCGAAGACCTGATGGACACGCTGCTCGGCGCACCCGGCCGCGCCGGCGTCGCCGCACCCCAGATCGGCGTCAACGCCCAGGTGTTCGTCTACGACGCCGACGGCCACCGCGGCCACATGGTCAACCCCACCCTGGAGGTGTCCGACGAACTCCAGGACGACGACGAGGGCTGCCTGTCCATCCCCGGCCTGTACTTCCCGACCCCCCGCGCGCTGCACGCCACCGCCCACGGCTACGACCAGCACGGCGAGCCGCTCACCATCACCGGCAGCGGCTTCCTCGCCCGCGCCCTGCAACACGAGACCGACCACCTGCGCGGCCGCCTCTACGTCGACACCCTGCGCGGCGACACCCGCCGACGGGCCCTGCGCGAGATCCGCGCCGGCCGCTTCGACTCACCCAGCCGCGGCCGCTGACGTCAACGCGCACTCGGTGAACCCGGCCACCCGGGAAAACCCCAACCGCTCGTACAGGCGCACCGCCGCCGCGTTGTCCGCCCGCACGTTCAACGTCACATGATCCACCGACGCGCGCAGCCGCCCGCACAACGCCGCCACCACCCCCGCACCCAGACCACGACCCCGCACATCCGGATGCGTCGTCACGTTCCCCAGCGCCGCCACCCGCCACCGCGGCGAGAACACGTGCACCCCCGCCACCGCCACCAGCCGGCCACGCTCGCGCACCCCCACGTACTGGCCCGTCTCCAGCATCCGCGCGTCGAACCAGTTCCCCGGATACGCCACCGCGTACAACCCAGCTAGCTCCGCCGCGTCCGCCGGCCCCAACGGCTCACCCACCGCCGGCACCGCCGCCAACCGGCCCGGATCGGTCAACGCCATCCGGTGATGCGCCGCCGCCTCCGAAACCACGAACCAGCGGCCCAGCGTCGCCTCCAGGCCGGGGGACAGGTGCGCCCACATCCGCGCCGGCAACACCGGCGCCGCCTCCGCCAGCAACCCGGCCAGCTCCGCCACCCGATCCGGCGCCGCGAACGCCAGCAACGTCGGCAACTCCACCCCGTGATACAGCAACACCACCTGGTCGCCACGCCGGAACCACGACGTGTACGGCCAGAAGAAATCGTCCAGATCACCCAACTGGTACGCGTGCAACACCGGATCCCGGCCCAGCAGACCCGCCAGCACCGCCCGATCGTGCTCCGCCCGCACCGCCACCGCGATCAGCCCGCCACCCACTGGTCGTAACCCAACCGAACCACCAACGCCAGCACCACCACCAGCAGCACCACCCGCACGAACCCGGCACCCCGCCGCAACGCCATCCGCGCGCCCACCGCCGCCCCCACCACGTTGCACACCGCCATCGCCGCACCCAACGCCCACCACACGTGCCCGGTCAACCCGAACACCACAAGCGCACCCAGATTCGTCCCCGCGTTCACCACCTTCGCCATCGCCGACGCGTGCACGAAATCCGACCCCAGAATCGCCGTGAACGCCAACACCAGAAACGTCCCCGTACCCGGCCCGATCAACCCGTCGTACAACGCGATGCCCAACCCGGCCACCGCCACCGCCACCACCACCCGCCTCGGCGTCCGCCGCGGCGACGACACCACACCCAACGACGGCCGCGCCAGCACGAACACCGCCACCGCCACCAGCACCACAAGCACCACCGGCCGGTACGCGCTGCCCGGCACCGCACCCGCCAACGCCGCACCCAACCCCGCCGTCACCACCGCCAACCCCGCCGCCGGACCCGCCACCGCCCAGTCCAGCTTCGTCCGCCGCGCATACGTCACCGCCGCCGTCGACGTACCGAAAATCGCCGCCAGCTTGTTCGTCCCCAACGCCGTCGCCACCGGCACCCCCGGCGCCGCCACCAGCAACGCCGGCAACAACAACAGACCACCACCACCCACCACCGCGTCCACCCACCCGGCGACAAGGGCAGCGGTCAGCAACGTCGTCAACGACAGGGCATCCACCGCCGCATTCTGCCCACCCCGCCACCAGCGACAAGGCCACCTGTGGCCAGCCTCACCGGCCCCGGCGACGCCGCAACCACACCCCCACCGAACCCACCGCCACGAACACCAGCATCGAACAGCACAACAGTCTCAGCACCCGGCAAGACTGCCACGACGACGTAGGGTGTCCAGGTGCGCCTGGCCACCTTCAACCTGCTGCACGGCCGATCACTCACCGACGGACTCGTCGACCCCGACCGGCTCACCGCCGCCGTCACCGCCCTCGACGCCGACGTCCTCGCCCTGCAGGAAGTCGACCGCGACCAGAGCCGCAGCGGCAAACTCGACCTCACCGCCCTGGCCGCCCGCGCCCTGCACGCCGACCACCACCGCTTCGCCGCCGCCGTCGTCGGCACCCCCGGCGAACAGTTCCGCCCCCTCACCCACGACGACGACGGCCACGGCGAACCCCTCTACGGCATCGGCCTCATCAGCCGCCACCCCGTCCGCTCCTGGCAGGTCACCCGGCTACGCGCCGCCCCCGTCCGCTCACCCATCTACGCGCCCGGCCCCGGCGGCGGCCTCATCCTGCTCCGCGACGAACCCCGCGTCGTACTCGCCGCCGTCCTCGACACCCCCCACGGCCCCCTCACCGTCGCCGCCACCCACCTGTCCTTCGTCCCCGGCTGGAACGTCTGGCAGCTACGCCGCGTCGTCCGCGCCCTGCGCACCCTGCCCGCGCCCCGGATCCTGCTCGGCGACCTCAACCTGCCCGCCGGACCCGCCGCCGCACTCACCCGCTGGCGACCCCTGGCCCGCCGCCCCACCTACCCGGCCGGGCAACCCCGCGTCCAACTCGACCACATCCTCGCCGACCGGCACGCCCTCGACCGCCTCCCACCCGTCACCGCCGTGCACACCCCACTGGCCACCATCTCCGACCACCGGCCCCTCGTCGTCGACCTCGGCTGACGCTCACCCCAGACCGCTCTGCCGCCGAGCCGCCTCCACCGCGTTACGGAACAACATCGCCACAGTCGTCGGACCCACCCCGCCCACACGCGGCGTGATCGCCCCCGCCACCTCGGCACACGACTCGTCCACGTCCGGCAGCAGCCGCCGCCCCTCGTACCGCACCCCACCACCGACCACCACCGCACCCGGACGCACATGCTCCGGCCGCACGATCCCCGGCACCCCCGCCGCCGCCACCAGGATCTCCGCCCGCCGCGTGTACCGCGGCCAGTCCGCCACCCCCGTGTGCACCACCGTCACCGCCGCGTTCGCCGTCGGCCGCTTCTGCGCCAGCAACATCGCCAACGGCCGACCCAACGTCGCGCCCCGGCCCAGGACCACCACCTCCCGGCCCGCCACCGGCACACCGTGAAACGCCAGCAACGCCTCGATCCCCGCCGGCGTACACGGCAACGGACCCGGCAACCCCAACGCCAGCCGGCCCATGTTCACCGGATGCATCCCGTCCACGTCCTTGTCCGGATCCAGTACCGCCAACGCCCGGTCGTAGTCCAGACGCCCCGGGATCGGATACTGCACCAGCACCCCGTGCACCGTGGCGTCCGCGTTGAAATCCGCCAGCACCGCATGCAGATCCGCCTGCGACGCCGACGCCGGCAGATGCACGTGCGGCGACACGAAACCCAGCTCCGCCGCCTGCCGTTGCTTGATCCGGATGTAGCCCGCGCTCGCGTCGTCGTCACCCACCAGCACCGTCGCCAGCGCCGGCGTCACACCCGCCGCGCGCAGCTCCGCCACCGACGCGGCGACCTCCGACAACACCCGCTCCGCCACCGGGGCACCCGGCAACAACCGTGCAGAAGACATACGACACCTCGCCCGC
Organism: Micromonospora sp. TSRI0369; assembly: GCF_001905625.1. Lineage (NCBI taxonomy): Bacteria > Bacillati > Actinomycetota > Actinomycetes > Micromonosporales > Micromonosporaceae > Micromonospora > Micromonospora sp. TSRI0369. The sequence goes on from NZ_LIVU01000005.1 coordinate 96,725, forward strand.
GGAGGCCCAGGCGGTCGACCCCCACGACGAGCTCCCCGATGGTTCACCCATCCCCGTGCCGCCAGTCGCGTTCCCCCTCAGCCTGCCACAGCCTCCGCCGCCACCGCATCCACCACCGACTGCCACCCCGGCAACGCCGCCAGCAACGCGTCCGCCCGCCGCCGCCGATCCGCCGCCGACGCCACACCCAGATCCGCCAGCACCGCCCCGAACGCCCGCTCCCGACCCGGCGCCACCGCACCCAACACCACATGACACCGCGCGTACGTCACCAGCACCCAGAACATCGCCTCCCGATGCCGGCCCGCCGCAATCAGCTCAGCCGCACCGTCGAACACCACCGGACGCCCCGCAGCACCCAGATCCGCCCCGAACGCGAACCCCTCCCGCGGCAGCCGCGCCACCTCGTCGAACACCACCGCCAACCCGGCCAGATGCTCCCGCACCCGCGCCGCGTCCACGCCCACCCCACCGCCGTCGAACGTGTCCAGCAGCTCCGGATACCGATCGGCGAACCCGAACCGCGACAACACCCGCTCCGCCCGCACGTACCGCCGCCGCACCGTCGGATCCGCCAACCCCGCCACCGCCGGCCACACCGCAAGCAACGACGTCGGAAACACCCACGCCAGCACCTGCTCCGCCAACGGCGCCGAACCGCCGACCGCCCGCAACCCGGCCTCGATCCGCCGCCGCACGCCCGCGCACCGCGCCCGCACCCACACCGGATCCGCGAACCCCGCCGCCACCCGCTCCCGCACCGCGGCCAGCCGCCCCGACGGATCCGCGATCACCCCATCGGTACGGAACATCGGCGCGAACACCCACGACCCCAGCACGTCCTCCGGACCACCCAACTCCTCCCAGGTGACAGTGCTGACCTCCAGCAGCACCCCCCGGTGCACGAACTTGCCCACCTTCACGCCGGGATTCCAGCGCACCAGCAACACGTCCACGTCCGACCACGGCGGCAACAGCGCATCGTCCGGCAACCCCACAGTCGAACCGCTGAAGAACGCCCCCTCGATCGACGGATCGACGCGCATCCGCTCCCGCACCCACCCGACCGCCACCGCCCGCGCCGCACCCACCCGCATCCTGCCAGCCCGGCAGACCGCCGCGCGGCCCTCACCGCGGCGGCGTCAACCCCGACAACGCCCGGTTGGTACGGTTCGCCGCCACCGCCGCCCGCTGCTGACCTGCCGTCACCTCGATGTACGTCTGCGACGACGCCAACGACGCATGCCCCAACAACCGCATGATCTCCGCCGCGCTCGCCCCGTCCTCCGCCAACCGCGTCGCGAACGTGTGCCGCAACGCGTGCAACCGGGCGCCCCGCGGCACCCGGTCACCGATGCCCGCACGCCGGTAACACGACTCCACCAGGTACTGCAGCCCGCCCCGCCGCAACGCCTCACCCTGACGGTCCACCAGAAACGGCGCGTCCGGCCGCACACTTCGCGACCCGAACCGGTACCGCCGGCTGTCCAGGTAACCCGCAAGCACCCGGTCCACGGCGTCCTCGATCGGCACCGTACGCGGCCGCCCACCCTTGCCCGCCACGTCCACCCGCCGCTCGCCGTCGCGCCCCGCCACCGAAGACACCCGCAGCGCCAGCAGCTCCGACAGCCGCAACCCCGCGCACAACGCCAGCGCCAGCACCGCCAGGTCGCGCTCCGGCCACGGATCACGCTGCCGGCCCTCCGCGCGCGCCACCGCCGCCAGCAACTCCTCCGGGGTGTCCTCGCCCCGTAGCGGCTTGGGCCGGGGGAGCGGCGTACGTGGTCGCCCCACCGCCGGCATCGGATTGCCCGGTACGACGCCCTCCGCCACCAGGAAAGTGAAGAAGCTGTTCCACGTCGACCAGGCACGATGGACCGACGCGGCGGCGCGGGGAGCGGCGAACCGCGCGAACGCCGCGCGCATCACCCTGGGGGAGAGGGCACCGACCGCCAGCCGGTCCAGGGGGAGGGGAGTGGTGTCACCGTCGGCGGCGACCAGCTCGGCCACTGTGGTCAGGTCCCGCCGGTACGCGGCCAGGGTGTGGGGGGAGGGCTTACGGGTGGCCCGGGCGGTCAGGAACTCCTCGATCAGGACCCCTACCGTTTCGTCCGGTTTGTCATGCATAAGGGATATTATGCATGATTTTCGCGTTCCCGCCAGGGGGCTGCTCCAGGGGGAGTGCAGTCGATCAAGCGATGATCAACTCCACCTCGCCGAGGTTGCGGTAACCCGGGCGCTCCGATGCAGCCACATCGGCGAACTGGCGGCAGTAACACCCGTCGGCACTCGGTCGGGCACCGGAGGGCAGACGGAAGGGCCGGCACCCTCTCTACTCCGGCGATCATGAGGTTGACCGCGGACGCTGTCCAATTTGTCGCCGCCAACCTCATGATCGCCGAATGGTGGAGGGGGGTGAAGGGCGACGCCGGAGGTCGGTGTCGGCCCGGGATCGCGCTCGGGGTGTCCGGTGGGCTGCGGGCGATCGGTGCCTGTCGCGAAACGCCGGCGCCATCGCGCCCGGTGCGGGCTGACGAGCCGGACCGCGCGACGGGTGACGAGATCGAGGCGGGGTGACCTGGTGAACCTCCGGCACCCGGCAAGGCCGGCGTTCGGAGAGGTCAGCCGCCTCGCGTGGGCGCCCGGGGAGGCCCCACCAGAGCGCAACTTGACATAATGTGCATTATCGAATCAGTACAACCAGAGCCGCTCAGGAGGGCTTCACGTCTTCGCCCTCCGCAGCCAGGGCCTCCGACATCGCCGTCAGCACGCCGTCCAACCGTGGCTGGTCACGACCGGCCGGCGTCTCGGGCAGGCTCGCCAGCAACGCGTCCACCTCTGCCTTGAGCGCCTGACGCTGCGACGCGTCGCCGGTGTCGAGCGCCTTCTGCACTCGCGGCATCAGGTCGGACAACAAGCTCAGGCCGTCCATGTCCGGCGCGCCCGGCGCGTCGGGCCGTTCCGGGGCGCGCTGCCGGACGTCCGCGAAGCGGCTTCCTCCGAACCGGGCCAGGGCGGCCGCCACCTCGTCCGCCGGTTGCTGCACCTGATCGAGGTCGAGCAGCACCAGGGCCGGGCGGCCGTCGACGGGGCTGCGGCCGGTGAGCCGACGATCGATGGTCGAGGCGGTGGCGGGCACCAGCAGCACCGACGCGGCTCGCTGCTTCCGGCCACCGGACGGTAGTGGCTGGTCCAGGACGACGGCCTCGATCTCGGCCCACGCCACCATCCGGTTGAGCCCGGCGACCCGCAGGTCAAGCCCGTCGGCTCCGATGCGGAACCGGAACGGCCTGAGCTGGTAGGCGACGAACACGCCGGCCGACACCAGCCACAGCCCGAGAAGGATCCATCGTCCGGTCGACGGGGACGTCAGATACAGCAGCGGAAGCACGCCGACTCCGAAGACCGTGAGGCCCTTCCACAGCGTCTGTCGGCTCCTACGCAGCTCCATGCCGGCACCTCGTCCCTTGTGGCCTGTCCTGGGAGGGGCCTTACATGGTGGCACGGACGGTGCGCTGTCGTGATCATCCGAACGTACCCGGAAAAGACCGGCGCCTCTCCCCTGCCTGCCGGTATGGAGATCGACTCAGACCGGCTGCGGGTCGCGCCGCTCGGCCTCGCCGGGCTCGGGCTCCGCGACGTCCTCGACGGCGCGCAGGTCGGGCATGGCGCGCACGGCGGGTGCGACGGCCGCGCCCACGGCGAGCGTCAGCATGACGGCCGCGAAGCTGCCGAACACCACCGGCGCCGGTACGCGGTCGATCAGCAGGCCGGACAGCGCCGGGCCGAACGGCGCCACGATCAGCGCGATGAAGCTGGTCGCGGCATGCGCTCTCCCCTGCAGGTCGCCGGGGGTCAGCAGGGTCTGGAGGGTCAGCATGCTGATGTTGGCGGCGGGTACGACCAGGACGCAGGCGCCGGCCAGCGCGCCCAGGACCAGTCCGTTGTCGGTGGTGGCCATCGCGGCGGTCAGCACAGCGCAGGCCCAGACGACGGCGAGGATCAGCCAGCGGGTGGGTACCCGGGCGGTCAGCCAGGACGCGACGAGTGATCCGGCGACGGCGCCGAGCCCGACGCATGCCATGACGGTTCCGGCGGACAGTCCGGAGGCGCCGTTGCGGACCGGCACGACGATGATCGCCAGCAGGACGCCTGCGAACGCGAAGTTCAGGACGGCGCCGCAGAGCAGCGTGAACCGCAGCGACGGTTGCCGCCACAGGAACCGGACCCCGGCGACGGCCTGCTGGGGCAGGGACTCCCCCGGCCTGGTCAGGGACCGGCCGAGCGGGCCGCGTAGCAGGGCCACAGCGACCAGGGAGACGGCGTACGAGATCGCGTCGACGAGGAACGGCAGTGCCGGTGCGAGACCGAACAGGAAGCCGCCGAGCGGTGGGCCGGCCAGGTGTACGACTCCGTTGCGGGTTTCGTTGAACACGGTGGCCGTACGCAGGTCCCGGGCCGGGACGACGGCGCGGGTGGCCGCCGCGGCGGCGGGTTGCAGGGCGGCGCCGAGACCGGCGGTGGCGGCGGCGAGGACGGCGATCAGCAGGACGGGCGCGTGTCCGACGAGGGCGAGCACTGTGACGCCGGTGACGGCGAGCAGCGCGCCGCCGTCGCAGCAGAGCATGAGGATGCGCCGGTCGCGGCGGTCGGCGAGCAGGCCGGCGGGCAGGAGTACGAGGACCAGGGCGATTCCTTCGGCGAAGGCGACGAGGCCGGCGTCGGTGGCGGAGCCGGTGGTCAGCAGCACGAGGAGCGGCGTGGCGACGGCGGTGACCTGGGTGCCGAGTTTCGACGCGGTGCGGGCGACGGTGATGAGGAGGAAGTCGCGGTTGTGTCGCAGGCCGGTGGGCGGCATGAGGGCTCCGTGGGCGTGGTGGCGGGCGGGAGGTCGGCTCCACCGGCTGTGGGGCGGGTTGACGACGGACCCGGGCGGGCGGTGGCCGCCCGCCCGGGTCGCCAGGCGGATCAGGTGTGGCTGGGGCCGGTGGCCCGTTCGCCACTGCCGTCTCAGCCGTTGCAGCAGGCGATGCTGATGCTGCTGGACTGCGGCGGGACCGCGTGGCGGGTGCCGTTCTGCGTGGCCATGGCCTGCAGGTTGAGGAGCTTCGTCATGGGGGTTCACCTCCTTCTCTGGTGTGGTGGGGTTGACCGTCGGTGGTTCCGACGGGGTCTGTGGGCGCCGGCCGGGGTTCAGCTCGCGGCGAGGAGGTGGCCGGTGGGCGCGACGTGGGTGGGCGCGTCGAGGAAGGGCAGTGTCACTGCGGTGCGGTGCAGCGCGGCGTGTATCGCGGAGAGGATTCCGGCGCCGCCGGCGGCGAGGTCGGTGGAGATGCGCAGCAGGGTGTCGCCGGGGAACGCGAGCCGGCCGTCGAGGGCGTAGGCGTGCCAGGCGAGGCGGGCCAGGTGCGCGGGGACGTGGTGGGGCGCGTCGTCGCGGACGAGTCCGAGGGGACCGTGCGGGGTGGTGCCGCGCGGTGGGTCGTCGGTGAGCAGTGCGGCGGTGGCGAGTAGTCCGGCGCGGCCGTGGAAGAGGCCGGGTAGCAGGACGAACTCGACGTCGATGGTGCGGCGGACGGTGGTGACGACGTCGCGCAGCCACTGGCGTTCGCCGTGGCGGAGCAGTGTGTGTGCGGCGACGGCGATGCCGGCGCTGCCTTCGTCGAGGTAGAACAGCCGTCGTGCGCCGTCGCGTACGTGGAGGTTGCCGTTGTCGTCGCGGACGGTGTGCTGCAGGTCGCGGCGCAGGGCGGTGCGGGCGGCGCGTAGCCAGGCGGGGTCGCCGGTGGCTTCGTGCAGGCGGGTGAGGAAGATCGCGGGGCCGGACCAGCCGTGGAGCAGGCCGGGGCGTGCGGGTTCGGGTACGGGTTGCTTTGTGTCGCCGGTGAGGGTGCGGGCGAGTCGGTCGCCGATGTGCAGGGCGTCGTCGGGGGCGGGTCTGCCGGGGCGGAGCAGGGCGAGTCCGATGCCGGCGAGGCCGCTGTGCAGGCCGGGGCCGTAGCGGTGGTGAAGGCCGGTGCGACATCGGTCGAGCAGTTCACCGGCGTCGTCGTGGCGTCCCGTCCGGTCGAGGAGCGCGGCGATGCCGGCCAGGCCGTCGTAGAGGCCGAGGTGGGCGGCGGGCAGGCGGCGGGCGGCGCGGGTGAGCCAGTCGAGGTGTTCGTCGCGTTCGGGGTAGTCGACGCCGGTGTTGACGAGTGCCCAGATGACGCCGGCGGCGCCGTGCGCGAGGGTGGCGCCGCCGTGCGGGAACTGGCCGGGGTCGCCGGGGAAGAGCCGGTCGGTGCGGTGCGGTGTGGCGGTGGCGCGGATGCCGGCGGCCAGTGAGTCGATCAGGCGGCGCTGGTCGGCGGGCCAGGTAAAGCGGGTGACGCGGCGGCGGCCGGGCGCGGGCGGGTTCAGTGCGGTGTGCAGGTCGTCGCGGATGCGGTCGAGGTAGCCGGGCGGTAGCGGGAAGCGTCGGGCGACCGTGAGGAGGTCGTCGAACTTCTCGTCGCACAGCGCCGCGAGTGGTGTCAGCGGTACGAAGACGGCGAGGCGTAGGCAGGCGAGCGCGTAGGTGTCGACGGCGGGGCCGCGGCGGATCCGGGGTGTGGCGAAGCCGGGGTCGCCCAGTGACGGGGTGAAGTCCTCGTCGGCCAGGTACGCCTGTTCGAAGTCGACGAGCACGACGCGGCCGTCGGGGCGGATCATGACGTTGGCGGTGTGCAGGTCGCCGAAGACCACTCCCCTGGCGTGTACCTGGGCAAGGGCGGCTTCGACCTGGTCGATGACGTCGAGTGCCCAGGCGGTGTAGTCGGTCAGGTCCTGGTGGGTGGGGTCGGGGTGGATCAGCGGGTGCCGCATGGCGAGGTGGTGCTGGAGGGTGTCGCCCTCGATGTGCTCCTCGACCAGGAACTGGTGTTCCCACCAGGTGAGGCGGTCGAGCAGTTGTGGGACGCAGTCGAGGCCGGCGAGCCGCCGCAGCATGGTCTCCTCGCGGCGTAGGCGGGTGAGCGCGTCGGTGCCGGCGCCGTCGAGGCCGGCGTGCGGGCGGGCTTCCCGCAGGACGACGGTGCGGCCGTCGCGCAGGTCGGTGGCGCGGTAGACGCCGCCGGCGTTGGAGTGGTGCAGGGCTTCCTCGATGCGGTAGGGCGGTTCGTCGTCGGTCTGCGCGTCGACGGCGGCGATGTGTTCGGCGACGAAGTCGGGTACGGGGGCCCAGTCGGGCACTGTGAAGACGGGTTCGCGGCGGTCGGGGACGAGGGTTCCGTCGGGGCGTGTGACGGCGGGGACGGGCTGGTCGCCGTCGACGCACCAGAGTTCGGCGAATCCGCCGTAGCGCAGGTAGAGGGGGCCGTCGTGCCAGCGCAGGTCACTGAGGACGTACGGGCCGCGGTAGCCGGCGAGCTGGGCGCCGAGGTCGTCGAGGATGCGGCGCAGGGCGGTGTCGTCGGCCGGGTAGAGGGCGGCGAGTTTGCCGCTGCCGGCGCGGTGGGCGTACTTCTCGTTGTTGACCAGGGCGAGGCGGCGGCTGCGCTGGAACTTGAAGGCGATCCGGTGGCGGACGCAGTGCTCGCGTACCAGGTCGAGGGCGTCGGCGGCGTCGTCGAGGTTGACCGAGACGTGCACCTTCCAGCCCTGCTGCGGCAGCTGCGCGTGCGGCGGGTGCCACATGATCCAGCCGCCGTGTTCGGCGACGCGCCAGCCGTCGGGCGGGGTCTGGTCGGCCAGCGGGAACCGGCTCGCCGTGTCGGCGACGTGCGCCGGTGAGTCGACGTGGACCGGGTCGGCGATCAGGAACGCACCGGGCGTGGGCATGGCAAACCTCGCGGCCGTGACGGGTTGGGAAGGGTGTCCGGGGCGTTCGGTGTGTTGCCGCCGTCGTCCGGACTGGTTCCATCGTGGTGGTCACCGGCCGGTCCTGGCGTCCGGCCGTGGGGCGAGGTTCGGTGTCCGTCCCTGCCCGGTGGTGGGCGTCGGGGGTCCGTCTGGAAGGTGACACCGGATGTCACCCGGTACGGGGACGTCCGGCGGGCCGGTGTGGGCCAGAATTTCTCGCGTACGCGGGCTGTTCGCCCGCAATTCCTTCTGTGGAGGTCCGTGATGAGAACCGAGGTCCAGTCGCCGCCGGTGGTGGTGTTCCTGCAGGCGCAGCGGCCGGCCGGGTGGGTGACAGTGGCGCGTGGGGTGCCGTTGGACGGTCGGCGTTGTCTGCTGAGGACTGTCGGTGCGGGCCGGGCCCGGTCCGGCGACGCGGTGCGCCTGGTGGGTGTGGCCGGCGGGGATGCGCGGTCGCTCACTGTCGCGGAGGTGTCGGTGCTGCACCGTGACGACGCGGACCTGCTGATGGTTTCCCTCGCCGGCGCGACGGTTCCGGGTGGCTACGGCACGGACGCCTCGGCGGTGCGGCGGGTGCTGGCGATGCTCGCCGACGACGCGGACGGGCGGTGGCGGGTGGCCGTGGACGCCGCGGCCGACGTCGTGGCGACGGTGGTGCTGGCCGGGGCGGGCCGCGCGGGTGAGCCGGGGCGGCCGGCGGTGCCGGTGACCACGCACCGGGTGAGCGCGGCCACGCCGCCGCCCGACGGTGACGGCGGCGGTGATGACGACGGTTCTCCGCTGTCCTGGACGTGCCGGTTGTTCGGGATCGGCTGCCCCGCCGAAGACTCCTAGCCCGCCGATGACCTCGGTGACCGGTGCGGTGGCGCCGTCTGCCCCGGCGCGGGCGGCGAGTTGGTGGCGTCACGATCTTCTGCTGCTGCCGGTGCTGGGCCTGCTCGACCTGTTCACGGCGTCGTCCGTGGTGATCCAGAGCGAGCCGGTCGGCCCGGCCCGGCAGTGGCTGCAGGTGCTCGCCGCGGTGCTGTCGGTCGGCGCCCTGTGGTGGCGGGCCCGGGCGCCGGTCGCGGTATTCGCGTTCGAGTGCGTGCACGGCGCGGTGATGTGGTTCCTGCTGCACGACTACCGGCCGTGGGTGGGCCTGATCGTGGCGCTGTACACGGTGGCGGCGCTGCGGCCACTGGTGGTGTCGGCGGCGGCGTACGCGGCGGCGTGCGCGCGGAGCCTGCTCAGCGCGTTCGACTCGTTCCGGGTGGAGCCGAGCCCGGGCGCGCGGGCCGGGGAGTTCGTGGTGACCGCGTTGATGTTCGCGCTCATCTACGCGGCCGCGTGGACCGCCGGGTCGGTGGTGCGGCGGCACCGGCGGCGGGTGGCCCAGCTGGAACGGGAGCGGCGTGTGGCGCGGGCGGAGGCGGTGGCGTTGGAGCGTCGCCGCATCGCCGCGGAACTGCACGACGTGGTGTCCCACTCGGTGACGGTGATGGTGTTGCAGGCCGCCGGGGCGGCGCGGATCAGCGCGTCGGATCCGGAGCGGACCCGGGAGGCGCTGCTGCACATCCAGCAGGCCGGGCAGCAGGCGATGGCGGAGTTGCGCCGGCTGCTGGCGGTCATGCGGGCCGAGTCGGGTCCGGCGGCCGACGGTGAGCCGGGTCCGCAGCCGCGGCTGGACGACATCGAGGTGCTGCTGACGTCGATGCGGTGCGCGGGGCTCACCGTGACGATGTCGGTGTCCGGCAGTGCCCGGCCGCTGGATCCGAGTATCGAGCTGGCGGCGTACCGGACGGTGCAGGAGAGCCTGACGAACACGCTCAAGCACGTCGGCCGGCGGGCCTGCGCGACTGTTCATTTCGGGTGGCAGGAGCGGGTGCTGTTGCTGCGCGTCGACGACGACGGCACGGGCCGCGACCCGGGCGCGTCGGCGGCGGGACTGTCCACCGGCAACGGGCTGGCCAGCCTCGCCGAACGGCTGGAGCGTGTCGGCGGTCGCCTGGTCGCCGGGCCGCGTCCCGAGGGCGGGTTCCGGGTGAGCGCGACGCTGCCGGTCGCGCAGCGCGGCGACCTCGTGGCGGCCTCGGGTGACGGCGGGGCGCCGGCTGTCGGGTGAACGCGTGTCCGCTGTGCGACATCGGGCTGGCCGACGGCGGCGACGTCGATGATCATGTGGTGGGGCCGCTGTCACGGCCGCCGACGACGGGAGCCTTCATGATCCGGGTGCTGCTCGCCGACGACCAGCCGCTCGTACGGGCGGGACTCGCGATGCTGCTCACCAACGAACCTGACATCGAGGTCGTCGCCGAGGCCGACGACGGGGCGCAGGCCGTCGAGGTCAGTCGCCGGCTGCGCCCGGACGTGGTGCTGATGGACGTGCGGATGCCCGGCACCGACGGGCTGGCCGCGACGAGGCTGATGGCCGACGAGCAGCTCATCGACGATCCGCAGCGGCCGGTACGGATCATCATGCTGACGACGTACCACGTGGACGAGGCGGTGCACGCCGCGTTGCGGGCGGGCGCTTCCGGTTTCGTGCTCAAGGACGCGGCGCCCGCCGAGCTGGTGTCGGCGATCCGGGCGGTGGCCGCCGGGGAGGCGTGGCTGGATCCGGCGGTGGCCCGGCGGCTGCTCGACGACCTCGCCGCCCGGCCCGACCCGGGACTGCCCACTCCGGTGCAGATGCGTGGGCTCACTCCGCGGGAACGGGAGGTGCTGGTGCTGATGGCGTACGGGATGTCGAACCGGGAGATCGCCGAGCATCTCGTGCTCGGCGACGCGACGGTCAAGACCCACGTCAGCCGGGTCCTGACGAAGCTGGGGATGCGGGACCGGACGCACGCGGTGGTGGCCGCGTACCAGTGCGGCCTGGTGGAGCCCGGCACGGCACCGCCGGCCCGGATGGCCGGCCTGTCCCGCTGAGGTCCGGTGTGGCGCTCACGCGCCGACGTAGTCGGCGAGGTGTTCGCCGGTGAGCGTGGACCGGGCGGCCACCAGGTCGGCCGGGGTGCCTTCGTAGACGATCCGTCCGCCGTCGTGACCGGCGCCCGGCCCGAGGTCGATGATCCAGTCGGCGTGTGCCATGACCGCCTGGTGATGCTCGATCACGATGACGGACTTGCCGGCGTCGACGAGCCGGTCGAGCAGGCCGAGCAGCTGGGCGACGTCGGCCAGGTGCAGGCCGGTGGTGGGTTCGTCGAGGACGTACACGCCGCCCTTGTCCCCCATCCGGGTGGCGAGCTTGAGCCGCTGCCGTTCCCCGCCGGACAGCGTGGTCAGCGGCTGGCCGAGCGTGAGGTAGCCGAGGCCGACGTCGGCGAGCCGGTCGAGGATGGTGTGGGCGGCCGGGGTGCGGGCCTCACCGTCGCTGAAGAACGTCTCGGCCTCGTCGACGGACATGGCGAGGACCTGGCTGATGTCGCGTCCGCCGAGGTGGTAGTCGAGCACTGCGGGCTGGAACCGCTTGCCTTCGCAGTCCTCGCAGGTGCTGGCGACGCCGGCCATCATGCCCAGGTCGGTGTAGATGACGCCGGCGCCGTTGCAGGTCGGGCAGGCGCCCTCGGAGTTGGCGCTGAACAGGGCGGGTTTGACGCCGTTGGCCTTGGCGAACGCCTTGCGGATGGGGTCGAGCAGGCCGGTGTAGGTGGCCGGGTTGCTGCGGCGGGAGCCGCGGATGGCGGTCTGGTCGACGCTGACGACGCCCTCGCGTTTGGCCAGGGAGCCGTGGATGAGGCTGCTCTTGCCGGAGCCGGCGACGCCGGTGACCACGACCAGGACACCGAGGGGGATGTCGACGTCGACGTCGCGCAGGTTGTGGGTGCGAGCGCCGCGGATCGGCAGGGCGCCGGTGGGCGTACGCAGCTTGTCCTTGCAGGTGGCGCGGTCGTCGAGGTGACGGCCGGTGGTGGTGCCGCTGGCGCGCAGGCCGGCGACGGTGCCTTCGTAGCAGATGGTGCCGCCGGCGATGCCGGCGCCGGGGCCGAGGTCGACGACGTGGTCGGCGATGGCGATGGTCTCGGGTTTGTGTTCGACGACGAGGACGGTGTTGCCCTTGTCGCGCAGTTGCAGCAGGAGGTTGTTCATGCGGGCGATGTCGTGCGGGTGCAGGCCGATGGTGGGTTCGTCGAAGACGTAGGTGACGTCGGTGAGGGACGAGCCGAGGTGGCGGATCATCTTGGTGCGCTGGGCCTCGCCGCCGGAGAGGGTGCCGGCGGGCCGGTCGAGGCTGAGGTAGCCGAGGCCGATCTCGACGAACGAGTCGAGGGTGTCCCCCAGCGCGGTGAGCAGCGGGCCGACGGAGGGTTCGCGCAGGTCGCGTACCCAGGTGGCGAGGTCGCTGATCTGCATGGCGCAGGCGTCGGCGATGTTGATGCCGTTGATCTTCGAGGAGCGGGCCTCGGGGGCCAGGCGGGTGCCGTCGCAGTCGGGGCAGGTGGTGAACGTGATGGCGCGTTCGACGAAGGCGCGGATGTGCGGCTGCATGGCGTCGACGTCCTTGGCGAGCATCGACTTCTGGATGGCCGGGATGAGGCCGGTGTAGGTGACGTTGATGCCGTCGACCTTGATCTTGGTGGGTTCCTTGTGGAGCAGGTCGCTCAGTTCCCGCTTGGTGTAGTCGCGGATCGGCTTGTCCGGGTCGAACAGTCCGCTGGATCGGAAGATACGGCCGTACCAGCCCTCCATGCTGTAGCCGGGGATGGTGATGGCGCCCTCGTTGAGGGACAGCTTCTCGTCGTAGAGGACGGTGAGGTCGAAGTCGGTGACCGCGCCGCGGCCCTCGCAGCGGGGGCACATGCCGCCGAGGCGGTTGAAGGTGCCCTTCTTGGTCTGGGTCTTGCCGGGGCCGCGCTCGACGGTGATGGCGCCGGCCGCGCGTACGGAGGGGACGTTGAACGAGTACGCGTTGGGCGGGCCGATGTGGGGGTCGCCGAGACGGCTGAACAGGATGCGCAGCATCGCGTTGACGTCGGTGGCGGTGCCGACGGTGGAGCGCGGGTCGGCGCCCATGCGTTCCTGGTCGACGATGATGGCGGTGGTGAGGCCCTCCAGGACGTCGACCTCGGGCCGGGACAGGGTGGGCATGAAGCCCTGGACGAAGGCGCTGTAGGTCTCGTTGATCAGGCGCTGCGACTCGGCGGCGATGGTGCCGAAGACCAGTGAGCTCTTGCCGGAGCCGGAGACGCCGGTGAAGACGGTGAGGCGGCGTTTGGGCAGTTCGACGTCGACGTGGCGCAGGTTGTTCTCGCGGGCGCCGAGGACGCGGATGACGTCGTGGCTGTCGGCGCGGTGCAGGCCGGCGGTGGCCTCGCTCATGATCTCTCCGTCCGGGTCGGGTGGTGCTCTAGTCGAGCCAGCGCCCGTCGCGCATCAACGTGCGGCCGGGCAGCTCGTCGGCCTCCCGCCAGGCCTGGACGCGGCGTGGCGTGAGGCGGTACCAGCGGTAGGAAGTGGTCAGCGTACGGGGGTCGAAGCCGGTGCGGGTGGCGAAGCGGTCCCCTCGGGCGGTCGGCAGGGCGTCGATGGCCAGGCTTTCCACGTCGCCGTCGATCATGGTGACGTCGCGGGTGGGGCCGAGGCCGATGCGGGCGCGGCCCCCGGCGAGGTTGCGGCCGGTGGGGCTGTCGGCCGGGGTGGCGACGAGCAGCGTGTGGCCGTCCCAGTCGAAGGACAGCGGCACCAGGTACGGGGTGCCGTCGGGGCCGGCGGTGGCGACCCAGCAGTCGACGTCGTGGTCGAGGCGGTGGGTGGTGTCGTGGCGGCGCTGGGCGCGGGTGCGGGGCGCGTCGGCCATGGGCGGGGTCAGCGCCGCTCGTTGATGCGGATGAGGTTGCCGGTGGGGTCGCGGAACGCGCAGTCGCGTACGCCGTAGGGCTGTTCGGTGGGTTCCTGGACGACGTCGGCGCCGCTGGCCGCCAGGCGGTCGAACAGGCCGTCGAGGTCGTCGGTGGCGAGGGTGAGCGCGCCGTAGCTGCCCTTGGCGATGAGTTCGAGGATGGTGCGGCGTTCGTCGTCGGTGATGCCGGGGTCGGCGGCCGGCGGGTGCAGGACGATGCCGGTCTCGGGCTGGTTCGGTGGGCCGACGGTGAGCCAGCGCATGTCCTGGTAGCCGACGTCGTTGCGCAGCTCGAAGCCGAGGGTGTCGCGGTAGAAGGCGAGGGCGGCGTCGGCGTCGGTGTGCGGCAGGAACGTGTAGTGAATGGTGATCGTCATGGTGGTCACGCTAGTGGTGGCCGGGCGGTGCGGGCTTCTCGATTCCTGACCGGTCGGGTCACCTGTTTGGTCAGGCACGGGGGCGGCTCGGCGGTGTCGGGGGCGTGGCGGGCACGGTAGGCGCTGGGCGGCTCGCCGACGAGTTCGGTGAACCGGGTGCTGAAGGTGCCCAGGGACTGACAGCCGACGGCGAAACAGACATCGGTGACGCTGAGGTCGCCGCGGCGCAGCAGGGCCATCGCGCGTTCGATGCGGCGGGTCATGAGGTACGCGTACGGGGATTCGCCGTAGGTCTGGCGGAACTGGCGGCTGAGGTGGCCGGCGGACATGTGCTCGCCGCGGGCGAGCGCTTCGACGTCGAGGGGTCTGGCGTACTCGCGGTCGATGCGGTCGCGGACGCGGCGTAGCCGGGTCAGGTCGCGCAGGCGCTGGGCGAACGCGGGGTCGTCGGTGCCCTGGTGCGGTGACACGTCCGCATCCTGCCTGCTGGGCGGTGGTGTCGTCCACCAGTTCGGGCGGCGAGTCGTCGCCGGGTGCACCCGCGCGGCAGGTGCACCCGGGCGACGGTCAGCGCAGCCGGCGGGCGGTGAACCGGGTCGGCGGCTGCGCGATGGCGTCCTGGGCGGCGACGAGTTGCAGTTCCCGGGTGCCGGCTTCGAGGGTCGCCTCGAGTACCGCGTAGATCGAGTTGGTGGTGTGTTCCAGCGCGGTCTGCGGCGAGCCGGTGGTGACGAGGTGCGCCAGGTAGAGGGCGGCGGTGACGTCGCCGCCGCCGTTGGGGGCGATCGGCAGCAGCGGGGTGGTGACGGCCCAGGCGCCGTCGTCGGAGACGGCGACGACTTCCAGGTGCCCGGCGGGCAGGTCGCCGTGCAGGACGCTGGTGACCAGGACGTGCCGTGGGCCGGCGGCGCGGACGGTGTCGACGGCGGCGAGCAGGTCGTCGAGGGTGTCGGTGGTGCGGCCGGCGAGGAACTCCAGCTCGAACTGGTTGGGGGTGACGATGTCGGCGCGGGGCACGACGGTGTCGCGCAGGTATTCGGGGATGCCGGGGCGGACGAACATGCCGCGGCCGACGTCGCCCATGACCGGGTCGCAGCAGTAGAGCGCGGCCGGGTTGGCGGCCTTGACCCGGGCGACAGCGTCGAGGATGACCGCGCCGACGGCCGGGTCGCCCTGGTAGCCGGAGAGGACGGCGTCGGCGGTGCCGAGCACGCCGCGGTCCTCGATCCCGGCGATGACGTCGGCGACGTCGGTGGGGGCGAGCAGCGGGCCGCGCCAGGCGCCGTAGCCGGTGTGGTTGGAGAAGTGCACGGTCAGGACCGGCCAGACCTCGTGTCGGAGGCGTTGCAATGGGAACACGGCGGCGGAGTTGCCGACGTGGCCGTAGGCGACCGACGACTGGATGGACAGGATCTTCACCTGCTCATGGTCGCATCCCGGGGCGGGTGTGACGGGCGGTGGTGGCGTGATGACGTGTGGCTGCGGCGGTGACCGTTCGGCTCAGCGTTTCAACCGCCCGGCGCGGAGCGGGTTTGGGCGCAGCGTGCGGTGGGGGCATGAACCGCCTGTGTTCTCGCCATCTGGACGGAGGAAGCAACGATGCTTTCCGCACTCGATCGTCGGCACACCGTCGCGCCGCCGGGGTACAGCCGCTGGCTGATCCCTCCGGCGGCGCTGGCGATCCATCTGTGCATCGGGCAGGTGTACGCGACGAGCGTGTACAAGAACTCCCTGATCGCGCATTTCGACACGGGGCAGACGGCGATCGGGGTGATCTTCAGCATCGCGATCGTGATGCTGGGGTTGTCGGCCGCGGTGGCCGGTACGTGGGTGGAGGCGAACGGGCCGCGTAAGGCGATGTTCGTCTCGGCGTGTTTCTGGGCGGCGGGTTTCCTGGTCGGTGCGCTGGGCATCGCGACCGGGCAGCTGTGGCTGCTGTATCTGGGGTACGGCGTGCTGGGCGGCATCGGTCTGGGAATCGGCTACATCTCCCCCGTCTCCACGTTGATCAAGTGGTTTCCGGATCGGCCGGGTCTGGCGACCGGGCTGGCGATCATGGGGTTCGGTGGTGGGGCGATGGTGGCCTCTCCCCTGTCCCGACAGCTGCTGTCGTTCTACGACGCCGGATACGACCCGTCGGACAGCGGTTCCACGGCGTCCGGATCGGCGCTGGTGTGGCTGTTCGTGACGCTCGGCGTCGGCTACTTCGTGATCATGATGTTCGGGGTGTTCAACGTGCGGGTGCCGGCGCCGGACTGGCGCCCGGCCGGGTTCGATCCGGCCCAGGTGGCCGAGAAGCCGCTGGTGACCACCGCCAACGTGTCGGCGGCCAACGCGGTCAGGACGCGGTCGTTCTGGCTGCTGTGGGTGGTGCTGTTCTGCAACGTGACCGCGGGGATCGGCATCCTGGAGCAGGCCAGTCCGATGATCCAGGACTTCTTCCGCGAGGGCGGCACGTCGGCGGTGTCGGTGGCGGCGGCCGGTGGGTTCGTGGGACTGCTGTCGCTGTTCAACATGGCGGGCCGGTTCGTGTGGTCGTCCACGTCGGATGTGATCGGCCGTAAGCCGATCTACGTGGTGTACCTGGGTGTGGGCATGGTGCTGTACCTGGTGCTGGCGCTGGTGGGGCAGACCTCGACGGCGTTGTTCGTGCTGCTGGCGTCCGTGATCCTGTCGTTCTACGGCGGCGGGTTCGCGACCATTCCGGCGTACCTGCGGGACCTGTTCGGCACGTTCGAGGTGGGCGCGATCCACGGCCGGCTGCTGACCGCGTGGTCGGCGGCGGGCGTGGCCGGGCCGCTGATCGTCAACGGGTTCCTCGACGCGCAGGGCGAGCCGGGCACGTTGACCGCGGCGGCGTACCGGCCGGCGCTGTTCACGATGGTCGGCGTGCTGGCGGTCGGGCTGGTGGCGAACCTGCTGGTGCGGCCGGTCCCGCAGCGGTACCACGAGCCCGCGTCCGGGCGGGACGAGACGGAGCAGGGACAGCCGGGTTCGACGGAGAGGAGCGGATCGTGAACGAGCACAGCGGTGGCGGGCAGCTGGTTCGCCTGGTGGTGTCGTGGCTGGTGGTGTCGGCGCTGCTGGGCTACGGCGTGGTGCAGACGGTGATCACGGCGGCGAAGCTGTTCACCCAGTAGGAGACGCGACGCGGCGGCCCGGGGGCGGGACCCCCGGGCCGCCGTCGTGTCAGAGCCCGCCGCCGACGCGCAGGACCGCGCCGGTGGTGTACGAGGCGTCCGGGCCGAGCAGGTGGGCGATCGCGCCGGCGACCTCCTCGGGTTCCCCGGCGCGGCCCAGCGGGATCCGTCCGGCGGCGGTGTCCGGCCGGTCGGGCGCGCCGGAGCGGGCGTGGATGGTGGTGCGGATGATGCCCGGAGCGACAGCGTTGACCCGGATGCCGCGCGGCGCGAGTTCCTTCGCCAGCCCGACGGTGAGGGTGTCGGTGGCGGCCTTGACGGCGGCGTAGTGGACGTACTCGCCGGGTGAGCCGAGCGTGGCTGCCACGGAGGAGACGTTGACGATGGCGCCGCCGTGGGTGAGCCGGCGGGCCGCCTGCTGGGCGCAGAGCACGTACCCGATGAGGTTGACGTCGACG
This sequence comes from Micromonospora sp. TSRI0369, assembly GCF_001905625.1. Classification (NCBI taxonomy): domain Bacteria; kingdom Bacillati; phylum Actinomycetota; class Actinomycetes; order Micromonosporales; family Micromonosporaceae; genus Micromonospora; species Micromonospora sp. TSRI0369. The sequence goes on from NZ_LIVU01000005.1 coordinate 114,342, forward strand.
ACCTCGCGCAGGTCGTCGACGCGCAGGTCGGTGAACGGGCCGATCGGGCTGGTGACGCCGGCGTTGTTGACCAGGCCGGTGAGCGGGCCGAGCTGGTCGGCGGCGTCGAAGATCCGGCGTACCTGGTCGGGGTCGGTGGTGTCGGCGGCGACGGTGACCGCGCGGCGGCCGGCGGCGCGCACGTCAGCGGCCACCGCCTCGGCGGCGGTGTGGTCGGCGCGGTAACCGATGACCAGGTCGTGGCCCTCGGCGGCGAGCCGGCGGGCGGTGGCCGCGCCGATGCCGCGCCCTCCCCCGGTGACGATGGTGACGGAGGTCAATGCCCTGCTCCCCTGCCTTGTGGTGGGGGCGACGTTACCGTGGGCGGGACCATCCGGGGTGGAGAGGACTGTCACATGGGGCGCGCGTTGGTGCTGGGTGGTGGCGGTGTCACCGGGGTGGCCTGGGAGCTGGGTCTGCTGGCCGGGCTGGCCGGGCACGGCCTGCGGCTGGACGAGGCGGACCTGGTGGTGGGCACATCCGCCGGGTCGGTGGTCGGCGCGCAGGTGCGCTCGGGCACCCCGCTGACGCAGTTGTACGAGGCGCAGCTGCGGCCGCCCCGCGAGGAGGCGTCGGCGCGGCTCGGGACCGCGGTGCTGTTGCGCTGGGCGTGGGCCGGTGGGCGGGGCCGGGACGCGGCGCGGGCCCGGGCACGTATCGGCGCGCTGGCGTTGTCGGCGCGTACCCCGTCGGAGCAGTCACGGCGGGCGGTGATCGCGGCTCGGCTGCCGTCGCCGCAGTGGCCGGCGGCGCGGCTGCTGGTGACCGCCGTGGACGCGGCCTCCGGCGAGTTCGTGGTGTTCGACGCCGACAGCGGGGCGTCGCTGGTGGACGCGGTCGGGGCCAGTTGCGCGGTGCCGGGTGTGTGGCCGCCGGTGACGATCGGTGACCGGCGGTTCGTCGACGGCGGCGTCCGCTCCCCGGTGAACGCGGATCTGGCGGCCGGGTGCGAGCGGGTGGTGGTGCTGGCGCCGACGCGCGCGGCGGTGGGGCCGATGCCGCGGCTGTCGGCGCAGGTGGCGGCGCTGCGGGCGGCGGGCGCGCGGGTGGCCGTGGTGTCGCCGGACCGGGCGGCGCGGGCGGCGATCGGCCGCAACGTGCTGGACCCGGCGCGGCGGGCGGCGTCGGCGCGGGCCGGGTTCGCCCAGGCCGACGCCGTGGCCGGCGAGGTGGCCGGGGTGTGGCAGTGACAGCGATCAGGAGCCACTCGTCAGGCGCGCCAGCCGCCGGTTGAGGTAGCGCTGTTCGGGCAGGCTGCCGGTGAGCCGGGCGGCCAGCCGGTAGTGCTCGGCGGCGGCCTGCGGGTCGCCGTGCAGCTCCAGCAGGTGGGCGCGGACGGCGTGCAGCCGGTGGTGGCCGCGCATGCCCGGGTCGGCGTGCAGCGGGCCGAGCAGCGCCAGCCCGACGTCGGGGCCGTGCGCCATGGCCACGGCGACGGCCTGGTTGAGCGTGACGAACGGGCTGGGGGCGACCCGGCTCAGCATGTCGTAGAGGACGCTGATCTGCAGCCAGTCGGTGTCGTCGAAGGTCGGCGCCTCGGCGTGGACGGCGGCGATGGCCGCCTGGAGCTGGTAGCGGCCCACCGGACCCCGGGGCAGGGCCTGGCCGAGCAGCGTGACGCCCTCGTCGACGAGGTCGGCGCGCCAGCGGGAACGGTCCTGCTCGGCGAGCGGCACGAGGTCACCGGCGGCGTCGGTGCGGGCGGGCGACCGGGCGTGGGTGAGCAGCATCAGCGCCAGCGCGCCGGTCACCTCGTGGTGCTCGGGCAGCGCGGCGTGGACCTGGCGGGTGAGCCGGATCGCCTCCTCGGCGAGTTCGACGTCCAGGAGCTGGTCGCCGGAGGTGCGGGTGTAGCCCTCGCTGAACACCAGGTGGCACACGTCGAGCACGGCGGCGACCCGGCCGGGCAGCGCGTGCGGCGGCGGCATGGTGAACCGGGCGCCGGCCTCGCGCAGCGTCGCGCGGGCCCGGCTCAGCCGCTGGGTCATGGTCCGGGCCGGCACCAGGTAGGCGGCGGCGATCTGCTCCACGCGCAGCCCGGCCACCGCGCGCAGGGTCAGCGCGACCTGGGAGGGGCGGCTCAGCGCCGGGTGGCAGCACAGGAACAGCAGCCGCAACGTGTCGTCGGCGCCGGTCACTGGCGTGTCGTCGACGGGCGGTACGACGCCGGCGTCGGGTTGCCGGGCCGCGTCGAGCCGCTCGCGGCGGGTACGGGCCGCGTCGGCGCGGATCCGGTCGATCAGCCGTCGCGCGGCGACCCGGATGAGCCAGGCGCGGGGGTCGTCGGGGACGCCGGTGCGCGGCCAGTGGGCGGCGGCCGCCTCCGCCGCGTCCTGCAGGGCGTCCTCGCAGGCGTCGGGGTGCCCGTAGCGGCGCAGCAGCGCGGCGCGGACGTGCGGCGCCTCCCGGCGCCACACGTCCGCCAGCGCCGTGGCGTTACTGATCGGAGCCGCCCGGCCACATCAGGGGCCGCAGCTCGACGGTCTCCCCCGGCCCGGCGAACTTCGCCGCGACGGCCTCGGCGCGGGCCTGATCCTCCACGTCGATCAGGAAGAAACCGGCGAGGTGTTCCTTGGCCTCGGAGTACGGGCCGTCGGTCACCAGCGGCGCGCCGTCGCTCCACCGGTACAGCCGTGCGGTGCCGGGGTCAGCGAGCGCCTCACCGACGACCAGCTCACCGTTGGCGTGCAGCTCGGTCAGCACCTGCTCGAAGTCGGCGTTGAGCCGGTCCCGTACCTCGGCGGGCAGCTCCTGGTAGGAGGCCAGATACTCGGAGGTGGGGTGACCCCACGGCTCCGGGCTGGAGTGGATCATGATTACGTACTTCACTGTCGGTCCTTCGCGTCGTGCGGCGGTGCCTCCCCGCCGCTCGCCGGGTACGACGGAGCCGGATCGCCGATGTCTACATATCCTCGCGTCATGAGTAACACGATGGGTGTCGGTGACCTGGTCGAGGATTTCACGCTGCCGGACGAGACGGGAACGCCGCGGCGCCTGTCGGAGTTCCTGGCCGCCGGGCCGGTGGTGCTGTTCTTCTACCCGGCGGCGATGACGCGGGGCTGCACGGCGGAGAGCTGCCACTTCCGGGACCTGGCGGCGGAGTTCGCGGCGGTGGGCGCGTCCCGGGTGGGGATCAGCCGCGATCCGGTGGAGCGGCAGGCCGAGTTCTCCCGCCGGCACGGATTCGACTATCCGCTGCTCTCCGACGTCGACGGCGCGGTGGCGGACGCGTTCGGGGTGCGGCGGCGGCTGCCGCTGGGGCCGCTCAGCACGCGGCGGATGACGTTCGTGATCGGCACGGACCGGCGGGTGCTCGCAGTGGTGCGCAGTGAGCTGAGCATGAACGAGCACGCCGACGCGGCGTTGCGGGCCCTCGGGGGCTGATCATCGAGGTGTCGCAGCCGGCTGGTATCAAGGCTGCGTCAAACAGGTGTACGGAAGAGGGCGTGATGGCGGGTCAGGGTTTGTCCACTGACGAGGTTCAGGGGATCCGGGAGGCGCTGGCGGCTGGCCGCAAGCCCCGGGTGGTGTTCACCGAGACGGCCGGGCAGATCGCCGGGCAGATCGGGCAGGTGGTGGAGCTGACCGACCCGGAGGCGTCGGAGGAGTTCGTGGTGGTCCGCTTCGGCCGCGACGAGCTGCCGTTCTCCCCCGCCGACGTGGCGATCGCACCGAAGGGCGCCGGGCGGCGGCCGGCCGCCGAGCCGAAGCCGGAACCGGAGCAGCCGCCGGCGCCACCGGAGCCGGAGTTCGTGCTGGACACGCCGCGGGTGCCGGCGCCACGACGGGAGGAGCCGAAGGTGGAACAGCCGGCGGCGGAACCGAAGCCGGCCAAGCGGGCGGCGAAGGCGGCGAAGCCGAAGACCCCGCCGGGGCTGACGGTGACGCTCGCCTACGCCGAGGGCGAGTGGACGGTCGCCGCGCAGCAGGGCACGAAGGCGCTGGCCCGGCCGTACGTGGTGAAGCCGGCCGAGGCGCTGCGGATGGTGGCGCTGGTGGACGTGCCGGGGGTGCAGGAGGCGGTGGAGCAGATCCTGGCCGCCGAGCGGGCCGATGCGGAGCAGCAGGCGGAGAAGCTGCGCGCCGAGCTGGCCGAGATCGAGGCGCGGCTGGCGGAGCTGCGCGAGGCGCGCTGACCCCGGAACGCCCCGCGGGGCCGGTGCGACCCCCTCGCACCGGCCCCGCGCCCTGCGCCCACAGGTCGATCAGTGTTGCGGAATGTTCTGTACCCCGATCCGGCGGCGGAACACCCAGTACGTCCAACCCTGGTAGGCGAGCACGATCGGGGTGAACACCACGGCCACCCAGGTCATGATCTTCAAGGTGTACGGGGTGGACGCGGCGTTGGTGGCGGTCAGCGTGCCGGCCGCGTCGAGGGTGGACGGCATCACGTTCGGGAACAGCGCCGCGAACAGCGTCGCCACGGCCAGCGCGATCGCCACGGCGGTGCCGGCGAACGCCCAGCCCTCCCGGCGTACCTTGGCCGCGGCCAGACCGCCGAGCAGCGCGAGGGCGGCGCCGACGGCGAGCACGACGGCGGCGGCGCTGGAACGGATGGTCAGCGTCCAGCTCAGGAACGCCACGGCGGCCACCGCGGTGCCGACGCCGAGCTTCACCGCGAGGGCGCCGGCGCGCTCCCGGATGTCGCCGGTGGTCTTGAGCGCCAGGAACACCGCGCCGTGGGTGAGGAACAGCCCCAGCGTGGTCAGGCCGCCGAGCAGCGCGTACGGGTTGAGCAGGTCGAGCAGCCCGCCGACGTACTCGTGGTCGGCGTCCAGCGGCACGCCGCGGAAGATGTTGGCGAACGCCACGCCCCACAGCACGGCCGGGATCGCCGAGCCCCAGAAGATGGCCTGGTCCCAGCGGCGCTTCCAGGACGCCTCGGGCCGCTTGTGGCGGTACTCGAAGGCGACGCCGCGGGCGATCAGGGCCAGCAGGATGAGCAGCAGCGGCAGGTAGAAGCCGGAGAACAGGGTGGCGTACCACTCGGGGAAGGCGGCGAACATGGCGCCGCCGGCGGTGATCAGCCACACCTCGTTGCCGTCCCAGACCGGGCCGATGGTGTTGATCATGACGCGGCGCTGCCGGTCGTCGCGGCCGAGCACCGGCAGCAGCATCCCGACGCCGAAGTCGAAGCCTTCGAGGATGAAGTAGCCGGTGAAGAGCACCGCTACGAGGAGAAACCAGACGGTCGTCAGTTCCACGGTTGGGCTCCGGGGTGTCAGTAGGCGAACGCCAGCGGGCGCTCGGCGTCGTCGGTGTCGTCGTCGTCGGTCTGCGGGGTGACGTCCGGGACGCCGGCGCGGGCGTAGCGGACCAGCAGCTTGAACTCGACCACCGCGAGGACGGCGTAGATGAGTGTGAACGCGGTGAAGGAGGTGAGGACCTCGGTCAGGGAGACGCTGCGGGACACGCCGTCGCGGGTGAGCATCTCGCCGAAGACGATCCAGGGCTGGCGGCCCATCTCGGTGAAGATCCAGCCGAAGGAGTTGGCCAGCAGCGGCAGCACGGGCATGACCAGGCCGGCGCGCAGCAGCCACTTGCTGGTGGGGGTGCGGCCCTTGCGCTGGCTCCAGAGCACCAGCAGCGCGATCGCGGCGGCCGCCAGCCCGAAGCCGATCATGAAGCGGAAGCTCCAGTAGGTGACCGGGATGATCGGGGCGTAGTTGCCGGGGCCGTACTGGCTGGCGTACTGGGCCTGCAGGTCGTTGATGCCCTGCACGGTGCCGTTGGGGTCGCCGGTGCCGAGGAACGACAGCAGGTACGGGATCTTGATGGCGAACAGCTCGCGGCTGCCGTCGAGGCTGCCGACGGTGAGCACGGAGAACGAGGCGGGGCTCTCGGTGGTGTAGAGGCCCTCGGCGGCGGCCATCTTCATCGGCTGCACCTCGGTCATGATCTTGCCCTGGATGTCGCCGGTGAGGAGGACCAGCGCCGAGGAGACCAGCACGACCCAGGAGCCGAGCTTGGTGGCGAAGCGGTACGCGCCGGTGTCGGCGCTGTCGCGGTTGCGCATCACGTGCCACAGGCCGACGGTGACCATCAGCGACCCGGCGACCAGGAACGCGCCGGCCAGGGTGTGCGGGAAGGTGATCAGGGCGACCTTGTTGGTGAGCACGGCGACGAAGTCGGTCAGCTCGGCGCGGCCGCTCTCCGGGTTGATCCGGAAGCCGACCGGATTCTGCATGAACGAGTTGGCGGCGAGGATGAAGTACGCCGACAGGTTGGTGCCGATCGCGGCGGCCCAGATCGAGGCCAGGTGCAGGCGCTTGGGCAGCCGGTCCCAGCCGAAGATCCACAGGCCGATGAACGTGGACTCCAGGAAGAACGCGACAAGGGCCTCGATGGCCAGCGGCGCGCCGAAGATGTCGCCGACGAAGCGGGAGTAGTCACTCCAGTTCATGCCGAACTGGAACTCCTGCACGATGCCGGTGACCACACCCATCGCGAAGTTGATCAGGAACAGCTTGCCGTAGAACTTGGTGAGCTTGAGATACCGCTCGTTGCCGGTGCGGTGCCACATGGTCTGGAGGATCGCCACCAGCACGGACAGGCCGATGGTCAACGGCACGAACAAGAAGTGGTAGACGGTGGTGACACCGAACTGCCAGCGGGCGACGTCCAACGCGTCCACCAGAAAACCCCCAGCTGTGCATACTACGAGACGTAGTAGATACTACTCGGCGTCGTAGCGAAAGCAGCAGGGCCGCAGGGCCCCACCCGGCCCGGGACCAATGACCCTGATCACCCTTGCCGGAGGACCTGCGGTCCCGGGATCACCGTGCCGGGTGCCGGGGTCGCCCCGGGTCGTGCGACCATCCAGCACTGATGAACAGCACCCTCTGGCGCGCGCCGCTGTTCTGGCGGGGCGCGCAGACGCTCGCCCGCGCCGCCGTCGGGCTGGTCGGCCGGCTGGAGGTCACCGGCGACGTGCCCGACGCGCTGCGCCGCGGCCCGCTGATCCTGGCGGCCAACCACATCAGCCCCTTCGATCCGGTCGTGCTCGCCGCCGCGTGCCGGGCCCGCGACGTCGCGCCCCGGATCATGGCCACCGGCGGCCTGTTCCGCACTCCCGTGATCGGGGCGCTGATGCGCCACGCCGGGCACATCCGCGTCGACCGCGGCACCGCCGCCGTGCACCGCTCGCTGGAGGTCGCCGCCCAGGCCGTGGCCGGCGGCTCGGTGGTGCTCGTCTACCCGGAGGGACGCATCGGACTCGACCCCGGCATGTGGCCCGAGCGGGGCAAGACCGGCACGGCCCGGCTCGCCTTCGCCAGCGGCGCCGCCGTCGTCCCGGTGGCCCAGTGGGGCTCGCACGAGGTGCTGCCGTACCGCGCGCCCAAGGGGATGCTGCGCGGCGTGGCCCGGGCGCTCGTGCGCCGGCCCGCCATCCGGGTGCACTTCGGCGCCCCGGTGGCGATCGACGACCTGCGCTCGGGCTCCCCCGGCGCGGCCCGGCAGGCCACCGACCGGATCATCGACGCGATCACCGAGGACCTGGTCCCGCTGCGCCCCGACGAGCCGGACCTGCCCCGCCACGTCGACCCCGGGCGGCCGGTCGACACCGCCCGCGCACACCGCCGCCACCGCGCCGGCTGACGCATCCCGGACCCGATGGCGGGTATCAAGTCCCGCACTCCCGAGGCGGAGAGGACCTGGTCATGACCGCTGTCCGAGCACTCGTGCTCAACTGCACCCTGAAGCGCTCACCGGCGACGTCCAGTTCGCAGGTGCTCGGACAGGAGGTGCTCGACGCGCTGGCCGACCAGGGCGTCGACGGCGAGATCGTTCGCGTGGTCGACCACGACGTGCGCTTCGGGGTCTCCGTCGACGAGGGTGACGGAGACGGCTGGCCCGCCATTCGCGCCAAGCTGCTCGCCGCCCAGATCCTGATCATCGCCACGCCGATCTGGCTCGGTCAGCCCTCGTCGGTGACCAAGATGGTCCTCGAACGGTTGGACGCCGAGCTGTCCGAGACCGACGACCAGGGCCGCCTGCGCACCTACGGCAAAGTCGGCGGGGTGGCAGTGGTCGGCAACGAGGACGGCGCGCACCACACCATCGCCGAGGTGCAGCAGGCCCTCAACGAGGTGGGGTTCACCTGCCCGGCCGCCGGGGCCACCTACTGGGTCGGGGAGGCGCTGCACAAGACCGACTACGTCGACGCCCGCCCCAAACCCGACACGACCGGCCGCACCACGGTCGCGCTGGCGCTCAACAGTGCCCACCTGGCCCGGCTGCTCGCGGAACGGCCCTACCCACCGCCCGGAACCCGTGACGCGGCCGTCGGCCCCAGCACCCAGCCGGCCTGACCCGACGCCCCCGCGCACCGCCGCGCACCGCCGATCTTGCAGTTGGTGCCCGGGCAAACCCGGCAAACCGCCCCCGACGAGGGCCGCAAGTGCAAGATCGGCGAGGCGAGGCGAGGCGGGGCAAGGCCGGGCGCGGCGGGGTCAGGTGGTGGCGCGCAGGCGGTCGTCGAGCGCGTCGAGGTCCGGGACGAACCACACCTGGTCGTGCCGGTTGGACTCGGCCACCAGCGCCCGCAGGGCGCCACTGCGCTCCAGGTAGGCGGAGATGTCGCCGACGACCGCCAGGCGCAGCCGGTAGTTGACGAACTTCTGCATCACCTCGCCGGCGAAGCGGGTGCCGAGCGTGAAGAAGCCGGGGTCGAGCCGGGTGGCCGGCACCGCCACCACCGTCGCGCCGAGGAATGCCGCGCCGATCAGGTCCAGCGCATCGCTCTCGGTGGCGATCGGCGGGCCGTCCGGGTCGCAGACCAGCACCGCCACGCCGGCCCGGTCCTGCATCTGGTCAGCCACGGCCGCCGCCGAGCAGGTCGTTGCCGCCGTCCAGCACGGCGTCGACCAGGCGCAGCAGGTCGGCGGTGGTGGTGAGGTCGCCCAGGATCATGATGGTCATGCGCTGCCGCTCCTCGTCGTGGACCGTCTGCACCCGCAGCGGACGGTCCGGGTCGTGGTGGGTGTTCACGCCGGCCAGCACCAGCGTGCCGAGCCGGTCGGCGGCGGCCCGGTCGACGCCGTCGAGCCGCAGGACGCTCGACACCTCCGCCGCCGGTCCCGTCGCCGCGGCGGCCGGCCGGCCGGTCAGCGCGTCCAGGTCCGCGCGCGCGATCCGGTACTGCTTGCCGATCCGGGTGGCCCGCAGTCGACCGGATCGGATGTAGCCGCGCACGGTGCGTACGTGCAGCCCGAGCAGGTCGGCGACCTGCTCCACCGAGTACATGTCATTACTCATCGCACCCTATGTTAGCGATGATAGGGAGCGATAGGTAATTTCGCCGGCCGGCCATCTGTGCGCCACCCAGGCCGGGCATACTGCCCGCGTGCAGCCCCGTCACGGCTACCTCGACGCGCCCGCGCCGCTGGCGTTCGCCCATCGCGGCGGCGCGGCCGACGGCGACGAGAACACCGCCGCCGCGTTCGCCCGGGCCGTCGCACTGGGCTACCGGTACGTGGAGACCGACGTGCACGCCACCGCCGACGGCGTACCTGTGGTCTTCCACGACCCGACGCTGCGCCGGGTCACCGGCGAACCCGGCCGCATCGCCGACCTGCGCTGGGCCGACCTGGCCTCGGTACGCGTCGGCGGAGCCGCCCTGGTGCCCCGGCTCGACGACGTCCTCGGCGCCTGGCCGCAGGTGCGGTTCAACATCGACGTCAAGGCCGACGGCGGCGTGGAGCCCACTGTCGCCGCCGTCAGCCGGGCCGGCGCGGGCGAGCGGGTGCTGCTCGCCTCGTTCAGCGACGCCCGGCTGACCCGGCTGCGCGCGCTGGCCGGGCCGAAGGTCGCCACCAGCCTCGGCATGCGCGGCGTGGCCCGGCTGCGGCTGGCCTCGCTGCACGGACGGCCGGTGCGGCTGCCCCCGTCCGTGGTCGCCGCCCAGGTGCCGGCCTCCTACGGCCGGGTGCCGGTGGTGGACCGGCGCTTCCTCGCGTACTGCCACCGGATCGGGTTGCAGGTGCACGTCTGGACGATCGACGAACCTGCCCAGATGCACCACTTACTTGATCTTGGTGTGGATGGCATCATGACCGATCACGTCAGCGTGCTCCGCGACGTCTACCGCAGCCGCGGCCACTGGGCCGCCTGACCCCCCCGAGGACGACCCCCGATGGCCGATACGGTCACCCCCGCCGTCGCCGACCCCGCCGGACCGGGCAGCACCCGCCGCGAGCGCACCGGCTGGTACTTCTACGACTGGGCGAACTCCGCGTTCCAGACCACAGTCATCACGGTCTTCCTCGGGCCGTTCCTGACCACCGTCACCGAGCTGGCCGCCGGCTGCGAACTGGGCGCGGACAGCTGCGACGGCGCCGTGTACCCGCTGGGCATCAAGATCGCCGCCGGCTCGTTCTACCCGTACCTGATCTCGCTGTCGGTCTTCCTCACCGTGTTCGTGCTGCCGGTGATCGGCGCGATCGCCGACCGGTCGGCGCACAAGAAGCGGCTGCTCGCCGCGGCGGCCTTCACCGGCGCCGGCGCGACCATCGCGTTCGCGTTCGTCACCGGCGAGCGCTACCTGCTCGGCGGCGCGCTGTTCCTGATCGCGAACATCTCCTTCGGCGCCGCCGTGGTCGTCTACAACTCGTTCCTGCCGCAACTCGGCGGCCCGGACGAGCGCGACGGCATCTCCAGCCGCGGCTGGGCCATCGGCTACCTCGGCGGCGGTCTGCTGCTCGCGCTCAACCTGGTCGCGGTCACCATGCTCAGCGAGGAGGGCAACGCCCAGCGCACGCTGGACCTGGCCCGCTGGTCGATCGTGTCGGCCGGCGTGTGGTGGGCCGCGTTCACCCTGATCCCGCTGCGCTGGCTGCGCGAACACCCCACCGCCGCCGCCCTGCAGGCGGGCGGCAACGTGCTCACCGACGGGTTCCGGCAGCTCGGGCGCACCCTGCGTGAGATCAAGGCGTACCCGCTGACGCTCTACTTCCTGCTCGCCTTCCTGGTCTTCAACGACGGCATCCAGACCGTCATCACCCTCGCCAGCCAGTACGGCACCGAGGAGCTGCGGCTGGAGCAGAGCACCCTGATCGTGACCATCCTGCTGGTGCAGTTCCTCGCCTTCGGCGGCGCGCTCGCCCTCGGCGCGCTCGCCAAGCGCATCGGCGCCTGGAAGACCGTGCTGCTGTCGCTGGTGCTCTGGACCGGTGTGATCATCGCCGCGTTCCGGCTGCCCGCCGAGGCGCCCGTGCCGTTCATGATCCTCGGCGGCTGCATCGGCCTGGTGCTCGGCGGCAGCCAGGCGCTGAGCCGGTCGCTGTTCAGCCAGCTCATCCCGGCCGGCAAGGAAGGCGAGTACTACGGCTTCTACGAGATCAGCGACAAGGGCACCAGCTGGCTCGGCCCGCTGGCGTTCGGCCTGGTGTTCCAGCTGACCTCGTCGTACCGGGTGGGCCTGGTATCGCTGTTGATCTTCTTTGTCGTCGGCTTCGCGCTGCTGGCCGCCGTGCCGATGCGCCGGGCCATCATCGCCGCCGGCAACACCCCGCCCCGGGTGCTCTGACGGGTGGATCATCGCGGACCGGATCCGGCGATGTCGATGGACTAGGCTGCCCCGACGTGACCGACGACGCCGCCCTGACCTGCCTGGCCCGTCCCCTGCCGGGGCCCGGCGACGACCGAGCCGCCGGCTGCGCCGCCGCCCGCGGCGTCGACGGCCGGCCGCTGCACGCCGCCGCGCTGAAGTTCTTCTGGGGGCCGATGGACTGCGGCAAGTCCACCATGGCGTTGCAGATGAACCACAACCACGCCCGCCAGGGCCGCCGCGGCCTGGTCACCACCCGCATCGACCGCTCGCTCGGCCCGCAGGTCACCACCCGCATCGGCCTGGCCCACGAGGCCGTCGAGGTCACCGACGACCTGGACCTGCGCGACCTGGTCCGCGACGCCTGGGCCGAAGGGGTACGGGTGGACTACCTCATCTGCGACGAGGCGTCGTTCTACAACCTCGAACACGTCGAGCAGATGGCCGAGCTGGTCGACCGGTTCGACGTCGACGTCTACGCCTTCGGGCTGGCCACCGACTTCCGCTCCTGCCTGTTCCCGGCCGCGCAGCGGCTGTTCGAACTGGCCGACGAGGTGGCCCGCATCCAGGTCGAGGTGCTGTGCTGGTGCGGCCGGGAAGGGCTGCTCAACGCCCGGGTCGTGCAGGGCGCGGTGGTCCGCGAGGGCGCGCAGGTCGTCATCGGCGACACCGTGGACAGCGCCGACGTGCGCTACCAGGTGCTGTGCCGGCGGCACTACCGCTCCGGGGACCTCGGCCCGCGTACCTGACGGGCGCGCGCCTGCCCCCCAGGGCGTCGGCGTGACCCCTCCTGTGGTGACCCCGACGGTCAGAACGGATCCCCGCAGACCCGCCAGCCGCCGTCCTCCGGTACCACCGGCAGCTCCCGCTCCTCGCTGCCGCCGCCGTCGCGGTTGATCCGCACCACCACCGTGCCGTGCGGGCGGCCGGAGCGGGTCGCCACCGACACGTCGACGATCTCGTAGCCGCTGACCTGCGGCGGCGTGCGCACCCAGCTGCCGAAGCCGGATTTGCTCCACCTACCCCGGGCCTCGGCGCACAGCCGCTCGTACGCCGCGTCGGTGTCACCGGAGGCGACGTCGCGGAAGAAACCGTCGGCCGTCTCCCGCACGGGCCCGTCCGCCTGGAGCACCACCTGGGCGTTCCACACCGCCAGACCGGCCACCCCGATCAGGCAGGTGCCCACGCCGAGAGCGGCGATCAGCACACCGGCGCGCAGCGGCCGGCGCCGCCGAGTCGTGTGCTGCCACTCCCGCTGCCTGCCCATCACCCCGACGGTAGGCAACCGGCGGTCGGGCCGCAGCCGGTTGCGCCGCGTGTCGCCCGCCGTCGGAGGTGGCCACGCGTACCTGACAGGAGGTGGCAGCTACCGGCGGCAGACTGCGGGCATGACAACCCACGCCGACCTCGCCATGGTCAACCTCGACAGCTCCGACCCGGCCACGCACGCCGCCTTCTACGCCCACGCGCTCGGATGGGAGACCACCCACAGCGAGGCCGAGTACGCCATGATCGTCGCCGACGGCACGTCGATCGGCTTCGGCCTGGTGCCCGGCTACGCGCCGCCGGCCTGGCCGGACGAGTCCGGCGCCAAGCGCTACCACCTCGACCTCGTCGTCGACGACGTGGCCGCCGCCGAGAAGGACCTGCTGGCGGCCGGGGCGACCCGGCCGGAGTTCCAGCCCGGCGGCGAGCGGTGGACAGTGCTCCTGGACCCGGTCGGGCAGCCGTTCTGCCTCTGCCCCCGCACTCAGGGCTGACCGGCTGTCAGCGCAGCGGGCCGCGGGCCACCCGCGGCCCGCATCGCGGCCGGAACGTACTCCAGCCACCAGGTGGCGCCCGCCGCCGCAAGCTGCGTCAGGTAGGTCCGCTCGCCGGCACCCTGCGGCGCGGGTACGACGCTCAGCCGCGCCGGCGGGCCCGCGCCGCCCAGATCGCGTACGCCGGGTCGCGGTCCAGGTTGTGCCGGTCCCTGTCGTAGCGGCGGGTGGTACGCGGATCGGCGTGCCCCATCGCGTCCTGCACGTCCTCCAGCGGCACCCCCTCCGAGCGGGCGGTGGTGGCGAACGCGTGCCGCAGCGAGTGCGGCGACAACTTCGCCCAGGCGGCGATCCCGGCGCGCTGCGCGAGGCGGCGCACCAGGCGGAACACGGCGTGCCGGTCCATCCGGCCACCGGTCGCGGTGACCAGCAGCGGCCCGGTCAGCTCCGGCACCGTCACGCCCTGCGCCTCGGCCCGGACCGCCAGGTAGGCATCGAGGGCGTACGCGGTGCCCGGGGTGAGCGCGCGCCGGCGTACCTTGCCGCCCTTGCCGACGAAACGGACGCTGCGGTGACCGCGTTCCGTGCCCAGGTCGGACAGGTCCAGCGAGACCAGTTCCCCGACCCGCAACCCCAGGTCGGCCAGGAGCGCGACGGCGGCCCGGTTGCGGGCGGCGGTCGGGCCGGTGTCGGCCTCGGCGGCGGCGATCAGCGCGTCGACCTCCTCCGGCGTGAGGCCGACGGTGGCGGAGTGGTCCCTGTCGACGCGGGGCCGGTCAGCAGCCGACACCGGGTTCGCGGTCACCGCGCCCAGTTTGGCCAGGAAGTCGTACCAGCTCGACAGCGCGGACAGCCGGCGCGCCACGGTGGCCGGGGTGAGCGGGCGGCCGTCGCGGCCGCGCGGCGTGGACTCCAGCTCCCGCCCGTAGGCGTTGACGTCGAGGAACGTGGCCCGCAGCGGGTCCAGTCCCCGCTCGGCGCACCAGCTCAGCCAGCCGGTGACGTCCCGCCGGTACGCGTCACGGGTGTGCTCGGACAGGCGCCGGTTGCGCAGCCACGCCTCGGTGACGTCGGCCGGACCGGCGGGCAGGGCAGGGCGGGCGCGGGGCAGCACCTCGGGGCGAAGCATGTGAGAAAGGCTCTCAGTAGGCGGGGGGTTTGGCGACGAGGCGCGCCCGGCCCGATTTTCGGCAGCGGGTTACCGTCACCGGGTGCGTGCCAGCCGGCTGGTCTCCCTGCTGTTGCTCCTGCAGACCCGGGGGCGGATGACCGCCCACGAACTCGCCGACGCCCTGGAGGTGTCGGTGCGGACCGTCTACCGCGACGTCGAGTCGCTCGGCGCCGCGGGTGTCCCGGTGTACGCCGACCGCGGGCCGGCCGGCGGCTACCGGCTGCTGGAGGGCTACCGGACGCGGCTGACCGGGATGACCGGACCGGAAGCCGAGGCGCTGTTCCTCGCCGGCCTGCCCGGACCCGCCGCCGAGCTGGGGCTGGCGTCGGTGGTGGCCGCCGCCGAGCTGAAGGTGCGCGCCGCGCTGCCCGACGAGCTGGCCGACCGCAGCGGCCGGATCCGGCAGCGGTTCCACCTGGACGCGCCCGGCTGGTTCCGGCACCCCGAAGCCACCCCGCACCTGGCCACGCTGGCCGGCGCGGTGTGGGAGGACCGGCTGGTGCGGCTGCGGTACCGGCGCTGGCGCGCGCCGCGCGAGGTGACCCGGCTGGTCGAGCCGCTGGGCGTGGTGCTCAAGGCGGGCCGCTGGTATCTGGTGGGCCGGTGCGGGGAGCAGGTGCGCACCTTCCGGGTCGGCGCGGTGCTCGACGCGGAGGTCACCGGCGAGCGGTACGAGCGCGACGACGGGTTCGACCTGGCCACCTACTGGCGGGAGTGGACCGCCCGGTACGAGCGCGACGTCTACCGCGACCAGGCGCGCATCCGGCTCACCGTGGCCGCGCTGGAGTTCATGCCGTACGTCTTCCCGCCGGAGATGAGCCGGGCCGCCCGGGCCGGCGCCGGTGAGCCCGGCCCGGACGGGTGGCTGGAGACCACGGTGCCGATCGAGTCGGTCCGGCACGCCCACGCGGAGCTGCTGAAGCTCGGCGCGGAGGTGGAGGTGCTCGCCCCGGCGGAGCTGCGGGACCGGTTCACCGCCACCGCGCACGCGCTGACCCGGCTCTACGGCGACGCGGGGTCGGCCGGCGCTCCGGCCTCCCCCGCGTCGGCGTGACGTGCTCAGGCGGTGGTGAGCTGGCGCCGGTCGTTGCCCTCGGCGGGCGTGGCCACTGTGATCCGGCGCGGCTTGGCGCGCTCGGCGACCGGGATGCGCAGCGTCAGCACGCCGTTCTCGTAGCCGGCCTCCAGCCGGTCGGTGTCGAGCGTGTCGCCCAGGAAGAGCTGCCGGGTGAACGTCCCCATCGGCCGCTCGGCGGCGACAAGTTCGATGTTCTCGCCGGTGGGGCGGCGGCGCTCGGCGCGGACGGTCAGCACGTTGCGCTCGACGGTGCAGTCGATGCTGTCCGGGTCGACGCCGGGCAGGTCGAACGCGGCGTAGAAGTAGTCGCCGTCGCGGTAGGCGTCCAGGTGCATCACGGCGGGCCGGGCTGCGGTGCCGAAGAACTGCTCGGCGATCCGGTCGATCTCGCGGAACGGGTCGGTACGCATCAACATGGCTCTTGCCTCCTCGGTTCTCCTGGCCCAAGGTCTCAAGTTGAGCCCGGGTGACTCAACTTCTGATTCTGTTTTAACGCGTCGCCGTCGCGTCGTCAACTCGGGCCGGCAGTGACTTCTCGAACCAGTGCTGCGCGTACGGGCCGCTGGTGAACGCGGGGATCTCCCGGTAGCCGTGCCGGGCGTACAGGGCACGCGCCTCGATCAGGTCGGAACGGGTGTCCAGCCGGATCCGCCGCGCCCCGCCCTCGGCCGCGTACGCCTCGATCGCCGTTATCAGCGCCGCCCCGCCCCCGGCGCCCCGGTGCTCCGGACGCACGTACACCCGGGTCAGCTCGGCCCAGTCCGGTTGCCACCTCAGCCCGGCGCACCCGGCGAGCCGGCCGTCGCAGCGGGCCAGCACCAGCAGCCCGGTCGGCGGGGCCAGGTCGTCGCTCGGGTCCTCGGCCAAGGCTGCGTCCACCTCACCGGGCCGCTCCGGGCGGCCGTACCAGCGGCGCACCATCTCCGCCATGTACTCGCGCAGCATCAGCGCCGCGCCCGGCCCGTCCGGGCGCACGACCTGCGTGCTCCAGCCCGTCACGGGCCGGTCCGCCAGTAGACGCCGTGCTCGCGGGTCAGCAGCATGTCGTCGATCAGGTAGCGGCGCAGCGTCACGTGGTCGGCCTCGCCGCCCTCGCACCACTGGCGCAGCGCGTCGTCCACCTCCCGCTCCGGATAGCGAATCCCCGGCTCGAAGGTGCGTTCGGTGATGTGTTCCAGCAGCACGCGGCGGCGTCCGCGCTGCGCGGGCAGCCGGGTCAGCGCGCCGTCGCGCAGGAACGTCCGCAGGATCGTCTCCCGCGGGTCCGCCGCCGGGGCCGCCGGCGACGCCGCCCCGGCCCGGGCGAACTCGCGCAGCCGCTCGGCGTCGACCCGCAGCCCATCCCCGTCGTCGGCGAGCACACCGGCGTCGGTGAGGCGGCGTACGGCCACCGCGACGTCGCGGGCCGGCAGGCCGGTACGGGCCACCACGGTCGGCGCGTCCCGGGCGCCGAGCACGATCGCGGCGAACACGGTCCGGCGGCGCTCGTCGGCGAGCGCCCCGGCGAGGGCATGAGCGGTCATGGCGGGCAGCCTGTCAGCAACGCGCCGGATCCGGCGAGGCGTTTTCCGGCCCGCCGCTGCCCCGGGCCGCCACGACGGGCGGCGGTGGCCCGGCGGTTGGCTACACCCGACCGACGCGACCGGCACACGCCGCCGCGGGTCAGACCGCGAAGTCGACGTCGGCGGCCTCGCTCGAACGAGTCGCCGTACGCCTTGTGCACCAGCGCCTCGACCCCCGGCAGGAAGGCGCCGCCGCTTCACAGCCGACGGTGCATGACGTGCAGCCCCACCAGGCCCAGCGTCGGGTGGGCGAACGATTCCGGCACGGTGCCGATCACCGTGAAGCCCAGCCGCCGGTACAGCTCCACCGCCGCCGTGTTGGTCTCCACCACGGCGTTGAACTGCATCGCGGCGAAGCCCTGTCGTCGGGCCCAGTCCAGCGCCTCCTCGCACAGCGCACGGCCCACACCCCGGCCGCGCGCGTCCGCCGCCACCATGAAACTCGCGGTCGCCACGTGTGACCCCGGCCCGGGCCGGTTCGGGCCCATCTTCGCGGTGCCGCGCACCGCGCCGTCGTGGTCCACCGCGACCGAGGTACGCCCCGGCGGCCGCTCCACCCACATGTCGCGTGCCACGTCCGGCGGCCATGCGGGGTCGTACACGAACGTGTCGGCGGCGGTGACGACGTCGGCGAAGATCGGCCAGACCTGGTCCCAGTCGGCGTCGGTGTAGTCACGAATCCTCATCGCCGGGCACGCTAGCCGCCGCCCCGGCCGTCCGGCCACCGGTTTCCGTCCACCCGGCCGAGGGGCGCGGGGCATCGGCGGCCCGCCGGTCCGGTCCATCATGGGCAGGTGGCCGAATCAGTCGCCGACATCGATCGGAGCGAGGCCGCCGCGCCGGGTGGCCCGCCACCCGCCGGTCCGCGTGCCCGCGCACCCCTGGTGGTGGGCGCGGTCCTCACCGTCGTGCTGCTGTCGCTCGCCGGCCGCTACGGCTACCACCGCGACGAGCTGTACTTCCTGCTGTGCGGCCGGCACCTCGACTGGGGCTACGTCGACCAGGGGCCTCTCGTGCCGGCGCTGGCGCGGCTGGCCGACACGATCGCGCCGGGCAACCTGGTGGTGCTGCGTACCCCGTCGGCGTTCATCGGCGGCGCGGCGGTGGTGCTGGTCGCCGCGATCGCCCGGCAGTTCGGCGCCGACCGCGTCACCCAGAGCGCCGCGGCGGTGCTCGCCGCCGCCTCGGGCATCGTGCTGGCCGGCGGTCACCTGCTCAGCACCACGAGCGTCGACCTGCTGGTGTGGCTGGCCGCGGCGCTGTGCGTGGTGCGGATGCTGCGCACCGGCGACACCCGGTGGGCGATCGGCGCCGGGCTGGCGCTCGGCGTCGGCCTGCTCAACAAGCCGCTGCCCGCCCTGCTCGGCGTGGGCCTGGTCGCCGGGGTGCTGATCGCCGGGCCGCGCCGGCTGCTGCGCGACCGGTGGGTGCTCGCCGGAGCGGGCGTCGCCGTGCTGCTCGCCGTGCCGTACGTGGCGTGGCAGGCCGCGCACGGCTTTCCGCAGCTCGACGTCGCCGCGTCGATCGCCGACGGCGACAGCTCCTACAGCGGCCGGATCGACGCGCTTGTGCTCCAGTTCCTGATCATCAGCCCGTTCGCGGTTCCGGTGTGGGTGGCCGGGCTGGTCGCGCTGCTGCGTCGGCCGTCCTGGGCGGCGTACCGGTCGCTGGCCTGGGCCTGGCTGGTGGTGGTCGCGATCGTGCTGGTGGCCGGCGGCAAGGGCTACTACGACGCGCCGCTGCTGCTGGTGCTCACCGCCGCCGGTGTGGTGCCGGCCGTCGCGTGGGCGCGCCGGGGCGCGCCCCGGGTCCGGCAGGCGCTGCTGGTCACCGCCGCCGTGCTGATGGCCGCGAGCAGCGCGGTGCTGCTGCTGCCCACGCTGCCCGCCGACCGGCTGCCCGGGTTCGTGGTGGCGGCCAACTACGACGCGGGCGAGACCATCGGCTGGCCGCAGTTCGCCGACTCGGTGGCCGCCGTGCACCGCGCCCTGCCCGCGGCCGAGCGCGACCGGGCGGTGGTGCTGACCGGCAACTACGGCGAGGCCGGCGCGCTGGCCCGGTACGGGCCGCAGCGGGGACTGCCGCGCGCGTACTCCGGGCACAACAGCATGGCCACGTTCGGCCGGCCGCCCGACGACGCGGACGTGGTGATCGTCGTCGGCTGGTCGCGCCCGGACCGGCTGCGTGCCTGGTTCGCCGAGGTCACCGAGGTGGGCCGGGTCGACCAGCGGGTCGACGTCGACAACGACGAGAACGGCGAGCCGATCTTCGTCGCCCGCGGGCTGCGCCGTCAGTGGTCGCAGATCTGGGACACCGAGGTACGCCACGGCTCCTGACATACTTGCCGCCATGCTCTGGGGAGTCAGCGGGCCGATCTTCCTCCTCGACTACCTCGGCGCGGTCGCCGTGGCCGTCGCGCTCGCGGTCGCGGTACGGGAACTGACCGGCCGCCGTACCCGGGGCGCGACGCCCGACCGGGTCGAGTTGGCGTACCTGACCGACCGGGCGCTGCTGGCCTGCCAGGTCGGGGTGGCCGCGCTGCGCCGCGCCGGTGGGGTCGAGATCGGTGAGCTCGCCACCCTGCACGCGCAGGGGCCGCCCCCGGCCGGCTCGCCCGCGCTGGTGCGCGCCCTGCACAGCGCGCTGCGCCGCCCGCAGACCTGGGCGGCGGTGCTCGCCGACCCGGACGTGGGCCGGGCGCTGCGTCGTACGGTCGGGCGGCTGGTCCGCGACGGCTGGCTGCTCACCCGTGCGCAGCGGCGGCGGATCGCGCTGGGCACGGTGCCGCTGTTCGCGGTCGCCGTGGTCGGGCTGACCCGGCTCGTGGACAGCGCTGTCGAGGGGCGCTCCGCCGGTGGTCCCGCTTCGGTCGCCGGGCTGCTGCTGTGCTGCCTGGCCACCGCGCTCGGTGGCTGGTGGCTGACCGAGGTGCCGGAGACCGGGTCCGCGGCCCGCCGCCTGCTGCGGCGGTTGCGCCGTGAGCACGCCGACCTCGACCCGGAACGCCGTCCCACCTGGCAGGGCCGGGACGCCGACACGCTGCTGACGGGGATGGCGCTGTTCGGCCCCCGGCCGCTGCTCGCCGTGGACCCGGCCTTCGCGGTCCAGGTGGGCGTAGATCCGGAACGGGACCGCCCGCGCCCCGACCGCAAACCCGCCCGCCGCTGACCGAACCTCCCATTCCGCGTCGATCATGAAGTTGACGGCGCTCCCTGTCCGGTTTGTCCGGTACAACTCCATGATCGACGCGGGCAGGGGCAGGCCGTCGGCGCGGGCCGGGTTTCCTTGTCTTGGGCGCCGGGAAGGCTCGGGCATGGCCGAGACATTCGTGAGCGAAGACCTGAAGACACTGCAGGCGATTGCGCGCGGGGCCGGGATACAGGAGGTCGACCGCCTGTCGCCGGACCAACTGGTCGAGGCGCTGCGCCGCGCCGGGGTGACGAACGGTACGCAGGACCAGTGGCCGCCCCAGCCGATCGAGGACCCGGCACACCTGGCCGGGCTGCCCCGCAGTTCGCTGACGCAGGGCGACGAGAGCACCGGCGGCCGGGCCGCCGAGGAGTCGATCGGCGCCATGCCCGGCGAGTCCGGCACCGAGATCAACGACCGCACGGAACGCTGACCGGAATCGCACAAGGGGCCGCCCCCGGTGAATCCCGGGGGCGGCCCCACGCTCGATCGGGCGGGGTCAGTGCATCCCGGCGGCGGCCGCCGCCTCCTCACGGGCCCGGCGCTCGTCGCCGCTGAGCGTGTTCAGCGGCTTCTCCTTGATGAACAGCACGACGATCAGGGCGAGCAGCGCGAAGGGCGCGCCGATGAGGAACATCTCCGACGTGGCGGTGCCGTAGACCTCCTGCACGATCCGCAACACCGGCTCCGGCAGGGCCGAGAGGTCCGGCACCTCGGCCGAACCGCCGCCGCTGGCCAGCGGGCCGAGCTTCTCGGTGGTCAGCGACGTCACCCGGTTGGCCAGGACCGCGCCGAGCGCGCTGACCCCGACCGCGCCGCCCATGCTGCGGAAGAACGTCAGCACCGACGTCGCCGCGCCCAGCTCGGCGGCCGGCACGTCGTTCTGCGCGGCCAGCACCAGGTTCTGCAGCAGCATGCCGACGCCGACACCCAGCACCGCCATGTGCACCGACAGCACCGGCACGCTCGTGTTCGCGTCGATGGTGCTCAGCAGCAGCATGCCGACGGTCATCACCGCGGCACCGGCGACCAGGAACATCTTCCAGCGGCCGTACTTGGTGATCAGCTGGCCCGCCACCGTCGAGGAGACCAGCAGACCGAGGACCATCGGCAGGCTCATCAGGCCGGCCGCTGTCGGCGACTTGCCGAGCGAGGTCTGGAAGTACTGCGACAGGAACACGGTGCCGCCGAACATCGCCACGCCCACGAGAATGCTCGCGATCGTGGTGAGGCTGACGGTGCGGTTGCGGAAGATGCCCAGCGGGATGATCGGCTCCTCGGTCCGGGCCTCGACGAACACGGCGAGCGCGAGCAGCGCCAGCCCGCCGCCGACCAGCAGCGCGGTCCAGCCGGACGCCCAGTCGAACTTGTTCCCGGCCAGCGACGACCAGATCAGCAGCGTGGACACGCCCGAGGTGATCAGCAGGGCGCCGAGCCAGTCGATGCGGACCTTGCGGCGCACCACCGGCAGGTGCAGCGTCTTCTGCAGCAGCGCGATGGACAGCAGGCTGAACGGCACGCCGATCAGGAAGCACCAGCGCCAGCCCAGCCAGGACGTGTCGACAAGGACGCCGCCGATCAGCGGGCCGGCGATGGTGCCGACACCGAAGACGGCGCCGAAGATGCCGGCGTACCGGCCCAGCTCACGCGGCGGGATCATGGCCGCCATGACGATCGTGGCGAGCGCGGTCATGCCGCCCGCGCCGATGCCCTGGATGACCCGGCTGAGCAGCAGCACCTCGACGTTCGGTGTGAAGCCGGCGACGAGCGAGCCGACCACGAACAGGCCGAGGGACAACTGGATCAGCAGCTTCTTGCTGTAGAGGTCGGCCATCTTGCCCCACAGCGGGACCGTCGCGGTCATCGCCAGCAGCTCGCTGGTGACGATCCACGTGTAGACGGTCTGGCTGCCGTTGAGGTCGGCGATGATCCGGGGCAGCGCGTTCGCCACCACCGTCGAGGCGAGGATCGCCACGAACATGCCGACCATCAGGCCGGACAACGCCTGGAGCACCTCCCGGCGTGACATCCGCGTACCCGTCTCGGCGGGCGGAACAGTGGCGGTGGTCATCGAACTCCTTGTCGTGTGCACGGGCGAGCGGCCGCGCGACGGCGGCGGCCGGTACGGGCGGGAGGGGTCAGGACGGATCGGGCAGGCCGGCGGCGACGGCGGCGAACGCCTGGGCGGTCAGCTCGCGCAGCGTCGTCCTGTCGGGTTGCTCGACCCACTGCATGAGGGCCGTGCGGAAGACCGCGCCGGCGACAGTGGTGACGAGCGTCGGGTGCCCGTGGCACGGGTCGAGCCCGAGCCGGGCGGCCACCGCCGCGACGATCACCTGTTCCGTCTCGGCGTTGCCGCTGATCAGCCGCGGGAGCAGCGACGGGTTCGCCGCGATCACCTGCAGCCGCAGCAGCCACACCTCCCGGTCGGCTTCGATAGCCCCGACGACGTCGCCGAAGGCCAGCCGCAGCGCGTCGAACGCGGACACCTCCGCCGGCGCGGCGACGACGCGGGCGGCCAGCACCTCGCGGTCGGTCGGCTGGTCGCCGAGCAGCGCCTCGTCCTTGCTGGGGAAGTAGTTGAAGAAGGTGCGGGCCGACACGTCGGCGGCCTCGCTGATCTCCTCCACGGTCACCTGGTCCAGGCCGCGCTCGGCGACCAGGCGCAGCGCGGCGGCGCTGAGGGCGGCGCGGGTCTGCCGCTTCTTGCGGTCACGCAGGCCGGGGCGGCTCTGATTCGTGGTCACCCCACGACCCTACGAGCGATCTTGCAGAGAGTGCAAAGTTTTAGTGAGTGAAGTGACGTGCGACGCACCGCGGCGACGCCGGAAAACGGGTTGAGCGCGGTTTCCGGCGTCCCGTACGTTCCTCGCACCTCTGTCGCAGCGAAGAAGGACGATTCCGCGTGACCCCTCCTGCTCTCTAGAACCTGACACGTTCCCCACGCCTGTAGCCGTCGCCCTGCGCGACGGCTCCCCGGGCTGCCCTCGCGCGCCCGGCCACAGCGTCCGAGGCCGCGCGTAATCGGCCTCGCGTCAGGTCTTCAGAGATCAGGTCTCCATGTCATCCCAACCTCATATCGTGCTGCCCTGGGTCGTCCGCCGGACCCGCCTTCCACTGCTGTCGCTGCGCTGCGTCACCTGCCGGGCGGAGTCGGCCACCGCCGCCCGGGGCCGGTTCCGGGTCAACGCCAACGGCAAGCTGCTGGACGTCTGGCTGCTGGTCCACTGCGTGTCCTGCGGCCGGACCAGCAAGCTCACCGTCCGCGAGCGGGCGACGGTCAGTTCGTTCGATCCCACCGATCTGCACGGCCACCAACTCAACGATCCCGACCTGGTGGCGGCCACACTGCTGGACCCGGCGTTCGCCCGGCGCTGCCGCTTCACCCTCGACTGGACCGGCGCGTGGCACCTGGACGCGCCGGTCGTGCCGCTTGACGGGTGGCCGGTGCAGGTCAACGTCACGTTCGACGACCCGGTGCCGGTTCGCCCGGACCGGCTCATCGCCCACCGGTTCGGCCTCACCCGGTCCGAGGTGCTGCGCCGGGTCAAGTGCGACATTCCGCTGAACCGTCCGACGAGCACCGCATTCACCTTCACCGTACTGGCGGAGGACTGACCGGGGCGTGGTCGCGGCGGCATCCCGCCGCGACCACGCCCGCGTGAGCGCGCGGCGGCACCGGACGGCTCACGATCGCCGCCCGGCGCCGCCGCGCGCGACGGCGAGTTCGGCCTCGATCAGATCGGCGGCCCGGTCCGCGCCTCCGGCGGCGCGCGCCTGCCGCTTCAGCTCGGCGCTCCGGGCCAGCACTCCGGGGTCCGACGTGAGGGCCAGCAGCGCCGCACGCAGCGCCGCGGCGGTAACACCGGCCGAGTCGACGACCCGGGCGACGCCGAGGGCGGCCAGCTGCTCGGCGTTCGCGAACTGGTCGGCAGCCTGCGGTACGGCGATCATCGGCGTCCCGCAGTAGAGACCTTCGCTGCTGCCGCCCATGCCGGCGTGGGTGACGAAGGCATCCGCCTGCTCCAGCACGGCCAGCTGCGGCACCCACCGGTGGACCTCGACGCTGTCCGGGACGGGACCGAGTTCGGCCGGGTCGACGTGCTTGCCGATCTGCAGAACGGTGTGCCAGCCGGGCAGATCGCCGAACGCGGCGACGCAGCGGCGGTAGAACTCGGGCCGCTGGGTGAAGGCGGAGCCGAGCGAGACGAGCAGCACCCTCCCGGCCTGCTCCGGTCGTACCCAGGAACCCTGCTCGGCGCGGTCGCCCAGCACCGGGCCGACGAAGCTGTAGACCGACCGGTCCACCCGGTCGGCGTTCGGCTGGAGCGCCTCCGGCGGCAGGACGAGGCTGCGGACCGGCCGCCCCTGGAACGCCATGCTGTCGGTGACCGACGAACCCTCAGCGGTCAGCCATGCCGTGAACCGCCGGTAGTAGTCGGCGCCGCGCGGATCGGCCCGCATCGCCTCCACGGCGGGCGCCATCTCCTGCTCGTAGCCGTCCCAGGCCACGAACGTCGAGGAAAGCTGGACGGCCGGAATCCCCCACTGCTCGCCGAGCAGCCGGGCCGGCGCGCCGGCGATGTCGTAGAGGAACAGGTCCGGCCGGTCGTCGGCGTAGGCGGCCCGCAGCTGCGGCAGCATGGCGATCGCGTCGTCGAGGAAGAGCGTGAGCTGCGCGATCGGGTCGTCGATGCCGGCGCCGCCGTCGGCGGGCAGCGTCGAGGCGTACGGCTTCAGCTCCGCGCCGGTGGACCGGATGACCTCGGCGAAGGCGGGGTCGTTGGCGTAGGTGACCCGGTGGCCGCGCCGCACGAGGGTACGGATGATCTCCAGGCTCGGGTTGACGTGGCCGTGGAACGGGATGCTGACCATGGCGATGTGCGGCAAGTGATCTCCTGATCTCTGCTGAGACGAGACGTACCGTCTCGCTTGCCAAGCAGAGCACGGCACGACCGCACCGGTCAAGACGATACGTCTCGTCTCGCTGTAGGCTGCCGGAGTGACTCCGCAGCCCAGCCGCCGCAACGAGCAGTCCCGCCGCGCGATCCTCGCCGCCGCCCTGGAGCTGCTGACCGAGACCGGCTATTCGGCCCTGACCGTCGAGGCGATCGCCGCCCGCGCCGGGGTCGGCAAGCAGACCATCTACCGCTGGTGGCGTGGCAAGGGCGCGGTCATCCTGGACGCGCTCGCCGACGACATGCCGGAGGTCATCGCCCTGCCCGACACCGGTGACCTGCGGGCTGATCTGCGTCAGGTTCTCCGGGCCACCGTTGCCGAGTTCGCCGATCCCCGGCTGTCCGCCACCACCCGTGCCATCACCATCGAGACGCTCGCCGACGAGGACCTGGCCGCCCAGGCGCGCGACCGGCTGCTCCGTCCCCAGCTGAACGCGGTCCGCGCCCGCCTGGAGGCCGCCCGCGACGCCGGCCAGGTACGCCCCGACGCTCCCCTGGACCTGGTGGTGGAGCTGCTGTTCGGCCCGCTGTACCACCGCTGGCTGCTGCGCAACGGCCCGCTGACCGACGACTACGCCGACGGCATCGTCGACCTGGTCGTGGCCGCCGTCACCCCGTCACCGAGCACCGGCCGCTAGCCACTCGCCTGCGGCTTGTCGCGGGCGGGTTATCCGGCGGCCAGTTCCTGCGACAACCGGTCCAGCCCGTCTCTTATCAGCTTCCCGTAGCCGTCGTCGCCGAGCGCGCCCATCCCCTCCCGGGCCTGCCGGACGTGGTCCCGCGCCTGGTCGAGTTCGCCGAGCTTGCGGTAGCACTCCGCCAGGTTGAGATGCAGCGACGGATACAGCCCGGCAACCGACATCGGCACCCCGGCCTGCGCGACCCGCTCGTCGGTGAGCAGGTCGGCCGCCGCGAGCGCCCGCCGGTCCCAGAGCAGTTCCTGGCGTACGTCGTCCTGCACGTCGGCCATCGCGTGCGCGAGAACGCAGACGTGCAGGGGATCGCCCTGCTCCCCGCCGATCTCGTCCCAGATCCGGGCGAACAGGTCGCGGGCGTCCTCACGCCGACCGTGCTGGTGGTGCATCTGCACGCCGTCGTTGATCCGGGTCAGCGTCGCGTCGAACGCCATCGCCTGCTCCCTGGGGTCGGCTGCGGTGGCGTGATCGTATGCCGACAGCGGCCACGGAGCCTACCCGCACATAACTGTCATTATGGTGTAGCGCCGATTTGCCCTCTTTGACCGTAGAGATAAGAGGATTGCTGTTGCCAGTAATTCGGTAATAGGCATGCCGACGTAGCCTCCGGCGAGCCGGACGCCGTCGGCTCCCGGCCTGCTCGACAATCCACGGGTGACGACGACTTCCCCCGTGCGCCAGATGGCCGGCTCGCCTCCCGCACTGCACTACTACGTGCTGCACGACGCCGCCGGCGCGCCGGAAGGACTGTTGGCCGAGGAGTTCCTGCTCGCGGCGGACTACTCCTCCGCCGGCCTGATGAGCGCTGGCTGGACCCGGTCCGAGGGCCGCTGGCACGAGGCGCCGGCCACCAGCCGGCGCCTGCGCGCGGACGCCGGGTTGCGCCAGCGGGTGATGCCCGTCGACCGCGCCTCGGCGGCGGCGCTCTGTCGAGACCTCTGCGGCGCGGACCTGCCGGACGAGGACACGCTGCGGGAGTGCTTCGGCGCCCCTCCGCCTCAGCCGCCGCCCCCTCTGCGGCTGGGCGACTCCGGGCCCCGGCCGGGGTTCCGCGAGACGCGTGTCTACCGGATCCTGTTCGCTGGCGAGCTGAGCCCGGACGGTCTCACGGCACTCGGCGAGGCGTGGCAGATGCCGATCACCGGCGACCCGGCGGATCCCGGGACGCGCATCCTGGGAGCGGTGCGCCGTCAGGTCCGAGGCGACGCCTTCCGCTGGGATCTGCGCCGCGTCGCCGCGGGTGCCGCCTGGGGACTGGACGTGACCTGCGACCTTCTCGGCGACCGCGATGAAGCCGTCGGTGTGCTGCTGCACGGTCTGACGACCCGGATGCGCGAGCAGGGGATGGTTCCCGTCACCGTCGACCGGTTCCGCTGACGCCCTACCTCGCGAACGGCCTGGTCACCTCGAAGGGCTCGGGGAACCGTACGGGGATCCGGGTCTCCGCACTCCTGCGGTCGAGGAACGCCTTCGTCACGGCGAACCTGTCGAAGACGGGCGGCAGCGGGCGGAGCCTGCGGTCCAGCGACACGAAGAAGTTGTCCCAGTGGATCGGCACGATGAGGCCGGGCCGCGTCGCTTCCACCACGTGCCGCCAGTAGTCGTCCTGAAACCGTTGGGACTGCACGCCCAGGGCGCCGATCGCGAGGTACAGGACGTCGACGTCGAGTCCGTCGAACTTGCCGGGTACGAAGTTGGCGCTCGGGTGGATCAGCAGCGCGCCGCCAGGATGGGTGATGAAGAAGGAGAAGCATCCGCCGTCGCGGTAGCTGCTCGCCCGGACCGGCGGGACGAGCGGTTCGTCGATCGTGCCCGGGAATCTGTTGCCGGGGCTGTGGACGCCCGCGAGTACGCGCACGGTGAACGCGCCGACGGTGTGCTCGTCGCCGTCCCCGATGCGCGTCATCGACTCCTCCGCGAGGCCCGCGCCGCGTCCCACGTTGAGGGTCGACTCGGATCCGAAGAGCCTGCCCCCGAGATGCTTGACGACCTCGGGGGCGTCCATGA
The DNA here is from genome assembly GCF_001905625.1 of Micromonospora sp. TSRI0369. Lineage (NCBI taxonomy): Bacteria > Bacillati > Actinomycetota > Actinomycetes > Micromonosporales > Micromonosporaceae > Micromonospora > Micromonospora sp. TSRI0369. The sequence goes on from NZ_LIVU01000005.1 coordinate 142,349, forward strand.
CGTGGTCGTAGTGGGAGTGGGCGACGAAGAGCGCGTCGAGACTGGTCACCCCGGCCCGGGCGAGGGCGCCGGTGATCCGCCCGAGGTCGGGTGCGACGCGACCGAACGCGACACGGAGCAGCGAGGGCCTGCTCAGGAAGCCGTCGATCAAGATGCCGGACGTCCCGTCGGACAGCCATACGGTCGTGGTGCCGAAGAAGACGGCTTCGACAGACGCCCTGCCCGAGCCCATGCCCAGATGGTAGTGCGCCCGTTCTCGCGCTGGTGGCTGTCCGAACGGCGCCGCGAGGGCCGCAGCCGAAGGCGCCCGTCGATAAGGTGACCGGATGGACGAAGACGCACGACGTCGGCACTCCTCGTCGTTCGGCGCGGCGGCGACCGCGTACGCCGAGCACCGCCCGGACTACGCGCGCGCCGCCCTGCGGTGGGCGCTCGAACCCGCCCCCGGCGCGCGGGTGCTCGACCTCGGCGCGGGCACCGGCAAGCTCACCGCCACGCTGGCCGAGGTGGGCGGCGAGGTGACGGCCGTCGAGCCGGATCCGGCGATGCTCGCCGAACTCCGCCGCGCCCTGCCGCAGGTACGCGCGCTGCCCGGCAGCGCCGAGGCGATCCCGCTGCCGGACGCCTCCGTCGATGCCGTGCTCGCGGGCAACGCCATGCACTGGTTCGACATGGCAGTGGCCGGGCCGGAGATCGCCCGCATCCTCTCCCCCGGCGGTGTCCTGGCCGGACTGTGGAACGTCGTGGACGACCGGGTCGACTGGGTCGCCGGTCTCGCGGCGGTCAGCGGAAGCGCCGCCATCGGCCCCCGGGACACGCCCGCGAGCTGGCGCGCCGCCACGGCGACCATGCACCTGCCGAAGACCGGCGAGGCCCGGTTCGGCTCCCCCGAGCAGGCCGAGTTCCCGCACGGGCAGCGCCGCACCGCCGACTCGCTCGTGGCGACGCTCGCCACCCGGGCGGGGATGCTGGTGATGCCGGAGCGGGAACGCATGGAGGCGCTCGACCGCATCCGCGCGTACCTGGCGAGCCGTCCGGAGACGGCCGACGGCGAGTTCACGCTTCCGATGCTGACGTGCGTGCTGCGCGTGCGGCGACTGTGAACCGCGCGACGACGACCGGCGCGGACGTCCGCGCCGCTGCCGCCGCGATGAGCGCCGTGCTGCGGCCCGCTATCAGCCGGGACTGGACGGTACGCGCCGGAGAACTGGACTGGTCGTGCTGGACCACCGCCGCGCACATCGCGCACGACCTGGTCGCGTACGCCGGTCAGGTGGCCGGCCGCCCCGACGACCGCTACCTCCCGTTCGACCTGCGGGTACGCGCCGACGCCGCGCCCGGCGAGGTGCTCACTGTCGCGGTGGCCGCGGCCGGGATGCTCGCCGCCACCGTCGACGCCGCCGAGCCGGGTGACCGGGCGTGGCACTGGGGCCCCTGCGACCCGGGCGGATTCGCCGCGATGGGCGTCGCCGAGATCCTGCTGCACACCCACGACCTCACCCGAGGGCTCGACCTGGACTGGGCACCGCCGGCCGAGCTGTGCGCCCGGGTGGTGCGCCGGCTGTTCCCTGACGCGCCCGACGGGGAGCCGGCGCCGGTGCTGCTCTGGCTGACCGGCCGCGCCCCGCTCGGCGACCGGCCACGGCGCACCGCGTGGACGTGGCAGGCGGCGCGCACCTGAGACGCCTCAGCGGCGCCACCAGCGCCAACGGCGGCGCGGGCGAGCCGCGCCCGGCTGGGGTGACTCCGCGGGTGTGACGACCGGCGCGGCGCGTTCCCGATCGGCGCGCCAGCGGCTCACCGCCTCCTCGACGTTCACCGGTCGGACCACCACGCGCGGCCCGGTCGGGGTACGCAGCCAGGCCACCACCTCGGTGTTGAGCGCCGCCACGTACGACCGCACCGACTCCTCGGTCGGCAGGTCACGCAACTCGGCCGGGAGCTGTTCGATGCGGCGGCGCAACTGCAGCGGCGTGGGCAGCAGCAGATCGGAGGGGATCTGCTCGCGCTCCATGAAGCTGCGGATCCACCACCCCTCGTCGTAGGGCATGTCGCGCCCCGGGATGGGCTTGCCGGCGCCCGGCAGGTTGTCGAACTCGCCGCGCTCCTGGGCCGAGCGGATCTGCGCCTCGACCGCGGCCTCCCACGCTGTCGTCACCGCCGTCACCTCCCGTACCCACGGTATCCGCCGCCGTCCGACAAGGGTCAGCGTCGTGCCGGGTCGGGCTGTTCCCGCGCGGGCCGCCGCGTAACGTGCCACCGGGTACGGGAAGGGGTGGCGGCGTGCGCGACTGGCTCATCGGCCTGGCGGTGATCGGGCCGCTGGACGACCTCGTGGTGGTGGCGCTCGCGTTGCGCTACGCCGCCCGGCAGATGCCCCGGCAGGTGCTGCTCGACGCGTGGCCGGGCGAGCCACGGCTGCTCCTGCGCCTGCTCGGCCGGTGAGAGTAGCGGCCGAGCAGGCCGGCGTCAGGGCAGGTGGCGGACGTGGCGGTGGCCGTCGCGCGGGTACGGCGGGCGGGCCGGCAGGAGTTCGGCGAAGGCGTACCCGCTCTTCTCCGCCACCCGGCAGGACGCCGGGTTGTCGACCTGGTGCAGCAGCTCCAGATGGGTCAGGCCGGTGGCGGCGAACCGGGCGAACGCCCACCCGGTGACCGCCTCCACGGCCCGCGGCGCGACGCCACGGCCGCGTGCCGGCGCGGCCGTCCAGTAGCCGACCTCGGCGGCCGGACGTCCCGGGCGTACCCCCTTGAGCACCACGCAGGCCACCAGCCGCTCCCCCTCCAGCACGGCGAAGCTGAACCGGTCGGCGGCGGCCCAGCCCTGCCGGCTGCGGCGCAGGAACGCCCGCGCCTGCGCCGGGGTGGTCACCGGGTAGCTGGTCCAGGCGCGCAGCACCGGGTCCCGGTACGCCTCGATCAGCGCGTCGGCGTCACCGTCGCGCCACGGGCGCAACAGCAGGCCGGGCGCGGTCGGGGTGGCCGGCGCGGACAGCACGAGCGACATGCGGCCAAGTATCACCGTTGTGCCCGCTCGCCGGGATCCCCGGAACCGGCGCGGAAGTGTCACGGGTCACCGGGCCGGGCCACGGTTCCGGGGCTCGCCCGGGGCGGGAACGGGCGTAGGGTCCGGTTCACGGTCGGCAACGGGGAGGCGACGTGGTAACTGTCGGCGCGGTCATGGGAATCGCCCTGGTGGCGCTCGGCCTGGTGCTCACGCCCGGGCCGAACATGGTCTACCTGGTCTCTCGGTCGGTGACCCAGGGCCGGCGGGCCGGGCTGGTGTCGCTGCTCGGCGTGGCGGTCGGCTTCCTGGTCTACCTGACCGCCGCGGTGGCCGGCATCGCCACCGTGTTCGTGCTGGTCCCGCCGCTGTACACGGCGGTGAAGCTGGCCGGCGCGGCGTACCTGCTGTGGCTGGCCTGGCGGACGCTGCGCCCGGGCGGCACGTCGGCGTTCACCCCGACGCCGCTGCCGCCGGACCGGCCCCGGCGCCTGTTCACCATGGGTCTGGTCACCAACCTGCTCAACCCCAAGATCGCCATCCTGTACGTGTCGCTGCTACCGCAGTTCGTCGACCCGGCGCGCGGGCACGTCGCGGTGCAGAGCCTGCTGCTCGGCCTGACCCAGATCGTCGTGGCGCTCACCGTGAACGCGCTGATCGTGCTCAGCGCCGGTTCGGTGTCGGCGTTCCTCACCCGGCGGCCCGGCTGGGCGCGCCTGCAGCGGTGGGTGATGGGCACGGTGCTTGCCGCGCTCGCGGTGCGCATCGCGGCGGACCGCTCCCGCGCCGCCGTCGCCACCCCCTGACCGGGGTACGCGCACCCACGCCGCCCAGGGCGGCGTCACAGGATCTCCTCGCGCACGACAGCCACGCCACCCGGCGCCACCGTCAGCACGCCGTCGACCGTCGCGCCGGTGAGCAGCTCGAACCCCGCAGCCGGCACCCGCTGCGGCCGGTCGGTGTGGTTGAGCAGGTAGAGCAGGCTCCCGTCGGTGTCGTGACGGCGTACCGCCTCCACGCCCGCGGGCGCGCCGGGGCAGGTCGGGGTGACACCGGCGAGCCGGGCCGCCTCGGTGAGCAGCCGCCGGTAGGTGTCGTCGTCGGGGCGGGTGGAGACGTACCAGGCGTACGCGTCGCCGACCCGGCGCCGGGTGATCGCCGGGCGGCCGTCAAGCACTCCCCCGGCGTACGCGCTGACCGTCTCGGCATCGGCCAGGTGCACCGTCTCCGACCAGATCCGGCCGGTCCCGCCGCCGGTCAGCGGCACCCCTTCGTCGTCGGCGAGGGGGTGGAACTCCTCCACCCGCACGCCGACCAGGTCCCGGTACGCGCCCGGGTAGCCGCCCAGGCGTATGCGGGCGTGTTCGTCGGCGACACCGCTGAGCCAGGTGACCAGCAGGTGCCCTCCGGCGTCGACGTGCCGGCGCACCCAGTCGATCGTGGTGTGCGAGGCCAGGTACAGGGCCGGGAGCACGAGCAGACGCGCGCCGTCGAGCGGGGTGCCGGGCGGCACCACGTCGGCGGTGACGCCCGCGTGCCACAGGGCCCGGTGCGCGGCGGCCGCCTCGCCGGGGTGGTCGAGTCCGGCGCGGGGCATACCCGGGTGCCGCAGCGCCCAGCCGCTCGCCGCGTCGTACGCGATGGCCACGCCTGCCTCGACGCGGCCCGGCGCGGTCCCGGCGAGCCGGCCCAGCGCGGCGCCCAGGTCGGTGGCCTCGCGGAACACGCGGGTGTCGGCGCCGGCGTGGGACACCACGGCGGAGTGGAAGCGTTCCGCGCCGCCGGCCGGGGCACGCCACTGGAAGAACATCACCCCGGCCGAGCCGCGGGCCACGTGGGCGAGGCTGTGCCGGGTCATCCGGCAGGGTTCCTTGGTGTGCATCCGTCCGGCGGTGTTGATCTGGTTGGGCGCGCTCTCGGCCAGCAGCCACGGCACCGGCCGCCCGGCGCCGTGGCGGGCCCAGCCGCGGGCCAGGTCGGCGGCGAACGCGGTCTGTTCCTCGGCACCTATGCCGGTCGCGGACGGGTAGTGGTCGATCGCGACCACGTCCACCTCGCGCGCCCAGCGGGCGTGGTCGACGGGAACCCAGTCGCCGAGCACGTAGTTGGTGGTCACCGGCACCGCCGGGTTCGCCGCCCGCAGCAGGTCCCGCTGCTCGGTGTACGTGGACAGCAGCGTGTCGGACCAGAAGCGGCGGAAGTCGAGCAGCTGGCCGGGGTTCGCGAGATATTGCGTGGCGCGGGGCGTGCCGGCCTGCGCCCAGTCGGAGTAGTGCTGGCTCCAGAAGCTGGTGACCCAGGCGTCGTTGAGCGCGTCGAGGTCGCCGTAGCGGGTGGCGAGCCAGCGGCGGAACGCCGCCTCGGTGTGCGGGCAGTGGCAGGTGGTGCCGTACTCGTTGTGCACGTGCCACAGCGCGAGCGCCGGGTGGTGCGCGTACCGGGCGGCCAGCACACCGGCGATGCTGCGGGCGGCGTCGCGGTACGCGGGCGCGGCGGCGCAGTAGGTGTCGCGGCTGCCGTGGGTCAGGCGTACGCCGTCGGCGGTGACCGGCAGCGCGTCCGGGTGGCGCAGTGAGAACCACGGCGGCGGTGACGCGGTGGGGGTGGCCAGCGCGGCCCGGACGCCGGCGGCGTGCAGCAGGTCCAGCACGCGGTCGAGCCAGTCGAGCGTGTGGCGGCCGGGTTCGGGTTCCAGCCGGGACCAGGCGAACACGCCGACGGTGACCAGGTTGACCCCGGCGGCGCGCATCAGGGCGACGTCCTCGCGCCACACCTGCGGCGGCCACTGCTCCGGGTTCCAGTCCCCGCCGTAGCAGAGCCGCCCATCGCCCCACGGCGTTTTAGTTGTCATCCCGGCCAAAGTAGGAACAGGTGAGACGGAAAGTCAATGCCGTCGATCATTGACAGTTAGTTGGGATTCCAAAGAAACTGGCGGGACCGCCCGTGGACGCCGCGAGGAGACGCCCATGCCGTACCGCCCGCCGCTGGTCCCGTACGAGACGTTCGTGGCCGACCCGCCCGACCTGCCGGTCCGCGCCCCCGGCGAGGAGGGCGCCGACGACGTGCTGCGGGCCGAGGTGGCCGCGACCGACGCGCACGGGGTCACGCTCACTGCGACCTGCGCGTCCGGCCGCACGCTGGTCGCGCGCGTCGAGGCCGCCGGGGACGGGATCATCCGGGTACGCCTCGCCGACGACCCCTCGGTCCGCAGCCGTTCCGCGCGGGCACTGACACTGGTCCACCCGCAACGCCACCCGGCCACCGTGACCGTCACCGACGGGCGGGTCCGGGTAGCGGCCGGCGGCGTGGTCGCCGAGCTGAGCCTGGACCCGTGGGGACTGCGATTCCGCACCCCCGACGGACGGCTGCTGCTGGCCTCCGACGCCGGCACCCGCGACATCAGCGGCCGCCGCCGCACCCTGCCGCTCGGCCGCTCCACTGTCGACGGGGAGCCGGCCGCCTGGCACGAGAGCTTCGTCGCGCCCGGCGACGAACGGTTCGTCGGCTTCGGCGAGAAGTTCACCCCGCTGGACAAGCGCGGCCAGCGCCCGCTGATGTGGAACTTCGACGCCTTCGGCGGCGAGTCCGACCGCTCGCACAAGAACGTGCCGTTCTACCTGTCCGACCGCGGCTACGGCGTGCTCGTCGACAGCGGGCTGCCGGTGCAGTTCGACGTCTGCGCCAGCACCCACAGCAGCGTGCAGATCCTCGTCCCGGACGACCTGCTCGACTACTACGTGCTCGCCGGACCCACCCCGGCGCAGGTGCTCGACCGGCTCGACGCGCTGACCGGCCGGCCGTACCTGCCGCCGCGGTGGGCGTTCGGCGCGTGGATCTCCTCCGGCTTCTTCCCGGACAGCCAGCAGCGCGTGCTGGAACGGGCCCGGCGCATCCGCGAGGACGACATCCCCTGCGACGTGCTGCACCTGGACTGCTACTGGCAGGTCGCCGGGCACTGGTCGGACCTGCGCTGGGACACCGACGCCTTCCCCGACCCCGACGGCATGCTCAAGGACCTCACCGAGCAGGGCTTCCGGGTGTGCCTGTGGATGAACCCGTACCTGATGACCGGCAGCCCGCACTACGCCGAGGCCGAGGCCGCCGGCTACTTCCTGCGCCGCCCGGACGGGAGCACGTACGTCGCCGACACCTGGCACGGCAGCTACCCGGTCTGCGCCGTCGTGGACCTCACCAACCCGGCCGCGGTGCGCTGGTTCCAGGACCTGCTGCGCCCGCTGCTCGCCCAGGGCGTCGCGGTGTTCAAGACCGACTTCGCCGAGGGCGTGCCGGCCGACGCGGTGGCGCACAACGGCATGACCGGCGTGGAACTGCACAACGTGTACGCGCTGATGTTCAACGACGTGGTCGCCGACGTCACCGAGGAGGTGGCGGGGCACCGCACGGTGTGGGCGCGCTCGTCGTACCTGGGCGGTCAGCGGCACAGCGCCCAGTGGAGCGGCGACGTCAACGCCACCTGGCCCGGCATGGCCAGCACGCTGCGCGGCGGCCTGTCCCACGGGCTGTCCGGGGTGCCGTTCTGGAGCCACGACACCGGCGGCTTCCACGGCACCCCGGAACCGGACCTGTACGTGCGCTGGACCCAGTTCGGCGCGCTCTCGCCGCTGGTACGGCTGCACGGCACCACCAGCCGCCTGCCGTGGGAGTTCCCGCCCGAGGCGCAACGGCACGCGGTGGACGCGCTGCGGCTGCGCTACCGGCTGCTGCCGTACCTCTGGTCGGCAGCGGTGGACAGCGCCCGCACCGGCAGCCCGATGATGCGCGCGCTGCTCGTGGACACCCCGGACGACCCGGCCGCCTGGACCACCGACCTCCAGTACCGCCTCGGCTCGGACCTGCTGGTGGCGCCGGTGCTCGACCCGTCCGGCGAGCGCGCGGTCTACCTGCCGACCGGCGAGGACTGGCTGGACGCGTACACCGGGCAGCGGCACACCGGCGGCGGACACCTGCGGGTCAGCGTGCCGCTGGACCGGCTGCCGCTGTACGTGCGACACGGCGCACTGATCCCCACTGTGGCGCCCGCGCCGACGGTCGGAACCGGCCCGTTCCGGGACGTCACGGTGGTGGCCTGGGGCGGCGCGGACGGCGTGAGCGTGGTGCGTGACCCCGACGGTGACACCACGATCACCGCCGTGCGCGACGGCGACACGCTGCGCGTGCGCGTGGACGGGCCGCTGGACGTACGGCGGGTGAGCGTGGTCGGTACGGACCCGCCGCGCCGGGTGGTGCTCGACGGCGAGTCGATCCCGGTCACGCCGTTCGTGCCGTGGTTCCCCGGACGGGCCCACCCGGCCGGGATCGCGCCTATTTAGTTTAAGCTTTAGCCGAACCCATGGCCGGGCGCAGGAGGCGGGCAGTACGTGATCAGCATCGACCGGCCGACGGCCGACCTCGGCGACGTGCGGGTGACGAACCGGGCCGTTGTGCTCCGGCACGTCCGGCGGCACGCCCCCTGCTCCCGGGCCGACGTCGCCGCCCACACCGGGCTGAACAAGGCCACCGTCTCCAGCCTGGTCGCCGAGCTGATCGAACACGGGCTGCTCCGCGAGACCGGCCTGACCGAGAACCGGGTGGGCCGCCCCGCCACCATGCTCGTCCTCGACGGCGCCCGCTACGTCGGGCTCGGGCTGCGCGTCGGCGCGGACGAGCTGGTCGCGGTGGCCGCCGGACTGGGCGGCGACCCGGTGCTCACCTGGCGGCGCGCGTTCCCCGCCGCCACCGCCGGCCCCGAGGAGACGGTGAAGGCGCTCGTCGCGCTGGTCCGGCGCGCCGTCACCCGGATCGGCGCGGACCGCACGGTGCTCGGCCTGACAGTGGCCGTACCGGGGCTGGTGAACCCCGACGGCGACGTGCCGGTGGCCCCCGCGCTGGGCTGGCGCGGCGTGCCGCTGGCCGCGTCGGTGCGCCGCGCGCTGCGCGACCCCGGCTTCCCGGTCGCCGTCGACACCGAGGCCAACCTCGCCGTCCTGGCCGAGCAGCGGCACGGCCCGTACGCCGGAACGGCCGACCTGGTACACCTCACCGGCGGCCCGGTGATCGGCGCTGGCCTGATCAGCGGCGGGCGGCTGCTGCGCGGCGGCCGGGGCTTCGCCGGCGACGTCGGGCACCTGCCACTGGCCGCTGACGGTCCGCCCTGCGCCTGCGGGCGGCGCGGCTGCCTCACCGCGCTGCTCGGCGTGGACGCGGTGATCGGCCGCCTGCTGCCGGACGCCGGCCCGGTCACCGACCACCTGCCGGAGATCGAACGGATCCAGGCGCTCGCCCGGGCCGGGGACGAGCCGGCGCGGACCGGGCTCACCGAGATCGGCCGGCTGCTCGGCCAGGCGGTGTCGGTGCTGGCCGGGCTGCTCGACCCGGACGTGGTGGTGGTCGGGGGCCACCTGGCGGCGCTCGCGCCGTGGCTGCTGCCGGCTGCCCACGCCGAACTCGCGGCCCGCGCACCGGTCCCGCCCGGCGTGCGGCTGGAGGCCAGCACGCTCGGGTCCGCGGCCGGTGCGCTGGGCGGGGCCACCGCGGCGCTGGCCACAGTGGAGGCGGGACGCCTGCCCGCCGGGTGACCCCTTGACCGCACCGGCCGGAAGTGTCAACCTCGGTATCGCCGCGTTCCGGGACCGGGCAACCCTGAGAGCGGCGTGTTTTTCGGCGGTTGTCGAAGCGCTTCACCAACGCTCCGGGCCGACCCTGCCGACACCGACCACCACCCCTTTTCGCGTACGCGCCACCCCGTCACCGGCACAGTCGTCGAAGCGCTTCGACGCCTGAGCGGCGGCACGTACGCCGACCGGAGGCGCCCACCATGACCGACCCCGTCCCCCACCGTCCCGACGACCTGCTGGCCCGGCTCACGCTGCCGGAGAAGCTCGGCCTGCTGCACCAGTGGCAGGCGCCGGTGCCCCGGCTCGGCCTGCGCGCGTTCCGCACCGGCACCGAGGCGCTGCACGGCGTCGCGTGGCTCGGCACGGCCACCGTCTTCCCGCAGGCGGTCGGCCTGGCCGCGAGCTGGAACCCGGACCTGATCCGGGCGGTCGGGGCAGCCGTCGGCGACGAGGTGCGGGTCAAGCACCGGGAGGACCCGGTCCGGGTCGGCCTCAACGTGTGGGCGCCGGTGGTCAACCCGCTGCGCGACCCCCGCTGGGGACGCAACGAGGAAGGCTGGTCCGAGGACCCGTGGCTGACCGGGCGGCTCGCCACCGCGTACGCGCTCGGGCTGCGCGGCGACCACCCGATCCGGCTGCGCACCGCGCCGACGCTCAAGCACTTCCTCGGCTACAACAACGAGACCGACCGGGCCACCACCTCCAGCGACCTGCCGCCCCGGGTGCTGCACGAGTACGAGCTGCCGGCGTTCCGCGCCCCGCTCGCCGCCGGCGCGGCGGTCGCGGTGATGGCGTCGTACAACCTGGTCGACGGCGTACCGGCGCACCTGAGCTCGCTCATCGAGGGCGAGCTGCGCGGCTACGCCGACGACGACGACATCATGGTGGTCGGCGACGCCGGGGCGGTGGGCAACATCGCCGGCGTGCAGGAGTACCTGCCCGACCACGTGGCCGGGTTCGCCGCCGCGCTGCGCGCCGGGATCGACAGCTTCACCGAGGACGACGAGGACAGCGCCCCCACAGTGGAACGGCTCACCGAGGCGCTGGCCCGTGGGCTCATCGAGCCCTCCCACGTGGACCGCGCGGTGCGGCGGATCCTGTCCGTGCGGTCGCGCCTGGGCGACCTGGACCCGGATCCCCACGACGACGTGCCGCCCCACACGCTCGACAGCCTCGCCCACCGGGAACTCGCCCGCGAGGCCGCCCGCCAGTCGGTCGTGCTTCTGCGCAACGAGGGCCTGCTGCCGCTGCGCCCCGGCACCCGCGTCGCGGTGCTCGGCCCGCTCGCCGACACCGTGCTCACCGACTGGTACAGCGGCACCCCGCCGTACACGATCAGCGCGTACGCCGGGCTGCTCGGACGGCTGCCCGAGGTGACCACCCACCCCGGCACCGACCGGATCACGCTGCACGTCGGCGACCGGGCGGTACGCCTCGACGGCGACGGCCCGCTGGCGCTCGGCGACACCGCGGCCGAGTTCGAGGTGGTCGACTGGGGACAGGACGTGGTGGCGCTGCGCGCCGTGGACACCGGCCGGTACGTCGGCGCCGACGACGCCGGGGCCCTGGTGGCCGACCGCGACGGACCGGGTGGCTGGGTGGTACGCGAGACGTTCCGCCTGGACCACCGGCCCGACGGCACCGCGCTGCTGCACCACCTGGCCACCGGGCGGCACGTCGGCGTCGCCCTGGACGGCACCCTGAGCGTGGCCACCGGTGATCCGGCCGCGTTCACCGTGACGTTGCGCGCCGACGGGGCCGCCGATGCCGCCGCGCTGGCCGCCGCCGCGGACGTGGCGGTGGTGGTGCTCGGCAACCACCCGATGGTCAACGGCCGGGAGACCGAGGACCGGGCCGACCTGACGCTGCCCACCGGCCAGGAGGAGCTGCTGCGCGCGGTGCACGCCGCGAATCCGCGTACCGTGCTGGCGTTGACCAGCAGCTACCCGTACGCGGTCGGCTGGGCGCAGGCCCATCTGCCGGCGGTGCTGTGGAGCGCCCACGGTGGACAGGAGCACGGCAACGGGCTGGCCGACGTGCTGCTCGGCGCCGCCGACCCGGGCGGGCGGCTCACCCAGACCTGGTACGCCGACACGGCCGAACTGCCCGACCTGCTCGACTACGACGTCATCGGCGCGGACACCACGTACCTCTACCACCGGGGTGAGCCGCTGTACCCGTTCGGGCACGGGCTCAGCTACGCCGCGTTCGACTACGCTGACCTACGGTTGAGCACCGCCACGGCGTGTGCCGGCGAGGAGGTGGAGGTGAGCGTCGAGGTCACCAACACGGGCCGCCGCCCGGGCACCGAGGTGGTGCAGCTCTACACCCGGCAGCGGCGCTCCCGGGTCAAGCAGCCGCTGCGGCAGTTGCGCGACTTCGCCCGCGTCACCCTCGACCCGGGCTGCGCCGCCCGGGTGACGCTGCGCCTGCGTACCGCCGACCTGGCCTGGTGGGACGAGACCCGCGCGGCGATGGTGGTGGAGGACGCCACCCATTCGGTGCTGGTCGGCCGGTCCGCGCGCGACATCCGGCTCGTCGGCGCGCTCGCCGTGACCGGCGACGACACGACCGTCGCCCCGGCCGACCGCAGCTGTGGAGCCGCCCGGTGAGCGGGCGCGTCCCCGGCGAGCAGGTCACCATCGCCGACGTGGCCCGGCACGCCGGGGTGGCCGCCAGCACCGTGTCGTACGTGCTCAGCGGCAAACGCACCATCTCGGCGACCACCCGGGGACGGGTGCTGGCGAGCATCCGCGCGCTGGGCTACCACCCGCACGCCGGGGCGCGCGCCCTGGCCAGTCGCCGGGCCAACGTGATCGCGCTGGTGCTGCCGTTGCGTACCGGCATGCAGGTGCCGGTGGTGATGCGCTTCGCCACCGCAGTGGTCACCACCGCCCGCCGCTACGACCACGACGTGCTGCTGGTCACCGCCGACGAGGGCCCGGCCGGGCTGCACCGCATCGCCGGCAGCGCGCTCGTCGACGGCGTCCTGCTGATGGACGTGGAGCTGGAGGACTCCCGGGTGCCGCTGCTGCGGGAGCTGGCGCTGCCCGGCGTCCTGATCGGGCACCCGGCCGACAGCACCGGCCTGGCCTGTGTGGACCTCGACTTCCGGCGCGCCGGTGAGCTGTGCGTGGAACACCTGGCCGCCGCCGGGCACCGGCGGATCGCGCTGCTCGGCGCGCCCGCCGCCGTCTACGACAGGGGCACCGGGTTCGCCCACCGCACCCGCGCCGGGGTACGCGCCGCCGCCGAGCGGCTCGGCGTCGACGCGGTGACCCGCTCCTGCGAGGAGGGACCTGCCGCGGTACGCCGCGACCTGGAGGCGCTGTTCGCCGACCACCCGGACGTCACCGGCCTGGTAGTGCAGAACGAGTCGGCGGTCGGCCCGGTGCTGGCCACGCTGCCGCTGCTGGGCCGTCGGGTGCCGCGCGACGTGTCGGTGGTCGCGGTCTGCCCGGACGAGCTGGCCGAGCAGTCCGGGCTCACCTGCGTACCGGTGCCCGCCGAGGACGTGGGCCGCCAGGCGGTGGCGCTGCTGATGCGGCGGCTGAGCGGCGAGCCGGTGCCGGAGGTGACGCTGCTGGAACCGCGCCTGGTCGTGCGGGACACCAGCGCCGGCCGGTGACGGCGCACCGCATCCACGACACCGCGCCGGCAGCCGACTGGACTGACGCGTTCCTCACCGGCAACGGCGAGCTGGGACTCATGGTTTACGGGCAGCCGCACGCGGAGCGGATCGTGGTCAACCACCACCGGCTCGTCCTGCCGAACGGCACCCGGCACGCCCGTGCGCCCGAGCTGGCCGCGCTGATGCCCGACATCCGCGCGCTGGTGCTCGCCGGGCGGCGGGCCGAGGCCGCCCGGCTGCTCACCGGCGGCCGGGAGCTGGAGTGGACCCAGTCGTTCCACCCCGGGTACGCGCTCACCGTCGACGCGCCGCCCGGACCGGTACGCGACTACCGGCGCGACACCGACTTCACCACCGGGGAGGTGGAGGTGCGGTGGTCGGGCGGGCGGCGGCGTTGCTTCGTCTCCCGCGCCGACGGCGTGGCGGTGCTCCACCTCGACCAGGGCGACTGCGTGGTCGGTGCGACCGGTGAGCTGCCCGGCCGGCCCGCCGACGTGGTCTACGAGCACGCCGCGTACCGCCGCGACGGGCTGGTGTTCCTACGGGTACGCGCCCGCTATCCGGAGGCGGGCGGGGCGTACGGGTTCGAGGGGTTGACGCTGCTGCGCGGCGACGTGAGCGTCGACGGCGACCGGGTGCGGGTACGCGGACCGGCGCTGCTCACCACGCTCGTGGACCGGCCCGACGCGCCACCCTGGCGTACCCGGGCCTCGGAGCGGCGGCTCGTCGCGCTGGCCGGGCACTACGACGAGCTGCTGGCCCGGCACCTGCCCCGCCATCGCGGGCCGTACACCCGGGTCGGCCTGGACCTCGGCGTGCCCGACGCCGACCAGGCGCTGCCGGTGGGTGAGCTGCTGGCCCGGCAGACCGCCGCGCCGGACCGGCTGGACCCGGCGCTGCTGGAACGGCTGTTCCACTCCGGCCGGTACCTGCTGTTCAGCGCCAGCGGGGTGCTGCCGCCCCGGCTGACCGGACTGTGGCTGGGCTCGTGGGACGCGGCGTGGGCCGGTGACTTCACCACCGACGCGAACCTGAACCTGCAACTGGCGGGCGCGAACGTGGGCGCGCTGCCGGAGGTGACGGCGGCGCACGCCCGGCTGGTCGCCGCGCAGGTGGACCACTGGCGCGCCAACGCGCGGGCCGTGTACGGGGCACGCGGGCTGCTGGCGCCCAGCCGCACCGACGGCGAGCACGGGCACCTGTTCCACGTCCACCCCGGCTGGCCGTTCACCGCGTGGCTGGCCGGCGCGGACTGGCTGCTGCACCCGCTGCACGAACACCACCTGGTCACCGGCGAGCCGCTGGGTCCAGTGGCCGGCTGGCTGGCCGAGGTGGCCGACTTCTTCGCCGACGTGCTGACCGCTGTGGACGGGCAGCCGGCGCTCGTGCCGTCGTACTCGCCGGAGACCGGCCCGTACGACGACACCGGCCGGACCGCGCCTGTGGCGATCAACGCCACCATGGACGTCGCCGCCGCCCGCCACGCGCTGCGGCTGGCCGCCGAAGTGACCGGCGAGGACCGGTGGGCCGGGGTACTGCTGCCCGGCTACCTGGTGGACGGGCGCGGCGCGCTCGCCGAGTGGGCGTGGCCCGGCAGCACCGGCGACGAGGAGCACCGGCACGTCAGCCACCTGTATCCGGTGTGGCCACTCGACGAGATCAACAGGGACGACACCCCGGAGCTGGCCGCCGCCGCGCACCGGGCGCTGACGCTGCGCGGCGACGAGGACGGTTCCGCGCACGGCAGCCTGCACCGGGCGCTGGCGGCGGCGCGGCTGCGCGACGGCGGACTGGTCGTGACGAACCTGCGGAAGATCCTCGGCGCGGACATGTTCTTCCGGTCGCTGATGAGCGCGCACAACCCGGGTCGGAGGACGTACAACGCCGACGCCGCGCATACGCTGCCGGCGGTGCTGATCGAGTCGCTCGTGCAGTCCCGCCCCGGGGTGCTGCGGCTGCTGCCCGCGCCGCTACCCGATCTGCCCGCCGGGACGCTGCGCGGCGTCACCTGCCGGGGCCGGGTCACCGTCGAGGAGCTGACCTGGGCGCCAGGCCGGGTACGGGCACGGCTGGTGTCGCCGGTGGCGCAGCGCGTAGTAGTGCACGCGCCGGGCGGGCAGCGTGCGGTGGATCTGGTCCCGGACCGGCCGTGCGAGATGGTGTTCGGCTAGAGGTTGTCGGGCTGGCGCAGCGCCGGGTGGCTCTCCCCCGGCGCGGTGAACCACGGCGGGGCGTCGTCGGTCAGCGCGGTGCCGATCCGCAGCCGGGCCCAGTCGTCCAGGTCGGGCAGCGCGTCCGGGGCGAACCAGGCCACCGCCAGCGACTCGTCGCCGTCGGCCGCCGGCGCCCCGCCGATCGCCCGGCAGCGGAACCAGATGTTCAGGTATTCGCAGGCGTCGCCGTTGGGATAGACCACCGGATGGGTGGCGGCACCGGCGAGCCGGTCGATCGCCACCTTCACGCCGGTCTCCTCGTGGACCTCGCGCACCAGCGCGTCGGCCGGCTGCTCGCCCGGATCTACGGTGCCGGCCGGAACCGACCAGCGGCCGTTGTCGCCCCGGCGGGCCAGCAGCACCCGTCCCGCGTCGTCGGTGACCACACCGCTCACGCCGTACAGCATGAGCAGGTCGTGGCCGACGTGGCGGCGCAGCCGGGCGATGTAGGGCGAGACGGCCATGGCGAGCAGGCTACCGGCGGTCCTGCCGGTGCCGCCGGACCATGCCCGCGGCCAGCGCCGCCCCGTCCAGGTCACCGGCGGCCAGCCTGCCGGCGACGGTACGGCGCACCATCCGGTCTGCGAGCGCCGGGGCGTGCCGGGCCAGCGCCATCTCGATCCGGCCGCGCCGGGTGGTGGCCACGTCCCGTGGTGCACGCCGGGCGGTGGCGGCGCGCAGGATCGCCGCGACCACCCCCTCGACGGGTTCCGGGCGGGACACCCCGCTCAGCGACAGCCCGGCCGCCACTGTGCTGTCGTGGATCGGGGAGGCGACCATGCTGGGATAGACGACGCTGACGCCCACGTGGGTGCCGACCTCGTGGCGCAGCGCGTCGGCGTACGCGACGAGCGCCCGCTTGCTGACCCCGTACGCGGCGGCGAGCGGCAGCGGCAGCACCGCCATCCGGCTGGCCACGAAGATCACCCGGCCGCGGGCGGCCTCCAGGGCGGGCATCGCGGCGGCGGTGGTGCGCCACGCGGCGAGCAGGTTCACCTCGATCTGACGGCGCACCACCTCGTCCGGCGGCAGCTCGGCGGGCGCGGGCCCGCCCACACCGGCGTTGTTGATGAGCAGGTCCAGTCCGCCGAGCCGGTCGATCGCGGCGGCCACCGCCGGTGGCGTCGCGGCCGGGTCGGTCAGGTCGACGCCGAGCACCGGCGGCGTGGCGTCGGGGTCGGCGTGCAGGTCCAGCCCGACCACGTGGGCGCCGGCGGCGGTGAGCGCCGCGCCCAGGTGCTGCCCGAACGTGCCGCGCGCGCCGGTGACGAGCACCCGCCGCCCGGCGAGCCCGCGGACCACGCCGGTTCCGATTCGCTGCGGGCCGGCGGCCGGGTTCCGGCCTGCCGCGCTCATCGTGCCGCTCCGGCGCGCCGACGGCGGACAGCCGGGATCCGTACCGGCGCGTTCATCGTGCCGCTCCCGCGCGCCGCCGGCCGGCGGCCAGTTCGCGGCCCAGCTCGGCCAGGTAGACGTCGAAGTCGACGCGCATGTGTGGCCGGCGTTGCCCCCACCGGGCGGTGGCGGCACGCAGCTCGGCGCGGCAGGCGGCGGCCTGCCCCGCCGGGTCCGGTGGCGCCCAGGTGCCGGCCAGCCGCGCGGCGACCAGCCGGGCCTGCGCCTCGACCAGCGGGAACGCGGCGCCGGTGGACTGCATGAGACCGACGAACGCCAGCCCGGGGGCGTCCAGGTGGAACACGTGCCGGTACAGCGGCAGCCGGTCGGGGCCGTCGCCGAGCAGCGCCGGGTCGAGGAACGGCACCTCCACCCGGTAGCCGGTGCACCAGACGACCAGGTCGATCTCGTCGTGGCGGCCGTCGCTGAACTCGACCCGGTCGCCGTCGAAGCGGGCGATGCCGGGCCGGGCCTGGACGTCGCCGTGGGTGAGCCGGGACAGCAGCGCGTCGGACAGCGTCGGGTGGTCCTGGAGGAAGCCGTGCGCCGGGGCGGGCAGCCCGTACCGGGTGGGTGGGCCGACGGCGGTGGTGATCATGGTCTGGCTGATCCGCTGCCGCAGCCGCCAGGGCAGCCGGCGGGCCAGCGCGCCGTTGAGCGTGTCCGACGGGCGGCCGAGCAGGTACTTGGGCACCACCCAGACGCCGCGTCGCAGCGACAGCAGCGTGGTCGCGGCGGCGTACGAGGCGTCGACGGCGATGTCCATGGCGGAGTTGCCGCCGCCGACCACGAGGACCCGCCGCCCGGCGAGCTGCTCCGGGCCGCGGTAGTCGTGGCTGTGCATCTGCTCGGCAGTGCACTCGCCCGGGTACGGCTCGGGTCGCTTCGGGGACCGGTTGTGCCCGTTGGCGACCACCACCGCCTCGACGTCGACCTCGACCGGGCCGTCCGGGCCGGTGGCCCGCACCCGCCAGCCGTCGCCGGTGCGGGTGACCCGCTCGACGGTGTGGCGCAGCCGTACCGCCTCGCGCAGCCCGAACCGGTCGGCGTAGTCGCCGAGGTAGCCGGCGACGCGGGTGTGGTCGGGGTAGTCGGGCCAGTCCGCGGGCATCGGGTGGTCGGCGAACTCGGTGCGCCCCTTGCTGGTGTTCAGGTGCAGCGTGCGGTACGCGGGCGAGCCGGGCGACCCGTACACCCAGAGACCGCCGAGCGTGTCCGCCGCCTCGAACGCGACGGCCGGGACACCGGCGTCGGCGAGCGCCTTGAGCGTGGCCAGCCCGGCGGCTCCGGCGCCGACGACCGCGACCCTCGGTGTGGCCATACCCGCCTCCTTAATCCAACGACTGATGGATAATCCCCGGAGCGCGGGCCGGCGTCAAGGCCGGGCGCCGGCGTACAGCGCGTCGAGGAAGCGGTGCACGAACGCCCGGAACTCCCGCCGCTCCCGCGCGCCGGAGCCGCTGCCCGCCGCCAGGGCCACCACGTGCCCGTGGACCGTCCAGACCAGGGAGCGCACCGTCACGTGCGGCGTCGGCTCGGTCAGCGCGCCCGCCTCGGCCGCCGCGACGAGCAGCTCCTCGACCAGCCCGTACAGCGGCGCGGCGTAGCGGCGGTCCAGTTCGCCGTGCCGCTGCGGCTCCAGCCAGCGGCGCAGCCACAGCGCTGTGGTCTCCGGCCGGTCCTCCAGGAAGTCCACGAACACGTCCAGCAGGTCGTGCAGCGCGCGCAGCGCGTCGTGCGGCCCGGCGGACAGGGCTGCCCGGGCGCGTTCCCCGGCTGCCTCGATGACCTCCCGCTCGGCGCTGAACACCCGGGCGAAGCAGGCGTCGTAGAGCTGCGCCTTGGTGCCCGTGTGGTGCACGACGGTGGCCGCGTCCACCCCGGCCGCGGCGGCGACGTCGCGCACGCTGACCGCGTCGAAGCCCCGCTCGGCGAACAACGCGGTGGCGGCGGCGAGCACCAGGTCACGGGTCGGGCGCTGGTCGTCGCGGCGGGGCCGGCCCGGCCGCCGGCGAGGCATGGTCATCCGGCCATTGTTCCCCCTACAATCCAGCAACCGTTGGATTGGGGGCGGCGTGCCCCGGAGGACAGGAGGCCGCGATGACCGGGCTGGATCAGCGCTCCGACGCGCTCACCCTGCCGCGCGGCCCGCTGGCCGGGTTCGCCACCGGCTCGCTCGGCATGGGCGTCTGGGTGACAGTGCCCGGGCTGCTGCTGCTCTACTTCCTGACCGACGTGCTGGCGGTCGCCCCGTGGCTGGCCGGGCTCACGCTGCTGCTGCCGAAGATCGCCGACGTGCTGCTGCACCCGTGGATCGGGCACCTCTGCGACGTCGAGCAGGCCCGCCGGGGTCACCGCCGCCGGCTGCTGCTGGCCGGATGCGCGCTGCCGCTGGCGTTCGCCGCGCTGTTCGCCGTGCCCGGCGGCCTCACCGGCGCCGCCGCGGCCGGCTGGGTGGCGGTGTTCTTCGTCGCCGGCAACCTGCTGTTCGCCGCGTACCAGGTGCCCTACCTGGCGACGCCCGCCGACCTGCGGATCGGGTATCACGAGCGGACCCGGCTGATGGCGTTCCGGATGGTGGTGCTGACGCTCGGCATCCTGGTCTCCGGGCTGCTCGCGCCGCTGCTGGCCGGCGGCGACGACGCCACCCGGGACGGTTATCTGCTGATGGGCGTGGTGCTGGCGGCCGGGATGCTCGCCGCGATGCTGGTCGGCGTCGCCGGGATCGGCCGGTTGCGCCGCACCGCCGCCGACCCGGTCACCCCGCACGGCCCGGGCGGGTGGCGGGCGCTGGCGGCGAGCCTGCGGGACCGGCAGTTCCGCTGGCTGGTCGGCGCGTACCTGGCCATGTCCACCACCACCCACCTGGTGCTCGCCGGGGTGCCCTACTACGCCGAGTACGAGCTGGGCCGCCCCGGACTCACCACAGTGCTCGTGGCCGCGTTCGTCGCGCCCGCGCTGCTGGTGACTCCGCTCTGGCTGACGGTGGCCCGGCGGATCGGCAAGCAACGCGCCCTGCTCGCCGCGCAGGCCGCGTTCGCCGCCGGGTCGCTCGTGCTGGCGGTCGGTCGCCCCGCCGGACTGCCGGTGCTGGTGGCCGCCGTGGCGGTGCTCGGCGTGGCGTTCGCCGGCATGCAGTTGCTGCCGTTCTCGATGCTGCCCGACGTGATCCGCGCGGGAGGCGGCGCCGAGCGGGCCGGCACGTACACCGGGGTGTGGACCGCCACCGAGGCCACCGGCGCGGCCCTCGGCCCGTACGCGTACGCGCTGTGCCTGACCGCCGGCGGGTTCGTGGCCTCGACCGCCGGGCAGAGCGTGACCCAGTCCCCGGCCGCGCTGGACGCGCTGCGTTACGGCTTCGGGCTGCTGCCGGCCGCCGTGATGGTGGTCGCGGTGCTGCTGCAGCGCCGCTACACCCTCGACGGCGCGGCCCGCGCCGACGCCGCCGGATAGACTTCGCCCCCGATGGACGCCGAGCCCGCCACCGACATTCGCCCCTGCGCCCACTGCGGACGCGACGTGCCGCAACGCGTCGGCGCGGGCCGCCCGTTCCGCTACTGCCGGGACAACGACGGCGCCTGCCAGCGGGCCGCGCGCAATTCGCGGATGCGTCACCGCAACTCCCCCGGTCTGCCCGGGCAGGTGGCGCGCACCTGGGAGGCGGTGGACCGGCTCGACCAGATCGTGGAGACGCTCACCGAGGCGCTGCACGCCGAGCTGTCCCCGGCCGGTGTGGAACGCCAGCTCGCCGAGCTGCGCGCGGAGACGTCGGCGCAGGTGGCGGCCGCGCACGCCGAGCGCGACGAGGCCCGCCGCGAGGCCGAGGACGCCGCCGCGACGGCGGCGCGCGAACGGCAGCAGGCCCGCGCCGCGTACGCCGAACGCGACGCCGCCGCCGACCGGGCCGAGCGGGCGGGGGCGTCAGCCGCCGCTGCCGCCGAGCGGGCCACCGCCGCCGAGGACGCCCGCGACGCCGCCCGCGCCGAGGCCGGTGCGGCGCAGGCCCTGCGGGTGCAGGCCGAACGCGACCGCGACGCCGCCCGGCACGACCTGCGCACGGTACGCGCCGAGCGCGACGCCGAACGCCGCCGCGTCACCGAGCTGACCGCCGAACGGGACACCGCCCGCGCCGACGCCGAGCGGGCCACCCGTTCCGCAGCCGAAGCCCTGGACCGGGCCGAGCAGTCCCGCGCCGAAGCCGACCGGGCGCGCGCCGACGCGCAGGCCGCCCAGGGGCGGGCCACCGAGGCGGAGCTCGCGGCCCGGACCGCATCTGAGCGGGCTGACGCCGAGGCCACCGCCGCGCGGCAGGCTCGCGCCGAGCGGGACCGGGCCGACGCGGCCCGCGCCGACGCCGAGGCGGCGCTGGAGCGCGTCGGTGCCGAGGCGAGCGCTGCGGTCGAAGCGGTCCGCGCCGAGGCTGCCGCTGCCGTCGAGCGGTCCCGGGCCGATGTGGCCGCCGCGGTGGAGCAGGCTGCGGCCCGTACCGCCGAGCGAGACGCGCTCGCCGCGGAGCTGGCCGACGCGCGGCGGGCCGCGAGCGCCGCCGAGGCCCGGGCGGCCGAGCTGGCCGCGCGCACGGCCGTCATCGAGGCGGACCGGGACGCCGCGCAGCGGCGCGCCGGGCAGCTCGCCGACCAGGTCAGTGACCTGGCGACGGCGCTGGCGCGGCTCGGCACTCGCACCGGCTGACCGCCACGGGCTGGGAACGGGGCAGCGCCGAACCTGTGCCGGCGGCGATGATCGGGGCATGGGAAAGACATACGAGCGCATCGACGGCCGGCTGCGGGACTTCATCGAGGCGCAGCCGATGTTCTTCGTCGCCACCGCCCCGCTGTCCGGTGACGGCACCGTCAACCTGTCCCCGAAAGGGCTGCGCGGCTGCTTCGCGGTGCTCGACGAGCACACAGTGGCGTACCTGGACTTCGCCGGCAGCAACGCCGAGACCATCGCCCACCTGCGGGAGAACGGCCGGATCACGCTGATGTGGTGCGCGTTCACCGGCCCGCCGAACATCGTGCGGGTGCACGGGCGCGGCGAGCCGGTGTTCCGCGACGACAGCCGCTGGGCCGGCCTGCTGCGGCACTTCCCCGACATCGACCCCGGCCCGCACGGGCTGCGCGCGATCATCGTGGCGCACGCCGAGCTGATCCGTGACACCTGCGGCTACGCGGTGCCGTTCATGACCTACGACGCCGACCGGGACCTGCACGAACGGCGGTTCGCCCGGGAGGACGACACGTCGCTGAGCGCGTACTTCGCCGGCAAGGACCACGTCGCCACCAGCATCGACGGGCTGCCCGGCCTGCCGCTGCCGCTGCCGCCCACCCCGGTGGTGTGAAGCAGGTCAGTGAATGCCGGCCATCAGGTGCCGGATCTGGCGGGTGAACATCACCGCGGCCAGGCCCAGCACCACCGAGGCCAGCCCGAAGGTCAGGAAGTACACCGGCTGCGACCAGGTGCCGGCCAGCCGGGCCACCTGGCCGCCGATGGCGTCGCCGACGGCGGTGGCCAGGAACCACAGGCCCAGCATCTGACTGGCGTACTTGACCGGGGCCAGTTTCGTGGTGGCCGACAGGCCGACCGGGCTCAGCGACAGCTCACCGGCGACCTGGATCGCGTACACCGCGACCAGCCACAGCGGTGAGACCAGGTCGCCGCCGACGGCGGCCCGCGCGGCGGCGGCCATCAGCACGAACGACAGACCGTTGAGCACCAGGCCGACCGCGAACTTGGTGGGCGTGGACACCCGGTGCCCGAGCTTGAGCCACAGCGCGGCGGCCAGCGGCGCGCCGATGATGATCAGGATCGGGTTCACCGACTGCAGCCAGGACGCCGGGAAGGTGAACCCGCCCACCGAGCGGTCGGTCTGGTCGGCGGCGAAGATGTTCAGCACCGACCCGGCCTGGTCGTAGATCAGCCAGAACGAGGCGGCGAACACGAACAGCCACACGTACGCCTTCATCCGGCTGCGTTCGGTGCTGCTGATCTCCCGGTCGGTGAGGATCCGCGCGAAGTAGCCGACGGTCACCAGCACCGTCACCACGGTCAGCAGGTTGACCACCGTGTCGACGGTGAACCAGCCCGCCAGCAGCAGTACCAGCAGCGCCGCGAGCAGAATCCCTGTGGCCACGCCGATACGGGTCAGCGCGCGCCGCCGGTCCGCGCCGAGCAACGGGTCCGCCGGGCGGGCGCCCGCGTCGCCGAGGTTGCGGCGGCCCAGCACGTACTGGAGCACGCCGAAAGTCATGCCGACCGCTGCGGCGCCGAACCCCAGATGCCAGTTGATCTTCTCGCCGAGGAAGCCCGTGATCAGCGGCGCGATGAACGCGCCCAGGTTGATGCCCATGTAGAAGATGGAGAACCCGGCGTCGCGGCGCGGCGAGTCCCGCTCGTACAGGTCACCGACCATGGTGGAGATGTTCGGTTTGAGCAGGCCCGTGCCGAGCACGATCAGCGCCATGCCGGCGAACACGCTCCACCCGGTGGGGATCGCCATCACATAGTGGCCGGCGGCGATCACCACGCCGCCCCACAGCACGCTGCGCCGCGCGCCGATCAGCCGGTCGGCCACCCAGCCGCCGGGCAGCGCCATCAGATAGACCATGGCGTTGTAGGTGCCGTACACGGCGTTGGCGCTGGACTCGCCGATGTCGAGGCCGCCGTCGGCGACCGCGGCGGTCAGGTACAGCACCAGGATCGCCCGCATGCCGTAGAAGCTGAACCGCTCCCACATTTCGGTGAGGAAGAGCGTGGACAGCGCACGGGGATGCCCGAAGAAGGTCTTGCCCGCGGGTGGCCGGGCCCCGACCGGCGCGTCACTGCTCATCGTCACCTCCGGCACGCAAACAGGTGGGTAACATCCCCATTGACAGGCGAAACACTCCACCGATTCGGCCCGGCCGGGGACGACCCCGCCGGGCAGCTGTCATGGCCGGTTACCCTTGGTTCTTCCGACCCGCATACGGCCCTGCCGACGTGGGTGGGGAATGGGCGAACGGTGACCGGCCGTTACACCTGAAGACCAGCACCACGGACGAGGGGAAGTCGATCATGGGCGAGCGCATGCTGCGCGGTAGCCGGCTGGGCGCGGTCAGCTACGAATCCGACCGCAACACGGAGCTCGCGCCGCGCCAGACCCGCGAGTACCTCTGCGCCAAGGGCCACCAGTTCGAGGTGCCGTTCGCCGTCGACGCCGAGGTCCCGACGACCTGGGAGTGCAAGTTCGACGGCAGCGTCGCCCGCCTGGTCGACGGCACCGAGCCGGAGCAGAAGAAGGCCAAGCCGCCGCGTACGCACTGGGACATGCTGCTGGAGCGGCGCTCGATCGCCGAGCTGGAGGACATCCTCGCCGAGCGGCTCCAGGAGGTCCGGACCCGTCGCGGCCGCGCCTGAGCATCTCCCGTAATGACCGAAAACGCCCCCGGGATCCCCCGGGGGCGTTTTCCTGCCCGGGTGAGCACAGTCGCCACTTCGGGGATATGGCGGTATCCGGACCACGGTGATGCCACCACTCCCCCGATCCGGTGTTTGATCACGAGGCCGGGCAGGGCCGGCCGGGCTGGCGCAGGGCCGCCGCCCGCGGTGCTGGCTCGCGCGCCCGAGGGCTGGTGAACGGGCCACCACGTCGGGGAGGTCGCGGTATGGCATGTGCCTTGATGCCGCCACTTCCCCGAACTGGCGTGGATCATGGGTGGTCGGGGTGCCACGGGCGGCGATCCGCCGCGCGTGGTGTCGACTCGTGCGCCTGGTCGGCAACCGGCCGCCAGTTCGGGGAGGTGGCTGCATCCGGGCGGCGGTGATGCCACCACTTCGCCGAGCTGGCGTCGATCATGAGGTGGGGCGGGTGAGGGCAGGCTCGCCCTGTGCCCTGATCCGCCGTGCCAGTGCAAGTGTCGGGCCGCCACTTCGGGGAGGTGGCGGTATCTCGCGTGCCTTGATGCCGCCACCTCGGCGAAATGGAGTCGATCAAGCTGATGGCACGGCGGGAAGCGCGTCAGCGGTCGACGATCTCGCCCTCGATGGCCTTGCCCGGGTCGGTGACCGGCTGGGGCGACGGCGAAGGACCCGGCGACGGCGACGGTGTGGGCTGCGGGGTCGGCTGCGGCGCGCCCCGGTACACCCGTACCCGGCGCGGCCCGAACAGGTCACCGGCGACCATCGACGACACGCGCCGCTCGGTGGCCCGGCGCACCCCGCCCCCGGCCAGCCGGCGCAGCGGCGGCAGCAGCAACAGCAGGCCCACCACGCCGCTGAACAGGCCCGGCATCGCCAGCAGCAGCGCACCCAGCAGACCCACCAGCCCGTCGGTCACCTCGGGGCCCGGCGGCCGGCCGGCCTGCGCCGCGGCCCGGAAACCCCGCCACGCCCGCATGCCCTCGCGGCGCAGCAGCACCAGGCCCAGCAGGGACGCCCCGAACACCAGCAGCACCGCCGCGCCGAACCCGACAGCCCGGCCGACCAGCACGAAAACGGCCAGCTCCAGCAGCGTCAGCAGCAGCAGGGCCGGTGGTACGTACTTCAGTCCTCGGCGCATCTCACCTCATCCGCCCGGGGTCATCACGCCCCTCAAGCATGACACGCCCCGGCTCAAGGCCAGCGGGCGAGCGCGTCCGGGCGGGCCTGCACGGTCGCCAGGCGGTCCCGCACCCCCCACCGGGTGACCCGCCACAGCGCCTCCGCCACGATCAGCGGGCTCATCTTGCTGTCGCCGTGTTCCCGCTCGGCGAACGTGATCGGCACCTCCACGATGCGTACCCCGGCGCGGTGCGCCAGCCGGGACAGCTCCACCTGGAACGCGTACCCCTGGGAGCGCACCGAGTCCAGGTCGATGGCGTCCAGCGCGCTGGCCCGGTACACCCGGTAGCCGCCGGTGGCGTCGCTGACCGGCATGCCCAGCGCCAGTCGCGCGTACAGGTTGCCGACGCGGGAGAGCAGCAGCCGCTGCCACGGCCAGTTCAGCACCCGCGCGCCGCGGGTCCACCGGGAGCCGATCACCACGTCGGCGTCGCGGGCGGCGTCCAGCAGCGCCGGCAGGTCCTCCGGCGCGTGCGAGCCGTCGGCGTCCATCTCCACCACAGCGTCGTAGCCGCGTGCCCGGGCCCAGGCGAAACCGGCCAGGTAGGCCGCGCCCAGCCCTTCCTTGCCCGCCCGGTGCAGCACGTGCACCCGCGGGTCGTTCCCGGCGAGGGTGTCGGCGATCGCGCCGGTGCCGTCGGGGCTGTTGTCGTCGGCGACGAGCACGTCGACAGCCGGCGCCGCCGCGCGTACCCGGGCGACGATCCGTTCGACGTTGTCGGCCTCGTTGTAGGTGG
Source organism: Micromonospora sp. TSRI0369 (assembly GCF_001905625.1). Classification (NCBI taxonomy): domain Bacteria; kingdom Bacillati; phylum Actinomycetota; class Actinomycetes; order Micromonosporales; family Micromonosporaceae; genus Micromonospora; species Micromonospora sp. TSRI0369. The sequence continues at coordinate 168,519 of NZ_LIVU01000005.1, forward strand.
GGACGACCACGAGGACCCGCCCCACACCGGGATGGCCGGCCGTCCGCCTGTCGGCTGTCACCGCCACCGTCGCACCGCCTCCCGCTCGTCGGCTCAGCCGGGAGCGACCTCCCGGCGGCGGCGCAGCACAGCCGCGCCGGCCAGGGCCGCGACCGCCAGCGCCGTGAGCGCCACCTCCGGCCACACCCCGGCCGTCGTCGCCGGGGTACGCCCGTTGCCGAGTTCCATCTGCCGCACCACCACCGCGGCGGTGTTGAACCCGGTCGCACCGTCTACCCGCCCGTCGGGGGAAACGAACCCGGACACCCCGACCGTGGAGGCCATCAACGCGGCCCGGCCGTGCTCCACCGCCCGCAACCGCACCATGGCCAGCTGCTGGCGGGCCTCGGCCACGTCGAACGTGGCGTTGTTTGTCTGCACCACCAGCAGCTGCGCGCCGCCGGTCACGGTGTCCCGGACGATCCCGTCGTAGGCGACCTCGAAGCAGATCACGTCGCCGAGGACCGCCGCGCCGGCGTCCACCACGCCGGGCCGGTCACCGGGGACGAAGTCGGAGCTGACCCGGTCGACCTGCGAGCTGACCATGCGGGCGACGGAACGCAGCGGCACGTACTCGGCGAACGGCACCGGATGCCGCTTGACGTACGTCTGGTCCAGGTCGACGCCCGTGCCGGGCCGCCACAGCAGCCCCACGTTGCGCACCTGCCCCGGTTCCGGGCCGGCGAGCACCGCGCCGACCAGGATCGGCGCGCCGATCGCGTCGGCGGCCTGGGCGACGCGCTGCCCCGCGCCCGGGTTGCGCAGCGGGTCGATGTCGCTGGAGTTCTCCGGCCACACCACCAGGTCGGGGCGGGGCTGCCCGCCCTCGGTGACCCGTTCGGCCAGCTCCAGCGTGGCGTCGACGTGGTTGTTCAGCACCGCCTGCCGCTGCGCGTTGAAGTCCAGCCCGAGGCGCGGCACGTTGCCCTGCACGATCGCGACGGTGACGGTGCCGCCCGCGCCGCGTACCTCGGCCGGCACTGCCGGTCCGGCAGCGAGCAGCGCGACCAGCGCGGCGGTGAGCCCGGCCACCGGACGCCACTGCCCGGGCGCGCGACGCCAGTCCCGCCAGGCCACGGCGACCAGGATCCCGCCGGCGACCGCGACCGCGAACGTGACCAGCGGCGCGCCGCCGAGCGCGGCCAGCCGCAGCAGCGGCGACGTGTCCTGGCTGAACGCCAGCCGCCCCCACGGGAACCCGCCGAACGGGGTCCGGTCGCGCAGCGCCTCCTGCGCCACCCACAGCACGCCGGTGAGCAGCGGCCACACCGTCCGGTGCCGGTCGGCCAGCGGCGACACCCAGGCGGTGGCGGCGCCCAGCAGCGCCAGGTACGCGGCCTGCAGCAGCGACAGCAGCGCCCACGGCAGGTAGCCGGTGTGCAGGTTCGTCCATTCCAGCAGCGGCGCGAACAGCGCCACCCCGGTCAGAAAGCCCAGCCCGGCGCCGGCGCGCAACCGCCGCCGGTGCGCGGCGGCGGCCAACAGCGCCACCCCGACCGGCGCCAGCGGCCACATCCCGTACGGCGGGAACGCCAGCAGCAGCGCCACCCCGGCCAGCACGGCGGCCGGCACGGCCAGCGTCAGCGGCAGCGGCCGAGCGCCGCCGTCCCCGCGTGCCCCGTCGGTGGCACGCGGCTGTTCCCGGTCCAGCGTCGTCACCGGCACCTCACCACGATCACGGGCCGAAGGCTACCCGCCCGCGGCGGCGCCCGGCCGAACCGGTGTGGGGCGCGCCACCGGCGGGGTGCGACGTGCCGCCGCGCGCCCCGGCAGGCGACAATCGGGCCCATGCGGTTCGGTGTGCTCGGCGCGACGCAGGCGTACGCGGCCGACGGCAGCGCGCTTCCTGTCGCCGGTGAGCGGCTGCGCGCCCTGCTGGTGCTGCTGCTGCTCGACGCCGACCGCACGGTGCCGCCGCGGCGGCTCATCGACGGCGTCTACGGCGACCGGCCCCCCGAGCAGGCCGCGAACGCCCTGCAGTCGCAGGTGTCACGGCTGCGGCGGCTGCTGCCCGGCGCGCACATCGAGTTCGGCCCGGCCGGTTACCGGCTGGCCGTCGACCCGCAGCGGGTGGATGTGCACCGGTTCACCCGGCTGGCCGCAGCGGGACGGGCGGCGCTCGCCGACGGCGATCCGCGCGGCGCGGCGGCGCTGCTGCGCGAAGCGCTCGACCTGTGGCGCGGCGAACCCCTCGCGGACGTCACCGGGGCGCCGTTCGCCGACGCCGAGGCGGCCCGGCTGCGCCAGCTGCGCCTGGCGGCGATCGAGGACCGCGTGGCGGCGGATCTGGCGCTCGCGCCACCCGGCGCGCCGCTGATCGCCGAGCTGCGGGCCCTGGTGGCGGCGCATCCGCTGCGGGAGCAGTTGCACGGTCTGCTGATGCGCGCCCTGCACGGCGCGGGCAGCCGCGCCGAGGCTCTCGCCGCGTACGCCGACGCGCGCCGGGTGCTGGCCGAGGAGCTGGGCGCCGACCCGTCGGCGGAGCTGGTCGCGTTGCACGCCACGCTGCTGCGCGACGACCCCGCGCCACCGGCGCGCCTGCCCTCCCCGCTGACCAGCTTCGTCGGCCGGGAACGGGAGCTGCGGCGCGTCGAGGAGCTGCTCGCCTCGGCGCGGCTGGTGACGCTGCACGGGCCGGGCGGCGCCGGCAAGACCCGGCTGGCCACCACCGCGGCGGCCCGGCACGACGGGGCGGTGTGCCTGGTGGAGCTGGCCGCGGTGACGCCCGGCTCGCCGGTCGCGCCGGCGGTGCTGACCGCGCTGGACCTGCGCGACGCCGGGCTGCGCGCCCCCGACGGGCCCCGCGACCTCACCGACCGGCTGGTGGCGGCGCTGGCCGGCCGGCGCCTGCTGCTGGTGCTCGACAACTGCGAGCACGTCATCGACGATGCGGCCCGGCTGACCGCCCGGCTGCTCGCCGCCGCCCCCGGACTGCGGGTGCTGGCCACCAGCCGGGAGCCGCTGGGCCTCACCGGTGAGGCGCTGTGCCCGGTCGGCGGCCTGGCCACCCCGGACGCACCGGGCACACCGGAGACGGCAGCCGCATACCCGGCGGTGCGGCTGTTCGCCGACCGGGCCGCCGACGTGGCGCCCGGGTTCGCCCTCGACGCCGACACCACCCCGGCGGTGCTGCGGATCTGCCGCACCCTCGACGGGCTGCCGCTGGCCCTGGAACTGGCGGCGGCGCGGCTGCGGGCCCTGCCGGTTTCGCAGGTCGCGGCCCGGCTGGACGACCGGTTCCGGCTGCTGCGCCGCGGCGACCGCACCGCCGCGCCCCGCCACCGCACGCTGGAGGCTGTGGTCGGGTGGAGCTGGGACCTGCTCGACGAGCCGGAACGGCGCCTGGCCGCCCGGATGAGCGTGTTCGCCGGCGTCGCCGACCTGGCCGCCGTGCAGGCGGTGTGCGCGCCGGACGGCGGAGACGTCCTGGACGTGCTCGCCGGCCTGGTGGACAAGTCGCTGGTGGAAGCGACCGGTGGCCGGTACCGGATGCTGGAGACGATCCGCGAGTTCACCGCCGCCCGGCTGGCGGAGCGCGGCGAGACCGGGCGGATCCGCGACGCGCACGCCGCGTACTTCCTGGATCTGGCACAGGCCGGCGACGCGGCGCTGCGCGGCGGCGGCCAGGAGCGGTGGCTGCGCCGCCTCGACGCCGCACGCGACGACCTGCACGCGGCGCTGCGGCACGCGGACACCGCGACCGGGTTGCGGCTGGTCGCGGCGCTGGCGTTCTACTGGTGGCTGCGGGGCCTGCGCGGGGAGGGCGCGGCGTTGGCCCGGCGGCTGGTCGACCGGCTCGACGGACCGCCCGACGGCCTGGCCGAGGAGTACGCGCTGGCCCTGCTGATCGCCACGCTGGCCGGTGGCGGCGAGCGCGGCGAGGTCGACGCCGCGTCGCGGATCCTGTGGACCATGGCCCGGCCGCCCCGGCATCCTTTCCTGCTCTACCTGTCCGGCATGGCCAGCGGCCCCCCGTCGCCGCAGGACGCGGCGGCGCTGCACGAGCAGGCCGTCCGGGACCGGCTGCTTGGCGCCGACCCGTGGAGCCGGGCGCTGGGCCTGCTGGGCACCGCGATGGTCAGTCTGCTGCACAACCGGCACACCCAGGCCCGCGCGGAGCTGGACGGCGCGCTGGCCGGTTTCCGGGCCCTCGACGACCGCTGGGGCATGATCGTGACGCTGTCCACCCACGCCGAGGCGGCCTACCGCACCGGTGACGTCGCGTCGGCGGCCGCGCCGATGGCGGAGGCCCTGGAGCTGGCCGAGCAGCTCGGCTCCACCCTGGACCTGGCGGAACTGCTGCGGACCCGCGCCGACGGGCGGCTCGCCGCCGGTGACCTGACCGGCGCGGCCGAGGACTTCGGGCGGGTACGGCGCATCGCCGGGCCGGCCGGCGCGCCGGAGCTGGTCGCCGCCGCGTACCTGGGGCTCGGCGAGATCGCCCGCCGCGACGGCGACCCGCAGCGCGCGCGGACGTTGTGCGAACAGGCGGTCGCGCACTGCCCGTCGGGCTGGTTCGGCGCCGATGTGGTGCGGCTCGCGGCGCTGGTGACGCTCGGGCAGCTCGCCGAGGCCACCGGCGACCCGGCTACGGCCCGCGCCCACTACCGGCAGGTCCTCACCGCCGGCGTCGGCGTGTGGGACGTGCCGGTGGTGGCCGCGGCGGCCGACGGGCTGGCCGGGCCGCTGCTGCGCGACGGCGACCCCGAGTCGGCGGCCCGGCTGCTGGGCGCGGCGGCGGCGCTGCTCGCAGGCACCGGCGCGGCCGACGCCCCGGCCGGCACACCCACCGCCGTCACGCTGCGGGAACACCTGGGTGAGCGGGCGTTCGCCACCGCGTACGCCCGGGGCGCGAACCTGCCCCGGCAGCGGGCGCTGGCGCTTGTCGACGGGCGCTGACCGGCGCGGCACGGCCCGGTGCGCGCGCGGTACGCGACCGGTCAGCGGCGCCGGTGACGCTGACCGGCATGAGCGACGACACGACGGCCGTGCTGGCCGACGGGATACGAAAACGGTACGGCCGCACCACCGCCCTGGACGGCTTCGACCTGGCCGTGCCGGCCGGCACCGTGTACGGGGTGCTCGGCCCCAACGGCGCCGGCAAGACCACTGCGGTGCGGATCCTCACCACGCTGCTGCGTTTCGACGCCGGCCGGGCCCGGGTGGCCGGGTACGACGTCGCCTCCGACCCGGACCGGGTCCGTGAGGCGATCAGCCTGACCGGCCAGTACGCGGCTGTCGACGAGGTGCTCAGCGGGCGGCAGAACCTGGTGCTGTTCGGGCGGCTGCGCCGGCTGTCCGCGCGCCGGGCCCGCGACCGCGCCGAGGAACTGCTGGACCGCTTCGGCCTGACCGAGGCGGCCGACCGGTCGGCGGGCGGCTACTCCGGTGGGATGCGCCGCCGCCTGGACCTGGCGGCCAGGCTGGTGGTGCCGCCGCGGGTGCTGTTCCTCGACGAGCCGACCACCGGCCTGGACCCGCGCAGCCGCAACGGTCTGTGGACGGCGGTGCGGGAACTGGTCGCCGACGGCACCACGGTGCTGTTGACCACCCAGTACCTGCAGGAGGCCGACCACCTCGCCGACCGGGTGTGCGTCATCGACGCCGGCCGGGTGGTCGCCGAGGGCACGCCGGAGCGGCTGAAGGCCCGTATCGGCGCGGACCGGCTGGAGCTGGTGGTCCGCGACGCGGCGGACCTGCCGGCCGCGGCCGCCGTGGTGGAACGCGCCACCGGCACGGCGGTGACGGTGGACGCCGAGCTGCGCCGCGTCGACGCGCCGGTGACCGACCGGATCGCCGTGCTCATGACCGTGCTGCGGGCCCTGGAGGACGCCGGGGTGGCGGTGGAGGACGTGCTGGTGCGCCGGCCGACGCTGGACGAGGCGTTCCTGCGCCTCACCGGCGCCGACGCGCAGCGGGTGGGGGTGGCGTCGTGAGGGCGCTCGCCGACGGGTGGCTGATGGCCGGGCGGAACATGCGCCACGTCGTCCGCGCCCCGGAGGAGATCATCATCTACTTCAGCCTGCCGATCATGTTCGTGCTGGTGTTCGGCTACGTGTTCGGCAGCGGCATGGCCGTGCCGGGCGGCGGCAACTACCGGGAGTTCCTGCTGCCCGGGGTGTTCGTGATGACGATGCTCTACGGCCTCGGCGCGACCGCGTCGGCGATCGCGGCGGACGCCGGCCGGGGCGTGGTGGACCGATTCCGGTCACTGCCGATGGCCCGCTCGGCGCTGCTGTCCGGCCGCGCCGGCGCCGACCTGGTACGGGCCTGCCTGGAGATGACCACGCTGGTGGTGTGCGGGCTGCTGGTGGGCTGGCAGTGGCGCGACGGCGTCGGCCCGGCGCTGGCCGCGGTGGCGCTGATCCTGCTGCTGCGTGTCGCGATGACCTGGGTGGGCATCCTGTTCGGGCTGCTGGTGCCGAACCCGGACACGGTGGCGGTGGTGGTGTTCCCGCTGGCGTTCCCGCTGACCGCCCTGTCGAACGTGTTCGTGGCGCCGGAGCTGATGCCGGACTGGCTGGGTGCGATCGCCGCGTGGAATCCGCTGTCGGCGACGGTGGCGGCGGCCCGGGACCTGTTCGGCAACCCGGGCCTGGGCGGCGACTCGTGGCCGGCCCGGCACGCGCTGGAACTGGCGATCGCCTGGCCGCTGGCGCTGATCGCGGTGGCCGCCCCGGCGGCGGTGCGCCGCTACCGGCGGCTGGGCCGCTGACGAGGGCCGGGCCGCCGACGGGGGTATCGGGGGGATGAAATCGGGGCGCGGCCGAAGCCGCGCCCCGATGCTCCCAGGCCCTTCCCGGCCGGTGGGGCGAAGACGATCGGCGCCGACCTTCGGACCGACCCGACGCGGACTGGCTGCCCCCGCCTGGCCGTTGTCTACTGGCCGTGCCTCTCACCTTGCCCGTACACCGGTAACCGCGGCCGGTTCGCGCCGCCCCGCCGACCCCCGCCCGCTGGACCTGGCCGCCGCAACCTTCCGGTCGCTCGGCCAGCGGACGAAGGGACGAAGCGAACAACAGCCGCTTCCCGTGGTAGGACTCAAAGACGGTACGGCGTGGACCCCCGCCGCTGTCAACCCACCCGGGCCTGTCGTGTGTTGCGACACGGCGTGTCGCGTCGGCGCGTCTCGATTCCTGAGCGCGGTTCAGGCGCCGAGGTGGTGCCGCAGCATCGCCGCCGCCGCACCCGGATGGTCGGCGGCGAGCAGCCCCGCGGCGGCCAGCACGTAGTCCACGTCGACGACCGGGCGGGCCGCCCGCGGCAACGCCCACCCGCCCGCGTGGTCGGTGAGCACCGCGTCGAGCACCGCCGCCGCGTCGCCCGGGTCGGCGTGCCGCAGCACCCCTCCGGAACCGACGAGCAGCTTCACCTCCCGCAGGTCCCGCCCGGCCCGCTCCCCCGTCGCCGCCCCACGGGCGTGCCGCCGCAACGCCACAGTCGCGGCGAGGGCCGCGATGCGCCGGTCCGCGGCCCGGTCCGCGTCACCGGCGGGCAGGAACCCCGGGTCGGCGGCCCGCACCGCCGCCGCGGCCGCCAGCTCCGCCTCGCCGGCCGGGTCGAGCAGCCGCTCCTCGACCGCGGCGCGCACCACACCCGGCGCGCTCCACCGCATGCCCAGATCCCCCTCGACGGTACGGGCCCGCCACAGCGTCCCGGCGACCTCCTGACTCGGGCCGCTGTCCCGCTCGTCGGGCGTGAGCACCGAGTACACGTCGGTGGTGGCGCCACCCACGTCCACCACTGCGAGGTCACCGCCGAGGGTGCCGGCAAGCACCTCCACACCGGTGAGCACCGCGTCCGGGGTGGCGGCGCGGACCAGCCGCGCGAACCGGGTACCCCGGGACAGTTTCTTGCCGCCGATGACGTGCCGCAGGAACACCTCGCGGATCGCCGCCCGCGCCGAGGACGGCTCCAGCACCCCGATGCGGGGCAGCACGTTGCCCGCCACCGTCACCGGCACTCCCGCACCGGCCAGCAACGCGTGCAGGTTGTCGCGCACGTCGGCGTTGCCGGCGAGGACCACCGGCACCCGGAAGCGGGCCTTCGCCAGCCGCGTCGCGTTGTGCGTCACCGTCTCGGCGTCGCCGCCGTCGGTGCCGCCCACGAGCAGCACCACGTCCGGGCGGGCCGCCCGCAACGCCGACACGTCCGCCCCGGACAGGCGTCCCGCCGCCACGTGCACCACGTTCGCGCCCGCCGACAGACCGACCCGCCGGCCCGCCTGAGCGGTCACGAGCGGCTCGTAACCCACCACCGCCAGGCGCAGCCCACCCCCGGCCGACGAACACACGTACCAGGGCGCCTCAGCGACCCCGGCCGACGCGAGGGCCGCGCCGACCGCGGCGTCCAGGCCGTGCAGCACATCCGTGCCCACAGTGGTCGGCGCGGACGCCGCCGCGACCAGGCGGCCGCCGTCGAGGTCCACCACCGCCGCCTTCGTGTACGTCGACCCGACGTCGGCGCAGACGACGACGCTCACGGCCGTTGTGGGACGACCACCGTGCCGGTCGCGGTGACCGCCACGATCGGCTCGTCGAGCACCTCGGCGGCCGACTCACCCTGGTCCGGGCGGCCCCGGCACACCACCGTCGCGGCGAAGTCGATCGTGCGGCTGCGGGTGCCCACCCGGGTCACAGTCGCCGTCACCTCCAGCACGTCACCGGCCTTCATCGGCGCCCGGAACTGCACATCCGCGTACGACGCGAACAACCCCTCGTCGCCGTCGGTACGGATGCACACCTCGGTGGCCACGTCCCCGAACAACCCCAGCGCGTACGCCCCGTCGACCAGGTTCCCCGCGTAGTGGGCGTGGGAGTACGGCACGTACCGGCGGTGGGTGACTGTCAGACCGACACGCGGATCGCTCATGCGGCGTTCGCCTTCCTGGAAGTGATCAAAGCGTGGACGAGGTAACTGGCGACCTCGCCCGGAGTGGTGCCACGGCCGAAGATCCGGTCCACGCCCAGCTCGCCGGTCATCGTCTCGTCGAACCGCGGCCCGCCGACGATCAGCAGCGGCCGCCGCCCGGCCGGCATCGCCTCCCGGAACGCCGCCGACATCTCCCGCGTGTTGTGCAGATGCGCGTCGCGCTGCGTCACCACCTGCGACACCAGCACCGCGTCGGCGCGTTCCCGCCGGGCCGCCTCGACCAGCTCCGGCACGCTCACCTGCGCGCCGAGGTTCGTGACCTTCAGCTCCCGGTAGTACTCCAGGCCCTTCTCCCCGGCGATGCCCTTGACGTTGAGGATCGCGTCGATGCCGACGGTGTGCGCGTCGGTGCCGATGCACGCGCCCACCACCGACAGCTTGCGGCGCAGCCGCCGCTTCACCACCGCGTTGACCTCCTTGGCCGACAGCAGCGGATAGTCACGCTCCACCACCTGCACCTTCGCCAGGTCCACCAGGTGGTTCACCCGCCCGTACACCACGAAGAACGTGAACCCGTCACCGATCGGTTTGGCGTGCACCAGCATCGCCGGGTCCATGCCCATCTTGTTGGCGAGCTGCACCGCCGCGCCCTCGGCCCGCTTGTCGTGCGGCACCGGCAACGTGAACGACACCTGCACCATGCCGTCACCGGTGGTGTCCCCGTACGGCCGCACGACGGTCTTCTCATTCACGCCGCCACCTCCAGGATCTCGGTGGCCGGGTTGTAGTAGTCCGCCTCGTGCCGCGCCACCCCGTCGAGGCCCTTCCCGCGGTCCGCCGGCCGCTTCATGATCCCGAACGTGCCCTCGGCGATCGCCGTCAGCAACGACTGGTCCCCGATGCGCTCCAGCAGATCCACCGCCTCACCCAGCACCCGGTGCGCCCGCTCCTGGATGAACCCGCCCGGCGCCGGCACGAAGTCCTCGTGCAACCCGCCCGCCGCGCCCAGCACGTACCGCACGTTCTGCAACGCGATGTCCCGGTCCGACAACCACGGCGTCACCACCGCCTCGGTCATCATCCCCACCAGCAGAATCCCCTGCCCGGTCATCGTGCCCACCAGGTTGAAGAACCCGTCGAGCAGATTGCCCCGGAACACGTCACCGGTCATGTGCTTCGTCGGCGGCATCCACTTCAACGGCGCGTCCGGGAACAACTCCCGCGCCAGCAACGCGTGCGCCAGCTCCAACCGCAACGACTCCGGCACATCCGGGTTGATCTCGAACGCGTGCCCCAGCCCCAACTGCCAGTCCGCCAGCCCCGCCTCGTGCGCGAAGAACTCGTTCAGCAACTGCGACACCGTCACCGTGTGCGCCTCGTCCACCGCATCAGCGGTGGTCAGGTAGTTGTCCTCACCGGTGTTGATGATGATCCCCGCCCGCGCGTGCACCTGCCGCGAGAACCGCTGGTCCACGAACGTCCGGATCGGGTTGATGTCGCGGAACAGAATCCCGTACATCGAGTCGTTGAGCATCATGTCCAGCCGCTCCAGGCCGGCCAGCGTCGCCATCTCCGGCATGCACAGACCCGACGCGTAGTTCGTCAGCCGCACGTACCGGCCCAGCTCCTTCGACGACTCGTCCAGCGCCGCCCGCATCAGCCGGAAGTTCTCCTGCGTCGCGTACGTGCCCGCGAACCCCTCCCGGGTCGCCCCCTCCGGCACGTAGTCCAGCAGCGACTGCCCCGTCGACCGGATCACCGCGATCACATCAGCGCCGGCCCTCGCCGCCGCCTGCGCCTGCGGAATGTCCTCGTAGATGTCACCCGTCGCCACGATCAGGTAGATCCACGGCCGCCGCGCCGGATCCCCGAACCGCTTCACCAGGCGGTCCCGCTCCGCACGCCGCCGGTCGATGCTGCGGATCCCCGCCGCCACCGCCTTGCGCGACGCCCGCCGCGCCGCCGTCGCCGCCTTCCCCGACGGCTGCCCGAACCGCACCGACCCCGCCGCCGCCTTCTGCGCCAGCAACGTCACATCCGCGATGCCCTCCCGCGCCAGCGCGTCGAACACCGGCGCCGCCACCCCGTGCCCCAGACCCACGTCCGCGACCACCGCGTCCACGAGCCGGTTCACCCACGGAATGCCGTCCGGATCCGCGCCGGTCACCCCGGCCAGCCGCAGCACCGCCCGCTCCACCGACACCGTCGTGTGGCTACGCGCCAGATCCACCACCGGCTGCCCGGCCCGGCGCGCCAACTCCCGCGCCCGCGCCACCAACGCCGGATCCAGCCCAAGCTTGCCTGTCACGAAGACCCTTCCTGATAGATCACGTCACCGCGCAACACAGTGGCCCGGCACACCGGCAGCGGCGTCGGATCGTCCGCGCCCCGCAACTCCGGATCCTCGGCCTGCACCACCGGCAGCCCTCGCTCCACCCCCGCCGGGGTGTCCCACACCGCGAACGTCGCCGGGGCCCCCAACGCCAGCACACCCTCGTTGTCCAGGTGCACCGCCCGCCAGCCGCCGCGCGTGTGCGCCGCGAACGCCGCCCGCACACTCATCCGCTGCGCCGGATTGTGATGCGCCGCCGCCGCCCGCACCGAACCCCACGGATCCAGCGGCGTCACCGGCGAATCCGACCCGAACGCCAACGCCACCCCGACCCCGTGCATCGCGCCCATCGGATTCGACTCCAGCGACCGCGCCAACCCCAGCCGCGACTCGTACATCCGGCCCGCGCCGCCCCACAACCTGTCGAACGCCGGCTGCATCGACGCCACGATCCCGTACTCCACGAACCCGGCGATCAACGCCTTGCTCATGATCTCCGCGTGCTCCACCCGGTGCCGCGCCGCCCGCAACCGGTCCACACCCAGCGACCGCGCCGCCAGGCCGAACCCCGCAAGGACCGTCCCGATCGCCGCGTCCCCGATCGCGTGGAACCCGCCCTGCAACCCGTGCGCCGCACAGTCCAGCAGATGATCACGAACCTGCTCCGCCGACACGTACCCGTGCCCGCACGCCCCCGCCTCACCGTCCAGGTACGCCGCCGACACGTGCGCCGTCCGCGACCCCAGCGCCCCGTCGGCGAACAGGTCCCCACCCGCGCCCACCGCGCCCAGCTCCCGCGCCTTCGCCGCCCCCAGCAGCTCACCCCAGTACCCGTACACCTCCGGCACCCCGGCCCCCGAGATCGCCAGCAGCCCGGTGAAGTCCTCCTCGTCGGAGATGTCCGGACCACCGCACTCGTGCACCGCCGCGACACCCAGCGACGCCGCGTGTTCCAGGGCCCGCCGCTGCGCCGCCACCCGCTGCGCCCGCGTCACCGACGCGAACGCCGCCGCCCGCACCACATGGTGCGCGTCACGCCGCAACCATCCCGACGCCTCGTACCCGGCCGCCGACACCACCTCCGGGCATGCCGCCAGCAACGCCGCCGACACCAGCGCCGAATGGATCGACGCCTGCGACAGATACACCCGCCGCCCACCGGCCGCCCGGTCCAGCGCCGCCGCGTCCGGCAACGAGGGGTCCGCCCAGGCCGACTCGTCCCAGCCGTGCCCCAGCACGACCGCGTCACCCGGCAGGCCCGCCGCGAACGCCGACACCGCCTCCAGCAGCTCACCCGCCGACCGCACCGCCGACAGATCCAGCCCCGACAACGCCAACCCGGTATCCGTCGCGTGCACGTGCGCATCGACGAACGCCGGCGTCACCAGCGCACCGCCCAGCTCCACCACCCGGTCCGCCCGCGGCGCGTCCGCGTCCGTGCCCAGCCAGGCGATCCGCCCGTCGCGCACCAGCAGCGCGGTCGCGCTCGGGTCGGCCGGACAGTGCAGCACTCCGCCGCGATACAGCGTCGAGGGGTTCGTCATGGTCTCAGTCTGCCGCCAGACGGGCCTCGAACAGACCACGCACCCCCGGCTCGGTCCGCAACAGGTCCAGCGCCAGCGCCGCGTGCCCCGGCACGTACCCGTTGCCCACCAGCATCGTCACGTCCGCCGCCAGGCCCTCCGCGCCCAGCGCCGCTGCCGCGAAGCTCGTCGCCATCGAGAAGAAGATCACCGTACCGCCGTCCGCCGTGGCCAGCACCGCGCCGTGCTCACACCCCGGCACGTCCACGCACACCACAGTCACGTCCGCCGGCACACCCAGCGCCGTCGTCACCGCCGTCGACAGCCCCACCGGATCCCGCGCGTCCGCGAGCGCCACCACGTCGGCCAGCCCGGCCGCCGCCAGCGCGTCCCGCTCCGCGGCCACCGGAACCACCCCGACGGTACGGGCGGCGCCTGCCCGCCGCGCCGCCGCGAGCGACAACGACCCGCTCTTGCCGGCCCCACCGATCACCGCCACCGACACCGGACGCGGATCACCGTCCCGCGAGCGCCGCGCCACCTGCTCGGCCACCACCCGCGCCGTCAACGCCGGCGCCCCGCACACGTCCAGCACGGCGAGGGACAACTCGGGGTGCAGGTCCGCCGGCAGCACCGCCGCGATCGACCGGGCGAACAGGATCGCGTGCCCGTCGCACGGCACCTGCTCGCTGCGCCCGTCCCAGCGGGCCAGCCCGTCGGTGATCGTCAGGGGCGTCAGCGACAGCGACACGAGCGTCGCTACCCGGTCGCCCGCTCGCAGCCCCAGTGGCGAGCGGCGCCCCGCCTCCTCCACCGTGCCGATCAGCATGCCGCCGGAACCGGTCACCGGGTTCTGCATCTTCCCCCGGGTCGACACGATCTCCAGCACCTCGGCGCGGACCTTGTCCCCGTCGCCGCCGTGCTTCTCCGCCAGCTGCCGGAAGCTCGCCGCGTCCAGGTTCAGCCGCTCGACCCGGATCCGCACCTCGTTCGCCGCGATCCGCGGGTCCGGGTCCAGCCGCCAGGCCGCCTGCGGGAGCACCCCCGCCGGCTCCACGACTCGGTGCAGGCCCACCGGTGACGTCACGCCGACCCCCTATGTCCAGCCGCCCGAACCCCCGGCCAGGGGTCGCGTCGCGGGAAAACTTACGGCAGACTAATTTCTTCACCGCAGATTTTCCAGTAGCCTACGCATCCGTTGATCAACCCGCATGCTGACGAGGAGGGGCCGTGACCCAGACCCAACCGGTGGAGACCATCCCGACGCCCCGCCCCGCCCCGGCCGCCGTCCCGGCCGCCGGACAGCCCTACGAATACCGCCGCGCGCCCCTCGTCGAACCCGACTGGACCCGCTTCCCCGGCTGGCGCCACGTCACCCGCGACCAGTGGGAGAGCGCCCAGTGGCAGCGGGTCAACTGCGTCAAGAACATCAAGCAACTGCGCGCGGTCCTCGGCGACACCGTCGACGAGACCTTCTACGCCGACCTGGAGGCCGACCAGAAGGCGCTGGCCACCATGTCCATGCTGGTGCCGCCGCAGATGGTCAACACCATGGTGCCGCATCAGCCGATGAGCACCGAGGCGCTGCTCGCCGACCCGATCCGCCGCTACATGATCCCGGTCGCCTCCGACCGCCGCACCGACTGGCCCTCCCACCCGTACGCCAGCCGCGACAGCCTCCACGAACACGACATGTGGGTCGCCGAGGGCCTCACCCACCGCTACCCCACCAAGGTCCTCGCCGAGCTGCTCTCCACCTGCCCGCAGTACTGCGGGCACTGCACCCGCATGGACCTGGTCGGCAACTCCACCCCCGCCGTCGACAAACTCAAGCTCACCCTCAAGCCCGTCGACCGCTACGACGCCCACATCACCTACCTCAAGGCCCACCCCGGCGTACGCGACGTGGTCGTCTCCGGCGGTGACGTCGCCAACGTGCCGTGGCGCAACCTCGAGTCGTACCTGATGCGCCTGCTGGAGATCGAGACGATCCGCGACATCCGGCTCGCCACCAAGGCGCTCATGGGCCTGCCCCAGCACTGGCTCCAGCCCGACGTCGTCGAGGGCCTGGAACGGGTCGCCCGCACCGCCGCCCGCCGCGGCGTGAACCTGGCCATCCACACCCACGTCAACCACGCCCAGTCGCTGACCCCGCTGGTCGCCAAGGCCGCCCAGACCGCGCTCGACGTCGGCGTACGCGACGTGCGCAACCAGGGCGTGCTCATGCGCGGCGTCAACGCCACCAGCGCCGACCTGCTCGACCTGTGCTTCGCGCTGCAGGGCGAGGCGGGCATCCTGCCGTACTACTTCTACATGTGCGACATGATCCCCAACGCCGAGCACTGGCGGGTCCCGGTCTGGCACGCCCAGCAGCTGCAGCACGACATCATGGGCTACCTGCCCGGCTACGCCACCCCGCGGATCGTCTGCGACGTCCCGTTCGTCGGCAAGCGCTGGGTGCACATGCTCACCGACTACGACCGTGAGCGCGGCATCTCCTACTGGACCAAGAACTACCGCACCTCGATCGAGTCGGCCGACCTGGAGGCGCTGAACAAGCGCTACGCCTACTACGACCCGATCGACACGCTGCCCGAGGCCGGCCAGGCCTGGTGGCTCGCGCACCGCGACGACTGATCCCGCACAGCCGAACGGCGGGCCACCTCTGATGAGGTGGCCCGCCGTTCGCGTACTCACTTGTTGAAGGCGTCCTTGACGTCGCGGCCCGCCTGCTTGGCGTGCTCCCCGGCCTGCCGGGCGCGCGCCGTGCTCTGCTCGGAGGCGCCCTCGGCCCGCAACCGCTCGTTGTCGGTCACGTCGCCGATCCGCTCCTTGGCCATGCCGCTCATCTCCTGGGCCTTGTTCTTCGCCTTGTCGGTGAAGCTCATGTCGCCCTCCCTCGTCCGGCTACGCCTTGCCCTTGTCGCGTCCCCGGTGACTGTCGGGTCAAACGCTGTTGACCGGCGCACATCGCGTAAGGCGTCCTAGGATAATAGGTTGAAGACTCGGTGCCCGGGCCGACGCGGCTTCACCGTGGTTGACTGGGCCGGTGAACGAGATCCTGCTGATCCGGCACGGCGAGACCACCTGGAGCGCCGCCCACCGGCACACCTCGTACACCGACCTGGAGCTGACCCCCGACGGCGAGCGGCAGGCGAGGGCGCTGGCTCCCCTGCTCGCCGGCCGGCGCTTCGCCCGGGTGCTGTCCAGCCCCCGGCAGCGCGCCACCAGCACCGCCTCCCTGGCCGGGCTCACCGTGGACGCGATCGAGCCGGACCTGGCCGAGTGGGACTACGGCGAGTACGAGGGACGCACCAGCGCGGACATCCAGGCCGAGCGGCCCGGCTGGTCGATCTGGACCGACGGCGGCGCCGGCGGCGAGTCACCGGAGCAGGTGGGCGCCCGCCTGGACCGCGTGCTGGACCGGGTCGCGCCGCTGCTGGAGCAGGGCGACGTCGCGCTGGTCGGGCACGGGCACAGCCTGCGGGTGCTCGGGGCGCGCTGGATCGGGCTGCCGCCCTCGGCCGGCGGGCTGCTGCGCCTGGACACCGCCACGCTCAGCGTGCTCGGTCACGAGCACGGCCGGCGGGTGATCAGGCGGTGGAACCTGCCGGCTCCGCCGACGGGCGGGGACGCCCCCGACCGGTCAGCTCGCCATTGATCTTCGGCGGCCGGTTCTCGTACGGCGTCGACAGCACCACAGTGGTGCGCGTCGTGACGTTCGCGGAGGTGCGGATCTCCTGCAGCACGCGCTCCAGATCGGCCGGACCGGCCACCCGCACCAGCAGGAGGTAGAAGTCCTCCCCCGCCACCGAGTAGCACGAGTCGATCTCGGGCAGGTGCGCCAGCCGCTCCGGCGCGTCGTCCGGCTGCGACGGGTCGAACGGCCGGATCGCCACGAACGCGGTCAGCGGCAGGTCCAGCGCCTCGAACGACACCCGCGCGGCGTACCCCTTGATCACCCCGCGCTGCTCCAGCCGGCGGACCCGCTGGTGCACGGCCGACACCGACAGGCCCACCCGCTCGGCCAGGTCCGTGTACGACAGCCGACCGTCCCCGGTCAGCGCGGCGACGATGGCACGGTCGATCTCCTCCACGCGGTGCACCCTAGCCGGAAAAGCGCTCCCACGCCGCACCCGGCCCGCCGGGGTGACGCTCAGCGCGCCGTCCGGTCGCGCACCGCGTCCGCGGCGTAGTTCAGCACCTCCGCCATGTCCTCCTCGTCCAGGAATGGCAGGTCGGTGAGGATGTCGGTGACGGACATGCCCTCGGCCATCATGGCCAGCAGGGTCGCCACGGGGATGCGCGACTGCCGTACGCAGGGCGCACCCCCCATGACGTCGGGGTCGGCGGTGATCCGGGGGAAGGTCACCGCGACAGGCTAGCCCTTGGCCAGCGCGCGCGAGATGACCAGCCGCTGGATCTGGTTGGTGCCCTCCACGATCTGCAGCACCTTCGCCTCGCGCATGTACCGCTCCACCGGATGGTCGGCGACGTAGCCGGCGCCGCCGAGCACCTGCACCGCGTCGGTGGTCACCCGCATCGCCACGTCGGTGGCGAACAGCTTCGCCTTCGCCGCCTCGATCGAGTACGGGCGTCCGGCGTCACGCAGCCGCGCGGCGGCGAGCGTGAGCGCCCGCGCGGCGGAGATCTGGGTGGCGGCGTCGGCCAGGTTGAACCCGAGCCCCTGGAAGTCGATGATCGCGCGGCCGAACTGGCGGCGCTCCCGGGCGTAGCCGACCGCGTAGTCCAGCGCGCCCTGGGCCAGGCCCACAGCGCACGCGGCGATGCCCAGACGGCCGGAGTCCAGCGCCGACATGGCGATGGTGAAGCCCGCGCCCTCGCCGCCGATCAGCCGTTCCGCCGGCACCCGGGCGTCGTCGAACGCGATCTGCGCGATCGGCGAGGAGTGCAGGCCCATGGTGCGCTCGGCGGCCTGCGGGTGGATGCCCGGCGTGGCCCGGTCGGCCAGCAGGCAGGAGATGCCCTTCGGGCCGGGACCGCCGGTGCGGCAGAAGATGTTGTAGAAGTCGGCGACCTGGGCGTGCGTGATCCACGCCTTGGTCCCGGTCACGACGTACGCGTCGCCGTCGCGCACCGCGCGCGTGGTCAGGGACGCCGCGTCCGAACCACCCTGCGGCTCGGAGAGACAGTACGCCCCGAGCAACTCCCCGCCGATCATGTCCGGCAGCAGTTTGCGCTGCTCGTCGGTGCCGAACTGGGCCACCGGATAGCAGGACAGCGTGTGCACGCTGACCGCCTCGGCCACGGCGAGCCACCGGCTGGCGAGAATCTCCAGCACCTGCAGGTACACCTCGTACGGCTGGGCGGCGCCGCCGTGCTCCTCGGCGTACGGCAGGCCGAGCAGGCCGGACCGGCCCAGCGTGCGCAGGACCTCCCGGGGGAACTCGGCGCGGGCCTCGAAACCGGCGGCGGCCGGGGCCAGCTCCCGGTCGGCGAGTTCGGTGGCGAGGTCCAGCAGGTCGCGGGCCTCGTCGGTGGGCAGGATCCGGTCGACGTTCATAGCGCGATGAGCTCCGTGGGGGTGGTGTTGAGCCGTTGCCCGCCGTCCGTCGTGCAGACGACGATGTCCTCGATCCGGGCGCCGTGCCGCCCGGCGAGGTAGATCCCGGGTTCGACCGAGAAAGCCATGCCGGCCTCGAGGGGCCGGGGGTTGCCGGTCACCACGTACGGCTCCTCGTGGCCGTCGAGGCCGATGCCGTGACCGGTGCGGTGCAGGAAGGCGTCGCCGAAACCGGCGGCGGTGATGACGTCGCGGGCGACCGCGTCGAGGGCCTCGGCGGTCACGCCCGGCGCGACGGCGGCCACTGCGGCGCGCTGCGCCTCCCACAGCACCGCGTAGTAGTCGGTGAACTCGGCCGGGGCCGGGCCACCGGCCACGTACGTGCGGGTGCAGTCGGAGCGGTAGCCCGACGGCATGGTGCCGCCGATGTCGACCACCACCGGCTCGCCCACGCCGATCGGGCGGTCCGAGACGCCGTGGTGCGGGCTCGCGCCGTTCGGGCCGGCGGCCACGATGACGAAGTCGACGGTGGCGTGGCCGGCGGCCCGGATCGCGGCGGCGAGGTCGGCGGCGACCTCCCGCTCGGTGCGGCCGGGACGCAGCCACTCGCCCATTCGCAGGTGCACGGCGTCGATCGCGGCACCCGCCTCGGCCAGCGCCGCCACCTCGGCCGGCGACTTGCGGATCCGCATCTCGCGCAGCACGTCGGAGGCGAGCCGCTGGGCCGCGCCGGGCAGCACGTCGCGCAGCGCGAGGACCTGCTGTGCCCACATCCGGTCGGCCAGCCCCACCGCGCGGACCGGGCCGGGCAGCGCCGCGCGCACCAGCGGCCACGGGTCGGCGCCGTCGGCGTGGTCGACGATCCGGTACCCGGCGCCCGGCGCGGCCTCGGCGTCGGGCCGCTCCAGCACCGGCACGATCAGCGTCGGCTCGCCGTCGGCGGGCAGCACCAGGCAGGTCAGCCGCTCCCCCTCGCGGGCGTCGTAGCCGGTCAGGTAGCGCAGGTCCGAACCCGGGGTGAGCAGCAGCGCGTCCAGGCCCGCCGCGGCGGTGGCGCGCTGGGCCTCGGCGAGTCGCCCGGCCGGGTACAGATCGTCGGTTCCCACAACCGAAGCTTAACGGTCGTTTGGGCCAGGGCGGAGTCCGGTCGATGCTCGCACACGCCTGACATCCGGTCCGCCTCGACCTTCGTCATCCCGGACGCCTGCAACAACTCCCCCACCACGATCAGCAACTGTGACGCCACGATCGTCCCGGAGAAGCCGAGGCCCGCCGCCCGGGCCCGGCCGGCCTGCTCGGCGGCCTCCCGCGCCCGGACCCGGGCGATGTCCGGCGCGCGGCCGGCCAGGAAGTCGCGGTGCAGCAGCGCCACGATGAAGTACCGGCGCAGCCGCTCGTACGCCTCCCGGAACTCCCGGCGCGCCGCCGGAGCGACAGGGGTCACAGGCACGACGGCTCGGGCTCGATCACGCCCTCCTCTACCCGGCGCTCGCGCCGGTATGCCCGCGACGAGCGCTTGCGGACGCGAGCGACCATGGAGTGGTGATCCGCTTTCTGCTGAACCTGCTGTGGCTCGTCTTCGGTGGCGGCTTCGTCCTGGCCCTCGGCTACGGCGTTGCCGCCCTCATCTGCTTCGTCCTGGTCGTCACCATCCCCTTCGGCGTCGCCTCGCTGCGGCTCGCCTCTTACTCGCTGTGGCCGTTCGGCCGCACCATCGTGCGCAAGCCGGGCGCCGGTCTTCCCTCCGGCCTGGCCAACGTGCTCTGGGTCGTGCTGGCCGGCTGGTGGCTCGCCCTGTCGCACATCCTCGCCGGCGTTGCGCTCTGCGTGACGATCATCGGCATCCCGTTCGGGGTGGCCAACTTCAAGCTGGTCCCGGCGGCGCTGTGGCCGCTCGGCCAGGAGGTCGTCGAGAACCCGTAACCCCTCCTCGCCACGCGGGGTCCACCCGCCACTGGAACGCCATGGGTGTCTCCGGCCCTGTTTGACACCCATGGCGTTCCACTCCGCGACGGTTACGCGGCGAGTTGACGTTCGCACCCAAGGACGCCCCGGAACGGGCGAACGTCAGCGGCGCGGCCGCCGCGAGACCAACATCTCCCCGCAGCGGCCA
Organism: Micromonospora sp. TSRI0369; assembly: GCF_001905625.1. Lineage (NCBI taxonomy): Bacteria > Bacillati > Actinomycetota > Actinomycetes > Micromonosporales > Micromonosporaceae > Micromonospora > Micromonospora sp. TSRI0369. Next base: position 188,921 of record NZ_LIVU01000005.1, read on the forward strand.
GCTCCCCGTTCGCGGTGAGCGACCGACCTCACCACCTCTACAGCATCCTAGGAGGATGGGGTGATGGCGGACGCTGGCCGCCGGAAGGATGCGAATGCGGCTCGCGGGCAAGCGCCGCTGGCTAGCGTCGAGAGGGTGCGGGACGGGGTGATCGAGACGCTGAAGGCAGACCCGGCGATGTCCGGCCTGCGCCGGTCGCTGGACTTCTACCACGGCGACCCGACGCGCGACGCCGCGCTCGACCGGTTCTACGCCCCGCTGGTCCGCGCCGGTGACCTGGTCTTCGACGTCGGCGCGCACGTGGGCGACCGGCTGGGCAGCTTCCGCCGTCTCGGCGCGACAGTGGTGGCCGTCGAGCCGCAGCCGTTGTGCGCCCGGGCGCTGCGCGAGATGTACGCGGGCGACGACGCGGTGACTGTGGTCGAGGCGGCCTGCGGGCGTACCGCCGGGCCGGTGCGGCTGCACGTGAACACGGCCAACCCGACGGTCTCCACCGCCTCCCCCGGGTTCGTCCGCGCCGCCGACGGCGCACCCGGCTGGGAGGGTCAGACGTGGGACGCCCGGATCGAGGTGCCCGGCACCACACTCGACGCGCTGATGGCCGCGTACGGCGTGCCGGCGTTCGTGAAGATCGACGTGGAGGGCTTCGAGGACGCCGTGCTCGCCGGGCTGAGCCGGCCGGTCCCGGCGTTGTCCTTCGAGTTCACCACCATCGCCCGGGTGGCGGCGGCGCGCTGCCTGGACCGGCTCACCGCGCTCGGCTTCACCCGCTTCACGGTGGCGATCGGTGACGAGACGACGTTCGCGCTGCCGGGCTGGCGTCCGGCCGCCGAGGTGGCCGCGTACCTGGGGACGGTGCCGGACGAGGCCAACTCCGGCGACGTGTACGCCCGCCCCTGAACCTCCATTTCGGACTTACGACGGCCGGGCCGGAAAGCATCGACCCTGCTCATCGCGGTGATCGGCGCAGGCGCAGCCCGGGCACTTTTTTCACGACTCGAACTTAGCTATACATCGTTACCCATCTGTGATTGACGTGACCGGCGCCACTTGGGTTGACTGCCACGGAACCGCTTCCGCAACCGGTTCCGAAACATTCCGCTCATCCCTTCGACCCGGGAGCGCCACGTGCCGATCACAATCGCCGACGTCGCCGCCCGCGCCGGGGTGAGCAAGACGACGGTGTCGCGCGTGCTGAACGGCAAGGGCGAGGTGCACCTCCGCACCGCCGACCGGGTCCGCGCGGTGATCAGCGACCTCGGGTACGTGCCGAGCGCCCGCGCGGTCGGACTGGCCCGAGGGCGTACCCGGGTGGTCGGGATGCTGGTCCCGGCGCTGACCTGGCCCTGGATGGGCGAGGTGCTCCAGGGCGCGGCCGACGTGGTCGAGGCCGCCGGCTACGGCATGCTGCTGTTCACCTGCACCCACGGCGACGAGTCGATGCGCCGCTTCTCCTCCCAGGTCTCGGCCAAGTCCTTCGACGGCCTGCTCGTGGTCGAACCAGAGGGGACGCTGGACTACATCACCGAGCTGCACCGGCGCGGCCTGCCGGTCATCCTCATCGACGACCGCGGCCACCAGCCCGGTTTCCCGTCGGTGCGCACCACGAACGAGGCCGGGGCGCGGGCCGCCGCGACGCACCTGCTGGCGCTCGGCCGGCGGCGACCGCTCGTCGTCACCGGCCTGCGCCGCTTCGGCTGCACCCGGGAACGGCTCGCCGGGTTCGCCGGCGCGTACGCCGAATCCGGCCTGGAAATCGAGCCGGACCGGGTGGTGGAGGGCGACTTCACCTTCGAGTGCGGGCGCGCGGCGGTGCGGCGGCTGCTCGCCGACGGCGTACCCTTCGACGCCGTCTTCGCCCACAACGACCTGTCGGCAGCCGGCGCGTTGCAGGCGCTGCGCGACGCCGGGCGGCGCGTCCCGCAGGACGTCGCGGTCGTCGGCTTCGACGACCTGCCGCTGGCCGGGCACACCCACCCGCCGCTGAGCTCCGTGCGCCAGCCCCTGCGGGAGATGGGTACGGCCGCCGCCCGGCTGCTCATCGCCCACCTCGCCGGCACCCCGCTGCCGGACACCCCGACCGTCATCCCCACCGGCTTCACCGCCCGCGACTCGACGGGCGCGGGCGAGCACACGAGCGACCCGACCGAACAGGACCCGACAGGCGCGCGGGAGCCGACGGGCGCCCGCGTCACCTGACCCACCCCGCCGTACCCGGCGACCATGCCGGCGGGCCCGCCCGCCGGTGGCACCACCGCACACCCTCCATCCACCACATCCCGCCCGAGGATTGCGGGACCACCGAGGGAGACCTCCATGAGAAGACGGCAACTCCTCGCCCTCGCGCTGGCCGGCGCGATGGTCACCACCGCCGCCGCGTGCGGCGACAGCCCGAACGCGAACAAGAAGAGCGGCCAGGCCGCGACGGTGCTGAGCGTCGGCATGCCCAACGGCCCGCAGGCCGAGAACAACAACCCGTTCCTCACCACCTCGGCCGCCGCCTCGCTGGGCTACCGGTGGCAGATCTACGAGCCGCTGATGATGTGGAACCCGGTCAAGCCGGCCGAGCCGTTCAAGCCGTGGCTGGCCACCAAGGCCGAGTGGTCGTCGGACTACAAGTCGGTCAAGGTGACCATCCGCGAGAACGCCACCTGGTCGGACGGGCAGAAGGTCACCGCCGAGGACGTGGCGTTCACCTACAACCTGGTGAAGAAGTTCCCGGCCATCAACGACCAGGGTGTGCCGTACACCGACGCCGTCGCCAGCGGCAACGAGGTCACCATCTCGATGGCCAGCGCGCAGTTCGTCAACCAGCAGAAGGTGCTGTGGCGGGTGCCGATCGTGCCCAAGCACCTGTGGGAGAAGATCGCCGACCCGGCCACCGACCCGGTGAAGCAGCCGGTCGGCAGCGGCCCGTACACGCTCAAGTCGTTCACCCCGGCGAGCATGACGCTGGCGGTACGCGACAACGGCTACTGGCAGGACCTGCCGAAGGTGAAGGAGCTGCGGTACACCTCCTACACCGACAACAGCGCGCAGACCACCGCGCTCGCGAACGGCGAGTCGGAGTGGAGCTTCGTCTTCATCCCGAACTACCAGACCGTGTTCGTGGCCAAGGACCAGAAGAACCACAAGATGTGGGCGCCCCCGGTGCTCGGCATCCACGGTCTCTACCTGAACACCACGAAGAAGCCGTTCGACGACCCGACGCTGCGCAAGGCCATGAACATGGTGATCGACCGGGCGGACATCTTCACCACCGCCGAGGCCGGCTACTTCCACCCCGAGGTCAAGAGCGTGACCGGCCTGCCGAGCCCGGCCGGTGACTCGTTCATCGCGCCCGAGTACAAGGGCCAGGAGCACAAGGTCGACGTCGAGGGCGCCAAGGCGCTGCTCACCGGCGCCGGCTACAAGCTGGACGGCAACACGCTGAAGGACAAGAGCGGGAAGGCGGTCACGATCCGGCTGACCGACCCGGCCGGCTGGTCGGACTACCAGACCAGCCTGGAGATCGTGAAGGGCAACCTGGCGAAGATCGGCATCGCGGCGACCGTCGACAAGGCCAACCAGGACGCCTGGTTCCGCAACGTCGAGCAGGGCAACTTCGAGGCCACGTTCCGGTGGACCGAGAGCGGCGCCACGCCGTACGACATCTACCGGACCATCATGGACGGCCGCGTGCTCAAGCCGATCGGCACCGCCTCCCCGGCGGGCAACTTCGGCCGGTTCGACAGCAAGGAGGCCACCGACGCGCTGGTGTCGTACGCCAACGCCACCGACGACGCCACCCGCGCGACCGCGCTGGCCACGCTGCAGAAGATCTTCGTCGAGCAGATGCCGATGATCCCGGTCGGCGCGGACAACATCGGCGGCGCGTACAGCACGAAGAACTGGGTCGGCTGGCCGGACGACTCGAACCCGTACGGCGCACTCCAGCCCACCCAGCCCAACGCGGTGGACGTGGTGCTGCACCTCAAGCCGGCCAACGGCTGACCCGGCGCCGCCGGCCCGGCCACGATCGCCCGGCCGGGCCGGCGGCGCCCGCCCCTCGCTACCGGCAACCCCAGACAGGAATTCGGCATGACGTTGACCGAGAGCGCACCAGCGCCGGCCGACGAGGTGGTGCTGGAGGCCGTCGGCCTGACCAAGCACTTCCCCGTCCGCCGGCGGCTGCGTGACCTTCTCTCCCGGACCCCGGCGGTGGTGCACGCCGTCGACGACGTATCGATCGAGTTGCGCCGTGGCCGGGTGACCGCGCTGGTCGGCGAGTCCGGCTCCGGCAAGTCCACGGTCGCCCGGCTGCTGGCCCAGCTCTACCCGCGCACCGGCGGCGACATCCGGCTGCACGGCCGCTCGATCCGGGTACGCGGCGGGCGGCGGTTCCGGGCGTACGTGCGCCGGGTGCAGTTGATCCTGCAGGACCCGTTCGCCTCGCTGAACCCGGTGCACACGGTCCGCTACCACCTGACCCGGTCGCTGCGCATCCACGGCAACGCCGGGACCGGCCCGGACGGCCTGGAGAAGGCACTCGCCGACCTGCTGACCCGGGTCAGCCTGACCCCGCCGGAGCGCTACCTCGACGCGTTCCCGCACGAGCTGTCCGGCGGGCAGCGCCAGCGCGTCGCGATCGCGCGGGCGCTCGGCGCCGACCCGGAGGTGCTGCTCGCCGACGAGCCGGTGTCGATGCTCGACGTCTCGATCCGCCTGGGCGTGCTCAACCTGCTCCAGGACCTCAAGGACCGGCTCGACCTGGCGATCCTCTACATCACCCACGACATCGCCTCGGCCCGCTACTTCGCCGACGAGACGATCGTCATGTACGCCGGGCGGATGGTCGAGGGCGGCGACAGCGAGACCGTCACCCAGCGGCCGGCGCATCCGTACACCCGGTTGCTGATCGAATCGGCGCCGGACCCGGAGCGGATCACCGGCGCGGGCGGCGACGGCGCGGCGGCCGGTGAGCGGGGCCACGGCGAGCCGCCGAGCCTGATCCGCCCGCCCACCGGCTGCCGGTTCCACCCGCGCTGCCCGGCGGCGATGCCGCGCTGCGCCACCGACCTGCCGCCGGCCATCCCGGTCGACGACGCGCCCGGCCACTGGGCCGCGTGCTGGCTGTTCGACGCCGAGACCATCGCGGCGGAGAAGGCGGAGAGGACGGAGAAGCCGGAGAACGCGGCAAAGGCCGGGACGGAGGCGGCCCGATGAGGTTCCTGCTGCAACGGGTGGCCTTCTACCTGTTCACCGCCTGGGCGGCGATCACGCTGAACTTCTTCATCCCTCGGATGGTGCCGGGCGACCCGGTGCAGTCACTGATCTCCCGCAACCAGGGCCGGATCAGCGCCGACGCGATCGCGTCGCTGCGGGTGCTGTTCGGGCTGGACTCCGACCGCTCGCTGTGGGAGCAGTACGTCGCCTACTGGGGGCAGCTGCTGCGCGGCGACCTGGGGATGTCGTTCACGTTCTTCCCGGCCCCGGTGTCGGAGGTGATCGGGAACAGCCTGCCGTGGACGGTCGGCCTGGTCGGCGTCACCACCATCGTGAGCTTCCTGCTCGGCACCGCGCTCGGTGTCGGCGCGGGCTGGCGGCGCGGCTCCTGGATCGACGGGCTGCTGCCGGCCACCACGTTCCTCTCCTCGATCCCGTACTTCTGGCTGGGCCTGGTCGCGATCGCGCTGTTCGCCGGGCCGGGCAGCTTCTTCCCGTCCTCCGGCGGCTACGAGCCGGGGCTGGTGCCGGCGTTCGACGCGTACTTCGTGCCCAGCGCCATCCAGCACAGCATCCTGCCCGCCGCCACCATCCTGGTGTCGTCGATGAGCGGCTGGATCCTCAGCATGCGCAACATGATGGTCACGGTCGCCAGCGAGGACTACATCACCGTGGCGCACGCCAAGGGGCTCTCCGAGCGCCGGGTGGCGCTCAGCTACGCCGCGCGCAACGCGCTGCTGCCGAACGTCTCCGGGTTCGCGCTGTCGCTCGGCTTCATCGTCGGCGGCACGCTCCTCGTGGAGATCGTCTTCTCGTACCCGGGTCTGGGGTTCCAGCTCTTCCAGGCCGTCGGCTCGAAGGACTACCCGCTGATGCAGGGCATCTTCCTGATCATCACGATCTCGGTACTGGTGGCGAACCTGCTCGCCGACGTGGCGTACCTGCTCCTCGACCCGCGGACCCGAAAGAGCTGAACGATGACACTCTCCCCGTCCAGCATCGAGCAGGTCATCCCCGGCCAGGGGGCGATGGCGCAGCCATCGGCCCGGGCCCGCCGCCGCCGGTTCCGCTTCGTCGCCAACGGCAAGGCCGCGACCGGCCTGGCCGTCCTCGGGGTGTACGTGCTCCTGGCGGTGATCGGACCGTGGATCGCGCCGTACGACCCGGACGCGCGCAGCGCCGACGTGCTCCAGGCGCCCTCGGCCCGGCACTGGTTCGGCACCACCCACCTCGGGCAGGACATCCTCAGCCAGATCCTGGTCGGCGCACGCAGCGTGATGGTGGTGGGCCTGACCGCCGGCGTGCTCGCCACGATCCTGTCCATCCTGATCGGCGTGACCGCCGGCTACCTGGGTGGCGCTGCCGACGAGGGCCTGTCGGCGGTGTCGAACGTGTTCCTGGTGATCCCGGCGCTGCCGCTGATCATCATCGTCACGTCCCTCGTCGACCAGGCCAGCGACACGCTCGTGGCGCTCATCATCGGCCTCACGTCGTGGGCCTGGGGCGCGCGGGTGCTGCGCGCCCAGACGCTGTCGTTACGCCGCCGCGACTACGTCGAGGCCGCCCGGGCCACCGGCGAGCGGACCTGGCGGATCATCGGTTTCGAGATCCTGCCCAACCTGACCGCGATCATCGCCTCCGGCTTCGTCGGCACCGTCATCTTCGCGGTCATGTCGGAGATCACCCTGGCGTTCATCGGCGTCTCGTCGGTCTCGTCGTGGAACTGGGGCACGATCCTGTTCTGGGCGCAGGGACAGCAGGCCCTCGCGCAGGGCGCCTGGTGGTGGTTCGTGCCGGCCGGGCTGGCCATCGCGCTGCTCGGCACCGCGCTCGCGCTGATCAACTTCGGCATCGACGAGTTCGTCAGCCCCCGGCTGCGCACCGGCGGCCGGACCCGGATCCGCACCGCCGACGGGCGCACCGTCGCGATGCGCGTCGGGTTCACCCCGGTGCTCGCGTCGAACCCGGCACCGGTCCCGATGCAGCGGCCGGCGGACCCCACCCGAGAGGACGCGACCTCATGAGCGACCAGGTGCTGGAGATCCGCGGGCTGTGCGTCGACTACGGCGTCGGCGCGGACGCCGTGCGCGCGGTCCGCGACGTCGACCTGACGTTGCACCGCGGCGAGGTGCTCGGCCTCGCCGGGGAGAGCGGCAGCGGCAAGTCCACGCTCGCGTACGGGCTGACCCGGCTGCTTCCCCCGCCCGGCGTGGTCAGCGGCGGCCAGGTGATCTACCACCCGGCCGACGGCCCGCCTGTCGACGTGCTCACGCTCAGCCCGGCGAAGCTGCGCGAGTTCCGGTGGGCGGAGACGTCGATCGTGTTCCAGGGCGCGATGAACTCGCTCAACCCGGTGCACAAGGTCTCCACCCAGCTGCTCGACGTGATCCGGGCGCACGAGCCGAAGAGCACGGCGGCGAGCCGGCTGGCCCGGGCGAAGGACCTGCTGCGCCTGGTCGGCATCTCCGCCGACCGGCTGGACAGCTACCCGCACCAGCTCTCCGGCGGCATGCGGCAGCGCGTCATGATCGCGATGGCGCTGGCGCTGGAGCCGCAGCTGGTCATCATGGACGAGCCGACCACCGCGCTGGACGTGGTGATGCAGCGGCAGATCCTCGGTCAGCTCGCCGAGCTGCGCGAACGTCTCGGCTTCGCGGTGCTGTTCATCACCCACGACCTGTCGCTGCTGGTCGAGTTCTCCGACCGCATCGCGATCATGTACGGCGGCCGGATCGTCGAGGAGGCGCCCGCCGCCCGGCTGTACCGGGAGCCGCTGCACCCGTACACCGAGGGGTTGCTGCACTCGTTCCCGGCGCTGCACGGGCCGCGCCGCGAGCTGACCGGCATCCCCGGCTCCCCGCCGGACCTGCGCGCCATGCCGTCCGGGTGCGCGTTCCATCCCCGCTGCCCGAAGGCGTTCGACGGGTGCGACGAGCAGGTGCCGGTGCTCGGCGCGCCGTACGTCGACGACCCGGCGCGGGCCGTCGCGTGCCATCTGCACCCGGCCGTCGCGCCCCTGTCCCGCTGACCCGCCCGACACCACCACCCGCCAACCGCGAGGAGAAGCATGGACACCGACCTCACCCGCCCGTCGTCAGTCGCCGGTCCGGACCCGATCGACACGCTGCCGCCGACCTTCCGGTGGGGGGTGGCGACGTCGTCGTACCAGATCGAGGGCGCGGTGGCCTCCGACGGCCGCACGCCGTCCATCTGGGACACGTTCTGCCGGGTGCCCGGGGCGGTCGCCAACGGCGACCACGGCGACGTGGCGTGCGACCACTACCACCGGATGCCGCAGGACGTGGCGCTGATCGCGGACCTGGGGCTGGACACGTACCGGTTCTCGGTGGCCTGGCCGCGGGTGCAGCCGGGCGGGCGCGGCCCGGCGAACGTGGCCGGGCTGGCCTTCTACGACCGGCTGGTGGACGAGCTGCTCGGCCGCGACGTCGAGCCGTGGGTGACGCTGTACCACTGGGACCTGCCGCAGGAGCTGGAGGACGCGGGCGGCTGGCCGAACCGGGACACCGCGTACCGGTTCGCCGACTACGCCGAGCTGGTCTTCGCCGCGCTCGGCGACCGGGTCCGCACCTGGACCACGCTCAACGAGCCGTGGTGCTCGGCGATGCTCGGGTACGCCTACGGCGACCACGCCCCGGGCCGGCGGAACCTCGGCGACGGCATCGCCGCGGCCCACCACCTGCTGCTCGGGCACGGGCTGGCCACGCGGCGGCTGCGCGAGGCGGCCACGGCGCCGATCGAGCTGGGCCTCACGCTGAACCTGTCCACCGCCGACCCGGCCACCGACAGCACGGCCGACCGGGACGCGGCGCGGGCCGCCGACGGGCTGGGCAACCGGCTCTACCTCGACCCTGTGCTGCGCGGGGAGTACCCACAGGACGTGATCGCGGACCTGGCCGCCGAGGGCGTGCAGATCCCGGTGCGGGACGGCGACCTGGACGTCATCGCCACCCCGATCGACGTGCTGGGCGTGAACTTCTACTTCGGGCAGCTGCACTCCGGCGTGGACGAGCAGGGCCGAGACCGCGACGACGACGGCAAGCCGGTACGCCGGGTGGTGCGCCGCGACCTGCCACGTACCGCGATGGACTGGGAGATCGTGCCGGAGTCCTTCACCGAGCTGCTGGTGCGGCTGCACCGCGACTACCCGGGCACGCCCATGGTGATCACCGAGAACGGCGCCGCGTTCGACGACAAGCCGGACGCCGACGGGTTCGTGAACGACGACGACCGGGTCGGCTACCTCACCGAGCACCTGCGGGCGGTGGCCCGGGCCCGGCAGGCCGGGGCCGACGTGCGCGGCTACTTCGCCTGGTCGCTGCTGGACAACTTCGAGTGGGCGTACGGCTACGACAAGCGGTTCGGCATCGTCCGGGTCGACTACGACACGCAGCGCCGCGTCCCCAAGCGCAGCGCGCTGTGGTACCGGGACACCGTGCGGCGGGTACGCGGCCAGCGCTGACGCCGCGCGGCGTGGGGGCCGGGCCGGTCAGTGACGGCGGCCCGGCCGCCACGCCGGTGACGGACGGGTGGCCGGGTCGCGGGGCACGCCGCCGTCGCGCAGCAGCCGGGTCATCGGCAGGGTGGCCGCGCCCATCGCGACCGCGTCCGGGCCGAGCCGGCACAGCTCGATCGAGGTCTGCGCGTACGGCTGGCGCAGCGCGTGCCGCGCGGTGGCCTCGCGGATCGCGGGCAGGTGCCGCTCGCCCAGGGCCAGCCCGGCCCAGCCGCCGAGCACCACCCGCTCCGGGTTGAACAGGTTCACCAGGTTGGCCACCCCGGCGCCCAGGTAGCCGACCGTCTCGTCGATCACCTTCGCGGCGGCGCCGCTGGTGGAGCGCAGCAGCTCGCCGAAGGCGGTCTCCTCGTCCGCGCCCGGTGCCGGGCGGCCCCGGTTGGCCTGGCGGAACCGGTCCAGCACCGCCTCCGCGCCGACGTACGCCTCCAGGCAGCCGAGGTTGCCGCAGCGGCAGCGGCGGCCCCCGTACACGATGGTGGTGTGGCCCCACTCCCCGGCGCTGCTGTGCGCGCCGCGGTAGCCGACGCCGTCGGCGACCACGCTCGCGCCGACGCCGGAGCCGACCAGGGCGACCACCGCGTGCCGGACGCCCCGGCCGGCGCCGAACCACATCTCGGCCTGGCCGAGCGTCTTCGCGCCGTTGTCCACGTGCACCGGTACGCCGGTGCCGGCGCGCAGCATCGCGCCGAGCGGGACGCCGTCCCAGCCGAGCGTCTGGGCGTGCACCACGGCGTCGGCGGCGCGCTCGACGGTGCCGGCCACGGCGACGCCGAAGCCGAGCACCGCAGCCGGGTCGACGCCCGCCTGCTCGGTGACGGCGGCGAGGCCGTGCCGCAGGTGAGCGGCCACCCGCTCGGGGTCGGGACCGGCCGCGGCGATCGGGTACTCCGCCTTGGCCAGCGCGGTCATGCTCAGGTCGAACAACTCCACCTGGACGCGCGTCTCACCGACGTCGGCGCCGACCAGGTAGCCGTAGCCGGGGGCGACGCGCAGCAGCACGCGGGGACGGCCGCCGTCGGACTCGACCGAGCCGGCCTCCTCGACCAGGCCCTCGGCGATCATCTCGCCGACCAGGTTGCTGACGCTGGCCAGGCTGAGCGCTGTGGACTGGCCCAGCTCGTGGCGGCTGAGCGGGCCGTCCAGCCAGATCCGGGTCAGCAGGACCGACCGGTTGGCCCGGCGCATGTCGCGCACCGTGGTGCGTCTGGCGTCCACGTCGCCGCCGTCCCTTCCCGGCCGCCGACGGCGACCTGCGTTCGTCTGCGTTCACGCCGTGAACCAAGCGGTGACAGCGTACTGCGCATTTACATTTAACAAAGTTAACTGATAACCTCCGGCGCATCGATGAGGAGGTATGTCATGCGACTCGGACGTGGGATGACCGCACTGCTCGGTGGTGTCGCACTGCTCGCCGCCACCGCCGCCACCGCCGCCGCCCTGCCCGCCACCGCCGCCACCACGACCGGCGCCGTCGGCGCGCTCGTCGCCTGTGACGCGCCGGCCTGGGCCGAGGGCGTCACCTGGACCGCCGGCAGCCGCGCCACCTACGCCGGCCGGCTCTACCAGGCGCTCGTCACACACACCCCGCCGGCCGGCGCGGGCTGGAACCCGGCCGCCGTACCGGCGCTCTGGACCGACCTCGGCGCCTGCACCGGCGGCACGCCGTCGCCGAGCCCCACCACCCGGCCGCCCTCGCCCTCGCCGACGCCGTCCCCGACCGTCTCCCCCACCCGGACGCCCTCCCCCACGCCGACCGCGTCGTCCAGCCCGACCACGCCGGGCGGGGACACCTGCGCGCTGCGGTCCCGGCCGGCCGGCAAGGTGCTCCAGGGCTACTGGGAGAACTGGGACGGCGCCGCCAACGGCGTGCACCCCGGGCTCGGCTGGATCCCGATCACCGACTCGCGGATCACCGGACACGGCTACAACGTGGTCACCGCCGCGTTCCCGGTCATCCGCGCCGACGGCACGGTGCTCTGGGAGGACGGCATGGACGCCGGCGTCAAGGTGCCCACCCCGGCGCAGGTGTGCCAGGCCAAGGCCGCCGGACTCACAGTACTGCTGTCCATCGGCGGCGCCACCGCCGGCATCGACCTCAGCTCCAGCGCGGTCGCCGACCGGTTCGTCGCCACCGTCGTGCCGATCCTCAAGCGGCACAACTTCGACGGCATCGACATCGACATCGAGACCGGCCTGACCGGCAGCGGGAACATCAACCAGCTCTCCCCCTCCCAGGCCAACCTGATCCGCATCATCGACGGGGTGCTGGCCCAGATGCCGGCCGGCTTCGGGCTCACCATGGCGCCGGAGACCGCGTACGTCACCGGCGGCAGCGTCACCTACGGCTCGATCTGGGGCGCGTACCTGCCGATCATCAAGAAGTACGCCGACAACGGGCGGCTCTGGTGGCTGAACATGCAGTACTACAACGGCTCGATGTACGGCTGCGCCGGTGACTCGTACCCGGCCGGCACCGTCGCCGGTTTCGTCGCGCAGACCAACTGCCTCGACGCCGGCCTGGTCATCCAGGGCACCACCGTCCGCGTACCGCTGGACCGGCAGGTCCCCGGGCTGCCCGCGCAGGTCGGCGCCGGCGGCGGCTACATGAGCCCGGCGCTGGTGGCCCAGGCGTGGAACACCTACCAGGGCCGCCTGAAGGGCCTGATGACCTGGTCGGTGAACTGGGACGGGTCGAAGGGCTGGACGTTCGGCGACAACGTCCGCTCCCTGCAGGGCCGCTGACCCGGCAGGGCTCCGCGTTCCACCCCCGGCGCGGAGCCCTGCCGCTGGCGCTGGTTGCGAGACCCTGCGAGGCTGGCGCTCGTGTATGACTACGACCTGCTGGTGCTGGGCTCCGGACCGAGTGGACAGAAGGCGGCGATCGCCGCTGCCAAACTGGGCCGTCGCGTCGCCATCGTCGATCGCCGCGACATGCTCGGCGGAGTGTGCATCAACACCGGCACTGTGCCCTCCAAGACACTGCGTGAAGCCGTCCTCTACCTGACCGGGCTCAGCCAGCGCGATCTCTACGGCAGCAGCTACCGGGTCAAGGAGGACATCACCGTCGCGGACCTGGCCGCCCGCACCCAGCACGTGATCACCCGCCAGACCGACGTCATCCGCGACCAGCTGGCCCGCAACAAGGTCGCGCTGATCACCGGCACCGGGCGGTTCGCCGACGCCCACTCCGTCTGGGTGGACGCCGGCTCCGGCCGGGAGACCCGGATCAGCTTCGACAAGGCGGTCATCGCCGCCGGCACCCGCCCGGCCCGCCCGGACAGCGTCGACTTCGACGACCGGACCATCGTCGACTCCGACGGCGTCATCAACCTGCAGGCCGTCCCGCGCAGCATGGTCGTGGTCGGCGCCGGGGTGATCGGGATGGAATACGCCTCCCTGTTCGCCGCGCTCGGCACCAAGGTGACAGTGGTCGAGCGCCGCCCGCGGATGCTCGACTTCTGCGACGAGGAGATCGTCGAGTCGCTGAAGTACCACCTGCGGGACCTGTCGGTGACCTTCCGCTTCGGCGAGGAGGTGGCCGCCGTGGAGAAGCACCGAACCGCCGCGCTCTGCGTGCTGCGCAGCGGCAAGAAGATCGTCGCGGACACGGTGATGTACTCGGCCGGGCGGCAGGGACAGACCGACGACCTCGCGCTGGACGCGGCCGGGCTCACCGCCGACCACCGCGGCCGGATCACCGTCGACGCCAACTACCGCACCGCTGTCGACAACATCTACGCGGTCGGCGACGTGATCGGCTTCCCGGCGCTGGCGTCCACCTCGATGGAACAGGGCCGGCTGGCCGCCCAGCACGCCTGCGGCGAACCGGCCCGCGGCATGTCCGACCTGCAACCGATCGGCATCTACACCATTCCGGAGATCAGCTTCGTCGGGAAGTCCGAGGAGGAGCTGACCGAGGCGTCCACCCCGTTCGAGGTGGGCATCGCCCGCTACCGGGAGCTGGCCCGGGGCCAGATCGTCGGCGACTCGTACGGGATGCTGAAACTGCTCGTCTCACCCGAGGACGGTCGGCTGCTCGGCGTGCACGTGTTCGGCACCGGCGCCACCGAGATCGTCCATATCGGGCAGGCGGTGATGGGCTGCGGCGGCACCGTCGACTACCTGCTCGACGCGGTCTTCAACTACCCGACGCTGGCCGAGGCGTACAAGGTCGCAGCCCTCGACGCCGCCAACAAGATCCGCAACATAACCCGGATCAACGACTGACCCCGGCCGCCCCGCCCTCGCCTCGTTGATCTTGCACTTGCTGCCCCGAGAGCGCCCGTTATGACCGCTGTGCCCGGGCCGCAAGTGCAAGATCAACGAGGAAGGGAGGGGCGCGGGAGGGGTCAGCGGCCTACGGCGTAGCCCTGGGCGCCTCGGGGGTTTGCCGCCGCGGAGAGGACTCCGGTGCTCGGGTCACGGGTCACGGCGCACATGCGGCCGAGGCTCCACGGGTCGGACAGGCGGACTGTGTGGCCGCGGGCGCGCAGGCCGGACAGGACGTCCGGGTCGATCCGGTTCTCCAGCACCAGCACGCCGGGCTCGGCCTCGCGCGGGTAGAACGACGCCGGGAAGCTGGTGGTGTGCCACGTGGGGGCGTCGATGGCCTCCTGCAACTCCTGCCGGCCGGCCAGGTGCCGCAGCAGGAACAGCAGCTGCCACTGGTCCTGCTGGTCGCCGCCCGGCGTGCCGCACGCCATCACCGGTTCGCCGTCGCGTAGCACCAGCGTCGGGCTGAGCGTGGTACGCGGACGCCGGCCCGGCCGCAGCGTGGAGGCGAGCCCCTCCTCCAGCCAGCACATCTGCAACCGGCTGCCCAGCGGGAAGCCCAGTTCCGGGATGGTAGGTGAGCTCTGCAGCCAGCCGCCGCTGGGCGTGGCGGAGATGATGTTGCCCCACCGGTCCACCACGTCGACGTGGCAGGTGTCGCCGCGGGTCACGCCGTCGGCGCGTACCGTCGGTTCGCCGGTGCTCGGGTCCTGCGGAAGGGCCCGGCGGTCCACGTCGGCGCGCAGGTGCGACGGCAGCCGGGGCGGCTCACCCGCCGGGCTGCCGGGGCGCAACTCGGCCGACGCGCGGTCGCCGATCAGCGCGGCCCGCGAACGGGCGTACTCGGCCGACAGCAGCGCGGAACCCGGCACGTCGGTGTCGCCGTACCACGCCTCCCGGTCGGCGAACGCGAGCTTCAGCGACTCGGCCTGCGCGTGGATGCCGTCCAGACCGGACGGGTCGTAGACCGCCGGGTCGTCGAGCGCGTCCAGGACGGCCAGGGTCTGCAGCAGCACCGGGCCCTGGCCCCAGAAGCCGGTCTTGGCGATCGTGTGCCCGTGCCAGTCCAGCGTGACCGGCGCCTCCCAGGTGGCCGAGAACCCGGCCAGGTCGTCGCCGGTGACCAGCCCGGCGTGGGCGCGCCCGCTGGAGTCGCGGAACGGCAGCCGGCTGAACGCGTCGATCGCCTCGGCGACGAAACCCTCCCGCCAGGCGAGCCGGGCCGCCTCGATCTGCGCCTCCCGGTCCGTACCGGCGGCCCGTCCCGCGTCGACGAGGCGGCGCAGCGTGTCCGCGTACGCCGGGTTGGTGACCATCTCCCCCGGCGCGGGCGGACGGCCGTCACGCAGCCAGAGCTGCGCGGACGTCGGCCAGTGGTCGGTGAACAGCGACCGGACCCGCGCCACTGTCTGCCCGGCCGCGCCGACCAACGGGTGACCGGCGGCAGCGTAGCCGATCGCCGGTTCCAGCACCTCGGCGAGCGTGCGGGTGCCGTGGTCGCGCAACAGCAGCAGCCACGCGTCGACAGCGCCCGGCACCACGGCGGCGAGCGGGCCGGCGCCGGGCACGAGGTCCAGGCCGAGCGACCGGAAGTGCGCGACGGTGGCGGCGGCCGGGGCCGGGCCCTGGCCGCAGAGCACCCGCGGCGTCGGGTCGGTAGCGGTGGCGAGGATCGCCGGCACCTCGCCGGCCGGGCCGTTGAGGTGCGGCTCCACGACGTGCAGCACGAACCCGGCGGCGACGGCGGCGTCGAACGCGTTGCCGCCCCGCTCCAGCACGCCCATCGCGGACTGGCTGGCCAGCCAGTGCGTGGAGGAGACCATGCCGAACGTGCCGCGCAGCGTCGGCCGGGTGGTGAACGTCATCGGCGGTGAGCCTACGCGGTGCCGGCGACGTCGGCGCGGTCCGTCGCGCCGCCCTCCACCTCGCCGCCGCCGCGCTCGCCGTCGAGCGGGAACAGGCACGCGGCCTCGTGGCCCGGGCCCACCTCGGCCAGCGCCGGGTCGGTCTCGGCGCACGCGGGGCGGGCCTGCGGGCATCGGGTACGGAAGCGGCAGCCGCTCGGCGGGTCCACCGGGCTGGGGATGTCGCCGGTGAGCACGATGCGGCGGCGCTGCCGTTCGACCCGGGGGTCGGCCACCGGCACCGCCGACAGCAGCGCCGCCGTGTACGGGTGCGCCGGGCGCCGGTAGATCCGCTCCGGTGGGCCGGTCTCCACGATGCGGCCCAGGTACATCACCGCGATCCGGTCGCTCATGTGCTCGACGGCGGCCAGGTCGTGCGCGATGAACAGGTAGGTCAGCCCGAGGTCGCGTTGCAGGCGCCGCAGCAGGTTCATGATCTGCGCCTGGACGCTCAGGTCGAGCGAGGCGATCGGCTCGTCCAGCACGATCAGGTCCGGTTCGCCGGCCAGCGCCCGGGCCACGCCGACGCGCTGGCGCTGGCCGCCGGACAGCTCGTGCGGATGCCGGCCGGCGGTGTCGGCGCGCAGGCCGACCAGGTCCAGCAGTTCGGCCACCCGCTTGCGGCGGGCGGTTCCGGACGTGGCGAGCCGGTGCACGACAAGGGGTTCGGCGATGCTGTCGCCGACCGTGCGGCGCGGGTCCAGCGACGCCTGCGGGTCCTGGAAGACCATCGCCACGTGGCGGCGCGTCGCGCGCAGGCGGCGGCGGGACCAGCGGGTGACGTCCGCTCCGGCCACCCGGACCCGCCCGTTGCTCGGGTCGACCAGCCGCAGCAGCGCCAACCCGGCGGTGGACTTGCCGCTGCCCGACTCGCCGACCAGCCCGAGCGTCTCGCCCCGGCGTACGGCCAGGGAGACGCCGTCGACGGCGCGGACCGTTCCGGCCGGGGTCGGGAAGTGCACCGCGAGGTCGTCCAGCTCGGCGACCACGTCCGGGGTGTCGTCGCTCATCCGGTCTCTCCACGGTAGAAGGTACGGACCGTGTGCCCGTCGCCGACCGGCGTCAGCGGCGGCAGCTCGTGCTCGCAGCGGGGGTCGGCGCGTACCGGGCAGCGCGGCCAGAACGCGCACCCGGACGGCAGGTCCAGCGGGCTCGGCGGCGCGCCGGGGATGGCGACCAGGTCCTCGCCGCGCCGGGACGGATCGGGCCGGGCCGCCAGCAGCGCCCGGGTGTACGGGTGCGTGGGCGTGTCGAACACGGCGTCGACAGGGCCCTGCTCGACGATCCGTCCCCCGTACATGACCGCGACCGTGTCGGCGATGCCGGCGACCACGCCCAGGTCGTGGGTGACCCAGACGACAGCGGTGCCCAGGCGCGCCTGCAGGTCGGCGACCAGCTCGATGATCTGCGCCTGGGTGGTGACGTCCAGCGCGGTGGTCGGCTCGTCGGCGATCAGCAGGTCCGGCTCGCACGACAGCGCCATGGCGATGGCGACGCGCTGGCGCATGCCGCCGGAGAACTGGTGCGGGTACGCGTCGGCGCGCTGCGCGGCCGACGGGATGCCGACCAGCTCCAGCAGTTCCACCGCCCGGTCGCGGGCGGCGCGGCGGGTCAGCCCGAGGTGTTCCTCGGCCGCCTCGGTGACCTGCCGGCCCACCGGCAGCACCGGGTTGAGGGAGGTCATCGGATCCTGGAAGACGAACCCGACGTGCCGGCCGCGCAGCTTGCGGCGGCGGTCGTCGGGCAGCGCGGTCAGCTCGTGGTCGAGCAGCCGCACCCGGCCGGTGACGGTCGCGGCGCGCGGGGCCAGACCGGTGGCCGCGAGCAGGGTCATGCTCTTGCCGCTGCCCGACTCGCCGACCAGGGCGAACGTCTCCCCCTGCCGCACCTGCCAGGACACCCCGGCCACGGCGCGGGCCGGACCACGGCGGGTGCCGATCGTGACGGTGAGGTCGTCCACGGACAGCACCGTCGAGTCGGCCCTCGGCCGCTGGCGCTGGCTCGGCATGCGCTCGGTGCGCTCGCTCATGGGGTGCTCCGGCGGGCCTCGGCGAGGGTGAGCTGGCGCGGGTCGAGCACGTCCCGCAACGCGTCGCCGACCAGGTTGAACGCCAGCACGGTGAGGAAGATCGCCGCGCCCGGGAACACACCCAGCCACCAGGCGTCGGTGACGAAGCCGCGCCCGTCGAACAGCATCCGGCCCCAGGCCGGCGCGGGTGGCTGGATGCCGAGGCCGAGGAAGGACAACGCGGCCTCGGACAGGATCGCGAACGCCAGCGACAGCGACGTCTGCACGATCAGCGGCGCGGCGATGTTCGGCAGCACGTGCCGGCGCATGATGCGCAGGTCGGACGCGCCGATGGAGACGGCGGCCCGGACGAACACCTGCTCGCGTACCGACAGCACGCCGGCGCGGGTGATCCGGGCGAAGATGGGCGTGTAGACCACGCCGATGGCGACCATGGCGGTGAGCAGGCCGGGGCCGAGCACCGCCACGATGGCCACCGCCAGCAGCAGCACCGGGAACGCGAACAGCACGTCCATGCAGCGCATGAGCACGCTGTCCAGCCAGCCCCGGTAGTAGCCGGCGAACAGTCCGAGCGTCACCCCGGCGACCAGCGCGATGCCGACGCTGACCGCGCCGACCTGCAGTGACACGCGGGCGGCGACGAGCACCCGGCTGAGCACGTCGCGGCCCAGCTCGTCGGTGCCGAACCGGTGCGCGCCGCTGGGTGGGCGCAGCATCTGGTCCACGTCGACGTCGTTGACGCCGGCCGGGGCCAGCCACGGCCCGGCCACGCCCACCACGACCAGCAGCACGAGCACGATCGTGCCGCCGACGGCGAGCGGGTCGCGGCGCAGCGCGTCCAGGACGCGGCGTCCGGTGCTCTCGGTGGTGGCGCTCACCTGACCGTGATCCTCGGGTCGAGGCGGGCGTAGAGGATGTCCACCAGCAGGTTGACCAGCAGGAACAGGGCGGCGACAAGCAGCACCGCGCCCTGCAGGACGGGATAGTCGCGGGCCTGCACGGCGTCGAAGGTGAGCCGGCCGATGCCCGGCCACGCGAACAGCACCTCGATGACGATGACGCCGCCGAGCAGGGACGCCAGTTGCACGGCGACCACCGTCACCACCGGGATCAGCGCGTTGCGCAGCACGTGCCGCACGATCACCACCCGGTTGCGCAGCCCTTTCGCCTCCGCGGTGCGTACGTAGTCGGCGGAGAGCACCTCCAGCACGGAGGAGCGGATGAACCGGGTGAGGATGGAGGCGGTGACCAGGCCGACGGTGACCGCCGGCAGCGCCACGTGGGTGGCCCACCGGCCGGGGTCCTCGGTCAGCGCCACGTAGCCCGAGGGTGGCAGCCAGCCCAGCACCCCGGCGAACAGCAGGATGCCCATGATGCCCATCCAGAAGTCCGGCACCGAGACGCCGAACTGGCTGAACACGCGGGCGGCGTGGTCGACGGCGGACCCGCTGCGTACCGCCGCGACGATGCCCAGCGGGAACGCGACGAGCAGCGCGAACAGCACCGCGGTGACGGCAAGCGACAGCGTGGCGGGCAGCCGTTCCAGCACGATCTGGCTCACCGGCTGGCCGGTGCGGAAGCTGACCCCCAGGTCACCGGTGAGCGCGTGCCCGAGGTAGCTGGCGTACTGCACCGGTAGCGGCTGGTCGAGGCCGGCGCGTTCCCGCAACGCGTCGTACGTCTGCTGGTCGAACCGCGTGCCGAGCGCCACCCGGACCGGATCGCCCGGCACGAGTTGCAGCAGCAGGAACACCACAAGGGTCACGCCGACGAGCACGACCGCCGACTGGAGTGCCCGCCGCAGGACGAAGCGGGCCATCACTTGGCCAGGGCGACCGACCGGAACCGGATCGCCCGGTCGGTGCGCACCTCGTAGCCGGAGACCTTCTTCGACCAGCCCTGCACCACGTCCGGGTTGTAGAGGTAGAGGTAGCTGGCGTCGTCCACGATCTGCTTCGCGGCCTGCTCGTACGCCTGCTTGCGGGCGCCCTGTTCGGTCTGGGTGCGCGCGTCGTCCAGCAGCTTGTCCACCGCCGGGTTCTTGTACTTGTGGAAGTTGAACGTGCCGCCGCTGTGGTGCTGGGCGTAGTAGAACTCGTCCGGGTCGATGTTGCCGAGCCAGCCCAGCATGAACCCGTCGAAGTTGCCCTTGGCCTGCTCGTCGAGCCACTGGGCGAAGTCCAGCGTACGGATCTTCACGGTGATGCCGACGTCCTTGAGCTGGGCGGCGATGACCTGCGCGGCGCTCACCGTCTCCGGGTACTCGCTGGTGACCATCAGATCCATGGTCAGGTTGCCGACGCCGGCCTGGCCGAGCATCTGCTTGGCCTTGCCCGGGTCGTGGCTGTAGGGCGCGTAGTCGTAGTAGAACGCGCTGTCCTTCGGGATAGCTGTCTGGTTGACGGTGGCCAGGCCGAACTTCGCCGCCTTGGTGATCGCCTCCCGGTCCAGCGCGTACCCGATCGCGCGCCTCACCTCGGGGTTGTCGAACGGTTTGCGGGCCTCGTTGAGCGCCACGTACCAGTAGTCGGTGGAGGCCGCCGACTTCACCACCGGGTCGTCGCCGTCCTGCAGCGACTTGACCTGCTGCGGCGGCAGGTTGTCGGTCCACTGCACCTGGCCGCTGCGCAGGTTCTGCAGCGCCACGGTGGGGTCTTTGACGAAGGTGAAGGTGACGCCGTCGAGCTTCGGCTTCTCACCCCAGTAGGCGTCGTTGCGCACCAGCTTGATGCTGTCGCCGGAGGTGTAGCCGGCGACAGTGAACGGGCCGCTGCCCACCGGCGCGGTCTTCACCTTGCCGGACTCCACGTTGGACTTCTCGACGATCGCCACGCCCTTGAACCCGCCGAGGTTCGCCAGCAGGTTCGGCGTGGGCGCGCTGAGCGTCACCACCACCGTCGCGGGGTCGGGCCCGGTGACCGACTTGACGGTGGCGAACTTGTACGCGTTGTTCAGCTTCTCCTTGATGATCCGCTCGAAGGAGTAGACGACGTCCTCCGAGGTCAGCGGCGACCCGTCGGAGAACTTCACACCCTCGCGCAGGGTGAACGTCCAGGTCAGCTGGTCGTCACTGGTGGTCCACTTAGTCGCCAGCGAGGGCACCATCTTCAGGTCGGCGTCCGGCTCGACGAGCGTGTCGTAGACGTTCTCCAGCACCTGGAAGCTGTAGTAGGCAGACGTCTTGTGCGGGTCGAGCTGGTCGGGTTCGCCGCCGATCGCCGCGTTGAGGACTCCGCCGGCGCCACCGGCGTTCCCCCCGCCGCCGACGTCGACCGCCTCGCCGCCGGTGCATCCGGACAGGACGCCGATGGTGAGGATGAGTGCGGCGCCGAACGCACCGAGCTTGTTCCTGGACACAGGCCCCCCTTGCCACTTCCCGGACAAAAGAAAGTTTCGGCGAGTCTTCTCTCCGAGCTGGATGATGTCAAACGAATCCAGCCAAATTGACTTCCCGGCGGGTGCTTGCCGTGCGGAGTGAACGATGGTTCAATCCGGGCCCCGACCTGATCCGCCACCGCGCTGGGAGTTGCCGCCGTGACCACACACGATGTCGTCAACCAGGTCCCCCCGATGGTCGGCCACGACACCGCCGACGACCCCGCGCTACGCGACGGCGTGGCCCGCGAGGGCGCCGGCTGGGCGCTGCCCGGGCTGCACGAGCTGGGCCGGCTCGCCGGCAGCGAGGAGGCGGCCGAACACGGGCGGCTCGCCAACGAGCACCCGCCGGCGCTGCGCACCCACGACCGGTACGGCAACCGCATCGACGAGGTGGAGTTCCACCCGTCCTGGCACGAGCTGATGCGTACCGCTGTCGGGCACGGCCTGCACGCCGCGCCGTGGGCCGACGACCGGCCGGGCGCGCACGTGGCCCGGGCCGCCGGTTTCTACCTGTGGCGGCCCGACGCCGGGCACGGCTGCCCGATCTCGATGACGTACGCGGCGGTGCCCGCGCTGCGGCACAGCCCGGACCTGGCCGCCCGCTACGAGCCGCTGCTCACCACCCGGGAGTACGACTTCGGGCTGCGCCCGCCGCAGACCAAGCGCGGCCTGCTCGCCGGCATGTCGATGACCGAGAAGCAGGGCGGCTCTGACGTACGCGCCAACACCACCACGGCCCGGCCCGAGCCGGACGGCAGCTACCGGCTCGTCGGGCACAAGTGGTTCACCTCGGCGCCGATGTGCGACCTGTTCCTCACACTCGCCCAGGCGCCCGGCGGCCTCACCTGCTTCCTTGTCCCCCGCGTGCTGCCCGACGGCGAGCGCAACCCGATGCGGCTGATGCGGCTCAAGGACAAGCTCGGCAACCGCTCCAACGCCTCCGCCGAGGTCGAGTACGAGCACGCGGTGGCGTGGCGCGTCGGCGACGAGGGCCGGGGCGTGCGCACCATCATCGACATGGTCAACCTGACCCGGCTGGACTGCGTGATCGGCGCGGCGGCCGGGATGCGTCACGGCGTGACCACCGCCGTGCACCACGCCACCCATCGGCGGGCGTTCGGCAGCTACCTGGTCGACCAGCCGCTGATGCGCAACGTGCTGGCCGACCTGGCCGTGGAGTCCGAGGCCGCCACGCTGCTGATGGTCCGGCTGGCCGGCGCGACGGACCGGTCGGCGCGCGGTGACGACGGCGAGACCGCGTTCAAGCGCCTCGCTCTGGCCGTCGGCAAGTACTGGGTGTGCAAGCGCTGGCCGGGGCACGCCGCCGAGGCGCTGGAGTGCCTGGGCGGCAACGGTTACGTCGAGGAGTCCGGCATGCCGCGGCTGTTCCGCGAGTCGCCGCTGAACTCGATCTGGGAGGGCTCCGGCAACGTCGCCGCGCTGGACGTGCTGCGCGCGCTCACCCGGGAACCGCAGGTGCTCGCCGCGTACGAGGCGGAGGTGGCCGCCGCCGCCGGCGCGGACGCGCGCCTGGACGCCGCCGTACGCCGGGTGCGCGACGAACTGGCCGACCACACGGACCTGGAGCTGCGCGCCCGGCGGGTGGTGGAGCGGCTGGCGCTGGTGCTGCAGGGCGCGCTGCTGGTGCGCCACGGCCACCCGGCGGTCGCTGACGCGTTCTGCGCGTCCCGGCTCGACGGCGACCACGGCCAGGCGTACGGGACGCTGCCGGGCGGGCTGGACCTCGCAGCGATCATCGACCGCGCCACCCCGAAGATCGGCTGAGCGGGCGATGACGCGCCTGGTCTCGACCCACCTGTATCCGGTCAAGTCCCTCGGCGGCGTCGACGTCGACCGGGCCGTGGTCGAGCCGTGGGGGTTGCGTCACGACCGCCGCTGGGTGGTGCTGCGCCCCGACGGCGGCAAAGTGGGCTCGACCGCCCTGCCGGCACTGCTCGGCCTGACCGCCACGCCCGGTCCCGGATCGATCGCGCTCACCGCCCGCGACGGGTCGTCGCTGACAGTCGCCGAGCCGGTGGACGGGCCGCTCGTCCCGACGGACGTGTCCCGGCTGGACACGGTCCGGCTCGCCACCGACGAGGCGCACGACTGGCTCTCCGCGAGGCTGGGCCGTCCGGTGCGGCTGGGCTGGCTGGACGACCCGCGCCGCCGGCCGATGTCGGCCGAGCACGGCGGCCGGCCCGGTGATCCGCTCAACCTCTCCGACGCCGGGCCGCTGCTGGTCGCCACGGCGCCGTCGCTGAAGCGGCTGCGGGACTGGATCGTCGAGGGCGCGCTGGAACGCGGCGAGCCGGCGCCGGAGCCGCTGGCGATGGCCCGCTTCCGGCCGACTGTGGTGCTGGACGGGCCGTTCGAGCCGTTCGCCGAGGACGGCTGGACGCGGGTGCGGATCGGCGCCGTCGACTTCCGGGTCTCCGAACGCTGCGACCGCTGCTCGGTGACGCTCATCGACCCGGAGACGCTCGCCACCGGGAAGGAGCCGATCCGCACGCTGGCCCGGCACCGGCGCCAGGACGGCAAGACCTGGTTCGGCATCCGGCTGGTCCCGGTGACCACCGGCGAGATCCGGGTCGGCGACCCGGTCGCCGTCGCCTGATCCGGCGGCTCAGCGGCGACGCCACTCGTCGGCCAGGATCGCGTGGACGAGCTGGTCGGCCCAGCCGTCCCGGAACCGGTAGCTGCGCACGTGCCGCGCCTCCCGCCGCATCCCGAGCCGGGCCATCAGGCGCGCCGAGGGCTCGTTGTCCGCGTGGCAGCGGGCCATCACCCGGTGCAGCCCGAACTCGCCGAAACCCCAGTCCAGCAGCGCGCCGGCAGCCTCGGTGGCCAGCCCTCGGCCGCCGTGATCGGGGTGGAACACGTACCCCAGCTCGGCGGTGCGGTCGGTAGCGCTGCGCCACACCAGCTCGACAGCGCCGATGACCCGCGCGTCGCGCACCACGGCGAGCGTCAGGCAGTCGCCCTCCGCGCGCAGCGCGTCCTCCGCCGCCATCGCCGCGACCGACAACCGCGACTCGTCCCGGGTACGCGGCCAGGCTCCGAGCATCCAGCGGACCACGTCCGGGCGGCGCTGCCAGGCGTGCACGTCGTCCAGGTCACCTGGCGTGACCGGGCGCAGCAGCAGCCGGGGCGTGCGCAGCGGGTACGTCGGGTGGGCCACCGCGCGATGGTAGGCCGCGCCTAGTGTGGGCCGCATGGTCGTTTCCGCCGACGACGGCAACCCGCTAACCCAGCTCACGCTCGACCAGCTCCGGCGGCGCACCAGCGTGAAGTGGCGGCTGTACCCGCCGGACGTGCTGCCGCTGTGGGTGGCCGAGCAGGACGTGCCGCTGGCGCCGCCGGTCGCCGAGGCGCTGCGCCGGGCGGTCGAGCTGGGCGACACCGGCTACTCGTACGGCACCGCGTACGCCGAGGCGGTCGGCGGCTTCGCCGCGCAGCGGTGGGACTGGGCCGACTTCCCGGTCGGCCGGACCACGCTGGTGCCGGACGTCATGATGGGCACTGTCGAGGTGCTGCGCCTGGTCACCGGGCCGGGCGACGCGGTGGTGGTCACTCCCCCGGTCTACCCGCCGTTCTACGCGTTCGTCACCAACGCCGGGCGGCAGGTCCTCGAGGCGCCGCTCGGCGCGGACCTGCGGCTCGACCCGGCCGCGTTGGACGAGGCGTTCCGCCGGGCGCGGGCCGCCGGTGACCGGCCGGCGTTCCTGCTCTGCAACCCGCACAACCCGACCGGCGTGGTGCACCGCCCCGACGAGTTGGCCACCGTCGCCGAGCTGGCCGCCCGGCACGGCGTACGGGTGGTCTCCGACGAGATCCACTCGCCGCTGGCGCTGCCCGGCGCGCGGTTCACCCCGTACCTGACGGTGCCCGGCGCCCAGAACGCGTTCGCGCTGCTGTCGGCGTCCAAGGCGTGGAACCTCGCCGGGCTCAAGGCGGCGCTGGCGGTCGCCGGCCCGGACGCCGCCGACGACCTGGCCCGGATGCCGGAGGAGGTGAGCCACGGCCCCAGCCACTTCGGGGTGCTCGCGCACACCGCCGCGTTCCGGGCCGGCGGGCCGTGGCTGGACCGGCTGCTCGACGGCCTGGACGCCAACCGGGCGCTGCTCGGGTCGCTGCTGGCCGAGCACCTGCCCACGGTGTCGTGGCGGCCACCCGAGGGCACGTACCTGGCCTGGCTGGACTGCCGCGACCTCGGCGTGCCCACCGAGGCGTCCGGTGACGGACCGCCGATCGCCAGCGACCTGGCCGGACCGGCGCGGATGTTCCTCGACCGGGCCCGGGTGGCGCTCAGCTCCGGGCACGTCTTCGGCTCCGGCGGCGCCGGGTTCGTGCGGCTCAACTTCGCCACCTCCCCCGCCGTGCTCACCGAGGCGGTCTCCCGGATGGGCCGCGCGACGCGCGCCTGACGTGCGGCTCAGCCAGCGGCGACGCGTACCCCCTGGTTGTCGCCCTCGGACAGGAACGACGCCAGCGCGGCGCCCTCCTCGGCGGCCGCCGTGCGCTCGGCGCGGGTGAACGCGCGCAGCGGCGTGACCACCACGACGCCGCCGCCGCAGACCGTCCACGTGGCGGCCACCCGGCCGTCGACGAGCACGAACCGGGCCCCGGCCACGGAGAGGTTGCGGTGGGCGTCGTCGATGATCCGGCTGCGGTCGTGGTAGCCGAGCACGGCGTTGTCGAAGGCGGGCAGGAACCGTACCGGCGCGGGGGTGTCCGGGTCGGGTCGGGGCGCGCCGGGCAGGTCGAGCAGCGTGCGGCCGCGCGCGTCCCGGAAGGCCACCAGCTCGTCGCGGACCGCCGCCACGGCGGCGGGCAGCCCGGCGAGGCCGCACCAGGCGCGCAGGTCCGCCGACGCGGCGGGGCCGAAGGCGGCCAGGTAGCGCCGCACCAGCGCCCGCCCGGCCGGGTCGTCGCCGTCCGACCCAGGCGACTCGGGGTCGCGGCCCAGCCAGCCGGCCAGGGCGACGGTACGGACGCCGGCCGTGGTCCGCCACAGTCCGCGCGGCGGGGCCTGCACGGCCGGGACCAGCGCGAGCACGATCTCGCCGAGCGCCCGGCGGTCCGGGCCCGGCCAGCGCGCGGCGAGCACCGACACGATCTCCGCGTTGGTGCGGGGCTCGCCGTCGGCCAGGACCTCCCGGGCCGCCGCGGCGAGTTCGTCGAGGTCGACCCCGTCGAACTCGCCGCGGTAGACGCCCAGCACCCGCTGGCGCAGCATCGCGTCGTGGCGGGACCGCCAGGCCAGCACGTCGTCGGCCGCGAGCAGGTGCACGGTGCGGCGCATCAGGTGGGTACGCACCAGGCGGCGGCGCACCAGCAGGTCCGACAGGACCGCCGGGTCGAAGGCCCGCAGCCGCGACCAGAGCCCGACGTACGGCTCCTGCGGCTCCTGGGCCTGCAACCCGCACAGGTGCGCCACCGCGTCGGTCACCGGCAGGTCGGCGCGGTCGAGCAGCAGCTGCCGGGCAAGCGTCGCCCGGTTGAGCGCCCGCCGGTCGAGCACTGTCACGGCCCGCTCAGGTGGTGGTCTGGCCGTCGATGCTCTCGCGCAGGATGTCCGCGTGCCCGGCGTGCTGGGTGGTCTCGGCGATGACGTGGATCAGCACCCGCCGGACGCTGCGGACCGAGCCGGGCTCGTTCCACGGCGCGTCGGGCACCGGCCACGTCGCCGACAGGTCCTCGACACCGGCCACGACCTCCTCGGTACGCGCGGCGACGCGGGCGTACCGGTCCAGGATGGCCGGCAGCGTGTCCTCGGGCAGCATCTGGAAGTCCCGCCCCCGCTCGATCGCCCACTGCGGCAGCTCGCGGGCCTTGCCGGCCATGAAGTCCTCCCAGGTCACGCCCTCGGGCATGGCGAAGGACATCGCCGACGGGCCCTCGACCACGAACCGCAGCCACGCCTCCTCGGTGGACGCGACATGCTTGATCAGCCCGCCCAGGCAGAGCGCGCTGACGGTTGGCTTCTGCCCGGCCTGCTCGTCGGTGAGGCCGCGCACCGTGTTGATCAGCATGTTGCGCGCTTCGGCGAGTTCGGCCAGCAGGTCGGCCTGCTCGGCGTCCAGGGTGGTGGGGGTCGTGGTGGTGCCGGTCATCGTCATCGGTTCCTTCCGGTCCTGATCGGGTACGGGTCCACACTCGCAGGCATAGCGGTCAGGGTGTGTCCTCTTCTGCGGGCAGAATGCGTGTCGTGCCGACGACTTCCGCCCGACTGCTCTCGCTGCTGTCCCTGCTTCAGGCCCGCCGGGACTGGCCGGGCGCGCTGCTCGCCGAACGGTTACGGGTCAGCGCGCGTACGGTGCGGCGCGACGTCGACCGGCTGCGCGAGCTGGGCTACCCGATCGAGAGCACCAAAGGCCCGGACGGCGGCTACCGCCTGGGCGCCGGCTCGGCGCTGCCGCCGCTGCTCTTCGACGACGAGCAGGCGGTCGCGCTCACCGTGGCGTTGCAGACCGCCGCCACCGGCGTGACCGGCATCGAGGAGGCCGCCGCGCGGGCGCTGAACACGGTGCGGCAGGTGATGCCGCCCCGGCTGCGCCACCGGGTCGACGCGCTGCGGGTGATCGCCGTGGAACGGGCCGGCACGCCCGCCACGGCCCGCGTGGAGCCGGGACTGCTGATGACACTCAGCGCCGCCGTGCACGCCCGGGAGGAACTGCGCTTCGACTACGACTCGGTGTCGGCGTCCGCTCCCGACGCGCCGCCGCGCCGCGCACAGCCGCACCACCTGGTCACCTGGGGTGCGCGCTGGTATCTCGTGGCCTGGGACCTGGACCGCGCGGACTGGCGCACGTTCCGGGTCGACCGGATCAGCCCGCGTACGCCCACCGGTCCCCGGTTCACGCCGCGCGAGCTGCCCGGCGGGGACGTGGCCGCGTACGTCGCCGGCCGGTTCAAGGGCGCCACCGGGCCGGGTGACTGGCCCTGCCGGGGCGAGGTGATCCTCGACCTGCCCGCCCGGACCGTCTCCGCGTGGACCCGCGACGGGATCGTCGAGGAACTGGGCCCGGACCGCTGCCGGCTGGTGCTGGGCGGCTGGTCGTGGCCCGGGCTGGCCGCCGTGCTCGGCCGCTACGACGCCGACATCGAGGTGATCGGGCCGCCGGAGCTGCGCGAGGCGTTCGCCCGCCTGGCCCGCCGCTACGCCGCCGCCGCAGGCACGGGCTGACCCGCTGCGTCAGGCGGCGGAGCGGCGGTCGCCGGGGTCGGTCGTGTCGGCCAGGCCGGCGTACCGCCCCCGGTGGTAGAGCAACGGCGAGCCCACGTCGGCGTGCCGCAGCAGTTCCGGTTCGGCCAGCACGACGGCGTGGTCCCCGACGACGACCCGGTCCACCACCCGGCACAGCAGCCAGGCCAGTGTGTCGTCGAGGACCGGCACCCCTTCCGGGCCGGGCCGCCAGCGGGTCGGCCCGGCGAACCTGTCGATCCCGCTGGTGGCGAACCTCCGGGCCACCTCGTGCTGGCCGTGCCCGAGCAGGTGCACACCGACGTGCCGGGCCCGGGACACCACCGGCCAGCTCGACGAGCCCAGGTCCAGGCAGAACGAGACGATCGGCGGTCGCAGCGACACCGCGGTGAACGAGGTGGCGGTGAACCCGGCCGCGGGCGGACCGGCGGCGGTGACCACAGTGACGGTGCTGGCCTGGTGGCGCAGCAGCGTCCGCAGCGCGTCGACGTCGGCGTCGACCGGGGTGTCGGCGGGCTCGGTCACGGCGTTCCTCCAAGGTGTACGAGCGGGACCGGTCAGACCGTGAAGCCGTGGAACAGCACCGACGCCAGCCCGAGCGCCAGCACCAGGTTGAACACGGTGGCGGCGCCGAACACGGTCACCGGCCGCCAGCCGGCCTCGCGCAGCGACGACACGCGGACCTCCAGGCCGATGCTGACGAAGGCCAGGATGAGGAACCAGACCCGCAGGTCGGTGACGATCGCCATGGTGGCCTTGCCGTCCGCCCCGGCGGCGTCGAGGTACCAGGTGGCGATCACCGAGGCGGCGACGAACCCGAGGACGAACTTCGGGAACCGGCGCCACAGCTCGCCGAGCCCGGGGCGCGGCGCGTCCGGGCGGCGCTCCACGTGCAGCGCGAAGTACGCGGTGAGCCCCACCGCGACCACGCCCATCAGCGCGTTCTGGGTGACCTTGACGATGCTGGCGATCTGGAGCGCGTCCTCACCGGCGAGCGCGCCGGCCGCGGTGACGGCGGCGGTGGTGTCGATGTTGCCGCCGATCCAGGCGCCGGCGACCGCGTCGGAGAGGCCGAGCACGTCGGCCAGCCACGGCAGCAGGAAGATCGACGGCAGCGCGAACGCGATGACCAGGCTGGCCGTGTACGCGAGCTGCTCCCGGCGTGCCCGTACCGCACCGGCGGCGGCGATGGCGGCGCTGACCCCGCAGATCGACACCGCCGAGGCGAGCAGCGCCCGCAGTTTGTCGTCCAGGCCGAAGCGCCCGGCCAGCCACCAGGTGAACAGGAACACGCCGCTGATCAGCAGCAGCGCCTGGGCGATGGCGGGGCCGGCGGCGCTCGCGATGACGGCGAGGTTGATCGAGGCGCCGAGCAGCACCAGACCGGTCTTGATGAAGAACTCGGTACGG
Source organism: Micromonospora sp. TSRI0369 (assembly GCF_001905625.1). Classification (NCBI taxonomy): domain Bacteria; kingdom Bacillati; phylum Actinomycetota; class Actinomycetes; order Micromonosporales; family Micromonosporaceae; genus Micromonospora; species Micromonospora sp. TSRI0369. Next base: position 218,863 of record NZ_LIVU01000005.1, read on the forward strand.
AACGCGGCGGAGATCCGGTCGCGCAGCCCGGTCACTGTGACGACCAGGTTGCCGAGCAGGCCGAGCAGGATCGCGTAGACCGGGTACTCGACGGCGCCGGCAACGTCCTCGACCGCGCTGCCCCCGGCCCAGACCGGCACGTTCTGTTCCAGGTAGCGGGTGAGCGCGGCGAGACCGAGCACCACCAGCAGACCCAGGGCGGTCCAGGCCCAGAACGCGCCGGAGCGCAGGTCGGCCCGGGGTGGGGCGTCCGAGGGCGTACCGTCCGGTCGGTCCACTGGGGTCGCGGTGGCTGGGGCGCCCGCGGTGGAGGCCGCGGACGGCCCGGCGGCGGTGCTGCGGACGGCGGGTTCCGGGGCGGCGGCCATCACGGCACCAGCCCGGCGGGGATCGCGCCGGCCAGCACCAGGAGCAGCAGCGCGAGGCCGAGGGCGGTGGCGGCCCAGTCCTCGTTGAAGGCGAGCCGGGACGTTCCTGCGGTGGGCGGTTCGGGTGGCGTGGGCGCGTTGCTCATGAGGGCTCCTACGGGTACGCGCGGGCGAGGGAGGGCAGCCGGAGGCGAGGGTGATCGACCGGCCGGAGCCGATCGATGGGGAGAGTTTCCTACTTAACTAGTAGGATTACAAGGTCTTCCCGCGCTCCGGCTCACCCGCGGCGCGGGCGGCCACCACCAGCGAGATGCCGTCGAGCACCCGCTGGAGACCGAACTCGAAGGCGTGGTCCGGCCCGTACGCCCCGCCGTGCGCCATCCCGGCGGCCGTGCCGACCCGCGCGGCGAGCGGAAAACTGCCGGCGGTCATGAACTTCTCCAGCCAGGGCCCGTGCGTCTGCCACCACTGGTCGTCGGTCATCCCGGTCTCACGTTCCAGCTCGGCCACGTCCAGCGCGACCCGGGCCGCGCTCTTGGCGTGCCCCAGCACGAGCGTGAGCACCGCGTCCATCTCCACGTCGTCGAGCCCGATGTCCGCGACCGCGTGCAGTTCGTAGTCGTACTTGGCGAGCACGTTCGGACCGAGCACCGGCCGGGTCGTCTCGGCGCGCAGCAGCCACGGGTGGGCCCGGTAGAGCGCGAGGTTGTCCCGGGCAATGCGTTCCAGCCGGCCACGCCAGCCACCCGGCACGTCGGGCGGGCGCGGAAGGTCACCGAGAACGGCGTCCACCATGACGTCGAGCAGTTCCGCCTTTCCCGGCACGTACGTGTAGACGGACATGGTGCCCACGCCGAGCGCCTCGCTGACCCGGCGCATGGTGAGCGCGTCGATGCCCTCGGCGTCGGCGATCTCGATAGCGGTGCGCACGATCCGGTCGACGCTGAGACCGGGGCCGGCGCCACGGCTGGCCGGCTCCCGGGTGCGCCACAGAAGGGCCAGGCTGCGGGCGGGATCGGCCTTGCGCCGGCGCTCCTTCGACATGGTGCCGTCATCCTACCGGCCACGCCGGTGACCGGCCGTCGGCGGACGCCGGAAAAGGGCAGCCCGAGAATTGTTCGGGCAAAAAGAATGGCGGGTTCTCCCGCCACTACCAACATATAGCGCACCCCCGGTCTTGCGGCAAGCCCCGGGTGGTGGCGCAGAATTGCCGGCCGTAACCCATTGCCGAGGCATTCGAAAAGCCGCGAAGAGCGGAGGCTCGGCCGTGCCCGTGATCGGAGACGAGTTGAATCTGCCCGCCACCAGCGTTTTCGATCTTCCCGAGCGTCTGTCGGCGAAGGCCGACCCGGACCTGATCGCCGCCGACGAGCGGCACTTCGCCGCCATCGCGGACAGCCTGCGCCGCTCGATCGCCGAGTTGACCGACCGGCTCGACGCGACGCGCCGGGCCGCGGGTGGCCGGGGCCGGCAGGCGGTCGACCGGGACCAGGAGGTCCGGCGGTTGAGCGCGCGCCTGCGTACGCTGCGCCGTTACGGCCTGGACCTGTGCCTGGGCCGGATGGTCGGCGCGGACGGCGCGGCCCCGGTGTACGTGGGCCGGCTCGGCCTGACCGACGGCGCGGGCGGCCGGCTCCTGCTGGACTGGCGCTCCCCCGCCGCCGAGCCGTTCTTCGGCGCGACCCACGCCGACCCGATGGGCCTGATCAGCCGCCGCCGGTACCGGTGGACCGCGGGCCGGATCACCGACTACTGGGACGAAGTGTTCACCGCCGACGGGCTGGCCGGGCACGCCGCGCTGGACGACCAGTCGGCGTTCATCGCCAGCCTGGGCGCGACCCGGTCGGCGCGCATGCGTGACGTGCTGGGCACCATCCAGGCCGACCAGGACGCGATCATCCGTGCTGGTTCCCGGGGCGCGCTCGTTGTCGACGGCGGGCCGGGCACCGGCAAGACGGTGGTGGCGCTGCACCGCACCGCGTACCTGCTGCACGCCGACCCGCGCCTGGGCGAGCGCCGGGGCGGGGTGCTGGTGGTCGGGCCGCACCAGCCGTACCTGAACTACGTCTCCGACGTGCTGCCCAGCCTGGGCGAGGAGGACGTGCAGATCTGCACGCTGGCCGACCTGGTGCCGGAGGGCGCGGCGGCGGCGCCGGAGACCGACCCGGAGGTGGCCCGGTTGAAGGCATCGGCGGACGTCGTGCGGGCTGTCGACGCCGCGGTCCGGTTCTACGAGGAGCCGCCCGCGGCCGGGATGACGGTCGGTGTCGGGGACGCCGAGCTGCGGCTCACAGCCGACGACTGGGCGACGGCGTTCGAGGCGGCCGGGCCGGGCGTCCCGCACAACGAGGCCCGCGACGACGTGTGGGAGGAACTGCTCACGATCCTCGTGGAAAAGTACCGGGGCGACGAGCCGGAGGAGGCGGTCCGCCGGGAGCTGGGGCGCGACCGGGAACTGGTCACCGCGTTCGGCCGGGCGTGGCCGCTGCTCGACCCGCTCGACGTGGTGGCCGACCTGTGGGCGGTGCCGGCCTACCTGCGCCGGTGCGCACCCTGGCTGAGCGTCGAGGAGATCCGTACGCTGCGGCGTGCCGATGCCCGGGCGTGGACGGTGGCGGACCTGCCGTGGCTGGACGCGGCCCGGCGGCGGGTCGGTGACCCGGAGGCGTCGCTGCGGCGGCGCCGCGACGAGGCGGTGCTGGCCGCGCAGCGCGTCGAGATGGACACGGTGGTCGACGCGCTTATCGCGTCGCACGCCTACGACGACGGCGAGGGCCTGATGACCATGCTGTACGGCGAGGACATGCGTACCAGCCTGGTCGACTCCAGCGTGCTGAGCGTGGCCGATCCGGACCTGCTGGCCGGGCCGTTCGCGCACGTCGTGGTGGACGAGGCGCAGGAGCTGACCGACGCGCAGTGGCAGATGCTGCTGGCGCGCTGCCCGTCGCGCAGCTTCACTGTGGTCGGTGACCGGGCGCAGGCGCGGCACGGGTTCACCGAGTCGTGGCCGCAGCGGCTGACGCGGGCCGGGTTCGACCGGGTCGAGGTGGCGACGCTGACAGTCAACTACCGCACCCCGGCGCAGGTGATGGCGGCGGCCGAGCCGGTGATCCGGGCCGTCCTCCCGGACGCCAACGTGCCCACGTCCATCCGCGACGGCGCCCCCGTGCGGTACGGCGACCGCGCCGAGCTGCGCGCGGTGGTGGACGGGTGGCTCGCCGCCCACAGTGAGGGCGTCGCGTGCGTCATCGGCGACCCGGCGTTCCCGGCCTCGGACCGGGTCCGGTCGCTGACCCCGGAGCTCGCCAAGGGGCTGGAGTTCGACCTGGTGGTGCTGGTCGAACCGGAGTCCTTCGGTGACGGGATCTCCGGCGCGGTGGACCGGTACGTCGCGATGACCCGGGCCACCGGCGAGCTGGTCGTCCTCACCGGGCCGTGACCGTGCCCCCGGGGGCGGCGCACGTCCGCCCCCGGGGTCCGGCTCAGCGGCTCAGCGCGCGGTAGCGGCGCAGCGACAGCGGCAGGAACACGGCGACCAGCACGAGCGGCCAGAGCACCGCCAGCAGCGGATGGTGCGCGGCCACCCACGAGTCGCCGCCCCAGCCGGGGTTGCCGAACAGCTCCCGGGTGGCCCCGACCGTGGCGGACAGCGGGTTCCACTCGGCGACCGCGCCCAGCCACGCGGGCATCGTGGACGGCGCCACGAACGCGCTGGACAGGAAACCGAGCGGGAACTCCAGCGTCTGCACTGCGGTCACCGCGCTCTGCCCCTTGACGGTCAGGCCGAGGAAGACGCCCACCCAGACCAGCGCGATCCGCAGCAGCAGGATCAGCCCGAACGCGGTGAGCGTGTCACCGAGGTCGCCGCGCGCCCGCCACCCGACGGCCAAGCCGACGAGCAGCATGACGGTGAGCGTCACCACCGCGAACATGAGGTCGGCGACAGCGCGGCCGAGCAGCGGGGCCAGCCGGGACACCGGCATGGACCGCAGCCGGTCGGTGACGCCGCGTTCCAGGTCCGCCGACACCGCCATGGTGGTCATGCTGATACCGAAGACCATGGTCATGGCGAACATGCCGGGCATCAGGAACTCGCGGTAGCTACCGCCGCCCGGCACCTGGAGCGCGCCACCGAACAGGTACGCGAACATCAGCACCATCAGGATGTCGAAGCCCAGCGAGCCGAAAAGCGGGCCGGGATCGCGCCGCCAGTGCGCGAGCGCACGTCCGGTGAGTGTCAGGCCGTCACCGGCCAGCGACGCGCGCCGGGCCGGGTTCACGGTCGCGGTCACGCGGTCACCTCCACGCCGGTCCGGGCGGCTGAGGACGTGGCGGTGAGCTGGAGGAACACCTCGTCCAGGGTGGGTCGGCGCAGCGCCACGTCGGCCACGCTCACGCCGTCGGCGTCCAGCGCGCGCAGCACCTCGGTCAGCGCGCCGGCCCGGTCGCCGACCTGGGCGCTGACCGCCCGCCGGTCCGGATCGACCGCCGGTTCGGAGCGGGCCACCGCGCGCAGCCGACTCGCGGCGGTGCCGAGGTCGGCGGTGTCGCGGACGACCAGTTCGATCCGGTCGCCGCCCAGGCGGGATTTGAGCGCGTCGGGGGCGCCCTCGGCGATCACCCGCCCGGCGTCGAGCACGCAGACCCGGTCGGCGAGCTGGTCGGCCTCGTCCAGGTACTGCGTGGTCAGCAGCACGGTGGTGCCGCCGCGTACCAGGTCCCGCACCGCCTCCCACACCTCGTTGCGACCGCGCGGGTCGAGCGCGGTGGTCGGCTCGTCGAGGAACAGCACCGACGGCGCGAGGATCATGCCGGCGGCCAGGTCGAGGCGGCGGCGCATGCCACCGGAGTACGTGCGTACCGGCCGATCGGCGGCGTCGGCGAGCCCGAACCGGTCGAGCAGTTCGGTCGCTCGCCGTCTCGCGGTGGCCCGGTTTAGGTGGAACAGGCGGCCGAACATGACCAGGTTCTCCCGGCCGCTCAGTGCCTCGTCCACCGCCGGGTGCTGACCGACCAGGCCGATGCGGTGGCGCACCCGGTCGGGCTGCCCGGCCACGTCGAAGCCGGCGACCTCGGCCCGCCCGGCGTCGAAGCGCAGCAGCGTGGCCAGGATGCGTACGGCTGTGGTCTTGCCGGCGCCGTTCGGGCCGAGCAGCCCGCACACGGTGCCCGGTGGCACGCGCAGGTCGAATCCGTCCAGCGCGACGCTGTCCCCGTACCGCTTGCGCAGGCCCTCCGCGAGGATCGCGTGTTCCACGTCTGTCCCCCTCCGTTGACGACGGCCACTAACGTACAACGTACGGTAGGCCGTCCGCCAACGGTTCAGCCGACCACGCGGTGCTCCCACGCCCAGACCGCGATCTCGGTGCGGTTGCGGAGGCCGAGCTTGGTCTGGATAGCCGAGACGTGGCTCTTGACGGTGCTCAGCGAGATGAACAGCTCCGCGCCGATCTCCAGGTTGGTGCGGCCCTGGGCGATCTCGCGTACCACCTCGATCTCCCGCTCGGACAGCGCCGGGCGGCGCTCGTCGCGGGGCGGGGCGGGCGGGCTCAGGTGACGCAGCAGCCGTACCGTCACCGACGGGGACACGAGCGCGTCGCCCTGGTACGCCGCCCGGACCGCCTCCACCAGCAGCGCCGGGCCGGCGTCCTTGAGCAGGAACCCGGCCGCTCCCCCGCGCAGCGCGCCGTAGACGTACTCGTCCAGGTCAAACGTGGTGACCACGACGACGCGCAGCGGGTCGGCCACCTCGGGCCCGGCGAGCGCCCGGGTCACCTGGAGGCCGTCGAGCCGCGGCATCCGGATGTCCACCAGGCAGACGTCGGGGCGCAGCCGGCGGGCCTGGGCGACCGCGTCGACGCCGTCGGACGCCTCGGCGACCACTGTGATGTCGGGCTGGTCCTCCAGGATGAGCCGCAGCCCGCCGCGGACCATCGCCTGGTCGTCGGCGATGAGCACCCGGATCGTCATCACGGCCTCCCGTGCGGCAGGGCAGCCCGCACCGACCACCCGGCGCCGTCGGGGCGGGGACCGGCGCGCAGCGTGCCGCCGAGGGCCTCGACGCGCTCACGCAGGCCGATCAGGCCGTATCCGCCCCGGTGCTCGCCGGGCCCGCCGGGCGCGTCGTCGGTCACCTCGACCACCACCGCGTCCGGCTCCTGCGCCACGTCCACAGTGACCTGGGCGGCGTGCGGCGCGTGGCGGGCCACGTTCGTCAGCGCCTCCCGGACGATCCGGTGGACAGTGCTGGTGACCTCCGGCGGCCAGGTCGTCTCTCCCGGTAGGCGCAGCCGCACTGGCGGGCCCTGCCGGCGGAACCGTTCGACCAGCTCCTCGATCTGCTCGGTACCGGCCGAGGCCGGCGGCGCGTCAGCGGTGTCGCGCAGCACCCCCACCACGCGGCGCATGGCCCGCAGCGCCTCACCGCCGGCCGCCTCGATCCCGGCCAGCGACTCCGTGACGCGCGCCGGATCCCGCCGTCCGACCAGGCGGGCGGCCTGCGCCTGCACCACGATGCCGGTGACGTGGTGGGCCACCACGTCGTGCAGCTCCCGGGCCAGCTCCAGCCGCTCGTCGCGGCGTACCCGCTCGGCGGCAGCCCGGGCCCGCTCGTCGAGCAGCCGCAGCGTGAGCCCGGTGGCGACCCCGGCGAGCCAGCACAGGCCGTTGAGCGCCACCACCCCGGACCCGCCCGCGCCCGGCCGGGCCGCCGCCCACGCCCCGGCCGCGACCACGAGACCACCGGCGGCGATCAGCCCGGCGGGCAGCGGCGGCAACGCGCGTACCGCCGATCCGACCAGGACGGCCGACGCCAGCGCCAGCGCGGGCCCCGGCTCGGTGGGCAGGTCGAACAGCCGGGCGGCGGCGACGGCCGACGCCGCGACGGCGAGACCGGCAGTGGCTGTGACGACGCGCTGCCTGTGACGTACCAGAGCCAGCGTGCCGACCGCGACGGCGGCCACGCCGCCTGCGAGCCAGTACCGCAGGCCCCAGCTCGCGGCGATCGCGACCGCCTGTACGCCGATCGCGGCGAGCAGCACCACGGCGAGCCCCGCCGTCGCCGCCACCCGGGTGAGCCGTTCGGTAGCCATGTCCAGCACGCTAGGAGATCGCGGGCCGGCGCGAACCGGCCGAAAGTAGGGCCCGGCCGCGCGCCGGACCGTGCTCCGGACCGATGCCCGCCGGTCCCGGCGTGCCCAGGATGAGCCGCATGCATCCACCACTCGCCCTGCACGCCGAGCGGCTGACCAAACGGTACGGCCGCCGCACCGCACTTGCCGACTGCGACCTGAGCGTTCCGCGCGGGCACGTGGTCGGCCTGGTCGGGCCCAACGGCGCCGGAAAGTCCACGCTGCTGCAACTGGCCTGCGGGCTGATCGCGCCCACCTCCGGCACGTTGACGGTGCTCGGCGCACCACCTGCAGCCGACGCCGCGCACCTGGCCCGGGTCGGATTCGTCGCCCAGGACACACCGGTCTACGCCTCCCTCACCGTCGCCGAGCACCTGCGGATGGGCGCGTGGCTGAACCCGTCCTGGGACGCGGCGCTGGCCCGGCGGCGGATCGACGAGGTCGGCCTCGATCCGGCGCAGAAGGCGGGCCGGCTCTCCGGCGGCCAGCGCGCCCAACTGGCCCTCGCGCTGGCCGCCGCGAAGCGCCCCGACCTGCTGATCCTCGACGAGCCGGCCGCCGCGCTGGACCCGCTGGCCCGCCGCGAGTTCATGCACGGCCTGGCCGGCTTCGTGCGGGAACTCGGCGCCGGCGCGGTGCTCTCCTCGCACCTGCTCGGCGACGTAACGCAGGTCTGCGACCACCTGGTCGTGCTCTGCGCCGCCCGGGTCCAGGTGGCCGGACCGGTCACCGACCTGCTCGCCACCCACCACCGGGCCGCCGCCGCGCCCGCCGGGACCGAGGTGGTCTGGGCCGAGCCCGGCCGCGTCGTGGTCCGGGGCACGGCGGTACGCGACGGCGCGCCGGTCACGCTGGAGGAGCTGGTCCTGGCGTACCTGTCCCGGGCCGCCGCCCACCCGGCGGTGACCAGATGATCCGGATGACGCTGCGGCAGTTCCGCCTGCCGGCGCTCGCCGGCGCCGTCCTGCTGGCGCTGGCCGGCGCCTACCTGCTGCGCCTCGGCACGGACATCCGGGCCGTGCCCGACCCGGCCCGGCTGCCCGACCGGTACGCGCAGACGAGGCTCTTCCTCGCCGGCGGGTTCGCGCTGGTGCCCGCGCTGATCGGCGCGTTCTGGGGCGCGCCGCTGGTCGCACGGGAACTGGAGCAGGGCACGCACCGGCTGGTGTGGAACCAGAGCGTGCCGCGCCGCCGCTGGCTGGCGGTCAAGCTGGCGGTGCTGTCGGCCGCCGCCGCGCTCGTCTCCGGGCTGCTCGGCGCGCTGCTGACCTGGGCGGCCGCGCCCGTCGACCGGGTCGCGGGCGACCGGTTCAGCACCGTGCTGTTCGGCGCGCGCGGCGTCGCGCCGGTCGGGTACGCCGTGTTCGCCCTCGTCCTCGGCGTCGTCGCCGGGCTGCTGCTGCGCCGCACCCTCCCGGCCATGGCAGTGGTGTTCCTGGCCGTGGTGCTGGCGCAGCTCGCGGTGCCCAACCTGCTGCGCCCGCACTACCTGCCGCCGGAGCGGGTCACCGTGCCGATGACCGCGGAGGCGGTCAACCGGGCCCGCAACCTGGGCAGCATCACCGGCTCGCCGGTCGTCGGCGGGCTGGACGTGCCGGGCGCCTGGGTCACCGACATCAGCCCGCTGCGTACCGCCGACGGACGGCGGCTCTCCGACGCCGCGTTCGGCGCCTGCTTCCGTGACCCGCCGCGTACCGGCGCCACCGGCACGTTCGGCGACACCGCGGTCTGCCTCGGCAAGCTCGACCTGCACGTGGACCTGGCCTACCAGCCGAACCACCGGTTCTGGACGTTCCAGTGGATCGAGCTGGCGCTGCACCTCGGCGTGGCCAATCTGCTGGCGGCGCTCGGCCTGTGGCACGTCCGGAGACGGGCCGGCTGAGCGTACGGGGGCGGCCGGTCCGGGCGCCACGCGCGCCCGGACCGCCGTACCTACCGCTTGAGCAGCGCGCGCAGCGCCTCGCTGATCTCGCCCGGAGCCTCCTCTGCCATGAAGTGCCCAGCCGTGGTGGTGCGGTGCTCCAGGTCCGGCGCCCAGGCCCGCCACACCGCCGCCGCGTCGTAGCCGAGCGCGGCGCCCCAGTCCTGCTGGATGACGGTGACCGGCATGGTCAGCCGCCGCCCGGCGTCCCGGTCGGCGCGGTCGTGCGTCACGTCGATCCCGGCCGACGCCCGGTAGTCCGCGACGATGGAGTCGACCGCCTCCCGGGAGGCCCGCAGGTACTCGGCGCGCACCTCGGCGGGCATGGCCGCCGGGTCACCGGCCCAGGCGTCGAGGAAGTGCCCGAAGAACGCGTCGGCGCTGCCCGCGATCATCTTCTCGGGCAGGCCGGGCGGCTGGGCCATCAGGTAGAGGTGGAACGCGACCGAGGCGTTCACGCCGTGCAGCACGTCCCACATGTCGAGGGTGGGCAGCACGTCGAGCGACGCCAGGTGGGTGACCGTGTCCGGGTGGTCGAGGCCGGCCCGGACCGCTACCAGGGCGCCCCGGTCGTGCCCGGCGAGCGCGAACCGCTCGTGTCCGAGCGCGCGGGCCAGCGCCACCACGTCGGCGGCCATGGTCCGCTTGCTGTACGTGTCCTCGGTGTGCGCGGCCGGCGTGTCGCTGGCGCCGTAGCCGCGCAGGTCCGGGCAGATCACCGTGTGCTCGCCGGCGAGGTCGGCGGCGACGTGCCGCCACATCAGGTGCGTCTGCGGGAAGCCGTGCAGCAGCACGAGCGGGCTACCGGAGCCGCCCACCGCCACGTTCAGCGTCACACCCTCGGCGACCGGAACGCGCTGGTAGTCGAATCCCGCGATGGTGGTGCTCATCTCGATCCCTCTTTCGTCTCGTCGTACCTGACCAGCGTGGCGGCGCCCGATGAGCAACCGATGAGCGCGATACGGTGACCCCTGTCGAGGAGGGTCGGTGCCTGTCGGTTTCGGTGTGCTCGGTCCGGTCACGGCCTGGGACGACGCGGGTGAGCCGGTCGACCTGAAGGGGCCCCGGCACCGGGCCGTGCTGGCCCGGCTGGTCGCGGCCCGGGGCCGGGTGGTGCCGGTCGGGCAGATCGTCGACGACCTGTGGGACGACCCGCCGGCCGGCGCGGTGAGCGCGGTCCGCACGTTCGTCGCGGCGCTGCGCCGCCGCCTGGAACCGCGCCGACCGCCACGCGAGCCGGCCCGGCTGCTGGTCACCGACGGACCGGGGTACGCGCTGCGTGCCGCCCCGGACACCGTCGACGCGTGGCGGTTCGAGGACACCGTCAACGAGGTCGCCGACGCGCTGCCCCGCGCCGCGCTCGACCGGCTCGACGAGGCGCTGGGCTGGTGGCGCGGACCCGCGTACGCCGACTTCGACCAGCCGTGGGCGCACGCCGAACGGTCCCGGCTGGACCAGATCCGGCTCACCGCCATCGAGCGGCGGGCCGAGGCGCTGCTGGCGCTGGACCGGGCCGCGGACGCCGTACCCGATCTCGACGCCCACGTCGCCGCGTACCCGTGGCGGGAGGACGGGTGGGCGCTGCTGGCCTCGGCGCTCTACCGGGCCGGGCGGCAGGCCGACGCGCTCGCCGTGCTGCGCCGCGCCCGCGAGCTGCTGCGCGACCAGCTCGGCCTGGACCCCGGGCCGCGGCTGCGGCGGCTGGAGACCGACCTGCTGCGCCAGGCCGAACCCGAACCGACCGGCGCGGCGCGGGTGTGGGCCGACACCGCGGCGGCGTACGAGCGCAGCGTGGTGCCCGGCGCGCGGGCCCGGCTGGAGTCGACAGTCGGAATGCTGCGCAGCCTCGCGGTGACCGGGCCGGGCGGACTGGAGGCGGCCCGGGACCAGCGCGAAGCGGCAATCACCGCCGCCGAGCAACTGGGCGACCCGGAGTTCACCGCGCGCGTCATCGGCGGGTACGACGTACCCGCGATCTGGACCCGCTCCGACGACCCGGCGCAGGCGGCCCGGGTCGTCGCGGCGGCCCAGCGGGCGCTGGCCGGGCTGGGTCCGGACGCGCCGGAGGCAACCCGCGCCCGGCTGCTGGCCACCGTCGCCATCGAGTCCCGAGGTACGGCGTCGCCGGGCCCGGCGCAGGCGGCGCGGGAGGCGGAGGCGATCGCCCGCCGGGTGGCCGACCCGGCGCTGCTGGCCCAGGCGCTCAACGGCGTGTTCATGCAGACGTTCCACCGCGCCGGGCTGGCCGTCGAGCGGGACGGGATCGGCGCGGAACTGGTGGCGCTCGCGGCCCGGCACGGCCTGGCCACAGTGGAGATCCTCGGGCACCTGATCCGGGTGCAGGCGCGCGGCGCGCTCGCCGACTTCACCGCCGCCGACACGCACGCCGACGCGGCGGACCGGCTCGCCGCCCGGCACGAGAGCCCCCTGGTGGGCGTGTTCACCGGCGGCTACCGGGCCATGCGGACCGCCGCCACCGGCGCCGCGTACCCGGAAGCGGAGGCCGCGTACCGGTCGTGGGCGATTGCGCTGGCCGGCTGCGGGATGCCCGGCGTGGAACGCGGGCTGCTGCCCCTGGCGCTGCTGTGCCTGCGGGTGTGGCACGACCGGCCCGCCGACTTCCCGGCCGACACCGACTGGGGCCCGTACGCGCCCTGGGCCCGCCCGCTGCTGCTGCTCGCCGCCGACCGCCGCGACGAGGCCGCCAGGGCGTTGCGCCGCGTCCCGGCGCCGCCGCGTGACCTGCTGCAGGAGGCGCTGTGGTGCCTCACCGGCCGGGCTGCTGTGTCCCTCGGCGACCGGGACACGATGCTGCGGGCCCGCAGCGCGCTCGCCCCGGCGGCGCACGAGGTGGCCGGGGCGGGCAGCGGCCTGCTCACCGTGGGGCCGGTGGCCGCACACCTGGACCGGCTCGACGCCGCCCTCGAAGGGAGCGGCGACCGGGGCTAGGGTGCGGCGATGGACGAGCTGAGGCACCTGTTTCGGCGCGCCGCCGACCACGCGGCCGACTACCGGCTGTCGCTGCCGGACCGGCCGGTCGGCGTACCCCTCGACCAGGCCGCGCTCACCAAGGCGTTCGCCGGGCCGCTGCCGGACGCGCCCACCCCGCCCGAGCAGGTCCTCGCCGAACTGGTGGCCGCCGCCGAACCCGGCCTGGTCGCCACCGCCGGCCCTCGCTACTTCGGCTTCGTCGTCGGCGGCGCCTCCCCCGCCGCCACCGCCGCCGACATGCTGGCCGTCGGGTGGGACCAGCTCGCGTTCAACGCGGTCACCTCCCCCGCCGCCGTGGCCGCCGAGACGACAGCCGGCGGCTGGCTGAAGGACCTGCTGGGCATCCCGGCGACCGCGTCAGTCGGCTTCGTCACCGGCGCGCAGGCGGCGAACACCGCAGGGCTCGCCGCCGCCCGTCACCAGGTGCTCGCCGACGCCGGCTGGGACGTGGAACGGCGCGGCCTGGCTGGCGCGCCGGCGGTCCGCGTGTACACCGGCGCCGAACGGCACGCCACCATCGACAGGTCGCTGCGGCTGCTCGGTCTCGGCACCGACGCGCTGCACGCGGTGCCCACCGGCCCGCAGGGCGCGATCGACCCGCACGCGCTGGCGGCGGCGCTGCGCGACGCCGGTCCCGGCCCGACCATCGTGTGCCTGCAGGCGGGCAACGTGAACACCGGCGCGTGCGACGACCTGCGCCGGGCCTGCGACCTGGTCCACCGGTACGGCGGCTGGGCGCACGTGGACGGCGCGTTCGGCCTGTGGGCCGCCGCCAGTCCCGCCACCCGGCACCTGGTCGACGGGCTGGAGAACGCCGACTCGTGGGCCTGCGACGGCCACAAGTGGCTGAACCTGCCGTACGACAGCGCATTCGCGTTCTGCGCCCGGCCCGACGCGCACGCGGCGGCCATGTCGCTCGCGGCCGCGTACCTCGTGGGTTCCGGTGGTGTGCCCGCGGGCGCGGACCTGACCGCGGAGTCCTCCCGCCGCGCCCGTGGTTTCGCGGTCTGGGCGGCCCTGCGGGAGCTGGGCCGCGACGGCGTCGCCGCGCTGGTCGAGCGGTGCTGCGCGCTGGCGCGCCGGTTCGCCGACGGGCTCGCCGAAGCCGGGTTCGAGGTGGTGAACGACGTGGTGCTCAACCAGGTGCTGGTCGGCTTCGGCGACGACGCGCGCACCGACCGGGTGGTGGACGCAGTCCAGGCCGACGGGACGTGCTGGGTCGGCGGGACGACGTGGCGGGGACGGCGGCTGATGCGGATCTCGGTGTCGAACGCGACCACGACGGAGGCCGATGTTGACCGGTCGGTGGCGGCCATCATCCGGGTGGCCCACCGGGACGGCGGCGACATGGTTCACTGAGGGCCATGACGTGGCGGCGGGCGGCTTGCACGGCGGCCGTGCTGGTCCTGGCCGTCGCGGCCGTCGGCGGGTGGCGCTGGTGGCATCGGCGGTGCCGGTGTGGAGAACCGAATCCCCGACCGCTACCCCTGGTTGCGCGGTGCGGGCGACATCCAGGTCAGCGAGGACGAGTGGCTCAGCGTCGGCAGCCGGCTGGGGATTCACGACGCGGGCGCCTCACCTCTGACGTTCGTCGCCCTGTTTCCCCACCTGGAGAGACACGAGCGGGCGTACCCGATCGCCACCGCGCCGGTGACGTTGCCGGACCTGCTGCTGGCGCTCGTCCACATGGGGCCGGACGGGCAGGTGTACTGGGCGCAGCGGTTGCAGGGCTGAACCGCTGCGCAGACCCGGTCGGGGCATACACGCAGCGCGATCGGTTGATAGCGTGGCGCTGCCGCAGTCCCCTGGGGAGGGTCATCATGTGGGCGGACGAGGCCGCGCTGGACGCGGCGGCACGCCGGCTCGACGAGTGGGAGTCGTCGCTGGCCGATCGGGCGGCACGGGCCCGCGACCTGTCCGCCCGCACACAGACGCTGACCGGCACCGCGCGCAGCGCCGACGGGCTGGTCGAGGTCACCGTCGACGCGTCCGGGCTGCTCGCCGACCTGCGGCTGGACGAACGCGTCCGGCAGCACTCCGCCGCACACACCGCCCGGCAGATCCTTGCGGTCACCCGGGACGCCCGCGCCGACCTGCTGCGACGGATCACCGAGGCCACCACAGACGTCCTCGGCACGGAGGAGCCGGCCGCGCGGGCGATCGTCGAGTCCCACCAGCGGCGGCTTGGCCCCGACCCGGGCACGCCGGATGCCCGCCGGTGACGGCCTCCAGGTCGACCCGGACGACCTGACCGCGCACGCCGCCCACCTCGGCCGCCGCGCCGACAGCATCGACACCGCCCGGCAGGCAGGCCAGCACGTCCGGCTGAGCGCCGACGCGTACGGCCAACTCTGCGCGATCATGCCGGTCCTGCTCGACGGCCTCCAACGGACGCTCACAGACGGCATCGGCACCGCCGCCGCGTCGGTCCGGGACACCGCCGGGAAGCTGCGGTCGAGCGCCGAGCGCTACCGCGCCTCCGACGCGCACGCCGCCGACCTGCTCGACCGGGTACGGCCGCGGCGGTGACCACGAACCCGCTGGTCGCCGCCGCGGCGGACTCCGGCCCGAGTCCTTGGGCCGGCGTGTGGATCTGCGAGGACATCGAACTCATCGCCCAGGGCGTACGCACCGGAAGCTGGATCGACGGCAGCCTCGGCGTGGTCAGCGCCGGCCTCGACGCGCTCGCGCTGGTGTCCGACCCGGCCGGGGTCCTTCTCCAGTACGGCATCGCCTGGCTCATCGAGCACGTCAAGCCACTCAGCGAAGCCCTCGACTGGCTCGCCGGCGACCCCGCCGAGATCACCGCGCACGCGCAGACCTGGCGCAACGTCGCCGCGTCCCTGCGCGAGGACGCCGCCGACCTGGCCCACGCCGTACGCACCGAGGTCGCCGGCTGGACCGGCGCCGCCGCCACCGGCTACCGCCGCTGGGCGAGCGAACAGCAGCAGGCCATCACCGGGCTCGCGCAGGGCGCCGAGGCGATGGCCGCGATCACCGAAGGCGCCGCCGGCCTGGTCGCGGCCGTGCGGCTGCTGGTCCGCGACGCCATCGCCGCCTGCGTGTCCCGTCTGATCGTGTACGCGGCCGAACTGGTCGCCACGGCCGGGCTGGCGACGCCGCTGGTGGTGGAGCAGGTGACGACGACAGTGGCGTCGTGGGCGGCGCGGATCGGGCGGTTGTTGCGGGGGTTGCTGGCGAGTCTGCGGCGGTTGATGCCGGAGATTCGGCGGCTCGGCGACCTGATCGGAAAGCTGAAGGAGGCGCTGAGCCGACTCACCCGTTCCACCCCGGAACGTCCGCACGCCCCGCTCGACGGGATCCACGGCGGTCACACCACTCGACCTCGCAATCTGTCCGACTACGATCGTCAGGAGAACTGGGCCAAGGACGCCTACGAGGCGATCCGCCGACACGACGATGCCGGCCTCATCGCGCGCAAGCTCGCTGACGCCCCTCGCCTCGACGGATCCCGGGGCTTCTCACCGGCGGAGGTCGAGCAGATCCGCCGGCACATCTTCTTCGAGGAACATCCGATGGACGACTATGCCGGTGGGATCGTTCGTCAACGGTACGACCCGAGTGCGCCGATGGCCGAGGCGTGGCTACGTCTGCGCCGCGGTGACCCGCTGCCGGAGGATTTAAAGCTCCTGGAGCACGAGTTGGCGGAGTCGCGGTACTACCTTGACAACCCGCACGCGGACTACCGGGAAGCTCATCTCGCTGCGAACCGGATCGCGAATTGGGAAGACTCGATCCCAGGCCCAACGTACGAGGACTATTCAAGACTTGGAGAATGAGCGACATGGGCATGATGGTCACCGCCCGCCGGGTCGAGGCCCCGGCGGACGAGGTGCGTTACGAGTTCGGGTTCGAGGACCGGTTCGACCGCATCCTCGTCATCGACCCCGAGACCTTGCAGGCGCGAGTCGAGGACGGCGACTTCAACGCCTCCGCGAGCGCGATCACGGCCAAGATCGTCAGGACCTGGCGCGACCGGGGGGAATTCCCGCAACGGATGCTCTTCGCGAGTTAGCTGGCCTTCATCGAGAACGCCCCCACTGCAACCAGAGCTCGACGCTCTCGTCACGTCGGTTCTGCAATACCGAGGCCTTTGAGGACGAGGGATGGGAACCCACCCGGTCAACTCGGAGGAGTGCTGGTGGCTTCATTCGACGAGTGGCTGGACGCTTACGAGGTCGTCTATCGCATGCTGCCGGCCGAGTCCGACCACCAGTGCCCGAACTGCGGTCACCGGACCCTGCGCATGGTGTTCACCACGCCGCCCGGCGCCGGGTACGGCTACGTCTCGTTCTGGTGCGACACCTGCCTGGAGGGCATCCACGTCTCGCGGGCACCGGTTCCTGCCGGAGTGACGGCCCTGTCCACTGCCGCGCCGATCGAGGCACGCACCAGGGGCATCCCCAACTACCGCTTGGTGACGTAGCTGAATCCCGTCGGGAATCGGCTATAAGCCGAGGATCCCGCACTGGAGCCGGACGGTGACGCGCTCGGTCACCACGTCCACCCCGCCGAGGGCATCGCGTACGTCGGCGGCGAATGCCGCGCGTTCCCCCGAAGACGGCAACCGTTCCGCGGACATGGCGGAGAAGACGCCGCCGACCATGTCGTCGACGGTGAGCGGGGCGTCGTACTGCACCGACGTCTCCTCGTACCGATATCCGGCACGCACGAGTGCCTCCCGGTTGCGCCGACGCCCGTCCTCGTCGGTCTGGCATCTCCCCGTGACGGAGTGGCCGAGCATCCGCTCCAGGCATCCGCGCAGCGCGAGCGACCATTCGGTGTCCTGCGTCCACAGGGGTTCGCCGTTGGTGACGATGGCGATGCCACCGCTTGGGCGCAACAACGGCCGGGTCGCCTCGAACAGGGTGTCCCTGTCCATGAAGTGAACGGCGACGGCGACGGTCAGCGCGCCGACCGTCCCCCCGCCGAACAGCCGGGACAACGCGGGCACATCGCTGTCGCTGCCGAGCACCCACGTGGCGTTGGCGGTGCCCTGGTCGAGGGCGGTACGGCGGGCGATCGCCAGCATGTCCGGCTCCGGGTCCATGCCGATGACCGCGCCGACCCGGTCGGCGAGCGGGAGGCTCAACTGACCGGTACCGCAGCCGAGGTCGACCACCGTGTCGTCGCCGCCGAGACGGAACGCTGCCGCCAGCGCGTCGAGCACCTCGGGCGGATAGCCCCGCCGATGCCGTGCGTAGTAGGTCGCCACCTCACCGCCGAAGCCCGTCGCCATGTCGGCAGCCTGCCCGCCGAGGCAGTCTCGAAGCCAGCCGTTCTGCTCAGGGCACGCCAAGAACGCCGCGCTCGTCCCCCGTGCGAGCTACCCGCAAGTGTCCACCGCACGGTGACGATTTCCGGCCGGCGAATCCATAGCGTTCCAGGTGAACCGCGGCGTTCGGGCCGCGGAAATCCCGAAGGAATCGTCATGCGTGTGGTGAAGCAGTTCCTGGCCGTCGTCGCGGTCAGTCTCGTCGGGAGCCGGGCGGTCGTCGCGGCACAGGACAACGCCTGGCTCAGCCTGATCCTCGGCGTCGCGACCGCCGCGGCCGCGATCATGGTGTACGGGTGGGTGGTGCGCCGCACCGAAGGTCGCGAGGTCACCGAGCTGGCCCGGCACGGCGCTGCGGCCCGGCTCAACCGCGGGGTGCTGATCGGGTTCGCCATGTTCGCGGCCGTTATCGTCAACATCGCCCTCATGGGCGGCTACCACGTGCACGGCATCGGGTCGGTGTCCGGCGCGGTCGGCATCTTCGGGCTCATGGCCGCCGCGGCGGTGACGGAGGAGCTGATGTTCCGCGGCCTGCTCTTCCGCCTGGTCGAGGAGTGGCTCGGCACGTGGCTCTCGCTGCTGCTCACCGGCGTACTGTTCGGCCTGATGCACATGCTGAACCCGGACGCCAGCCTGTGGGGCGCGACAGCCATCGCGATCGAGGCGGGGTTCATGCTGGCCGCCGCCTACGCCGCGACCCGCAACCTGTGGGTGCCGATCGGCCTGCACTTCGGCTGGAACTTCGCCGCCGGCGGCGTCTTCGGCGTCGTCGTCTCCGGCAACGGCGAATCGGCGGGTCTGCTGGACGCCACCACGTCGGGTTCGACGCTGCTCAGCGGCGGCGACTTCGGGCCGGAGGGCAGCCTCTACACGGTGGCCGCCGGGGCGGCGCTCACGGTGGTCTTCCTCTGGCTGGCCCACCGTCGCGGCCACATCGTGCGACGGCGTCGCCGCATGGTCGAGGCCCCGGCGGAGAGCGCTACGGTCTCCTGATGATCACCCGACGGATGCTCCCGGACTCGTGGCGGCGCTGGCCCGTCACGGTCCGGGATCTCCCGCTCGCGCTGGTGATCGCGCTCGCGTCCGTGACACCACCGCTGCGCGGCATCGGTACGCAACTCGGCGACCTGCCCGCCCGGCCGTTCGACGCGCTCACAGTGGTGGTGATCGCGCTGGAGTGCCTTCCGCTGGCGCTGCGCCGCAGCCGTCCGGCGCTGTCCCTCGCCCTGGTGTCGCTCGGCTTCGCGCTCGACCAGGTACGCGCCTACCACACCTTCGCGGGCGCCGCACTCGCCGTCGCGCTGGTAAGCGCGGGCGCTCACCTGGACCGAGGCCGCCGTGCCACGGTGCTCGTCGGCTCCCTCGCGTACGTCGGACTGGCCGTCGCCCTCGACCGGCAGGGGTCGGCCGAGGGGGTTACCGGCTTCGCCACGTTCTACCTGCTGCTGGCGCTCGCCTGGGGCACCGGGTCATGGCTGCGGCAGAACCGCGCCGCCGAGGCCGAACGCCGCCGGCACGTCGCCGAGACCGCCCGCGCCGCCGAACGCGCCCGCATCGCCGGTGAGCTGCACGACGTGGTGACCCACCACGTGACGGCGATGGTGGTGCAGGCCGAGGCGGCCCGCTACCTGACCGGCGCGCCCGACCGCCTCGACACCACGCTCACAGCCATCACCGACACCGGCCGCCGGGCCATCGGCGACCTGCGGGTGCTGCTCGACGTGCTCAACCCCGACCACGGTACGGAGCCGCACACCCCGTCGGTCGGCGAGCTGCACACCCTGGTGGAGCAGACCCGGCAGGCGGGGCAGCCGGTGGAGTTCACGCAGCAGGGCAGCCCGGCCGAGGTGACCGGCGGCGCGGAGATGGCCGCGTACCGGGTGGTGCAGGAGGCGCTGACGAACGCCCTCAAGCACGCCCACGGCCGCCCCACCACTGTGCACGTACACCATGGAGACCGGGAGATCACGGTGGAGATCAGCACGGACGGCCCGGGCCCGCGCGCCGCGGGTCCGGGCGGAAGCGGAAGCGGACGCGGCCTGGCCGGGCTGCGCGAGCGCGTGTCGGTGCTCGGCGGCGAGTTCGACGCCGGGCGCGGGGCGGGCGAGGGCTTCGTCGTCCGGGCGCGCATCCCCACCGGGAGCGCGTCGTGACCGGGCCGATCCGGGTGCTGGTCTGCGACGACCAGGCGCTGATCCGTACCGGATTCACCACCATCATCGACGCGCAGCCGGACATGACGGCGGTGGGTGAGTGCGGCGACGGCCGCGCCGCTGTCGACCTCGCCGGCCGCCTGCGACCCGACGTGGTGGTGATGGACGTACGCATGCCGGTGCTCGACGGCATCAAGGCGACCCGCCTGCTGGCCGGCGCGGGCGTCGCCCACCCGGTCAAGGTGCTGGTGGTGACGACGTTCAACCTCGACGAGTACGTCTACGAGGCGCTGCGCGCCGGCGCGAGCGGGTTCCTGCTCAAGGACGCCCCGCCGGCGCAGCTGCTGCACGGCATCCGCACGGTCGCCTCCGGCGCAGCGCTGCTCGCGCCGGAGGTGACGCGGCAGCTCGTCGGCCGGTACGCGGCGCGGATCCGCCCGGCCGAGGGCGCGCCCGCTGATGTGGGGCTGACGCCGCGTGAGCTGGAGGTGCTGCGGCTGATCGCCGAAGGGTTGTCGAACAGCGAGATCGCGGCGCGGCTGGTGATCAGCCAGGAGACGGTGAAGACGTACGTGTCGCGCATCCTCACGAAGCTGGACCTGCGGGACCGGGTGCAGGCGGTGGTGTACGCCTACCGTACCGGCCTGGTCACCTGATCTACCCGCCAGGAACCGACACACCATCGTCGTCGAGAGGTGAGCCGTCCAGGGCGCTATCGGTCTCCGCTGCGGTCAGACGCACGATCACGTCGCCGTCGGAGGTCGGAAAGCGGGTGAAACGCAACAGGACGAACCCCGAACGGTTGCTGCCCCGCACGCCGTTGCCGAGGGGCATCGTGTGCACACCCTCGACGAGCCATTGATAGAGCGGCTGCGCGTCCGCGTCACGCCAGCCCTTCAAGCCGGCGTGGTGAACGGCCAGGGTCAGCTTCTCGGCCAGGTACTCGGGGTCACAGACGCTGGTGATCATCAGATCAAGTTCCGCGAACCGGTGAGCCGGCCCGAAGTGCCACAGTCCCCGCACCTCGCGGACCCCCGGGGTCAGCGGCCGTCCGACGAACAACCAGTCGTACGCGTCCAGGAAGGGTGCGTGGCGCTTGAGCCAGATCTCCCTTTCCTGCTGCGGCACGATCCAGGGCAGAGGGATCTCGTTGAACTCGTCGGTCCACACCACTTCGGGAATCTCCCAGGCGTCGAGCCAGGTTCTGACGCGCTCCCGGTTGGCCAGGAACGCGGCTCGCAGTTCATCGTGCTGGCGGCGTTCGGTCATCGGATCACTCTCCGTAGTCCCAGTCGAGGCCCCAGATGCGGACTTTGCCCTGGTGGTCGCCGGTGACGACGGTGCCGAACGCGGCGTCGGCGCGTATCGCGTTGACCCGGACGTGGTGACCGTGCAGTGAGCGGATCCGGCGTCCGGCGCGCAGGTCCCAGACGTCGACGGTCTGCTCTCCCGGGTCTCCGGCCACCGCGAACCTCCCGTCGGGCGACACCACCACCTCCTCGACCCCGGAGAGGCGTCCATCCGGGTCGTCGAGGGCTCTCCCGTCGAACACCAGCTCTCCGCTCGCGGCGTCCCAGACGACGAAGCCCGTCTGCCCGGCGATGACGGTGAGCCGACGGGAGTCCGTGAAGGCCAACGCCGCCGACGAGCTGTGCTTGACCCGGTCGAGGTGGTACGACGGGCGCTTGTCACCCGGTCGCCACGCGGTCAGGCGGGTCATCTCGGCCAGCAGCAGCATCCCGGAGGCGAACCGGATCTCCGTGTGCGGGTCGACGTCCGCAAAGGTCTTCACGGGCTTTCCGGTGTCCATCGACCGGACCTCCACGGCGGCCGCGTCGGGGGTTCGCAGCTGCACGGCGATCGAGCGGGACGCCTCGTCGGCGGTGACGCCGACGATCGTGCCGGGTCCGGTGCGGACCGTCGCGACGCAGGCAGCCGCCTCCAGCGACCACACCGTCGCCAATCCATGGCCGAAGCCGACCGCCAACAGGTCGCCCGTGATGTCGAGCGTGGTGTTCCCGTCGTCGCGAGGCAGCGCGCCGGCCACCTTGAACCGGGGCTGGAACGTCCTGGTGTCATGGCAGGCGACCGATCCGTCCGAGTAGCCGATGATCACGTCCCGGCCGCCCCTGGCGAAGGACAGGCTGGTGGCGGGGTTCCGCCGCTCGGTGACCCCGCCTGCCTTCTCCAGTGTCTCCAGGTCGAAGATCTCGACCTCGTCGATGTTGGCCGGGAAGGCGAACAAGCGGCCGGAGGCGCCGATGTCGAAGGTGCCATGGGCGAGCATGACGTCGGACAGCTCCTGCTCCAGCCAGATGCCGGTCAGTCCGGTGCGCCGCAGGTTCCGGCCCAGGGCCCCGGAGGCCCGGCGTAGCCGCGGGTGACGTTCGTGGCCGGGAACGGCACGCGCCTCGCGGATCGCGTCTGCCGCGCGCCGATCCTCTCCGGCCGCGATCATCGCCTCGACGCGTTCCATGACCTGGTCGAACGCCCGCTCGTCGCGCGCGAGGGCACCGACCGGCCGGGGCGGCGCGTACGACCAGGGTGCGAGGTGTCCGCGGAGCGGCATGGGGAGTCGGGAGAGCGAGGTCTGGCCACTGTAGCCGTGCGATTCGGCGATGACGGCGTAGCCGCAGTCCCCGCTGAACGCCGTCGCGTCGCGACGTGAACCCCGCGCCCAGTCCTTCGGGAAGGTGCGGACGCATCGGCGGATGGCGAGTTCGAGGACCTGAAGGTCGCCGGTCCCGGGGTCGAGCAGAGCCCAGCCGGCCCGGCCGGAGACGCCGAGCATGCGGTATCCGGTCAGCCAGGGGATCTCCCACCGTCGCGGTTCGTCCCAGACCCGCATGTCCACCATGGTCAGGGACTGATAGCCGATCCTCAGGACGGTCGACCCGTCCGGCGCCAGGGCGATTTTCTGGCCGCCGCCGTCCATCTCGTCGGCGGGTATGTGCAGGCCCCGCATCCTCGTGTCCCGCAGGGGCCACCACTGCTCCACCCGATGGTCGACGGCGGAGCCGGGACGGCCCAGTGAGGCGGAGACGCACACCTCGGCGTCCGGGCCGAGGATCACCCGGGTGACAGTGCCGTCGTGGGGCCGGATGCGGGCGACCGGCTCCCACGCATCGGTGCGGAAGACGAGGACGCGGCCGTCGGCCGTGCCCACAGCCGCGAAGCCACCCTCGGGGCTGAGCGCCACGGCTGTTCCTCCGCCCAGCCGGCCTTCGAGGTGGGCCGTGCCGTCGGCGAGCAGCCACCGCTCGACGCGGGAATCCTGGTAGCAGACGAGGACCCGCGCTCCGGCGTGGTCGATCGCGACGTCGACGGGAGCCGGGCCGGAGGCGGCGAGTTCCGCGACCACCCGGCCCGCGAAGGCGTCCCAGACCCGCACCCGCCCTGACCTCTCGGCCACCACCACGTGTGTCGCGTCGTGATCGCAGGCCATCGCGACGACCTGGCCGGACAACTGCCCGAACACCTCGAGCGTGCCCCGCGGCTCCAGCCGGGCACAGCGCTCCCGCGCGGCCACGATCTCCGGCGAACCCGGATGCTTGCGGTCCGCCTCCGCCAGGTGCCGGGCCGCGAGGACGCCGTCGCCGCGTTCCATGTGCACCATCGCGGCCAGGTAGTCCGCCTCCCAGGAGTCGCCCGTGGCGCGCAGTTCCGACAGGAGGGTCTCGTCGGTGACCAGGCCGTCGGCCCATCTGACGAGCCCGTGGTTGTAGACCGCGCGGACGTTGTGCGGGTCGATCGCCTTGGCCCGCTCGAACATCTCGATCGCCCGGCGTTGGTCGCCGAGGTCCCACAGGGACAGCGCCTTGTTCGACAAGCCGTCGGCCTTGAGAGACGGCGACACCCGGTCGGGGTGCGGGTAGGGACCAGATGCGCAGTCCGCGTAGACGCTCAGCAGGACGGCCTCCGCCTCGGCGCTGTCGCCGATCCTCGACCGGGGGTCGCGCACCAGGCAGCCGGACAGGAGATCGCGCAGCGGCCGCGGGAGATCGCCGCGTAGCGACGCCAGCGCATCCGCACCGTCGTGTCCCCACTTCCAGAGCCGGCGCCCGTGCAGCAGCTCGATCACCGTCAGCGCCCAGGACCACATGTCGCTGGTCCGGCCGATCCTTCCGTCCGGATCGACCTGCTCCGGGGAGCAGTACTGCGGTGTGAATCCGCCGAGCGTCGCGTACGAGGTCTCGACGCCACCCTCTGCGCTGTGCGACACGGACGCTTTCGCCTTGGCCGTTCCGAAGTCGGTCACCCGTGCGGTCTCACCGTCGTACATGACGTTAGAGGGCTTGATGTCCTGGTGCACCAGGCCCGCCGCGTGGGCGTGCCCGATGCCGCGCAGCATCTGGATCGCAACGTCCAGGGCCCGCGGCAGGTCGCGGCACCGCCCGTCCCGGACCGCCGCGGTCAGGTCACCGCCCGCGACCCATTCCGCGAAGATCACCGGGTACGCGCCGACACGCTGCACGTAGTTGCAGCCGACCACGTTCGGGTGCGGGTCGAGATCGGTCCAGGCCTGCGCCTCCTGCGCAAGCAGGTCGAGGATCCCGGGCGCTGAGGCCAGGTCCGGGCGCGGCGTCTTCACCGCGAGGTCGACGCCCCAGGCGAGGTGATGGGCGCGGTAGACGAACCCCGTGCCGCCCGTTTCGACGACTTCCTCGATGCGGAACGTGTCGAGGACGGTCTCCCCCGGCCGCCACCGGATGACCTGCCCCGCGTCCACGCCGAGGCCCTAGTCGACGAGTGCCACGTAGATCGGGCTGCCCAGCAGCGTGCCGTTCGGGCCCGGTTTCTCGGCGAGTCGCTTCGCGACGAACTCGACCCGTTGCGCCGGCCCCGGGAGCGCGGCGCCGATCTGCGCCAGTGATTCGTGGAAGCGCTCGTCGTCGAACTCGCCCGGGTCGGCTCTCAGTTCCTGGAGCTTGCGGAACAGGTACGGCGGGACCGATCCGACCGGTTCGGCGTCACCGCCGCCGACCACGTGCGACGCCGAGCCGCCGAGGACGATGACCTGGTCGTCGAGTGTCCCCGCGAAGACCACGATGCCGGTGGTCGGGAAGACCTGCCAGCGCATCTCGAGGCAGGCCTGGACGTAGGGACGTTCCTCGTCCGCAGCGCCGATCTGGTCGGCGTCCTGCAGATGCCGGATGACCTTCTCCAGCTTGTCGAGATCGTGGCGCTCGGGCAGCACCGCCTTGCGGCTGTAGCGGACGACCTTCAGGTCCACGGCGAGCTCGGTCTCGTGCTGCGCGGAGGAGGCGATCTGTGCGGCCAGGAGCCCGATCTTGAGATGCGACAGGTAGAGGTAGTACTTGAGGCTCAAGATGCACTCCGGTTACGGGGAGACGTCCGAAGCCCACCCTACGTGGCACACGCTCACGCCGCTGACCCTCGATCGACGATGATCGGTGTCCGCGCGGACCCCTCGCACCGACGCGACCACCTGCTCAGCACGTCAGCGATGGACGCGGCGGGAGCAGGGGCCGTCATGGTCGGCGCGGAGCAGGCACCGCCGGCCGCCGGACATGAGCAGGTCGCAGAAGACCCGATGGCGTACGTTCTGGTCATCCTCGGCCGACACGGTGGTCTCCCCCGGGTCGGCATGCGGCAGCATCCCGGTCCACCGGGCGACGACGCGGGCCAGGCGCTGCGCGGCGGGCAGGTCAGCGGCGGTCACCGGCAGATGGATGACCCAGCGCCCGGTCACCGGCGCTCGCCGTTCGCCTGCCGTGCCTGCTCGGACTGCCAGCGGCGCAGCGCCACCTTGATCCGCAGGGTCTCCTGGCGGTGCCTGGTGATCTCGGCGTGGAGCGAGGCCATGTCGCCGGCGACCCGGCCGAGGTAGGCGTACACCGCATCGGGGTCGAGGCCGCGGCGCCCGAACCGGGCGGGCGGGAAGCGGCGCTCGCGCACCTGCCACGGCAGCAGCGAGGGGTACGCGGTCGTCCCGCTGCCCCGCCCCGGTCCATCGTTACGGACGCTCATCAGCCTGTCCTCCTTGTCGTGGAAGGGGTGGGCCCGCCTGCCCGTCCCGCGCCGGCGGGCCCACCCCGCCCTGACACCGCAGCTTCATTCAGCGGTACGGCACCAGGGCTGCTCAACGGATCACCGATCGACAGGCACAGCGGCCGAGCCGTAGAGATCGCCAGGTCGCCCTACCGGTAGTCATCCTGTGACAGTGCGCAGTGGATGCGCAACGTTCCAAGCGCGCCTTTCCAGCTTGTGCATTGACTTATTTCGTGGAAACGAGTAGACGTTGCAGAGCAACGTCACTCGTTGTTGCCGGTTGGAACCAGGGAGTGCCCGGATGGCGGAAGACATCGGCTCGACCGTGCCGCGCCGACAGCTCGGCCGGCTGCTACGCCAGTTCCGCAACGAGGCCGGCGTGACCCTCGACGCTGCAGCGGAGGCGCTGGAATACAGCCGACAGAAGATCTGGCGCATCGAGTGCGGCCTCGGGCCGGTGCGGGTGCTCGACGTCAAGGCGATGTGCGAGCTGTACGGCGTGTCCGCGGAGATGACCGAGGCGATGCGAGGGCTGGCCGCGGAGACGAAGTCGAAGGGGTGGTGGCACGCGTACGGGGACGCGGTGCCGAGCTGGTTCGAGCTGTACGTCGGCCTGGAATCCGCCGCCGCCCATCTACGCCGCTACGACGAATCCTTGATCCCTGGCCTACTCCAAACTCGGGAGTACGCGCTCGGGCTTTTCCATCGGGGCAGCCGGCTGAGCATGGAGGAGCGGGAACGTGCCGTCGAGGTGCGTATGCAGCGACAAGCTCTGCTGACCCGCCGTCTTCCTACGCCTCCACGGCTGGAGGCCGCTCTCTCGGAGGCAGTGCTCCGGCGGCCGGTTGGCGGTGCATCTGTCATGGCCAACCAACTCAGCCACCTGCTCGAAACCTCCGAACTGCCGAACGTGTCGGTGCGCGTGGTGCCGCTGGCCGCCGGGCCGCATCCCGGCGCGGTGGCCGGGTCCTTCGTCATCCTCGACTTCCCCGCCACGAAAGGCGGACGAGCGGCGCCCGAGCCCTCCGTCGTCTACAGCGAGTCCCTGACCGGCGCTCTCTACCTGGACAAGCCCGACGAGCTCGCAGCTTACGAAAGCACCTGGAAGGGCGTAGATGCTCTCGCGTTAGGTGAGGCAGAATCGAGGGACGTGATCAAGGGAATCGTCGGGGAGCTGCGCCATGACTGACCTGACCGGCGCCCGCTGGCGCAAGAGCACTCGCAGCGGCGACAACGGTGGCGACTGCGTCGAGGTTGCTACGAACCTTCCCGGCGTCGTCGCCGTACGCGACTCGAAGGACCCCTCGGGCCCCTGGCTGCGATTCAGCAGTCCTGGATGGTCAACGTTCCTCTCCTCCTTGGTGGACAAGACACTGCGCCCTTAGAACTCTTCGAGCTGGACCCGCCCTGGGCAGAGAGCACGGCCACGTCCCAGGACGTGGCGGACGGCCTGCAGGCCGAAGGAACCCTTTATCGCACTCCGCTGCCCCAAGGCAGAGCCTTCGGAGGTGTTCCGGGGCCTGGAAAGCAGGCTGTATCGCCATCTCGCCGAGGGCAAGGTCCCCGCCTATCTCCGGTCGGCACCGTCGGTCCGCCGTCGTTGGCGACAGCTTCGTGCCCGTGACCAGGTGGTATCACTCGGTCAGGACGGCACAGTCCTCAGGCCATTTGCCCAGCACCCTCGGCCCTACTGACCGCACCAATCGGACTCCCGAGAGCGGTGTCAGACTGCGGGGATGGAGGACTTGACGGCCGGCGTTCGGGCGTTCGCGGAGGAACGAGACTGGCAGCAGTTCCACACGCCGAAAAACCTCGCGATGGCACTGGCCGGCGAGGTCGGGGAACTGGTCGCCGAGTTCCAGTGGCTGACCCCGGAGCAGGCCGCCACGGTGATGGACGACCGCGAGGCGGGCGCACGCGTGCGAGCGGAGAT
Organism: Micromonospora sp. TSRI0369; assembly: GCF_001905625.1. Classification (NCBI taxonomy): domain Bacteria; kingdom Bacillati; phylum Actinomycetota; class Actinomycetes; order Micromonosporales; family Micromonosporaceae; genus Micromonospora; species Micromonospora sp. TSRI0369. Next base: position 246,667 of record NZ_LIVU01000005.1, read on the forward strand.
CGGCGACGTCATGATCTACCTGACGAGGCTGGCGGACGTCCTCGGCATCGACCTGACGGAGGCCGCCCTCGCCAAGTTGACCGAGGTCGCCGTCCGGTATGCCGCCGAAGACGTCAAGGGCTCGCCGGCCAAGCGGTAGCAGGGCGTGCCATGCGGATGATCTCTCCGCTACAGTCCACCCGTACAAGCGCGTAACGACGGGCTTCCGGTCGTCGCCGGACACGCCCCCCATGCGCACGATCATTTCGTGCTGCCCGGGGGCAAGTCGTGTCAGCCTTTCGCACCTCCGCCGACGGACTGCTGCGCTACGCGGCCGGTGGCGCCCTCGCCGACCGGATCGCGGGGCACATCGGGCACAACGTGAGCGCCTCCGAACGGCGGTCCTGGGAGCGGAGCCTGCCGGTGCTCGCCCAGGATCTCGCCGACGCGGGTCTCGGGCAGGTCGAGATGCTGGTGGAATACCAGCTTCCGCTGACCAGCAAGCGGATCGACGTCGTCCTCGCCGGGACACATCCGAGGACGGCCGAGGACTTCTACGTCGTGGTGGAGTTGAAGCAGTGGTCGCGGGTCGAGTCGTACGAGGGGTCCGAGAGCCTCGTCCTGGTCGAGCACGCCGCCGCCCCTCGGCTGCATCCGGGCGTGCAGGTCGGGGACTACTGCGAGTACCTCGCGGACTTCCTCGGGGTGCTCGCTCATTCGCGCAACCCGATCGTCGGGGCCGCCTACCTGCACAACGCCGTCGACCGCGACATCGACGACCTCTTCGCCCGGCGAGCGACGGAGCAGAGCCGGATCTTCACCAAGCAGCGCCGCGGCCGGTTCCTCGACTATCTGCGCAGCCACCTGGCGCCCAGCTCCGGCGCGGCCGCCGCTGATCGCTTCCTCACCAGCTCCGTGCGCCCGAGCAAGCACCTACTCTCCTACGCCGCCGCCGAGTTGAAGGACAGGTCCCACTTCACTCTGCTCGACGAGCAGCGCCTGGCGTACGAGCTGGTGTTGCACGCCGTGGAGCGTGCGCGTAGCGCCGACCGCAAGTCCGTCGTGGTGGTCGCCGGCGGACCGGGCAGCGGCAAGAGCGTCATCGCGTTGTCGGTCCTCGGTGAACTGGCCCGGCAGCAGCGGTCGGTCATGCACGCGACGGGATCCCGGTCGTTCACCCAGACGCTGCGCCGCTACGCGGGCAAGGGCTCGACCCGGCTGAAGAACCTGTTCGGCTATTTCAACAGCTTCATGACGGCCGAGCGGAACGGCCTCGACGTGCTGATCTGCGACGAGGCGCACCGAATCCGGGAGACCTCGGTCAACCGGTTCACGCCGAAGGCGAAGCGGGACCGTGCCCGGCCGCAGATCGACGAACTCATCGCCGCGGCCCGCGTACCGGTCTTCCTGCTCGACGAGCACCAGGTGGTCAAGCCGGGCGAATTGGGGAACGTCGAGGTCATCTCCACGTACGCGAAACAGCTCAATCTGGATATCGAGGTCGTGTCGCTGCACGACCAGTTCCGGTGCGGCGGCAGTGAGGCGTACGAGGAGTGGGTTGTCGACCTGCTCGGCCTCGACGGCGGCAAGCCATCGGTGTGGGCCGGCGACGGACGCTTCGACCTGCGGCTGGCGGATTCGCCGGAGGAGATGGAGGCATTCCTGGCCGCGAAGCAGGCGGCCGGGGAGACGGCGCGGATGTCGGCCGGGTACTGCTGGCCGTGGAGCGACCCGCTGCCGGACGATTCCCTGATCGCCGACGTCCGGATCGGCGACTGGGCCCGACCCTGGAACGTCAAGAGCGACCGCAGCGTCGGTGACGCGCCCGGCAGCGCATTCTGGGCCACCGACCCGCATGGTTTCGGCCAGGTGGGCTGTGTCTACACCGCTCAGGGCTTCGAGTACGAGTGGTCTGGTGTCATCCTCGGACCCGACCTGGTAGCGCGGAACGGCCGGCTCGTCACCCAGCGGGCGGAATCGAAAGACCCCGCGTTCCGCAGCAGGAAGACGCTCAGTGACGCGGAGGCGGACCGTCTGATCCGCAACACCTACAAGGTGCTGATGACGCGAGGCATGCGCGGCACCGTCCTGTACTCGACGGACGCCGAGACCCGGGCGTGGCTCGGCTCGCTGATCCGCGTGAAGCGTGGTCTCGAGACGGTCTACGAGCCGGGCGGTGGGTGAGAATCTCAGAAGGAATCGGGCTCGACAGCGGCGATCGCAATGCTCGGAGAGGAGTTCTTCTCGCGCCGGGTCACCAGTCGCGGGCCCAGTCCGGCGGCGGTACGACGGCGAGCTGCGGCTCCCCGCTGATCGGCTCCAGCGCGTGCACGATCCGCAGGTCCCCGTCGGCGGCGGCATCCTCGTCGGTCAGCACCCGGCCGCTGCTGCCGTCGGTGCTGACCAGCAGCCACCGGTCGGGGTGGATGCTGCCGTCGTCGACGAGCGCCCGTACGCCGAAGGTCCGGGCCAGGGTGACGGCGAGGTCCCGTTCGCCCTGGCCGGTGGCGTCGAGGAGTTCGGTGTCGCCGGTCAGGATCCAGCCGAAGCCCTCGTCCTCGTCGGGTGGCGTCAGCATCGCCACCGGGCGCGGGTCGTCCACGGCGCGGTCCTCGATCCGCCCGACGTAGACGGCATCCGGCGCGACGCCGTACTCCTGGTGCAGGAAGCGGCGCAGGCCGTCCGCCGGCAGCTCGCCCGCGAAGTGCATCTGATACTGCACCTTCTACTCCTGGTAGCTCTTGTGGTGGCGAAAGAACTTCGACACTTCACGTTCGCTCGCCACGACGCGGCAAGATACCAGTCCGGCACGAAGTGTGAGGGGCCCGAAAGGCTACCCGGGACTGCGTGATGCGTCTCCTTGTAGTTGGCTCGAAGGCATGGCCCGCATCGCGTACCACGACACCGACGCCGAGGCGTTCGCGGCGACCCGGCACCTCACCGACGACGGCCTCACCGCCTGGCGGTCAGCCGTCACCCGTCACCTCGCCCCGCGTCCCGGCACGCGGCTGCTCGACCTGGGCGCCGGCACGGGCAGCTGGGCGCGCGCCTTCACCTCCTGGTTCCCCGGCCTCGACGTGGTCGCGGTCGAGCCGTCGACGGCGATGCGCGCCCGGTGCGCGTTCGCGCCGCTTGTCGCGGGAGACGCAGGGCACCTTCCGCTGGCTGCCGGCAGCGTCGACGGCGCGTGGTTGTCCACTGTCGTCCATCACGTACCCGACCTGGCGGTGGCGGCGCGTGAGCTGCGCCGCGTGGTGCGGCAGGGCGCGCCGGTGCTCATCCGGTCCGCGTTCGCCGGGCGGCACCGGGCGATCACATTGTTCCGCTACTTCCCGGAGGCGGTGCGAGTACTCGACACGTTCCCGAGCGTCGCCGAGGTCGAGGCCGCTTTCCTGGGCGCCGGCTTCACCGCCGCCGCGGTGGTCGAGCAGGTTCCGCAGGTCACCGCCCCGTCGTTGCGGGAGGCGGCTGCCGGGCTGCGCCGGGAGGCGCACACGCCGCTTCAGCTCATCACCGACGCGGAGTACGCCGCGGGCGTGCGGCGGTTGCGGGAGGCCGCGCGGGTGGACACCGGGCCGGTCGTGGACGCGCTGGACCTGCTGGTTCTGCGCTGACCGCAGTGGTTCAGCCGGGCAGGTCGAGCAGGTGCCGGACCGTGCACGGGCGACCGTGCTCCCGTTCCCAGGTGGCGACGTGCCGCAGGCGTTCCACGGCTGTCGGCGCGAGGCGGGTGAGGTAGGCGAGGATCACCGTCTGCGCCTCCTCGGTCGAGTACGCCGCCGACGAGGGGACCGGCCCGAGACTGCGTACGGTGACGCCGTCCGGGGTGCAGCGCAGGACGGCCGAGTTGCCCTCGTACTCCTCGTGCGGTGATCGTCCGGACACCACGTCGTGGATGCACTGCAGCAGGTCGACACAGTCCGGCGCGTACGTCTGGATGTCGCTGGTCAGCTGGGACACCAGCGGCCGGAAGCGGGCGTCGCCGGCGGTCGTCGTCGGGGTCCCATGGGTGCCGCGAGCGAAGCGGATCTCGGCCATCGGCGCATCGTACTGTCGTCGACGGCGGCTAGGGTGAGGCATGGGCCCTCGTGAGTGGACGGTCGTCGGCGCGCCGTCGAGCGCCGGCGCGCACACCCCCGGTGTCGAGCGCGCTCCGGCCGCCCTGCGCGCCGCCGGCCTGCTCGACCTACTGGGCGCCGACGTCGAGGACGCCGGTGACGTGCCGGGCTTCCGGTGGCGGCCCGATCCGGCGTACCCGAGGGGGCAGAACGCGGGCGCGGTGGCCGCCGTGGCGTCGGCGGTGGCCGACCGGGTCGTGGGCGCGCTGGGCCGCCGCCGCGTGCCGCTGGTGCTCGGCGGCGACTGCACCGTCACCGTCGGCCTGGTCGCCGGTTGCGCGCGGGCCGGGATGTCGCCCGCGCTGGTGTACGTGGACGGCGGCCCGGACCTGTACACGCCGGAGACCCGCGCGAACGGCAACCTGGATGCGATGGGGCTGGCGCACATGCTGGGCCTGCCGGGGACGCTGCCCGAGGTGGCTGGTGTCGGGCCGGTGGCGCCGCTGCTGTCCCCGGAGCGGGTGGTGGTGTACGGCGACTCGCTGCCCCGCGGTGACCACGAGCGGGAGCTGGTGGCGGAGCTGGGGCTGGCGTACGTGCCGGCCGATGAGGTGCATGCCGACGCGCGGGCGGCGGCGCGGCGGGCCCGGTCGGTGGCCGAGGGCGCGGCGGACGGGTTCGTGGTGCACTTCGACGTGGACGTGCTGCGTTTCGTGGACGCGCCGCTGGCGGACGTGCCGGAGCCGTTCGGGCTCAGCCTCGGCGAGGCGGCGGCCACGCTGGCGGAGCTGGTGGCGAGCCCGCGGTTCGCCGGGCTGTCGGTCACCGAGATCAACCCGCACCATCTGCCGGACGACGAGGTGCTGCCCCGGTTCGCCGGTGTGTTCGCCGGGGCGCTGACCGGGCGCTAGGCGGTCTCCGCGAGGTGCAGCGGCAGCACCTTCGCCGCGCTCACCGCCAGGTCGCGGTGCAGCACCTGGTCGCGGGGCACGAAGACCATCGCCTGTCCCTCGCCGAGGATCACATCCTCCTGCCGCGCCTGCGTGGTGCCGCGGAAGACGTACACGGTGACCGTGTGCGGAAAGCCGTCCTCGTGCGGGCGCGGACCGCTCCACAGCAGGTGCAGTTCCCCGGCGGTCAGCCCGGTCTCCTCCAGCAGCTCGCGGCGGGCGGCCTGCTCCGGTGTCTCGCCCGGTTCGATGCTGCCGCCGGGCAGGCTCCACTGGTACGGGGAGACAGGCGCGTTGCCGTCGCGGTGCTGCATGAGGATCGCGCCGGTCGGGTCGACGAGCAGGACGAGAGCGACGTCGTAGGTGGCCACGACCCGAGCCTGCCACGCGGCACCGGCGACACGCAGTCCCCGACTTTCAAACAGGCCGATCGAAAGTCCGACTCGCAACACCGAAAGGCATAGACATATCGACATGGCTTTTGTAGCGTCGGCGCACAGGCGATAAGGAGTACGACCATGTGCTACGGATACGACGGGCACGCCGCGCTGGAGCAGTCGCTGGACCGGCGTGGACTGCTGCGCGGCTCCCTCGCCGCGCTCGCCGGCGTCGGCCTCGCCACCGGGCTGGGTGCGACGGCGGCCCAGGCCGGCGGACACCACCACGGCCGGCGCCCGGTGCCGAAGGAACTGATCAGCCTCCAGCTCTGGACGGTCCGCGACGCGCTCAACGGCTCCCCCGGTTACGACGCGACGCTGGCGCACCTGGCCCGCATCGGCTACCCCCGGGTCGAGCTGGCGCTCGGCTACTTCGGGCGTACCGCCCGGGAGTTGCGCCGCTTCCTGGACGGCATCGGCATCAAGGCCAGCTCCAGCCACGACGGCATCGCCGCCGACGCCGCCGCGCTGGACCAGAAGATCGCCGACGCCCGTACGCTGGGCCAGCGGTTCATGGTGGTGCCGTACCTGAACTCCGACCGCGAGGACGACTGGAAGCGCTGGGCGGAGCAGATGAACGTGGAGGCCGCCGCGGCGCGCAAGGCGGGCCTGCGGTACGGCTACCACAACCACGCGCACGAGTTCACCATCGACTTCGGCAACGGCCGGCGGCCGTGGGACGTGCTGACCGAGGAACTCGACCCGCGCCTGGTGCACCTGGAGATCGACATCTACTGGGCGGTGACCGGCGGCATCAACTCCGGCGACGGCGTCGCCGACCCGGAGGGCTTCACGCTCGACGTGATCCGCTCGGCGCCGCAGCGGGTCCTGCAGTATCACGTCAAGGACCGCGACCCGGCCACCGGCGACATGGCCGACCTGGGCACCGGCATGATCGACTTCGCCCGGATCTTCCGCGGGCACCAGGTGCTGGAGTACATCGTGGAGAACGACACGCCGGACGTGACGCCGCAGCAGACCGCCGAGGTCGGCTACCGCTACCTGCGCCGGCTGCGGTTCTGACGCCCCGTGCGTGACCGCCGGGGCCGGCTCACCGCCGCCCCGGCGGGCGCACGGACGGCCGTCGGACGTGACACGCTCGGCACCTGTCACGCACCGAGGGGGTACGCGATGACCGACGAGCCGGACGACGTCCACTACGACCGCCTCTACCGCGGCACCGAGCGCCCGCCGTGGGAGATCGGCGGTCCGCAGCCGGCGCTCGCCACGGTCCTCGACACCGGGGTACGCGGCCCGCGCGTGCTCGACGTCGGATGCGGCACCGGGGAGTTGGCGCTCGCGCTGGCCCGCCGCGGTCTCGACGTGACGGGTGTCGACATCTCGGCGGTGGCGATCGGTCAGGCGCGGGCCCGGGCCGCCGAGGCGGGACTGCCGGTGCGTTTCGAGGTGTGCGACGCCACGGCGATCCCGGTGCCGCCGGCGCCGTACGACTCGGTGTTCGACTCCGGGCTGCTGCACTCGCTGGACCGGCGGGGCGCTGCCGTACGCGACTACCTGGCGCTGCTGCCGCGCCTGACCGCGCCCGGTGGGGCGGTGTTCGTGCTGGCGGTGTCACCGGAGGCGGGCCAGGGCTGGGGCCTGGACGCCGCCGCCCTGCGCGCGGCGTTCCCGGAGCCGCTGTGGTCGCACGTCACGGTCGAGCGGATCGACGTGCTTGCGAAGGTCGAGGGCGCGGACCTGCGGCTGGCCGGCAACCTGCTGAGCGCCACCCGCTCCCCCGCCGGCCCGTAGCGCTCCTCGGCCATGGGCGTCGGGCCTCGGGCGACACCCGCCGCGACGCCAACGCACGAACGGCGAGCGGCGTCAGCGGCGCCAGTGCTGGCGTGGGGCGTAGCCCTCGCGGCGCAGCCAGTGTTCGGTGTAGACGATCCGGTCGGCCTCGATCACGACGAGCGGGTCCTCGGGTGGCTCGGCCAGTGAGCGGCCGCGCTCGGCGTGTTCGCTCTCCCAGCGGAACGCCGCCCAGTGGCGGGCCCGGTCCGGATGCTCCGGGCCGAGCACCCGGGCGGAGCCGAACACCTGCGCGCCCCGGCTGCTCGCCAGCCCGACAAGCGGCGCGAAGACGCCGACCGACACGCGCGGGTCAGCGGCGATGTTGCGCATCTTCGGCGAGCGCGGCGCGGCGGTGAACATCAGCGTGAAGCCCAGCGGGTAGTACCGCACCGGCGTGGCCAGCGGGCCGTCCGGCCCGACTGTGGCCAGCACGCACATGTTCTGCGACGACAGCAGGTTGAGGATGCGTTCGGCCAAGCGGTCCCGGTCCAGCTTCCTCGTCGGCGCCGGCCCGGTCAGCCAGGGGTTCGTCAGCGGCACGTGGCGTCCTCGATCATGACGGCACCCTACCGGCCGGGCTCAGGCGCGGGCCGGCGCGGTGCTGGCCCGCAGCACCACCTCTGCGGGCAGGCGGGTGATCCGCCGGCGGCGGCCCGGGTTCTCGGTGAGCGCCAGCTCCATCGCCTTCTCGCCGAGCTGCCGCAGCGGCAGCGCCACTGTGGTCAGCGGCGGGGTGAGGTCGCGGACGATCGGGATGTCGTCGAAGCCTGCCACCGAGACGTCGCCGGGCACGGACAGCCCGTGGTCGCGCAGCGCCGCGTACGCGCCGACGGCCATCACGTCGGTGAGCGCGAACACGCAGGTGGCGTCGAGCCCGCGGCCGAGCAGCTCGGTCATCGCCTGGTAGCCGCCGTCGCGGGTGAACTCCGCCTCGACCACCGCCGCCGGGGCCAGCGTCACGCCGGCGGCGGCCAGCTCGTCGCGGAACCCGCCGAGCCGGTCGGCGACGGTGGTCAGCTCGGGCGGGCCGGAGAGCACCGCGAAGCGGCGGTGCCCGAGGCCGAGCAGCGCGCGGGCCAGCGCGGCGGCCCCGGCCCGGTTCTCCGGCAGGACGCTGTCGACCTTCAGGGTGCGGTGCCGGCTGACCACGGCGACCCGGCCGCCGCCGTCGAGGTAGGGCGTCAGCTCGGCGGCCAGCGCGCGATCCCAGCGCGGGTCCTCGAAGCCCGAGCCGATGAGCAGGATGGCCGGGGCGCGTTCGGCGCGCAGCATCGACACGTACGCGATCTCGCGTTCCGGGTCGCGGAACGTGCTGGCGAGCATGACCAGCAGGTCGTTGTCGGCGGCGACCCGCATGACGCCACCGGCGACGGCGGCGAAGTAGGGGTCGGTGACGTCGTGGCAGATCACTCCGACGCTGCGGTGCGACGCGCCGGCCAGCGCGCGGGCGTGGGCGTTCGGGGTGTACGCGAGCCGCGCGGCGGCGGCCAGCACGCGGTCGTGCAGGTGCGGGGTGACCCGCCGCCCGTTGAGCGCCCGGGAGGCGGTGGCCAGGGACACGTCGGCCGCTCTGGCCACGTCTTCCAGCGTCACGTGCGGCATCGATGAGTCTCCCTGCGGAACGTCTTGACCCGGTGTTCCGGCGTGGCTACGGTAACACCCTGAAAGCGCTTACTGAAAGCGCATTCACCGCTGGGAGGGGCACAGTGGAGCGCACATCCGTCGGGATCATCCTCAACGGCGTCACCGGGCGGATGGGCTACCGTCAGCATCTCGTCCGGTCCCTGCTGGCCATCCGCGAACAGGGCGGCGTGCCCGCGCGGGACGGCACCCGCATCTGGCCGGAGCTGACCCTCGTGGGCCGCGACGAGAACCGCCTGGCCGAGATCGCCGCCCGGCACGGGCTGTCGGCGTACACATGCGACCTGGAATCGGCGCTCGCCGACGACGCCAACCAGATCTACTTCGACGCCCAGGTGACCGCCGCGCGGGAGAAGGCGATCCGGGCGGCGATCGAGGCCGGCAAGCACGTCTACACCGAGAAGCCGCTCGCCGAGGACTTCCTCGCCTCGCTGGAACTGGCCCGGCTCGCCGCCGCCAAGGGGGTCCGCAACGGCGTCGTGCAGGACAAGCTGTTCCTGCCCGGCCTGCGCAAGCTCAAGCGGCTGGTCGACGGCGGCTTCTTCGGCCGGATCCTGTCGGTGCGCGGCGAGTTCGGCTACTGGGTGTTCGAGGGCGATTGGCAGGGCGCGCAGCGTCCGAGCTGGAACTACCGCGCCGAGGACGGCGGCGGCATCACGCTCGACATGTTCCCGCACTGGCACTACGTGCTGGAGCAGATCATCGCCCCGGTCACCGCAGTCACCGCTGTCACCGCCACGCACATCCCCGAGCGCGTCGACGAGAACGGCGCCCGCTACCGCGCCACCGCCGACGACGCCGCGTACGGCATCTTCGAACTGGCCGGCGGCGTCGTCGCGCAGGTCAACTCCTCCTGGGCGGTCCGCGTGCACCGGGACGAACTCGTCGAGTTCCAGGTCGACGGCACGCACGGCAGCGCGGTGGCCGGGCTGCGCGACTGTCGCATCCAGCACCGGGGCGCCACCCCGATGCCGGTGTGGAACCCCGACCTGCCGGTCACCGAGCCGTTCCGCGCGCAGTGGCAGACAGTGCCGGACAACGGCGAGCACGACAACGCGTTCAAGGTGCAGTGGGAGGCGTTCCTGCGCCACGTCGTCGACGACGAGCCGTTCCCGTGGGACTTCCTCGCCGGCGCCCGGGGCGTGCAGCTGGCCGAGGCCGGGCTGCGCTCGGCCCGCGAGGGGCGGCGGGTGACGATCGAGGAGATCCCTCGGTGAGCACGCGGATCACGCTGCCGGCGCCGGGCGGCGGCACCGAGAAGCTGACGCTGCGGGAACCGCCCGCCTGGCAGCGGCCGGCCGCGCCGCCGGCCAGCCGGATCGCGTACGCGGCCGCGCACGTCGTCGCCGACCCGTACGCCGACAACTCCCCCGGCCGCCCGGCGGGCCTGGACTGGGACGCGACGCTGGCGGTGCGGCGCGACCTGTGGTCGTGGGGTCTCGGCGTGGCGGAGGCGATGGACACCGCGCAGCGCGGGATGGGGCTGGACTGGGCGGCCACCCGCGAGCTGATCCGGCGCAGCGCCGCCGAGGCCGCCTCCTGCGGCGGGCGCATCGTCGCCGGGGTGGGCACCGACCAGCTCACCGGCGTCCCGCGCACGCTCGACGAGGTCGCCGCCGCGTACGCCGAGCAGCTCGCGGTCGTGCAGGGCTACGGCGCCACGCCGGTGCTGATGGCCAGCCGGCACCTCGCCGCGCTCGCCACCGGCCCGGAGGACTACCTGCGTGTTTACGAGAAGGTGCTGCGGGAGGCCGGCGCTCCGGTGGTGCTGCACTGGCTCGGCGACATGTTCGACCCGGCGCTGTCCGGCTACTGGGGCTCGACCGACCTGGACGAGGCCACCGCCACGTTCGCCGCGCTGGTGCACGCCCACGCCGACCTGGTCGACGGCGTGAAGGTGTCGCTGCTCGACGCCGGCCGGGAGGTGCGGCTGCGGGAACTGCTGCCGCCGGCGGTGAAGGTCTACACCGGCGACGACTACCACTACCCGGAGCTGATCGAGGGCGACGGGAAACGGTTCAGCCACGCGCTGCTCGGCGCGTTCGCAGCGATCGCCCCGGCCGCGTCGGCGGCGCTGGGCCGGCTCGACGCGGACGATGCGGCCGGGTTCCGGGCGATCCTCGACCCGACGGTGCCGCTGTCGCGGCACCTGTTCGCCCCGCCGACGCCCTACTACAAGACCGGCATCGCGTTCCTGTCCTGGCTCAACGGGCGGCAGCCCGGCTTCACCATGGTCGGCGGATTGCACGGCGGGCGCGGCGTCCCGCACCTGGTCGAGGCGTGCCGGCTGGCCGACGCCGCCGGGCTGCTGCTCGACCCCGGCCTGGCGGCACGGCGGATGCGTGCGTACCTGGATGTCGCGGGCGTGCCCGGATGACCGCCGACCCACGGCTGGCGAAGCTGTCGCTCAACCAGCGCACCACGCAACGCTGGTCGGTGGCGCAGGCGGTCGACGGCTGTGTGCGCGCCGGCATCCCGGCGATCGGGCTGTGGCGCGAGCCGGTGGCCGAGATCGGCGTACCGGCCGCGGCGCGGCTCGTCACCGACGCCGGGCTGCGGGTGTCGTCGCTGTGCCGGGGCGGGTTCCTCACCGCCGCCGACGAGGCCGGACGGGCCGCGGCCCTCGCGGACAACCGCCGTGCGATCGACGAGGCCGCCGCGCTGCGCGCCGCCTGCCTGGTGCTCGTCGTCGGCGGCCTGCCGCCCGGCTCCCGCGACCTGCCCGGCGCGCGGCAGCGGGTCGCCGACGCGCTGGCCGAGCTGGCGCCGTACGCGGGCGAGCGCGGGGTACGCCTCGCGCTGGAGCCGCTGCACCCGATGTACTGCGCCGACCGGGCGGTGCTGTCCACGCTCGGGCAGGCGCTCGACCTGGCCGAGGCGTTCCCGGCCGAGCAGGTCGGCGTCGTGGTGGACACGTTCCACGTCTGGTGGGATCCGGACGTGTGGCGGCAGATCGCCCGCGCCGGGACGCGGATCGCGAGTTTCCAGGTGTGCGACTTCCTCACCCCGCTCCCGGCGGACGTGCTGCTCGGGCGCGGCATGATGGGCGACGGGCACATCGACTTCCCGCCGCTGCGCCGCGCGGTGGAGGCCGCCGGATACACCGGCGACGTCGAGGTGGAGATCTTCAACGCCGAGGTGTGGGCCACCGACCCGGACCAGGTCCTCGCCACCATGATCGCCCGGTACGTGGATCTGGTGCTCACCGACTGACCGGGCGTGACGAGTCCGGCCTGTCGGATAAATCAGGTGGCCGGTCCCCGGATCCGGAGGCAGGATCGGGATCATGGCATCCCCGCACCTCACCACTCCGATCACTCCCGACCTGCTGCGCGGCGCGCTCGACCTGGAACAGACCGTCGACGGGGTGCTGCCGCACCGGCTGCCCGCGTGGGCCCGGGCGCAGAACATCGACCCGCAGCTGATGACGGCGGAGGCGATGCCCTCGGGCGTACGGCTGGTGTTCCGCACCCGCGCCACCACAGTCGAGCTGGACGTGCTGCCCATGAAGATGGTCTACCGGGGTACCGGGCCGCGTCCGGACGGCCGCTACGACCTGGTCGTCGACGGCCGTCTCGCCGGTCAGGCCACCGCCGGTGGCGGCAAGGTGCTCACCATCGACCTGGCCACCGGCACGTCCGGCATCGAGCCGGGGCCGGTCGGCACGGTGCGCTTCACCGATTTGCCCGCCACCGACAAGGAGGTGGTGATCTGGCTGCCGCAGCGGGAGATCACCGAGCTGGTGGCGCTGCGCACGGACGCGCCGGTCGAGCCGGCCGACACGGGTGGCCGCCGGGTGTGGCTGCACCACGGCAGCTCGATCAGCCACGGCTCGGACGCGGAGAGCCCCACCGGCACCTGGCCGGCGGTGGCCGCCGCGCTGACCGGCGTGGAGCTGGTCAACCTCGGGTTCAGCGGCAGCGCGCTGCTCGACCCGTTCACCGCCCGGGCGATGCGCGACACCCCGGCCGACCTGATCAGCGTCAAGATCGGCATCAACGTGGTGAACAGCGACCTGATGCGGCTGCGCGCGTTCGGCCCGGCCGTGCACGGCTTCCTGGACACCATCCGGGAGGGGCACCCACGCACGCCGCTGCTCGTCGTGTCGTCGATCCTGTGCCCGATCCAGGAGGACACGCCCGGCCCGGGCGCTGTCGAGTTCGTCGACGGGAAGGTGCGGTTCCGGGCCACCGGCGACCCGGCCGAGGTGGCGTCCGGCCGGCTCACGCTGCGCGTCATCCGCGCCGAGCTGTCCCGGATCGTGGCGTCCCGGTCCGGCGCCGACCCGAACCTGCACTACCTCGACGGGCTGGAGCTGTACGGCGAGGCCGACTACGCCGAGCTGCCGCTGCCCGACGAGCTGCACCCCGACCCGGCCGCCGACCGGCGCATCGGCGAGCGGTTCGCCGCGCTGGCGTTCGGCCTGAAGGGACCGTTCGCCGCCGCGGAGTGACGGACACCTGCCCACGGCGCGGTGTGACCCAGGTCACGCTGCGCCGTGATCCGTCGGAGGGGCCGTGGACGACCATCTAGGCGTGGGAGGAAGCAAACAGGACGAGGAGCGGCTGCTGCGGCGGGTCGCGCGCGGCGACCTCGACGCGTTCGACGAGCTGTACCGGCGCACGTCGCCGTGGCTCGCGATCCGGCTGCGACGGCGCTGCGCGGACGACGGCATCGTCGCCGAGGTCCTCCAGGACACGTACCTCACCGTGTGGCGGGCCGCCGGCTCGTTCTCCGGCATCCGGCGCTCCGGTGGATCGGACGCGCCCGGCGGCTCGGCGGCCGGCTGGATCTGGACCATCGCGGCCCGGCGTCTGGTCGACGCGATGCGCCGCCGCGCCCGCGTCCAGGAGGTGCCGACCGACGTGCTTCCGGTACGCAGCGCGCCCGCCGCGGAGGACGAGGCACTCGCCGGGACGATGAGCCTGGAACTGGGCGCCGCACTGGACGCGCTGGCCCCGGAACTGCGGGCGGTGCTGGCCGCGATGGTCCTGGACGGGCTGACCGTCCGGGAGACCTCGGTCCTGCTGGGGGTGCCGGAGGGCACCGTGAAGAGCCGGGCGCGGCGTGCCCGCAACGCGCTACGGGAGGCCCTGGCATGACAGCTCACGTACCCCCGCAGGCACTGGCCGCGTACGCGGCGGGCGGGCCCGACGACGCCGCCACCTGGACGGTCGAGGTGCACCTGGAGGGCTGCGCCGAGTGCCGTCACCGGCTCGGCGAGCTGGCCGCCCCGCCGCTGCGAGCGCTGCTCGGCGACGCCCGGGAGACGATCCTGGAACAGGCCCGCACCGGGCCACGACCGGCGCCCCGGCGACCGCTGCGGCGGTGGTGGCTGCGCTGGACCGACTGGTCGCTGCTGGCCTGGGCCGCGATGACGGGCACGGCGATCCTCGCCGCGGTGCTGCTGGACCGCAACTACCCGGACCGCCCCTCGGCGGTGCTGCTGCTGGCCCCTGTCGCGCCGCTGGCCGGGCTCGCGGTCGCCTGGTCCCACCGGGCCAACCCGGCCTGGGAGGTGGTCGCCGGCACCGCCCGCGCCGGACTGGAACTGCTGCTGCGCCGTACCCTCGCGGTTCTGCTCCTGGTGGCACCAGTGCTGGCGGTGGCCGGGCTGGCGGTCGGCCGCAACCCGGTGCTGTGGCTGCTGCCGTGCCTGACGTTCGTCGCGGCGACGCTGCTGCTCGGCAGCCGCGTCGGCGTGCCGCTGGCGGCCGCCGTGCTGGGCGGCGGCTGGCTCGCGGCGGTCGCCGCGGTGTCGTTCACCGGCGGGCCTGACCTGGCCCGCGCGGCCGCCGCGACCGAGGCCCTGATCCGGCCCGCGACCATGCCCGTCTGGGCGACGGCCGCCGTCGTGCTCACAGTGCTGGCCGTCCTGCGCGCCGACCACCTTCGACGCCCCGGCTGGCGCTGACTCCGCACCCCATGAAACGACCACACGGCGCCCGCCCGGCGCCGCGACCGACAGTGCCCGAGAAGGAGAAGACATTGGTACGCGCAGTGAGCGCCGACGAGGTGGCGCCGACCCGGCACGCCTGGCGGATCGAGGCGGTGGGACTGTCGGTGAAGGCCGGACGGCACCTGGCCGTCGACAACCTCGGCCTGACGCTCGGCGCCGGCGTGCACGGGCTGCTCGGCCCGAACGGCGCCGGCAAGAGCACGCTGATGCGCGCGCTGGCCACTGTGGTCAAGCCGCACAGCGGGGTGCTGCGGCTGCTCGGCGCGGACGCCACCGCCAGCCGGGAGCTGCGGCCGGTGCGCCGCCGCCTCGGCTACCTGCCGCAGCAGTTCGGCTACTACCCCCGGTTCACCGTCCGCGAGTACGTCGAGTACGTGGCCTGGCTGCGGGAGATGCCCGCCTCGGCGGTGCCGGCCGCGGCCCAGCGGGCCATCGACCGGGTACGCCTCACCGACCGGGCCGACGCCAAGCTCAAGTCGCTGTCCGGCGGGATGCTGCGCCGTGCCGGCATCGCGCAGGCGATCGTCAACGAGCCGGACCTGCTGCTGCTCGACGAGCCGACTGTCGGCCTGGACCCGGAACAGCGGGTCGAGTTCCGTGAGCTGATCCGCGAACTCGGCACGGACGCCTGCGTGCTGGTCTCCACCCACCTGGTGGAGGACGTGGTGGCGGCCTGCTCCGACGTCATCCTGATGGACCACGGCGCCCGCGTCTTCCAGGGTCTGCCCGCCGACCTGGTCCGCCACGGCGAGACGGGCGGCGTCGGCGACAGCGCCGCCGAGCGCGGCTACTCGTACCTCCTCCAGCAGCACCGGGGCGCCTGATGATCCGACAGGTACGCGTCGAACTGCGCCGCTCCAACGCGCCGGCCGTGGCGGTGCTGCTGCTCGCCATCGGGATCCTCGGCGTCGCGAGCATGTACAGCTTCTGGCAGGGACAGTGGCTGCGGTTGGGCTACGTGCACTCCTCCGCCATGTTCTTCCTGATGCCGCTGGCGCTGGCCGGCGGCGCGGTGCTGGGGCGCCGGGACCGGCGTACCCGCGCCGACGAGCTGATGAACAGCACCGGCCGGCCCCGCTGGCAACGCGCGCTGCCCGCGATGACCGCGCTCGGCGTCGCCGTCGCGGCCGCGCACCTGCTCGTGCTCGCCGGCGGCGCGGCGCTGGTCGCCACCGGCGGCGCCTACCTCGGCGTACGCGGGCTCGCCGGGCCCCTGGTCGACGTGCTGGTGCTCGTCGGCGCGGCCTGGTGTGGCACGGCCGTCGGCCGCCTGTGGTCCTCACCGCTGCTGCCCCCGCTGCTGGCCGCCGCCGCGCTGGTGGCGCAGGAGGGCACGTCCCTGATCGCGGGCGTCGACAGCACGCTGTCGAGTCCGTCCCTCATGATCAACTGGCCGCCGGACACGCCCTGGGAGACGCTGTCGGACCGGCTTCTGCTGAGCCGCCTGGTCCTCGGGGCCGGGCTGGTGCTCGCCGGGCTGCTGTTGGCGGCGGGCGGGTCGTGGCTCACCCGGGCCGGCGCGTTCGCGGGCCTCACCGGTGGCGTGGCGGGTCTCGTGCTGATCGGCGTGCCCGGCCCGGCCGGAATCTGGCAGCTCGACGCGGGAGCGCGCCGCTACGTCTGCGCCGACGGCACGCCGCAGGTGTGCGTCACCGCCGTCAACGCGCATCTGCTGCCCGAGGTCACCACCGAGGCCCGCCGAGGGCTGCGCGCGCTGGCGAAGCTGCCGGACGCGCCGACCCGCGCGGTGGAACTGCGGCTGGACACCATCGGCAGCAACGACAGCGAGCAGTGGCACCGGCCCAAGCCGGCACCGGACACCGTGCAGTTCCTCCTGGAGGTCGACCCGGACACCGGCCGGGCCGCCGACGTGGCCGAGCGCATCGCCCTGGGCGGCGGCACCATGTGGTACGGCTGCGGGCGCAGCGGCGACGACATCGCCCCGGCGATCGCCGCGGCCTGGCTGCTGGACGCCGAGACGGTCCGGCTGTGGGACTCCTGGACCGGATACCGGCACACCGACACGCAGCAGGACGAGATCCGGGCCGGGGTGCGGCAACTGCGCGCGCTGCCCGAGCCGGAGCAACTGCGGCGGGTCACCGCGCTGCGGGACGCGGCCGCGCGCTGCGAGCCGGACCTGATGCCGGCGCTCACCGGACGGGCCGCGCCGTGACCCGCTGGCTGCCGCTGTACGTGCGGTCCCGCCGGCTACCCGCCGCCCTGGCCGGATCCGCGGTCGCCGTCGCCGTGATGGCCGTCTCCTGGGCCGCCTTCACCGACCGGCCCGAGGTGCCCGCCGGCCTCGCCGTGCTCACCACCGCGCTGGCGGTCGCGCCGCTCGGGCCGACGCTCGCCGGCACCGACCCGGCGCTGGAGCGGACCGCCGCGTGGCAGTGGGCGCCGCGCCGGGCCGGGCATCTGCTCGGGTACGGCGTGGTGGTCGTCGGGCTGCTGGCCGCCGCCCGCGCCCTCGGCGCCGACTTCGGGCCGCTGTCCGTGCTGGCCCGCAATACGGCCGGGCTGATCGGGCTGGTCGGACTCGGCGCCGCGCTCGCCGGCGCGCGGGCCGCCTGGCAGGTACCGACCGCCTGGGCCGCGCTGGGGGCGTTCCTGGCCGCGCCGGGCGGGCCGCAATGGCGGCAGGTCGCGTTGTGGATGGCGCAGGAGCCGGGCAACCGGATCGCCGCGGTCACCGCCACGACGTTCCTCCTCGGCGGCGTCGTCGCGTACGCGCTGCGGGCAGGCCCGCAGGTCGCGGCGGCCGAGGCGGCGCTGGAGCAGTGACGTGCCGGGCCTCGTCGCGCGCCCACCGCGCGGCGAGGCCCGGCCGACGTCAGGCCAGCGGCACCCAGGCCAGGCTGGTCATGCCGGACAGGGCGGTCGCCTTGAGACCGGCGTCGGAGACCGTCCAGAGCACACCGTCGATCATCAGCGAGCGGCGGATCGGCGCCCACTCGCCGCCGTCGGCCAGGCTCCCCGGATGGTCCACCGCACCGGCCACCGTGAAGCCCTTGTCGCCGAGCCGCAACGCCAGCACACCACCGGACGGCGGGCGCTTCGTGCCGTCGGGCCGGTCGGTGTCCACGCCCGGCTGCCGCACCGGGATCACCATCAGCCGCTCCGGCGGCCAGTAGAGGAACGCGTGCGGGTCGTGCTCCGCCTCGGACCAGCCGCCGGCGACGTGGTGCTGGGCGATCCGCGTCGGCCGGGCCGGGTCGGCGACGTCGAACAGCGACACCTGGGTGCCCGTCACCCGCCCCCGGTCGGTCGCGTCCTGCCCGACCCCGATCAGCCGGCCGTCGCCGGCCGGGTGCAGGTACGCCGAATACCCGTTGATCTTCAGTTCGCCGGTGACCCGGGGCTTGGCCGGGTCCCGCAGGTCCACGCCGTACAGCGGGTCGGTCTCCCGGAACGTCACCACGTACCCGGTGCCGCCGATGAAACGCACCGCGTAGATCCGCTCCCCCTTGCCGAGGCCGGTGACCGCGCCGACCCCCTTCAGCGTGGGACCGTCGGCGCGCAGCACGTACACGCCGGACTGCGAGGCGTTCCCCCGGCCCCACCTGTCGCCGGTGGTGGTGGCCACCCGCAGGTGACCGTCCCACTCGGACAGCGCGTACTGGTTGATCAGCCACCCGGGCACCGATCCGGCGGCGACGTAGCGCGGCGTGCCCGCAGCGGTGTCGAACTGGTAGATCTCGGTGCTGACGTCGCGCGCCTCCGGTGACGCGGCGCGCCACGTCCGCCAGCGCTGATCGGTGGCGACGTAGAGGCGTTGACCGTTGCTGTACACGGTGTCGCCGTCCGCGAAAACGGTGACCGGGTCACCGGCGCCGAGCGCGGGCGCGGCCAGGTCGAAACTGAGCACGGTGAGCATCGAGGCGGCGGAGAAGCCGGCCGGCCGGCTCACCCGGTCGCAGCCCACCCGACCGCTGCCGACCGTTCGGACGCTGTCGCGGATCTCGTAGCGGGGCAGCCAGTCGTCGAGCGTGGCCTTGTCGATGACCCCGCGGTTCGCGGCGATCCGCTGCGCGTCGGTACGCTTCCCCGACGGCTGCGGAAATTCGAGCCGGTGCCCGGAACTGATCACGATGCGGGCGGTCGCGCCGACCTGCCGGGCGTCGAGCATCCGGCCGTCGATCCAGTACTCGCCGACGACGCGCGGCGCTGCGGCGAGGTCGACCAGGACCAGCCGGGCCTGCCCGACCACGCCGGGTGCGGGACGCCGGCCGGGCACCCCGGACTTGGGGACCATTCCGGCGCGCAGCAGCACGAGCGCGCGGTCCCCGTGCAGCAGCAGGCTGCCCTCCTGACCGGAGAACCGGTCGGCGGCCGGGTCGAGCGCCAGCCGGCCGGTCTGCCGGCGGGTCGCCGGGTCGACGACCGTCAGCACGCCCCGGCCGTACGTGACGATGCGCCGGCCGTCGGTCTTGACCAGGTCCGGTTCGTCCACGCCGGCCTCGTGCACGTTCGTGCCGGAGAAGTCCGGCGTGGACGCCGGCCCGGCCGCCTTCAGGGCGCCGCTGTCGGCCCCGGCCTCCGCGCTGAACCGGAGCAGGTCGTGGCCCGGCCCGAGACCCCACGGTCCCACCGCGGCCCGCGCGGCCGCCCGGATCTGCCGCAGCGCCGCGTCGCAGGAGTCGAACGCGACGAGCCGCAACCCACCGGCCGGAACGGGCCGGCCGGTGGGCGGCGGATCGGCCGGCGGTGACGCGGTGCAGCCACCGAGGGCCAGCGCGGCGGCCATCGTCCATCCGATCGTCCGGGATCTGCGACAGGTCATGGACCGTCAGACGTGGCCGCGGCGAGCACGGTTCCCGGCCGGACGCGCTCAGCCGCCGGCCATCGCGCCGAGCACGATGAACGGCTCCTTGCCTTTGACGACCTCCTCGGGCAGCGGGTCGTCCGGCGACTCGTTCGACAGGTCCAGCTCGCAGGCGTAGAAGCGGACGAACGGCCGGCGCTTCCCGCTGTGCCGGTCGCGGATCGTGCCGAGCAGCATCGGATACGCGGCCTCCAGCGCGTCCAGCACCTCCCGCTGGGTGGGCGGCCCGGCCACCTCGACGCGTACCTCGTTGGTGACGTGCGCCAGGTTCTTCAGGTGCGCCGGCAGCACCACCCGGATCACGGCAGCACCTGGACCTCGACCGAGAGCACGCCCGGCAGGTCCCGCACGATCGGCGCCCACGTGTCGCCGCCGTCGGCCGAGTGGTAGACCTGACCGCCGGTGGTGCCGAAGTAGATTCCGCAGGGGTCGAGCGTGTCGACGGCCATCGCGTCGCGCAGCACGTTGACGTAGCAGTGCGACTGCGGCAGCCCTTCGGTCAGCGGCTCCCAGTGCTCGCCGCCGGTGCGGCTGCGGTAGACGCGCAGCTTGCCCTCCGGCGGGTAGTGCAGCGAGTCGCTGGTGATCGGCACCACGTAGACCGTCTCCGGCTCGTGCGCGTGCACCGCGATCGGGAAGCCGAAGTCCGTCGGCAGGTCGCCGCTGATCTCCCGCCAGTTGCCGCCGGCGTCGTCGGTGCGCATGACGTCCCAGTGCTTCTGCATGAACAGCGTGTCCGGCCGGGACGGGTGCTGGGCGAGACGGTGCACGCAGTGCCCCACCTCGGAGTCGGTGTCGGGGATCTCGCCGGAACGCAGTCCCTTGTTGATCGGCAGCCAGCTCGCGCCGCCGTCGTCGCTGCGGAACGCGCCCGCCGCCGAGATCGCGACGTAGATCCGGTCGCGGTCGGCCGGGTCGAGGATGATCGTGTGCAGGCACATCCCGCCCGCGCCGGGCTGCCAGGACGGGCCGGTCGGATGCTGCCGCAGCGCGGTCAGCTCGGACCACTTCTGGCCGCCGTCGGTGGACAGGTAGAGGGCGGCGTCCTCACCGCCCGCGTACACGGTGTCGGGGTCGTGACGGGACGGCTCCAGGTGCCAGATCCGCTTGAACTCCCACGGGCGCGGGGTGCCGTCGTACCAGAGGTGCTGCCCCACCTCGCCGCTGTAGGCGAAGTCGTTGCCGACTGTCGTCCAGTTCTGGCCGCCGTCGTCCGAGCGCTGGATCAGCTGCCCGAACCAGCCGCCGGACTGGGACGCGTAGAGCCGGTCCGGTTCGACAGGTGAACCTGTGAGGTGGTAGATCTCCCATCCGCCGAAGTGCGGTCCGTCGACCGTCCAGTCGTCGCGCTTGCCGTCCGACGTCAGAATGAACGCGCCCTTGCGCGTGCCGACAAGTACCCGTACGCCGCTCATGTCTCGTCCTCCATCCAGGTGTCTTCCCTGCACTGACCGCGCGCCTTGCCGAAACTCATCGTCGTGGTACTCCCCGGCTGTGACATTTCTCCGCCGGACGCGCGGCGGCCGGACGCCACGCCGGTGCGGCGGGAATGTCGGGGGCTGCGGCTAGCGTGCGGGCATGACCGGCCCCGGAGACGTTCCGCCCGAGCACCTCGACCGCCTGCGCCCGGTCTGCCTCGGCCTGCCGGACGCCTACGAGGAGCCGGCCTGGGTGGGCGTGCGGTGGCGGGTGCGCGGCCGCACGTTCGCCCACGTGCTCACCGTCGACCCCGGCCACCAGGCCGCGTACGCGCGGGCGGCGGCGACCGACGAGCCGGTGTGCGTGATGACGTTCCGCTCCCCCGGCGACGAGATCGCCGGGCTGCTCGCGGCCGGGCCGCACTTCTTCAAGCCGGACTGGGCCGCCGACGTGGTCGGCCTGCGGCTGGACGCCGACACGGACTGGACCGAGGTCGCCGAGCTGCTCACCGAGAGCTACTGCGTGCTGGCCCCGAAGAAGCTGGTTGCGCTCGTCGACCGGCCGGGCTGAGTCAGCCGAGCTTCTTGCGCAGCGTCTCGAACGCCAGGTCCGGCCGCAGCGGCACGCCGAAGCGCTCGTCGCCGTACGGGAACGGGCTCAGCTCGCCGGTGCGGACGTAGCCGCGCCGCTCGTACCAGGCGATCAGGTCGTCGCGCTGGACGATCACGGTCATCCGCATCTCCCCGGCGTGCCACTGCTCGGCCGCGTAGCGCTCGGCCTCGGCCAGCAGCTCCCGGCCCAGGCCGCCGCCCTGCCGGCCGGGGCTGACCGCGAACATCCCGAAGTAGACGTGGTCGTCGCGGCGTTCCAGCTGGCAGCAGGCGAGCAGGTCGCCGTCCTGCTCGGCGACCAGCACCACGCCGTCCGGGGCGGTGACCGCCGAGGCGACCATGTCCGGGTCGGTGCGCTGCCCGGCCAGCAGGTCCGCCTCGTGGGTCCAGCCCTGCCGGCTGCGCTCGCCCCGGTACGCCGACTCGATCAGGTCGACGAGGGCGGCCACGTCGCCGGGGCGGGCGACCCGGACGGCACGGGATGCGGGGCTGGTCATGGCGGTTCTCCACGGTCGCGACTGCGTACCTGGTCAGCGTACGCACGCGGGCGTTGCCGACGGCGGCCGGGACCACCGGGCGGGACGGCTGGTGGTTCACTGCCCGGCATGGAGACGACAATCGGCGCGGCGGGACTGCCGGGAGTGCTGGACCTGCCGGCCGGGCCGGTACGCGGCGGCCTGGTGGTGCTGCACGGCTCGCACGCCGGGCAGCGTTCCCACTTCCTGTACGCGCACCTGGCCCGGCTGCTGCCTCCGGCCGGGATCGCGGTACTGCGCTACGACCGCCGCCCCCGCGTCGACGGGCACGACGTGCCTCTTGCCGACCAGGCCGAGGACGCCGCCGCCGCGCTCACCGAGCTGCGCCGGCACGTCGGGACGGTTCCGGTCGGGCTCTGGGGGTTCAGCCAGGGCGCGTGGGCGGCGACGCTCACCGCCACCCGGCACCCGGTCGACTTCCTGGTCCTGGTCGGGTGCAGCGCTGTGAGCCCGGCCGCGCAGATGCGCTACGCGACGGCCGAGCAGCTCCGCCGCCACGGCTACGGGCCGGCCGACCTGGCCGACCTGGCCGAGCTGCGCCGGCTGGCCGAGGGCTACCAGCGCGGTGAGGTGTCCCGCCCGGCGGCGCAGGCGGCGCTGGACGCGGCGGCACGTCGGCGGTGGTTCCCGCTGACGTTCCTGCCCGCCGAGCTGCCGGAGCGGCCCGGCACCTGGACCGACATGGACTACGACCCGGCGCCGGTGCTGGCGCGGCTGACCGGCCCGGTGCTGCTCTGCTGGGGCGAGACGGACGCCTGGATCCCGATCGAGGACAGCCTCGCGGTGTGGCGGCGGACGGCCCGCGACGCCGAGCTGACAGTGGCCCGGCTGGCCGGCTGCGACCACGCCCCCACGCTCGGGGAGCGCGAGGATCTGGACGGCGTCAGCCCGCAGTACGAGCGGCTGCTGCTCGACTGGCTCGACCGGACGCTGCCGCCGCCGGGCTGAGTGGCCGGGCGCCGCAGAAGGCGGTCGCCCGCCCCGCGTGGCCCGGCTACGCTGCCGCGCATGGACGCCGATCTGCCCACCTTCGAGTTCGCCTTCCCGGGCCCGCTGCGCGACCAGCTCGTCGCCGCCGTGCTCGACGGCAGCAAGACCACCACCACCGGGCTGGTCCAGGACTACGAGATCGACGGCGAGCCACTGCCGGCCGTCGGCAGCCGCTCGGCGGTCATCGACTCCGACAACCGGCCGGTGGCGGTGATCGAGCTGGTCGAGGTCCGCGTCGCGCGCCTCGGCGACGTCGACCTCGACCACGCGCGCGACGAGGGCGAAGGGTTCGACACTGTCGCCGCTTGGCGGGCCGGTCACGAGCGGTTCTGGCACGGCGACGACTACCGCGGCTGGCTCGGCGACCCCACGTTCACCGTCGACGACGACACCCTTGCCGTGCTGGAACGCTTCCGCCTGGTCGAGACGCTCTGACCATGTGCCCGGCCGACGCGCCGGCTCAGGGGGCGGCGAGCCAGGCGCGCAGCTGGTCGCCGTGCTCGTCCAGCTCCGGCGGCGGCAGCTCGTAGCGGGGCGGCGCCCCGGACAGGCCGATCGGGTTCCGGATCCCCGGCACCCCGCCGGTCGTCACCACCGGCTCCAGGCCCAGCCCCTGCGCCAGCGCCACGCCCTCGGCCACCGAGTTGATCGGGCTGCACGGCACGCCCCCCGCGCGCAGCTCGCCGAACCACTCCGCGCTGCCGCGCCGGGACAGCGCCGCCACCAGCAGCGGCCGCAGCTCGTCGCGGTGCGCGGTGCGGTCGGCGTTGCGCCGGAACCGCTCGTCGTCGGCCAGCTCCGGCACGCCCAGCACCCGGCAGAGGGTACGGAACTGCGCGTCGTTGCCGGCGATCACCACCAGTTCGCCGTCGGCGGTGGGCAGCGGCTCGTACGGCACGATGCTCGGGTGCGCGTTGCCCATCCGGTGCGGCTGCGCTGCCCCGGCGACGTGCGCGCTGGTGTGGTTGACCAGCCCGGACAACGCCGAGGAGAGCAGGTCGACTGTGACGTGCTGCCCACGCCCGGTCGACTCGCGGTGCCGCAGGGCGGCCAGGATCCCGACCGCCGCGTGCAGCCCGGCGATCACGTCGAACACTGCGACGCCGGCCTTGTAGGGCGGGCCGTCCGCGTCCCCGGTGAGGCTCATCAGCCCGGCGGCGGCCTGCACCATCAGGTCGTACCCGGGCAGGTCGGCGCCCCCGGCGGCGCCGAAGCCGCTGATCGAGGCGTAGACCAGGCGGGCGTTGCGGGCGGTGACCGTGTCGTGGTCGAGGCCGAAGCGGCGCAGCGCGCCCGGACGGAAGTTCTGGATCAGCACGTCGGCCCGGTCGGCCAGCCGGTGCGCCAGCGCCAGGTCGCCGGGGTCGGTCAGGTCGAGCACCAGTGAGCGCTTGTTGCGGTTGACCGCCAGGTAGTAGGTGGAGACGTCGTCGCGCACCGGGGGCCGCCAGCCCCGGGTGTCGTCGCCGCCCGGCGACTCCACCTTGACCACGTCCGCGCCGAGGTCGGCCAGGAGCATCGTCGCGTACGGCCCGGCGAGGATCCGGGAGAAGTCGGCGACCAGCACCCCGTGCAACGGACCCGACATGCCCATCCCTCCCTCGCCGCCGACCACGATGACACATTCCTGACGGCGGACCGGGCAGGGGTGGCCCGTCCGGCTACGGTCACGTCAGGGACGTACCGGAAAGGGGTGCCCGTGCCGTTGCTCAGCCGGCTCGCCGAGGCCACCGACGAGCGTCCGGGCGCGATCCGGGTGCAGGACCGGTCGCTGTCCTGGGTGGAGCTGCGCCGGGCGGCCGCCGCGGTCGCCGACGACCTGCGCGGCGCGGCCCGGGTGGCGGTGCCCGCCACGGCGAGCCTGGAGACGGTGGTCGGCGTGGTCGGCGGGCTGCTCGCGGGCGCGGCGGTGGTTCCGGTGCCGCCCGACGCGGGCCCGATGGAACGCGACCACATCCTGCGCGACTCCGGCGCGGAGCTGCTGCTGGCGGCGCCCGGCACGTGGGAAGCCGATTCGCCGCCGCTCGTGCCGCTGGACCTGGCCCGGCGCTCGGACACCAGGCACCCCGAACCCGACCCGGCGGCCGCCGCGCTGATCCTCTACACCAGCGGCACCACGGGCGCGCCCAAGGGCGCGGTGCTGTCCCGACGCGCGGTCGCCGCCTGCCTGGACGGGCTCGCCGACGCCTGGGCCTGGACGCCGGACGACCTGCTGGTGCACGGGCTGCCGCTGTTCCACGTGCACGGGCTGGTGCTCGGCGTGCTCGGCCCGTTGCGCGTCGGCAGCCGGCTGCGCCACGTCGGCCGTCCGCACCCCGACCGGTACGCGGGCGCGGGCGGCTCGCTGTACTTCGGCGTACCCACGATCTGGTCGCGGATCGCGGCGCAACCCGCGGCGGCGCGGGCGCTGCGCGGCGCCCGGCTGCTCGTGTCCGGCAGCGCGGCGCTGCCCGAGCCGGTCTTCGCGGCGCTGGCCGGGCTGACCGGGCACCGGCCGCTGGAGCGGTACGGCATGACCGAGACGCTCGTGACGGTGAGCGCCCGCGCGGACGGTCCCCGGCGGCCCGGCACTGTGGGTGTGCCGCTGCCCGGCGTGCACACGCGGGTGCGCGACGAGCACGGCGACCCGCTGCCCGCCGACGGCGCGGCCATGGGTGAGCTGCAGGTACGCGGCGGCACGCTGTTCGACGGCTACCTGAACCGGCCGGACGCCGACGCGGCCACCCGCACGGCCGACGGCTGGTTCCGCACCGGGGACGTCGCGACGGTCGACCCGGACGGCGCCCACCGCATCGTCGGCCGGGCCGCCACCGACCTGATCTCCAGCGGCGGGTACCGGATCGGGGCGGGCGAGGTCGAGGACGCGCTGCTGGCCCATCCGGGCGTGCGGGAGGCGGCAGTGGTCGGCACGCCCCACCCCGACCTGGGGCAGCAGGTCACCGCGTACGTGGTCGGCGACGGCGTGACCGAGGCGGAGCTGATCGACTTCGTGGCGCGGCACCTGTCCGCGCACAAGCGCCCCCGGCAGGTGCGGCTGGTCGGCGCCCTGCCCCGCAACGCGATGGGCAAGGTGCAGAAGACCCTGCTGACCGAGGCGTGACCCACACCCCGCCGGGAACCAGCGCGCCCCTCCCGACGACTATCCCTACATGGCGTGTGAGCAGTGGCGGGAGATCCTGTCGGCACAGCTGGACGGTGAGGCGTCCCGCTCGGAGATCGAGGCGGCCGAGGCGCACCTGACCGGGTGCGCCGGCTGCCGGGGCTGGTTCGACTCGGCCGCGGCGGTCACCCGGCGGGCCCGTACGCAGCTCGCCCCGCGCGTACCCGACCTGGTCGACGCGGTGCTCGCCGCCGCGCCGCCGCCCCGGCCGAGCCGCCGCCAGCGGATCGCGCTCGGACTGCGCGGGGCGCTCGGACTGCTCGGCGCGGTGCAGCTCGTGCTCGGCCTGGCCCAGATCGGCCGGGAGGCGGTCGTCGCGCACGCGCACGCCTCCGGCCAGCACCTGTGGCACGAGTCCGCGGCGTGGAACGTGGCGGTCGGCGCCGGGTTCCTCTACGTGGCGGCACGCCGGTCCACGCCGTCCGGCCTGCTGCCGATGCTCAGCGCGTTCGTCGCCACGCTGGTGCTGCTGTCGGTGAACGACCTGATCACCGGTCAGGTGGCGATGACCCGGCTGGTCAGCCACGGCTTCCTGCTCGTCGGCTGGGCCGTGATGCTGGTGCTGTCCCGGCCGGGCTGGCGCCCCGGCGACACGCCGCCCGGGCGGGGCCGGTCGAGCGGATCGCGGTGGGCGCTGCGCGCCGAGGAACCGGCAGCGCCGGCGCCGCTGCGGCTGGTGCAGCCGGGCCCGTACCCCGCACAGGCCCGCGACCGGCGCGCCGCCTGACGCGCAGGGCTGGGCCACCGGCTCGGCGCCGTACTGACGCGGGGCCGCGCGGAGCCCGGACCACCGGCGGCCGGCGGCGGCGCGCGGGTGTCAGCGGGCCCGGCGGTCGTGGACGTCGCCGGACCAGGCGGCGGCCAGGTCCTCCCGGGCGCGGGCGACCCGGGACCGGATGGTGCCGACCGGGCAGCCGCACACCTCGGCGGCCTCGGCGTAGGACAGGCCCAGCACCTGGGTGGCCACGAACGCCTCCCGCCGGTCCGGGGCGAGCGCCGCGATGAGCCCGCGCAACACGACCCCGTCCTCCCCGCCGCGGGTCACCGCCCCGGCCGCCTCGGCGGCGGTCTGCCAGTCCGCCAGCGCGGCCGTCCGGGGCCGCGCGGTCGCCGTCCGGACGTGGTCCACCGCGACCCGGCGGGCGATGGTGAAGACCCAGGTACGCGCCGACGACCGGCCGGCGAATCCGGGCAGGCTGCGCAGCGCGCGCAGGAACGTCTCCTGGGCCAGGTCATCGGCCTCGGCCGGACCGGCCAGGTGGGCGAGGAACCGCCACACCGGCGCCTGGAGCGCACGGACGAACGCGGCGGCGGCCAGCCGGTCGCCGCGGGCGGCGCGCCGGGCCCACCCGGTCACCTGCTCGTCGTCGGCGTCCGGGCTCATCGGCGGCCGGCCCCAGGGCCCGACATGGTCATGCCGGACGGTACGGATCCGCAGCCCGCTCGGTTCATCCCTGGCGTCCCTCCTGCCACCGGGCCTGACTGTCGGCGACCACCGGTTGGTCGGCCGGCCGCCCGGAAAAGTTCCCGAACCGGTCAGTCGTCGACGCGGACGGTGACCGGCCCGACCCGCAGGACGCCGTCGGTGAGCGGCGCGCAGCGCACGCCGCTCCGGCGACGCATCGCCTTCCAGGTGCCGGGCGCGACCACCACGTCGAGCCAGGCGCACGGCGGCGCGGCCCGGTGCACCCGCAGGCGGACGGGACCGTCACCGGAGTCTAGGGTGAGCACCCGGCCGACCAGCTCGTCCACCGGGATGCCGTCGGTCAGCACGTTGCGCCGCAACTGGGTGAGGTCCGCGCCGGGCGGCAGCGACTCCCGCGCGATCAGCGTGACGCTCGCCTGGCGGTGCGCCGGACGGCCGAAGTAGCGGTCACCGACGATGCCGAGTCCGGCGCGCACCTCCACCCGCTCGACCAGTTCACCCGGCGGCGCGGGGGCGGGCCCGTCCGCGGGGCGGCCCACGTACCGGTGCACGGGCGAGGCCAGCAACTGGACGATCCGCGGCATACCCCGAAGTGTAATCGCGGGCATACCACCGCTAAACCGGACGATAGCCGCGCTCACGTATCCATGCCGTACGCAGGCCGTTGTACCAGGTGTGACGGCGAGGCGACCCGACGCGATCGGGGCTCATCCCCGGCGGCGGCTGACCTGGGCGCGGCGCGAGAACGAGCGCCGGCGCCA
Source organism: Micromonospora sp. TSRI0369 (assembly GCF_001905625.1). Taxonomy (NCBI): domain Bacteria; kingdom Bacillati; phylum Actinomycetota; class Actinomycetes; order Micromonosporales; family Micromonosporaceae; genus Micromonospora; species Micromonospora sp. TSRI0369. The sequence goes on from NZ_LIVU01000005.1 coordinate 275,213, forward strand.
GGCGTACGAGACGGCGGCGCGGGCCTGGCGGCGGCGCGCGGAGCACCTCGACCGGCTGCGGATCGAAGCGGCAGACTTCCACGGATGCGCCCTGCCGGGCACCGCGCTGCCGGTACCGCTGGACGACGGCGAGGTCGTCTACCGCATCCTGCCCACCGTCGACCTGGTCGAGGCCACGGCCCGGCACCTGCCCGGACTGTCGGTGCCGGGCGGCACGCTCGCCGGCTGTCTCGACCCGGCGGAGGGCCCGCTACCGGCGGGGCTGCGCCTGGTCGCCAGCGGCGCCGCAGTGGTGACCGACCGGCGGGTGGTCTTCGCCGGGCCCGACGTCGGGCGGGAGTGGCCCCTGCGGAGTCTGCGCAGCCCCGGGCACCACCCCGGCCGTCCGCTCACCCTGCTGCACGGCGCCGACGGCGGCGCACCGGCGGGCCTGCGCGTGCCGGCGCCGGGCGCGGCTAACGCCCGGTTCTACCTCACCCTGGCCCACGCCGACGCCACCGGCACCCGGGAGGCGGTGGTCGAGGACGTCGAGGCGCTGTGGTCCGCCCACCGGGCCGCCCGGCCCCGCCCTCCCCGGCCACTCGGGCCGTACGACGCCCCCGCCGAACGAGCGCTCCCTCAGCGGCTGGCGGCGGCGGGCGTCACGGCGGTGGCAGTGCTGCTGGGCGTCACCTCGGCCGGCACCTGGACGGCGACCGCCGGGCAGACCGATCCGGCAGGCCGAACCGCCGTCCACCCGGCGACTGCTCCCGCGCCGACCGTCTCGTCAGCGCCGCCCGCGGCGACTCCGGCCGGCCCGCCGGCTTCCCCGGCGCCCCGGCCGCCCCGGCCCGCGCCGCGACCTCCGGCCGCCGGTTCGGGTGATCGAGTCCTCAGCACCGCGCCACCTGTCGCCGGTTCCCCGTCGACGCACGTCGGCGACCGTCCGCCCGCGCCAGTCGAGCCGTCCGGCCCGCCCGCCGCCGGTCCGGTGACCCCGGCGCCGAGCGTGAGCCCGACGGCTGATCCGGTTCCGACCGGCGAACCCGATCCCACAGCGGAGCCGAGCCCGTCCGCCGCATCAGCCGAGCCGAGCATCCTGGACCTGGTGGGCCTGCCCCTCGGCCTGGACGTCAGTTCCGGCGCAACAGCCCAGGCGGACGCGACTCTCCCCTGACCTCGTCCCCACGCTGCTCTCCCGCTTCCCCGCCGTCCCTCCCTCGCCGTCACCGCCCTCTCCCTCGCCGTCGATCTTGCACTTGACGCCCCGCACATGCCGGATTCATCCCGCTTCAGGCGGGCCGAAAGTACAAGATCGCGGGACCGAGGGGCGAGGGCGAGGGCGAGGGGCGGGCGGGTGGGGTGGGGGGTCAGGGGGTGTGGGGGGTGAGCAGGTAGTCGCCGTCTTCGGGGCTCCAGCGCAGCTCCACGGCGCCGCCCGTCGCGGCCGCCTTGCAGAACTGCAGGAAGCCGCGATATCCGAGCTTCTTCTCGCTGAAGTCGGGCCGGGCGCGCCGGAGCTGGTCCTTCAGCCCGGACAGCGCCACAGTGCCGCCCTCGCCGGCCAGGTCCACCACCACTGAACGCAGCAGCCCGAACGCGACGTCCCGGTCTCCCTGTTCCGGAAGCGACACCTCCGGGTCACCCTTCGCCGGCCCCGCCGCCAGCTCCACCACGTTGCGCGCGGCGAGGTGACGCAGCAGCTCGCCGAACGTACGGAAGCCGTAGTCGGACTCGCTGAACGTGGGGTCCTTGCGCAGCAGCGCGCGCTTGAGCGCGGACGCGGTCACGTCGCCGCTCGAGCTGCCCTGCATGCCGGCCACTGTCTGCACGAGCTGGACGGCGAGTGTGTCGACGTCCCGCGCCCGCCCCTCCTCGGCCGGCGCGGCCTCCGCCAGCGGTTCCACCGCCGGTTCCGCCGCCGGACCGGGCGGCGCCGTCCGGGCCGGACGCGACCGGCGGGCGGCCGGCGGCGGTACGTCGACGCCTTCGAGGCGGTCGTAGTAGAGGAACTCGTCGCAGGCCGGCGGCAGCAACGCGGAGGTGGACTTCTCCACCCCGACGCCGATCACCCGCTTGTTGAGTTCGCGCAGCTTGTGGACCAGCGGGGTGAAGTCGCTGTCGCCCGTGCAGATCACGAACGTGGAGATGTAGCCGCGCTCGAACGCCAGCTCGACCGCGTCCACCGCCATCTTGATGTCCGCGGCGTTCTTGCGGGAGGCGCCCATCCGCTGCGGAATCTCGATCAGCTCGACGTGCGAACGGGTGAGCATCCGCCGGTCCTCGTCGAAGTACGACCAGTCCGCGTACGCCCGGCGCACCACCACCCGCCCCCGCTCGGCGAGGGCGTCGGCGATCGGCCGGAAGTCGAACGCACCGCCACCGTGGTGGTCGCGTACGCCCAGGGCCAGGTTCTCGTAGTCGAGGAACAGCGCGATGCGGTCTTCGTGATCCACACTGGCAGCCTAGCCCGGCCGGGCCGCCGCGCCGGTCAGCGCCGCTCGTCGCGGTACACGGTCTCGCGGCGGGCCAGGCGCTGGATCGCGTAGCTGCTCACCAGGAGCAGCAGCGCCAGCACCACCTCGACGCCGGCGACCGTGCCGGTGGCGACGGTGAGGCCGAGCAGCAGCAGGATGATCCCGACGACGGCGAGCAGACCCGCGAGCAGCAGGCGGTTACGCCGTCGCGCCGACCGCTGCGCGTCGTCTGCGCTCACGCTGCCCGCCTCTCCCCTGCTCCTGTGCCGATCGTAGGCGCTCGCCGTGGCCCGGGTGGCGGGTTGGCCGCGCGGACACGGCACGGGGCCGGACGCCTGGGCGTCCGGCCCCGTGTCACGGCGGCGGTCAGTGGATCGGTACCGCCATCGGGCGCTTGTCCTCGCCCGTCTCGCCGTCGAGCAGGTGCGACGGCTCGCGCCGGCGCGGCAGGAAGGCGGCCGGGACGAAGGTGAGCAGCACCAGCCCGAACGCGACCCAGAACGTGGTCGAGAAGGCGCCAGCGGCGTAGTCGAGCCCGCGCTCGATGAGCGACGGCGGCACCGGGAACTGCTGGATCAGCTCGGGCCGCTGCTGCGCGGCGATGGCGAGCTGGGACTCGGTCAGCGGGGCGCCGGTGCCCGGGTCGGTCACGCCCGGGATCGGCCGCGAGCCGTTCAGCTCGCTGGTGAGGATGACCGACATGATCGCGGCGCCGACCGATCCGCCGATCTGCTGGAGGATGTTGACCAGCGTGGAGCCGCGCGCCACCTCGGCGGCGCTGAGTGTCTTCAGCGCCGAGGTCATGATCGGCATCATCGTGCCGCCCATGCCGAGGCCCATCACGAACAGCGAGCCGCAGAGCAGCCAGTACGAGGTGTCGGTGCCGAGCTGCGTGAAGGTGAAGAACCCGGCTGCGATGAGGACCAGCGCGAAGGGGACCGTCCGGCCGACCGGCACCCGGTCGGCGAGCATGCCCGCGATCGGCATGGTCAGCATGGCGCCGATGCCCTGCGGCGCGATCAGCAGGCCCGCCGCGAGCGTCGTCTCGCCGCGTACCTGCAGGAAGTAGCTCGGGAACAGCAGGCCAGCGCCCATGAACGCGATGATGAACACGAACATGGTGATCGAGGCGATGGTGAGGTTGCGGTTGCGGAACAGCCGCAGGTCGAGCAGCGGGTGCCGGGGCCGGAACGAGTAGGCCACGAAGGCGACCACGAGCGCGCCGCCGGCCAGCATCGGCAGCCAGACCTTGGTGTCGGCGATCGTGCCGGTCTCCGGCAGCGTGGAGATGCCGTACAGGAACAGGGCCAGGCCCGGCGAGAGCATCAGCATGCCGAGGAAGTCGAACGACTGGGACGGCTCGGCGTTGTCCTTCGGCAGGGCGAGCTGGGCGTAGATCAGCGCGACCACGCCGATCGGCAGGTTGATCAGGAAGATCCAGTGCCAGCTGGCGACGTCGATCAGCCAGCCGCCGAGGATCGGGCCGGTGATCGGGCCGAGCAGCATCGGGATGCCGAGCACGGCCATCAGGCGGCCGATGCGGTGCGGGCCGGCGGCCCGGGTCATGATCGTCATGCCGAGCGGCATGAGCATGCCGCCGCCGAGACCCTGGACCACACGCCAGGCGATCAGCTCGCCGATCGAGTCGGCAGTGGCGCACAGCCCGGAGCCGATGGTGAACAGTGCCAGCGCCACCATGTAGAGGCGTTTCGTGCCGAACCGGTCGGCGGCCCAGCCGCTGAGCGGGATCACCGTGGCCAGCGCGAGCGTGTAGCCCGTCATGGTCCACGCGACGCGCGCGTACGAGGCGTCGAAGTCGCTTTGGAACGTCGGGAGCGCCACGCTGACGACTGTCACGTCGAGGATCGACATGATCGCGCCGAGCACGACGACGCCGGCCACCTTGAGCACCGCGGCGTCGAGTTTTGTCGACGTCGCGACGGGTTGCTGGGTCACTTACGGTCTCCTGGATCCGGTTCGGCTGCGGGAAGGCGGGGGGGCGCCACGCACCGTCCGGGCGCGGGCGGAACGTGCGGCGGGGCGACGTCCGGCGGGAAGCCTAACCACGACCGGTGACGCGCCGCGGCGGGTTTTGCCGACCGGCGAACGTCCCCGACCTGCGCGCGGCCCCACGGCGGGCCGGCGGCTCACGGAAAAGGGTGGTTGCGCGCCGATTCGTGCGGCTGGGCGGGACCGCGGGCGCAACGGCGACGTGACGAAGGTCATCACGCGTCCGGGCAGCTCGGGGCGCATGCCGGCGCGCCGTTTCAGCCCATCTGACCCATCAGTTCGATCTCGGCGGTCCGGGAGCGCTCGACCCGGCGGGCCAGCTCGCGTACCCGCTCGCTGGTGCCGGCGGTGACCTGGGCGCGAGCCAGGTCGGCCGCGGTGCGCTGGTGCCGGCTCAGCACGTCGAGCAGCACCCGGTCGGTGTCGGCGGGCGCGGCGGCGCGCAGCCGGGCCAGTCCGGCGGCGGCGTCGCTGTGCGCGGAGTGGTCGTGCCGGGCGGCCGCGGCGGCGGCCGACGGGCCGGCGTCGCGCAGCCACTCGCGCATGGTGGCCAGTTCGTCGGTCTCGGTGGCCCGCACGGCGGCGATCAGCGTGCGGATGCGCGAATCGGTGACGCGGTCGAGGCCGAGCCGGACGATCTCCAGCGTCTGCTCGGTGTGGGCCACCATCATGGCCAGGAACAGCGCGTCGATCCCGCTGACCGTGGCGTCCGCGCCGCCGCCCGGGACCGGGGCCGCGGCGGACGGGGACGGATCGGCGGTGGGCGGGCCGCCGCAACCAGGCAGCGCGAGCCCCGCCGCGAGCACCACGCCGAGCAGGGCGGCGGACGCGCGGCGGAGCCGGGGACCGGCCGGCTCCGCCGCGCGGGTACGCGGCCTCAGATCTGCTGCCACAGCGCCGGCACGTTCGGCGGCTCCCAGCCGGCGATGGCGGTGTGCGCCTGGCGGCAGCGGTAGGTGCGGCCGTCGTAGGTCACCGTGTCGCCGACCTGGTACGTCCGCCCGGCCGTCCACGTGCCGCCCGGCGCCGGCGTGCTGGTCCGGGTGGGCGTGGGTGAGGGGGCGGGGGTGGTCGGCGCCGCCGTCGGGGTGGGCGACGGGGTCGGGTTGCCGCCACCGCCGCCGATCTGCAGGTCGACGCAGGAGTAGAAGGCGTTGGCGGTGTCGGAGATGTTCCAGATGGCGAGCAGCTTCTGCCGGCCGGAGAAGCCGCCCAGGTTGACCGTGTGCGACACGGTCGCGCCGGGCTGGCGGCCGCCGCCGTCGACCACCGCGACCCGGGTGCCGCCGATCCAGTACTCCCAGTTGGCGGTGGCGTGCCGGGCGGTGTTGACCCAGGTGAACGTGACGGTGCTGCCGACCGAGGTGGCCGGCCAGTTGCGGCTGTCGTCGTTGAGCACCGCGAACTGGGCGATGCCGGCGTGGCAGCTGCGCAGGCCCTTGGGGCCCTCGACGCTCTGCGGCTCGTACTTGATCTGGCCGCAGTCGGGCACCCGGTTCTGCGCGCAGAGCGCCTGGCGGCTGGGCGGCGAGGAGACGTAGCCGTGAGCCTGCGCGGGCGCGGCGAGCGCCAGCGTGCCGGTCACGGCGCCGGCGGTGAGCAGCGGGAGGGTGATTCTTCGGCGCATGGTGGCAACTCCTTCAGGGGGAACGGAAGGTGCCCCGAACATAAATTAAACATTGTTAACAGTAAAGACTCCTGTCTATAAATTAAGCCCTGCACTCCCCGGCGCCGGGCGTATGATCCTCGTCGATGGCTCGCCGCGCGGAGCCGATCGTCGTTCGTGGGCATCCCGCCGCCGTCAGGCGTCCGGGAGGACGACGCAGAACCGGGCACCTCCCTGTCGTTCCACTCCCCCGAAGGACATCCCCGGATGAGAAGACCCACTGCGTTCGCGGCCGCCCTGCTGCTGCTCGCCACCGCGCTCGGCACCGCCGGCGGGCCGGTCGCCGCCGCCGACCCCACCGACCCGGTCACCGTCACCGTGAACACGCGCGCCGGGCTGGCCACCGTCCCGGCCACCGCGCTCGGCGTCAACCACGCCATCTGGGACGCGCAGCTCGGCAGCGCCGAGACGTCCGACCTGCTCAAGGCGGCGGGCGTGAAGATGCTGCGCTACCCCGGCGGCTCGTACGCCGACATCTACCACTGGGAGACGCACACCGCGCCCGGCGGCTACGTCGCGCCGAACACCGACTTCGACACGTTCATGGCCGGCGCCCGGCGCGTCGGCGCCGAGCCGATGATCATCGCGAACTACGGCACCGGCACGCCCGCCGAGGCGGCGGCCTGGGTCCGCTACGCCAACGTCACCAAGGGCTACGGCGCCAAGTGGTGGACCGTCGGCAACGAGAACTACGGCAACGGCCACTACGGCTCGGCCTGGGAGGCGGACGACCACCCGGACAAGAGCGCTTCCCAGTACGCGCGGCTGGTGATCGAGTACGCCGACGCGATGAAGGCGGTGGATCCGAGCATCAAGGTCGGCGCGGTGCTCACCATGCCCGGCAACTGGCCCGACGGGATCACCGCCGGGTCCGACCCGGGACCGTGGAACCAGACCGTGCTCTCCCTCGCCGGCCCGAAGATCGACTTCGTGGACGTGCACTGGTACCCGGGCGGCAACGCCGCCGACTCGCTGGCCCGGACCAACCACCTGCCCGACGCGGCCTGGCTGCTGCGCCAGCAGATCGCCAAGTACGCCGGCCCCGGCGCCGACCGGATCGGGATCAGCTTCACCGAGCTGAACGTGGACGCCGGCCGCACCACCGCGCCCGGCGCGCTGTTCCTCGCCGACGCCTACAGCGGCCTGCTGGAGCAGGGCGTCTTCACGGTGCAGTGGTGGAACGTGCACAACGGCATCGGCACGGTCTCCGAGGTGGCCGGGCAGACCGACTACGGTGACTTCGGGATGCTGTCCAGCGGCAACTGCACGAGCGACGGCGAGGTGTGCCAGCCGCCGTTCAACACCCCGTTCGCGCCGTACCACGCGCTGTCCATGATGAACCTGTTCGCCCGGCCCGGTGACCAGCTCGTCCGCGCCGGAACCGACCAGCCGCTCGTCGCCGCGCACGCGGTCCGGCGGCCGGACGGCAGCGTCGCGGTCCTGCTGCTCAACAAGGACCCGGACACGGCGTACCCGGTGGCGCTCGACTACGCCGGTTTCACCCCGGCCGACGAGGCGCCGACAGTGCACACCCTCGCCAACGGGGCGACCGGGATCAGCACCGGCCGCTCGGGCAGCGCCACCGTGCGCACGCTGCCGCCGTACTCGCTGACCACGCTCGTGCTGCGACCGGCCGGCAGCTCGGCCGGGCGGCCCGGCGCCCCGGGCCGGCCGACGGCGAGCGCGGTGACCGACCGCGCGGCGACCATCTCCTGGCCGGCGGCCACGCCGGGCGCGTCCCCGATCGCCAAGTACGAGGTGCACCGGCAGTACGGCGCGGTCAGCGAGCAGCTCGGCGAGACCGCCGGCACGTCGCTGACGGTGGGCAACCTCGAACCGGGTGCCCGCTACACGGTCAACGTGCTCGCCCGGGACACCGCCGGGCGGGTCTCGTGGTCGTCGCCGCCGCTGACCTTCGCCACCGGCAGCCCGGCCGAGAGCTCCTGCGCGGTGCGGTTCAACGACGACAACGACTGGGGCAACGGGTACGTGGCCAACGTCGAGGTGATCAACACCGGCGCGAAGGCGCTGGACGGCTGGACGCTCACCTGGACCTGGCCGACGGCCTGGCAGCAGGTGAACAGCGGGTGGAGCGCCACCTGGGACCAGCAGGGCCGCAACGTGCGGGTCACGCCCACCGACGACAACCGGCGGCTCGCCGCCGACGGCGGGAGCACCACCGTCGGGTTCGTCGGCGCGTACAGCGGGCCGAACGTGCCGCCGGGCGCGTTCCGCCTCAACGGGACGGTCTGCACGCTGCGCTGACCGGTCCTCAGCCCCGGCCGGGTGGCCGGAGCCGCACGTCGGCCGCCGCCGGGACCCTCGGGTTCCGGCGGTGGCCGGCGCGGCGCGGCGCGGGGACCAGGTGCGGACGCACCGGTCCGGCCGCCTCGACGAGCGCGGGCCGCTCCGGCGCGGGCCGGGGCAGCACGGCCAGGATCACCACGAGCAGCGCCATCGAGACGAGGCCGTCGAGCCAGTAGTGGTTGCCGGTGACCACCACCACGAGCGCGGTCACCAGTGGATGGACCAGCCAGAGCCAGCGGCGGCGTCCGGCGGTGACCGCCATCAGCGCCAGCGCGATCGCCAGGGCCCAGCCCACGTGCAGGGACGGCATCGCCGCGTACTGGTTGCTGAGCTGGTCGGTGTCGGGCGGTCCGTAGACGCTCGGGCCGTAGCGGGTGCCGGTGTCGACCAGGCCGGTGAGCTCGGTCAGCCGGGGCGGCGCGAGCGGGACGCACACGTGCAGCACCAGCGCCACGGCGGTCAGCGCCGCCAGGGCGCGCCGCAGCCGCAGGTAGTGGGCCGGGCGGCGCAGCCAGAGCCAGACCAGGCAGAGCACAGTGGCCGGGAAGTGGACGTAGGCGTAGTAGCTGTTCGCCAGCCGCATCAGGATCTCGTGCGGCAGCAGCGGCCCCTGCACCGCCGCCTCGTCCGGCAGGCGCAGCAGCCGCTCCAGGTGCCAGATCCACTCGCCGTTCGCGAGGGCCAGGTCGGCGTGGTCGGCCACCACCTGCCGGCCCGCCTTGTAGACGAGGAAGAGCACGGCGACGAGCGCCAGCTCACGCGCGGCCCGCCGCCATGCGGCGAGGCGCGGGGGCACGGCCCGCGTGGTGTCCACGGCTCCTCCTTCGGTGCCTCCCGGCACGGAACAGGGCCGCCGCCGGGGTCGGCGACGGCCCTGGGGGTACGGGCTCAGCGGCGGGCGCGTTCCTCCCGGCCGGCCGAGTCCACGCTCACCTCGTCGAAGGCGGGCGCGCCGTCGACGGCGTCCGCTCCCACCGCCACCGACCGGCCGGTGTCCGGCAGGTCGAGGCTGGAACGCAGGGTGACCGGGCGCAGCAGCAGCGCCGCAACGATACCCACCACCGCGATGGCGGCCGAGATCAGGAAGATGTGCCCCGTTGCGTCCCCGTACGCGGCCCGCACGATCTGCCGTACCGGCTCGGGCAGCGCGTCGAGGTTGAGCGTGCTGCCGCCGCCTCCACCGGAGGCGGGGATGCCGGCCGCGGCGAGGTCGCCGGTGATCCGGTCGGTGACCCGGCGGGCCAGCACCGCGCCGAGCACCGACACGCCGATGGTGCCGCCGAGCGAGCGGAAGAACGCCACGCTGGCGCTGGCCGCGCCGATGTCCTTGAGAGAGACCGTGTTCTGCACCGCGAGCACCAGGTTCTGCATGGTCATGCCGACGCCGACGCCGACGATGAACATCGCGATGCCGACGAAGACGAGCGACGTCTCGTGGTCGATGGTGCCGAGCATGGCGAACCCGATGACCAGCACGACCGCGCCGAACACGATGTACGGCTTGACCTTCCCGGTGGCGGTGATCATCCGGCCGGCCACGATCGAGGAGAGCAGCACGCCGACCATCATCGGGATGGTCAGCAGCCCGGCCTCGGTCGGGCTGTAGCCGCGGCCGATCTGGAAGTACTGGCCGAGGAAGACCGCGCCGCCGAACATCGCCATGCCGACCGCGAGGCTGCCGAGGATCGCCAGGGCGGTGGTGCGCTCGCGGACGATGTGCAGCGGCACCACCGGCTCGGCGGCCCGCGACTCCACCCAGACGGCGAGCGCGAGCAGCAGCACCGCGCCGCCGACCATGGCGCCGGTCTGCCAGGAGGCCCAGGCGAACGAGTCGTCGACGAACGAGATCCAGATCAGCAGCACGCTGACCCCGGCGGCGATCAGCGAGGCGCCCAGGTAGTCGATCTTGACGTTGTCCCGGCGCGCGGTGGGCAGGTTCAGGGTGATCTGGAGCAGGAACAGCGCGACGACCGCGACCGGCACGCCGACGAAGAAGCACCAGCGCCAGCCGAGCCACGAGGTGTCCACGATCAGGCCGCCGAGCAGTGGGCCGCCGACGGTGGCCAGCGCCATCACGCCGCCCAGGTAGCCGTTGTAGCGGCCCCGCTCGCGGGGCGGGATCATGGCCGCGATGGCGACCTGGACCAGCGCCTGGAGGCCACCCACGCCGATGCCCTGGAAGGCCCGGGCGCCGATGAGCTGCCCGGCGCTCTGCGCGAAGCCGGCCGCGACCGACCCGACCAGGAACACCACGATGGCGATCTGGATCAGCAGCTTCTTGTTGAACAGGTCGGCCAGCTTGCCCCAGATCGGGGTGGTCGCGGTCGCGGTGAGCAGGGTGGCGGTGACCACCCAGGTGTACTGGGTCTGCGAGCCGTTGAGCGATCCGATGATCTTCGGCAGAGCTGTCGAGACCACGGTGCCGCTCAGCATGGCCACGAAGAGCACGAGCAGCAGACCGCTGAGCGCCTCCAGCGTCTGCCGCTTGCTCATGGGCGCGGCCTCGGCCGTCGCGGTGGGTGCGCTCATGCGCGCGTCCTCCAGGTGTGTCGATGCGTGTTGGCCGCTTCGTTGCCTCAAGCAATCAACACTAAACCTTGCCCGTCGGGCAAGTTTGCCCATTGAGAAATGGGTCACCTACGCTTGTCGCATGGAGGAGTGCACCGGGCTGCGCGAACGGAAGAAGGCGGCGACGCGTCAGGCGTTGCACGAGGCGGCGCTGTCCCTCGCCGTCGAGCACGGCCCCGACCGGATCACCGTCGAGGCGATCGCCGACGCCGCCAACGTCTCGCGGCGCACGTTCTCCAACTACTTCAGCGGTAAGGAGGAGGCCCTCTTCCACGGCGACACGCTGCGGCTGCGCCGGCTCCTCGCGCTGGTCGCGGAGCAACCGGCGCAGCTGCCACCGTGGGCCGCGCTGACCCGGGCCGCCCTGGCCCAGGCCGAGGACGGTTACGACGACCCGGCCGAGCCCTGGCTCAACCGGCGCCGGCGACTGCACGGCCAGCCGAGCCTGGCCGCCCACCAGGTCGCCGCGTACGCCGCGCTGGAGCGGGAGATGGCCGCGGAGCTGGCCCGCCGTCTCGACGGACCCCAGGCGGCGCTGCGGGCCCGGATCATCGCCGCGACGTTCCTCGCGTCCCTGCGGATCGCCGCCCAGGAGTGGCTGGAACACCCCGGGCGGCCGTTGCGCGACGTGCTGCGCGACGTGCTCGCCCACGCCGCCCCGGCAGCCGGCTGAGCGCACCCCGGTCCGCCGCGCCCGGTCGGAGCGGTGGAATGGCCGGCGATTGCCACACCACGCCTGACCTGGGCTGACACACTCGCCCGGTGGGTGGCGACCGGTGGCGCAAGGGGCTCGGGCCGGCTACCGGCGTCGCCCCCGCCACCCGGGTCGACCGGTTCGAGATCTTCTTCGACCTCGTCTTCGTGGTGTCCTTCTTCATCATCACGCGCGCCACCGCCGCCAACGTGACGCCGCGGGAGCTGCTGCACGCGCTGCTGGTGCTCGCCGTGCTGTGGTGGTGCTGGGTGGTGCACAGCGCGGTGGCCGCCCGGCTGCGCCTCGGCGAGGGCTTCGTGCCGATCCTCATGGTGGTCGGCATGATCGCGCTGTTCACGTTCGCGCTCGCGCTGCCGCAGACGTTCGGCGACCTGGACAAGGGCAGCGCCGGGCCGATCCTGGTCACGATCAGCTACGTGGTGATCAGGGTCGTGCACACCGCGCTGTACTGGTACGCCACCGGCGACGACCCGCCGGCACGCCGCAAGCTGCGGCTGTTCCTGCCCGAGGCGCTGGTCACCGCGACCCTGCTCCTGGTGGCGGCGCTGCTGCCGCCGCGCGTGCCGCCGGAGGTCGGCCCGTGGCTGCGCGACGGACTGTGGATCGCCGTGGTGGCCATCCAGTACAGCAGCGGCCTGCTCGCCGGCACCGACGGCTGGAAGATCACCTCGGCCGAGCACTGGACCGAACGGTACGACCTCATCCTGATCATCGCGCTCGGCGAGTCGGTCATCTCGGTCGGCGTGGGCGGCAACCTGCTCGGTCAGCCCGTGACCTGGCCGGCGATCCCGGCGGCGATCTTCGGCATCCTGTTCACCGCCGCGCTCTGGTGGGCGCACTTCGACATGATCGGCCCGGCCGCCCGGATCGCGCTGCACGCCGCCCAGGGCCACGCGCGGGTGACGCTGGCCCGCGACGCGTACGCCTACCTCTACCTGCCCATGATCGCCGGCGTGATCCTGTTCGCGATCGGCGCCGAGGAGCTGGTGCGAATCGTCACCGACCCGGCGGGCGGAGCGATGGAGCGCGGCCACGGACCGGCGGTGCCGCTGCTCTTCGGTGGTGTGCTCGTCTACCTCGCCGCCAACATGGCGTTCCAGTGGCGCGCGCTGCGGACGCTGTCCTGGACCCGGCTCGGCACCCTGCTCCTGCTCGCCGCGGCGCTGCCGGCCGGGCAGCACCTGCCGGCGCTCGGCGCGCTGGGCCTGCTCACCGCGATCTGCGTGGCCCTCGTCGCGGCCGAACTGGTGATCTTCGCCGATTCCCGGGTCGCGTTGCGCCGGCTGATGCACGAGGAGAAGGCGAGCGCCGAGGAGAGCGAAGCCGCCTGGCGGGCCCGCTGGCGCGACGACGGTGACAGCGCCCCGCACCGACCTTGACACAGGCCCTAGAGTCTCCGCGTGATCGAGATCGTCACCGAGGTCGACCTGTTCCACCCGCCCGCCCGGACCTGGCGGGCGCTGACGGAACGCGCGCTGCTGGCCAAGTGGTTCGCCGACAGTTCGCCCGGGTCCGACCGGTGGGTGCTGGCCACCGCCGCGCTGCCCGGGTACGACACCGACACCGAGGTCGAGACCGTCGAGCTGCGCGCGCCGCACCGGCTGGTCGTCCGCTGCCGGGAGGCCGGCCGGGCCACCCGCCTGGCCTGCGACCTGGCTCCCACGGCACACGGCACCCGGCTGTCCGTACGCGAGGTGCTCGAAGAGGGCGACTGGGACGCCGACGCCCGCGCCGAGCAGCACGAGCAGGCGGTCACCGGGCGGCTGCCGGCCATTCTCGACTGGCTGGCGTTCCAGAATGTGGATCTGCGCCGGGCCGAGGGCGGGCTGACCGCCGAGCTGCCTGTGGTGCGGCTGCTCGGCGAGGAGCGCCGCCACTCCCGGCGACGCCCGGTGCTGCTGGCGGCCGGCGCGGTGACGCTGCTCGCCGCCGCGGGCGCCGCAGCGGCGCTGTGGGCCACCGGCGACAACCCGAGCGCGCCGGCCGCGTTGCCGCCGTCGGCCCCGCTCGTCGTGCCGTCGGAGTCCACGCCCGCCGCCCGGCCCACCACGGCCCGGCCCACGCCGAGCGCCAGCCGCCGCAGCGCCTCACCCTCCTCGTCCCCGTCGGCCACCCCCAGCCGTACGCCGAGCCGGACGCCCTCCACTGTGGTGACGGCGCCGTTGAGCGCCACGTACGAGACGGTCAACGACCGGCTGTTCGGCTACCGGGGCGAGGTGGTGCTGCGCAATCCGGGTCCCGCGCCGCGCCCGGAGTGGACGGTCACCGTGACCCTGCACAGCGGCGCGACGGTGGGCAGCGTCAACGGGGCCGAGGCGGCGCAGGACGGCAGCGTGGTCACGTTCACCGGGGCCGCGTTGGCGGGCGGCGAGTCCGTCACCATCCGGTTCGACGTGCGCGACCCCGATCCGTCGCACAACGCCCCCGCCGGCTGCGCCACCGACAACACCCCCTGCACCCCCGCCTGACCCCCTGCCCCCTCTCCCCCTCTCCCTTTCACCCCGTTGATCATGAAGTTAGGCCGCTGATTTGTCCGCATTGAGCGCGGCCAACTTCATGATCGTCGCGTTCGGGCGGGCGGATGGCGGACAGCGCTCTGATGCGGTGGGTGCGGAAATGAGTTGTTGAGCGCATGGGAGCGCTCCCGTAACATCCCTGACGCGGCTGTTAACGCTCACAACACAATCGCCACCGCCAATGCCAGAGCCGCCGCCCCCGCAGGAGGTCAATCCATGCCCAGATCCAGATCAGTCAATGCCATATTGGCATCCGCCGGCGCCGCGCTGCTCGCGTCGGCGTCGGTCGCCGTGGCGCAGCTGCCCGCCGGGGCCGCCGCCGCCGGCTGCTCGGTGAACTACGCGATCTCGTCCCAGTGGCAGGGCGGCTTCGGCGCCAACGTCACCATCACGAACCTGGGCGACCCGGTGTCGAGCTGGACGCTGACGTGGTCGTTCGGCGCCGGGCAGACCGTGACCCAGTCGTGGAACACGAGCCTGACCCAGAGCGGGTCCGCGGTCACCGCGCGCAACGTCGACTACAACGGGTCGATCCCGACGAACGGCAACACGTCGTTCGGCTTCAACGGCTCCTGGACCAGTAGCAACCCGGTGCCGAGCAGCTTCGCGCTCAACGGGGTGACGTGCACCGGCGGCACCACCACGCCGACGAGCGGCCCGACCGGCACACCGACCACGGCGCCACCCACCACGGCGCCGCCGACCACCGCGCCGCCCACGACGCCGCCGCCGGGTGGCACCTGCAACCTGCCGTCGTCGTACCGGTGGTCGTCCACCGGTGTGTTGGCGCAGCCGCGCTCGGGCTGGGTGTCGCTGAAGGACTTCACAGTGGTGCCCTACAACGGGCAGCACCTGGTCTACGCCACCACGCACGACACCGGTTCGTCGTGGGGGTCGATGAACTTCGGTCTGTTCTCCAACTGGTCGCAGATGGCCTCCGCCAGCCAGAACGCGATGTCCTCCGGCACTGTGGCGCCGACGCTGTTCTACTTCGCGCCGCGCAACATCTGGGTGCTGGCCTACCAGTGGGGACCGACCGCGTTCTCCTACCGCACCTCGACCAACCCGACCAACCCGAACGGCTGGTCGTCGGCGCAGCCGTTGTTCACCGGCAGCATCTCCGGTTCCGGCACCGGCCCGATCGACCAGACGCTGATCGCCGACGACCAGAACATGTACCTGTTCTTCGCCGGTGACAACGGCAAGATCTACCGCTCCAGCATGCCGATCGGGAACTTCCCCGGCAGCTTCGGCTCCAACTACACCACCATCATGTCCGACTCGACGAACAACCTGTTCGAAGCCGTGCAGGTCTACAAGCTGCAAGGCCAGACCCGCTACCTGATGATCGTCGAGGCCATCGGCTCCCAGGGCCGCTACTTCCGGTCCTTCACCGCCACCAGCCTGGGCGGCTCCTGGACCCCGCAGGCCGCCACCGAGTCCAACCCCTTCGCCGGCAAGGCCAACAGCGGCGCCACCTGGACCAACGACATCAGCCACGGCGAACTCATCCGCACCACCGCCGACCAGACCTTCACCGTCGACCCCTGCAACCTCCAACTGCTCTACCAAGGCCGCTCCCCCAACTCCGGCGGCGACTACGGCCTCCTGCCCTACCGCCCCGGACTGCTCACCCTCCAGCGCTGAGCCGGACCATCCAGGAAGGAAGGTCGCATGAGAAGGCACAGAACCACCCGTACCGCGGTGTTGTCGGCCGGCGCGGTCCTGCTGGCCTCCACCGCGATGGCCGCGGCGCTGCCGGCCGGGGCGGCGGCCGCCGGATGCGCGGTGACCTACGCCGTGTCGTCGCAGTGGCAGGGCGGCTTCGGCGCGAACGTCACGGTCACCAACCTCGGTGACCCGGTCAACGGCTGGACGCTCACCTGGTCCTACGCCGCCGGCCAGACCGTCACCCAGGCGTGGAACGCCACCGTGACGCAGAGCGGGGCGGCGGTCAGCGCCCGCAACGTCGACTACAACGGGTCCATCCCGACGAACGGCAGCACGTCGTTCGGGTTCAACGGGTCCTGGACCAGCAGCAACCCCGCGCCGACCAGCTTCGCGCTCAACGGGGTGACCTGCACCGGCGGCACGACGCCGACGTCGCCGTCCACCTCGCCGTCCACGTCGCCGACGAGTTCGCCGACCACCTCACCGAGCAGCCCGCCGCCCACCGGGGCGGCGGACATCACCGTCAACACCGCCAGCCGCTACCAGACGATCGACGGGTTCGGCGCCGCCGTGTCGATCTGGGGCGGCGCCTGGTCGACGGCCGAGACGCAGACGCTCGTCGGGCTCGGCCCCAACCAGCTCGGCCTGTCCATCGTGCGTACCGGCATCTCGCCGGTGTCCGGCGAGTGGGGAACCCAGGTCAGCGCGCTGCGCACGGCGAAGTCGTACGGGTCGAACGTGAAGATCATGGCGTCGCCGTGGACCGCTCCGGCGGCCTGGAAGACGAACAACAGCCGGATCAACGGCGGCAAGCTGCGCACCGACTACTACGACGACTACGCCAACCACCTCAACAGCTACGTCCAGTACATGCGCAACCAGGGCGTGACGGTGGACGTCACGTCAGTGCAGAACGAGCCGGACTGGCACCCGGACTACGACTCGATGGACTGGAGCGGCACCGAGCTGCAGACCTTCGTCCGGGAACAGGGCGCCAAGGTGCAGAACACCAAGCTGATGGTCGCCGAGGCGGTGAACCTGAACTACGGCTACACCGACCCGACGCTCAACGACGCGGCGGCCCGCAACAACATCGGCTACATCGGCGGGCACCTGTACGGCACCGAGGCGTCCGGCCGGCTGAAGCCATACACGCTGGCGCAGCAGTACAACAAGCCGGTGTGGATGACCGAGTGGAACCTGCACGAGGCCGACGGCGGCGGCTCCAACATCTGGGGCAACCCGGCCAACACCGCGGCCTGGAACGAGACGCTCGACGACATCATGCGCACCGTGCACAAGTCGATGGAGTCGAACTGGAGCGCGTACGTCTGGTGGTACGGCAAGCGCTACTACTCGTTCATCGGTGACGGCGAGTCCGCGTACGGCACCGTGGCGGGCGCGCCGCTCAAGCGCGGGTACGCGTTCTCGCAGTACTCGAAGTACGTGCGGCCCGGCTACCAGCGGGTCGCCCTGACCAAGAGCTCCAAGGCGTCGCCGCTGGAGGTGACCGCCTACTCCGGTGACGGGAAGGTCACGCTGGTGATCCTCAACCGGTCCACCAGCGCGGTGAACAACGCGATCATCCAGGCGCCGCAGAACGTCAGCCGGGCGGAGTACGTGGCCACGTCGCAGAACGCCAGCGCGGCGAGCCAGCCGGTCGGCGTGAACGGCAACCAGGTCACCGTGAACGTCGGCGCGCGGAGCATCTCCACCGTCGTGCTCACCCTCTGACCGGGACACGAACAGGGGCGGGGGCGGCCGGATCGGCCGCCCCCGCTCGTATGTGACTTGCTAGCTGGCGTACGTCTCGAACTCGCCGACTCTCGGCGTACCGTTGGAGCTGTTGATCTTGAAGTTGATCTTCTTCAGCGAGGTCGCGCCGAAGGTGATCTGGCCGGCCCCGCTGCCGGATGCGAGCACCGCGCCGGTGTCGTTGTTGACGAGCTGCCAGGACCCGATCGAGCCCGAGGTGCCGGACGGCTCGCGGATGACCACGCGGGACACGGTGGTGGCCGACCCCCACTTGATCGAGACGGTGCCGGTGGACCCAGACGGCGACCAGTACGTGCTCAGGCTGCCGTCGCGCACGTTGCCGTAGCTGGTGCCGTCGGCCTTGCTGGACCCGTCGGCGCCGGCGCCCGAGAGGAGGCTCAGGTTGGTCCCGCCGGACGGGGGCGGGGTGGTCGTCCCGGGCGGCGGCGTGGTGGGTGCGGGCGTGGTCGGGGCCGGAGTGGTCGGGGCCGGGGACTGCGGCGTGCAGTTGCCGTCGGAGACGCGCAGGCCGGTGTTCGCGCCCGCCGTCTGCCGCACGATGTCCGGCACGCAGCTCGCCGCGTCGAGGCGGTACGAGTACGGCACGCTGACGGTGGTCGTGGACGTCACGTTCGGCCCCGCCGGGTAGTTGTCGCTCCCGGGCGAGGACCAGGTCACGTTGTCGAAGATGTTGCCGCTGACCTGCCAGGTGCCGCGCTCGCTGGTGTAGAACGTGCCGAGCACGTCCTTGGAGTTGCGGAAGTAGTTGTTGTCCACCTTGGCCCGCGCGCCGGCCCGGGAGTTGATGCCCGACTCGTGCAGCCCGGTGTAGTGGTTGTTGAACATGTGGGCGATGCCGCCACGCAGCAGCGGCGTACGGGAGTCGATGTTCTCGTACAGGTTGTGCTCGAACGTGATGTAGCCGTTGCCGCGGTCGCTCTCGCTGGACCCGATCAGGCCGCCGCGCCCGGAGTTGCGCAGGATGCTGTACGACAGCGTCACGTACTGGGTGTCGTCCTTCATGTCGAACAGGCCGTCGTAGCCCTCCGACTCCCCGCCGGACGCCTCCAGCGTTACGTGGTCGACCCACACGTTGCGGACGCTGCTCTCCATGCCGATCGCGTCACCGCCGTTGGAGGTGGGCGAGCCGGACTTCTTGACGTTGCGCACCGTCACGTTGCGGATGATGATGTTGCGCGAGTCGCGGATGTGGATGCCGAGCTGGTCGAAGACGGCGCCGCTGCCCACGCCGATGATGGTGACGTTGCTGATCTGCTTCAGCTCGATCACGCCGTCGGCGGTGTTGCAGCTCGATCCGGAGACCTTGCTGGTGTTGCCGTGGTTGATGGTCCCGGTCACCTCGATGATGATCGGGGTGCTGCTGCTGGCCCGCCCGCACAGCGCGGCGTGGATGGCGGTGCCGGTGGTGGCGCGTACCGTCTGCCCGCCCGCGCCGCCGGTGGTGCCGCCGTTCTGGGTGGCGTAGCCGGTGGCGCTGCCGGCCGCCGCCGACGCCTGCGGGGACGGGAGTGCCACGGCGACGGCGATCCCCACGACCGCCGTGGCCAGTGCCGCGTGGAGTCGCAGCGCGACTGGTCTTCTCATGTCGCCTCTTTTCGTTTTCGAGCATGCGGGAATTGCCGCCGAGCAGCGGCCAGTCACCGAATGGGAATAGTGAGGAGCCGCGACGCGATCAGGCGCGTCGCCGGCGGATGTCGTCATCTGCGATGCCCGGGCCGCAAACGAAACATCGATGTAACGCGATCGTATGAAAGCGCTTTCGCTCAGGGCAAGAGGTAGCGTTTGCAGGTTTTTTGCACTGCCCAGGGCGGCCGCACGCCAGAGACGCCACCTTGACGGACAGCGAGATCGATGGTTGCCTGCACCTCACCCTTGCATCGACATCTGTCTAATCCTGCCCCCACAAGGAGCGCCATGTCCCGATCCCGCAGGACCCGTACGTCGGCGGCAGTCGCCGGCGCGGTCGCCGCTGTCCTGGCCGCCTCGCCGGCCCTCGCCGCGCCCCTGGCGGCACCGGCGGCCGCCGGCAACACCTGGAGCGCCGACCTGGCCGGAGTCGACTCCGACGACGTCAACGTCCGCTGGACCGGCACGGAACTGCGCCTCGCCGATGCGGCACACCGGCCCACGGCCCGGCGCGGCATCGCGGCCGAGGGCACGCTCGTCGTCGCGCCGCATTCACTCGCCGCACCCGCCAACCGGGTCCGGGCCGACGTCGTCGCAGGTCCCGCCCGCGACAGCGCCGTCGAGGTGGCGGCGCGCGGCTGGCGATCGGGCGCGTGGACCGAATGGCGGACGGTGACCGGCGCGGCCGTCTTCGACCAGCCGGTCACTCGGGTGCAGATCCGGGTGGTCCTCACCGCCGACCGGCCGGCCGCCGCGCCCAGCCTGCGCACGGTCCGGCTCACCGCCGACTCGGTCGCCGCCGTCACGGCCGCCACGCCCGGCCTCACCTACCGGGTGTACGCCACCCGCGAGGGCCTGGTCGGCGGCACCACCGCCAACGGGCACGTGATCGTCTCCCGGGACCACTTCGTCGCGCTGCCCTCGGCCCGCGGACTCGCGCCGAAGAACACCGGCGACTACACCGTGCGGGTCTGCACCACGACCCGCAGCCGCTGCGAATACGCGCCGGTCTGGGACATGGGCCCGTGGAACACCAAGGACGACTACTGGAACCCGAGCGGTGTGCGGGAGATGTGGAAGGACCTGCCGCAGGGCCGGCCCGAGGCGCAGGCGGCGTACCAGAGCGGCTACAACGGCGGCCGGGACCAGTTCGGACGCGTGGTGGGCAGCCCGGCCGGCATCGACCTCGCCGACGGGACGTTCTGGGACGGCCTGCTGCTGACCGACAACGCCTGGGTCGACGTCGCCTACCTCTGGACCGGCACCGGCACGCGGGGCCGGATCGGCAGCGGGCCGCTCAACATCCGCTCCGGCCCGAGTACGAGCAACCCGGTCGTCGGCCTGGCCGCCACGTACGCCAACGTGCCGATCGAGTGCTCCGTCACCGGCTCGTCGGTGAGCGGCCCGTACCGGACCACCACCCAGTGGAACCGCCTCGCGTCAGGACACTTCGTCAGCCACGCGTACGTCTCCAGCGTGACCGGCACCATCGCGCCCTGCTGAGGACGGTCCGCCCGGGGCGCGCGCCGGCATTGCGCCGCCCCGGGTGCGCTGGATGAGCACGACGCAGGCGAGCACCCCACCCGCCACCACGAGCGCGCCCGGCGTGACCGCCTCACCGAGCAGCACTGCCGACCAGATCAGCGTGAGCACCGGCTGGGCGAGCTGGATCTGACCCACCCGGGCGATGCCGCCCCGGGCCAGCCCGGCGTACCAGGCGAAGAAGCCGAGGAACATCGAGACCACTGTGAGGTAGCCGAACCCGGTCCAGGCGGCGACGCCGCCCTGCGGCCGGTGGACGAACGCGGCAACCGCCGTGACCGGCACGGTGACGGGGAGCGACAGCAGCAACGCCCAGCAGATCGTCCGGGCGCCACCGAGTTCGCGGGCCAGCCGGCCGCCCTCGGCGTACCCGAGTCCGCAGAGCACCACGGCGGCGAGCAGGAACAGGTCGGCGGGCGCCAGCGTCCCGCGGATCGAGCCGCCGGCGGCGAGGAACGCGAGCACCAGCGCCAGTCCGGCGGCGCTGGCGATCCAGAACAGCGGCGGCGGCCGCTCCCCGGCCCGGAGCACCGCGAACACCGCGGTCATGGCAGGCAGGACGGTGACCACCACCGCGCCGTGCGCGGACGTCTGTGTGGTGAGCGCCAGCGAGGTGAACAGCGGGAAGCCGACCACGACGCCGAGTGCGACTATCGACAGTCGTCGCCACTGGTCCCGGGTGGGGCGTGCGGCGCCGGTGAGCCGCAGGTAGGCCCAGGCGAGCAGCGCCGCGCCGACGGCCCGTCCGAACGCGACGAACCAGGGGTCGAGCGTGTGCACCGCGACGCGGGTGGCCGGCAGCGACATGCTGAAGGCCAGCACACCCAGCGCGCCGAGAGCGACCCCGGAGCCCGGCCTCACCGTTACCGTCGTTGGTGCAGTAGCGCTACTCTGTGCCGTCATGAGTGATGGTAGCGCTATCGATCGTGTCGCCCGGCATCTGGGTGCGCTGGCCTCGGATGCCGTCCCCGGCACGCGGCTGCCGTCGGTACGGGAGCTGACCGCACACCATCACGTCTCCCCCGTCACCGTCGCCGAGGCGACCCGGCGGCTCGTCGCCGACGGCCTGGTCGAGACGCGGCCGGGCCGTGGCGCGTACGTGGCGAACCGCCGCGCCGACCCGCCACGGGCGGACCTGTCGTGGCAGACCGTCGCGCTGGGCTCGCGGCGGGGCGGCGAGGACGAGATGCAGGCGCTGCTCGCGTTACCACCGTCGGGTGCCATCCCGCTGACCGGCGGCTACCTCGACCCGGATCTCCAGCCGGCCGCCGCGCTCGGCGCGGCGCTCGCCCGCGCGGCCCGGCAGCCGGCCGCGTGGCAGCGCGGCCCGGTCGAGGGACGCGCCGACCTGCGCGCCTGGTTCGCCCGCGAGGCCGGTGGCGGCCTGCGCACCGAGGACATGGTGATCTGCCCGGGCGGGCAGGCCGCGCTCTCCTCGACGCTGCGGGCGCTCACCACTCCCGGCGACACGGTGCTGGTCGAGTCCCCCACCTACCTGGGCGCGCTCGCCGCCGCGCGCGCCGCCGGGCTGCGGGTGGTGCCCGTCCCCGCCGACACCGACGGGGTACGCCCCGACCAGCTCACCGCCGCGTTCGCCCGCACCGGCGCCCGCCTGTTCTACTGCCAGCCCTTGTACGCCAACCCGCACGGCGCGACGCTCTCCCCCGCCCGGCGCACCCAGGTCGCCGAGGCGGTACGCGACGCCGGGGCGTTCCTGGTGGAGGACGACTACGCCCGCGACCTGACGATCGACGGGGAGGCCCCGCCACCGCTGGCCGCCGACGACCCGGACGGGCACGTCGTCTACCTGCGTTCGCTGACCAAGTCCACAGCGCCCGGCCTGCGCATCGCCGCGATCGGCGCGCGCGGACCCGCCGGGGCGCGGCTGCGCGCCGCCCGCCTGCTCGACGACCTCTTCGTCGCCGGACCGCTGCAACAGGCAGCGCTGGAGTTCCTCACCGCGCCCGCGTGGGACCGGCACCGCCGCAGCCTGCGCGGACAACTGCGGGCCCGCCGGGATGCGCTGCTCGCGGCACTGGACCGGCACCTGCCGTCGCTGACCCCGCGCGACGTTCCACGCGGCGGCCTGCACCTGTGGGTACGCCTGCCGGACGGTGCCGACGACGTGGCGGTGACAGCGGCGGCCGCCGCGGCAGGCGTCACGGTCTTCCCCGGCCGCCCCTGGTACGCGGCAGAACCCCCCGCCCCGCACCTGCGCCTGACGTACGCCGCCGCCCCACCCGAGCAGATGGACGAGGCGATCCGCCGCCTCTCCACCGCCCTCCCCCACTGACCGCGCGGCCCTACGCCCTCCGTCGATCTTGGACTTGTGGTGCCACATCTTGTCGGCTTCGCCCCACTATCAGAGGCGCCACAACTCCAAGATCGCCGCGCCGCCCCGCCGCCCCCGCGATCTTGCGCTTTGGCACCCCCCATACCAGGAGTAATCCGGCATTGCGGGGGCCGAGAGTGCAAGATCGCGGGGGTGGGAGGGGCGGGTTAGTTGCGGGTGATGGTGAAGGTTGTTGTGGTGTTCTTGATGTCCTGGGCGTTGTCGGTCAGGCGGAGGTTGGTGAAGGTCGCCGCGCCGACAGCGGGGCCCTGACCCGCCTCGGGCATCTCGTTTACCCAGATGCCGAAGCCGGACTTCGCGTCGAAGGCGTCACCGCTGCGCCGCGCCCCGGAGATCGACACGTTAGTGAGCACCGTGTCGGTGATCGGGTTCTCCGGCTGGCTGCCGTTGTACTTGGTCTGGAACATGATCCCCGAGTACGTCGGATCGACAATGTCCACGTCGCTCACCCGGATGCCGCGGAACTCCTTGGACGCGGAGAACAACCACATCGCCGGGAACGTCTGTGCGCCCCAGAAGTGCCCGCCGGAGCGGATCAGCGAGATGTTCTCGAACCGGGTTGGCGGGCTGGCGCCGAACCCGACGAACGGGTAGCCGAAGTCCAGCGAGCTGATCGTGATGCCCGAGTACGTGAGCTGGTCGGCGATGTACAGGTTGCGGAACACGTTGTCGTAGCCGCCGTACACCGCCAGCCCTGCTGCCCGCCAGGTCAGCGTGGCGGTCAGGTTCTCGAACACGTTGCCGTGGTTGCCGCCGGAGCCACCCTGGTCGGTCGCGGAGAACAACGCGAACGCGTCGTCGCCGTTGGAGCGGCCCTCCGAGTTGGTGACCAGGTTGTTGGTGCTGCCGTTCGTCATGTTCACCGCGTCGGCGAAGGTGTTGCGGAACCGGCTGTCCCGGATGGTCAACCCGTCCACACTCACCCCCCAGTACGCGCACACGGTGTGCTCCACCCAGACGCTGTCCAGCGTCAGGTTGTCCACGTCCTTCAGCTCGCCCCACACCTTGCCGGGACCGTCGATCCGGTTGGTGTAGTTGCCGAAGAACGCCAGGTGGGCGAAGGTCGACCCGCTCGCCGAGGACTCGACCCGGAAGCCGGCGTCGGTGTTCTGCTGGTTGCGCGGCGTCTGGAAGCGGGTGAACCACATGCCGGCGCCGACGACCTTCACCGCCTTGCCGTACACCTGGAACTTCTGCGCCGTCTCGTACGTGCCGGCGGGCAGGTAGACGCCGATCAGCGTGCCGGTGGTGTCCATCCGTACCGCGTCGAGCGCGTTCTGCACGTCGGCGTGGCTGAACCCGGTGGGGACCTTGTAGCGGGCCGGGTCGGGGTTGGCGCGCGGCGACACCAGTTCGGTGTTGACGAAGTCGATCGCGTACGTGGTGCTGTTCGCCGGGTCCTTCTGGAGCCGGATCCGGCTGCCCGCCGGGACCGTGGTGTCGAGCAGCACGTTCGCCTCGTCGTACAGGTGCCGGGGCGCGCCCGCGCTCGGCGAGTCGCTGGGACCGGCCTCGGCGCCGTAGAGCCAGATGTGCTTGGAGGTGAGGCTCATCGGCTTGTGCAGCACGCCGTTGACGTAGACGTTGATCGTCGAGTCGATCCCGCCGCCGCCCGGCGCGTCCGGGATGGAGAAGCGGGCGACCAGGGCGTTCACGGCCGATCGGGTGGTCCACTCGACGTACGCGCCGGTGGTGTTGAGCGTGACCGCGCGGCGGCCGGACGCCTCCCCGGCGAGGTCACCGATGGTGCGGTTCGGGCCGATCACCTGCGCGCCGCCGCCGGTCGTGCCGTCCTCGGCCTCGTACGCGTCGTACGGCAGGTTCGCCCCGCGACCGACGAACAACGCCCGGTCGCTGGTGTTGTTCTGCCGCTTCACCGGCAGTTCGTTGGCGTCGTCGGCGACCACCACCCGCACCGTGTACCGGCCGTTGGCGGCCGTCCAGGTGCCCAGCGACACCGGACCGGCGATGCCCCCGGCCGCGATCGTGCCGCTGTACGAGCCGGTGAGCGTGCGGACCACCGCGCCGGACTGGTCGCGCACTGTCAGCGTGATGCCGTGCGCGCCGCTCGCCGACGCGATGGTGCCCTGGTTGCGCAGCGTCACCGCGAAGGAGACGGTGGCGCCGGCGCTCGGCGTGCCGGGTGACCAGGTGACGGCGGAGGCGACCAGGTCGGAGCTGGCGACCGGGCTGACGGTCAGCGGGGTCGGGCTGGTGTAGGAGTTGTTCGCCTCGTTCTGCTCGATCACCGCGTTCGACTCGTCGACAGTGGCGGTGACCTGGTAGCTGCCGGCGTCGCGTACGCCGATGCTCGCCGAGACGGTGCTCGACACGCCCGCGGCGAGCGCGCCGACGGCGGCGGTGCCGACCTTCGTCGTACCCAGGTAGAGGTTGACAGTGGTGGCGGCGGAGGCCGCGGTGCCGGCGTTGCGCACTGTGGCGGACAGCGTGATCGTGTCCGTCTCCACCGGCGTGGACGGTGACGCGGTGACGGCGGTGACGGTGAGGTCCGGGTTCGGTGCCGGGACGCCGATGACCTGGAGTTCGGCGACCTGGCCGTTGGAGGAGCCGGAGTTCGCGGTGAACTGGAGCCGGACATCGGCGGCGGTCGCCGAGACCGGGACGGTCACCGTGTTGGCGCTGTTCGGGTTGAAGGAGTACGTCGCGGAGCCGACCAGGCTGGTGAACCCGGACGCGGACTGTTCCCGGCCGAGCACCTGGAACGTCTGGGTACGCGCGCCCCACGCCGGGTCCGGGTTCAGCTTCACGACGACGGCGCTGATGCTCGCGTTGGCGCCGAGCGCGACGGTCAACGTGCTCGGGTACGCGCCGGGCGCGCCCTCCCAGTACGTGGTGACGTCGTTGTCGACGGCGTTGGCGGCGGCGAACACGTGCACCATCGACGACGCGGTGGCGGGCTTGCCGACCGCCAGGTTGGTGCCACCCGTGCCGCTGCCGGTGCGGGTCACCGTGTTGCTGTTGGCCGACACGTTCCCGGCCGCGTCGCGGGCCCGCACGTGGTACGACACGGTGGCGCTGTCCGGCTGGCTGTCCGTGTACGTGAGCGTGGACCCGCTGACCGTGGTGCGCAGCGACCCGTTGGCGTACACCTCGTAGCCGGTGACGCCGACGTTGTCGCTCGACGCGGTCCAGGTCAGCCGGACCTGCCCGCTCGCCGGCCGGGTGTAGGCCAGGTTGCCGGGCGCGGTCGGGGCGACCGTGTCACCGGTGTTGCCGGTGCGGGTGACCGTGTTGCTGTTCGCCGACACGTTCCCTGCTGCGTCCCGCGCCCGCACGTAGTAGGCGACTGTGGTCCCGGCCGGCTGGGTGTCGGTGTACGTGAGCGTGGTGCCGCCCACGCTCGTGCGCAGTACGCCGTTGGCGTACACGTCGTAACCGGTGACGCCCACGTTGTCGGTGGACGCGGTCCAGGTCAGCCGCACCTGGTCGGTGGCGGGCTCGGTGAACGCGAGACTGCCCGGCGCGCTCGGGGCCTGGGTGTCGCCGGTGACCGGGCCGTAGATCTCCAGCTCGGCGAGCTGCCCGGCGGGCCAGGCGCTGTTCGCGGTGAACAGCAGCCGCACGTACCGGGTGGAGGCGGTGGGCACTGTGACGGTCACGGTGTTGCCGCCGCCCGGGTCGAACGCGTACGCGGCGGAGCCGACGAGCGTGCCGAACGTGGAGCCGTTCGTGCTGCCCTGCACGGTGATCGTCTGGGTGCGCGCGCCCCAGCCGGACGGCAGTCGCAGCACCAGCCGGTTGACGCTGGTGGCGGCGCCCAGGTCGGCCTGGATCCACTGCGGGAACGCGTTGTTCGGGCTCTCCCAGTAGGTGGCCGCGTTGCCGTCGTTGGCGTTGCCCGCGCCGTACACGTCGGCGTGGCCGCTCTCGGTCATGGTCCGGCCGAGCGCCAGGTTGGTCGAGGAGGTGGCCGCGCCGTACACCTCCAGCTCGGCGAGCTGTGCGGCGGTCCAGCCGGTGTTCGCGGTGGTCACGACCCGCAGGTAGCGGGCGTCGGTGGCGGTGAAGCCGAGCGTCACGGTGTTGGCGGCGGCCGGGCTGAACGTGCGGGTGGCGGACGCGACGACAGTGGTGAAGCCGCCGCTGCCGTCGGCGCTTGCCTGCACGGACAGCGTCTGGTTGCGGGCCTCCCAGGCGGCCGGGAGTTTGAGCACGACCTGGTCGACGGCGCGGCTGGTGCCGAGGTCGACCTGGGCCCACTGGGGCAGCGCGCCGCTGCTCTCCCAGTAGCTGCCCTGGTTGCCGTCGGTCAGGTTGGCCGCGGCGTAGGGGCCGTTGACGCTGCTGGCGGTGGCGGTGCGCCCGGCGGCGAGGTTCGGGCCGCCGGCCGCGAGGGCCGGTGGGGCCGGGGTCGCGGTGACGGCCAGGCCGACCGCGGCGAGCACCGCGACGATCCGGGTACGGAGTCTGGACATGGTGGACGGACACCTTCTTCCCGGGGGAGGTGGAGAGGCGTTCGGGGGTGGGGGTGCGGTGGCGCGGCGGGGACCGGCGGTGGCCCCCGCCGCGCCGGGTCAGGAGGCGTACACCTCGAACTCGGACAGCTGGCCGGCCGGCCAGCCGGTGTTGCCGGTGAAGGTCAGCCGCACGAAGCGGCGGTCACCGGCGGGCAGCGCGATCGACACGCTGTTGCCGCCCGCCGGGTCGAACGTGTAGCCCGCCGCCGCCTTGAGCGTCGAGAACGACGAGCCGTCGGTGGAGCCGAGCACGGACACGGTCTGGGTACGGGTCTGCCAGGCCGCCGACGGCGGCAGCTTCAGCACCACCCGGGCCACCGGCCGGGCGCTGCCCAGGTCGACCGTCACCGACTGCGGGAAGGCGTTGTTGGCGCTCTCCCAGTAGGTGTTGACGTTGCCGTCGACGGTGTTTGCGGCGCCGTACACGTCGGCGTGGCTGGTCTCCGCGACCGGCCGGCCCGCCGCGAGGTTGCCGGTGGGCGGTGCGGTGGTGGGTGGCGGAGTCGTGGTGGGCGGCGGTGTGGTGGTGCCGCCGCCGTACACCTCCAGCTCGGCGAGCTGGCCCGCCGGCCAGCCGGTGTTGCCGGTGACGGTGACCCGGACGAACCGCCGGTCGCCCGACGGCAGCGCGATCGGCACGCTGTTGCCGGCCGCCGGGTCGAAGACGCGCCCCGCCGACCCGGCCAGCGTGGTGTAGGAGGAGCCGTCGGTCGAGCCGAGCACGGACAGCGTCTGGGTACGCCGTTCCCAGCCGGGCGGGAGCTTCAGCACCACCCGGTCGACGGTGCGGGACGCGCCGAGGTCGACGGTGAGCGACTGCGGGAACGCGTTGTTGGCGCTCTCCCAGTAGCTGGCCGGGTTGCCGTCGACGGCGTTGCCGGCGGCGTACGTCTGGGTGGTGCTGGTGGCGGTCGCCGGCCGGCCCAGGGCCAGGTTCCCGCCGGCCGGCGGCGGCGTGGTCGGCGGCGCGGTGGTCGGCGGGGCCGTCGTCGGCGCTGCCGTGGTCGGCGCCGGGCTGGTGGGCGGCGGGCTGGACGGGCCGTTGCCCCACTGCGGCTGCGGCCACGGCCCGCAGTACGGGGTGGCCGTGTACCAGCCGGAGTTGCCGGTGCCCTGGGTGATCTGGAAGCCGCTGCCGACGCAGTTGTGGATCGGGTTGGACTGCGCGATGCCGGTGGCCCGCACGTTCGTGAACCGGACCTGGCTGGGCGCCTGCACCTGGAGCGCGTACGTGCCCGCGCCGTCGATGCGGACGTTGTCGAACGAGATGCCGCTGGTCTGGCCCTCGATCCAGTGCAGCGCCGCGTACGAGCTGTCCAGGATGTCGGTGTCGGTCACGTTGATGGCGGCGCCCTGGATCGGCTCGTTGAGCGCGGAGAACCAGATCGCGCCGACGCCGAACTGCCAGTTGTAGTCGGAGTTGCCGTTGCGGATCAGCGTGTTGCGGGCCACCGTGATGGTGCCGGCCACGGCCGTCGGCCCGGTCACGCCCGGGTAGCGGTTCGCCACGTGGATGCCGCCGCCGTTGGTGACCGAGTCGGCGGTGACGTTGTCGGCGATGGTGATGTCCCGCCCGCCGTACGTGACCAGGTGGTTGGCCAGGATCGTCACGCCGATCGTGTTGCGGGTGAAGGAGTTGCCGACATTCGGCACGCTCTGCGCCCACATGGCCAGCGCGTCGTCGCCGGTGTTGCGGACGAACGTGTTGGTGACAGTCGAGTTGGTGACGCCCCAGTGGAAGTTCACCCCGTCGGCGGTCTGGTCGAGGATGCGGCTGTTGCGGATGGTGAAGTTGTCCATCGGGCCGTCCATCCAGGCCCCGACCTTGGTGTGCTGCAACCACAGGTTGTCCACCACCGAGTTCGTCATCGCGCCGCCGATGGCGTTGACCTGGTCCTCGTCCACCCGCTCCCGGATGTCGCCGATGATGGCGAAGTCCCGCAGCGTGACGTTGCGGCTGGGCCCACCGGCCTCGTGCGGGCGGATCTCGCCGGAGTAGCCGCCGCCCGGCACGTACTTGCCGTAGATTCCGGCGGCGCGTTTGCGGTCGGTGGGGTGCCGGCCGCCGAGCACCGAGTACCACGGGCCCGCGCCGCGCAGCGTCACGCCGTCGACCACCACGTGGTCCCAGAGCGTGAACGTGCCGGCCGGGATCCACACCGCCCGGCCCTGCGCCTTGCCGGCGTCCACGGCGGCCTGGAACTTCGCCGTCGAGTCGGTGGCGCCGGTCGGGTCGGCGCCGAAGTCGGTCACCACGTCCAGCACGCCGGACGGCTTGGTGATCTGCGCGCCGACCAGCTCGAAGTCGGCCAGGTCGATGGTGAACGTGGGTGACTGGGCGGTCGAGGAGACCTGGAGGCGGATCTTCGTGCCGGCCGGATACGTGGTGCCGAACATGGTCCGGGTCTCGTCGTAGAAGTGGTGGGGGTTGGTGTCGCCCGGGTTGTTGTTGAACGGGTAGCCGCCGTAGTACCAGCCGTACCGGGAGGTGACCGGCACCGCCTTGACCAGCGTGCCGTTGGCGCGCAGGTCGATGGTGGCGTCCCGGCCGGTGCCGGCGGCGTTGTCCGGCAGGCTGTACCGGAACGTGACAGCGTTCGCCGGGGCGGTGAGCGTGAACTCGACGTACTCGCCGACGGCGTCGAGGGTGACCGCCTCGCGGCCGGACGCCTCGGACGGCAGCGTGCCGTAGCGCCGGTCGGGGCCGATCTTCGTGCCGGTGTGGGCGGCCTGCTCGGCCTCCTGCTCCCGGAACGGCACGGTGGCGCCGCGGCCGGCGATGTCGAACGGGGACAGCCCGGCGGCGGACGCCGGGGTGGCGGTCGTGGTGAGCGCCACGACGACGAGTGTCGAGGCGGCGAGCGCGGCGGCGGCGAGGGCGGCCACGCCGGTGCTGCGGTGGCGGTGCGCGGTGCGGTGCTCGGCCATGCGGGGTGTGCTCCCTTTCGTCGGTGGCCAGATCCCCCGTGCGGCGTTGCCTCTCCTTCCTCCTCCCCAGGTGTGCGGCGCGGCGGCCGGGACGGGCCGCCGGGTGTCATCGCGGCGCCGGCGGCGGGACGGGGCCGCCGGCGCCGCCGTCAGGCCGATCGGGTACGCAGCCAGACCGCGGTGTCCGGTGGCAGCCGGTCGTCGTCGAGTGGGCCGCTGGCCAGCAGCAGCTCGTCGTACGCGGGCAGCGGCACCGCTGTGCCGCGGAGGTTGACCAGGCAGGTGAAGCCGGGCTCGCGGGCGAACGCGAGCACGCCGTCCGGTGCGGGCAGCCAGGTCAGCGTGCCGTCGCCGAGCGCGGGTTCGGCGCGGCGCAGCGCCAGCGCGGCCCGGTACAGCTCCAGCATCGAGTGCGGGTCGCCGGTCTGGGCGCGGACCGTGCGGTCCTTCCAGTCGGCCGGCTGCGGCAGCCACGGCGCGGCGGCCGCGCCATCCGGGCTGAACCCGAACGGCGGGGTGTCGCCCTGCCAGGGCAGCGGCACCCGGCAGCCGTCGCGGCCCGGGTCGACCCGCCCGGACCGCTCCCACATCGGGTCCTGCCGCAGCTCGTACGGGATGTCCTCGACCTCCCAGAGGCCCAGCTCCTCGCCCTGGTAGACGTAGGCGGCGCCGGGCAGCGCGAGGGACAGCAGCACGGCGGCGCGGGCCCGTCGGGTGCCCAGCTCCAGGTCGGTGGGGATGCCCTCGCGCTTGGCGGCGAAGCTGAACCGGGTGTCGGCGCGGCCGTACCGGGTGACGTGGCGGGTCACGTCGTGGTTGGACAGCACCCAGGTGGCCGGGGCGCCGACCGGGGCGTGCGCGCCGAGCGTGCCGTCGATGCTGTCCCGCAGCGCTGTGGCGTCCCAGGCGCAGCCGAGGAAGTCGAAGTTGAACGCGGTGTGCAGCTCGTCCGGGCGCAGGTAGTTCGCGAACCGCTGCCGGTCGGGCAGCCACACCTCGCCGACCAGCGCCCGCCCGCCCGGGTAGGAGTCGGCGATGCGCCGCCAGGCGCGGTACACGTCGTGCACGCCGTCCTGGTCGCGGAACGGGTGCGGCCGGTCCGGGTGGACCTCCGGCAGCGCGCCGTCCTTGACCAGCAGCCCAGCCGAGTCGATGCGGATGCCGTCCACACCCCTGTCGAACCAGAACCGCAGGATGTCCTCGAACTCGGCGCGTACCCGGGGGTGGTCCCAGTTGAAGTCGGGTTGCTGCGGGGCGAACAGGTGCAGGTACCAGTCGCCGGGCGTGCCGTCCGGGTCGGTGGTGCGGGTCCAGGTCGGGCCGCCGAACTCGCCGGTCCAGTCGGTGGGCGGCAGGTCACCGCCCGGTCCCCGGCCGGGGCGGAACCAGAACAGGTCCCGCTCGGGCGCGCCCGGCCCGCCGGCCAGTGCGGCCCGGAACCACTGGTGCGCGTCGGAGCAGTGGTTGGGCACCACGTCGACGATGCTGCGGATGCCGAGCGCGTGCGCCTCCGCGATCAGCGCCTCCACCTCGGCGAGCGTGCCGAAGACCGGGTCGATGTCGCGGTAGTCGGACACGTCGTAGCCGGCGTCGGCCATCGGCGACGGGTACCAGGGGCTGAACCAGATCGCGTCGACGCCGAGCGCGGCGAGGTGGTCCAGGCGGGACCGGATGCCGGCGACGTCGCCGATCCCGTCGCCGTTGCCGTCGGCGAAACTGCGCGGATAGACCTGGTAGATCACCGCGGAGCGCCACCACGGGCTGTTGTCGGCCATGGACACGGGCACCTGCTTTCTGCGGGGTCGGTACTGGGGCGGCGGGCATGCGGCGGGCTTGCGGCGGCGCCCGGTCAGCCCTTGAGGCCGCCGGTGGTCAGGCCGGACATGATGTTGCGCTGGAAGATCAGGAACAGCACGACTGTGGGAATCGCGGCGATCACCGACGCGGCGATGACCACGTTCATCGGGGTGCCGCCGGCGAAGGCGTAGATGCCGACGCTGACGGTCCGCGTCTCCGGCGACGGCATGACCAGCTTCGGCCAGAGGAAGTCCTTCCAGACCGCCGTCACCGCGAAGATCGCCACCACGCCGAGGATCGGGCGGGACATCGGCAGGACGATGGACCAGAGTGTGCGAAGCGGGGTGGCGCCGTCCATCACGGCGGCGGCCATCAGGTCCTCCGGGATCGAGTCGAAGAACCGTTTCAGCAGGAAGATGTTGAACGCGTTCGCCACCAGCGGCAGCCAGATCGCGAACGGCGAGTCGAGCAGGTTGACGTGCACGATCGGCAGGTCGATCACCGTGACGTACTGCGGGACGATCAGCACCATCGCCGGGATCATCAGCGTCGCCAGCATCATGCCGAGGATCAGCTTGCCCAGCACCGGACGCAGCTTCGACAGCGCGTACGCCGCGGCGGTGTCGAACACGAGCTGGAACAGCACCGCGCCGGTGGCGTAGTAGAACGTGTTGAACAGCAGCTTCGCCAGGTCCAGGTTGGTCCAGGCGTCCACGTAGTTGCCCGGCTGCGGGTCGCGCGGGAACAGCGTCGGCGGGGTCTGGGCGATCTCCTGGCCGGACTTCAGCGCGCCGGTGACCATCCAGTACAGCGGGCCGAGGAAGACCAGCGTGAACCCGGCCACGACCACGGAGAGCACGGCCCAGTAGAGGACGCGGCCGCGACCGCGCCGCAGCTGGGCGTGGGAGATGAGGGTACGGGTGGTGCTGTCGGCGGCCATGTCCTAGTCCTGTCTCGCGGTCAGTCGCAGGTAGACGGCGGAGAACCCGGCCAGCACCACCAGCATGATCACGCCGAGCGCGGCGGCGCCGTTGAGGTCGTTCTGGAAGAACCCGTGCTGGTAGATCAGGTACGCCACCGAGGTCGCCGAGTCCTGCGTACCGGCGCCGTTGGCGAGGATCAGCGGCTCGATGAACAGCTGCATGGTGGCCACGATCTGGAGCATCGCCAGCAGCGCAAGGATCAGCCGGGTCTGCGGCACTGTGACGTGCCGGATGCGCCGCCACACCCCGGCGCCGTCGATCTCGGCGGCCTCGTACAGCTCGCCGGGGATGTTTTGCAACGCGGCCAGGTAGATCAGCACGGCGCCGCCCATGTTCATCCAGGTCGACGCGATCACCATGGCGGGCATCGTCATCGCCTGCGACTGCATCCACTCCGACGTGGGCAGTCCCAGCGCGGTGAGGATCGCGTTGAACAGCCCCGCCTCGCTCGGGTCGTAGGCGTAGAACTTGAACAGGAACAGCGCTGAGGCCGGCGGCAGCATCACCGGCAGGTAGACCAGCACCCGCAGGTAGCCCTTGGCGTGGCGCAGCTCGTTGAGCAGGATCGCCACGAAGAACGGCACCAGGTAGCCGAGCACCAGCGCCAGGCCGGTGAAGACGAACGTGTTCTTCCAGGCGGTCCAGAAGCTCGGATCGGCGATGATCCGGCTGTAGTTGTCCCAGCCGACCCAGGTGGTCTCGCCCCGGCGGGTGCGCTGGAAGCTCATCACGACGCCGCGCACCATCGGGTACCAGGAGAAGACGGCGAAGCACACGACAGCGCCGATGAGGAACGTGTGCCCGGTGAGGTTGTCCCGCACCTTGCGGCCGAGGCCGGCGCGGCGTCGGGAGATACGCGACGGCGGCGCGACGGGGCGGGTACGGCGGGTGGCGCCGGGGACGGTGGTGAGCGCCAAGGCGACTCCTGCGGTGCTCGGGGAGGTGGGGCCGGTGCGCCGGCCCCACCTCCGGTCGGGTCAGCTGCCGGCGGCCAGCAGCTGGTTGACCTTGTCCTCGGCGGTCTTGAGCAGCGCGTCGATGTTCGCGTTCGGGTTGGTCAGCACCCCGGACATCGCCGCGTCGAGCACCGCGTAGATGGCCTGGGCGTTACGCGGCTCGCCCTTGATCGGCACCGGGTTCGCCTCGAAGACCGCGAAGTTCGTGGTGTCCACGTTCGCGTTGGCCTTGCGCAGCTCCAGTTCCTGCTTCTGCGCGTCGCTGCCGTTCGCGAACAGCAGCGGCTGGGGCAGGCCGACCGGGTAGTTCTGCGGCTTGGCGCGCACGTAGTCGAACTGGCCCTTGCCGGGGGTGAGCTTCTGGTAGGCGAGCCACTTCAGACCGGCCTTCACCTGCTCGGGGCTCAGGCCCTTCTTGAAGAAGTAGCCCTCGCCGCCGCCGAGCGTGGCCTTGGCCTGCCCGTCCTGGCCGGGCAGCGGGCCCATCGCCCAGTCCTGGTACTTGCCCTGGAACTGGCTGACGATCGCCTGGGTAGCGTCCGGCGCGCCGATGAACATGCCGACCTTGCCGGCGCCGGCGTTGGTGAGCAGGTCACCCCACTGGAGCAGCTGCCGGGCGCCCATGCTGTTGTCGCCGTACCGCATGTCCTTGAGGTTCTGCAGGACCTGCTTGCCCATCGCGTTGTTGAAGTCGGCCTTCTTGCCGTCGGCGCTGAGCACCTGGCCGCCCTGCGAGTAGAGCAGCGAGGTGAAGTGCCAGCCGCCGGTGTTGCCGGCGCTGTACTCGGCGTACCCGGCGATGCCGTCGCCGAGCGCGGAGATCTTCTTGGCCGCGGCCCGCACCTCCGGCCAGGTCTTCGGCGGGTTGTCGACGTCGAGCCCGGCGCGCTGGAACAGCGCCTTGTTGTAGATCAGGCCCATCGAGTAGTTCTTCACCGGTACGGCGTAGAGCTTGCCGCCGTCGGTGAAGACCTCCTTGAGCGCCGGGTCGACGCTGTCCCAGGTGGGGATGGTGTCCTTGGTGGCGTACTGGCCGATGTCCATCGCCTGGCCGGAGTCCAGCACCTGCTGCAGGTCGGTCATGTAGCCGTAGAACACGTCGGTGACGGTGCCGCCGGCGAGGCGGGCGGTGAAGTCCGGCGGGTTGTTGCACTGCTCGCCGACGCTGACGCTCTTGACGACGATGTCCGGGTTCTGCCGCTGGAACTCGGCGACGTCGTCGTTCCAGTTCTTCAGCAGCTCCTTCTGCGCGCCGACCGGCTGACAGTCGACGGTGATGGTGACCTTGCCGCCGGCGTCGCTGCTGTCGTCGCTCTTGGTGGAGCACGCCGCAAGGCTGAGCCCGAGGCCGGTCGCGAGCGCGAGCGCCGCGACCTTCCGATACTGCGGTACGGACATCTGTCCATCCCTTCGGGAACGGGTGTATCCATGGCCTTCACTGATGTGCGGTGACCGCGCGGCTGCCTCTGGTGGTGGAACGGCAGCCGGCACGCGCCCTGCCTCCGGAAACCGCGCCCCGGGTCAGGTGTGAGTGGAGTCACTGTAGCGACGCGAACCGGAGCCAGCAAGATGCGAACTATCCAATGCAAGAACTGAACTTGCCGACGGAAGTCCGGAGGCGGCCGTGGGAGCGCGGCCATCCGGCCCCCTGGACGCGGAACCACCCTGACCAGACGCGGTCGCCGCCAGCAGATCGACGGATGCGGCGGGGTGGGGCTCCACGAGGGACGGGACACCGGAGAGGTCGAGGGCCGCCGGCGCCGGGGCGGCAGTGTCGGGCACCGCCCGACGGGGCTTAGCCGGCCGAGATGGGTGAGTGAGTAGGCCCGGGGTCAGCGGCGGGGGGCGGGGGCGGTGGAGCCGCGTACCACCAGCTCGGGCTCGAACAGCAGCTCGTCGTGCAGCACCCCGGCGCCCTCGATCTGGGTGACCAGCAGGTCCACAGCGGCCTGCCCCATGGTCTCGATCGGCTGCCGCACGGTGGTCAGCGGCGGGTCGGTGCAGGTCATGAACGCCGAGTCGTCGAAGCCGACCACCGAGACGTCGGCCGGCACCGCGCAGCCCAGGCGCCGGGCGGCCCGGATGGTGCCCAGCGCGAGCACGTCGCTGGCGCAGACGATGCCTGTCACGCCGCGCTCGATCAGCTTCGTGGCGGCGACCCGCGCCCCCTCCATCGAGAAGCTCGACCGCTCGACGAGGGAGCGGTCGTCTCCCCAGCCGGCGGCCCGGACCATCGCGTCGAGCTTGCGGCGCGAGGGCACGTGGTCGGCCGGGCCGAGCACCAGGCCGATCCGGTCGTGGCCGAGCGAGCGCAGGTGTCCGTACGCCTGCTCGACGGCGACCGCGTCGTCGGTGGACACGCGCGGGAAGCCCAGCTCCTCGACGCCGGCGTTGACCAGCACCACCGGCAGGCCCCGGTCGGTGAGGCGCCGGTAGTGCTCGTGCGAGGCGTCGGCGAGCGCGTACGAGCCGCCGGCGAAGATGACGCCGCTTACCTGGTGGTCGAGCAGCATCTCCACGTACCCGGACTCGGGCACGCCGCCGATGGTGCGGGCGCACAGCGCCGGGGTGAAGCCGCGCTGGGCGAGGGATCCGGTGACCACCTCGGCCAGCGCCGGGAAGATCGGGTTCTGCAACTCCGGAAGCACCAGGCCGACCAGGCGGGCGCGTTCGCCGCGCAGCTTGCTCGGGCGCTCGTAGCCGAGCACGTCGAGGGCGGTCAGCACGGCGGTCCGGGTCGCCTCGGACACGCCGCCGCGGCCGTTCAGTACGCGGCTCACGGTGGCCTCGCTGACACCCGCCTTGCGGGCGACCTCGGTCAGGCGCTTCGTCACGGCGGCAATCGTACGTCGGATTCTTGCAAGAAATGAACAACCGTACGGGTCACTTCTTGCCGCCGAGGGCGGCAACCTGTCCGAAAGATGAGAGCAGATTGATGCTTGAAAGAGAACAGATAGCGGGAATAACATGAGGACCCTTGTCGATGGCCTGCGCCGCCGAGGCCACCCGTCCCCCGAGAAAGTGGGTGCTCCGATGTCGCGGAGCGTGCCGAGGATCCTCGCGGCGGCGCTGGTCACCGCCACCCTGCTCGTCCCGCCCGGCGCCGCCGCGGCGGGCCCCCCGCGCGGACCGGCCCCGGTGGTGACGCGCGCCGGGCTCGACCCCGCGCTCGTGGCCGGTCGCGGCGCCACAGTGGACTACGTCGAGCAGGAGGCCGAGCACGGCCGGACCACCGGCGTCGTGATCGGGCCGGACCGGTCGGCGTACACACTCGCAGGTGAGGCGTCCGGCCGCCGGGCCGTGCGCCTGCTGCCCGGCCAGTACGTCGAACTCACGCTCCCCCGGCCCACGAACGCGCTCACCGTGCGCTACAGCATCCCGGACGCGCCGGGCGGCGGCGGCATCACCGCGCCGCTGCGGATCACCGTCGGGCGCGCGCCCGCCCGCACCATGACGCTGACCTCGCAGTACGCCTGGCTCTACAACCAATACCCGTTCACCAACGACCCCGGCGCCGACCTGCTGCACC
The DNA here is from genome assembly GCF_001905625.1 of Micromonospora sp. TSRI0369. Classification (NCBI taxonomy): domain Bacteria; kingdom Bacillati; phylum Actinomycetota; class Actinomycetes; order Micromonosporales; family Micromonosporaceae; genus Micromonospora; species Micromonospora sp. TSRI0369. The sequence goes on from NZ_LIVU01000005.1 coordinate 313,090, forward strand.
CGGACTGGTGGATCACCGAGTGCTCCTGCGTCCCGGCGGCCACCACGCCCGCGCCGGTGATCACCAAGCCGTTCCGGCCGCACCACTTCTACGACGAGCAGCGGATGCTGCTCGGCCGTACCCATCGGGCCGGTGAGGTGGTCCGGTTGACCGCGCCGCGCGGCACCGCCTGGACGGTGATCGACCTGGTGGACGCGCACCTGGTCGCGCCGCCCCGCGTGGTCCCCCGCGCGGTCGACGCGCTGTCCTTCGGCGCCGACCCGACCGGCCGGCGGGAGTCCGCCGACGCGTTCGACCGGGCCGTCGCGTACGCGCGGCGGGTGGACCGCCCGCTCTACCTGCCGCCCGGCACCTACCAGGTCAACCGGCACATCGTCGTCAACGACGTGACGATCGCCGGGGCGGGCAGCTGGTACACGATCGTGCGGGGACGTGAGGTCGCGCTGGACACGCCCGCGCCCGACGGCTCCCGGCACACGGGCGTCGGCTTCTACGGCCGCGACGCCGTCGACGGCGGCAGCCGCGACGTGCACCTGTCCGGTTTCGCGATCGAGGGCGACGTCCGCGAGCGGATCGACACCGACCAGGTCAACGCCGTCGGCGGGGCGCTCAGCCACAGCACGATCGACGGCCTCTACCTGCACCACACGAAGGTCGGCATGTGGTTCGACGGGCCGATGACCGGGCTGCGGGTCACGAACACCGTGATCGCGGACCAGATCGCGGACGGGTTGAACTTCCACACCGGCGTCACCCGCTCCTCGGTGACGAACTCGGTGGTCCGCAACAGCGGCGACGACGCGCTGGCGATGTGGTCGGAGGGGACGGCGAACGCGTCGAACACGTTCGCGTACAACACTGTGCAGTCGCCGGTGCTCGCCAACGGCATCGCGCTGTACGGCGGCGCGGACCTGACCGTCGCGCACAACCTGATCGCCGATCCGGTCCGCGAGGGCAGCGCGATCCAGGTCGGTGCCCGGTTCGGGGCGGAGCCGTTCACCGGCCGCCTGCGGATCACCGGCAACACCACGGTGCGGGCCGGCACGTACGACCTGAACTGGAACATCGGTCTCGGCGCGATCTGGTTCTACGCGCTGGACCGCAGCATCGACGCGGACATCCTGGTCAGCGGCGACGCGTACCTGGACAGCACCTACAACGCGATCATGCTGGTCAGCGACTGGCCCGTGAAGGACCGGGTCCGCATCGACAACGTCCGCTTCCACGACATCCGGGTCGACGGCGCCGGGACGTCGGTGGTCAGCGCGCGCACGGCCGGCGGGGCGAGCTTCGCCGATGTCGACGCCCGCAACGTGGGCGCGGTCGGCGTGAACAACTGCGGTTCGTTCCACTTCACCCCGGCCGGGTCGGAGTTCACTCTGACCGACCTCGGCGGCAACGACGGCGGCTGGCTGGCCCCGTGGCTGCTGCCGAACACCATCACGTGCGACGACCGCCCGCCGGTGGTGCCGCCACCACCGCCTTCGCCCTGGTGACGGACGACGCGACCCCCGCCGGCACGGGCCGGCGGGGGTCGCGGTGCGTGTGGCTCAGGCCTCGGTGAGCTGGCCGCGCAGCTTGGTCAGGGCGCGGGCGAGCAGCCGGGACACGTGCATCTGGGAGACGCCGACCCGGGCGGCGATCTCGCTCTGGGTCAGGTTGCCGTAGAAGCGCAGCGTGAGGATCTTCTGCTCGCGCTCGTCGAGCGTGGCCAGCGCCGGGCCCAGGGAGGCGCGCAGGTCGGCCAGCTCGTACTCGTTGTCCTCGGCGCCGAGGGTGTCGCCCAGCTCGGTGGCGCTGTCGCCGTCGCCGATCGGGGTGGACAGCGACACCGCGTTGTAGGCGCGGGCACCTTCCAGACCTTCGAGCACCTCTTCCTCGGTGACGTCGAGGTGGGCGGCGATGTCGGCGACGGTCGGGGCCCGGTTGAGCGTCTGGGTCAGCGTGCTGTTCGCCTCGGAGATGCGCAGGCGCAGCTCCTGGAGGCGGCGCGGAACCCGGATGTTCCAGGTGCGGTCGCGGAAGTGCCGCTTGATCTCGCCGAGGATGGTCGGGATGGCGAACCCGGCGAAGTCGACGCCGCGCGAGGCGTCGAACCGGTCCACCGCCTTGATCAGGCCCAGCGCCGCGGTCTGCGCCAGGTCACCGGCCGGCTCGCCGCGCCCGCTGTAGCGGGCGGCCAGGTGGTTCGCCAGCGGCAGCCACGCCTCGATGACCTGGTTGCGCAGGGCGGCCCGCTGCGGGTGGTCGGCGGGCAGCGCGGCGAGCGCCGCGATCAGCTCGCTGGCACGGGACTCCTCACCGGTCTGCGGCGCGCGCTGCACCTCGGTCGCGGTCGATGCCATGGTCATCGTGGTCATGCTGCCCTTCCTGTCCTCGGAGAACGGGTGGCCTCCCACACCGGTCGTGCCAGCCACACTAGACCAAAGGTCATGGCCAAATCAACCGAACGGACGATGGAGATTTAGTCTCATATCCGGACATTGAGGCGAGCAACGGCGATCAGCGCGGCATCAACGGCCGATAGTCGGCAGCGGTGAGCGGCAACACCGAGAGGCTTCCGTCCGCGCGCGGCACCTCGAGCGGCTGCCCGCCCCGGCGGAACGCGACGCTGTACACGTCCGGCCGCTGCGTGAGGCTGCACACGATCTGCCCGAAGGCAAGCACCTCGTCGTTGCGGCCGGTCTCCTCCCCGGCCTGGCGCACGTCGACTGTCGCCACGGTGCCGGCCAGTGTGGCCCCGGCCACCGCCACCGTGCCCGGCAGCGCCGTGGACAACCCCTGACGGCGCTCCCCGGGGCCGGGCCCGGCCAGCAGGTGCTGCAGGTGCGTGTCCACCCCGGGCAGCCAGTCCACCCGGCGGTTCACTACGACCAGCCCGTCGTCGCGGACGAAGCAGAACGGCTCGTCCACCCGCCCGTCCCCGTCGGCGGTCGAGGACACCGCCGGCGTCGGGAAGGCCCCGGGCGGCGTCTGCACGAGGCGGGGCTCGTCGTCCACCGGCACCCCGCAGCCGGCGAGCAGCGCCACGGCGAGCAGGCCGGGCAGGAGCCGCCGTCGGCTCACCGGAGCGCTCCGGGCAACTCGACCCGGAAGCGGGCGCCGGGCCCGCGGTCCAGCACCCGCGCCGACCCGCCGTGCGCGTCGGCGTGCTGCGCCACCAGGGCGAGGCCGAGACCGGTGCCGTCGGTGCCGGCCCGGTCGTGCGCCGCCCGGCCCCGCACGAACCGGTCGAAGATGATCTCCCGGTCGCCCGGCGGCACTCCGGGTCCGTCGTCGTCGACCTCCAGCACGCCCACGCCGTCGCGCCCGCCCAGGCGTACGGCGACCGGACCGCCGCCGTAGCGCTCGGCGTTCTCCACCAGGTTCAGCAGCGTCTGCGCGAACCGGCGCCGGTCGATCCACCACTCGCGCGGGACGCCGTCGGCCACCTGCACCAGGCTCTCCGGCAGCGACCGCTCCCGGCAGGTGGCCCGGGCCAGCTCGACCACGTCGACGGTCTCGCGGTGGGCGGGCTGCTCGGTGCGGGCCAACTGGATCAGGTCGTCGACCAGCCGCTGGAACCGGGTCACCTCGTCGGCCACCAGGCCGGCGGCGGTCGCGGTGCGTTCGTCCTGGTGCTCGCGGCGGCGGTGCAGCACGCTCGCCGCCGCGGCCAGCGTCTGCAGCGGCGAGCGCAGCTCGTGGCTCACGTCGGCGGCGAAGCGGCGGTCCCGGTCGATGCGCTGCACCAGCTTGTCGACCATCTCGTTGAACGAGCTGGACAGGCGGGTGAGGTCCGGATCGGTGGTCGGGTCGAGCCGGGTGGCGAAGTCGCCGCCCGCGATCCGTTCCGCCGCGTCGGCGACCGCCGTCAGTGGCCGCAGGCTGTGCCGGGTGGCGTACCAGCCGAGCGCCGCGCCGGCCCCGGCGACCATGATCGCCACGGCGATCAGCGCCAGTCCCACCACCTGGAAGGTCTCCTCCACCTCCCGCAGCGAGGTCAGCTCGTAGTAGCCGAGCGCGCCGGGCAGCGGCACGCCGACCAGCAGCGCGGGCTGCCCGTCGAGGCGGATCCGCTGTACCGCGGGCTTGCCGTCGGCGACCATACGCTGCAACTCCACCGGCACCGAGCTGGCGCCCACGTCGGCGGTGCGGGCGTACCAGCCGTCGGGCAGGTGCAGCAGCGGCCGGCGGGCGCTGCCGGTGTCGAGCGAGCGCAGCACCGCCACCACGTCCGGGGTGCCGGTGTCCAGCCCGGAGCGGACCACCGCCGCGTCGTAGTAGGCGGCCCGTACCGCGGTGCGCTCGCGCTCGTCGAGCAGCGAGCGCCGGGTCAGGTCGTACGAGAAGAGGGCCATCAGCGCGGACAGCAGCAGCGCGCCGACGGCGAACGCCGCGGTGACGCGGGCGCGCAGTCCGGGACGGGTCATCGCTGCAGCTTGTAGCCGAGGCCGCGGAGGGTGACCAGGTGGCGGGGGTTCGCCGGGTCCGACTCGATCTTCTGCCGCAGCCGGCCGACGTGCACGTCGACGAGCCGCTCGTCGCCGGTCTCGTAGCCCCAGACCCGGCTGAGCAGCTGCTGGCGGGACAGCACCCGGCCGGCGTGCTCGGCCAGCTCGCAGAGCAGCCGGAACTCGGTCCGGGTGACCGGCACCGGCCGTCCGGAGCGGCGCACCTCGCCGGCCTCGGCGCTGATCTCCAGATCGCCGAAGAACTGGGCGGGCGCGGGCCCGGACACGGTGCGTACCCTCCGGCGCAGCGCCCGCAGCCGGGCGGACAGCTCCTTGATCGCGACCGGCTTCACCACGTAGTCGTCGGCGCCGGCCTCCAGCGCGGCGACGATGTCGTGGGTGTCGTCGCGGGCGCTGATCACCACGACCGGCACGTCGTCGTCGCGGCGCAGTTGACGGATGCAGTCGAACCCGTTCATGCCGGGCAGCATCAGGTCGACGAGCACGTAGTCCGCCGGCTTCTCCCGCTGCCGTCGCAGCCCGTCCTCCGCGGTCGGGGCGCCGTACGCCTCGTAGCCCTCCTCCTCCAGGGCGAGCTGCAGCGCGAGCCGGATGCGGTCGTCGTCCTCGATCACCAGTACGGCCGTCATATGGGCATCATGACCGGCGGGCCACGGGTCGCCCAATCGCGTAGGCCGTTCGTGGTTTTTGTCATCGAACCGTCATACAACCGTCCGGCGACCTCCAAGATCGCTGCGCAGAGTGGGGATCGACACTGATCCCACCACGGAAGCGACCTGATGCCCGCAACCTCGCCGTCCCCGCCGGAGTCCGCCGTGCCGCACGTGCGGGTGGACATCACCGACGAGCTGGACCTCGCCGGGCTGCCCGAGGTCGCGCACGTGCTGGACCGCATCCTCGCGCTCCGTCCCCGCGAGCTGACGATCGATCTCGCCGAGTGCCGACATGTGGACGCCGCCGCGGTCGCGCTGCTGCTGGACGTGCACCGGCGGCTGGCGCGGCAGGACGGCGTGCTCACGCTGAGCAACCCGCACCCACGGATCCGGCGCATCCTGCAGACCTCCGGGCTGGGCGCCGTACCCGTCGTCGACACGCCCCGTCCGGCCGCGCGCGGCCGGGCCCGGGTCGCGTCCGCACCCCGCTGAGGAGGGGCCGTGACCGGAAGCACGCTTGTCGGAGCGCTCGTGGTGGGCCTCGCCGTCGGCGGCGTGGGCCGTCTCGTCGTGCCGGGACGCAAGGCCGTCCCGGTCTGGCTGACGCTGGCGCTCGGCGTGGCCGCCGCGCTGCTCGGCGCGATCGTGGTCGGCCTGGTGGACCGCCGTCCCGACACCTCGCCGCTGCTGTCCCTGATGACGCAGACCGCGTTCGCCGCCGTGGCGGTCGTGCTGGCCGTGGTGGCGGCGGGCCGCACGGAGACCGACGGGCAGGCGCCCGATCCGGGCGCCCGACGGAAGGAGGAGGTGTGACAGTCGTCCCCGCGGACCACCTGATGATGCTCATCTGCGACGGCTGCGGCGACAGCGTCACCGGCGCGGGCGCCACGTTGCCCGACGCCGAGGTGGTGTGGACGCTCGTGTTCGAGCACGACTGGGTCGGCTCGCCCTTCGCGGCCGGCCCGCACCACTGCCCCCGGTGCAGCGTCCGGGCCACAGTCGCCGAGGACGGCCTCGGCACGGAGGACCTGGAGCAGGTGGGCGGCGCCCCGGCCGTCGCCGACGTCGACCCCGCCGAGGCGGTACGCCGCGCGCTCGCGGAGCGCTCCGTACGCGGCGACCGCGAGCTGGTCGACCTGTCCGCGCTCGAGGTGATCGACTCGGCCGGTCTCGGCCTGCTGGTGCGCGCGCACCAGGACGCCCGGCGCGACGGTCGCCGGCTGTGCCTGCTGTCGCCGTCGCGCTTCGTGCTCACCGTGCTGCACACCATGCGGCTCGACGGCGTCTTCACAGTCGTCGACGGCCGCGTCCCGGCGCCGCGATCCGCGTCCGGCGCGCGGTCATGACCGAACAGAAGGAGCCCTCCCCGTGGTGATGCCCTGGCCGTACCCCGAGTTCCCGTACACCGGCCGCGGACCCGAGCCCGACGACGCGGACAGCCGGCTCGCCTCCCTCGTCGCCCAGCGGCTCAGCGCCGACTGGACCACCCGGCGGCAGCAGATCACCGTCACCGTGCAGAACCGCGTGGTGATCCTCGCCGGCCTGGTGGCCGACCCGGAGACCCGCCTGGTCGCCGCCGAGCTGGCCTGGGACGTGCCGGGCGTGTTCGACGTCTGCAACGCGCTGCGGCTCTACGGCGGGCGGCGCGGCGGCCGCTGAGCCGCGGCGGTTGCACGCATCGGCGTCCGCCTCTACGCTCGGCCGTGGGAGCGCTCCCCCAGGTCGCCGCGTCGGACTTTCCGGGCAGGTTCACGACGGGCATCGTCCGATCACCATCCACCAGATGGGACCTTCCCGCATGTTCTCAATCCCCTGGCCGTCGCGACGGCACCTGCTCGTCGGCGGCGCGGTCGGCGCGCTCGCCCTGGCGGCGACGGCCGTCCTGCCGTCGGCGAACGCGATGGCCGCGACCGGCTGTGCCGTCACCTACACCACCAACTCGTGGCCCGGCGGTTTCACCGCCACCGTCGCGGTGAAGAACCTCGGCGACCCGGTGAGCAACTGGACGCTGGGCTTCACCTTCCCCGACGGGGGCCAGCGCGTGGTGCAGGGCTGGTCGGCCACCTGGCAGCAGAGCGGCTCCTCGGTCACCGCGCGCAGCGCCGACTACAACGGCGCGCTCGGCACCGGCGCGAGCACCACAGTGGGCTTCAACGGCTCCTGGACCGGGTCGAACCCGAGCCCCACCTCGTTCACGCTCAACGGCACGGTCTGCACCGGCGGCACCTCCACGCCGCCGCCGAGCACCCCGCCGCCCAGCACGCCCCCGCCGCCGACCACTCCCCCGCCCACGACGCCGCCGCCGACCGGCACCACCCCGGTCGCGATCAACGGCCAGCTCCAGGTCTGCGGGGTCAACCTCTGCAACCAGTACGGACGGCCGATCCAGCTGCGCGGCATGAGCACCCACGGCCTGCAGTGGTTCGCCAACTGCTACACCGACACCTCGCTCAACGTGCTGGCCGACGAGTGGCAGTCGGACCTGCTGCGCATCTCGATGTACGTGCAGGAGCAGGGCTACGAGACCAACCCGGCCGCCTTCACCGCCCAGGTGAACACGCTCGTGGACAAGGCCGAGGCCCGCGGCATGTACGCGCTCATCGACTTCCACACGCTGACTCCCGGTGACCCGATGTACAACCTGGACCGGGCCAAGACGTTCTTCGCCAACGTGTCGGCGCGCAACGCGGCCAAGAAGAACGTGATCTACGAGATCACCAACGAGCCCAACGGGGTCAGCTGGTCGACCATCCGCAACTACGCCGAGCAGGTCATCCCGGTGATCCGGGCCAACGACCCGGACGCGGTGGTCATCGTCGGCACCCGCGGCTGGTCCTCGCTGGGCGTGTCCGACGGCAGCAACTCCGACGAGATCGTGAACAACCCGGTGCGGGCGCAGAACATCATGTACACGTTCCACTTCTACGCCGCCTCGCACCAGGACAACTACCGCAACGAGGTGCAGCGGGCCGCCTCCCGGCTGCCGCTGTTCGTCACCGAGTTCGGCACCGTCACCTACACCGGCGACGGCGCAGTCGACACCGCCAGCAGCAACGCCTGGCTCGACCTGCTCGACCGTCTGAAGATCAGCTACGCCAACTGGACGTTCTCCGACGCCCCCGAGGGCTCAGCCGCGCTGCGGCCGGGCACGTGCGCGTCCGGCTCGTTCAGCGGGACGTCGGTGCTGACGCAGTCCGGCGCGTACATGCGCGACCGCATCCGTACCCCCGACAACTTCCCGACCTCCTGACCGGGCGACCGGCGGCGATCCTTTCCCCTTCGGGTCGCCGCCGGTCAGCCCTCGATCAGCCCGGCCCGGCGCCACAGCAGCCGGCCCGGCCCGTCCACCAGGCCCAGCTCGGTCAGGTGGTCGGCGATCCGCTGTGCCGACCAGCGCAGCGTGGCCCGCCAGTGCGGGTTGGCCCGCGCCGCGGCGTGACCGGCCGCCGGGTCGATCCCGACCGCCGCGTACGCCCGGGGGTGCACCAGCCGCCGCGTGATCGAGTACGCGGCCCGCCCGATCACCAGCCGCGCGTACGCGAGCGCGACCGGCCCGGACGCCTCCACCTGCCGGGCCAGCTCGTCGCGGGCGAAGCGCACGTGCCGGGCCTCCTCGACCACGTGGATGCGGGACACCATCCGGATCAGCGGCTGCAGCGACTCGTCGGCCATGATCTCGCGCTGGAACGCGTCGAGGATCTCCTCGGCGATGAGGATGGCCGCGTACATCTGCGGGCCGGTCGCCGTGGCCTTGAGCCAGCGCCCGAGCAGGTGGTCGACGGGCTCGGCGCGGTAGACGGGCGCGCCGGTGGCCTCGATGAGCCGGCCGAACATGATGGAGTGCCGGCACTCGTCGGCGACCTCGGTGAGCGCGTACTGGGCGTGCCGGCTGGTCGGATCCGCGTCGTAGTACTGCCGGATCAGCATCTGCATCAGGATCGTCTCGAACCAGATCCCGGCGCTGGCCGCGCTGGCGACCTCGTGCTTGGTCAGCTCGATCCGCTGCTCCTCGCTCATCGCCTCCCACAGGGGCGTGCCGTAGAGGCTGCTGCGCCGCGGCGGCATCCAGTACGCGCCGGGCGCGGGCGGCGCCGCCCAGTCGATGTCCACCATGGGGTCGTAGCTGGTGCGCACGGAGGCGGTGAGGAGGCGATCGGCGACCGCCTCGCGCGGGAATCCGGCAGTCGTCCGCTCCATGTCCCCTCCACAGTTGACGTAACTTCCAGTAACTGTTACGAGTGGTAGCATGCGACGCACCACCACCGATGTCAATGGCCCCCACGCCCCCCGCGAGCCGTCCCCGCCCCGCTCCGGCGGGCGGCGTGACCGCTGGGCCGAGCACCGCGAACAGCGCCGCCAGGAGCTGATCGCCGCCGCCGTGCAGGCGCTGCTGCGGCACGGCCCGAGCGTCGACATGGACCAGGTCGCGGCCACCGCCGGGGTCAGCAAACCGGTGCTCTACCGCTACTTCGCCGACAAGGCGCAGCTCTGGCTGGCGGTCAGCGAGGTGGTCGCCGAGCGCGTGGTGGCCGCTGTGGCGCCCGCCGTGGAGCAGGTCCGCGAGGAGCGGGCGCTGGTCGAGGCGACAATCGACGCGTACCTGAGCGTGGTGGAGTTCGAACCCTCGCTCTACCGGTTCCTGGTGCACGAGTCCGGGCACCCCGGCATCCAGCAGGTGGTCACCGGCACCAGCCGGCAGGTCGCCACCGGACTGGCCCGGGTCATCGGCGACCGGCTGCGCGCGCTCGGCCTCGACGCCGGGCCGGCCGAGCCGTGGGCGTACGGACTGGTCGGGTTCGTGCAGGCGGTCGGCGACTGGTGGACCACGCACGGGCAGCCGATCCACCGGTCCGCGCTCACCGAGTACCTGACCACGCTGCTGTGGAGCGGCATCGAGGGGGTACGGCGCGGCGCGGACCTGCCGCCGGAGCTGACCCGCGCGCACGAACGGATCGACAGGTGACCTGGCAGGGCCCGGCCGAGGTGGCCGGCACCGCGGTGCGGCTGCACGCCGGCGGCCGGTGGGAGCCGGTCGACGGGCGCTACCACTGGGCCGGGCGGGTCGAGCCGGAGCCACGCCTGGTGCGGCTGCTGCGCTCCGGCCGCCGAGACGTGGAGGTCCGCATCGGCGAGCGGGTCACCCGGGCCCGGCTGACCGAGGTGGACCCGTGGGGCGGGGTACGCATCACCGGCGTCGGTACGCCGCCCTGGCCGCCGGAGGAGGAGTGACACGTACCGTGAGGGGATGAGGCCGACCGCCACCGTCCTGCTGGTCTTCGGGCGCGGCGTGGTGGCCGGCGACGACGGCTACCGGCTCACCGCCGAGAGCGTCGCGCGCACCGAGGCCGCCGTGGCGTACGTCCGGGCGCACGCCGAGGAGTTCCGCCGCACGCCCGGAGCGCGGGTGGTGTTCACCGGCGGCTGGCCGCACGGCCCGGGCGGCGCGCCCGGCCCGCCGCCCGGATTCCGCGAGGGCGAGCTGATGCGGGCGCTGGCCCGCGACGCCGGCCTCGACGCGTACGCCCGGTCGGCGGCCGAGACCCGGTCCCGCACCACGCTGCAGAACCTGGCGCACACGGTGCAGGACGGGCTGCTCGGCGCGGCCGAGTTCACCGCGCGGCGCCCGCTCGGGCTGGTCACGCACCCGTGGCACCTGCCCCGCGTCCGGCTGCTCGCCGCGCGCGTGCTCGGCCTGTCCGGCCCGGCGCTGGCCGACGTGCCGGTGACCGCGCCCGACCCGGTGCCGGCCCGGCGCGAGCGGGCCGTCCGGGCGCTCAGCCGGCTCGGCTATCTCGGCGTGCGTACCCCGGAGGCGTCGCTGCGCCGCGAACGCGCGCTGACCCGCGCGGCCGACCGGATCGGACGCCTCACGCCCGGCCGGTGATTCGCCGCCGCGCGCCGGGGGTACGACGCTCCCCGATCGACCCGGCGGAGCGTGCCGGCGGGCGAGGAAACCGGGGAGGTTCCGTGATCGTGCTCGTGCCGGTGTACCGACCGGGTGACCGGCTTCCGCCGCTGGTCACCGACCTGCGGGCCGCGCTGCCCGGGGCACGGGTGCTGGTCGTGGACGACGGCAGCGGCCCGGCCGCCGCCGGGGTGCTCGGCGCGGCCCGCGACCGGGGCGCGGAGGTGCTGCGCCGCCGGGTCAACCGGGGCAAGGGCGTGGTGCTGCGCACCGGCTTCCGGTACGCCGCAGCGAAGCACCCGGGACACGACGTGGTCTGTGTGGACGCCGACGGTCAGCATCGCGTGGAGGACGTGTGCCGGGTGGCCGAGCGGATGCGCGCCACCGGAGCGACGACGCTCGGCGTCCGCCTCTTCGACGGCGAGGTGCCGGCGCGCAGCCGGTTCGGCAACGCCGCGACCCGGGTAGCGTTCCGGCTGGCGACCGGGCGCGACGTGCGGGACACCCAGACCGGCCTGCGGGCGTACCCGGCCGGGTTGCTGGACTGGCTGGTCACCGTCCCCGGCGACCGCTTCGAGTACGAGATGGACGTGCTGCTGCGCGCGGTGGGCGCCGGGCTGCCGGTCGAACAGGTGGACATCGCCACCCGCTACCACGCGGACAACGCGGGTTCGCACTTCTCCGCGCTCGCCGACTCGGTGCGGATCTACCGCCCGCTGGTCGGCTTCGCCGCGGCCCGGCTGGCCGGCCGCGCCCACCCGGGGCGGGTCCCGCACGCCGTCCGGCGCCGGTCGGCCGCGCCCGCCCCGATCGGCGTGGACGCGGCCGGATGGCGGCATCACCCGGACCGGTGATGCCGCCACGACGGCGGCGCGCCGGTCAGGCGGCCGTGCAGGGGCTTCCGTTGAGCGTGAACGAGCCGGGTTTACCGGCGTTGCCGGTGTGGGTGGCCTGGAAGCCGATGTCCACCGAGCCGCCCGGTCCGATCACCGGGTTGTAGGAGACGTTGCGGGCGGTCACCGCGCCGCTGGACGGGCTGTACGTGGCGTTCCAGCCTCCGGTGATCGTCTGGCCGCTCGGCAGCGTGAATGCGAGGTTCCAGCCGTTGATCGCCGTGGTGGACGTGTTGGTGATGGTCACCGAGGCGGTGAGGCCGTTGTTCCAGGCGTTCACCACGTACCCGACCCGGCAGGCCCCCGACGGCGGCGGCGTCGTGGGCGGAGGCGCCGTGGTGGGCGGCGGCGTGGTGGGCGGGGGCGTCGTCGGCGGAGGCGTGGTGGGCGGAGGTGTGGTCGGCGGCGGCGTCGTGGGGACGGACGTGGTGGGCGGCGGGCTCGTCGGCGGCGCGGTGTCCAGGCCGAAGAAGCGGATGGCCTGGGCCGCGTCCACCGGCAGGTTGTGCGTGACGCCCTGCATGCTGATCGCCTCGACGGTCGCGGTGCCGCCGGTGCCGCCGTAGCGGGTGCGCGTGTAGCCGGACTGCGGGCTGTCCGTGTACGCGGGCGTCTGGCTCAGCCCGTGCACGTTCGTCCACTGGTCGATCTGCTCGCCGAAGTTCGGATAGCGGAGCGTCTCGTCGTTGGTGCCGTGCCAGATCTGCATGCGCGGACGCGGGCCGGTGTAGCCCGGGTAGGCGTTGCGCACCAGGTCGCCCCACTGCTGCGGGGTCTTCAGCACCTGGCCGTTGGCGCACTCGCTGTTCCACTCCGAGCCGTTCGTGGTGGCGAAGCAGCCGAACGGCACCCCGGCGAAGGCCGCCCCGGCGCGGAACACGTCCGGGTAGTCCCCGAGCAGCACGTTCGTCATCATCGCGCCGGACGAGGTGCCGGTGGTGAAGATCCGCTGCGAGTCGACCGGGTAGCGCTGCCGCACGTAGTCCACCATGGACTTGATGCCCACCGGGTCGCTGCCGCCGTCGCGGCGCAGCGCCTGCGGCGACGAGACGTCGAAGCACTTGCTGCTGCGCGTGACGGACGGGTAGACCACTATGTAGCCGTACCGGTCGGCGAGCGCCGCGAACTGGGTGCCCGAGTACATGGCCAGGCCGCTGCCGGTGCAGTAGTGGTTCACCACCAGCAGCCCGGGACGGGCCGCGACGGTGTCCGGGACGTACAGGTACATGCGCAGGTTGCTCGGGTTCGCGCCGAAGTTCGTCACCTCGGTCAGCGACGCCGCCGAGGCGGGGCCGGGCACGGCGAGCGCCGCCGCCACGGCGACCCCGGCGGCGGCCAGCGCCGCGCCGAGCAGCCGGAGTCTGCTTCTTCTGGACAGCATGCGGTTCTCCTCGGGTGGTGGAACGCCGCGCGCAGCGGCGTTCTCGCCGGCGAGGCGCCTGCGAAGGGCGGCCCGGACCCTCGGAGACGAGATAGACGGTCGCTGATCGATGCGACCCGATCGCAGTCTAGGCCGCACCCGGCGGACGGACAACCGCCGCGGCCACCCGGCGGGCCCGGCCCGGATGGGTGAGCACGTCCACGTTGTCGACGTACTGGTCCACCGCGCCGATCGGCGGCCGGCCGCGCAGCCGCGGATCGGCGATCGCGGCGCGCAGCGCCTCGACGAAGCGGCCCGCGTCGAGCACCAGGAACGGCCGGTCGTGGAAGGGCCGGGCGGCCGGGTCCACCGGCGGAGCCAGAGCGGCGTCGTTGGTCCACCCGGCCACCGTCTCCAGCGCCCGCACCAGGCCCGGCTCGCGGGCCGCCCAGTCGCCCGGACCGAGCGCGGCGGCGAGCCCGTCGACCACCGGCGCCGCGTCCGGCAGCGTCGCGAACACCGTGCCGAGCCATTTCGCGTACGGGGGCCAGCGGCGGCGCAGCAGCAACCCGAGGCGCATCAGATCCCGGGCCAGCCCGGCCGCCACCACCCGGCTGCCCAGCTCGTCGCCGACCTCGGCGCACCGGCCCGCCAGGTGCTCGGCCTGCGCGACCCGCTGCCACCCGGACGCCAGCACGTGCCGCCACACGTCGTCCGGATACCAGGCCAGCGCGGCACGGGCGGCGGTGAGCGCCCCGTCGAGCCCGTCGTGGAACACCGCTCCCCCGGTCAGCTCCGCCAGCCGCTGCGTCGGCGTCGCCAGCCAGTCCGCCACCGACATGCCGGGCCGCGGGTCGGCGCCCAGCCGGTCACGCCACCACGCGTCCAGCTCGTCCACTGTCACGCCGTGCCGGTCACCGTCGGCGTGGACCGTGCCGAGCCGTGCCGCCGGGCCACCGGCGTACCGGGTCGGCCAGTCGAGGAAGCGCGCCGGCAACTCCGCGTCCAGCGCCGCCCGTACCGGCGCCACGTCGTGGGCGCTGCCCACGAAGACCTGGGTACGCGGACCCCAGTCGTGGTCGGTGGAGCGGGGCGTGTCGAGGCCGAGCAGCTCGGAGCCGCCGTCGAGCAGGCCGGCGGCGTAGCGCAGGCCGGGCAGACGCCGGGCCAGCAGCGGACCCACCACCTCGTCGTGGAACCGGCGGGCCAGGGTCAGGCCGGGTACGAAGCTCACCCCGCCAGTCTGCGCATCCGAAGCCCCGCGCGCGTCCGGGTTTGCGGCCCGGCGGCCGCCTCCCCCATCTCGTCACAGGGCTGTGGAAGGCTTGCCGCCGTGGCACACCGACAGCCGATCCTCCTGATCGACTCCCCCAGCCTCTACTTCCGCGCCTACTTCGGCATTCCCGAGTCGGCGGCGAAGACCGGCGACGGCCAGCCGGTAAACGCCGTGCGCGGCTTCCTCGACATGCTCGCCCAGCTGGTGCGCACCCGCCGGCCCGACCGGATGATCTGCGCGATGGACCACGACTGGCGGCCGGCGTGGCGGGTGGAGCTGCTGCCGTCGTACAAGGCGCACCGGGTCGCGCCCGAGGGCGGCGAGGTCGTGCCGGACACGCTGTCCCCGCAGGTGCCGATGATCCTGGAGGTCCTCGACGCGCTCGGCATCCCCGCCGTGGGCGCCACCGGCTACGAGGCCGACGACGTGCTCGGCACGCTCTCGGTGACCCAGCCCGGCCCGGTCGAGGTGGTCTCCGGCGACCGCGACCTGTTCCAGCTCGTCGACGACGCGCGCCCGGTGCGGCTGCTCTACGTCGGGCGGGGCGTGGCCAAGCTGGACGACTGCGACGACGCGGCGGTGCGGGCCCGCTACGGCGTGCCCGCCGACCGGTACGCCGACTTCGCGGCGCTGCGCGGCGACCCCAGCGACGGGCTGCCCGGCGTGAGCGGGGTGGGCGAGAAGACCGCCGCCCGGCTGATCGACCGCTACGGCGGGCTCGACGGCATCCTGGCCGCGCTCGACGATCCCCGCTCCGGCTTCGCCCCCGGGCTGCGGGCCAAGCTCGACGCCGCCCGCGACTACCTGGCGGTGGCGCCGAAGGTGGTCCGGGTCGCCACCGACGTGCCGCTGCCCGAGCTGGACCCGGCGCTGCCGACGTCCCCCGCCGACCCGGACCGGCTGCTGGAGCTGGCGCAGCGGTGGAACCTGGCCGGCTCGTGCCGCCGCCTGGTCGACGCGCTGGCCACGTCCCGGGACTGACGGCTGCCCGGGTGACCGGAAGTGGTCAGTTGATCACGGGCGGCGGTCGGTGTTGCGGCGGGACGGGAACTGGGTGCCGGGCTGCGCCAGCGTCGACCGGGCACGCAGGCCGACCGGGTCCGGCGCGGGCTCGGTGGCGACTGTCTGCGGCGCCTCACCGAGTCGCGAGCTGACGTACGCGGCCCCGGCCCGGTCGTCGTCCGACGGCGCGGCGAGCAGCGCGTAGACGAGCCCCACCACGCCGAAGATCACTGCGAGCACGATCGGCACCAGCAGTCCGCTCACCTCGGCGCCGGACGCCGGGCCGCGGCTCTCGTGCAGATGCACCGACAGCGCGCTCATGCCGGTGAAGTGCATGCCGTTGACCGCGACGCCCATGACCAGCGCCGACGCGCCGATGGCGAGCGCCCGCCGGACGGTCATCGCCAGCCAGAGCGCCACCGTGGCCGCCACGACAGCGATGACCACCGACAGCGTCACCCGCAGCGGGTCGTAGCCGAACGAACCGTCCAGGCGCATCGCGGCCATGCCGGTGTAGTGCATGGCGGCCACGCCACCGCCGGTGAAGAACCCGCCGGCCAGCAGCCGGGGCGCGGCGAGCCGGCCGGTGCCCACGATCGCCAGCCCGATGCCGACCGCCGCCACCGCGATCGCGGTGCTGGCCGCCGTCAGCGGCACGTCGTAGCGGATGCGGGTGCCGGCGACGGCGAACCCGAGCATCGCCATGAAGTGCATCGCCCAGATGGCGGTGCCGCCCAGCGCCCACGCGGCGAGCAGGCCCCACCAGACGCGCTGGCCGCCACTCGTGGCGGTCCGGATCCGTCCGGCGCAGACCAGCCCGAGCGCCGAGCCGAGCACTGACAACGCGTAGCTGAGCGCGGGTGTGATCCACCCGTACTCGAAGTGATTGATCTCGCCCACGACGCCCTTCCCTCACATCGGCCGAGCGCGAAGCACGGCGCCCCGGGCAATGATCGGGCAGCCCCTGACCTGCTGTTACATCGGCCCCCCGGATGTTCGCCGGGTGTTGTCGCAGTGACGCAGCGATGCGTCGATTTCCCGCCTACGAGTGACCGGAAGTGACCATCAGGCTGAGGCGTGGTAGGCCAGCACGCCCCGGTTGACTGCCGCGATGGCCTGCCGCGCGGTGCCGCGCAGCTCGGCGGAGGCGCCGCCGGAATCGGCGACCTGGCCGAGCAGGTCGACCACCTGGCGCGCCCACCTGACGAAGTCGCCGGCCGGCATCTCCCCGTCGATCTGGTGCCCGCTGGCGAGCACCTTGGCCAGCGCCTCGCCGCGTGCCCACCGGTAGATCGGCCAGGCGAACCCGAGATCCGGCTCGCGGGTCACCGCCAGGCCGCGCGCGGCCTCGTCGGCCTCGATGTCGCTCCACAGCTTGAGCGTCTCGTCGACCGCGTCGGCGACCCCGCCGCGCGGCAACGACGCCCGCTCGTCGACGTCGCGCCGGGCCTCGAAGACCACCACCGACACGGCGGCGGCCAGCTCCGCCGGGGACAGGCCGTCCCACACCCGGCGGCGCAGGCACTCGGCCACCAGCAGGTCGGCCTCGGTCCAGATCCGGGCCAGCGTCCGGCCGGCGTCGGTGACCTCGCCGTCGGCGGCCAGGTAGCCGCGCGCGGTCAGCAACGCCACGATCCGGTCGAAGGTACGGGCCAGCGAACCGGTCCGCCCGGACACCCGCTCACGCAGCTCCTCGGTGTCGCGTTCCAGCCGGCGTCGCCGCTCCGCCCAGCGGGCGTGCTCCTCCCGGTCCGGGCAGGCGTGACAGGGATGCGCGCGCAGCTCGACGCGGAGCTGGCTGAGCCGGTGGTCCTCCCCCGCCGCCTGGCGGGACCGGCCACCGCGCCGGCCGCCGTGCCGGTCCAGCCCGGTGCCGCTGACCGCCGCGGCCAGGTCCCGCCGGGCCGCGGGCGAGCGGTGGTTGAAGTGCTTCGGCACCCGGATGCGGGTCAGCACCTCCGCCGGGGTGGTGAAGTCACCCGGGGTGACCCGCCCGGCCCAGCGGTCCTGGGTGAGCACCAGCGGCCGGGGCTCGCCGAACCCGCCGGTGGCCGGGTCCAGCACCACTGCCAGGCCGGCCCGCCGCCCGGACGGCACCCGGATCACGTCACCGACCCGCAGCCGCTCCAGCGAGGCGACGGCCGCCGCCTTGCGCTGGGTCTGCCCCTGCCGGGCGATGGCCCGTTCCCGGTCGGCGATCGCCACCCGCAGCGCGAAGTACTCGTCGAAGTCGCCGTGGTGACAGGCGGCCTCCGCGCCGTACGCCTCGATGGTCTCGGTGTTGCGCTGCACCTGCCGCGCCAGGCCGACCACCGACCGGTCCGCCTGGAACTGCGCGAACGAGGACTCCAGCAGCTCCCGGGCCGGCGCCGCGCCGACGCTGCCGACCAGGTTGACGGCCATGTTGTACGACGGCCGGAAGCTGGAGCGCAGCGGGTAGGTGCGGGTGGAGGCGAGCCCGGCCACGTGCCGGGGATCGGTCTCCGGCGACCAGACCACCACCGCGTGGCCCTCGACGTCGATGCCCCGGCGGCCGGCCCGGCCGGTGAGCTGGGTGTACTCGCCCGGGGTGAGGTCGACGTGGGCCTCGCCGTTGAACTTGACCAGGCGTTCCAGCACCACACAGCGGGCCGGCATGTTGATGCCCAGCGCGAGCGTCTCGGTGGCGAAGACGGCCTTGACCAGCCCGCGGACGAACAGCTCCTCGACGACCTCCTTGAACGCCGGGAGCATGCCGGCGTGGTGCGCGGCCAGCCCGCGCTCCAGCCCGTCGAGCCACTCCCAGTAGCCGAGCACGGACAGGTCCTCGCCGGGGATGGCGGTGACCCGGGACTCGACCACCCGGCGGATCTCGGCGCGTTCCTCCGGGGAGGTCAGCCGCAGGCCGGCGGCGAGACACTGCTGCACGGCGGCGTCGCAGCCGGCCCGGCTGAAGATGAACAGGATCGCCGGGAGCAGCCCCTCCCGGTCGAGCCGGTCGACGATGTCCGGGCGCATCGGACCACGCCAGCGCGGGCCGCGCCGCCCGCCGCCGGGGCCGGCGCTGCGGCCCTCGCCCAGCTCCAGCCGGCGCATCGTGTCCCGGGTGTAGCGCAGCAGCTCCGGGTGCACGTCGTGCTTGCGGGCGGCGTCGGCGTCGTGGAACAGGTCGAACATCCGCTTGCCGACGAGCATGTGCTGCCACAGCGGCACCGGGCGGTGCTCGGAGACCACCACGGCGGTCTCGCCGCGTACGGTGACCAGCCAGTCGGCGAACTCCTCCGCGTTGGAGACGGTGGCCGACAGCGAGACGAGGGTGACCGACTCCGGCAGGTGGATGATCACCTCTTCCCAGACCCCGCCGCGGAACCGGTCGGCCAGGTAGTGGACCTCGTCCATCACCACGTACGCCAGGCCCTCCAGGGTGGCCGAGCCGGCGTAGAGCATGTTGCGCAGCACCTCGGTGGTCATCACCACCACCGGCGCGTCGCCGTTTATCGCGTTGTCGCCGGTGAGCAGGCCGACCTGCTCGGCGCCGTAGCGGTCCACCAGGTCGTGGTACTTCTGGTTCGACAGCGCCTTGATCGGCGTGGTGTAGAAGCACTTGCGCCGGGCCGCCGGCGCGTCGCCGCCGGGCCGCCCGCGCAGCGCAAGGTGCACCGCGAACTCCCCCACCACGGTCTTGCCGGCGCCGGTGGGCGCGCAGACCAGCACACCGCTGCCCCGCTCCAGCGCCTCGCACGCCTCGCGCTGGAAGTCGTCGAGATCGAACCCGAGATCAAGGGAGAATTCGTCCAGGGCCGGGAAGGCGGAGGCCTGCGCGGCCCGGCGGCGCGCCGCGGCGTACCGCTCGGCGGGGCTCGACATGGATCCAAGATTAATCGGTACGGCCGACGAGTACCGGTCAAGGCCATCCGGCAGGACGGTCGGAGCGGGTCGGTAGGGTGCACGACGTGCCGGACCGTACCGAACTGCCCCATGCCGCCAGCGGCGCCGACGACGTCGTGGGCCCGCGCCCGTCCCGCCGGCCCGTGGAGGCGGTGCTCTTCGACTTCCACGGCACCCTCGCCCAGGTCGAGGAGCCGCTGGCCTGGGTGCTCGCCGCCGCGGACGCCTGCGGGGTCGAGCTGGACCGGATCCGGGCCACGTCGCTCGCCGACCGGCTGCTCACCGCCGGGCGCGCGGGCGGCCCGCTGCCGGCCCGGGTACCGCCCCGGCTGGCCGAGTTGTGGGCCGACCGCGATCTCTACCCGCACGCCCACCGGGGCGCGTACACCGGGCTGGCCGAGACCGTGGACACCGGCATCGACGGGTTCGCCGACGCGCTCTACGAGCGGGTGCTGGTGCCCGAGGGCTGGGTGCCGTACCCGGACACCGCGCCGGTGCTCGGCGCGCTGCGGACCGGCGGGGTGAAGGTGGCGGTGGTCAGCAACATCGGCTTCGACCTGCGGCCGCTGTTCACCGCGTGGGATCTCGACGCGCTGGTCGACGCGTACGCGCTGTCGTACGAGGTGGGGCGCTGCAAGCCGGACCCGGGCATCTTCCTGCGTGCCTGCGGGATGCTCGGCGTCGACCCGGAGCGCACCCTGATGGTGGGCGACACCCCGGCGGACGCGGGCGCTGTCGCGGCCGGGTGCGGGGTGCTGGTGCTGCCGTGCGCCGACGCCGGCCGCCCGAACGGTCTCGGCGCGGTGCTCGACCTGGCCGGGGTCGGCTGAGCGCCCGGCCTGGTCAAGCCGGGTGTGACCGGCGCGAAGGCGTCCCGGCGGACCGGTTACGGTCAGGGGCATGACCGGTGCCCACCCCTTGCCGCCGCGTGCGCCGGGCCGGCTCGGCGGGGTCGCGCTGGTGCTCGGCGGGGCGCTGTCGGTGCAGTTCGGCTCCGCGCTGGCGGCGCTGCTGTTCCCGCGTACCGGGGTGGCCGGGGCGGTGACGCTGCGGCTGACCATCGGCGCGCTGCTGATGCTCGTGGTGTGCCGGCCCCGGGTGCGCGGGTACGGGCGCCGCGACTGGGCCGCCGTTGTCGCGTTCGGGCTGGCCCTGGCCGGCATGAACTCGATCTTCTACCAGGCGATCGAGCGGATCCCGCTCGGCCCGGCCGTGACGCTGGAGGTGCTCGGCCCGCTGGCGCTGTCCGTGTTCGGCGCGCGCCGGGCGGCGGCCTGGTTCTGGGCCGCGCTGGCGCTGGGCGGGGTGGCCCTGCTCGGGCAGGGCGGGTTCGACCGGCTCGACCCGGTCGGCGCGGCGCTGGCGCTGACGGCGGGGGCCATGTGGGCCGCGTACATCGTCTGCTCGGCGCGGATCGGCGCGCGGTTCCCCGGCGCCGACGGGCTGGCCCTCGCGCTGACCTTCGCCGCCCTCCTCACGCTGCCGTTCGGGCTGGCCGACGCGGGCGGGCGGCTCGCCGACCCGGCGGTGCTGGGGCTCGGGACCGCGCTGGCGCTGCTCGCCTCGGTGCTGCCGTACAGCCTGGAACTGGCGGCGCTGCGGCGGCTGCCCACCGCGACGTTCGCGGTCATGATGAGCCTCGGCCCGGCGATCGCCGCGGTGGCCGGCTGGCTGGTGCTCGGCCAGGCGCTGCACCCGGTCGAGGTGCTCGCGATCGTGCTGGTGGTCGCCGCGAGCGCCGGCGCGGTCCGCGCCGCCGCCTCCCCCACCGGACCCGCTCCGTCCGCCGCGCCGCCGCCCGCTCCCGGCCCGCCGGACGCCGAGGACGGCGGCGCCGGTCAGCGCAGCAGTCGCAGCGCGGCCGGCGCGGCGGTGACGGTCACCGGCAGGTCGAGGGAGCGTTCCCCGTCGGCGTAGGTGGTGATGCCGTCGGTGGCCAGCTCCACGGTCCGTGCCCGGTACGCGCGCACCAGCGGATGCGTGACGTGCGTGCCCCGGTAGATCTGCGGCTTGACCCGCATCAGCGTGCGCCTGTCGAACCGGCCGCCGACCACCACGTCCAGCAGGCCGTCGTGCGGGTCGGCGTCCGGGCAGATCCGCATGCCACCGCCGTAGCTGGCCACGTTGCCGACCGCTATCAGCACCGCGTCCACCTCCTGCGGCACCCCGTCCAGCACCAGCCGGTAGCGGCGTGGCCGCAGCTTGGCCAGCTCGACCACGATCGCCAGGTCGTACCGGCGGGGACCGCGCGGCCAGCGCATCCGGTTGGCCCGCTCGTTGACGATGGCGTCGAACCCGGCGGCGAGCACCGCGCCGTACCAGCGGTCGGGCACGCCGGGCCCGGACAGCCGGGCCAGGTCGACCGGGCGGGTCCGGCCGGCGGCGAGCGCGTCGGCGATCACCTCGACCGCTGCCGCCGGGTCGGCCGGGAAGCCGGTCTCCACCGCGAAGTCGTTGCCGGTGCCCGCCGGGACCGGCCCGAACGGCACGGCCGTGCCGGCAACCGCCTGCAACGCGCGGTGCACGGTGCCGTCGCCACCCACAGTGACCAGCGCCCCGGCGCCGTCCGCCACCGCGGCGTGGCACGCCGCCTCCGCCTCGGCGGGGGTACGCGCGCGCAGCAGCTCGACCGGCCGGCCGGCGGCACCCAGGCGCTCCAGGATGCGGGGCAGCAGCCCGCGGTGCCGTCCCCGGCCGGCGCTCGGGTTGGCGAGCACGGCGACGGGGCCGGGCGGGACATGATCGTGCGCGGTCACGGCGAGCACCGTACGACACGGGTCGCGCGGGCCACCAGAGCCAGGTCACGCCGCGAACGGACGGCGCACGCCGACGGCGCCCGGCAGGGGGTGCCGGGCGCCGTCGCGGGGGTGGTTCAGGGCAGGTCGATCGGGCGCAGCACGCGGTCCACGGCGTGCGCGATCTGCTTGTTGCCCTTGTTGATGTCGTACCGCACCACACGCGCGTTGCGGTCGCTGGTGTCGGCGTCGACCAGGCGCACCTCGCGGCCGTACCAGCAGCGCTTCACGTCCACCTCGACGGTGGCGCCGAGGGCGGTGGTCAGATCCGCCCCGTCCGCCTTCAGCGCCGCCTTCCGGTCGATCGTCGCGCCCGGCACCACGTGGTAGAGCAGGACGTCCTCCACGGTGTCCACGCCGAGGCCGGCGACCGCGTCGAACGCGGCCTGCTCACCGGGCAGCTTCTTCGCGGCGGTGATGTCCCGGACCAACTCCCGGAACGCGTAGTCGTTCGGCACGAACGCGGTGAGCGCGACGGTGCCGTCGGTGAGCACCTTCACCGGCGAGTCCGGCTTGGCCTGCAACACCGTCAGGACCGCCTTCGTGAGCACGTCGAAGTCCCGCGCGTTGCGGTCGAAGCCGCTCTTGTCGGCGGTGAGCACGGCGGCCAGCGACCGGGTGCCCGGCTGCTTGGCGCCAGCCTGGGCGGGCACGGCGACGGCGGTGGTGGCCACCGCCGCAGCCGTGGCGCCCACGGCCAGCCGGGCGGCGAGACGAGCGATGTTCATCGGGGAGCCTTTCGTCGAAGCGACCAGGTCCGTGACTGTCGTCACGACCAATGCTTCGCCCGCACCGTCCCCGGTGGATGCAGCCGGATCGATCCGTTTTCGCCGCCGCCTCAGCGCACCACCAGCCGCTTGCTCACCGACGGCACGCCGTCGCCCTTGACCTTCAGCGACCAGTCCCCAGCCGCGCCGAGCGTCACCACCGTCTCGGCGGTGCCGTTCGCCTCCGCCTTCATCTCGGCGACCCGCTTGCCGTCGGGGTTGAGCACGTACAGCGTCCGGGCCCCGGCGGTCTTGTTCGTCACCTTGAACGCCAGCTTCTCGCCGGGCTCGGCGATCAGGGCGTCCACCCCGCTGATCGCGTCGGCGGTCAGCTCGATCGTCACCGACCGGTCGTACGCCACCTCGGCGGCGGCGCTCGCGAGGTTGCCGTCGTCGGAGACGGTGATCCGGGTCCGCACGCCGTCGCCCTGCCGGCCCGGCTTGCAGGCCACCTCGTACGTGCCGGTCTGCAGCGAGGCACGCAGGTCGCCGGTGCGGCCCGCCGGCACATCCGCGACCTCGGCGATCACCTTGGTGAAGGCGTCACCCTCGCGGCCGTAGACGTAGACCCCGGTGGCCTGCTGACCCCGGTTGGTGACGGTGAAGGTGACGGTGCCCGGGGTGAACAGCGTGGTGGTGACCTCACAACTGGTGTCGGTGGCGGTCACCGGCACCTGCTGGCCCTTCGGCGCGGGCTCGTCGTCACCGCAGGCGGTGAGCGCGGTGGCCGCGCAGAGGACGGTCAGGACGGCGGCGGTACGGCTCTTCATCGGGATCTCCGGAGCGCAGGTCAGCGTGCTGACCGGAACGGGGCGCCGACGCACCCCGGCACACCGCCCGGGGGGCTCGGCGGAGTCAGCAGAGTCTAAGCGGGTACGGCGTCGCAGCAAGGCCCGAGGGCGGCCCGATGTGCCCGCGCGCCGGGTGATCGGCGCGACCGGCATGATGGCGGCATGCGGCTGGTCTCCCTGCTCCCCTCCGCCACCGAGATCGTGTACGCGCTGGGTCTCGGTGACGATCTGGTCGGCGTCACCTTCGAATGCGAGGTGCCCGCGTCGTACCGGTCCGGCACCACTGTGGTCGTGGGCGGCCGGGACACCCGGGGCATGAGCCCCGGCGAGATCGACGCGTACGTCAATGCGCAGCTCGCGGCCGGTGCCGACCTCTACACGCTGCACGCCGGGGCGCTGGCCGGGCTCGCCCCGGACCTGATCCTCACCCAGGACCTGTGCCGTGTCTGCGCGCTGCCCTCGGGCCGGGTCGCCGACGCCGTGGACCACCTCGGGTGCCGGGCGGAGGTGCTGTCGCTTGACCCGTACACCCTGGACGACGTGCTGGAGTCGATCCGCGCGGTGGGCGCGGCGGCCCGGGTGCCGGACCGTGCCGAGGCCCTTGTCGACGGGCTGCGCGCCCGGCTCGCGGCGATCCGCGTGGCGGTGGCCGGCCGGCCCCGGCCGCGGGTCGCGGTGGTCGAATGGGTGGACCCGCCGTTCGGCGCCGGGCACTGGATCCCCGACCTGGTCGACGTGGCCGGCGGCGAGCCGGTGGGCACCCATCCGGGCGCCCGGTCCGGCCCGACCACCTGGGACGCACTGCGGGCCACCCGCCCCGACGTGGTGCTGGTCGCGCCGTGCGGCTTCCACCTCGACGGCGCGGCCGAGCAGGCCGCCACGGTGGCCGGGCACTTCCCCGGCGCGCAGGTGTGGGCGCTGGACGCGGACGGGCTGATCGTGCGCGCGGGCCCGCGCCTGGTCGACGGCGCCGAGGCGACAGCCGCGATCCTCCACCCCGACGCGTTCCCCCCGCCGCACCCCCAGGCAGCCCGCCGCATCACCTGACCCCCGCCCTCGCCCTGCCGCCGTCCTCAGCCCAGCCCCGGCGATCTTGCACTTTGTGCCCGGGCAAAGTGTGGATATCGGGCACCCGAGGGGCACCAAGTGCATGATCAACGTAGGGGGCGGGTCGTCTGCGCGGCGGAGAGGGTCGGCTGCGGAAATGCGGACGCCGTCCCCTTCAGGTGGGGACGGCGTCCGGGTGAGCGGGTCGGTCAGGTCATGTCGTCGTAGCGGCGCTCGATCGGCTTCGGCGCGGCGACCGGCTCGGGTGCCCCGATCGGATCGGACGCCTCGATCCGGCCGCCGGCGGGCACCGGCTCGGTCGACAGGTCCAGCGGTGACACCTCGTCGTCGGCGATGCCGGCGTAGACCTCACGCCCGCGCCCGCGTCGCCTGTCGTTGAGGAACGCCACCCCCACCGCGGCGAAGTAGAGCGCGCAGAGGCAGATCGCCAGCGCGGTCATGCCGAACGGGTCGGGCGTCGGCGTGACCACCGCGGCGAACGCGAAGAACACGAACACCGCCACCCGCCACCAGCTGAGCAGCCGCTTGGCGCTGGCCAGGCCGACGAAGTTGAGCATCAGCACGATCAGCGGGAACTCGAACGCGACCCCGAACAGCAGGATCAGGTTCGTGACGAACGAGATGTAGCGGGTCACCTCGAGGTTGGTCGCGATGTCGTCGCCGGAGACGTTGAGCAGGAACTCCAGTCCCTTGGTGGTGACGAAGAATGCCAGCACCGCGCCGGCCGCGAACAGCGGGGCCGCCAGGGCGGTGAAGACGTACGCGTAGCGTCGCTCGTGGCGGTGCAGACCGGGCGCGATGAACGCCCAGAGCTGGTAGAGCCAGACCGGCGCCGCGATGATCAGACCGACCCAGAGACCGATCTTCAGATTCAGCAGGAAGACGTCAGCGACGCCGAGCTGCACGAACAGACACTTGCCGGTTTCCGGATCGATCGACTGCGGCAGGTCGCAGTAGGGCTTGGACAGCAACACCCGGACCGGCGTGGCCAGCCAGATGCCGAAGCCGAAACCGACAAGGATCGCCAGTGAGGCGCGGAACAGCCGGTTGCGCAGCTCCCGGATGTGCTCGATGAGCGTCATCGAGCCGTCGGCCGCGCGCGCGAAGCTGCTCGGGCCGCGCTTCTTCAACCCGAAGGCCACGGTGGTTGAGGCCCTCTCGGATCAGTTCTCGCGGACGCGCTGCACCGGGTCGGCCGGCGGAGCGACCGGCTGCTGCGGCTGCGGCGCGTACGGCTGCTGGGTGTACGGCTGCTGCTGCGCGTACGGCTGCCCCTGCACCGGCTGCTGCGGCGGGAGCGGCTGGTAGCCGGCCTGCGCGTCCGCCTTCTCGGCGAGGTCACGGTCGTCGTCCTGCAGGCTCTTCGTCTCGGCCTTGATGATCCGCAGTGATCGGCCCAGCGAGCGGGCCGCGTCGGGGAGCCGCTTCGCGCCGAACAGCAGGATCAGCACGACCACGAGTACGGCGATGTGCCACGGCTTGAGGGCACCCATGGGAAGCTCCAGTCGCTCTGTGTCGGTGAGGGTGGGTCGCCGCCCATCGTACGTGCGTCGCAGCGGCTTGCCACCCCGGTGGGCCTGCTGGTGCGGGCCCGATCGGTGAAGTTTCGACCAACCCGAAGTGTCCCGTCAACCGTCCAGGTCCGCGCATTTCTGCGCGCAACCGCCCGGTTACGCGCAAACGACGCTCACCGGGCCGAGGGCCGTCGATCAGTCGCCGCGCTTGGCCTTGATCAACGTCATCCGCTCCTGCGCGACGACGATCCGTTCCTGGAGCGACTCGGCCCGCGCCTGCAGCTGTTCGGCGGCGGTACGCAGCGACTCCGCCTCGGCAGCGCGGCGCTGCAACGCCAGCGCGGAACGGCGCAGCCCGGACAGGCGGCTCACCACCGGACGGACCGCCAGAGCGAGAACGACCAGCGCGAACAGCACGACCCCGAGCACGATCCACATCACCACGGCGGTCAGCCTATCGGGTGACGCCGGCGGCCGCCGGGTCGGCGCTGCCGGCCGGGGTGGCGTACGCGTCGAGCGCGGCCACGGCCTGGGCGCGTACCTGCTCGGCCAGCTCGGCCGGGGCGACCACTGTCACCTCCGGGCCCAGCCCGAGCACGAACCGCCGGGCCCACCCGAGGTCGGTGACCCGCAGCGACACCAGCCACTGCTCGCCGTCGGCCTCGACGCGCTCGCACGGATAGTATTCGGTGATCCACCGCTCGCTCCGGCCGATCCGCAGCGTGATCAGCGGCAGGTCCGCCGACGGGCGGAACACGCCGTCGCTGAGATCGTGCGGGCGGGCCTGCGGCGGCACGACCGCCTGCTCCGGCAGTTCGGCCACCGCGTCGATGCGGTCGGCCCGGAACAGCCGCACCGCCTCGGCGCGGCGGCACCACGCCTCCACGTACGCCCGGCCGCCCACCATCAGCATCCGCAGCGGGTCGATGGTGCGCTCGGTGGTCTCGTCCCGCGCCGGGGTGTAGTAGGTGATCCGCAGCGCCCGGCCTCGCTCGACGGCGGCGCGCAACTCGCGTACCCGGGCCGTGTCGCCGGGCAGGCGGACCTCCACCGGCGCGCCGGCCAGGTCACCGGCCGCGTTCTCGATCTTGGCGAGCGCCCGCTCGACCGCCTCCCGGTTGGCCACCCCGGGAGTCTCGGCGAGCATCCGCAGCGCCACCACCAGGGCCAGCGCCTCGTCGGGGGTGAGCCGCAGCGGCCGGTCGATGCCGGCGTCGTAGGTGATGGTGACCCGGTCGCCGTCGAACGCCATGTCGATCAGGTCACCGGGGCCGTAGCCGGGCAGCCCGCACACCCAGAGCAGTTCCAGGTCCTCCCGGAGCTGCTTCTCGGTCACCCCGAGGTCGTGCGCCGCCTCGGCGATCTCGATGCCGGGGCGGGCCAGCAGGTAGGGCACCAGGTTGAGCAGCCGGGCCAGCCGGTCGGCGGAGGCACGGCCCGCGCGGGCCGCCGGGCGGGTCACCGGGCACCCCCGGCGGTCGCCAGCTCGTCGTGCCGGGCGGCGACCTCCTTGAGCCGCTGGATGACCGCCTCCCGCACCTCCGGTGGTTCCAGGACGCGGACGTCCGGGCCGTACCCGACGATCTGGCCGGCCAGGTAGTCGGCGTCGGCGTACGGCAGCACCAGCCGGTCGCCGTCGGGACCGGCCTGGCACTCCACCGCCCAGCGGCGCAGCCCGGCGGCGCGGCCCGGCGCGGCCAGCACCGTGGCCCGGCCGGTGTGCTCCACCGGCCCCGACCAGCGGGCCACGTGACTGATCAGGTCGACCCCGGCGGGCGGCTCGTAGGCGTCCGCCTCGCCGGTCGCCCGCACCGCGCCGACCACCCGGGACAGCCGGAAGCAGCGGGTCGCGGCGCGGTCCAGGTCGTGGCCGACCACGTACCACCGGCCGCGCCAGCAGACCACGCCCCACGGCTGCAGGCGGCGGCGGGTCGGCGCGTCCCGGTCCGGCACCCGGTAGTCGAAGCTGACCTCCCGGCGGTCCCGCGCGGCGGCGGTCAGCGGCGCGAACGCCGGGTCGACGGTGACCATCGGCTCCAGGCCCAGCGTGGCGTGCGGGTCCACGTCGATGCCGGCGGCGCGCAGCTTCGCCAGCCCGGACGACGCGGCGGCGGCCAGCCCGGCGTGCTGCCACAGCCGTGCGGCGATGCCCACCGCTGCGGCCTCGTCCGGTTCGAGCGGGATGTCGGGCAGCGCGTACGCGCGCGGCGCGATCCGGTAGCCCGGCTCGGCGTCGAAGACACTCGCCGTGCCGGTCTCCAACGGCACCCCCAGCTCACGCAGCTCGGCCTTGTCGCGCTCGAACTTGCGCTGGAACGCCTCGTGGTCCTTGGCGTCGTCCGGGTCGTGCTCGTAGCCGGGCACGGTCGCGGCGATCTGCGCGGCGGTCAGGAAGCGCCGCGTGGACAGCAGGCAGATCACCAGGTTGACCAGGCGTTCGGTACGGGTCCGGGACACGTGCAAACGCTAGCAGCCCGCGCGTGGCGCGCGGGCACCCGCGCGGCGCGGCGCACTGTCTTCCCACCCGGCGGCGGACATCGACCGGTCATAGGGTGAGCGCATGGCGGAACCGGAGGTCAAGGCCGAGAGCGTCGGCACGGTCGTGGTGGCCGGCGCGGCGAACCTCGCCATCGCCGTCGCCAAGCTGGTCGCGGGCCTCATCTCCGGCTCCGCGGCGATGCTCTCCGAGGCCGCCCACTCGCTCGCCGACACCACCACCGAGGTGCTGCTCTACCTGGCGCTGCGCCGCGGCGCGCGGCCCGCCGACACCCGGCACCCCTTCGGGTACGGCAAGGAGAGCTACGTCTGGGCGTTCCTCGCCGCGCTGTTCACCTTCGTCGCCGGGGCCGGCTTCGCCATCACCCACGGCGTCACCACCATCCTGGTGCACGAGCACAGCGGCGAATACCTCGTCGCGTACGTGGTGCTGGCGGTCTCGTTCGCGATCGAGTCGGTGTCGCTGGCCCGGGCGGTGCGGCAGGTGCGCGGCGAGTCGCGCCGCTGGGGCACCACCCCGCGCCGCTACCTGCGCCTGACCGCCGACACCACGGTGAAGGCCGTCTTCCTGGAGGACAGCGCCGCGCTGGTCGGCCTGCTGATCGCCGCCGGCGGGCTCACCCTGTCCCACCTCACCGGCGACGAGCTGTACGACGGGATCGCCTCGGTCCTCATCGGCGTGCTGCTGCTGGTGGTCGCCGTCGTGCTGGCCCGCAGCAACATCTCGCTGCTGGTCGGCCGCTCCGTCTCCGACCGGCTGCACCGGCGCATCGAACGGGAACTGGCGGACGTGCCGACTGTCGACCGGATCGACACCCTGATGACCATGTTCCTCGGCCCCGACGACATCCTCGTCGCCGCCAAGGTCGACTTCCGCGACGACGCCACCGGCGCCGACATCGAAGCCGCCGCCGACGAGGCCGAACGCCGCCTCACCGGGCATTTCCCGGAGATCGCGTACGTGTTCCTCGACCCCACCCGCTCCCGCACGGCCGGCCGGCCCGCCCGCACCACCCAGGACGAGACGGGCCGCCCGCTCGACGGCGACAACCCCTGACCCGCCCGGGGGGCGTTCCGGCGGCGGCCGATAGCGTGCACCGCATGGTGCGATGGCGGTCCGGCACGGTCACGGCGGTACGGCGACGGTGGACCGGCGCCGTCGAACTCGACGTCGACCTGCCCGACGGCGCCCGGATGCGCGCCCTGGCGTACCCGGCGCTGGTCGGCGAGCCGGAGCCCGGCGACCGGGTGCTGCTCAACGCCGGAGCGCTGCTGATGGGCCTCGGCACCGGCGGCTACGCCCTGGTCGTGGCGCTGCCCGACCGGCTGCCCGCCGACCCGCCGCAGGCCGGCGACAGCCGCGACGCCGGGCACCTGGTCAAGGCCCGCTACACCCCGCTGCAACCGATCCTGCTGGGCGTGGACGAGGAGGCGTCGCCGCACCACGACACGCTGGCCGCCGCCGACTCGGTCGACGGCATGCCGGTGGTCACCGCCGACCTGCACTCCGCGCTGCCGGCGATCCTGGCCGGCGTACGCGCCGACGCCCCCGGCGCCCGGGTCGCGTACGTGCTCACCGACGGCGGGGCGCTGCCCGCCTGGTTCTCCCGCACCCTGGCCGGCCTGTCCGGGCACCTCGTGGGCACGGTCAGCGTGGGCCAGGCGTTCGGCGGCGACCTGGAGGCCAGCACGCTGCACAGCGGCCTGCTCGCCGCCCGGCACGTGCTCGGCGCGGACCTGACGATCGTCGCCCAGGGCCCCGGCAACCTCGGCACCGGCACCCGCTGGGGCTTCTCCGGCGTCGCCGTCGGCGAGGCGGTCAACGCCGTCGCCACGCTCGGCGGACGCCCGGTCGGCTCGCTGCGCATCTCCGACGCCGACGCCCGGCCCCGGCACCGGGGCGTCTCCCACCACAGCCTCACCGCGTACGGCCGGGTCGCGCTGGCCCCCGCGGAGCTGGTCGTGCCGGACGGCCTCGACCCCGCCCTGGCGGCGGAGGTCGCCGCGGCGCTGGCGCCGCTGGCCGGCCGGCACACCATCGTCACAGTGCCCGCCGACGGCCTCGACGCGGCGCTGCGGGCCAGCCCGGTCGGCCTGTCCACGATGGGCCGCGGCCTGGACGCCGACCACGCCTACTTCCTGGCCGCGGCGGCCGCCGGGCGCCACGCGGCCCGCCTGCTCGGCTGAGCCGCCGCCCTCAGATCGCCAGGTAGCCGTTCGCCACCAGGTGGTCGGCGGCCCGCGCGTACGCCTCGGGATCCTGCGGCGTCCACGTGCCCAGCCCGTCGACGTAGCGGTTGAACATGCAGAACGCCGCCGCGATCAGCACCGTGTCGTGGATCTCCAGGTCCGTGGCGCCCTCCGCGCGGGCCGCCTCGACCAGCTCGGTGGTGACCTCCCGGCCGCTGCGCCGGACCGCGGCGGCGACGTGCAGCAGGGCCCGCAGCTTCGCGTCGACCGGCGCGGTCGCCACGTCCGCGCGCACCTGGTCGACGAACTCCATCCCCGTGGGCAGCTGCGCGGCGGCGAACGCCGCGTGCGACGAACAGCAGAAGTCGCAGTCGTTGAGGCCGGAGACGTACGCCGCGATCAGCTCCCGCTCCCCCGGCGACAAGGTGGGATGCGGAGCCCGCAACAACACCTCCGCCAGCTCGCCCAGCGGCCTCGCCGTCTCCGGACGGAACCGCAACGGCCCCTGGATGCCCGGATATGCCTTCTCGTCCAGCCCGAGATCGATGTGTGCGATGACGTCACGCTCCCCTGTCCGTGCCGGCCCGGTCACGCCGGCGGCCCGCCGTCCAGAGTGCCGTCCTCCCCGCGCCCCGGCCAGAAGCCGGCGACAGGTCAGCATGATCGAAGAACCAGCGCCCCACGCGGCCTCCCCATACTGTCCGGGAAATCGACTCCGGCCACCCCGTCACCGCCGTCCGCGCCAGGCAGCCGCGCGGGAAACGCGGCTGGCCGCCGTTTAGGAGGCGACCCCCATGGCACTGCGACAGCTCCCGAACGCGACCCCCGACGCCGGGATCTCCACCCACCGCCCGCCGCATCCCCTCCGACTCGCCCTGATCAGCGCGGCAGCCGGCGTGCTGCTGGCCGTCCTGTGGTCCTTCGAGCTCGTCGACAAGGTCATCGGCGACAACGTCGCGAACACCGTGCTCGGCCACGACGCCAAGGAGACCGCCATCACCGGCACCGTCGCCGGACTGCTCTTCGCCTTCGTCTCCGGCTTCGCCGGCACCTTCACCGCCTGCAACATCGCGGTGGCGGCCTCGGTCGGGCCGATGAGCCAGGTCTCCGGCGCCGACCCCGCCGGCGGCACCCGGTCCGCGCTGCGCGCCCTGCTGCGCCCGGTCGGCTGGCTCGCCCTCGGCATGGTCGTCGTCTCGGCCGCCTACGGCATCATCGGCGTCCTGCTCGGCGACCGGCTGCCCCAACTGTCCACCGAGGCCGTCGGCGGCGTCCCGGTACGCCTCATCCAGTCCTCGGTCGTCTTCGGCGTCATCGGACTCGCCCTCACCTACCTCGGGCTCGCCGCCCTCAAGCTCGTGCCGGACGTCTTCGCGCACCGGCCCGTCGCCCGGGTGATCACCATCGGCGCGCTCGTCGGCGGGTTCCTCGTCGGCCGCCCCTACCCGATGTTCAACAAGCTGTTCCACTGGGCCGTCGACACCGGCAACCCCCTCTACGGGGCGCTCGCGTTCACGCTGCAGTCCCTCGGAAACATCGTGCTCGTCACGGCCGTCTTCGCCCTCGCCGTGGCGATCAGCCGGGGACGCTTCCTCGCCTGGATGGCCGACCCCCGCCGCGCCGCCGCCGTCACCGGAGCGCTGCTCGTCGCGCTCGGCGTCTTCACAGTCATCTACTGGGACATCCGGGTGCCGGCCATGTTCGGCTTCGGCTGGTTCCCCCGGATGCCGTACAACTGAGCCGCCCGGAACTCAGCCGAGCAGCAGGACCAACGCCAGCCAGCCGCCGACGATCAGCACCAGCGCCGCCGCCAGCACCCACGTCGGGACCTTGTGGTCGCCGCGCCGGTTGCGCTCGATCTCGGCGCGGATCTTCTCCCGGCGGCGATCGATCCAGTTGAGCTTCTCGGCGCCGTCACGGCCGGAGGGCGTCTCACGGCCGGGGCGACCGGCGGGTTCGGAAGTGTTCATCGCGACGCCAGAGTACCCGTGGGCGGGCGGCCGGTGCCGGGCACCGGCCGCCCGTGGCGATCACATGCTCGCGATCAGGCGCTCCACCCGCTCGTCGTACGCCCGGAACGGGTCCTTGCACAGCACCGTGCGCTGCGCCTGATCGTTCAGCTTCAGGTGCACCCAGTCCACCGTGAAGTCGCGCCGCTTCTCCTGGGCGTGCCGGATGAACTCCCCGCGCAGCCGCGCCCGGGTCGTCTGCGGCGGCGTCTCCTTCGCCTCGAAGATCTCCGGATCCGTGGCCACCCGGTCCACCTCGCGGCGACGCTCCAGCAGCCCGTACAGGCCACGCCCGCGCCGCAGGTCGTGGTAGGCCAGATCCATCTGCGCCACCCGCGGGTGCGACAGCGGCAGGTCGTGCTTGCGCTGGTAGCGCTCGATCAGCTTCAGCTTCGTGACCCAGTCGATCTCCCGGGCCACCGGGTCCAGATCGCCGGTCTCGACCGCGCGCAGCACCCGCCCCCACAGGTCGACCACCCGCTTCGCGGTCTGGTCACCGCCCCGGCGCTCCACGAACTCCGTCGCCTTGGCCAGGTATTCCTGCTGGATCTCCAGCGCCGAGACCTCCTTGCCGGCGGCCAGCCGCACCTTGCGCCGGCCGGTGATGTCGTGCGACACCTCGCGGATCGCCCGGATCGGGTTCTCCAGCGTGAGGTCCCGCATCACCACGCCCGCCTCGATCATCCGCAGCACGATGTCGGCAGTGCCGACCTTCAGCAGCGTGGTGACCTCGTTCATGTTCGAGTCGCCGACGATCACGTGCAGCCGCCGGTACCGCTCCGCGTCCGCGTGCGGCTCGTCCCGGGTGTTGATGATCGGCCGGCTGCGGGTGGTCGCCGAGGAGACGCCCTCCCAGATGTGCTCGGCCCGCTGCGACAGGCAGTAGACCGCGCCGCGCGGCGTCTGCAGCACCTTGCCCGCGCCGCAGATCAACTGCCGGGTGACCAGGAACGGGATGAGCACGTCGGCCAGCCGGCCGAACTCGCCGTGCCGCGACACCAGGTAGTTCTCGTGGCAGCCGTACGAGTTGCCGGCCGAGTCGGTGTTGTTCTTGAACAGGTAGATCTCACCCGCGATGCCCTCGTCGTGCAGCCGCTTCTCCGCGTCGACGAGCAGCCCTTCCAGGATCCGCTCGCCGGCCCGGTCGTGTGCCACCAGGTCGGTCACCGAGTCGCACTCCGGAGTCGCGTACTCCGGGTGCGAGCCCACGTCCAGATAGAGGCGGGCGCCGTTGCGCAGGAACACGTTGCTCGACCGGCCCCACGACACCACCCGCCGGAACAGGTACCGCGCGACCTCGTCGGGGGACAGTCGGCGCTGCCCGCGATAGGTGCAGGTGACGCCGTACTCGGTCTCGAGGCCGAAGATTCGCCGCTCCATGATGAGACATTAGCCGCCCGGAGCCCTCGATGGGCAGCGCCGACGCTCGCCGCTTGCGATCTCCCCCGGCGGATCGTCCAGCCGGCGGCATCCGTACGCGAAAAGACCCCGCCACCGCGCGGGCGGTGGCGGGGTCCGTGCGCAGGTGTCACTCGGCGGGCTTGTCCTCCGCGTTGCCCTCCAGGTCGGCGGAGCCGGCCGACGTGGTCGGCTTCTTCGCCTCCTCCGTCGGCACCGTCGGCGTCTTCGCCCGGCCCGGCGCCGGCGCGGTGTCGGCCTCCGCGTCGCCCTCCAGCAGCGCGGTCAGCGCCGCGCCGGTGACCCGCCGG
Organism: Micromonospora sp. TSRI0369; assembly: GCF_001905625.1. Classification (NCBI taxonomy): domain Bacteria; kingdom Bacillati; phylum Actinomycetota; class Actinomycetes; order Micromonosporales; family Micromonosporaceae; genus Micromonospora; species Micromonospora sp. TSRI0369. The sequence goes on from NZ_LIVU01000005.1 coordinate 347,839, forward strand.
AACGTCCGCCCCACCCGGCCCCGGTCCAGGACCGCCACCTCCAGCTGGTGCGCGGCGATGCTCCGCGCCGCGCCGCCCTCGCCACCGACGCTTCCCAGCGCCTTCACCGCGGCGCGGACCGCCTCGGACAGCGACATCTCCGGCCGGTGCTCGTTCTTCAGCACGCCGCTGATCGCCTCGGCCTGACCACCCATCGCCATCCGGCCCGGCTCGTCGTTCACCGAGCCGTCGTAGGTCACCCGGTAGAGGGAGTCGTCCTCGGGCGTGGCGCCCACCTCGGCCACGCAGATCTCCACCTCGAACGGCTTCGACTGCTCGGTGAAGATCGCGCCGAGCGTCTGCGCGTACGCGTTCGCGAGCGCCAGGCCGTTCACGTCCCGCCGGTCGTAGCTCAGGCCGTTGAGGTCGGCCATCCGCACGCCCGCGCGGCGCAGGTTCTCGAACTCGTTGTACCGGCCGACGGCGGCGAAGCCGATCCGGTCGTAGATCTCGCTGACCTTGTGCAGCGTGCTGGACAGGTTCTCGGCGACGAAGAGCACCCCGCCGGCGTAGCTCAGGACCACCGCGCTACGGCCCCGGGCGATGCCCTTGCGGGCCAGCTCGGAGCGGTCGCGCATGATCTGCTCGGGCGAGGCGTAGAACTGCATGGCCACGGCGGCGGTTCTCCTTCGGACCTGATGGTGCGGGACTGCTGAGTCGGTGGACGGGAAGCGGGATCAGCCGCCGGGGTTCTCCATCCGGCCGGCCACCACACTCTCCGCGATCGCCGCCGTCTCGGCGTCGGTGAGCCGGTGGGTGCCCTCGGCGGTAGCGGTCATCACGACCGGGTAGATCCGCCGGGTCAGGTCCGGGCCGCCGGTGGCGGTGTCGTCGTCCGCCGCGTCGTAGAGCGCCTCGACCGCCAGCCGCGTCGCGTCCTCGACCGACAGGCCGGTCCGGAACCGCTTCTTCAGCGCGGACTTGGCGAACAGCGAGCCGGAGCCGATCGCGTCGTAGCCGGTCTCCTCGTACGGGCCGCCGGTCACGTCGAAGCTGAAGATCCGCCCGGCCCGCGCCGGGTCGCTCGCGGCCAGGTCGAAGCCGGCGAACAGCGGAACCACGGCCAGGCCCTGCATGGCCGCGCCCAGGTTGCCGCGGATCATCGAGGCGAGCCGGTTGGCCTTGCCGTCGAGCGAGAGCATCGCGCCCTCGATCTTCTCGTAGTGCTCCAGCTCCACCTGGAACAGTCGCATCAGCTCGATGCCGATGCCGGCGGTGCCCGCGATGCCGACCAGCGAGTACGCGTCGGCCGGGTGCACCTTCTCGATGTCGCGCTGGGCAATCAGGTTGCCCATCGTGGCGCGCCGGTCGCCGGCCATGACCACGCCACCGGCGGCCGAGATGGCCACGATGGTGGTCGCGTGCGGCGCCATGTCGGCGGCCATGCCGGGCGGCAGCGGCCGACGGCCGGGCAGCATCTCGGGGGCCACCTTGCTCAGGAACGCTGTGAAGGAGGACGTCCCCGCGTTGGTGAACACATCTGGAAGACGCCCGGATGGATCAAAACCCGCTGCCACGTGGTTCCTCTCAGGTACGTGATCGCCCTGGCCAGGACGTCGGCGTTGTCCTTGAACTGGCCAAGACCACCGTTGCAGTTGAAGCAGAGTATCCCGCGCACCCATCCGGTGCGATGATCGTGGTCCAGATGTTCCGGATCGGGGCGCCGGCAGATCGCGCACACGCCGCCCTGCTCGGCCAGGAGCTCCTGGAACTCCTTCTCCCCGACCCCGTAGCGGCGACGCAGGTGGTACTCGCGATTGCCGCCGTAGAGCCGCTGCTTGGACTCGTTGCCGCGGGCCACATGGCACGGCTTGCAGTAGCTGTGCCGGCCGCTGGCGTTGGTCGTTCGCGGGAAGTCTTCGACGGGCTTGATCTGCTCGCAGTCGGGGCACCACTTGAGGCCGTCCGCGACCGGCACCGCTGCCCTTCGCTGCGGGGCGATCCCGCGTCTGCGGCGGCTCGCCTCCGAGCGGGCAGCGGCACACGTCTTGCAGTAGAACGCCAGTCCGTCCGGACGACGGCGATTACGGTGGAACGCCGACGCCGGCAGCGACCGGCGGCACTGGGGGCAAAGCTTGTCCGACGCCTTCGGCAAATCGGACATAAGCCTCATTGACCCCCCTTCTGTACATATCCCCTCACAAATTCCTCTGCGTTCTCCTCCAGGACGGAGTCGATCTCGTCGAGCAGGTCGTCCACGTCCTCGGTGATCTCGGCGTGCCGCTCGGCCACCTCGGGGTTCGCCTCCGCGGTGACCTCGTCGACCTCCTCGCGGGACTTGCCGGACTGGGTCTGCCCACCCTCTTGGGTCGCCATGGTGGTGCCTCCTCCACGATCGCCTGCGATCAACTTACCTCGCGGGAGCGACGAAAAGCCCGTCGCGCACCCGGTTCCGGCGCCCGGCGGGCCTTCCGGCATCCGGGTCAGCCGCCGGTGAGCGTCTCCAGCAGGTCCTTGGCGCTCTCGCAGCGGTCGAACAGCTCGCCGACGTGCGCCCGGGTGCCCCGCTCGGGTTCCATCATCGGCACCCGGACCAGCGACTCCCGGCCCACGTCGAAGATGACCGAGTCCCAGCTCGCGGCGACCACCTCGGAGGCGTACTGCGCCAGGCAGCGGCCCCGGAAGTAGGCCCGGGTGTCCTCCGGCGGCTCGGTCATCGCGGTGCGGGTCTGCTCGTCGCTGAGCAGCGTCTTCATCGAGCCACGCTGCACCAGGCGGTGGTACAGGCCCTTCTCCGGCCGCACGTCGGAATACTGCAGGTCGACCAGTTGCAGCTTGTGCGAGCCCCAGCCGAGCTTCTCCCGCTCCCGGTAGCCCTCCAGCACCCGCAGCTTCGCCACCCAGTCCAGCTCGTCGGCGCACTCGAACGCGTCCCGGCCGAGCCGGTCCAGCACGCTCTCCCAGCGGCGCAGCACGTCGGCAGTCTGCGCGTCCACGTCCTGGCCGTAGCGGTCGTCCACGAAGGAGCTGACCCGCTCCAGGTACGCCCACTGCACGTCCAGCGCGGTGAGCTTGCGGCCGTCGCGCATCCGCATCAGGTGCTTCAGCGACGGGTCGTGACTCACCGCGCGCAGCTCCCCCACCGGGTCGGCGATGCCCAGGTCCGCGCCGAGCGCCTTCTCCTCGATCATGGTGAGGATCAGCGAGGTCGTGCCGACCTTGAGGAACGTGGAGATCTCGGAGAGGTTGGCGTCGCCGATGATGACGTGCAGCCGCCGGTACTTGTCGGCGTCGGCGTGCGGCTCGTCGCGGGTGTTGATGATGGGCCGCTTGAGCGTCGTCTCCAGCCCCACCTCGACCTCGAAGAAGTCGGCCCGCTGGGAGATCTGGAAGCCGCTCTGGCCGCCGTCCTGGCCGATGCCGACCCGCCCGGCGCCGCAGACGATCTGCCGGGTGACGAAGAACGGCGTCAGGTACGCCACGATGTCGGCGAACGGCGTCTGCCGGCGCATCAGGTAGTTCTCGTGCGCGCCGTAGCTGGCGCCCTTGTTGTCGGTGTTGTTCTTGTACAGGTGGATCGGCTGGGTGCCCGGGATGGTCGCGGCCCGCCGGGCCGCCTCGGCCATCACCCGCTCCCCCGCCTTGTCCCACCGGACCACGTCCAGCGGATTGGTCACCTCGGGCGTGGAGTACTCGGGGTGAGCGTGGTCGACGTAGAGCCGCGCGCCGTTGGTGAGTATGACGTTGGCGAGGCCGAGGTCCTCGTCGGCGAGCGCCTCGGCCGGGTCGTACGCCGCGCCGGAGTAGGTGAACCCGCGGGCGTCACGCAGCGGCGACTCCTCCTCGTAGTCCCAGCGGGCCCGGCCGCCCCGGTTGAGTTCCGGCCGCGCCCCGTAGGCGTTCACCACCTGCGAGGAGGTGACCATCGGGTTGGCTCCAGCCTGGCCGGGCACGGAGATGCCGTATTCGACCTCGGTGCCCATGATCCTTCTGACGCTCATCGACCTGCCCGCTCCGCTCGCCGTCCCGGTCCCCGTCACGTCGAGCGTAGTCGGCGTGACGCGCCGAGGGGGCGCGGCGGACGTGCCGGTCCGGTGTGGCGGCCCACCCGGGTACGCGCGAAGGCCCGTGGCGCGTACGCCACGGGCCTTCGTCGGAGGTTCGGACTACAGGTACTGACCGGTGTTGCTGGCGGTCTCGATGGACCGTCCGGCCTCGGCGCCCTTGCCGCCGGAGACGAGCGTGCGGATGTAGACGATCCGCTCGCCCTTCTTGCCGGAGATGCGGGCCCAGTCGTCGGGGTTGGTGGTGTTGGGCAGGTCCTCGTTCTCCCGGAACTCGTCGACGCAGGCGTCGAGCAGGTGCTGCAGGCGCAGCCCCTTGCGGCCGGAGGTGAGGAACTCCTTGATGGCCATCTTCTTGCCCCGGTCGACGATGTTCTGGATCATCGCGCCGGAGTTGAAGTCCTTGAAGTAGAGGACTTCCTTGTCGCCGTTGGCGTAGGTGACCTCGAGGAAGCGGTTCTCCTCGGTCTCGGAGTACATCCGCAGGACCACCGCGTCGATCATCGCCGCGACGGTGGCCTGGGCGTCGCTGCCGTGTTCGGCCAGGTCGTCGGCGTGCAGCGGCAGGCCGGCGAGGATGTACTTGGAGAAGATATCCTTGGCCGCCTCGGCGTCCGGACGCTCGATCTTGATCTTCACGTCGAGCCGGCCCGGGCGCAGGATCGCCGGGTCGATCATGTCCTCCCGGTTGGAGGCGCCGATGACGATGACGTTCTCCAGGCCCTCCACGCCGTCGATCTCGCTGAGCAGCTGCGGGACGATGGTGTTCTCCACGTCCGAGGAGACGCCGGAGCCGCGGGTGCGGAACACGGAGTCCATCTCGTCGAAGAACACGATCACCGGAGTGCCCTCGCCGGCCTTCTCCCGTGCCCGCTGGAAGATCAGCCGGATGTGCCGCTCGGTCTCGCCGACGTACTTGTTGAGCAGCTCGGGGCCCTTGATGTTGAGGAAGAAGCTGGTGTGCCGGTCCTTGCCCTCCCGCTCGGCGATCTTCTTGGCCAGCGAGTTGGCCACCGCCTTGGCGATCAGCGTCTTGCCGCAGCCGGGCGGGCCGTAGAGCAGGATGCCCTTCGGCGGCCGGAGCTGGTGCTCGCGGAACAGGTCGGAGTGCAGGAAGGGCAGCTCCACCGCGTCGCGGATCTGCTCGATCTGCGCCTGGAGGCCACCGATGTCCTCGTAGTTGACGTCGGGCACCTCCTCCAGGACCAGTTCCTCGACCTCGCTCTTCGGGATCCGCTCGTAGGCGTACGCCGAGCGGGGCTCGATCATGAGCGAGTCGCCGGCCCGGATCGCGCTGCCGATCAGCGTCTCGGCGAGGTGCACGATCCGCTCCTCGTCGGAGTGCGAGACCACGAGCGCCCGGTCACCCGGCGCGCCGTCCGGGCCCGCCAGGATCTCCTTGAGCATCACGACCTCGCCGACCCGCTCGTAGCCGAACGCGTCGACGATGTTGAGCGCGTCGTTGAGCAGGACCTCCTGGCCACGGCGCAGCTCGTCGACCTCCAGCGAGGGCGAGACGGCCACCCGGAGCTTGCGCCCGCCGGTGAACACGTCCACCGTGCCGTCGTCGTGCTTGGCCAGGAAGACGCCGTAGCCACTCGGTGGCTGGGCGAGCCGGTCGATCTCCTCCTTGAGCGTCACGATCTGCGCGCGAGCCTCCTTGAGGGTGCTCACGAGCCGTTCGTTGTTCTCGGTCAGCCGCGCCAACTGGGCCTGGGTGGCCGCCAGCCGCTCTTCGAGCTGCCTGACGTGTCGGGGGCTTTCGGTCAACTTGCGCCGCACCAGAGCGAGTTCCTCTTGCAGGAACGCGACCTGCGTGGAGAGATCGTGGGCTTCCTTTTCCCACCGTGCGGCGCGCGAGTCCGCGTCGTCGCTGCGTGCCACGTCCCACCTCCCCGGGGGGCTTGAACGTTCTGACCTAACACTAGCCGCTATGAGCCCGATTCGGTCCACAGCAACGCGCTCGTCACCGAAGCTTGATCGCGAAGGGCTGGTCGCGGGGTGGGTACGGGCGTTCGGGTACCGTCGGAGCGTGGGACGGGAGAACATGGGGGGTGCTTCGTGACCGACGTCGCGACCGACCAGTTGCAGGTCTGGGTCGACCAGGACCTCTGCACCGGTGACGGGCTCTGCGTGCAGTACGCGCCGGAGGTCTTCGAGTTCGACGTCGACGGCCTGGCGTACGTCAAGGGCCCCGACGGCGAGCTGCGGCAGGCCCCGGGCGCCCGGGTGGACGTGCCGGAGCACCTGCGCCTCGAGGTGATCGACTCGGCGAAGGAGTGCCCGGGCGAGTGCATCCACGTGGTGCGCGGCAGCGACGGCGTCGAGGTGGCCGGCCCGGAGGCCGAGGACTGAGCGCAGACAGATGCACGACGGGCCGGGGACCACACGTCCCCGGCCCGTCGTTCGTCCGCCTCAGAGCAGGGGCCGGCCGACCACCGAGGCGACCAGCCGGGCGAACTCCTCCAGCCGGGCGATCTGCCCCGCCCCGCCGTCGTCGAGGGTCTTGCCGAAGCGCAGCGCGTCGTGCCGGGGAGCGCCCGCCACCTCGTCGCTGGGCGGCGCCTCGTCCAGCGAGCTGAGCAGCAGGTACACGTCGATGCTGTCGACCCGTACGGTGCCGTTGTCGGCCCGCATGAGCCGCCGCCGGCAGCCGACCTCGGTGACGGTGGACAGCGGCACCACCCGCAGCGACGAGGTCATCGCGCCGGGCGGCCCCTCCCCCGGCGGCACGTCCTCGCCGTGCCAGAGCACCAACCGGCTGCCGTCGCAGACGACTACCTCCTGCCACACGCCGTTCACCTCGTTGACGAACCGTTCCAGCGTGAAGCCGAGCACGGACGCGCCGCGCAGCACGCCGTCGAGCGCCTCCAGCGCGATGTCCGGGTCGCGCAGGTACGCGCGGGCGGCCGACTCCAGGTCGGTGTAGGGCGACCAGTCCGGGAAGACCGCGGGCAGGTCACCGTTGCCGTAGCCGGGGTTGCTCACGCCGCCTCCCACCGGGTTACGCCGCCGTGCTGCCACCGGTCCAGATCACCGGCACGGGCGCGCCGCCCGACGCGCGCCCCGATCCGCTCGCTCATGCCACCGTCTCCACCCGCTCAGGTGTCGTCCCCACCGGCACACATGATCCGCCCGTACGCGCGCTCCCGCGCGTCGGGGGTCAGGACTGCTCCGGCTCCTGCGCGGCGCGGGCGGCCGCGGCGGCGCGCAGGGCGTCGCGGCGCTGCGCGTACGCCTCGGCGCCCTTGCTGGGCTTGCGGCGGCGCGGCGGCGCGGTGACCCCGGGGGCGAGCTTGCGGGCGGAGACCAGGAACGCGGTGTGGGCGATCATCCGGTGGTCCGGGCGGACCGCCAGCCCTTCGGCGTGCCAGTCGCGCACCAGCGACTCCCAGGCGCGCGGCTCGGTCCAGCCGCCACGCTCGCGCAGCGCCTCGACCAGCTCGGACAGCTGCGGCGTGGTGGCCACGTAGCCGATCAGCACGCCGCCGGGCACCAGCGCCCGCTCGACCATGTCGAGCATCTCCCACGGGGTCAGCATGTCCAGGATGATCCGGTCGAAGCCGGTCTCGGCGCAGTCGGCGACGTCGCCGACGTGCAGGTTCCAGGCCGGGTGCGGGCCGTTGAAGAACGCCTCCACGTTGCGGCGGGCGATCTGGGCGAAGTCGTCGCGCAGCTCGAAGGAGTGCAGCTCGCCCTCGGTGCCGACGGCCCGCAGCAGCGAGCAGGACAGCGCGCCGGACCCGGCGCCGGCCTCCAGCACCTTGGCGCCGGGGAAGATGTCGCCCATGGCGACGATCTGCGCCGAGTCCTTCGGGTAGATCACCTGGGCGCCGCGCGGCATGGAGAGCACGTAGTCCGACAGCAGCGGCCGCAGCGCCAGGAACGCGGTGCCCCCGCCGGCGGTGGTGACCACGCTGCCGTCGGGCAGGCCGATCAGGGTGTCGTGCTTGAGGATCCCCCGGTGGGTGTGGAACTCCTTGCCGGGCTCCAGCGTCACGGTGTGCATCCGGCCCTTCGGGTCGGTCAGCTGGACCCGGTCGCCCGGCCGGAACGGCCCGCGGTGGACCGGGGGCAACGCCGGGACGGTGGAGATCTCTACGGTCACGTGTTCGTCTTCCGTTTGGGTTCCAGGAGCTGGGCGAGATCCGCGATGTGCAGCACGCCGACCACATCTTCGCCTGCCGTCACGACGTACTGCGCGCCCGGGTGGGTGCGCACGGTCTCCAGGACCCGCTCACCGTCCGCGCCGACCGGCAGGGCCGGCACGGCGGACAGGTCGCGGGCCACCTCGTCCACCGCGAGCCACGGCCGCCGCTCCGGGGGTACGGCGGCGGCGCGGGCCGGGTCGACCAGGGCGACGGTACGGCCGGCGGAGTCGACGACGCCGAGCGCGGCGTCCGGGGTGGCCGCCTCGGCGCGGCGGCGCTGGGCCTCGGCCAGCGGCGTGCCGGTGGGCACCGGCAGCAGCGGGCGGGCCAGCCGGGCCAGGTCGACCAGGTGCAGCCGGCGGCCGATGCGCGCCATCCGGATCGACTGGCCGGCGCCGCGCCACAGCGTCAGCGCGACGAGCAGCAGCAGCGGCAGGGCCAGCGGGGCCAGCGCCCGGCGCATGGTGAGCACCACGACAAGCGCCAGCGTGCCCAGCGCGACGGCCCGGCCGACCCAGCCGGCCACCTCGGTGCCGCGGTGCCGGTCGCGGGTGAGCGCCCACACCGCGGCGCGCAGCGCCCGCCCACCGTCCAGCGGCAGGCCGGGCAGGCTGTTGAAGATCGCCACCACGACGTTGCTGACCGCGAGCTGGAAGGCGAGCTGGTGGCCGAGCGTGCCGGCGGGCAGCGCGAGGGTCGCCGCGACCGCGCCGGCGCCGAGCACGGCGGAGACGGCCGGGCCGGCCAGGGAGATCAGCAGCTCTGTTCGAGGGCTGGGGGCGTCGCGGTCCATCTCGGTGTACCCGCCGAGCAGTTCCAGCGTGATCCCGCGCACACCGATGCCGTACCGGCGGGCGGTCAGGGCGTGCCCCAGTTCGTGCAGCAGCACCGAGCCGAGCAGCGAGATCACGAAGCCGAGCCCGACCAGGTAGCCGCCGAGCGGGCCGAGGTCGAGCTGGCGGCGGGCCAGCGCCGCGTACAGCACTGTGACGACGACGGTGAGCAGCAGCATCGAGGCGTCGACGCGCAGCGGCACCCCGAGCACCCGGCCGAGGCTGAGCCCCGGCCGGCGGGGTCCTCGGCTCCGCTGCTGCACCGGCCCGATGCTACGTGAGAGCGCGCGGCGGACCGCCGGGGTCGCTGAGAGGGGGTTCCGATCATGCTTCGGTGCGGCGACGGCGGCGGTGTCACAGGCGTGGCCTAACCTTCCGGGCATGACGGCGGAACCGATGATCGACAGCCACGGCGACCAGACGGCGGCACCGGCGCCGGTCACGGTGCGGGCGTCGCTGTCACCGTCCCGGGCGGCCGACTTCAAGACCTGCCCGCTGCTCTACCGGTTCCGCAGCATCGACCGGCTGCCCGAGCGCCCGACTGTCGAGCAGGCCCGGGGCACGCTCGTGCACGCCGTGCTGGAGCGGCTGTTCGACCTGCCGGCGTCGGCGCGCACCCCGGAGTCGGCGGGTGAGCTGGTCGCGCCGCAGTGGGACCGCCTGGTCACCGAGGAGCCGGAGCTGGCCTCGCTGTTCGCCGACGGCGACACCGCCGGTCCGCAGGAGTTCCTCCGGTCGGCGACGGCGCTGCTCGACGGCTACTTCGCGGTGGAGGACCCGCGCCGGCTGGAGCCGGCCGAGCGCGAGGCGCTGATCTCCGCGGTGGTCGACGACGAGCTGCTCATCCGGGGCTACCTCGACCGGCTCGACGTCGCGCCCGACGGCGCGCTGCGGGTGGTCGACTACAAGACCGGCGGCGCGCCGCGCGAGGCGTTCGAGGCGCGGGCGCTGTTCCAGCTCAAGTTCTACGCCCTGGTGCTGTGGCGCACCCGGGGCGTGGTGCCGCGGGTGCTGCGCCTGCTCTACCTCAAGGACGCCGAGGTCTGCGACTACGCGCCCGACGCCGACGAGCTGGTGCGCTTCGAGCGCACGGTGGTGGCGCTGTGGCGGGCAATCGAGCAGGCCACCGCCCGACAGGACTTCCGTCCCCGGCCCAGCCGCCTGTGCGACTGGTGCAGCCACCAGGCGCTCTGCCCGAGCTACGGCGGCACGCCGCCGCCGTTCCCGGTGGCCGCCGCCGCGCCCGACCCGCTGGTGGACGCCCGCTCCCGCCCGGTGGCGCCCGGCGCCGACGAGTAGCCTCCGCTCCCGCCGGAGGGGCCCGGCCGACACCTGGCAAGGCGGCCCCGGACCGGCGGGAGATGCTGCGCGGCCGGTGCGCAGAGCGCCCGCGATCCCGCGCGGCTCGGCGGGCGGAGCGTGACCGACGTCCCGGTCGATGCGTCCGGCGGCGGCCTGCTCGCCACCATGGAGCAGGCCATCTCGGTGTCGTCGGTCCACTCCCACGATGCTCTGCGCGCCGGGTCCGCCCCGGGACCGCGGTTGGCATTGGCGTTCGCCCAGCACTGCGAGCCGTACCGGGGGTACGGGCCGGGCCCGGTCACGGTCCTGAGGCTGATCCACACCGGCACGCCGTGGCCGCCGCCTCCGCGTTCGACCGGCAGGGCTCCTGCGGCTGGGTAACCACTCCCCGCCTGACCGCGCGCTTCCCGCCGCTGGGGGCGCGCGGGCCACTTCGGGGAGGTGGCGGGGTCGACGGGCGCAGGATGCCGCAACTTCCCCCAACAGGTGTCGATCACCGTGAGTGGGACCAGGCACGCGAGCCACATCGGGGAGGTGGCGGGGTCGACGGGCGCAGGATGCCGCAACTTCCCCGAACAGATGTCGATCACCGTCAGTGGCGACCAGGCACGCGAGCCACATCGGCGAGGTGGCGGGGTCAACGGGTGCACGATGCCGCAACTTCCCCGAACACGTGTGGATCACGATCAGTGATGACCGGGCACGCGGACCACTTCGGCGAGGTGGCGGGGTCAACGGGTGCACGATGCCGCAACTTCCCCGAACAGGTGTCGATCACCGTCAGTGGGACCAGGCACGCGAGCCACATCGGGGAGGTGGCGGGGTCGACGGGGGTGGGATGCCGCAACTTCCCCGAACACGTGTGGATCACGGTCAGTGATGACCAGGCACGCGGACCACTTCGGCGAGGTGGCGGGGTCAACGGGTGCACGATGCCGCACCTTCCCCGAACACGTGTCGATCACCGTCAGTGGGACCAGGCACGCGAGCCACATCGGGGAGGTGGCGGGGTGGATGGAGGTGGGTGCAGCCACCTCGGCGAGGTGGAGTCGATCATGCGTGCGGGCGTGCACCACCAGCCGGGACGGGCTCGCCGAGCGGGCGCGTAGCGCTCCCCGAGCCGGCGAGTCCGGCGCCAGGTCGCCGCGCGGCAAATCGGGTTCCGGGTCACCCTCGGACGCCTGCGGCGCCGGGCCACCGTGGGCGCCCGCGCTCCAGCGCAGGCCCGGCACACAGACCGCCCACGTCCCACGCGGACCCGGCACACAGAGCCCGCGACCCCGCCCGGACCCGACGCACAGACCGCCCACGATCCCGCGCGGACCCGGCACACAGAGCCCGCGATCTCGCGCGGGCCGGACGCGCGGAGCCCGGCCAACCTGCGGGATCGGGGCGGCCTGACCGGCGACCGGGCGGCCGGCGCCCTCTACGGTGGTTGACGCGGCCCGGTTGCACGCTGGGCGGATCGCGGGCGCGTGCCGGCGCCGACCGGTCCCGGCCGGACCGCCGCCCGGACGAGGAGGGGGACGCATGACCGACGGCGCCGTGTCCCGGCCGGTGCGGGTCCTGCTCGCCGACGACCAGCCGCTGCTGCGTACCGGATTCCGGATGGTGCTGGGCGCGGAGGACGACCTGGACGTGGTGGGTGAGGCCGGCGACGGCGCGGAGGCGGTGGAGCTGGCCCGGCGACTGCTGCCCGACGTGGTGCTGATGGACATCCGGATGCCGCGGATGGACGGGGTGGCCGCGACGCGCGCGATCGTGTCCGCCCGGCTGCCGGTGCGGGTGCTCGTGCTCACCACGTTCGAGCATGACGAACACGTCGTCGGATCGCTGCGGGCCGGGGCCAGCGGCTTTCTGACCAAGGACGTGCCGGCCGAGGACCTGGTCGCCGCGATCCGTACGGTCGCAGCCGGGGACGCGGTGATGTCGCCGCGCATCCTGCGCCGGCTGCTGGACCGCTTCGCCGAACTGCTGCCCGACCCGGCGGCCGCGCCGGCGCGGGCGCTGGACCCGCTGACCGACCGGGAGCGGGAGGTGCTCGTCCACATGGCGCGCGGTCTGTCCAACGCGGAGATCGCCCGGGTGCTGTCGGTCAGCGAGACCACTGTGAAAACCCATGTCGGGCATGTGCTGACGAAGCTACGGTTGCGCGACCGGGTCCAGGCGGTCGTGCTCGCGTACGAGACGGGTCTGGTCCGTCCGGGCCGGTGAGGTGGCGCGTGTCACCTACCGTGACCAGCGGCGGGGCTGATGTGTTGACCATCACGCCAGGTGAGGCCCTAACGTCGGCGCCGCCGAGCGGTCAGGGGTCACCCTGAGCCCGGATGGGGGGCGACCCTCACCAGAAGATCGGCGCGGATTCCACCCCAGGTCGGAGGGTTTTCGACCTCGCGGCCCCGAGGATGGATCACGCCGCACCGGCCAGCGGGGGCGGTGCGGCATGAGAACGACATACGGAAGAGGTAGATGACGTGACCGCGACGGTAGGCCGAGAGCAGGCCGCGGCCCGGGCGAACGATGTGTGGAAGGTGTACGGCAGCGGCGAGGCGCAGGTCGCCGCGCTGCGAGGGGTGAGCGCCGAGTTCGAACGCGGCCGGTTCACCGCGATCATGGGACCGTCCGGCTCCGGGAAGTCCACTCTGATGCACTGCCTCGCGGGTCTGGACACGGTGACCAAGGGCACCGTGATGATCGGCGACACCACTGTGACCGGTCTCAACGACGCGGGTCTGACGAAGCTGCGCCGCGACAAGGTGGGCTTCATCTTCCAGCAGTTCAACCTGCTGCCGACGCTCACCGCGCAGGAGAACATCCTGCTGCCGCTGTCGATCGCCGGGCGCAAACCCGACCAGGCCTGGTACGACACGGTGATCGACACCGTCGGTCTGCGGGATCGGCTCGGGCACCGCCCGGCGCAGCTCTCCGGCGGCCAGCAGCAGCGCGTGGCGTGCGCCAGGGCGCTCGTGGCCCGCCCCGAGGTGATCTTCGCGGACGAGCCGACCGGCAACCTGGACTCCCGCTCCGGCGCCGAGGTGCTCAAGTTCCTGCGCAACTCGGTACGCGAGCACGGCCAGACCATCGTCATGGTCACGCACGACCCGACCGCCGCCGCGTACGCCGACCGGGTGGTCTTCCTCGCCGACGGGCAGATCGTCTCGGAGTTGATCGAGCCGACCGCCGAGACGGTGCTGGACACGATGAAGAAGCTGGACGCCCCGGTCGAGGTGGGCAACTGATGCTGCGGGCAACGCTCAAGAGCCTGCTGGCGCGCAAGCTGCGCCTGCTGCTGTCCGGCCTGGCGGTGGTGCTCGGCGTCATGTTCGTCTCCGGCGCGTTCGTGCTCACCGACACGCTCGGGCGGTCCTTCGACGCGGTCTTCGCCGACGCGTACGCCGAGGTCGACGTGAGCGTCGAGGCGAAGCCGAAGATCGACGTCTCCACGGCCGAGGGAATGCCGCTGAGCACCCCGATGCCGGCGTCGGTGCTCGACCGGGTCAAGGCGGTGCCCGGCGTCGCCGACGCCGAGGGCGTGGTGGCCGCCGAGGGCGCCCGCATGATCGGCAGCAACGGCAAGGTGGTCACCTCGTTCGGCCCGCCGCAGCTGGGCCAGAACTGGCTCGGTGAGAGCGACCTGCTCGAGCTGCGCGAGGGCCGCGCGCCGCAGGCCGACGACGAGATCGTGATCAACGCCGCGCTGGCCGAGGCGGGCAAGGTCAAGGTCGGCGACCGGGTCGGCGTGCTGACCCTCGCCCCGAAGAAGGAGTTCACGCTCGTCGGCGTGTTCGGCTACAGCGGCGGCCGGGACTCGATCGGTGGCGCGAACGAGGTCTACTTCACCACCCCGGTGGCGCAGCAGCTGATGCTGGGCAAGCCGGACGTGTTCAGCAACGTCAGCGTCCAGGCCGCCGACGGCACCACGCCGGCCGCGCTGCGCGACGAGCTTGCCCGCACGCTGGGCGCCGACTACCAGGTCAAGACCGGCGAGCAGCTCGCCGCCGACGCCTCGGCCGGCCTCAAGGAAGGGCTGTCGTTCTTCAACAAGATCCTCCTCGGGTTCGCCGCGGTGGCGCTGCTGGTCGGCACGTTCCTGATCCTCAACACATTCTCGATCATCGTGGCCCAGCGCACCCGTGAGCTGGCCCTGATGCGCGCGATCGGGGCCAGCGGCAAGCAGGTCATCGGCTCGGTGGTGCTGGAGGCGCTCGCGGTCGGCCTGATCGCCTCGGTGCTGGGGCTCGCCGCCGGCATCGGCGTGGGCGCGCTGCTGGCGTACCTGTTCGGTCAGCTCGCCGGGGGTCTGACCCTGGCCGGGCTGGGCGTGCCGGCGTCGGCGGTGATCGGCGCGTTCGCGGTCGGCATGCTCATCACTGTGGTCGCCGCGCTGCTGCCGGCGCTGCGCGCCTCGCGCATCCCGCCGATCGCCGCGATGCAGGACGTCGCCACGCCGGACCGCCCGCTGACCAAGGTCACCGTCGGCGGTGCGGTGGTCACCGGCATCGGCGCGGTGCTGCTGTTCCTCGGTCTCGGCGGGCACGCCGGCGACAGCACCCTGGCGACCATCCTCGGCGGCGTGCTGTTCGCGTTCATCGGGGTGGCGCTGCTGACCCCGGTGATCAGCCGGCCGGTGGTCTCGCTGCTGGGCGCGATGTTCTCCTGGTCGGTGCCGGGCAAGCTGGGCCGGCTCAACTCGGGCCGCAACCCGCGCCGCACCGCGATCACCGCGGCCGCGCTGATGGTGGGCATCGCCCTGGTCACCGGCGTGACGGTGATCCTGGACTCGGCCAAGGGCAGCATCGGCAAGCTGGCCGAGGACACCATCAAGGCGGAACTGGTGATCTCCGGGTCCACGACCGGGCCGCGTCCGGCGAGCTTCGACCCGGCGGTGCTGGAGAAGGCCGCCGCGATCCCGGGCGTGCGGATGGTCTCCGGCGAGTACGGCGGCATGGCGGTGGTCGGCGGCGAGCGGACCTGGGTGGCCGCGACGAGCAACGTGGCCGCGCTCCAGCAGATCTTCGGGGCGAAGGCCGCCGCCGGTGACATCAGCAAACTGGCGGCGGACCAGATGCTGGTCAGCTCGGACACCGCGAAGGCACGCAACCTCACCGTCGGCTCGACGGTGCCGGTGCAGCTGTCCCGCGGGGAGGCCCGCACCTACACGGTCAGCGGCATCTACTCCAGCTCGCAGCTGACCAACCCGGTGACGCTGCCGCCGCAGGCAACAGCGGACTTCGCCATCCCGCAGCCCATCCAGGGCTTCCTCCAGCTCGCCCCCGGCACGTCGGTGGGCGCGGTGCAGCCGCAGGTCGAGCGGCTGCTGGCGGACAGCCCGGAGGTGTCGGTGGCCGACCGGGCCGCGTTCATCAAGCAGCAGACCGGCCAGCTGGACTCCCTGCTCCAGATGATCCAGATCCTGCTGGCGCTGGCCATCGTGATCGCGGTGCTGGGCATCATCAACACGCTCGCGCTGTCGGTGCTGGAACGGACCCGGGAGCTGGGTCTGCTGCGGGCGATCGGCCTGCGCCGTGCCCAGACCATGCGCATGATCACTGTCGAGGCGGTGGTGATCTCCATCTTCGGCGCGCTGCTCGGCGTGGTGGTCGGCACCGGTCTCGGCGCGGCGGTGGTCGAGGCGCTCAAGGACGAGGGCATCACCGACCTGATCCTGCCGTGGGGTCAGATGGTGACGTTCCTGATCCTCGCCGCGATCATCGGCGTGGTCGCGGCGGTGCTGCCGGCGATCCGCGCCGCGCGGATCAACGTCCTGGGTGCCATCGCCCACGACTGACGGGAAAGGAAGGGCCCCTTCTTAACGCCTCGCGCATAAGAAGGGGCCCTTCCTAACGGTTGAGCAGGGCCGCGAGCAGCTCCAGGTCCGCCCCGAGCAGGCTCTCCACCTGGTGTACGCCGTCGGCGGGCGCGAGCGGCACCTCGGCCGGTACGGCCAGCACCGCCGCCCCGGCTGCGAGGGCGCTCGCAACGCCGGTGGGTGAGTCCTCGATCGCCACGCACCGCTCGACCGGCACGCCCAGCAGTCGCGCGGCCGTCAGGTACGGCTCCGGGTGCGGCTTGGCCGCGTCCACCTCGTCGCCGCAGACCACCGCGTCGAAGCTGTCCCGGCCCAGCGTGTCCAGGGCCACCTCGACCAGGGACCGGCCGCTGGAGGTGACCAGCGCGGTGGGGATGCCGGCGTCGCGTACCGCCCGCAGCAGCGCCAGCGCGCCCGGACGCCACCGCAGCCCGGTGCGGAACAGGTCCAGGATCCGGGCGCTGATCCAGTCGGCGCTCTCCTGCACGTCCCGTTGCGGCTGGCCCAGGTCGTCGTGCACGATCCGCATCGCGTCGGCCATCCCGGTGCCGACGATCGCGCGGCGGGCGTCGTCGGACAGGACACCGCCGTACACGGCGGCCAGCTCCTGCAACGCGACGTCCCACAGTTTCTCGCTGTCGACCAGGGTGCCGTCCATGTCGAAGAGCACGGCGGCGGGGTGCTTGCTGATCAGCGGGGGCCTCCTTCGGTACGCGTACCCCGCCGATCCTGCCAGCCGCGCCGGGCCCGCCCGCCACCGTCCCCGATCGGGGTGACCCGCGGCATCACCCGAGGCCGCACGCGCCCAGCGACTTCTCGTACCCCCGGAAGAACGAGTCGCTGCGCTGCTCGGCGGTGCCGTGCGAGCCCTCGGCGAACCACGGCTGGTCGGGGTCGTCGCCGACCGCCAGCAGCCCTTCCCGGAACTCCTCCAGGTCACCGTCCTCCAGCTCCAGCGCTCCGGAACGCACGCTGTCCCCGAGGTACGCGCCGGCCATGCAGTCGGCCTGCAGTTCCTGCTGGATGGTGAAGTTGTAGCGGATGCCCAGCCGCACCTGCATGCCATGGGCGTACTCGTGGCCGAGCAGGTAGAACAGGAACGCGTCGCCGATCTGCCGGAACGCCGCCACCGACCAGTTCACGTCGTAGGCGATGAAGTCGCCGGCCGAGCAGTACACCGCGTTGTTGCGCGGCAGCGCCTGCCCGGCGCAGGCCACCTCGCCCTCTCGGCTGTAAGGCACCACCCGCCGGATCGGGGTGAAGCGCTGACCGGAGGCGCGGAACTGCTGCGCCCAGTAGCGTTCGGCCAGCCGGACCGCGTCCTCGATGTCCTGCTTGAACTCGGCGACGCTCGTGGTGCCGTCCGCCCGGGTGGTCTGCGAGTCGGGCTGCGCGCTGCGCCGGGGTGCGGGCTGCTGCTGCGGCTCGCCCTGGTCGACGCCGCCGGCCATGCAGCCGGCTGCCACCAGCGCGGCCACCACCAGTCCGGCGACCGGCCCGCGCCCCTGACGTCCCGCCCTGTCCCCCACCATGACCTCCCGGCTGTCGTGCCCGTGTCCCGCAGCAGTACCCCCGGCGGACGCCGGTGATGCTCACCGGCTCACACGCACCGCCACCGGGAAACGTTCACCGGGTGCCGGGCGACGGCGTCCCGGGCGTCCGCGCCGGTCACCCTGGATCGGCCCGGGTACCGTCGCCGGGATGGAGCCGCGCCCGTCGTACGCCGGAATTGTCTACTGGCGACGTAGCCTCTGGAACGGCCTGCGGTGCGTGCCGGTGCTGATGACGCTCGACGAGGGCTGGCTGCGGGCCGGCGACCGGCGCGGCGCGGAGGTGTTCGCCGCGCCCGCCGGGCAGGTCGGGGCCCGGGGAACGATCTTCGGCACGATGCTGCTCACCGTCGGCGGCCACCGGTACGCCCTGGTCGGCGTGGGCGCCACCGTCTCACCGTCACCGAGCAGGGAACAACTGCGGCGGCTGGAGGAACTCACCGCCCGCGCCGAGCCGGTTGCCGACCTCGCGTCCTGGTGGGAGACGCTGGCGCGGGCCGGCGTGACGGTGCGCTGACCGGCGCGGTCAGTCCAGGCCGCGCATGATGTGCGGCTCGCCGTCGTCGTCGCCGAAGCAGCGGTGCAGCACCTGGGCACGCGCCCACAGGTCCAGGCTGCTCGGCGGTCCGACCGGCCCGGTGCCAGCGGGCGCGCTCAGCACGGGAGCCGGGTCCGGCGGGACCTGCGACGTCACCTCGTCGGTCATGTCCGCCCCTTTCGTCGTACCCATGCTCGCCCTCGGGCGTTTCCGCCACGTCAACGCCGACGGCGCGGGCGTGGACGCGGCGTCTGATCCGGCGTCGGCCCGTACTCCGGTGACGGTAGCCCGCCGGGCCGTCGAGCACAGCCGTATTCCCGACGTCGCCGCAGGTCGCGGCCGGTGATCACGCCTGCGGGCCCGGCGGACCGCAGGCGGCGCAGCAGGTCTCGCCGCGCCAGGCGTCGCGGCCCTCACGGACCGCGACCACGGCGATCACCAGCGCCGCGACCGGGTCGGCCCAGGACCATCCGAACAGGCCGTTGAGGGCAAGCCCGACGAGCAGAACCACCGAGAGGTACGTGCACAGCAGCGTCTGCTTCGAGTCGGCCACCGCCGACCGGGAGCCGAGTTCACGGCCGGCGCGCCGCTGCGCGGCCGAGAGCACCGGCATCACGATCACCGAGAGCCCGGCGAGCGCCAGCCCGACCGGCGAGTGCGCGGCCTCGGCGCCACCGAGCAGCGCCCGGACCGCCTCGACGGTGACGTACGCGGCGAGCGCGAAGAACGACACCGCGATGACGCGCAGGGCGACCCGCTCCCGGGCCTGCGGGTCCGGGCCGGCGAACTGCCAGGCCACCGCCGCCGCGGAGGCCACCTCGACGACCGAGTCGAGGCCGAAACCGATCAGCGCGGTCGAGGACGCGACGGTACCCGCGCCGATCGCCACCACCGCCTCGATCACGTTGTAGGTGATCGTCGCGGCGACCAGCAGCCGAACCCGGCGGGTGAGCAGCGCGCGGCGGGCCGGCACCGGGCCGGCGGGCGCGGCGGGGATCAGCGGCAGGCTCATCAGCAGCACCCGTTCGCCGCGTCCGGGCAGGCGGCCGGGTCGACCGCGAGCACGACACCGACCAGGTCGCCGAGCGCGTGGGCGAGGCGGGCGTCGGCCAGCTCGTAGCGGGTGCGGCGCCCCTCCGGTACGGCCACGACCAGGCCGCAGCCGCGCAGGCAGGCGAGGTGGTTGGACAGGTTCTGCCGACTGGTGCCGAGCGCCTCGGCCAGTTCGGCCGGGTAGCCGGGTCCGTCGCGCAGGGCCAGCAGCAGCCCGGCGCGCAGCGGGTCGGACAGTGCGTGACCGAAACGGGACAACGCCTGGGAGTGGTGCAGCGTCCGCATGCCGCGACTGTACAGCGTCTGCTGTATTCACGAGGTGATGTACCGGCGCTTGCATCCGGTACCCGGTACGGGCTTACCGTCGTGACGTGACCGACGACTCCTGGGTGCCCGACGCCTGCACGCTGCCCACCGCCGAACGGCCGCTGCGGCTGGCCGAATTCGACACGCTGTTCCGCGACGCGCTGCACGGCGTCGACCGGCTGACCGCCCGGCACCTGCGGCTGCACCTCGACGACGCAGCCGAACCGGCCGCCCGCGACCTGATCGCCCGCGAGTCGGCGTGCTGTTCGTTCTTCACGTTCGACCTCGCCCGCCCGGACGACAGCCCGCTGAGGCTCGACATCCGGGTTCCGGGCGCCCGTGTCGCCGAACTCGATGCCCTGGCCCAGCGGGCCACGGCCGCGCGGGGCCGGTGATGGGTGAGCCGGAGCTGCGCAGCGGCCAGGTCGCCGACGCGGCCGGGGTCAACGTGCAGACGCTGCGCTACTACGAACGGCGCGGGCTGCTGGCCGCGCCCCGGCGGTCGCCCGGCGGGCATCGGCTCTACCCGGCCGAGACGGTCACCCTGCTGCGGGTGGTGAAGGCCGCGCAACGTCTCGGCTTCACCCTCGCCGAGGTCGCGGACCTGCTTGCGGCCGGGCGGCACGACGCCGGCCTGCGGAACCGGGCCCACGACAAGCTCGCCGAGGTGGAACGGCGGCTGGCCGACCTCACCGCCGTGCGCGACACGCTGCGAGAGGCGATCTCGGCCGGCTGCGACGACCTGATCACCTGCGCCGGCAGCTCTCGCTGCCCGCTGCCCTTCGCCGGTCCGGACAACGGCCCGGCTACGGTCTGACGCATGACTGTCGTCCGGTCCATCCTGCTGTTCCTGGTCGCCGCGCTCGCCGAGATCGGCGGCGCCTGGCTGGTGTGGCAGGGCTGGCGGGAGAACCGCGGGCTGCTCTGGATCGCCGCCGGGGTGATCGCGCTCGGCGCCTACGGGTTCGTCGCCACGTTCCAGCCGGACCCGAACTTCGGCCGCATCCTCGCCGCCTACGGCGGCGTCTTCGTCGCCGGGTCGCTCGCCTGGGGCATGGTGGTCGACAAGTTCCGGCCCGACCGCTACGACCTCGCCGGCGCGGCCATCTGCCTGGTCGGCGTCGCCGTCATCATGTACGCCCCACGCGCGAGCTGACGTCGCGGTGATGAGTTTCCGCGCCCGTGCCCGTCACACAGACGACGGGACACGACGACGCGGGAGGATGACGTGATGGGCGCGGAGACGCGGCAGGCGGAGCTGGACGTACGCGACCTGGGCGAGGTCGACGAGCCGGCGTTCGCCGGGCTGGCGCAGCGGCACCGGCGGGAGCTGCACGTGCACTGCTACCGGATGCTCGGATCGTTCGAGGACGCCGAGGACACCGTCCAGGAGACGTTCCTGCGGGCCTGGCGGCGGCGCGAGACGTTCGCCGGACGCTCGACGTTCCGGGCCTGGCTGTACCGGATCGCCACGAACGCCTGCCTGGATCTGCTGGCCAAGTGCCGTCCCGAGCCGGCGAGCGGCGGCGAGGTGCGGTGGCTGCAGCCCTACCCGGACCGGCTGCTCGACGAACTGCCCGCCGCCGGCGCGGACGAGCCGGAGACGGTCGCGGTGGCGCGGGAGACGATCGAGCTGGCGTACCTGGTCGCGGTGCAACATCTCGCACCGCGCCCCCGTGCCGTGCTGATCCTGCGGGACGTGCTCGGCTGGCCGGCGAAGGACGTCGCGGAACTGCTCGGCGACTCCGTCAACTCGGTGAACAGCGCGTTGCAGCGCGCCCGCGCGGGCATGCGGGAGCACCTGCCGGCGCAGCGGCAGGACTGGACCGGCGGCGAGGAGGACGCCGGTACGCGCGAGCTGGTGCGCCGCTTCACCGACGCCAGCCTGGCCAAGGACGTCGGCCGGCTCGCCGCGCTGCTGCGCGAGGACGTGCGGTGCTCGATGCCGCCCACACCGGGCCTCCAGATCGGCCGCGACGCGGTGGTGAACGACTGGGTCGCGGACGGCTTCGAGAGCCTGGGCAGCCTGCGGGCCGTGCCCACCGCCGTGAACAGGCAGCCCGCCGTCGCGTTCTACCTCTGGCAGGACAGCGGCGGCGCGTACCTACCGCTCACCGTCGACGCCCTGCGTATCACCGGCGGAGCGATCACCGAGATCGTCACGTTCCACGCCGACCAGTTCCCGCGACTCGGGCTGCCGGACCGCCTGCCCGCCGACCGCACGCCGTAGTGCCCGCGCGGATGCTCGCGCTGCCCGGCGGCGCGCGTGTTCCGGTGGTCGCGACCCAGTGGCAGCACGCGTACGGCGTGGTCACGCGCGGGCGGGTGCAGCTGGAGCTGGGTGACGGCACTCCCGGCCCGGTCCTCGGCCGCGACGCCGGTTTCTGGCTGCGCGGCACCGGCGTACGCGCGCTGCGCAACCCCGGCCGTCGTACCGCGACGGTGCGGATCCTCACGCCTCACCTCGAACCATGGAGGAACGACATGACCAGCAGCACGAACACCGGAGCCGACCTCGCCTCAGGCCGTACCGGCCGGCCGCGCCGCTTCCGGCGGCTCGCGGTCACCGGCGTCATCGCCACGGTAGCGGCCATGACTGCCACACCGGTCGCCGCCGCGCTCGCCCGGGCCGCAGGCGTCGACTTCGCGATCCCCGACGGCGGTGACGAGACGATCCCGTTGGGCGGGTTCGCCGTGGTGACGGGATTCTTCTCGCTCGTGGGCGTCGTCATCGCCGCCGGCCTGCTGCGGTGGAGCGCCCGCCCCGCCGAACGGTTCGTGTGGACGGCGGTGGCGCTGACCGCGCTGTCGCTGGTCCCGCCGTTCCTCGTCGGGGCCGCCGCCACGACCAGCATCACACTGGTCGGGCTGCACGTTCTCGCGGCGGCGGTGATGATCCCCGCCCTGACGCGGAGCCTCCGGACCCGATGATCACCTGGCGGCGCACGTCAGTTCACCTCGAACGACCGGAGAGTGCTTGCACTACTTCATGAAGTAGGCGGCGCTCTCCGCGTCTGCCGGGTAGTAGGACTCGATCGCGACCTCGTCGATCGTGATGTCCATCGGGGTACCGAATGTGGTGATGGTCGAGAACAGCCGCAGCTCTCGCCCGCCGACGCTGAGGATCATCGGGAGCACGACGCCGTCGTCGATCCGGTGGTCTGACGCGTCGTCGGGCTCGGGCGCCAGGAGCTCCTCGTAGAGTGCGGTGAGTTCAGGGTCGGGAGCTGCGGCGAGCTGGCGTGAGATCCGCGTGCGGAACACCGCGCGCACGTCGGCCAGGTTGACGACCATGCGAGCGAGCCCGCGCGGGTCCAGCCCCAGCCGCACCAGGTTGACCGGCGGCCGCAGCAGGTCGGGAGCCACCTGTGCGAAGAACCGGTCGACGGCGCGATTGGTCATCACGATGTTCCACCGGCGGTCGAATGCCACGGCTGGATACGGCTCGTGTGCGTGGAGCACCCGGCGGATCGCGTCATGGACGGCCGACAGTGCGATGTCGTGGAGTGGACGCTCGGTATACCGGGGGGCGAAGCCGCCGGCGAGCAGGAGCCGGTTGCGCTCACGTAGCGGCACGTGGAGCTGGGCCGCGAGCCGCAGGATCATGTCAGCGCTCGGCTGGGATCTACCCGTCTCGACCAGGCTGACGTGCCGAGCAGAGACGTCCGCCGCGATAGCAAGATCGAGTTGACTGAGTCCTCGGCGTTGCCGCCACTGCCGTAGGAGTTCCCCGACCGTGTACACGATCATGAAGCGTACCCATCGATGAGCCGGGCGCCATGAAATCCGATGTCATCGACAAGCGACGCGGGCGCGGAAACACTGCGTCCATGACCACGGAGAACAAGAACCTCGTCCAACGGGCGCTGGCAGGGCTGATCGAGACTGGTGACGTGGACGCGCTCGCACAGTTTCTCAGTGATGACTTCGTCCACCACAGGCCGGGCTCGACCACATCGACCAAAGGGGAATGGCTCGCCGCCGTCCGCGCTGCGCTGGCACCCCTCGTCGGCATGCAGGTCGAGATTCATCAGGTGCTGGCCGACGACGACCACGTCGTGGTGCACTCGCGACGCTGGCTTCCAGACGCAGGACCGGAAATTGCTGTCGTCGACATCTGGCGGATCGACGACGGGCTGATCGCCGAGGGGTGGGAGATCATCGAGCCGGTCGCCCAGGCGGCCGCCAATCTGGAGTGGTGGAACCTTCCTCAGCGCTGAACGTGGGAAGTACGATGCCCACCTCGCCGAACGCGCCGAACGCCCAACCAGGTTCGCGTTTCTACATGATCGGATTGCCGCCGTGGTGACCGGACACCGGTTGGGCTGCCATTCTCGGAACAGGCTGCCGGTCGTGCACGGATCCACCGATGTCGACCGGCAGCCGTCGACAACGTTCTCGGTCTGCGCACCTGGGCTGCTACGGCTGTGCAACGCGGTGCACTCGCGGCGAAGCCGTTCACGTACGCGGTCACGTTCTTCCTCACCGCCGGGACGGTCACCTGACCACGCATCCGACTGCCTCTATGCGCCCCCGAGGGCGTCACTTGGCGTTGAAGTAGTTCGCCTCCGGGTGGTGCACCACGATCGCGTCGGTGGCCTGTTCCGGCACCAACTGGAACTCCTCGGACAACTGCACCCCGATCCGCTCCGCGCCCAGCAGCTCCACGATCTTCGCCCGGTCCTCCAGGTCCGGGCAGGCCGGGTAGCCGAACGCGTACCGGCAGCCCCGGTAGTCGGTGCGCAACAGACCCGCCAGGTCAGCCGGATCCTCGTCGGCCACGGTGCCGCCGCCGGGCAGCACCAGCTCGGCGCGGATCCGCCGGTGCCAGTACTCCGCCAGCGCCTCGGTGAGCTGCACCGACAGGCCGTGCACCTCCAGGTAGTCGCGGTACTCGTTGCCGGCGAACATCTTCGCCGTGTACTCGCTGATCGGCTGCCCGACGGTGACCAACTGCAACGCCACCACGTCGAGCTGGTCGCCCTTGGGCCGGAAGAAGTCGGCCAGGCACAGCCGCCGCTCCTGCCGCTGCCGGGGGAAGGAGAACCGGGCCCGCTCGCTGTGCCCGTTCTCGTCCAGCACCACCAGGTCGTTGCCCTCGGAGTACGCCGGGAAGTAGCCGTACACCACGGCCGCCTCCAGCACCTGGTCGGAGATCAGGCGGTCCAGCCAGTACCGCAGCCGGGGCCGGCCCTCGGTCTCGACCAGTTCCTCGTACGACGGGCCCTTGCCGCCGCGGGCGCCGCGCAGCCCCCACTGGCCCAGGAACGTGGCCCGCTCGTCCAGCAGCGCCGCGTAGTCGGCCAGCGGCACACCCTTGACGACGCGGGTGCCGAAGAACGGCGGCTTCGGCACGGCCACGTCCGCCGCCACGTCGGAGCGGACCGAAGCGTCGTCCAGTTCGGGCAACGCCTCGCGGACCTGCGCCCGCTGCCGCTCGCGGCGCTCCCGGCGGGCCGCCAGTGCCGCCTCGCGCTCCGGGTCGACCACCGGCGCGCCGCCGCGCTTGGCCGCCATCACGCGGTCCATCAGGGACAGCCCTTCGAACGCGTCGCGGGCGTAGTGCACCTGGCCCGGGTAGATCGACCGCAGGTCGTCCTCGACGTACGCGCGGGTCAGCGCCGCGCCGCCGAGCAGCACCGGCCAGCGCTCGGCGACGCCACGGGAGGCCATCTCGGCCAGGTTCTCCTTCATGATGACGGTGCTCTTGACCAGCAGGCCGGACATGCCGATGGCGTCGGCCCGGTGCTCCTCCGCCGCGTCGAGGATCGCGTTGATCGGCTGCTTGATGCCGATGTTCACCACGTCGTAGCCGTTGTTGGACAGGATGATGTCGACCAGGTTCTTGCCGATGTCGTGCACGTCGCCCTTGACGGTGGCGAGCACGATGCGGCCCTTGCCGTCGTCGTCGGTCTTCTCCATGTGCGGCTCCAGGTAGGCCACCGCGGTCTTCATCACCTCGGCGGACTGGAGCACGAACGGCAACTGCATCTGGCCCGAGCCGAACAGCTCGCCGACCACCTTCATGCCGTCCAGCAGCAGGTCGTTGATGATGGACAGCGGCGTACGCCCCTGCGCCATCGCGGTGTCCAGGTCGGCCTCCAGGCCGTTGCGCTCGCCGTCGATGATCCGCCGCTTGAGCCGCTCGTCCAGCGGCAGCGCGGCCAGTTCCTCGGCCCGGGTGGCGCGCGCCGACGCCGCGTCCACGCCCTCGAATGCCTCGATGAACCGCTGCACCGGGTCGTAGCCCTCGCGGCGCCGGTCGTAGACCAGGTCGAGCGCCACCTCGCGCTGCTCGTCCGGGATCCGCGACATCGGCAGGATCTTGCTGGCGTGCACGATCGCCGAGGTCAGCCCGGCCTGGGCGCACTCGTGCAGGAACACGGAGTTGAGCACCTGCCGGGCCGCCGGGTTGAGGCCGAACGACACGTTGGAGATGCCGGCGGTGAAGTTGACGCCCGGGTAGCGCGCCGCGATCTCCCGGATCGCCTCGATCGTCTCGATGCCGTCGCGGCGGGTCTCCTCCTGCCCGGTGGCGATCGGGAACGTCAGCGCGTCGATGAGGATGTCCTCCCGGCGCATCCCCCACCGGCCGGTCAGGTCGTCGATCAGCCGGGAGGCCACCCGTACCTTCCACTCGCGGGTGCGGGCCTGGCCCTCCTCGTCGATGAGCAGCGCCACGACGGCGGCGCCGTGCTCCCGGACCACCGGCATGATCCGCGCGTAGCGGGACTCGGGGCCGTCGCCGTCCTCGAAGTTGACCGAGTTGACCACGCACCGGCCGCCGAGCATCTCCAGCCCGGCCTCGATCACCGCCGGCTCGGTGGAGTCCAGCACGATCGGCAGCGTCGAGGCGGTGGCGAAGCGGCCGGCCAGCTCCCGCATGTCCTGCGTGCCGTCGCGGCCCACGTAGTCGACGCAGAGGTCGAGCAGGTGCGAGCCGTCCCGGGCCTGGCTGCGGGCGACCTCCACGCAGGCCTGCCAGTCCCCGGCGAGCATCGACTCGCGGAACGCCTTCGAGCCGTTGGCGTTGGTCCGCTCCCCCACCATCAGGATGCTGGCGTCCTGGGCGAACGGCACGTGGTGGTAGATCGAGGAGACCCCGGCCTCCGGCTTCGGCTCCCGCGCCACCGGCGCCCGCCCGCCCAGCCGCTCCACCAGCACCCGGATGTGCTCCGGGGTGGTGCCGCAGCAGCCGCCGATCAGGCCCACGCCGTAGTCGGTGACGAACTGCTCCAGCGCGTCGGCCAACTCGTCCGGGCTGAGCGGGAAGTACGCCCCGTCGGCGGTCAGCACCGGCAGGCCCGCGTTCGGCATCACCGAGATCGGGATACGCGAGTGCTGCGCCAGGTAGCGCAGGTGCTCGCCCATCTCCGCCGGGCCGGTGGAGCAGTTCAGGCCGATCAGGTCGACGCCGAGCGGCTCGATGGCGGTCAGCGCGGCGCCGATCTCGCTGCCCAGCAGCATGGTGCCGGTGGTCTCCACGGCCACCTGACAGATGATCGGCACGTCCCGGCCCGCCTCGGCGCGGGCCCGCTTCGACCCGACCACCGCCGCCTTGACCTGGAGCAGGTCCTGGCAGGTCTCGATGATCAGCCCGTCCGCCCCACCGGCGATCAGGCCGGCGGCGTTCTCCTGGTACGCGTCGCGCAGCGAGGCGTAGCTCGCGTGCCCGAGCGTGGGCAGCTTGGTGCCCGGACCCATCGAGCCGAGCACGAACCGGGGGTGCTCCGGCGACGCGTACGCGTCGGCCGCCTCCCGCGCGATCCGCGCGCCCGCCTCGGACAGCTCCCGGATGCGGCCGGGGATGCCGTACTCGGCGAGGTTGGGCAGGTTCGCGCCGAACGTGTTGGTCTCCACGCAGTCCGCGCCGGCTGCCAGGTAGGCGTCGTGCACGCCGCGGACCACGTCCGGCCGGGTCACGTTGAGGATCTCGTTGCAGCCTTCCAGGCCGTCGAAGTCGTCAAGGGTGAGGTCGGCCGCCTGGAGCATCGTCCCCATCGCGCCGTCCGCGATCAGGATCCGATCCGCCAGGAGGTCACGCAACGAAATAGGCACATGGCCCAGGTTAGTGCGCCCGAGTACGGCAGACTCACCCGAACCGGGCCTTCCCACATACTGCCCGGCGGACCGCGTACGTCTTTGCGCCGGTTCGCCCGGGTGGTCGGGCTCGGCGACCGGCGCGGCCGACGGGCCCGCTCCGGCGGCGGCACGTAGGCTGGCGGACGTGAAGGACAACAGGGGTGCGACAGTGCGACGGGGCGACGCCGCGCCCGACGAGCAGGGTGAGGTGACGGCGTGACCGAGTTCGACGGGCTGCCGGTACTGCGCTCGCCGGTCGCCATCGCGGCCTTCGAGGGCTGGAACGACGCCGCCGACGCCTCCACCGCCGCCGTGGAACACCTGGAGCAGGTCTGGCAGGCCCGGCAGGTGACCGAGCTGGACCCGGAGGACTTCTACGACTTCCAGGTGAGCCGTCCGACGATCACCATGGCCGACGGCGAGACCCGGCGCGTCGAGTGGCCCACCACCCGCTTCATGGTGGCCAGCCCGGAGGGCACCGAGCGGGACGTGGTGCTGATCCGCGGCATCGAGCCGAGCATGCGCTGGCGTACCTTCTGCGAGCAGGTGCTGGAGATCTGCCACAGCCTGGAGGTCGAGCGGGTGGTGCTGCTCGGCGCGTTGCTCGCCGACGTGCCGTACACCCGGCCGCTGCCGATCAGCGGCAGCGCGTCGGACGCCGACGCGGCCAAGCGCTACCAGCTCACCCCCACCCGGTACGACGGGCCGACGGGCATCGTCGGCGTGCTGCACGACGCCTGCACCCGCGCCGAGGTCGACGCGGTGTCGTTCTGGGTGCACGTGCCGCACTACGCGAACAACCCGCCCTGCCCGAAGGCCACCCTGGCGCTGCTGCACCGCGTCGAGGAGGTGCTCGACCTGCCGGTGCCGATGGCCGACCTGGCCGAGGAGGCAGCCGAGTGGGAGCAGCGGGTACGCAGCGCCGCCGAACAGGACGCCGAACTCGGCGAGTACGTGCGTGAGCTGGAGGAACGGGTCGGCGACGCCGGCATCACCCCGTTGACCGGGGACGAGATCGCCCAGGAGTTCGAGAAGTACCTGCGCCGCCGCGGCGGTTCCGCCGGACCGACAGCGGGTTCCTGGTAGCCCTGTTCCGCCGAAGCCGGGTCCCGTAGTTGGGGCCCGGCTTCTTCGTGTCCGGGGTGGCGGCGTCACACCCTCTAGGGCATCCTAGGAACCTAGCTGTTCTGAGGAGGCCCGGATGCAGATCAACCCCGGCGCGGCCGAGTTCCCGCACCGGCAGATCGCCGCGCAGCTCAAGGCCCAGGTGCGCCGCGGCGACTGGGGTCCCGGCGAGCGGCTGCCGTCCATCCCGGCCATCGCCGAGATGTTCGGCGTCGCGAAGCAGACCGTCCAGCGCGCCGTCGACCAGCTGCGGGTCGAAGGCATCCTGATCACCAAACCCGGCTCCGGTACGTACGTCCGGGGCACCCGGCGCCGCCTCAACCGCCTGTCCCGGGGCCGGTACGGTGGCTTCCGCGGCTACCACACCGACCTGGCCGCCCGGTACCGTCAGCAGCTCGTCTCGGTCGGCCGCTCCCCCGCCCCGGCCGAGGTGGCCGACGCGTTCGGCGTCGCCGACGGCACCGAACTGCTCTGCCGGCGACACCTGGTACGCACCGACGACTCCCCGGTCGAGGTCGGCGCGTCGTGGTTCCTGCCCGCCGACACCGCCGGCACCTCACTGGAGCGCGCCGAGGCGTTCGGCCGCCCCCTCTACCAGGAGGCCGAGGAGGTCACCGGCCGTCGGTACGTCACCGCCACCGACACGATCAGCGCGCGCCAGCCCAGCCGGGAGGAGGCGGAAATCCTCCAGATCCGCCCGGACACACCGGTGCTGCACCTGCTGCACGTGGCCTACGACGAGCGGCACAAGCCGATCGAGGTCGCACAGGCCACCTGGCCCGGCCCGATGACCACGCTCACCGAGGAGTACAAGATCCCCGCCCCCACCCCCGACCAGGACCCCGACCCCGGCCTGGTCCTGGGCTGACCGCCCATCCCCGCGCCCCGCGCCCCGCGCCCCGCGCCCCGCGCCCCGCGCCCCGGCGATCATGCGCACGCCTCGGCGATCTTGCACTTCGCGCCCCGGCAGATGGGGCATTTACGACGCCTCAAGGGCCACAAGCGCAAGATCGCTGAGGCGCACCGGCAGGGCCGGCGCCGCACGCACGCAGGCTCCCGGAAGGGCCGCGCCCGGGCGGAACTCCCCGGGCCGGGGCACGCGGGCGCAGCTCCCAGAACGGCCACGCCGGGGCGGAGTCCCGGCTCGGGCCATGCCGGGTGGAACACCATGGGTGTCAAACCGCCTCCGACACACCCATCACGTTCCACCCACCCGTCGAGCGACGCGATCTTGCAGTTGCGGCCCCCGCAAAGCCGGACGAAACAGCGAGAACGCGGGCCGCAAGTGCAAGATCGGCGAGGCGAGGCGAGGCGAGGCGAGGCAAGGCGAGGCGAGGGAGGGAGGGAGAGGGAGAAAGCGGCACGGGGCGCGGGAGGGCGGCTCGGGGATAGGCGAGCGAGCAGGGCGCGGCACGGGGCAAGAGGGGCAGCCCGGGGACGAGCAAAGGGCAGGGCGCGGCACGGAGCCAGAGGGCGGCTCGGGGACGGGAGCGGGCAGGGCGCGGCGAAGGTGCAAGAGGGCACGACGGGGTGGCACGGGACGTGCTAGCGGGCAAAAGGCGGAACGGCTACAGGGCGATGCCGAGGAGGGCGTCGACCGTGTCGCGGAAGAGGGCCGGGGCCTCCGGGTCGTCCGAGGCGCCGTTCAGGGCTCCGTCGGCCCAGCGGTCAGCCGCCGCCAGAGCGCCCGGCGTGTCCAGGTCGTCGGCCAGGCGCTCGCGTACCTCGGCCAGCAACGCCGCCCCCGACGGCCCGGCCGGCGCGGCGGCGGCCCGCCGCCAGCGGTCCAGCCGCTCGTGCGCCTCGGTGAGCAGCTCGTCGGTCCAGGAGCGGTCGGTGCGGTAGTGCCCGCTCATCAGGGCCAGCCGCACCGCCATCGGGTCGACCTTGTCGGCCCGCAGCCGGGACACGAAGACCAGGTTGCCCTGGGACTTCGACATCTTCTCGCCGTCCAGGCCGATCATGCCGGCGTGTACGTAGTGGTCGGCGAACGGCGCCTCGCCGGTGAGCCGCTCGGCGTGCGCGGCGGAGCACTCGTGGTGCGGGAAGATCAGGTCGTTGCCGCCGCCCTGCACGTCGATGCGGTCGCCGAGCAGGTTCAACGCGATGACCGTGCACTCGATGTGCCAGCCGGGACGGCCCGCGCCGAGTTCACCGCCGGGCCAGGACGGCTCGCCCTCGCGGGCGCCGCGCCACAGCAGCGGGTCGAGCGGGTCGCGCTTTCCGGCGCGCTCCGGGTCGCCGCCGCGCTCGGCGAACAACTCCAGCATCTGCTCGCGGGACAGGTTCGACTCGTATCCGAAGCGCGGGGCGGCGGAGACGTCGAAGTAGACGTCGCCGGTGCCGTCGTCGAGCCGGTACGCCGCGCCGTCCTTGAGCAGCACCAGCACCTTCTCGGCGATCTCCGGGATCGACTCGACAGCGCCGACGTAGTGCGCCGGCGGGATCATCCGCAGCGACTCCATGTCCTCGCGGAACAGCGCGGTCTCGCGCATGGCCAGGACCTTCCAGTCCTCGCCGTCGCGCTCGGCGCGTTCCAGCAGCGGGTCGTCGATGTCGGTGACGTTCTGCACGTAGCGCACGTCCAGGCCGGCGTCGCGCCACATCCGCTGCACCAGGTCGAACGCGATCATGGTGGCGGCGTGCCCCAGGTGCGTGGCGTCGTACGGGGTGATGCCGCAGACGTACATCGAGGCCGCGCCCTCGGGCCGGCTGGGGTGGGCGCCCTGCCGCGCCGAGTCGTACAACCTCAGCGGCACGCCCGCGCCGGGCAGCCGTGGCACCTCGTGTCCCGCCCAAGACTCCATGACCGCCAGCCTAACGATCCGTCAGACGCTCGGGTGCCGCCCTACGGGTGATCAACGCGACAGCGGCTCACATCGGTGGCCAGGGCATCGCGGGCCACTCCTCGGGGGGCAGCGGAAACCGGCCGGTCTCGCGCAGCCGCCGTACCCGGGCCGCCAGCGCAGAGGTCTCGCCGATCGTCAGGTGCTCGGCCAGTTCGTCGCCGAGCGGGCCACGAAGCTGACCGGCCAGGCCGTCGAGCATCTCCACCGCGTCCGGTGGCAGCTCGCGGCCGGCCCAGCCCCACAGCACCGTACGCAGCTTCTCCTCGACGTGGAAGCTCACGCCGTGGTCGACGCCGTAGATCCGGTCGTCCGGGCCGACGAGCACGTGCCCGCCCTTGCGGTCGGCGTTGTTGATGACCGCGTCGAGCACGACGAGCCGGGCCAGGCGCGGGTCGTCGGCGTGCGCCAGCGCGTACGCCGCGCCGTCGTCGTCGCGGGCCGCCGCGACCGGGAACCAGCGCGGCGGGATCTCGCGCGCCGGCACGAACCCGACGAGCGGCTCGGCGTCGTCCGGCTCGTCGATCCAGAGCTGGCAGGAGCCGGGACCGAACGGGCCGTCGCGCAGCACCGTCGGCGGCACCAGGTCCCAGCCGGTGGCACGGGACACCAGGTAGGCGGCCACCTCCCGGCCGGCGAGGGTGCCGTCCGGGAAGTCCCACAGCGGGCGCTCGCCGCGTACCGGCTTGTAGACACAGTGGGCGGTGACGTCGCCGAGCGCGACGACGCCGCGCAGCGTGGCGTTGGAGGCGTCGACAAGCCGCCCCTCCAGGGTCAGCTCACCGTCGGCGAGCAGCCGCAGCGCCTCGGCGCCGTCCTGTCGGGGCTGCAGTTCCGACGAGGTCACCGGTGATAGCCGTTGTTCCGGGGGCAGAGGTGACCGGCCGGGTCCAGCGGCTGCCCGCACAGCGGGCAGGGGGGACGGCCGGCGTTGACGACCCGCTTGGCCCGCTCGATGAACTCGCGGGTCGCCTCCGGGGTCAGCCGTACCCGGAGCCGGTCGAGGTCGTCGTCCGGCTCCTCCGGTTCCTCGTCGGCGTCGTCGTCCGCGCCGCCCAGCTCGACCTCGACCTCCGCCTCACCCACGGCGATCGCCTCGATCACCACTGTCGCGGTGTCCACGTCGAAGGCCAGGCCCAGCGTGCCGACGCGGAACTCCTCGTCCACCGGGGTGTCGAGCGGCTCGTTGTCGCCGCCCGTCGTCGGCGCGGCCTCCGGCAGCTGCACGCCGAAGCGGCGCTGCGCCTCGGTGAGCAGCTCCTCGAGCTTCTCGGCGAGCAACGACACCTGGACCTTCTCCAGCGACACGCTGACCAGCCGGCCGCCGCCGCGCGCCTGGAGGAAGAACGTACGCTCCCCCGGCGGGCCGACCGTACCGGCGACGAACCGCTCGGGCGGCTCGAAGGCGTGCACCTGGTGCGTCATACCCACGACCCTATCCGGCGCGTGGAAGTGCCGCGCAGCCCACCGACGCCGAATCCGCCCAGAGCGAACGCGCCGCGCCGGGCCGGCTATCCGGCCGCGCCCGCGCCCCCGCCGACCGCCGCGTCCGACCCGGCCGGCCGCGCCGAGCGGCGGCGCCGCTTGCGCGGCGGCGGGACCAGCGCCGACAGGTCGCCGCCGGTGTCGTTGAGCCGGACCAGGAACGGCCGCAACGGGGTGTAACGGATCGCCGTCACCGACGCCGGGTCGGCCACGATCCGCTGGAAAAGATCAAGGTGTACGCCGAGCGCGTCCGCCACGATCGCCTTGATCACGTCGCCGTGGCTGCACGCCAGCCAGACCGCCTCCGGCCCGTGCTCGGCGGTGACCCGCGCGTCCCACGCCCGTACCGCGGCCACCGCGCGCGCGGACATCGCCGCCATCGACTCCCCCTGCGGGAACGCGGCGGCGCTCGGGTGCTGCTGGACCACCGGCCAGAGCGGCTCCTTCGCCAGCTTCTTCAGCGACTGTCCCTCCCAGTCGCCGTACCCGCACTCGATCAGCCCTTCGTCGACCACCGGCTCGGCGTCCGGCAGCGCCAGCTCGAGGGTCTGCCGGCAGCGGATCAGCGGGCTGGTCACCAC
Organism: Micromonospora sp. TSRI0369; assembly: GCF_001905625.1. Taxonomy (NCBI): domain Bacteria; kingdom Bacillati; phylum Actinomycetota; class Actinomycetes; order Micromonosporales; family Micromonosporaceae; genus Micromonospora; species Micromonospora sp. TSRI0369. Next base: position 381,543 of record NZ_LIVU01000005.1, read on the forward strand.
CGCCGCGAGCGGCAGCCCGGCCAGGCGTGCGCCGACCGCCGTCGCCTGCGCCCGGCCGGTGTCGTCCAGCTCGACCGGCTGCCGCCCGGCCAGGCCGCCGTCGGCGTTCGCGGTGGTCCGGCCGTGTCGCAGAAGCAGAAGGGTCGCCACGCTGACCACCCTAGGCGGTACGCCCCAAAGGTGATCGTCCCGCCACGACGCCCACCTTCCCCGCCCTCCCTGCTCTGCTCCGTCGAGCATGAAGTTGACCGAGACATAACGGGCAGCACAACCCGCCAACCCTCATGGTCAACGGCGACGCACGGCGCGGCAATCGAGATCTTGGTACGGATTCGCCCTCACGGGGGCCGTTCCGTACCAAGATCTCCTCGCAGGTAGGGACGCGTCGGCCAGCCCGCCCATCTGCTGTCCGCAGGCCTGCGTCGATCATGAAGTTGGCGGCGACAAACCGGACACCGAACGCCGTTAACTTCATGATCGGCGGGCAAGGGCCGGCGGCAGGGGTGGGGTGGAAGCGGCGGGTGGTCGGGTGACTCGGGGAAGGTGAGGCGTGCGCGTTGGCTGAGATGCCCGGTCGCAGAGAGCTGCGCCCGAAGCGGACGCACGTGTCCCCGACGCCCAGGGATGTCCCAGCGCGGTGGAACCAATCTTCGGCGCTCACTGAGCGTGGCTTGCGGCCCGGCGCGGGAGATCTTGGAAGCTTTGCGCCCCCATGAGGGCCGTTTCCTTCCAAGATCTCCTGGAAGGCGAGGGCAGGCGCGGCCGTTGATCATGAGTTGACGGTGGAAACCGGACGTCCGGTGCCGTCAACCTCATCATCGACGGCAACAAGGGCGGCCAGGGCCTGGGCTGGGCCGGGAGTCGGGCTGTGACGGGCGGCGGTCCGGGACCGGTGTCCGCGAGTGGGGTGCGGTGTCGGTTTCGGGGTGGTCGGGGACACCTGGCTGGCGGAATCGGTGGCGGCGTCCAGGCGTTATACCTGGTGAACGACCGCAGCAGCATCCCCCTCGCACCCCGCGGGCGGATGACAGGCCCCGGAATGAACGCGGGGCGGCGGTCGTTGCACATGCCTCCGGCCCCCGCACCACGAGCAGCGAGCCGGATCCCCCGAAGACTTTTGAGCGCCTGACGGTGCCCACGCACCCCGTCCCCTGGGTGCGTCGACCCCCGAATGGAGCCCCCCATGAACAGCATTCTGCGTAAGAGCATCCTCGGTATCGCCGGTCTGACCGTCGCCGGTGGCCTGGCCGCCGGCCCCCTCAACCACGACACCACCCCCACCACCCGCGACGCGGCCGTCACCACCCAGGCCGCCGGCACGCTCGACACCGCCACGCTGATCCCGCACGGCGTGCAGGGCAACCAGTCCCACATCGACCTCACCGACGAGCAGACCGCCAACGTCAAGGCCATCATCGCCGCCACGAAGAAGGCCGGCATGGACGAGCGCGCCGCCGTCGTCTCCATCGCCACCGCGCTGCAGGAGTCGAAGCTGGAGAACCTCGGCCACCTCGGCGACCGCAACGACCACGACTCGCAGGGCCTGTTCCAGCAGCGCCCCTCCAGCGGCTGGGGCACGGTCGAGCAGATCACCGACCCCGAGTACTCGACCATGGCGTTCCTGAAGGGCCTCAAGCAGGTCGACGGTTGGAAGGACATGCCGCTGACCGTCGCCGCCCAGACCGTCCAGGTCAGTGCCTACCCCGACCACTACGCCCAGTGGGAACAGCAGGCCGCCGACCTCGTCGCCGAACACTGGAACAAGTAACAGACACACGTGAAAGGCCGGCACCCCGAGACGGGGTGCCGGCCTTTCACGTGCCAGGGGCAGCGTCAGGTCGCGCTGAGCGTGCCCGTGGCCAGCAGGCAGATGACCAGGCTGCCGAGCGCGACCCGGTAGAGCACGAAGACGTACAGCGTGTGGTGTGCGACGTAGCGCAGCAGCCAGGCGATGGCGGCGTACCCGACGACGAACGCGATGAGCGTCGCCACCACCATCTGCGCGACGCTCGGCGCGGCGGTGCCGGGCGCGGACGGCTCGAAGACGTCCGGCAGGCTGAACACGCCGGAGATCACCACGGCCGGGATGGCCAGCAGGAACGAGTAGCGGGCCGCGGTCTCCCGGGTCAGGTTGAGCAGCAGGCCCGCGGTCAGCGTGCCGCCGGAGCGGGACACGCCGGGCACCAGCGCCGCGGCCTGGGCGAAGCCCATGACCACGCCGTCGCGCATCCGGAAGTTCTCCAGCGTACGGGTCTGGCGGCCCCAGTACTCGGCGAAGGCGAGCAGCACCGCGCCGATGATCAGTGTGCAGGAGATCAGCCAGAGGTTGCGGCCGGCGGTGCGGATCTGGTCCTTGAAGATCAGTCCGAAGATGCCGATCGGGATGGTGCCGACGATGACGTACCAGCCCATGCGGTAGTCGAGGCTGGAGCGCACCGAGCGGTCGACCAGGCCCACGCACCAGGTCCGGACGATCCGCCAGATGTCCTTGGCGAAGTAGATCAGGACGGCGGCCTCGGTGCCGAGCTGGGTGACCGCGGTGAACGAGGCGCCCGCGTCCCGGCCGAAGAAGATGGCCGAGGTGATCCGCAGGTGGCCCGACGAGGACACCGGGAGGAACTCGGTCAGTCCCTGGACGAGGCCCAGGACGATGGCTTCGAGCCAGGTCACTCGCCGACTCCGGACAGCTCCAGCGCCTCGGCCACGGTCCGCAGCGTCTGCACCCCGCTCTCCCGGTCGGCCACGAACAGCGACACCGACAGCGTGGTCACGCCGGCGGCGGCGTACTCCCGCATGCGCTCGGCGATGCGCTCCTTCGGGCCGAGCAGCGAGGTGCGGTCGATGAACTCCATGGGTACGGCGGCGGCCGCGTCGCGCTGCCGCTTGGCCAGGTAGAGGTCCTGGACCTCGCGGGCCGCGTCGCCGTAGCCCATCCGGGTGGCGAGCTGGTTGTAGAAGTTCTGCTTGCGGCTGCCCATGCCGCCGACATACAGGGCGGCGTACCAGCGGACCAGCTCGGCGCAGGTGGCGATGTCGTCGCCGATCACGACCGGCACGGACGGCACCACGTCGAAGCCGGCCAGTTCCTTGCCCGCGGCGGCGCGGCCGGTCCGGACCGATGCGAGGTGCTCCTCGGCGAACTCCGGGGAGTAGAAGACGGCCAGCCAGCCGTCGGCGATCTCGCCGGCCAGCTCCAGGTTCTTCGGGCCGACGGCGGCCAGGTAGATCGGGATGTGCTCGCGCGGCGGGTGGAAGCCCAGCCGCAGCGCCTTGCCCGGGCCGTCCGGCAGCGGCAGCGTGTAGTGCTCGCCGTCGTACGCGACCTCCTTGCGGGCCACCGCGAGCTTGACGATGTCGACGTACTCCCGGGTGCGGGCCAGCGGCTTGGCGAACCGGACGCCGTGCCAGCCCTCCGAGACCTGCGGGCCGGACACGCCCAGGCCGAGCCGGAACCGGCCGCCGGAGATCGCGTCGATGGTCGCGGCGGTCATCGCGGTCATGGCCGGCGAGCGGGCCGGGATCTGCATGACCGCCGACCCGACGTCGATCCGCTCCGTCTGACCGGCGATCCAGGACAGGATGCTCGGCGAGTCCGAGCCGTACGCCTCCGCGGCCCACACGACCGAGTAGCCGAGCCGGTCCGCCTCCTGGGCCAATGCCAGGTGGTCGAACGGCGTGCTCCACGCCGTCTGGTATCCGAGGTTGAGCCCGAGTCGCACTGATCCTCCCGCCATCCGCACCACAGGTCGCATCAGGTTACGCAATGAGCGTGGCGCACTCGACGTCCGGCTCACCCGAACATGTCACACCGGTCTGATGTCGCGCGGGAACTTGACTGCGGCGAGGATATCCGTGACGCCGGGTTCGAAATAAGGTTCACGCATGCAACAGCGACCGCTCGGCCGAAGCGGGCTGGCGGTATCGCGGCTCGCGCTCGGCACCATGACCTGGGGACGGGACACCGACGCCGACGACGCGGCCGCCCAGCTGAAGAGTTTCCTCGACGCGGGCGGCAACCTCGTGGACACCGCCGACGTGTACGCCGACGGCGACGCCGAGTCGGTGATCGGCTCGCTGCTGGGCAGCCTGGTGGACCGTGACGAGCTGCTGATCGCCACCAAGGCGGGGCTGCGGCCGGGCAGCGGCCGGCGCCGAGACGGCTCGCGCGGGCACCTGCTGCGTACGCTCGACGCCTCGCTGCGCCGGCTCGGCACCGACCACGTCGACCTCTGGCAGGTCCACGGGTACGACCCGGACACCCCGCTGGAGGAGACGCTCTCGGCCCTGGACCACGCCGTGTCCAGCGGGAAGGCCCGCTATGTCGGCGTGTCGAACTTCTCCGGCTGGCAGACCGCCCGCGCCGCCGCCTGGCAGGCCGCCTGGCCGGGGCGGGCGCCGGTGGTCGCCGCGCAGGTGGAGTACTCGCTGCTGGAGCGCGGCGTGGAACGGGAGGTGCTGCCCGCCTGCGCCGGGATGGGGCTGGGCGTGCTGCCCTGGTCGCCGCTGGGCCGGGGCGTGCTCACCGGCAAGTACCGCAACGGCCGCCCGGCCGACTCGCGGGCGGTGTCGCCGCACTTCGAGCGGTTCGTCGCCACCTACCTGGAGCCGCGCTGCTCCAGCATCGTGGAGGCGGTCGCCATCGCGGCCGGCGGGCTCGGCGTGTCGCCGCTGGAGGTGGCGCTGGCCTGGGTCCGGGACCGGCCCGGCGTGACCGCGCCGATCCTGGGCGCCCGCACCGTCGGGCAACTGCTCGGCGCGTTGCAGGTGGAGCGGATGACGCTGCCGGCGGAGATCGTCACGGCGCTCGACGACGTCTCGGCGGTGCCGGTGGGCTATCCGGAGCGCGACGGCTGAGCCGCGGCGGGGCGATCCGGGTCACCGTCAGGGGGTGGCGGAGGGCCCGCCACCTGGGCAGCATAGGGGCATGGACTACGAATACGCGCCGCTGCGGTTGCCCTCGAACGTCGATCGGCTGACCGCCGCGGCGCAGCTGGCGATCCAGGCCGAGTTCTCCGGCTGGGAGCTGGCCCGGGTGCGGCTCTACCGGGACGGCACGCGGCAGGTGGTGCTGCGGCGCCGCCTGGTGAACAAGCCGCAGCCGGGCCTGTCGTACTGACGGGCCCGTCCCCGGGGCCGCGCGACGCGGCACGGCCCCGGGGACGCGCACGGCCTAGTGCGCGTGGTCGTGCTCCTCGTCGAGCTCCATGAACGGGTGCTCGTCGAGCCGGCCGACGAGCCGGTCGTCGGCGGCGGGCTGGAACGGCCCGACCGGGTCGTCGTCGTCGAACGACTCCAGGTCGACAGGGGTGCCGACCTCGCTGACCATGACCACGCCGTCGAGCGGCTCCAGCTCCGGCACGTCCAGCGCGGACAGCGAGCCGTCGCCGCTCTGCAGCAGCTCCAGCACCGCCTCGCCGACCCCCTCCACCGGGGCCGGCTCGTCGTCCTCCGGGGTGCCGTCGCGGCGGGCCGCCTCGGCCGCGCGCAGCAGCGCGGCGACGCTCGGCACCCGGTAGTCGCGCCGCTGCCGCACCGAGATGACCCGCGGGTGCGGGTCGGTGGGCTCGCCACCCTCGACGGCGCCGAAGCGCTCGTCGGCCTCGTCCGGGTCGATCGACTCCACGTCCCAGGGCGTCACCTCGCCGAACGCGTCGAGCAGTTGCTCGTCGTAGGCGAACGAGGCGTTGTTCAACGCGACGTACGCCTGCCAGACGGCGTCGTCGTCGATCCGGCCCTGGGCGGCCCGGACGGCGGCCAGGTGGGCGCGAGCGGCGTCGATCACCCGCTCGAGGGCGGCATCCAGCTCACCGTGCTGGTCGGTCATGTGTGGCAGTCCCTTCGCGATGGGGGGAGGGTTCCGCGCCGGCGGCGCCGCTGTGGGCGCGGTCAGCAGGTACGCAGGAAGCGGTCCAGAACCCGCACGCCGAACTGTAGTCCGTCCAGCGGAACCCGCTCGTCGATGCCGTGGAACAGGCCGGAGAAATTGAGGTCGGCGGGCAGCCGCAGCGGCGCGAAACCGAAGCAGCGGATGCCGAGCTGGGAGAACTTCTTGGCGTCGGTGCCGCCGGAGAGCATGTACGGCACCGGGTGCGCGCCCGGGTCCTCGGCGCGCAGCGCGGCCGACATGCCCGCCACCAGGTCACCGTCGAACGTGGTCTCCAGGGCCGGCTGGCGCTGGACGTACTCGATGGCGATGTCCGGGCCGACCAGCTCGCGCAGCTGCCGCTCCAGCTCCTCGCTCTGCCCGGGCAGGCTGCGGCAGTCGATGGTGGCGGTGGCCCGGCCGGGGATGACGTTGTCCTTGTAGCCGGCGGCCAGCCGAGTCGGGTTGGCGGTGTTGCGGATGGTCGCGCCGATGATGTTGGCGATCGGGCCGAGCTTGGCGATCGCGGTCTCCGGGTCGTCCGGGTCGATCTCGATGCCGAGCACGTCGGACACCTCGGCCAGGAAGGCGCGTACGGTGTCGGTCATCACCACCGGGAAGCGGTGCCGGCCGATCCGGGCGACCGCCTCGGCCAGCGCGGTGACCGCGTTGTCGTCGTGCATCATCGAGCCGTGGCCGGGTCGGCCCTTGGCGTGCAGGCGCAGCCAGTCGATGCCCTTCTCGGCGGTCTCGATCAGGTAGAGGCGGCGCTGCTCGTCCACCGAGTAGGAGAAGCCGCCCACCTCGCCGATCGCCTCGGTGCAGCCGTCGAACAGGTCACGGTGCCGCTGGGTGAGGAAGTGCGCGCCGTAGTCGCTGCCGGCCTCCTCGTCGGCGGTGAACGCGAGCACGATGTCGCGCCGGGGGCGGACGCCGGCGCGCTGCCAGCCGCGCACCACGGCGAGCACCATCGCGTCGAAGTCCTTCATGTCGATCGCGCCGCGGCCCCACAGGTAGCCGTCGCGGATCTCGCCGGAGAACGGGTGCACCGACCACTCGTCCGGGTCGGCGGGGACGACGTCGAGGTGGCCGTGCACGAGCAGCGCGTCGCGGCCCGGCTCGGTGCCGGCGATGCGGGCGACCACGTTCGCCCGGCCGGGGGCGGACTCGTGGATCTCGGCGTCGACACCGACCTCGGCGAGCTTCTCCGCCACGTACTCGGCGGCGCGCCGCTCCCCCACGCTCGTGTCGTTGTCGCCGGTGTTCGTGGTGTCGATGCGCAGCAGGTCGCGGCAGAGGTCCACGACCTCGTCGGTGGCGTCGGGCCGGGCGGGGAGGGCGTCGCTCGTCATCGCTTCCTTATACCAGCAGGCGGGGTCGTCGCGGCCGTCGGTGCGCGCCGCGGTTTCGTGGATCTCCCGGCCGGGTACCGGCGGAGGCGCCCGGGACATCGACCCCGGCCGTCACGAGGAGGGCCCCATGACCGTCCCGCTGCCGCCGCTGCCGCCCGCCGCCGACGACGCGTACCGGCCCGGGGGTCGCAGCGTCGCCGACCTCGTGGACACCGAGCACCGGGCGCTGCTGGGGCTGGCCGACCGGGTCACCGACCCGGCGCTGGCGGCGGCCGAGCGGCGCGACGTGCTGGACGTGCTGACCGCCGCGGTGTCCCGGCACCTGTCGGCCGAGGAGCAGTACCTGTTCCCGGCGGCCCGGGCCGCCATGCCGGACGCCGTCGAGCTGGTCGAACGGGAGATCGAGGCCGACGCCGGGCTGCTGACCGCGCTCAAGGGGCTGTCCGGCGCGGACGACCCGGGGGTCGCGGACGTGGCCGAGCGGGTGCGCCGGCACGTCAGTCGTGTCGCGGCGCTGGTCACGCCGTTGCGGGAGGTGGCCAGCGACGCCGAGTTGATCCGGCTGGGCAACCGGTGGGAGATCGCGGAGGAGGCGGCGCCGACGCGTCCGCACCCCGGAACCCCGGCCACCCCACCCTGGAACAAGATCGTCGAGCCGGCGGTCGGGGTGCTGGACAAGGTGCGCGACGTGGTCTCCGGACGGCGTACCCGGCTGAGTGACCTGGAACACCGCCGCGAGGCATGAGCCGATCGCCCCTTTCGCGTATCGGTTAGTGGTCCTACCGTCACGGTATGGATCTGGAGCTGCGACACCTGCGTGTGGTCTGCGCGATCGCGGAGACGGGAAGCGTGACCAAGGCCGCCTCGGCGCTCGGCCTGGCCCAGCCGGCGTTGACCGCCCAGCTTCAGCGGATCGAACGGGCGCTGGGCGGGCCACTGTTCGAACGGGACCGCCGCGGCGCCCGACCGACCGCGCTGGGCGAGCTGGTGCTGGACCGGGCGCGGGTGCTGCTGCCGGCGATGAAGGGCCTGCGGGACGAGGCGGCCCGGATGGCCGGCGCGGGCGACCCGCTGCGCCGGTACCGCTTCGGCGGGGTGAACAGCCCGATCATGGGCCGGCTGGTGCACCGGCTCGCCGCCGAGCGGCCGGACGCGCAGATCACCACGTACTCCTCGTGGTCGGTGGACGAGCTGGCGCAGATGGTGGCCGGCGGCCGGCTCGACTTCGCCCTCACCGGGGTGTGCGGCGACTCGACGCCGTCGGCGGGGTTCGGGCTGAGCTGGCGGGAGGTGGCCGTGGAGCCGATCTGCGTGCTGCTGCCGCAGACCCACCCGCTGGCCGGTCGCGCCGAGATCGACCTGGTCGACCTCGGCCACGAGCGGTGGGTGGCCGCGCCGGGCGACGGCTGCTTCGGCGACTGCTTCGCCGCCGCGTGCGCCCGCGCCGGCTTCACCCCCAAGAAGGTGTACGAGGCGGACGTGCGGGCCGCCCTGGAGCTGGTGGACGCGGGCGAGGCGGTGGCGTTGTGCCAGGCCACGTTCCGGCCGGTCGCCGGGCTGGTCACGCGGCGGCTGGCCGGTTCGCCGCTGCGCTGGCGGCTGCTGCTCGGCTGGCATCCGGACGTGCCGGCCGCCGGGGTGGCCGACCCGGTGCTGGCGGCGGCGGTGGCCGCGTACACGGACGCGCTGGCCAACCACCCCGACTATCTGGGCTGGCTGCTGGCGCACCCGGAGTTCGGCGTGCAGCCCAACGGCACCGGCGGGGTGCGAATCGCCTGAACCCGGGTAACACCGGCGACATGACTGATCTGTATCCGGCCGCCGACCAGCGGGAGCTGCTGCGTCAGGCGGCCACCGCGCACACCACCGCCGCCGCCGAGGTGGAGGCGTTCCTGCGGCGGCTGCCGGAGGTGCCGGACCCGGCCGACGTCACCGAGTACGCCAACCTGCTCAGCCGTGCGGAGCGGGCCCGGGACGACCTGCTGGCCGCGGCGGACGCGGCCGGGCTGCGACTGCCCAGCCTGGAGTCGGAGTAGACGCCGGCGCCCGGGCGGGCGATCCGCCCGGGCGCCGGCGTACCGGCTCAGCGTTCGATCAGCACGTCGTGACCGAGGTCGAGCAGGGCGTGCCGCCACTCGTCGTCGGCGTTGCCCCGGCGTGGCCGCTCGGCGGTCAGCTCCCGGATCCGGGTGATCGCCTCCTGCATCACCTCGATGTCCTCCGGCGTGAGGTCCACCTTGCGCTTGCGCAGCACGGCGAGGATCTGCCGCCCGGGTTCGGGCAGGTCGAGGTCCGGATTGGGGCCGAACGCCTCCTCGCCCGACCCGCGGGTCAGCAACCACTGCCGCAGCGTCTCGGACTCGACGTTCACCTCGGCGTGGAAGTCGTCCCAGATCACCTCGACCTCGGGGTCGAGTCGCGCCTCGCGTGCCATCACGCCTCCTCTGCCGGCGGCGGCCCGGGTGCCGCCTCGCCCTCGTTCGGTGTCTGCTGCTGCACGCCCTCCGGCGGTACCCGGACCCGGGACGGGTTCGCCGTCGGGGCCGCCTCGATCGGTTCACCGGCGGCGGTGTCGTCGCGGGATTCCTCAGGTTCGGTCATGTCCGTCCTCCGATCCTTCGGTGCCGAGGCGGTCCGTCCCGTACGGGACGGACCGTCGCCGGTCATCGGGGATGAGACGTGGTGGCCGCCGCGTGCCCGCGTTCACCGGCGGTGACGTCGAAGACCAGCTGGCCGTCGCGGGTGTCGACGGTGACCTTCTGCCCCGGGGAGATCTCGTTCTCCAGCAGCATCCGGGACAACCGGTTGTCGACCTCGCGCTGGATCACCCGGCGCAGCGGGCGGGCGCCGAACTCCGGCTGGTAGCCGTGCTCGGCGAGCCAGTCCACCCCGGCGGTGCTGAACTCGACCTGGATGTCCTGGGCGTGCATGCGGCGGCGGGTCTCCTCCAGCAGCAGACCGGTGATCTGGCGCAGCTGCTCGGCCTCCAGCCGCTGGAAGATGATCACCTCGTCGATGCGGTTGAGGAACTCCGGGCGGAAGTTCTCCTGGAGCCGGCGCATCAGCCGCTCCCGCAGCTCGTCGTTCTCCTGCTCGCCGGGGGCGCCGCTGGCGAAGCCGACGGTGCGCTGGGTGCCGGTGATCAGCTCCGAGCCGAGGTTGCTCGTCATGATCAGCACGGTGTTCTTGAAGTTCACCGTCCGGCCCTGGCTGTCGGTGAGCCGGCCGTCGTCGAGCACCTGGAGCAGGATGTTGAACACGTCCGGGTGCGCCTTCTCGATCTCGTCCAGCAGCACCACCGCGTACGGGCGGCGGCGGACCGCCTCGGTGAGCTGGCCGGCCTCCTCGTAGCCGACGTACCCGGGCGGCGCGCCCACCAGCCGGCTGACCGTGTGCCGCTCCTGGAACTCGCTCATGTCCACCCGGACCATCCGGTCCGCCTCGCCGAACAGCGCCTCGGCCAGCGCGCGGGCCAGCTCGGTCTTGCCGACGCCGGTCGGGCCGAGGAACAGGAAGCTGCCCATCGGCCGGTTCGGGTCGGCCAGCCCGGTACGGGAGCGGCGCACCGCCTCGGAGACGGCGCTGACCGCGTCGTCCTGGCCGATGATCTTCTCGTGCAGGTGCCCCTCCAGGCGCAGCAGCCGGTCGCGTTCCTCCTCGGTGAGCTGGGTGACCGGGATGCCGGTGGCCCGCGAGACCACCTCGGCGATCTCCGTCGGCCCCACCTCGGGCACGTGGTTGGGCGCCTCGTCGCCGCGGGCGCGGCGCACCTGGTCCTCCAGTTCGGCGAGCCGGTCACGCAGCGCGGAGGCCCGCTCGTACTGCTCGTCGGAGACCGCCTGCTCCTTGTCCCGGCGCGTGTCCTCGAGCTGCTGTTCCAGCTCGCGCACGTCCTCGGCCGGGGTACGCGTGCGCAGCCGCACCCGCGCCCCGGCCTGGTCGATCAGGTCGATCGCCTTGTCCGGCAGGAACCGGTCGGTGACGTACCGGTCGGACAGCTCACCGGCGGCGATCAGCGCCTCGTCGGTGAACCGGACCTGGTGGTGCGCCTCGTAGCGGTCGCGCAGCCCGCGCAGGATCGCGACGGTGTCCTCCACGCTCGGCTCGGGCACCAGCACCGGCTGGAACCGGCGGGCCAGCGCCGCGTCCTTCTCGATGCTGCGCCGGTACTCGTCGAGCGTGGTAGCGCCGATGACCCGCAGCTCGCCGCGCGCCAGGGCCGGCTTGAGCATGTTCGACGCGTCCATCCCGCCCTCGCTGCCGGCGCCGCCCGCCCCGACCAGCGTGTGGATCTCGTCCAGGAAGATGATCAGCTCGTCGCGGTGGGCGCGGATCTCGTCGATCACCTTCTTCAGGCGTTCCTCGAAGTCGCCCCGGTAGCGGGTGCCGGCGACCAGGCCGGACAGGTCGAGCTGGATCACCCGCTTGCCGATGAGCGTCTGCGGCACGTCGCCGTCGCAGATCCGCTCCGCCAGGCCCTCCACGATCGCGGTCTTGCCGACACCGGCCTCGCCGATCAGCACCGGGTTGTTCTTGGTCCGCCGGGACAGGATCTCCACCGCCTGCTCGATCTCGTCGGCGCGGCCGATCACCGGGTCGATCTGGTCCATCCGGGCCAGCTCGGTGAGGTCCTGGCCGTACTGGTCGAGGGTGGGGGTGCCGCGGTCCGGGCGCGGCTGGCCGGCCGCGCCCCGCTCGGCGCTGGCCGCCTGCAACGACTCCGGCTGGATCCGGCCGGCGGCGAGCATCCGGCCGGCCGGCGACTCCGGGTTCAGCGGCAGCGCCATCAGGATGTGCTCGGGGCCGATGTAGTTGGCGCCCATCGCGCGGGACAGCTGGTGCGCGTCCAGCAGTGCCCGCTTCGCGGCCGGGGTCAGCGACAGGTTCGGCGGCACCTCGCCCCGGGGCGCGCCCTCCCCCCGCCCGCCGAGCGCGTTGACGAGCGTGTCGGGGTCGGCGCCGGCCCGGCGTACCAGGTCCCGCAGCGGCTCGCGCTGCAACGCCGCCCAGAGCAGATGGTCGGTGTCCAGGTCGTTGCTGTGCTTCTGGGCGGCCCGGCGGGCCGCGTCGGCGAGCATCTCCCGGGCGTCGGCGGTCATCAGTCGGGTGATGTCGACCCGGTGCGCCGGTCGGCGTCCCCCCTCGCCCCGGCCGAAGTACCGGGCCAGGAACTCGTCCCAGGGGTCGTTGCCGAAGTCACCCGGTCCCATCATCATCGTCCTCCGCAGTCGGTCGGCACGACCGGTACCCGGCACGCGCGGCACGGTCGGCGGTGGCTACCCGGCGGTCGGCGCGACAAACGCGACCGGATGGCAGGCTGGGGGTATGGAGAGCAGGCCGCTGCTGGTCGTGGACGGCGCGAACGTGGTGGGCTCGCGCCCGGACGGCTGGTGGCGGGACCGGGCCGGCGCGGCGGCGCGGCTGCGCGACGCGCTGGCGTCCGTCGGGGAGGCGGGCGTGCCGCCGGAGCTGCCCCCGCCGGTGCGGGTGGTGCTGGTGGTGGAGGGCGCGGCCCGGCACGTCACTTCGGTGCCCGGGGTGGAGGTGGTGTCCGCGCCCGGCTCCGGCGACGACACGGTGGTCGAGCTGGTCGCCGCCGCGCCGCAGCGTCGGCGGGTGGTGGTCACCGCCGACCGGGAGCTGCGCGAGCGGGTGACCGCGCTCGGCGCGGAGGTACGCGGCCCGCGCTGGCTGGGCCGCTAGATCATCCGGTTCCGTCCACGGGACCGGCAGGACCACCGGCGGGACCGGCGGCGAGGTCTTCGCGCACGTCAGGGCGGGAACCGGACACGCGGGTCGCAACGGGTCGAGGGTGGATGTTCGTCCACTCGTTCCGATGGGTTGTAATGGAGATCTCTTTTGCCCCCAGGAGGTTCCGTGGCGAGCGTCGCCGAGCTGAAGGCCGCCATCGATGTCGCTCTCCAGCAGATCGGTGACGGCCAGACAGCGGTGCAGGCAGCGGGCGAGAAGCTGGCCGAGGCACAGCAGACCCTGGCCGGCGCGCTGGAGGGCAGCGGCCACGAGACCGTCGAGGCGGCCCAGGCCTCGCTGACACAGGCCAGCCAGGAGCTGGAGGAGTGCCTCGCCGCGACACTCGTCGCGGTCGAGCAGGCACAGCTCTACGTCGCGACGCTCTGAGGCCGGCCGTGTCCATCGTCGAGGACATCGGCGCGCAGGTCCGCGCCGCCGCCGAGGACCTGCCGCTGGCGCAGCTCGCCGCCGCGCTGGAGAAGCTCGGCCAGGCGCAGGAGCGGCTGCGCTGGGTGCGTCAGGAGTCGGCCGACCCGATGGGGGTGCCGGAGCTGTCCTCGGCCACCGAGCACGCCGAGACCGCCGGCTACGCGCTGCGCGTGGCGCAGGAGCAGCTCGCCGCGTACCTGGCCGCGATCGGGCTGGCCCCCGACGGCGCGCCACCACCCCCGCCGGGCGAGCGGCGGCCCCGGCACGACACGCCGCGCGGCGACGACCCGCCCGCCCCCGGCGCGGCCCCCGAGCCGGGCGAGCAGCCGGCGGTACGGCGCTGGTGGGCGGTGCGGGTGGCGGAGCTGACCGGCGGCCGGGAGGGGACGCCGGACGAGCCGGACGAGCGCGTCGGGGACTCCCGTGAGCTGCTGCGCCGGGTGGTCGCCGGGGTCCGCTCCGGTGACCGGGACCGGCTGCACCGCGAGCTGCGCGCCGCGCACGCCGACGTGGGGCTGGGGCTGGCCGCGATCGCCCCACCGCTGCTGCGCGAGCTGGCCGGTGAGCTGCTCGGCCATCCGCCCCGCGCGGACGACCTGCCCCGGCTGCGCGGCGCGCTGGACTCCCGGGTCCGTGACCTGCTGCCCGGGCTGCCGCGGCCGGTGCTGGACACGCTGCTGACCCGGGTGTGCCGGATGCCCCCGCCGCGCCGCGACGACGACGCGGAGCAGCCGCACGCGGCCGACCCGGCGGTCACCGCCGGGGTGCTCACCGGGGTGCTGCTCGACCGGCTCGGCCGGGACCTGCCGAAGGACACCGACGAACGGGAGACGTCCCGTGGCTGACGTCCGCACGCAACTGGTGACGCGGGTCCGGGGGATGCTCTCCGAGGCCCTGGGCGCGACCCGTACCCGGCTCGCCGCCGCCGAGGCGGAGCTGACCGCGAGCCGGGAGCGGCTGGCGCGTACCCGCCGGGCCGCCGCCGCAGTGCCCGCCCGGGTGGGCGCGGCCCGCGACCGCCGCCTGGCCGAGATCGACGCCCGGCACACCGCCCGTCTGGCGGAGCTGGCCCGCCGGGCCGCCGCAGCGGCGCAGCGGGAGGCGCCCGGCGCGGCGTCCGCGCCCTGGGACCGCTGGCAGGCCACGCCCGCCGGCCGGGCCGAGCCGCCCGGCGCGTTGCGCGTGGGCACGGTACGCCTGGACGGCGCCGAGCCGGTGCCGGCGCTGGTCCCGCTCCTGGACGCCGGGCACGCGCACCTGGCCGGCGGCGACCGTGCCGGGCTGGCCACTGTGGTGCCCGCGCTGCTGCTGCGCTCGGTCGGCCGCGCCGACCCGGGCGCGGTGCGGCTGTACGGGTACGACCCGGAGCACCTGGGCGGCGGCCTGGCCGGGTTCGCCCCGCTCGGCACCGCCGGCCTGCTCACGTTCGTCGGGCCGGGTGGCCTGGGCCGGCTGCTGGACGACCTGGTGGAGCAGATCCGCCGGATCAACGCCACTGTGCTCGCCGGTGAGTACGCCTCGCTGCGCGAGCTGGCCGCCGCGACCGGACGCCGCCCGGAGCCGTGGCGGGTGGCGGTGCTGCTCGGCGGCGACGAGCTGTCCCGGCACGAGCGCGGCCAGCTCGACCGGGTGGTACGCACCGGCGCGGCATGCGGCGTGCACCTGGTGGTCCGCGGCATCGAGCTGCCCGACGACCCGACAGTCGTCCGGATCGTGGTGGAGCCGGACGACGCCCGGGTGGCCGGGCTGCCGGTGGTGCTCGACGCGCCGCCGCCGCCCGCGCTGGTCACCGAGACCTGCCGTACTGTCGCCTCCCGGGTCGCCGCCGGCCCGCCCCCGACGCCCTTCACCGACCTGCTGCCGCCGCCGGAGGAGTACTGGCGGGAGGACTCGGCGCACGGGCTCAGCGCGCCGGTCGGCGAGGGCCCGCACGGGCGGCAGGTGCTGCTCACGCTCGGCGACTACCCGCCGCACGCGTTGATCGGCGGCCCGTCCGGCACCGGCAAGACCAATCTGATCTTCGCCTGGATCGGCGCGCTCGCGGCCCGCTACTCCCCCGCCGAGCTGGAGTTCTATCTGCTGGACTTCAAGGAGGGCGTGTCCTTCGCCCGGTTCGCGCAGGGCCGCCGCGACCCGAGCTGGCTGCCGCACATGCGGCTGGTCGGCATCAACGTCAACACCGACCGGGAGTTCGGCCTGGCGCTGCTGCGCTTCCTCGCCGAGGAACTGCGCCGGCGCGCCGACGCGGCGAAGAAGCACGAGGTCACCAAGCTGGCCGAGCTGCGCGCGGTGGACCCGGACGGGCACTGGCCGCGCATCGTGGCCGTGGTGGACGAGTTCCAGGCGCTGCTCGCCGGCCGGGACGTGGTCGCCCGGGAGGCCGCCGACCTGCTGGAGGACCTGGCCCGGCGGGGCCGGTCGCAGGGCATCCACCTGGTGCTCGCCTCGCAGGACGTGCGCGGCATCGAGGCGCTGTGGGGGCGGCCCGCGCTGGTCGCCCAGTTCACGCTGCGGATCGCGCTGCCGAAGGCGCTGCGCATCCTGGCCGAACGCAACGACGCGGCCCAGTCGCTGCCCCGGCACCACGCGGTCATCAACGCCGAGTCGGGCCTGGCCGAGGGGAACGAGGTGGCCCGCATCCCGTCGGCCAGCGACTGGGAGACGTGGAGCGAACTTCAGCACCGGCTGTGGCGGATGCGCCCGCAGGACGCCGCGCCGGCCCGGCTCTTCGACGGCGACGCGATCCCGAAGCTGGCCGACGCGCCGGACTTCCGCGCGCTGACCGCGCCGGAGCAGGGCGTCCCACGCAACCCGGTGGCGCTGCTCGGCGAGATCATCGACGTGCAGGCCCGGTCGGCGGCGCTGCGGCTGCCCCGTGCCCCGGGCCGCAACCTGGCGGTGCTGGGCACCCGGGTGGACGAGGCGTGCGCGGTGCTCGACGCCGCCGCCCGCTCGCTGGCCCGGCAGTACCAGCCCGGCGCGGCCCGCTTCTCCATCGCCTGCCTGGACCCGGACGCCGACCCGGCCGCCCGCGCCCTGTACGAGGACCTGGCCGGGGACGCCTCCTGGTACGACGAGGAGACCGTGCCGGAGCTGATGGCCGAGGTGGGCGACGGGCTCGGCGCGCCGGGCGCGTCGCGTACCCCGCACTTCCTGCTGCTGTACGCGGTGGACGCGGCCGCGGCGGCGCTGGCCGGCAAGGCCGGTACGCGGACCGGGCTGGAGCAGCTGCGCCGGATTCTGCACGACGGGCCGGAGCGGCGCACGCACGTGCTGGCGTGGTGGCGGGGCGTGGCCCGGATGCGCGTGGACCTGGGCGGCGCGGGCGCGCGCACGGACCAGATCGGCGCCTGGGTGGCGCTCGACGTGCAGGGCGGTGAGCTGGGCTCCTCGCTGTACCCGGGCAGCGGCGGGCCGGACTGGTATCCCCGGCCGTGGCGCGGCCTCTACTTCGACCGGGCGGTGCACCGCACCGGACAGGTGATCATCCCTTATGGTCCCTCCCGATGAACGAACCGGTTACCAGTGAGACGTACCACGCGCACATCCGGCGGCTGGCCGGGCTGACCGCCCGGGTGTCCGCCCAGCGGGCCGAGGCGCACACCTGGTACGCGCAGCAGGTGGCCGCCGCCGACCGGGCGGTGGCCGAGGCGGCCGAGCAGGTCCGGCAGGCCGAGGCCGAGGTGGCCGAGGCGTCCCGGATGGTGGAGCGCGTCGACGGCGAGGCCACTCACCTGTGGACGCAGTTGCGGGCCCGGCTCGGTGTCGGCGCCCGGCGGCTGGGTGACCCGCCCGGCCCGGTACGCGGCGCCGCCGGTGACCCGGTGCCGCTGCTGCGCGCGGTCCGGGAGCTGCTGGAGCGCACCGGGGCGCCGGGTGAGCTGCCCGGTTCGGTGAACCCGCTGCTGATCGCGTGCGGCATCGGCGGGGCGCTGGTGGCGTACGCGCTGGGGGTGGCGGCGCGAGCGCTGGCGGCCGGCGCCAGCGGTGACCTGGCGGTGGGTCTGCCGGTGCTGGCGCTGGTGGTGACGCTGCTCGGCCCGGTGATCGGGCTGGCGCCGGCCCGCCTGCTGGCCGACCGGCGGCACGCGGTGCTGACCCCGCGCCCGATGATTCTGGTGGCCGTCTCCGGCCTGGTCACCACCGTCCTGCTGCTCACGGTGACCTACACCCGCTGACCGTCGGCGGCGCGACACGCCGTCGCGCCGCCGGTCAGCCTCATGATCGCGCCGGTCAGGCGGGGACGAGGACCGCCTCCTTGAGGAGGCGGCGGGCCAGCACCAGGCGGTCGGCGTCGTCGTCGAGGCCGGGCAGGTCACCGACCCTCGTCACCTCGCCGGTGAGCAGGGCGCGCAGCGCCGCCTCGCAGGTGCCGGGCAGGGTGAGCGTCCGGTCGGGCACCCGCAGCGTCACCCGTCCGTCGGCGGCCGGGACGAGCTGCCAGCGCAGCCCGCCGCGCGCCGCGACCTCGCTGTCCGGGCTCAGCCCGGCCAGCGCCTGCGCCTGGGCCAGCGGCCGGATCGGCGCCGGCCGGGCGGCCGGCCAGACCCGCGCGCGCAGCCGGTCGGCCACCGCCGCCGGGTCGGCGCGCAGCAGCCAGTCGCGCAGCGCCTCGACCGTCTCGGTCAGCTCCGGCTCGATCGCGTCCGGGTCGGCCAGGTCCAGCCCGAACGGCAGGCTCGCGCGCAGCCGCGCGTCCTCGGCGGCCAGCGTGAGCAGTTCCTCGACCACCGCGTACCGGGTCAGCGCCCGGATGCCCACTGTCAGGTGCAGTGAGCTGGACTCCTGGGCCTGGGCGCTGTGCAGCCAGCCGCGCGGCAGGTAGAGCGCGTCGCCCGGAGAGAGCACCACGTCCAGCTCGGGGCGACCTTCGGCGGTGGCGGACACCTCGTCGGCCCGGCCGCCCCAGGGCTGGCGCTCCAGCGGGTCGGCCAGCACCGGCGGGTGGATGCGCCAGTGCTTGCGCCCGTCGACCTGGAGCACGAACACGTCGTGGGTGTCGTAGTGGGTGGCGAAGCCCTGGCTGCCGGCCGGGGTCAGGTAGGCGTTCACCTGCAACGGCTGGGCCAGCGCTACGCCCAGGTCGCGGGCGAAGTCGACGAGCGCCGGCCAGGTGCGGTGCAGGCCCTGCAACACGAGTGTGGCGCCGTCGGCGTAGAGCGCCAGCACCTTGTCGTCGAGGACCTGGTCGCCGATCTCGGCGCCCGCGCCACCGCCGCCGGTGTAGCGCGCCGCCGGCACGAGCTGGCCGTCCTTCGCGACCCGCAGGAACGGGGTACGCAGACCGCGGCGGCTGAGCAGCTCGTCGGCGTCGGCGGGGCTGAGCAGGTCGGTGAAACCGTACGCGTTGGGCAGCTCCGCGGCGCGGGACAGCAGCGGGCTGCGCCCCCAGTGGTCGGCGGCGAACTTGGCCGGCTCCACTGCAACGCACCGGGCCAGCGCCTCGGTGGCGGAAAGCGGAACCGCCGGGCGGCCGTGGCCACCCGGCGGGTCGACGTGCGTGCTCATGTGTCAGGCGCTGCCGTCGGCGCCGCCGTCGTGCTGACCGGGCGTCGCGCCACCGTCGGCGGGGCCCTCCGCGCCGCCGTCCGCGCCACCGTCGTGCTGACCCGGGGTCGCGCCACCGTCAGCCGGACCCTCCGCGCCGCCGTCCGCGCCACCGTCGTGCTGACCCGGGGTGGCACCGCCGTCAGCGGGGCCCTCCGCGCCGCCGTCCGCGCCACCGTCGTGCTGACCCGGGGTGGCACCGCCGTCGGCGGGGCCCTCCAGGCCGCTGCCGCCGCTGCTCTGGATGTCGTCGTCGTTCAATGCCATGGGTGCTCCCTCGGTGTGCCGCCCCGCGTGGTGCCGGGGTCCGTGTGCAGCGGGTGGTACCCCACGCCCGATCGTCTCTAACCACACGGTAGACGCCCGGACGCCGCCGTACGGACGGTTCGCGGGGCAAGCGGCCGGGACGGGTGGATGCCAGGATGGCGGGAGGACGACCGCGAGGAGGCGCACGTGACGCAGCCGGAGCCGCTCACCCCACTGGCCGAGGACTGGCAGCGGGCGCTCGCAGTGGTGGCGCACCCCGACGACCTGGAGTTCGGCGCCGCCGCCGCGGTGGCGCGCTGGACCGCCCAGGGCAAGGAGGTGGTGTACTGCCTGCTGACCAGCGGTGAGGCGGGCATCGACGGGATGGCGCCGGAGCGCGCCCGGGTGGTGCGCGAGGAGGAGCAGCGTGCCTCCGCCGCCGTGGTCGGGGTGCCCGTGGTCGAGTTCCTCGGCCTGCCCGACGGGCTGCTGGAGTACGGCGTGCCGCTGCGCCGGGCCATCGCCGCCGTGGTGCGCCGGCACCGGCCGGACGTGGTGCTGACGAACAACTTCCGGGAGACCTGGGACGGCGCGTACGCGCTCAACCAGGCCGACCACATCGCCTGCGGCCGGGCCACGCTGGACGCGGTCCGCGACGCCGGCAACCGGTGGATCTTCCCGGAGCAGCTCACCGACGGCACGCAGCCGTGGTCGCGGGTCCGCGAGGTGTGGGCGGCCGGGTCGCCGGCAGCCGGGCACGGGGTGGACGTGACCGACACGTTCGACAAGGGCGTGGCGTCGCTGCGGGCGCACGGGGCGTACCTGAGCGGGCTCGGCGACGGCGGTTTCGACGCCGAGGAGTTCCTGGAGGGCATGGCCCGCCCGGCCGGGAGCCGGCTCGGCGCGCGGTTCGGCGCCACGTTCGAGGTGTTCCAGATCAACCTTCAGTAGGGCGCGGCGACGTTCCTGGTCGGCACGCCGTCGGCCCGCCCCGCCGAGGGGGCGGGACGGACCGGACCGGTGCCGGGTCAGGGAATGAGCTGACGCAGATCCTTCGGCATGGTGGACTTCACGTCCTGCCACTCACCCTGGGTGACGTGCCGGCGCAACGTGTCCAGCACGACCTGCACCACCCGCTGCGCGCCGCCTTCGACGTCGTACGGGAAACCCTGGCGCACCTCGTAGAGGAAGTCGTCCCGGTTCAGCTTGATCGGCACGTTCTCCGGCTGCCAGCCGTCGAAGTAGATGCCGCGCACCAGCACCGGCAACTGCTGGGCGAACTCGACGCTCTCCTGCACCGGCATCCGGTCCCGCAGCAGGTGCAGCACCGTACGCAGCGCGGCGTAGGACTGGTTGCGCTGGTCCTTCGGCCAGCCGTACGCGGACTCGATCTCCTTGAGGATCACGTTCGTCTTGTCCAGCGAGGACTCGAACGCGGACAACAGCTGTTCGGCCATCGGGATCACCCCCGGGTTTCGGTCTCCCAGCGTCGGTCTTCGGCACGGCGCGGCGGTCCGCTGGGTCCCCGCCACAACCGGGTCGGACTGAACCGGCCGGGCCGTTCGGCCCGCCGAGGCGCCTCGGAGCTGCCGACCACGTGCAGTACGCCACCGCGGCGTCGATCCGCCACCACCCGTACCGTCATGACCCACCTCCTCGTCGCGGCGCCTCCGCCCGGCCGGCGGAGCGCGTCCACACTCATGCTGTGCCGCGGGCGGGTGAGCCGGCCTCACCCTCCGAGGGTGAGCCGCTCAGGCGTCCAGCAGGTCGACGAGCGTACGGGCGTTTCGCTGGGCGTAGTCCCGGTAGCAGTTGTTCATCAGGACGTGGGTCTGTTCGGCCTCGCCGGCCAGCTCGCGCAGTTTCGGCGCCCAGTCGCGCAGCTCCCGCTTGGAATAGTCGTAGCCGAACTTCTCGTGGATGTCCTTGCTCGTCCACTTGTCGCTGTGCCCGTGGAAGCGCACCATCGCGAGGGCCGCGGTGGCCGCCAGCACCGGGGGGACGGACGACTTGTGTCCCTGCGGCATGTCCACGCACACGAACGGCAGCGCGTGCTCGCGCAGGAAACCCAGTGTCTCCTCGGCGTTGTCGCCGTCGAACCAGGAGGCGTGCCGGAACTCGAAGACCGGGCGCAGCGGCGCGCAGCGCCGGGCCACCTCCAGCAGATACTGCTTGTTGTCCCGCTTGATGGTGAACCAGGGCGGGAACTGGAACAGCAGCGCGCCCAGCTTGCCCGCCTCGACGAGCGGGTCCAGGGCGGACAGGAACCGCGTCCAAACCTCCTCGTACGCCTGCGCGGGCAGGTCGTCCGGGTAGACGTTGCGCTTGTCCGTGTCCGGGCGCAGGTCCTTGTAGAGCGCGGAGACGCGGGTGGGATGGCCGGTCAGCAGGCTGAACGCCTTGACGTTGAACGTGAACCCGGCCGGTGTCCGCTCGGCCCACAGCCGGGCGGTGCGCTCGGCCGGCGGCGAGTAGTAGGTGGCGTCCACCTCGACCAGCGGGAACTGCCGGGCGTAGTAGGACAGCCGGCGCTCCGGCGTGTCGGCGCTGTCCGGATACCAGCCGGAGTCCAGCAGGGTCCGGTCGGTCCACGAGGCGGTGCCCACCTTGATCTCACCCATGGTGGGAGTTCATCGCGTCGGCGGACCGACCGGCAACCCGGACGGCGTTCAGGCCGCCCGCCGCTCCCGGGTCTGCTTGCAGGCCACGCAGGAGGTGGCGGACGGGAAGATCTCCAGCCGCTCCACCGGGATCGGGGCGGTGCAGCCCTCGCAGAAGCCGTAGGTGCCCTCGTCCAGGCGGGTCAGCGCGTGCTCGAACTGCGCCCGCCGTTCCAGGATGGTGCGCAGCAGCGACTGCGCCGTGTCCCGCTCGGCGGTCTTGGTGCCGCTGTCGGCCTGGTCGTCGCCGGCGGTGTCGCCGACCTCGACCAGCCGCAGCACGTGGCTCTGCGCCAGCGTGTGCTCGTACTCGGCGGTCAGCTCGTCGTACCGCGACCGCAGGGACTGCCGGATCTGGTCGGCCTCCGCCTGGGAGCGGCCGGTGGCTGTCGTGTCGTGGACGAGCATCGCTGCCTGCCTTTCCTACGTCCTCATACCGGACCGGGGCGGCCGGCGCCCCGGACCCCGGTCCGACTGTGAAAGCGCGGGCGACGAGATCACCCGTGCTCTGTGAGCCGGGCGATTACCCCCGCCCACCGCAGGCCAAACCGGCTGTTTCCTGAGTGTTTCCGGTGAGTCCGGAACCGCTGGTCAGGCCGCCTCGACGAGCGCCGGGCGGCGGGGGTCGTCGGCCCGGACCACCACGTCGGCGAAGGACGTGGGGACCACCTCGTCGGCGTAGCGGGCGAAGGCGGGCAGCGTCCAGCGCAGCGCCGGGTCGGTACGCCGCGCCAGCGCCGCCGGGGACAGCACGAGATGGACCGTGACGTCGAACGGCAACGCGCCGCCGAGCAGCAGCGCGCCGCTGACCAGGACCACCCCGCCGGGCGGCAGATCCACGTACGCGGCCCGGCTGGCCCGGTCGGCGGCGGCGTCCCAGAGCGACGGCAGCAGCCGGCCCGAGCCGTCCGGGCCGGCCGGGTCGAGCACCTCGCGGCGCAGCCCGGGCTCGTCGAGCCAGCCTTCGTAGTACGCGTCGGGGTTGGTGCGGCCGTGCTCCAGCCGGACCGAGGCGGGGCGGAGGAAGTCGTCGGCGCGTACGTGCAGCACCGGCCGGCCGGCGGCGCGCAGCGGGTCGACGAGGGCTTCGGCGAGCGCGTCCGGGCCGGCGGCGGGCGGGCCGTCGACGGCGACCCGCAGCCGGCCGGGCGTCCCGGTGCTGACGAGACGCCCGGCCAGCTCGGTGACGAGCCGGTCGGGGCTGATCGGGCGGACACGCATCGGACCATCGTGCCGCGCGGGCGGGCGGGTCACCACATGGATCGTCCGGGCGGTCGGGGCTCCGTCCGGACGCGATCGGCGCGTGGTGTCCCGGGTCAGCCGGTGCGGTCGATGGTCACGCGGGCGTCGTCGGCGAGCCGGTAGCCGACGCCGTAGACGGTGGTGACCAGCGGTACGTCCACGCCGACCTTGCCGCGCAGCCGGCGGACGTGCACGTCGACGGTGCGGACGCCGGCGTGCTCGTACCCCCAGACGGCGTTGAGAAGTTGCAGCCGGGTGAACACCCGGCGCGGGTGGGCGACCAGGTGCAGCAGCAGGTCGAACTCCAGGCGGGTCAGCGGCAGCGGCTCGCCGTCGCGCAGCACCGACCGGGAGGCGGCCAGGATGTGCAGGGTCGGGATGGTCGGGGCCAGCGGCCGGGACGGCGCGCGGCCGGACGGTACGGCGTCGGGCCGGCGCTCGGCCGGCACGGCGGCGGTGACCACCGCGTCGCCGCGTTCGAGCATCTCGCGGGCGGCGTCGAGCAGCCGGCGCGCGGCCGGGGTGAGCGACTCCTCACAGGCCAGAGGGATGGTCAGCGTGACGGTGAGCATGGGCGCGGCGGTGTTGGCGGGACGACGCTGGCCACCGGGGGGACGACCGGGGACCGCGGGTTGGGACGTATGCCATCCGGCGCGCGACGAGGCGGGGCTGACCGACATGGTCCTCCTTGGGCTGGTCCGGGTATCTCCCCACGGCCCGGGACGCCGCCTCATCGATGCTTCCCGGCGTCTCTGCGAGGGTCAAGAGGCGGCTGCGTTGCATGAATGTGACATTTGACGAACACATCGGAGCCGTGCGCTCGCTCTGCGTGCGAGGCCCGTTGATTACAGCAGAGCGCCGTTTCGGGACGGTACGGGGGGTCTCCCCGGCGGTTCACAATGGCGGATGCGTCCTGAACGTGAACGCGGCGCACCCGTCGTCGGGTGCGCCGCGTGCGGGCCGAAGGCAGGTCAGGCGTCGCGGTCCACGGTGATCGCGGCGTCGTCGGCGAGGCGGTAGCCGACGCCGTAGACGGTGGTGACCAGCGGTGTGTCCGGCCCGAACTTGGCCCGCAGTCGGCGGACGTGGACGTCGACAGTGCGCGCCACCGCGTGCTCGTAGCCCCAGACGTTGGCGAGCAGTTGCAGCCGGGTGAACACCCGGCGCGGGTGCTCGGCGAGGAAGAGCAGCAGGTCGTACTCGATCCGGGTGAGCGTGATCTCGGTGTCGCCGAGCCGGACCCGGCGGGTGCCGGTGAGGATGCGCAGGCCGCCGCCGGCCGGCGGCGGCGCGGTGGCGGGGCGGCGCAGGTCGAGCACGGTACGGGCGGCCCGGTGCTCGTCCGGGCCGACCACCGCCTCGCCGGAGGCGGCGAGTTCGTCCAGCAGCTCGGCCAGGCGGGCCAGGCCCGGCGTCAGCGGGCCGCTGCCCAGGTCGAGGGTGATGGTCACGGTCGGCGCGGTACGCGGCCGGGGCGGCACTGCCCGGTCGGGGCGGCCCGATCGGGCCGGACGGGTGGTGAGGGCGACGACGGACATGGGAGCCTCCTGTGCGGGCGGTCGCCCCGCCCCGCCGGTCGTGGCGGGACGGTCAGCGGAGCGCCCCTCCGGCGGTGACCGGGGGCGCGGCGGACGAGGGTCGGGTCGGCGGGGTGGGACCGAGCGTGGGCAGGCCGGCGATGTGCCAGGCGGCGAAGCCGCCGACGACGTCGGTGGCGCGGCGCAGGCCGATGTCCTGGAGCGCGGCGGCGGCCAGCGACGAGGTGTAGCCCTCCTGGCAGAGCACGATCACCGGGACGTCGTAGTCGACCGCCTGCGGCAGGCGGGCGGCGCAGCGCGGGTCGAAGCGCCACTCCAGCACGTTGCGCTCGACGACGAGCGCGCCGGGCACTGTGCCCTGTGCGGCACGCTGGGCGGCCGGGCGGATGTCCACCAGCAGCGCGCCGGCCCGGCACGCCAGGTGCGCCTGTTCCGGGTCGAGGCGGCGCAGGCGGGCCCGGGCGGCGGCGAGGATCTCGTCGATGCCCCGCGAGCCGGGTGGCGGAGCCGGACAGCGCTCGGTTGCGGTGGTGGGGGTCTGCGCCATCGTGGCGTCCTTCCGTTCGTCGGGGTTGCGGGGGTGGGTCACCAGGCCACGCCGGCTTCGGCCACCTCGGCGACCTGGAGCCGGCCGGCGACGAGGTGGTAGCGGGTCATCCGGGTCAGCGCCGGCCGGTACACGTGCACGCTCACGGCGGGCTGGTCGCCGTGGTTGGTGACCTGGTGCACGTGCCGGGCGCCGAAGCGCCGGCCGGTCCCGGCGGCGAGGCGGTGCGGGCGCAGCCGCGCGCCGCTGACCGTCTCCTCGGTGAGCACGCCGGCCACGACCAGGAAGGCGCCGGCGCAGCCGCCGTGGTCGTGCAGGCCGGTGCCCTGTCCGGGCAGCCAGCTCAGCGCCCACACCTCGTGCTCGTCGGCGGCGTCCAGGCGGGCGTACCACCGCTCGGACGCGTCGAAGCGCAGCGGCACCGGCCAGCGGGCGGGGTCGGCCCAGCGGGCGGCGACGGCGAGCAGATCGGCGGGAACGGTGCTGGTCATCGGCGGGGCGTCCTCACGGTGCGGAGCGGATGTGCCCCACCAGCTTAGACGGTAAAGCCTATAGGTTTAGTAGGTAATACCAGATACTGGGACGCCGGGCGCGGCTCAGCGGCGGACCGGCGGGTCCACCCGGTACCCGGGCACCGACGGCCAGCGGACGGTGAGCACCGTGGACTCCCGCTCCGCGTACCAGGAGTGGTCCACGCCCCGGCCCCACACCACGTAGTCGCCGGGCGCGCGCAGCACCACCGTGCGATCCGGCAGCTCGATCCGGAACGCACCGCTGATCAGCACCAGCAGGGCGGTACGCCGCTCACCGGTGGCCCACCGGGACCGGCTCTCCCCCGCCGGGTGCACGCCCCACTTGACCTCCACGTCGGTGCTGTGCCGCACGTCGCCGGCCGGCTTGAAATGGCCCAGCAGCCAGCCCGCGTCGGTCGCGCCGTCCACCGCCGCGTTGCCGACGTACACCCGATCGTCCATGTGCGCGCCTCCCGTGCCCGGCTGCGCAAGCTACCAGGCGCGCCCGGCCGCGACGCCATAGCCTGGGCGGATGCCCGACGAACTCGACGACGAGACCATCGCCTTCGCCCACCGGATGTTCGACCTGGCCCGGGCCGGCGCCACCGAGGAACTGGCGGCCAACGTGGACGCCGGGCTGCCGGTCAACCTCACCAACGCCAAGGGCGACACGCTGCTGATCCTCGCCGCGTACCACGCCCACCCGGACACCGTGACCGCGCTGCTCACCCGGGGCGCCGACCCCGCCCGGGTGAACGACAGAGGGCAGACCGCGCTCGCCGCGGCGGTGTTCCGGCGCCAGGAGGCGGCGGTCCGCGCGCTGCTGCACGCCGGCGCCGACCCGGACCACGGCGGCCCGTCGGCGGTCGAGACCGCCCGGTTCTTCGAACTGCCCGACATGCTGGCGCTGCTCGGCCGCGAGTGAGCCCAAGGCGGTATACAGAGACGGTGGAGGATCCCGTACCCGAGCGGATGCGCACGGCCGCGGCGGCGTTCCTGGCCGCGCTGGACGAGCCCGGCCGCGACGCCGCCCGGCACGCCTTCGACGACGAGCCGGCCCGGCGGTGGCTGGAGTACCGGCCGCGGCCCCGGCCCGGCGTCGCGCTCGACGGCCTGGACGTCACCGCGCGCAAGGCCGCACACCGGCTGCTCGCCACCGCGCTCAGCCCGGCCGCGTACGCGCAGGCCATGACCGTGATGGCCCTGGAAGAGGTGCTCGACCGGGCCGAGGGATGGCGGCGCGGGCGGCACAGCGGCGACTACTGGGTGGCCGTCTTCGGCGACCCGGACCGCGACGACAGCTGGGCCTGGCGGTTCGAGGGACACCACCTGTCGGTGAGCATGACGGTCGCCGACGACCAGGTCTCCCCCGCGCCGGTCTTCCTCGGCGCCAACCCGGCCACCGTCCGGCACGCCGGCCGCCCGGTGACCCGGCCGCTCGGCCCGGAGGAGGACCTGGCCCGGGAGCTGCTCGACGCGCTCGGTCCGGGCGGCCGGTCCGCCGCGATGGTCGCCGACGCAGCGCCCGCCGACATCATCAGCGCCACCCGGGCCACCGCGCCCGGCCGGGTCGACCCGCTCGGCGTACCCCGGGGGCGGCTCGGACCGACCGGCCGGGCGCTGCTCGACCGGCTGGTCGCCCTCTACCTGGACCGGCTTCCGCCGGAGCTGGCGGCCCGGGAGGCCGCCCGGCTCGACGGCGGCGAGCTGCACTTCGCCTGGGCCGGGCCGGTCGAGCCGGGCCGGCGGCACTACTACCGGGTGCAGGGCGAGGACCTGCTGATCGAGTACGACAACACCGCCGACGACGGCAACCACGCGCACACCGTGCTGCGCCGCCCGGCCGGGGACTTCGGCGCCGACGTGCTGGCCGCGCACCACGCCGCCGCCCACCGGCCCGGCCCGCTCAGTCCCGGCGCGCCTCGATGAGGAAACGGCGGGCGTACGCGACGAACGGCCCCTCGGACCGGATCCGCTCGTCCAGGCGGCGCAACTCGTCCCGGTAGCGGTCCACAGTGAAGCCGGGCACCGTCCAGACCACCTTGCGCAGGAACCAGACCACCGCGCCGATGTCGTGGAAGACGGCACGCAGCGTGGCCTCACGCAGGTCGACCACCGTCAGGCCGGCGGCCCGCGCGTCGGCGACCGCCGCCTCCGGGTGGCGGTGCTCCGGCGGCGGCAGCGGCCCGAGGACGGCCTCGCTGAGCTCCCGCATCGTGCCGGGGCCGATCTGCTGGGACAGGTAGGCGCCGCCGGGTCGCAGCACCCGGGCCACCTCGTCCCACCAGGTGTGCACCGGATGACGGCTCACTACCAGGTCAAAGGCGGCGTCCCGGAACGGCAGCGGCGGGCGGTCGCCCACCCGCACCACGGACGCCCCGAGCGGGCGCAGGTGGCGCCGGGCCACCGGCACGTTCGGCGGCCACGCCTCGGTGGCGACCAGCAGCGGCGGCGGCACGGGCACCTCGGCCAGCACCTCTCCCCCGCCGGTGTCGATGTCCAGCGCCGCCCTCACGGCGGCCATCCGCTCGCCGACCAGTCGCGCGTACCCCCAGGGCGGGCGCTCCTCGGTGGCGCGGCCGCGCAGCCAGTCGAAGCCCCAGCCCTCGACCGGCGCCGCCTCGGCTTCGGCTACCAGTTCCTCGAACGTGCCGACCATGCCCGCGAGCCTGCCGCCCGTCGGCGGCCACGGCAACGCATTTCGGTCGGGGTCAGAAGGGGCGCGGACGGGCGATCTCGACGGTGGACCCGGCGGGCACGTCGGCGAACGTCTCGAAGCCCCTCGGCTCGGTGGCCCGGTCGAACTGCTGCATCAGCCGCGCGCCCAGGGCCACGCCGACCGCGCCGACGACGAGCGCGACGAGTTCGGCGGCGAGCAGGACACCGGTCGCGCCCCGCTGCGGCGCGCTCGCCCGGATCAGGCAGGAGAGCAGGAACAGCGCCGCCATCACGGCGTTGACGAGGTTGAACATCAGCACCGTACGGCTGGTCCGGCCGGCCCGCACGTCCCACAGGTCGACCATCCCGGCGACAGTGGTGAGCCCGGCCGCGACGAGCGCGGCCACCGCCGTCCAGTAGCCCACCTCACCGAGGAACGCCGGGCCGCCCGCCACGTCGGCCAGGTCGAAGACCGCGGCACAGACGAACAGGCCGAACGGGAACGTCACCAGCATCGGTTGGATGGGGTGCCCCTGCACCCGTAGACGGCTCTGCATCGCTTCCTCCCCAGGTCCGCGCAGCTCACCAGTCCAGAGTGCTACCCGAGGCGCCGCGAGGCGAAACGACTGTCGGTCAGTTGTCCCGGGGCCGTGAGACGGTCAGCACGAGCCGCTCGGCCACCTCGCGCAGCGGGATGTCCAACGAGGAGGCCGCGCTGCGCAGCACCCGCAGCGCCTCCGGGGCGGGACAGCCGCGCTGCGTCATGATCACGCCGACGGCCTGCCCGACCACCCCCTCGGCCAGCAGCGCGTCGTCGAGCTGACCGGCCCGGGTGGCCGCCCGCTCGCGGTCGCGCGCGGCGGCGAGCAGCAGCCCGGCGTGCTCGGCCAGGAGCATCGCGGTGAGCTGGTGCCGGGGCGTCAGCGCGTCGGGCGAGTCGGCGTAGAGGTTGATCGCGCCGATGACCTGCTCGTCGATGTCGACCGGCGCGGAGATCACCCCGTGCACCCCCAGGGCGCGGGCCCGCTCGCTCCAGACCGGCCAGCGCGTGTCGCCGGACAGCCCGCCCGCGGTGATCATCTCCCGGCGGCGGATCGCTGTCATCGCCGGCGTGTCCGGGCCGTGCCGCAGGTCGTCCAGCTCGGCCCGGTCCGGGTCGGAGGCGGCCACGCCGGCGGGCTCACCGGCGCGCAGCACGGTGAAGCCGCAGCAGTCCACGGCCGGCACGGCGTCGCGGGCGATGCGGACCAGGCGGTCGAGCGCCTCGTCGAACCCGGTCGCGCCGATCAGGCCGGCGGTCAGCTCGCGCAGCAACGCGGCGGTCTCCAGCACACCAAGGTTGTCGATCATGGGTTGACGCGTGTCGAGGTTCACCGGGCCGTGGCCTCCACCGTCCACCCGATGGTCCCGCTCGGCGTCGTTGCCTGTCCCATGTCCGTCCCTCCTGTGGCCGGGCCTCGGCCTACTACCCTCCCAGACCGCGGGCGAAACCGCGCAAAAAGGGCCCCTCCCGGTCGCGCCGGAAGGGGCCTTTCCGCGCGGGTCAGCGCGACCCGGAGATGAGCCGCCGCCCCACCGAGGCGATCAGCCGGTCCAGCTCCGAGCCGAACGGGTTGTCGTGCACGAGGTACGTCCAGGTGGCGCTCGGCCGCACCAGCTTCGACGAGTCCGGCTCCCAGCCCTCGTCGAACTCGGTCTCCTCGAACGTGGCCACGGTCCGCGTCTCGATCTCGGGCACCAGCGCGTTGAACGCCGGCACCGCGCTGCGGTGGAACTCGTCGAGCGGGTCGAGCCGGCCCAGCGCCCGCAGGTGCACGCCCTCGCGCACCTCGGACAGCTCGGCCAGGTGGTCGGCCCAGAGCCGGTCCAGGTGATAGAGGGCGATCTTGCGGGCCACGTCGGCGAGCAGGTCCTCGTCCATCTCGCCGGCCTTCTCCGGCACCCGCTCCAGCAGCATCAGCGCGGCGATGTCGCTGGTCAGCAGCCGCTCCCGGCGCTCGGCGAGCGCCTTGCGCTGCTGCTCGATCACCTGGCTGTAACGCCACGTGTTGCGGTGGATCTCGTGGTTGACGCCCTCGGCGACGCGCTGGGCGTGCTCGACCGCGTAGTCGACCTGCGGGTCGGTGACCAGGCCGTCGGCGTTCATCCGGGGCGAGGCCGGGACGGTGTCGCCGGCGTGCCGGACGACCAGGTCGTCCTCCAGGCTGACGAAGAAGACCGACCCGCCCGGGTCGCCCTGCCGGCCGGCCCGGCCGCGGAGCTGGTCGTCGACCCGGCGGCTGTCGTGCCGGCCGCTGCCGATCACGTACAGGCCGCCCAGCTCCGCCACCCGGTCGCGGTCGGCCTGGTCGCTGCCGCCCAGCCGGATGTCGACGCCCCGGCCGGCCATCTGCGTGGAGACCGTCACCGCGCCGTACGCGCCGGCCTCCGCGATGATCCCGGCCTCCTCGTCGTCGTTCTTGGCGTTGAGCACCACGCACGACACGCCCGCGGCGTTCAGCGCGGCGGCCAGTCCCTCGGACTCCTTCACGTCGAGCGTGCCCACGAGCACCGGCCGCCCCGCCTGGTGGCAGCGCGTGATCTCGTCGACCAGCGCCTCCTCCTTCTCGGCGCGGGTGGCGTAGATGCGGTCCGACTCGTCCTCGCGCACGCACGGGGTGTTCGGCGGGATCACCGCCACCTCGAGGCCGAAGAACTCGCGGAGCTGGTCGCCGACGAGCACCGCGGTCGCTGTCATCCCGCACACCGTCGGGTAGAGCGCGATGTACGCCTGCACGGTGACCGTGCCCAGCACCTCGCCCTCGGCGGTGGCGTCCAGCCCCTCCTTCGCCTCGACCGCGGCCTGCAGCCCGTCGGGCCAGCGGCGGCGCTGCGCGACCCGGCCGCGCATCTCGTCGATCAGCTCGACCGAGTCGTCCCGGACGATGTAGTCCACGTCGCGGTGCAGCAGGGCGTGCGCGTGCAGCGCCACGTTCACCGCGGAGAGCTGCCCGACGTGCTCCTCGTCGTACAGGTCGATGCCGCCGAGCTTGGCCTCGACGGTGGCCAGGCCGATCGAGGTGAAGGCGACGCTGCGGCCGTCCTCGGCGACCGTGTAGTGCTTGCCCTTGCGCAGCCCGCGCACGAGCGCCGCGGCGGCGTGCACCGGGTCCTGCTCGCCGCCGACCGCGCCGGCCAGCACCATCGGCACCCGGGCCTCGTCGATCAGGATCGAGTCGGCCTCGTCCACGATCGCGGTCTTCAGCGGCGGCTGCACCCGGTCCGCCAGGTCGGTGACGAGCTGGTCGCGCAGGAAGTCGAAGCCGGCCTCGCTGACCGAGACGTAGGTGACGTCGCAGGCGTACGCGGCGCGCCGCTCGTCGGGCGTGGACGCCTCGTTGACCCAGCCGACGGTCAGCCCGAGCAGGTCGTAGACCGGCGTCATCCACTCGGCGTCGCGGCGGGCCAGGTAGTCGTTGACGGTGAGCACGTGCACCGGGCCGTTGCCCAGCCGCACGTGCCCGTACGCGGCGACGGTCGCGGTGAGCGTCTTGCCCTCACCGGTGGCCATCTCGGCGACCTTGCCGGACAGCAGCGCCATCGCGCCGAGCAGCTGCACGTCGTAGGGGCGCTGGTCGAGCCCGCGCCGGGCCGCCTCGCGACCGATCGCGCAGATCTCCTCGTATCCCGACGCCTGGCCGGCGGCCTCGGTCAGCTCGGCGTCGGAGAGATTCTCCAGGTCAGCCTCGCGCGCCTCGATCGCCGGCAGCAGCTTCTCCAGCGGAGCCAGTTCGACAGTCGTCCCCGGGCGCTGGAGGAACCGGCGGAACCTGGTCTTCAACCGTTGCGACACACCCATGAGCGGCAACGGTACGCGAACCGGAGCCGATTGTGACCCCCGCCCGCCGCGCGCCGGGTTCCGCCCGTCGCGTCCGCTTCGGTCGATCATGAGGTTGGCGGCGTCCGGTGCCCGTTTTGTCGCCGCCAACCTCATGATCGACGCCCTGGAAAGGGTGCGGGTCAGGGGGTGAGGACCACCTGGAGTTCGGAGCGGCGGCGCTCGGCCAGGTCGGTCAGCAGGGCGGGGGCCTCGTCGAGGGGGACCACGGCCGAGATCAGGTGCTTGCGGATCACGTCGCCGTACTGGCGCAGCAGCTCCACCGTCTCCGCGGACAGCCGCTCGCGGTCCCAGGTCGGGGTCAGGCCGCGCGGAACCCGGCCGATCTGCGCGCAGCGCAGCGACAGCCCGTTGTGGTGGAACTCCTCGCCGAGCCGGACCGCGTCCGCGCCGGCCTGGTAGAACGCAAGGTCGATCACCGTGCCCTGGGGGCGCAGCAGGCGCAGCGCGAGCTGCAACGCCCAGTCCTGGCCGCGGCACTGGAAGACCACGTCCGCGCCCCGGTCCCCCGCCGCGTGGTTCCACCGGGTCTTGAGCAGCACGGCCGGGTCGTCCGCGTCCGGGTCGAGCGTGTCCAGCCCGAGCGCCTCGGCCACCTGCCGGCGCGCCGGCGTCGGATCGACCACCACCACCGAGGCGGCGCCGTGGCGGCGGGCGAACAGCGCGGTGAGCAACGCGACCACGCCGCCACCCACCACCGCCACCCGGCGCCCGCGTACGCCGTCGCCGAGCGAGCGCACGTCGGCGCCGCACAGGTCGGCGGCGGCGTGCAGCAGCCCGTTGGCGCAGATCGGGCCCATGTGCGCGACGTAGATGCCGAGCAGCGGGTCGAGGTCGTCGGGCAACGGCACGAACCGCTCGGTCAGCGGGTCGGCGACCCAGCCGCTGCGGTGCCCGTACGTCATGGCGCCGACCTCGCCCACCGCGACGGCCGGGGTACGACTCTCCACCACGCGCCCGACCTGCATGTAGCCGAGCCGGGTCACCGGGTACGGCGTGCTCGCCCCACCGGGCCGGAACAGCCCGAGCCCGGCGTCCCAGGTGACGTGCAGGTACGGGTTTGTGCCCTTGACGAAGCTCAGCTCGGTGCCGGCCGAGACGCCGCTGTAGAGCGTCTCCACCCGGAACGTGCCCTCGCGCAGCTCCGGCGCGTCCAGTTCGGTCAGCTCGACCCGGCCGGGTCCGGCGACCACCACCACGCGGTCACGCATCGACGCTCACCCCCGCGTCCGCGACCGGCACGGTGAGCCGCGACGCCGGCCCGGTCGGCAGCGCCACCGGCCGGCCGGTCCGCGCCGACTCGGCCACCGCGAGCGCGAGCCGGTGGGTGCGCAGCGCCTCGGCGTACGGCACCCGGACGTCGTCGCCGAGGCCGCACACGGCGTCGACGAAAGCCCGGTCGACGGCGACCCGAGCGCTGTCCGGGTCGGCGGGCAGGTGCCGCTCGCCGTCGGCGTCGCGGATCGTCAGGCCGTCCTCGGCCAGCCACAACGCCAGCCCGTCGGCGAGGATCTCGACGCCGGCCCGGTGCTTCCAGCCCAGCACGCAGGACGCGGCGAGCGTGCCCACCGCGCCGGAGCCGAAGCGCAGCGTCGCCGCGGTCACCGAGTCGATGTCGGCGCCGTCGACCGGCGGCGGGCTGCCGTCGCCGTACGCGCTCACCTCGACCGCCTCGCCGGCCAGCAGCCGCACCAGGTCGAGCACGTGCGCGGCCTGCTCGACCACCGGGCCGCCGGAGCGGTCCCGCCGTGCCCACCAGGCCACCGGCGGCACCTTGTCCAGCCAGGCGCCGTTGACCATCCGCACCGGACGGTCGGCGAGCAGCCGCCGGGCCTCCTCGACCACGTGCAGGTAGCGCCAGTGGTGCCCGACGCCGGTGAGCAGCCCGCGCCGCTGCACCAGCGCCGCGACCCGCTCGGCGGTCTCCAGGTCCAGCGCCACCGGCTTCTCCACGAACATCGGCACCCCGGCGGCGACCACCGCCTCCTCGACCGGGCCGTGCGCGAACGGCGGCACGCAGACGTACACCGCGTCCGGGCCGGCCCCGAGCAGCTCGTCCACGTCACGGAACACCCGGCCGCCGTACGTGCCGGCGAGCGCGCCCGCCGCGTCCGGCGCGACGTCTGTCACGCCGAGCAGTTCCACATCCTCGAAGCCCGTGAGCACCCGGGCGTGGCGTTGCGCCACCCCGCCGGCTCCGACAAGTCCCACCCGGCAGGCACGCATCCGACCAACCCTCTCACCACGACTGGAGAAACTGCGGACACCACTCCCCCCGGCGGCGTCGCGCCAAACTCCGCCGAGGTGCGCAACGCAACGTTCATGCGCCCGGAACCTCCCGGTACGCGGCAGGTGATCAGGATGTTGGGCAAGATCCGGTTAGCGCGGATGCGGGATTGGGAAAACCAGATCCGCTTATCCACCGTCGATGGGGGTGCCTGTGCGGGAAGCAGATTCGACCGTCTCACCAGTGGTTGAGGCGTGGGCCACGTACCGCACCAGCACCGCCGCCGACTGGCCGGCGCAGCGACTGGTGCGTGCCAAGGGAAACAGCCGGGTCAGCGTGGTGCTGCCGGCGCGCGACGAGGAGGCGACGGTCGGCGCGATCGTGTCGACGGTCCGGGAGCACCTGATGGACCGGGTGCCGCTGGTCGACGAACTGATCGTGGTCGACTCCCGCTCCACCGACCGGACCGCGCAGGTGGCGCGCGCGGCCGGCGCCGAGGTGGTCAGCCAGGACGCCATGACGCGCGGGCTGCCCCGGCTGACCGGCAAGGGCGACGCGCTCTGGGCCGGGCTGGCCGCGGCCGAGGGGGACGTGGTCGCGTTCATCGACGCCGACCTGCGCGAGTTCCGGCCGCACTTCGTCACCGGGCTGCTCGGGCCGTTGCTCACCGATCCGGGCGTGGACTTCGTGAAGGGCTTCTACCACCGGCCGCTGGTCGGCGCGACGAGCGTGGAGCCCGACGGCGGCGGGCGGGTGACCGAGCTGATGGCCCGGCCGCTGCTCAACCTGTTCTGGCCGGAGCTGGCCGGCTTCGTGCAGCCGCTCGCGGGCGAGTACGCCGGCCGCCGCCAGGTGCTGGAACGGGTGCCGTTCGTCACCGGGTACGGGGTGGAGACGGCAATGCTCATCGACCTGCTGGAGATGGTCGGGCTGGACGCGCTGGCCCAGGTCGACCTGGGCGAGCGCAAGCACCGGCACCAGGACACCGCGGCGCTGGGCCGGATGTCGGCGCAGATCATGCTGACCGCCTGGTCACGGCTGCAACGGCGCGGCTGGGCGGCGCCCGGGGTCTCGCCGGGCGCGCTGCTGACGCAGTTCCGCCGCGGCGGCTCGGAGGCGCTGCCCAACCTGGACCGCGAGATCGTGGTCAACGACGTGTCGGTGCAGGAGCGCCCGCCGTTGGCGCAGCTGCGGCACCGCATCCCGCGCCGCCGCCGGGTCGCGGCCGCGTGAGCGCGAGGAGGAGCAACGCATGACGCTCACCGTGCTGATGAACGCCGGCCCGTGGCTGTCCGTGCCGCCGCCCGGCTACGGCGGGATCGAGAACGTGGTGGCCACGCTGGTGCCGGAGCTGCGCCGGCTGGGCGTACGGGTGGTGCTGGCCTCGGTGGAGAGCAGCACGCTGCCGGTGGACGAGAAGATCGCGGTCTTCCCGGACGGCCAGTTCCACGCGCTGCAACGGCCGTACAACCAGGTGTGCGGCGTGTCCCAGGCGCACCTGGCCGGGGTGGTGCGGGCGCTGCACGCCCGCGACGACATCGACCTGGTGCACGACCACGTGGAGGCGGTCGGGCTGGCCACGCTCGCGGCGATGGGCCCGGACGCCCCGCCGGTGCTGCACACGCTGCACTGGGACCTGGCCAAGCACCCCGAGCTGTACGGCAACCTCGACGGCGGCGACCGGGTACGGGTCAACGGGGTGTCCGCGTCGCAGCTGGCCCGCGCGCCGGAGGCGCTGCGGGCGCACTCGGTGGGTCACGTGCACCTGTCCACCCCGCTCGCGGTGGGCGCGGACCGGCACGCGCCCGTGCCCAAGGGCGACCACGTGGTGATCCTCGGCCGGATCAACCCGGGCAAGGGGCAGGACCTGGGCGCGCGGCTCGCCCACGAGGCCGGTTTCCCGCTGGTGCTGGCCGGGCCGGTCGGCCCGTACCACCGGCCGGAGGATCTCGCCGCGGCCGGCGACGAGGCCCGGCAGAACCCGGACGTGCGCTTCTTCCACGACCACGTCGCGCCGTACGTCGACGGGGACCGGGTGCGCTGGGTCGGCACGGTGGCCGGGCGGGACCGCGACGACCTGGTGGCCTCGGCCCGGGCTTCGCTGTTCCCGCTGCGCTGGGAGGAGCCGGGCGGCACCGCGGTGGTCGAGTCGCTGTCGCTGGGCACGCCGGTGGTGGCGACGGCCCGGGGCTGCCTGCCGGAGCTGATCGAGCACGGCCGCACCGGCCTGCTCACCGGCGACGAGGAGGAACTGGGCGAGATGGTCCTCGCCGCCGGCGGCCTGGAGCCGGACGAGTGCCGGCGCGAGGCGGCCCGCCGGTTCACCCCGGCCCGGATGGCGCAGCGCTACCTGGAGCTGTACGAGCGGGTCCGCCGGGGCGCGGCGCAGCCGTTGCAGCCCGCCTGATCCGGTCGCGAACCCGGCGCCGGCCCGGCCACTCCGCGTGGCCGGGCCGGCGTTTGTCCGCGCCCGGCCCGGGAAACCGTCGCTGCCCCGCGTGGCGAGGAGGCCGGCGTGACGAACTCGATGGCGCACTCCCGGGCGCGCCGCAACCCGGCCGACGGCCGGGCGCCGGTGCGCCGGATCGCCTCGGGGTTCGCCGTGCTCCTGCTGCTGCTCGGCGCGCTGGGCTTCGTGCCCGGCATCACCAGCGACTACGCGGACCTGCGCTTCGCCGGCCCGGGGTCGGGCGCCCGGCTGCTGGGGCTGTTCCAGGTCTCGGTCGTGCACAACCTGGTCCACCTGGTCCTCGGGGTGGCCGGGCTGGCGCTGGCGCGCAGCGTCGCCGGGGCCCGCGCGTTCCTGATCGGCGCCGGGGCGATCTACCTGGTGCTGTGGCTGGCCGGTCTGGGAGTCGACCGGCGCGACGCGGCGAACGTGCTGGCGGTCAACCGCGCCGACGCCTGGCTGCACCTGCTGCTGGGCGCCGCCATGCTGGTCCTGGGCCTGCTCGCGGCGCGGCGCGGCGACCGCCGCTGACCTGCGCTCCCGTGACCCGGATGCCCGGTTTCGAAGGCCGGGGGCCCGGGTACGTCCGTAGTCCTCCGGCTGCGGGAGGCGGCGACCGCCGCAGCCGGGCGACCCTCCCCGACGAAACGGAAACGAGGACGGCGATGGTGACCCGGATCAGGTGCGAGGTCCGCGACGAGTCGCCGGTCACTGTCGTACGGCTGGCCGGCGCGCTCGACCTGGCCACGATGCGCGCGGTGCACGAGGTGCTGGACCGGTGCCTCGCCGCGCAGCCGGACGCCCTGGTGGTCGACCTGGAGGAGATCGAGGTCGGCGAGCCGCTGGCGCTGTCCGTCTTCGCCGCCGCGGCGCGCCGGGCGGCCGACTGGCCGGCGGTGCCGATGGTGCTGGCCGCGCCACCGGCCGAGACGGCGGCCTGGCTGAACGAGACCACCGCCTGCCGGGTGGTGCCGGTGCGGCGGGACTGCGCCGAGGCGGCGGCGCTGGCCGGCGAGGACTCGACGCCCCGGCTGCGGGCCCGGCTGGAGCCGGTGGCCGGGGCCTGCCGGCGGGCCCGGGAGCTGGTCACCGAGGCGTGCGGCAGGTGGAACGTGCCGGAGCTGGCCGGCCCGGCCTCGCTGGTGCTCAGCGAGCTGGTCGGCAACGTGGTGCGACACGCCGGCACCCCGATGCAGGTGACGCTGACGCTGCGCCGGCCGTACCTGCGGGTGGCGGTGATGGACGGCAGCCCGGCCGACGCCCGCGCCGCGAGCAGCCGCGACCCGCGCGAGGAGGGGGGCCGCGGGCTGATGCTGGTGCGGGAGCTGACCCAGCGCTGGGGCAGCACCCCGGTCGGCGCCGGCAAGGTCGTCTGGGCCATGCTCCCAGCTAATTGACCGAATTCTCCGCTCTCGCCTGGTTACATGGGCAGGGGGCCGGGTACGCCCGCCCGTCCTGTCTGTCGTCACACGGGGTGAGATGCCATGCCCAAGCGGGTAGTCACGGAACCGGCACGAGACCGGGGGCCCGCGATCCTCGCGCCGGCCCGGTTCGGGGGCTTCCCCGGGCCCGTACGGGAAGCGGTGAAGGGCAACGCGCTGTGGCGGTTGCTGCGCACCACCGACGCCAAGCAGATCGGCCTGCTCTATCTGATCACGTCGTTCGCGTACTTCATCGTCGGCGGGATCCTGGCGCTGGTCATCCGGGCGGAGCTGGCCCGGCCGGGGATGCAGATCGTCTCCCCCGAGCAGTACAACCAGATGTTCACCATGCACGGCACGGTGATGCTGCTGCTGTTCGCCACCCCGCTGTTCTTCGGGTTCGCCAACTACCTGGTGCCGCTGCAGATCGGCGCCGCCGACGTGGCGTTCCCCCGGCTGAACGCGTTCGCGTACTGGCTCTACTTCCTGGGCGCGCTGATGGTGGTGGGCGGCTTCGCCACCCCGGCCGGCGCGGCGGACTTCGGCTGGACCGCGTACACGCCGTTGAGCACCGCGCAGCACTCCCCCGGCGTCGGCGCGAACCTGTGGGTGGTCGGCCTGGCCGTGTCCGGCCTGGGCACGATCCTCGGCGCGGTCAACCTGATCACCACGATCGTGACGCTGCGCGCTCCCGGCATGACGATGTTCCGGATGCCGATCTTCACCTGGAACGCGCTGCTCACCAGCGTCCTGGTGATCTTCGTGTTCCCGCTGCTGGCCGCCGCGCTGCTGGCGCTGGCCTCGGACCGGCTGCTGCACTCGCACGTGTACGACGCGACGACCGGCGGGCCGATGCTCTGGCAGCACCTGTTCTGGTTCTTCGGCCACCCCGAGGTCTACATCATCGCGCTGCCGTTCTTCGGCATCATCACCGAGATCATCCCGGTGTTCTCCCGCAAGCCGATCTTCGGCTACACCGGCCTGGTGCTGGCCACGATCGCCATCACCGTGCTGTCGATGACGGTCTGGGCGCACCACATGTTCGCCACCGGGCAGGTGCTGCTGCCGTTCTTCAGCATCCTGAGCTTCCTGATCGCGGTGCCCACCGGGGTGAAGTTCTTCAACTGGATCGGCACCATGTGGAAGGGCCAGATCACGTTCGAGACGCCGATGCTGTTCGCCGTCGGCTTCCTGGTGACGTTCCTGCTCGGCGGCCTGACCGGGGTGCTGCTGGCCAGCCCGCCGCTGGACTTCCACGTCACCGACAGCTACTTCGTGGTGGCGCACTTCCACTACGTGATGTTCGGGACCATCGTGTTCGCCGCGTTCGGCGGGCTCTACTTCTGGTTCCCCAAGATGACCGGGCGGCTGCTCGACGAGCGGCTGGGCAAGATGCACTTCTGGACCATGTTCATCGGCTTCCACGCCACGTTCCTGGTGCAGCACTGGCTGGGCAACGAGGGCATGCCGCGCCGGTACGCCGACTACCTGCCCGGCGACGGCTTCACCACGCTGAACACGATCTCCAGCATCGGCTCGTTCGTGCTCGGCGCGTCCACCCTGTTCGTGATCTGGAACATCTGGAAGTCGTGGCGGTACGGCGCGCTGGTCACCGTGGACGACCCGTGGGGCTTCGGCAACTCGCTGGAGTGGGCCACCACGTGCCCGCCGCCGCTGCGCAACTTCGACCGGATGCCGCGCATCCGCTCCGAGCGGCCGGCGTTCGACCTCAAGTACGGTCCGCTCGTCTCCGACCTGGGCCGGGACCTGCCGCAGCGCACCACGAAGCCGCCGCAGACGTTCCGGGAGGAGTTGCACCACGAGCACCACGTGCCGGAGTCGCCGTCGGCCGGCGGCGCGTACGGCGCGCCCGAGGCGGTGGACTACCAGCCCGCGCCGCAGTCCGGCGCCCGGCCGGTGGAGGTGCCGGCGCCGGAGGAGGTGCGCCGGCCCAGCTTCGAGGAGACCGACGAGCCGGAGGGCAGCGCCCTCAACGCCGAACGCGACGAGCAGCCCAACGACAGGTGGCGGCACCCGCGCGGGCACGGGGACACCCCGGAGAACTGAGACGAAGCACGAGGGCCGGCGCCGTGCGGGCGCCGGCCCTCGCCGTACGCCACGCGCCGGCTCCCCGTCGTGGGGAGCCGGCGCGACACGTCCGTGCGACGGGTCAGTCGGCGGCCGGCAGTCCGGCAGCGGTCAGCGAGCGGCGCACCGCCGGCTGCACCCGGGTCAGCCGCAGCGGCACCCCGGTACGCGCGGCGGCGTCCCGCCCTGCCATCAGCGCGGCGATCCCGCCGGCGTCGAAGCCACCCGCACCGACCAGGTCCACCACGACCTCGCGAGGCTGCCCGGTGACCGCCTTGAGCACGGCCCGGCGCAGCTGGTCCGCGCCGGCCCGGTCGACCTCGCCGCCGACCTCGACGACCACCCGGTCGCCGTTCTGCTTCACCGAGATGCGGGCCTTCGCCGGCTCGGCCTCGGCGGCGCCGTTCTGCCAGGGCGGCGGCGCTTCGGCCAGCATCGCCTGGCGCAGCCAGGTCAGCGCCCGCGACAGCAGCCGGGACACGTGCATCTGCGAGATGCCGAACCGGGCGGCGATCTCCGCCTGGGTCTGGTTGCCGTAGAAGCGCATCGCCAGGATGCGGCGCTCCCGCCAGGGCAGCCGGTGCAGCAGGCCGCTCACAGTCACCCGGTCGTCCACCGACTCCAGCGCGTGGTCGGACTCGCCGACCAGGTCACCGAACTCGGCGGAGCTCTCCCCGCCGACGGGCGCGTTGAGCGACGCCGGGCTGTAGCCGGCGGCCGACTCCAGCGCGGCCAGGATCTCCTCCTCCGGCGTCTCCAGCCGGGCGGACAGCTCCGCCACCGTGGGGGCGCGGGACAGCTCGCTGGTGAGCGTCGCCGTCGCCTGCCCGACCTCCAGGATCAGGTCCCGCAGCCGGCGCGGCACGTGCACGCCCCAGGTGCGGTCGCGGAAGTGCCGTTTGATCTCGCCGACGATGGTGATCGCCGCGTACGCGGTGAACGAGCCCCGTTCCGGGTCGTACCTGTCGACGGCGTTGACCAGCCCGAGACGGGCCACCTGCTCCAGGTCCTCCAGCGGTTCGCCGCGTCCCCGGTAGCGCCGGGCCAGCCGGCCGGCGAACGGCAACGCGAACCGGACCAGGTCGTCCCGCGCCTCCTGCCGCCGTTCCGGTGGCAGTCCCTCGATCCGGGCCGCGTACGCGAGCGCCGCGGCGTCCAGGTCCTCCAGGCCCCGGTCGGTGGTCGGTGGTGTGGGTGTGGTGGTCTGTCCGAACATCCGCGCCCCCCTCGCCGAAGGTCCCCGCCCGGTCGTAACCGGTCGTGCGCGTGGTCGGACCACGCACCGGGTGAGGAAGTTGGGTTACGTGACGGAGTACGTCGAAAGCGGTGGCCGTTCGCCGCACGGCGTCGTGGGCCGTTCCGCGGCGAGCGTTCTTCCCGCTACGTACGTACTCAATCACGGACCGCAGGATCGCGAGGATGTTTCGCCAGGATGCCCGGCGCGCCGTCACCGACGGGCGCGTCAGCAGACCAGCAGGCCCTGGTGGGCACCGGCGTCGCGGAGCGCGGCGAGGGCGTCGGCCATCCGCAACGGCGGCGGCGCGGGCAGGTCGCAGGGCTGGTTGCGCAACACCTCCGTGGCACGTCGGGTGGGTACCGAGGCGACCGGGTACCCGCGCGCGGCACCCCGGTCCAGCGCCCGCCGGCGGCGCCCGAACCCCGCCACGGCGAGCCACTGCGGCAGCCCCGCGTGCGCGGGCGAACGCAGGCCGGGCGGCTCGGCCAGCACGTCCACCGAGCTGAACGGCTCGCTGCCGGCCAGCCACCACTCGACTCCAGCCACCCGGCGCGCGGTGGCGTTCTCGCACCAGTAGGGCACCAGACCGGCCCGCAGCACCTGTCCCGGATCGAGCAGCCGCCCGCACTCCACCACCAGCCGGTCCCCGGTCTTGCCGGCCCGCCGCAGCCAGCGCCGGTACAGGTCGGCGGTCACCGCGCTCAGCGCGTCCGGCTGCGGCACGACCACCCGGTGCAGCGGATGCCCGTGCCGATCGCCCCAGGAGCGGGCGTCGTGCTCGAAACCGGACTCCACGCCGTGTTCGGCGAACGCGCCCGCCACCGTCACCTCCGGCGCCGCCCAGCGCGCCTCGTCCCCGCCGGCCGCGCGCAGCACCTGGCCCAGCGCGCGGGCGTCGGGGTGGAAGTCGACCGGGTCCAGCCCGCCGGCCGGGCAGCCGGCCTGGAAGCTGTGCCCGTCGCCGCCGTCGCGCACCGGCCAGGTCCGGGCGTCGTGCAGCAGCAGCACCGGTGCCGCCGGTTCCAGCCGGTCGGCCAGGAAACGCGCGTACGCCCGCGGCAGCGCGCGCCAGCGGACCGCGAACGTCACCACCGCGCCCGCCGCCGCGCCCCGGCTGGCCGGGCAGTGCACCTGCCGTACGTGCACCCTGGGGTTGCCGGTGAGCAGCCGGTCGGCCAGCGGGACCCCGTGGTCGAACGCCGCGTCCGGGCGGTCCACCGCGCCCCGGCTCCACTGGGCGGCGATCTCGAAGCCGGCCGGCAGCCAGGGCACGCCCAGCGCCACCGCGAGGTGGGCGGCGGCGCCGTGCGGCGAACCGAGCACCACGCCGGGCCAGCGCCGGTCCGGGTACTGCCCGGCGAACCATCCGGCCACCCGCTCGGCGTCCACGGCGGCGACCTGGGCGGCGGTGAGCGCGGCACGCCCGGCGGCTCGGACGGCGGCGGCGCGGCGTACCGGCTCGGGCGCGCCGGTGAGGCGGGACAGCGCACGCGGGTGGCCGAGGTCGCCGCAGTCGTCGCCGCGCAGCGCCCGGGCGGTCACGGCGACCAGGGTGCGGGCGGCGCTGCCGGCCGCCACCACCCGCTCCGCGGGCAGCCCAGCGCCGCTGACCGGCGTCCGTTCGACTCGTTCGCTCACCACGCGGCCCGGCTTCCCGTCCCTCTGGGGTCTAAACGGGGCATCTCCCCACTGGTGAGGACCAAGGCCCGCCCCATGGCCGCACCGCCCGCGGCACCCAGGTACGCCGTCGCGCCGCGCGCCCGCCCTCGCGGGCGCAACGGCGCTCGGATGCGGGTTTGGGCCGGAGCGGGACGGGCACTGCACGGCGCATGCCCGACGACGAGAGCACCCCGGCGGCGACCATCACCCCGTACCGGGACGGACCACTGCTGGTGCGCGGCGACTTCGCGCTCGTCACGCCCGACGGGACGCCGATCGAGACGCGCCGGGGCACGGTGGCGCTGTGCCGGTGCGGCAAGAGCGCGATCAAGCCGTTCTGCGACGGCACGCACAAGGTCGCGGGCTTCCGGGCCGGCAGCGACCGCGAGGCCTGATCCCCGCCCGCCCTCTCGCCTCGCCGATCTTGCACTTCGGGACCCGGAAAACCCTC
Source organism: Micromonospora sp. TSRI0369 (assembly GCF_001905625.1). Taxonomy (NCBI): domain Bacteria; kingdom Bacillati; phylum Actinomycetota; class Actinomycetes; order Micromonosporales; family Micromonosporaceae; genus Micromonospora; species Micromonospora sp. TSRI0369. Next base: position 425,297 of record NZ_LIVU01000005.1, read on the forward strand.
CCGAAGCGGGCAATCAGGGGGCCAGGACTGCAAGATCGCGGGGGTAGGGGGCGCGGGGGTAGGGGGCGCGGGGGTCAGGCGGCGGCGAGGGCGTGGGCGGGTGGGCGCAGCGAGGACTGCCCGGACGACCAGGCGTCGAGGAGATGCGCGGCGAACAGGGCGTCCACGGCCAGCGCGGCGGCGGCGCCGAACAGCACGTCGGACGCGAGCGCCGGCTCGGCCCGGACCAGCCCGCCGCACATGTCGTGGGCGGCGATCTGCTCGTGCACGGCGTCGGCCTCGACGTGCTCGTCGTAGAAGCGCGTGGCCACCGCGTCGAAGCCGAGCCGGCGCAGCCCGTTGCCGTAGCGGCGGTTCGGCAGCGACGAGGTCATCTCGTACGCGGCCAGGTGCCCGAGCAGCGCCCCGCGCAGCCGCCGGTGCAGCCCGAACAGCGACATCAGGTTGTTCGTCGCCAGCGTCACCGCCGGAACCCGGTCCAGATGGGCGGCGTAGCCGGTGTCCAGGCCGAGCCGGTCCATCGTGGTGCGGAACAGCTCGGCGTGCATCCGGTCCAGCCGGCCGTTGCCGTACTCGTCGGTCTGGATCTCCACGAGCGCCGCCTTCGCCGGACCGCCGAGGCGCGGCAGCGCCCAGCTGTGCGGGTCGGCCTCGCGCAGGTGGTAGATCGAGCGGTGCGTCACGAACTCGCGGAACTGGTCGAGGTCGGCCCGGCGTTGCAGCGTGGCCGCCAGCGGCGGGCCGTCGTCGGCGCTCACCACGTCGGTGAGCGCCGCGGGCAGGGCGGCCGGCAGCACCGCCGGCAGCGGGCCGGCCAGTTGCCTCAGCGCGGCCTCGAACGGCCGCTCGGCGCGGGCGCGCAGCGCCAGCAGCGACGGCTCCCACTCCCACGCCTCGTCGACGCCGGACCAGCCCCGGTAGTGCAGCTCGTAGCAGAGGAACAGGGTGAGCTGGAGGTCCTCGTCGGTCAGCGGCGCGGCCACCGCGCCGAACTCGGCGCCCAGCCCGGCGGGCAGCTCGCCGGGTGTCCCGTTCAGGGCGGTGAGCAGCGCGGCGGAGACCGGGCCGCGGGCGGCCGGCAGCGGGGCGGGGCCGTAGCGACGGCCGGCGGCGACGGACATGGGACCTCCCGGGACTGTTGTGCCTGGTCGCAGTGCCCCGGCGTGATCCGGCTAAACGACCTCGTCGGCCGCAATGGCCTCGGTCTGGATCACCCGCTCCCGCACCCGGCGGGCGGCGTCCCCGTCGGTCACCAGGCCACGCAGGTCGGCAAGCGCCGGTTCGGGCGCCTCCAGCGGCACGGCCGGGTCCACCACCGCCTCCAGGAGGGCCGGCCGGTCGGCCGCGAGCACCTCGTCCCAGGCGGGTCCGACCAGGTCGGGCCGGTCCACCCGGACGCCGTGCAACCCGAGCAGGCGGGCCCACCCGGCGTACGGCACGTCGGAGCGCCGCCCCCCGGGCGTCCGCCCGGCGCCCACGCCGGAGTGGTCCCGGTTGTTCAGCACCAGCACGACCAGGCGGGGATCGCGCCACCGCGTCCAGTGGTGGGCCACCGTGATCAGCTCGGCCAGGCCGTTGAGCTGCATCGCGCCGTCGCCGAGCAGCGCGAGCACCGGCTCGTCCGGGCGGGCCAGCTTGGCCGCGACCGCGTACGGCAGCGCGCAGCCCATCGAGCCGAGCGTGCCGCACAGCTGCGCCTGCACCCCCGGCGGCAGCTCCAGGTGCCGGGCGTACCAGTAGATGACCGAGCCGACGTCGACGGCGACCCCGGCGTGCCGGGGCAGCCGGGCGGACAGCTCGCGGAGCACGAGCTGCGGGTTGACCGGCTCGGCCGGGGCGGCGGCGCGCTCGGCGGCGGTCTCCCGCCACCGGTCCACCATCTTCTCCACCATGCCGCGCCACTCGCGCTGGGGCTGGTCGGGTACCCGGGTGAGCAGCGCCCGCAGCGTCTCGGCGGCGTCGCCGACCAGCGGCACGTCCACCGGGTAGCGGGTGCCGATGCGCCGGCCGTCGATGTCGATCTGGATGGTGCGCACCTGTCCCGGCATCGGGAACCAGTCGGTCCACGGGTCGTTCGTGCCGATCATCAGCAGCGTGTCGCAGCCGCCCATGAGCTGCGCGGCGGCGGTGGTGCCGACCTCGCCGAGCACGCCGGTGTGGAACGGCAGCCGCTCGTCGAGCACCGGCTTGCCGAGCAGCGACGTGGCCACGCCCGCGCCGAGCCGGTCGGCCAGCGCGACGATCTCCTCGGCCGCGCCGTGCGCGCCCTGACCGACCAGCACCGCCACCCGCCGCCCGTTGCCGAGCAGCGAGGCGGCGGCGTCCAGGTCGGCGTCGTGCGGCAGCACCCGGGCCAGCGGCTCGCCGGGCGTCGCGGTGACCACCCCGGCGGTCTGTGGCAGCAGGTCCGGCACGGCGGTGACCTGCAACGCGCGCGGCAGCACGACGCAGGTCGGGCTGCGGGTCGCGGCGGCGGTGCGGAACGCCTGGTCCAGCAGCGCCGGCACCTGCTCGGGCCGGCGGCCGTAGCGGACGAACTGGTTGCACACGTCGCCGAAGAGCCGGCTCAGCCCGATCTCCTCGTGCGCGCCGCCGAGCGGGCCGGTGACGTCCTCGCCGATGATCGCGACCACCGCCTTGCTGTCCAGCTTGGCGTCGTAGAGCCCGTTGAGCAGGTGCACCGCGCTGGGCCCCTGGGTCGCCAGGCACACCCCGACGCCGCCGGTGAACTTCGCGTGCCCGGTGGCCATGTACGAGGCGGTCTCCTCGTGCCGGGCGGGGACGAAAGCCGGGTCCCCGCCCGCGTCGTCGAGCGCGCCCACCAGCGGGGCGATCGCCGCGCCCGGACAGCCGAACACCCGCGGCACCCGCCAGGCCCGCAGGCGTTCGACCACCAGGTCGGCGACGATGCGCTCAGCCATTACCCCGCCCCGGCGTGCTCGCGTCGACGTAGCGCAGCACCGCGCCGACCCCGTCGGTCAGCTCCGGCGCCTCCTCCGGCGCGAGCACCGTCAGGTCCGCGTCGGTGCCGATCAGCGCGCGCAGCAGCGCGGCGTCGGCGCGTACCCGCTGGGGGTCGGCCACGGACATGTCCGCCAGCTGGCCCGGGTCGGTGGCGATCTCGGTCGGCTCGGGGCCCACCCACAGCTCGCCGTCGGCGGACGGATCGTCCACGATGAGCATGGTGTCGACCTGGTTGCGTTGCAGCGCGGAGACCACGGCGTCGAGGCCGGCGCCGACGTCCTCCTGCACGCCGAAGCGGTCCAGGGCGGCGGTGACGCGCTGGTCGGCAACCTCGGCGACGGTCTGCGCCGTGATGTCGTCCATCAGCGTGTCGTCCGCGCCGACGTCGCGGGAGCCGGCGTCGGTGCGGACCAGCACGTCCTGCCACCGTTCCGGCAGCTGGGCGGCGATCATCCCGGTGGCCCGGATGTCCCCGGCCACCACCACCACGTCCGCGCCGACCCGCTCGGCGAGGTCGGCGGTGGCCGCGGCGGCGTCACCGGCGTTCTGGTGCCACGCCTCCATGGCGGCGCGCTGGTAGCGCGACTGCGACCAGCCGCCCGGCTGCACGCGCCGCAGCTGCCGGCTCTGCGCGCCGGTGACGTGGGCGCGGCGGGGCACGCCGCCGGCGCTCACCGCCATCGCGTCCGCGCCGGTGCGGTCGGCAAGCACCCGCACCCAGGCCACCTGCTCGCCGCGCTGGGCGACGAGTGGCATGGTGTGCGGCAGCGCCGACCAGCTCGCCAGGTCACGCAGTGGCGGCGCGGACAGGTACTCGGTGAGCACCACGCGGCCCCGGGTGGCGAAGACGGCGATGCCGTAGTCACCGGGCATCGGCTGGTGCCGGCGGACTACCTCCTCCACCGCCTCGACGGTGACCGGGTCGGCGCCCTGGCTCAGCAGGTCGCCCTTGAGGGCCCGCCAGCGCAGGTCGACCTGCGCTCGCGCGTCCTGGGTGTCGCGGGAGGCGTCCATGTACACCGAGCACCAGGGCCCGGGACGGTTGTAGAGCGGGCGCAGGAAGGACAGCTGCATGCTCGACCCCTTTCCGGCTCGGCCGCACGCATACCCGCGCCCCGGCGGAGTTCACCTGCCGGCTTCCCGGGCGTGACCAGTGTTCATTCACGTCGTTCAACTCCACGGGTCGATACCATCTGTGCACGGATCGGAACTCTCGGTGGTGAACATGGACACGGAGCTGTACACCCGACGCGTCGTCCACCCGGCGGAGCGCGTCGTCACCGGCCGTCTGGTCCGGTTGATGGAGGGCTACGCCCGGGAGGTACGGGTCGCGCAGCCGGCGCTGGTCGCGGTGCTGACCGCCGCGGGGGTGGTGGGGCTGCTGCTCAAGGTGGTGCGCGCGTTGCTCAGCAGCGGTGGCGGCGGGGCCCGGCGCAGCTTCAAGGAGCTGAAGAAGGGCCCGGAGTTCCTGGTCACCCCGGTCCGGGTACGCGAGGCGAGCGGCCGGCTGGTCGAGGTCGAGCTGCACGGCCACCTGCCGCAGAGCGCGCTGCACCCCGGCGACCACGTCCAGCTCACGCTGCGGGCCCAGCGCGACGCGGACCTGGCGCCCCGCATCGAGCGGATCGTCAATCTGACCACCGGTCAGCTGCTGCGTCCGCGTACCGCCACACTCTGGTCACACCTGGGTCCGGCGCTGCTGTTGCAGGCCATGCTGGGCGCCGTGCTGCTGTTCGGCGTGGCCGCCTGCTCGGCGCTGACCTAGGTTTCCCCGTCGTCGGAGGTGGGCACCGCTGCGGCCATGTTCGCAGGATTCACGCTCAGCGAGATCGACGTGGGGCCGGTACGCCTGCGCGTGCGCCACGGCGGCTCCGGGCCACCGGTGGTGCTGCTGCACGGGCACCCGCGTACCCATGCGACCTGGCACCGGGTGGCGCCGCGGCTGGCCGCGCGGCACACGGTGATCTGCCCGGACCTGCGCGGTTACGGCGGCTCGTCGAAGCCGCCGAGCGACCCGGAGCACACGGTCTACTCGAAGCGGGCGATGGCCGCGGACGTGGTCGGGCTGCTCGACGCGCTCGGCCACCGCCGCGCCGCCGTGATCGGTCACGACCGCGGGGCGTACGTGGCCATGCGGACCGCCCTTGACCACCCGGACCGGGTGAGCCGCCTCGGGGTGCTGGACGGGGTGCCGATCGGCGAGGCGCTGGCCCGCTGCGACGCCCGGTTCGCGGCCCGCTGGTGGCACTGGTTCTTCCTCGGTCAGCTCGCCAAGCCGGCCGAGCGGGTCATAAACGCCGATCCCGACGCCTGGTACGGCGGCTCACCGCAGGAGATGGGCGAGCAGGCGTACGCCGACTACCGGCGCGCCATCGGTGATCCGGCGACAGTGCACGCCATGTGCGAGGACTACCGGGCCGGGCTCGGGCCGGACCGGGCGGCGGACGACGCGGACCGGGCCGCCGGGCGCCGGATCGGCTGCCCGGTGCTGTTCGCCTGGTCCGAGCGTGACGACATGGTCGACCTGTACGGCGACCCGGCCGCCATCTGGCGGGACTGGGCCGACGACGTGCGGACCGCCTCGATCCCGTCCGGGCACCACATGGCCGAGGAGGCGCCGCACGAGCTGACCGACGTGCTGGCCGGGTTCCTCGCGGAGGACCTCCCCGCGGTCAGCGACCGGCGGGGGTGAGCGGCCGTTCGACGACAGGCGGCGCGTCGAGCAGTCCCCGGCGGCGCGCCCAGCGCTCGAACAGCACCGTGGCGAACGGCGGCACCGCGCTGGCCAGGGCCAGCCCGGTCTGCACGAGCGTCCAGCGACGCCGCAGGGCCACGACGAGCGTGAGCAGGCCGTAGACCACGAACAACGCGCCGTGGATCGGGCCGAAGATCTTCACGCCGATCTCGTTGCCGGGCGGGCCGTACTTGACCGCCATGCCGGCCAGCAGCGCCGCCCACGAGCATCCCTCGGCGAACGCCGCCACCACGAACGCCCGGATCCACCCGTCGCGCATCAGCCACTCCCCTTCGCGCCGTCGGCGGCCATGCTAGCCGCCCGGTCCGGGCCGTCCGGACGGAACCCGCGGGCCCGCGACGGGGATCACCGGGGCCGCCACGGGGTAGAGAAAAGGCCTGGCGGACCTTTCCTGACCCGCCACTCCGTGCGAGGTTGGGAAGAACCAACTGTGACAGGGCGGTGACCATGGGCGAGGACGTCGGCGTGCGTACCTTCAGCCGGGAGGACCGGGCCCGCTATCGCGAGAAGGTCCGGCGGTGCCTGGACGTCTTCGCCGAGATGCTGCGCGAGTCCCGGTTCGACGTGGAGCGGCCGATGACCGGCCTGGAGATCGAGCTGAACCTGGTCGACGACGACTTCGACCCGGCCATGCGCAACGCCGACGTGCTGGAGGCGATCGCCGACCCGGCGTTCCAGACCGAGCTGGGCCAGTTCAACGTCGAGATCAACGTCGAGCCGCGACGGCTCGCCGGCACCGGCACCGCCGCGTTCGAGGAGCACGTGCGGGCCAGCCTGAACGCCGCCGAGTCCAAGGCCCGCACGGTGGGCGCGCACATGGTGATGGTCGGCATCCTGCCGACGCTGCGCCCGGAGCACCTGACCGCCGAGACGCTGTCGGCCAATCCCCGGTACGCGCTGCTGAACGAGCAGATCTTCGCCGCCCGGGGCGAGGATCTGCCGATCTCGATCAGCGGGGTGGAGCGGCTGGCCACCACCGCCGACACGATCACGCCGGAGGCGGCCTGCACCAGCACCCAGTTCCACCTCCAGGTCAGCCCGGCGCAGTTCGCCGACTACTGGAACTCCGCCCAGGCGATCGCCGGCATCCAGGTGGCGCTCGGCGCGAACTCCCCGCTGTTCTTCGGCCGGGAGCTGTGGCGCGAGACCCGGGTGCCGCTGTTCCAGCAGGCCACCGACACCCGGGCGGAGGAGATCAAGGCCCAGGGGGTACGCCCGCGGGTGTGGTTCGGGGAACGCTGGATCACCTCGGTGTTCGACCTGTTCGAGGAGAACGTGCGCTACTTCCCGGCGCTGCTGCCGGTCTGCGACCCGGAGGACCCGGCGACCACGCTGCACAGCGGCGGGGTGCCGAAGCTGGCCGAACTGCGGCTGCACAACGGCACCATCTACCGGTGGAACCGGCCGGTCTACGACGTGCTGAAGGGCCGCCCGCACCTGCGGGTGGAGAACCGGGTGCTGCCGGCCGGGCCGACGGTGCTGGACACGGTCGCCAACGGCGCGTTCTACTTCGGCCTGGTACGGGCGCTCGCCGAGTCCGACCGGCCGCTGTGGTCGCAGATGTCGTTCAGCGCGGCCGAGGAGAACTTCAACGCCTGCGCCCGGCACGGCATCGACGCGCAGGTGTACTGGCCCGGGCTGGGCTACCTGCCGGTGACCGAGCTGGTGCTGCGCCGGTTGCTGCCGCTGGCCCACCACGGGCTGGACCGGTGGGGCCTGGACCCGGCGGAACGGGACCGGCTGCTCGGCATCGTCGAGCAGCGTTGCCTGACCGGCCGCAACGGCGCGACCTGGCAGGTGGAGACGCTGCACCGGCTGGAGTCGGCCGACCACCTGGACCGGCCGGCGGCGCTGCGCGAGGTGGTCCGCCACTACGTCGATCTGATGCACAGCAACCGGCCCGTGCACGAGTGGCCCATCCCCTGAGCCGGGCGTCCCGTCAGCGCAACGCGGTCACCGTCGCCCGCGCGGCCTGGGCGACCAGGGCGTCGTCGGGCTTCGCGTCGCGGCTGTCGTGGCTGGTCAGGACGGCGAGCACGATAGGCGCCCCGTCCGGGGGCCATACCACGGCGATGTCGTTGCGGGTGCCGTACCCGCCGGTGCCCGACTTGTCGGCCACCTGCCAGCCGGCCGGCGTGCCGGCCCGGACCAGGGCGCTGCCGGTGGTGCTCGCGCGCATCCAGCCCAGCAGCAGGTCACGGTCCGCGGGCGGCAGGGCGTCGCCCAGCGTGTACGCCCGCAGCGAGCCGACGAGCGCGCGGGGCGTGCTGGTGTCGCGCGTGTCGCCGGGTGTGGCCGCGTTGAGTTCCGGCTCGGTGCGGACCGGCCGGGTGACCCGGTCACCGGCGTCCCGCAGCGCCCGTGCGAAGCCGGCCGGGCCGCCGAGCGCGTCGAACAGCAGGTTGCCGGCGGTGTTGTCGCTGTGCCGCACCGCCGCCTCGGCGGCGTCCCGCAGCGTGATCCCGGTGTCCACGTGCCGTTCGGTCACCGGTGAGTGCGCCACCAGGTCGGCGCGCCGGTATCGGAGCACGCGGTCCCGGTCGGCGTCGGACGTGGCGGCCAGCACCGCGCCGGCGGCGAGCGCCTTGCACGTCGAGGCGTACGCGAACCGCTCGTCGGCCCGGTGGGCGAGGGTGCGGCCGGTGCCGGTGTCGACGGCGTAGACGCCGATGCGGGCGCCGAAGCGCCGCTCCAGCGCCGCCAGCTCGGCCGGCGCGGGTACCGGCTCGGCGCTCGGCGTGGCGCTCGGCGTGGGTGCGGTCGGGGCGCTGGTGGACGGCGCGGCTTCGGGCTGGTCCCTTGTGCAGCCGGCCACCAGGGCCGTCGCCGTGAGCATCGCCGCCGCGAGCATCTGCCGTCGGATCACCCGTTTCCTCCCCCGTCGTCCGGACCACGCCGTTCTCGGATCATTGTCGCCGATCCCGCCGGGCCGGTGGTCCGCCGCCACGGCGGCGCTGTGGCTCGCCGCCTTGGCCGCCCCTGCGGCTCGCCGCCTCGGCCGGCGCGGTGGCCCGCCGACCAGCGGGCAGGTCAGCCCGCGACGGCGGCGAACGTGACAGCGCCCGCCGCGGCCAGGGGCAGCGCCACCGCGGCGGCCAGCAGCCGCACCCGGGCGGACCGGCCGATCAGCACCACGAGCAGCGCGGCGAGCCCGAGGTCGATGGCGACGTTCCACCACACGCCGGGATAGTCCGACCGCGACTTCAGCGCGAACCGCAGCGCCTCCTCGACGAACACGGCCACCGGCAGCGCGGTCCCCACGACGCGCCGCCATCCGTCGGTGCGCGCCCAGATTCCGGCGACACCGAACGCCACGCCCGCCACCACGCCGAACGCCATCCAGATGAACGAGGTGAGCGCCCAGATCACGGCGAGGTCGTCGCCCTGCAGCAGCGTCGCCGCCAGGTAGTAGCTGGGCACCGCGACGATCAGCAACACGCTGGCGGCCACGGCGGCGCGTACCGCGCCCGACCGGATCCACCAGCCCAGCGCGAACGCGGCCACCGCCCACGTGGCTGTGGAGTTGCCCAGTTCGGCGAACGGGAACGGCACCCGCTTGATCCAGACGAAGTCCAGGAAGCCGAGCAGGAATCCGGCGACGGGTACGACAAACGCGACGGCGCGACGCGAGGGTGGCATGCATGCGAGCTTACATACTCGGTATGCTCTCCTCGTCGACAGGGCGGCCCTACGAGGCGAGGCGCCGCTCGGACGGCGCGAGACGCACCGCGTCGTCGGAGTGGTTGATCTCCGACCACACCGCGTCGAGGGAGAGGCCGAGGACGTCGGCGATCGCGGCGATGGTGGGGAACGCCGGGGTGGCTACCCGGCCGGACTCGATCTTCCGGAGCGTCTCCGGGGAGACACCCGCGTCGAGCGCGGTGAGCAGCATGGATCGCTCACCCCGGGCACGGCGCAGGAGCGCGCCGAGGCGCTGCCCGCGCTCGACCTCGGCGGGGGTGAGGGGCAACCGGACCATGCCGAGATTCTAATACCGGGATAACATGACCGGGATACTTATTGGTCGCGCGAGGAAGGCGCCTGCATGATCGAGATCCTGAGCCCCACCGACGTACGGCGGGCGCGGGACACCGGCGCCCTGGTCGCCCACATCCTTCAGACGCTGCGCAGCCGGACCACTGTCGGCACCAACCTGCTCGACATCGACAGGCAGGCCCAGCGCATGATCGTCGAGGCCGGGGCGCAGTCCTGCTACGTCGACTACGAGCCGTCCTTCGGGCGCGGGCCGTTCGGCCACTACATCTGCACCTCGGTCAACGACGCGGTGCTGCACGGGCTGCCGCACGACTACGCGCTCGCCGACGGCGACCTGCTGAGCCTCGACCTGGCCGTCAGCCTCGGCGGAGTGGTGGCCGACTCCGCGATCAGCTTCCTCGTCGGCGACGCCCGGCCCGCGGAGAGCGTCGCGCTGATCGACGCGACGGAGCGCGCGTTGCAGGCCGGGATCGCCGCCGCCGGTCCCGGCGCCCGGGTCGGCGACCTCTCGCACGCCATCGGATCGGTCCTCACCGCGGCCGGATACTCGGTGAACACCGAGTTCGGGGGCCACGGCGTCGGGTCGACGATGCACCAGGACCCGCACGTGTCGAACACCGGGCGGCCCGGGCGCGGGTACAAGTTGCGCCCCGGGCTGCTGCTGGCGCTGGAGCCGTGGGTGATGGCGGACACCGCCACGCTGGTCACCGACGCCGACGGGTGGACGCTGCGCAGCGCGACCGGCTGCCGTACCGCGCACAGCGAGCACACCATCGCCATCACCGACGACGGCGCGGAGATCCTGACGCTGCCGAGGTCGTGACCCGGGCCCGACCCGAGGCCCTGGTCACGCGGGCGCGCACCGCTCCCGCAGCCTGGGGACTCCGGGCCCGGCGAGGTCGTCGCAGTACGCGGCCCGCCCGGCCATCGCCATCATCAGCGCCACAGTGGTGCCGCTGACCAGCGGGCCGTCGCCGGCGGTGAACGGCCCGTCGGTCGCCTCCACCCGCAGGCCGTCGATGGCGCTGCGCCCGGCGACCGTGAAGTCCCGCCCGGCGTAGAACCGGGCGACCGGCGTGACCGCCTCGACCGGGGGCGTCCGGGTCAGGCCGAGCGGACGCCGGATGTCCTGGGCGTGCACGACCACCTCACCGAGCCACGCCTCGGTCGGCCCGAACGTCGACGTGGTGCTGCCGATGATCCGCCGGAACCGGTCGAGCGTCTCCCCCGGGTCGGCGCCCCGGTGCTCGGCCAGCCGGCGGTCGTTGTGCAGGTCGAAGTCGAACCGGGCGCCGAGCACGCTGGCGACCCAGCGGGCGCGGCCGACGCTCGCCGCCGCGGTGAGGTGCGCGACCACCTCCTGCACCGTCCACCGGCCGCACAGCGAGCGCCGCGCCCACTGCGCCGCGTCGAGACCGGCGAGATCGTCGGCCAGGGCGGCGCGCTCGGCGTGCGCGAGCGCCCACAGCTCGCGGCGGGTCAGCGTGTCGGACATGAAACCTCCAGGGTCGGGTCGTCGGAGGTAGGACCGCGCTCCCAGGACGAACTCACCGCTCCGCCGATCTTGGAGTTGTGGTGGTTCGCAAATCTGGCATCGGCGACCTTCGAGGCGCCACAACTCCAAGATCGGCGCTGAGGGCGGGGGCTGCACGTTTGCTGCACGTCCGCTGAACGCTCGCCGGTGACGCTTCTCGCACACACCAACCGCAAGGGAGAAGCGTCATGTCACACAAGTTCCTCTCCACCGCCCGTACCACCGCCTCGGTGGTCGGGGCGCTCGTCCTGGCCGCCGCGGGCCTGGCCGGCGCCACCCCGGCGTCGGCGGCCTACATCGTCCCCGCCGACTGCGGCCCCTACTCCGGGGCACCGGTGCCGGCCGGATACAGCCAGCAGAACGTGCCGGTGGGCGGGCGCTACGTCAGCACCAACGCCAACAGCCGGGAGTTCATCATCGGCACGACCGCTCGCGACGTCATCGTCGGAAGCGTCTACGACGACATCATCTGCGGCCTCGCCGGCAACGACGACATCAAGGCCAACACCGGCGACGACATCGTCTACGGCGGCCTGACCGGCGACGACATCTGGGGCGATCTCGGCAACGACAACCTCCACGGTGACGGCGGCACCGACACCATCCACGGTGACCGGTTCATCGGGCCCAGCGCCCTGGACGGCAACGACCGCGTGGACGGCGGCAGCAACGACGACCACCTCTACGGCGACCAGGGCGTGGACACCCTGGTCGGCGGCCCCGGCTGGGACGACGGCAACTGCGGACCGGACGCGGTGATCGACGATGTCAGGCCCACCCTGGATGTCCCGATCAACTGCCCGTGATCCCGCCGGCACGGCGGTCCGCGCACCGGGATACCGGGAACGCGGACCGTCGCGCTGCTGCCTGTCGGATCGTCGTCACGCCCGGTCCGACCAGCACCACCCAGGGCTAGCGTGACAGTCCGTGGCGGTGGAGTTCCGGGTGCTCGGCGACCTGGACGTCCGGATCGACGGCCGGGCGGTCCGGATCGGTCACGCCCGTCAACAGTGCGTCCTCGCCGCTCTGCTGGTCGAGCCCAACCGGGTCGTCGCGACCGGGCAACTCATCAGCCGGGTCTGGGGCGACGAGGTGCCGGACGGGGCCGGCGCCACGCTGCGTGGCTACCTGTCGCGACTCCGGCAGGCGCTGGCCGACACGGACGACGTCCGTATCGTCCGGCGCCATCCCGGCTACCTGCTCGCCGTCGACCCGGACCGCGTCGACCTGCACCGCTTCCGCGCGCTGACCGAGCAGGCCCGGCGCGCCGGGGACGACGCGACGGCGATCGGCTGCCTGGAGCGGGCGCTGGGGCTCTGGCGCGGCGAGGCGTTCGACGGGCTGACCACGCCGTGGCTGGCGGCCTACCGACAGACCCTCGACCGGCAGCGACTCGCGGCCGCGCTGGACCGAAACGACATCGCGCTGCGCCGGGGCGCGCACGCCCGCATCCTTCCCGACGTCCTGGATCTGAGCGGCCGGTACCCGTGGGACGAGCGCCTGGCGGCGCAGGCGATGCTCGCGTTGTACCGGTGCGGACGGCAGGCCGACGCGCTGGACCACTTCCACCGGCTACGCCGGAGGCTGGCCGCCGAGATCGGCGCCGACCCCAGCCCGCCGCTGGCGCAGCTCTACCAGCAGATCCTCACCGCCGACGCGGCGATCGCACCACCGGACTCGCCGGGCCGCGACGAAGCAAGCGCGACGGCCACCGGCACGGCACAGGACGCGGGCACCGTGCCCCGGCAACTGCCCGCGTCGCCGGGCGTCTTCGCCGGCCGGACCGCCCAGCTCGCGCGCCTCGACGAACAACTCGCCGACGCGGGACACCCGGACGGTGCCGGGTCACCGGTGGTGATCTCGTCCATCGGCGGCGGCGGTGGCGTCGGAAAGACCTGGCTCGCGCTGCGCTGGGCGCACGCCAACGCCGGCCGCTTCCCCGACGGGCAGCTCTACGTCAACCTGCGCGGCTTCGACCCGACCTCGGACCCGGTGAAATGGCCGGACGCGGTGCGCGGCTTCCTCGAGGCGCTCGGCGTCGAACCGGCGCGCGTACCGGCCGATCCGGAGGCCCAGGCGTCGCTGTACCGCACGCTCGTCGCCGGACGCCGGCTGCTGGTGGTCCTCGACGACGCCCGCGACGCCGCCACAGTGATCCCGCTGCTGCCGGGCACCCCCACCAGCGCGGTCCTGGTGACCAGCCGACGGCAGCTGGCCGGTCTCGTCACCACCCACGGCGCGCGACCGCTGCCGCTGGACGTGCTGCCCGACGACGAGGCCCGCGAGCTGATCGTCCGGCAGGTGGGCGCCGCGCGGGTGGCGGGACAGCCGGACGCCGTCGCGGACATCCTGCGGTTCTGCGGGGGCCTGCCGCTGGCTCTCGGGATCGTGGCGGCCCGCGCCGCGCTCAACCCCGAACTGGCCCTGTCGTCCGTAGCGGCCGAGCTGACCTCAGCGGTCAGCCCGCTGGACGCGCTGGCCGGCGACGAGGTGACGACGAACCTGCGGGTGGTGCTGTCCCGCTCGCTGGCGGCGCTCACCCCGGCCGCGGCGGAGGTGTTCGCGCTGCTCGGCCTCGCCCCGGGCCCGGACATCGGCCGGGCCGCGGCAGCCAGCCTGACCGCCCGTACGCCGGACGAGCTGCGCCCGCCGCTGCGCGAGCTGGTCGACGCGCACCTGGTGCAGCAGCACGTCGCCGGCCGGTACCGCATGCACGACCTGGTCCGGAGCTTCGCCGTCGAGAGGGCGAGCGGCGACCCGGCCGGTTCCCGGTCCGCGTTGCGCCGGCTGGTCGACCACCACCTGCACACCGCGCACGCGGCCGCGCTGCTGCTGTCCCCGCAGCGCGACCCGCTGACCCTGGCGCCCGCCGCGCCGGGGGTGACAGCCGAACGGCTCGACGACCTGGCGGCGGCGCTGGCCTGGTTCACCGGCGAGCACCAGGTGCTCCTCGCGATCATCGAGTACGCCGCCGGAAACGGCCTCGACGTCGCCACCGGGCAGCTCTCGTGGACCCTGGCCACCTACTTCGACAGGCAGGGCCACTGGCACGACTGGGCCGCTGTGGCCCGCCGGGCGGTCGAGGCGACCGGGCGCTCGGGCGACCGCCCGGCACAGGCGCAGGCGCACCGGCTCCTGGCCGGGGCCTGCTCGAACCTCGGCCGGCACGCCGAGGCGCAGCGCAACCTGCTCGCCGCGCTGGACCTGTTCGCCGCGCTGGGCGACGACGAGGGGCGGGCACACACCCACTTCGACCTCAGCATGCTGCACGACCGGCAGCGGCAGCCCCGGGAGGCCCTGCCGCACGCGCGCCGCAGTCTCGCCCTCTACGAACGGGTCGGGAGCCCGCTCAAGCAGGCGGTGGCGCTCAACGCGATCGGCTGGTACCACTCGCAGCTCGGCGAGCACCACGACGCGATCACCTTCTGCCGCCGCGCGCTCGCCCTGTCCGAGCAGGCCGGGAGCGCGTACGGGCAGGCGAACACGTGGGACAGCATCGGCTTCGCCCACCACCACCTCGGCGAGTACGAGCAGGCCGTCGACTGCTACCGGCAGGCCCTCGCCCTGTTCGCCGAGATCGGTGACCGGCACGCCGAAGGCATCGTGCTGGACCACCTCGGCGACACGTGGGCCGCGGCCGGGCGGGCGGACGCGGCCCGGGACGCCTGGCGGCGGTCACTCGCGCTGTACGAGGAGCTCGGTCACGCCGACGCCGAGGCGGTACGGCGCAAACTCCACCGGTGAGCCGTCAGAGCGCCGCGATCGCGGCCGACTCCGGCGGCAGCTCGATACCGTCGCGCATCACCGTGACGCCCTCGGACGTGGCGAGCAGCACCCGGCGTACCACCCCGGGCAGGTTGATCCGCTGCGCCCGGTCGGCCAGGTTCGCCACCACGAGCGTGTCGCCGCGCCGCATCACCAGGAACCGGTCGCCGTGACGGACGTCGACCCGGTCCAACCGGGGGTCGGACAGGTCGGCCCGCGAGCGGCGCAGCGCGATCAGCCGCCGGTAGAGGTCGTACGTCTCGCGGTGCTCCGGCTTGTCCAGCTCGGCCCAGTCCAGCCGGGACCGCAGGAACGTCTGCGGGTCCTGCGGGTCCGGCACGTCGTCGGTGGCCCAGCCGTGGTCGGCGAACTCCCGTCTGCGGCCGGTGGCGACAGCCGTCGCCAGTTCCGGCTCGGGATGGCTGGTGAAGAACTGCCACGGCGTGGTGGCCGCCCACTCCTCCCCCATGAACAGCATCGGCGTGAACGGCGCTGTCATCAGCAGCGTCGCGCCGACCCGCAGCAGCCCGGGCGACAGGGTGGCGGAGATCCGGTCGCCGGTGGCCCGGTTGCCGATCTGGTCGTGGTTCTGCAGGTACGCCACGAAGCGGTGGCCGGGCGTGCGCTGCCTGTCGACCGGGCGGCCGTGGCTGCGGCCCCGGAAGCTGGACCAGGTGCCGGCGTGGAAGAACCCGCCGGTCAGCACGTCGGTGAGGCACTCCAGGGAGCCGAAGTCGCCGTAGTAGCCCTGCCGTTCGCCGGTGAGCAGCGTGTGCAGCGCGTGGTGGGCGTCGTCGTTCCACTGGGCGTGCAGGCCGTACCCGCCCGCCTCGCGGGGCGTGATCAGGCGCGGGTCGTTGAGGTCGCTCTCGGCGATCAGCGACAGCGGGCGGCCCAGATGCGTGGACAGCGCCTCCACCTCGGCGGCGACCTCCTCCAGCCAGTGCACGGCCCGGCCGTCCGGCATGGCGTGCACGGCGTCCAGCCGCAGCCCGTCGACGTGGTAGTCGCGCAGCCAGCCCAGCACGCTGTCGGCGATGTAGCGGCGTACCCCGTCGGAGTGCGGGCCGTCCAGGTTGACGGTGCGGCCCCAGGTGTTGCTCTGCTCGGTGAGGTACGGCGCGAACCGCGGCGCGTAGGCCCCGGAGGGCCCGAAATGGTTGTAGACGACGTCGAGGATCACCCCCAGGCCCTTGGCGTGGGCGGCGTCGACGAACCGTTTCAGGCCGTCCGGGCCGCCGTACGGCTCGTGCGGGGCGAACCAGCAGACGCCGTCGTAGCCCCAGTTGTACTCGCCGTTGAACGCGTTGACGGGCAGCAGCTCGACCATGTCCACGCCGAGGTCGACGAGGTGGTCGAGCCGGGCGATCGCCCCGTCGAACGTGCCCTCCGGGGTGAACGTGCCGATGTGCAGCTCGTACAGCACGCTGCCGGGCAGCTGCCGGCCGGTCCAGGCGGAGTCGGTCCAGCCGAACGCGGCGTGGTCGTAGAGCCGGCTGGGCCCGTGCACCCCGGCCGGCTGCCAGGCCGAGCGGGGGTCGGGCAGGGCCTGCTCGTCGTCGTCGAGCAGGAACGCGTAGTCGGTGCCCGGCCCGGTGCCGGGCACCTCGACCCGCCACCAGCCGTCCGGGCCCTGACGCATCGCGTGGTCGTCGGCGCCGGGCAGGCGCAGCCGCACCCGGGCGGCCTCGGGCGCCCACACCGTGAACTCGGTCATGCGGCGGCCTCCACAGAGTCGGTGGGTGCGAGGAGGGCGACGGGATAGGTGCTCAGCAGATCATCGAGGAGCAGCTCAGAACCACTGTAGACCCGTCCGGTGAACAAGTCGGTGCGCTCGTGAACGGGAAGTGACAGCACCGTGTCCCGCCAGCCGCCGGAGCGGGCCAGCCGCAGCGGCAGCCGGGTCGCCACCGCCACCGCGCCACCCCTGTCGAAGGCCACCGCGTGCGCCGCGGCCGGGCCGCGCGCCGGCACCGGCCGGTAGCCGCCGAACAGGTCCGGGCGGTCACGGCGCAACCGCAGCGTCCGGGACACCACGAGCAGCTTGGCCGCGCCGTCGGCGGCCACCGCGGGCCGCCAGCCGGCGTCGAGCCGGGCCAGCAGGTCCCGGCGTACGGCGAAGTCGACCGGACGCCGGTTGTCCGGGTCGACGAGCGAGTTCTCCCACAGCTCGGTGCCCTGGTAGACGTCCGGCACGCCGGGCATGGCGAGCTGCACCAGCTTCTGCCCGAGCGCGTTGGACCAGCCGGGCGGGGTGATCTCGGCGGCGAACGCGGTGATCTGCGCGTGCAGCTCCGGGTCGTCGTACATCCGGTCGACCAGGGCGTGCAGCTCGTGCTCGAAGCCCGGGTCCGGGTCGGCCCAGCTGGTGGTGACCGACGCCTCCCGGGCGGCCTTCTCGGCGTACCCGTGCAGTCTCTCCCGTTCGATCGGCCAGGCCCCGACGGCGGTCTGCCAGAGCAGGTGGGCCAGCGCGGGGTCGGCCAGCGGCGCGCGGGACATCCAGTCGGCGACCCGCTCGGCCCAGCGGCCGGGCAGCTCGGACAGCACCGCGAGCCGGGCGCGGACGTCCTCGCCGCGCTTGGTGTCGTGGGTGGACAGCGCGGTCATGCTCGCCGGCCAGCGCACCTGCCGGGCGGCGGCGAAGCGGTGCAGCTCGGCCGCTGGTACGCCGAAATGGGCCGGGCTGCCGCCGACCTCGTTGAGCGCGACGAACCGGCTCCACCGGTAGTACGCGGTGTCCTCCACGCCCTTGGCCATCACCGCGCCGGTCAGCTGCGGGAACCGGGCGGCCAGCTCGTGGCCGGGGTCGCGCAGCCTCGCGGTGACCTGGTCGAGCACGCCGGTCAGGTCGGGACGGCGGCGGCCGGCCTCGGCGCGGGCGGCGGCCAGGTGCCGGGCGCCGGAGGGTGGATAGCCGCGGTAGACCGGGAAGCACGCGGCCAGCTCGGCCAGGGCGGCGCGGACCTGCTCGCCGGGCAGCTCGGGCACGAGCGTGGACAGCCGGGTCAGCTCGGCGGCGAGCAGCCGGGTGGCGGCCTCCAGCTTGGTGGCGTGCGTCAGGTCCTCCCAGGACCTGTGCCGCCCGGTGAGCCGGCCGTCCAGCGTGGTGAACTCCGCTTCGGCGTCCGGGTCGACGAACAGCCCGGACACGGCGGCCAGCGCGTCGTATCCGGTGGTGCCGTCGACCGGCCAGTCCGGCAGGTCCTCGCCGTACTCCAGGATCTTCTCCACCACGAGCCAGCGCTCCGGCGCGGCGGCGCGCAACCGGGCCAGGTAGCCCGCCGGGTCGCGCAGGCCGTCCGGGTGGTCGACCCGGATGCCGTCGACCTCCCCCGCGTCGACCCAGCGCAGGATCTCCGCGTGGGTGGCGTCGAACACCTCCGGGTCCTCCACCCGCAGGCCGGCCAGGTCGGAGACGGCGAAGAACCGGCGGTACGTCAGCTCGGCGTCGCCGCGCCGCCAGTTCACCAGCTCGTAGTGCTGCCGGTCGTGCACCTGCCGGGGCGTCCCGTCGCCGGTGCCGTCGGCGACCGGGAAGCGGTGCTCGTGGTAGCGCAGCTCCCCGTCGACGAGCTTCAGGTCGTCCAGCGCGTCGGCGCTGTCGGCGAGCACCGGCAGCAGCAGCCGCCCGCGGTCCCAGTCGATGTCGAACCAGCGCGCGTACGCCGACTCGCGTCCCCGCCGCAGCACGTCCCACCAGGCCGGGTTGGCCTCCGGCCGGGCGACGCCGGCGTGGTTGGGCACGATGTCCACGACCAGGCCCAGCCGGGCCGCGCGCAGCGCCCGGACCAGCCGCGCCCGGGCGGCCTCGCCGCCGAGCTGCGGGTTGACCGCGCGGTGGTCGACCACGTCGTAGCCGTGCGTGGAGCCGGGCGTGGCGGTGAGCAGGGGCGCGGTGTAGAGGTGGGTGACGCCGAGCGCGGCGAGGTAGCCCGCCAGCTCGGCCGTGGCGTCCAGGTCGAAGCCGGGCCGCACCTGGACCCGGTAGGTCGAGCGGGGGGTGTCGGGCATGGGTCAGGCCGTCCTCTCCAGGACCAGCAGCGAGCGGTCCGGTACGCAGACCGTGCCGCCCGCCTCGACCAGTGTCGTCTTCTCCGGATCGGGTTCCGCGGTGCTGATCACCAGCTCCCACCGGCTGCCGAACTCCTCGCCGGGCAGCGTGAAGTCCAGCGGCGCGTCGTGCGCGTTGAACAGCAGCAGGAACGAGTCGTCCCGGTGGCGCTGGCCGTACTGGCCGCGTTCCCCGATGCCGTCGCCGTTGACGAACAGGGCCACCGAGCGGCCGAAGTCGTTGCCCCAGTCCTCGCCGGTCATCTCCCGGCCGTCCGGGGTGTACCAGGCCAGGTCCGGCAGCCCGGAGCCGGCGGCCCGGCCGCCCACCGGCAGGCCGGTGAAGAACCGGCGGCGGCGGAACACCTGGTGCCGGTTGCGGAACTCGGTGAGCCGGCGGACGAAGTCCAGCAGCTCGGTGTCGGCCCGGTCCCAGTCGACCCAGGCGAGTTCGCTGTCCTGGCAGTAGGCGTTGTTGTTGCCGCGCTGAGTGCGGCCCAGCTCGTCGCCGTGGCCGAGCATCGGCACGCCCTGGGACAGCATCAGCGTGGCCAGGAAGTTGCGCCGCTGCCGGGCCCGCAGCGCGCGTACGCCCGGGTCGTCGGTCTCCCCCTCGACGCCGCAGTTCCAGGACCGGTTGTGGCTCTCCCCGTCCCGGTTGTCCTCGCCGTTTGCGTCGTTGTGCTTGTCGTTGTAGGAGACCAGGTCGGTGAGCGTGAACCCGTCGTGGCAGGTGACGAAGTTGATGCTGTGGAACGGGCGGCGGCCGTCGTCCTGGTAGAGGTCGGCCGAGCCGGAGATGCGGGAGGCGAACTCGGCGAGCGTGGCCGGCTCCCCGCGCCAGAAGTCGCGTACGGTGTCGCGGTACTTGCCGTTCCACTCGGTCCACTGCGGCGGGAAGTTGCCCACCTGGTAGCCGCCGGGGCCGACGTCCCACGGCTCGGCGATGAGCTTCACCCGGCCGACCACCGGGTCCTGCTGCACCACCTCGAAGAACGTGGACAGGCGGTCCACCTCGTAGAACTCGCGGGCCAGCGTGGCCGCCAGGTCGAACCGGAAGCCGTCGACGTGCATCTCGGTGACCCAGTAACGCAGCGAATCCATGATCAGCTGGAGTGAGTGCGGGCTGCGCACGTTGAGGCTGTTGCCGGTGCCGGTGTAGTCGACGAAGTAACGCCGATCCTCCTCGGAGAGGCGGTAGTAGCTGGGCGTGTCGATGCCCTTGAAGCTCAGCGACGGCCCGAGGTGGTTGCCCTCGGCGGTGTGGTTGTAGACCACGTCGAGGATGACCTCGATGCCGGCGGCGTGCAGCGCCTTGACCATGCCCCGGAACTCCTGCACCTGCTGGCCCAGGCGACCCAGCGCGGAGTAGCCGTGGTGCGGGGCGAAGAAGCCGATGGAGTTGTAGCCCCAGTAGTTGCGCAGCCCCAGGTCGGTCAGGCGGTGGTCGTGCACGAACTCGTGCACCGGCATCAGCTCCACCGCCGTCACGCCGAGCCGCTTGAAGTGCTCGATCATCACCGGCGAGGCGATCGCCGCGTACGTGCCGCGCAGCTCCTCCGGGATGCCCGGGTGGCGCATGGTCAGCCCGCGCACGTGCGCCTCGTAGATCACCGAGTGGTGGTACGGGGTGCGCGGCGGCCGGTCGTTGCCCCAGTCGAAGTACGGGTTCACCACCACCGACTTCGGCATGTACGGCGCCGAGTCCTCGGTGTTCATCCGGTCCGGGTCGCCGCCGACCTCGTAGTCGTAGACCGACGGGTGCCAGGTGACCTCCCCGTCGACCGCCTTCGCGTACGGGTCGAGCAGCAGCTTGTGCGGGTTGCAGCGCAGCCCCTCGGCCGGGTTCCACGGGCCGTGCACCCGGTAGCCGTACCGCTGGCCGGGCTCGACGCCGGGGATGTAGGCGTGCCAGACGTACGCGTCGACCTCGCGCAGCTCCACCCGGCGCTCGGTGCCGATGTCCCACTCGTCGAACAGGCAGAGCTCGACCTTCTCCGCCACCTCGGAGAAGATCGCGAAGTTGGTCCCCATCCCGTCGTACGTGGCGCCGAGGGGGTAGCTCTCGCCCGGCCAGACCTGCATGTCGCTCCTTCGGCCCATGATCGTGAGCGCAGCGGACAGGGGGCCGCCGATGCGCACGCCGGTGATGCCCCGTCGTACGCCTCGTCAATCCACCCGTTCGGACGGTAACCGAAATCCGCCCTCGTGGGGCCGGGTGTCACGTTTCGGGCACCCTGCGACGGTCGGGCTCACCCGTCCCGGCATTTCATAGCCGGGCCCGACGGAATAGGCAGGTCACTTCACAATAGAGGGTCACCCGCATTCATAGACGCCCCTCCCCCACTTTATCTTCTCGTTACATCGACTTCACACGATCAGAAAAGGGGGCAATTGATGCAGCGATTCACCGTTCAACCCCGCCTGAACTGGAGCTTCTCGAATAGTGGATCCGGAACTACGCCGCGTCACCGCCCGGAACCTTTCCGTTCCTGACCGGCCGTCACCTGCGCGAATTGACGGTTCCGCCTCGCTTTATCTCCCCGTTACATCAGCGCGGCGCCAATCCCGCCAGGTCCGGCCTACGCTTCGTTCCACTGTCCACATCGATCCGAAAAGAGGATGAATCGATGGGTGAAAGCAGGAACGCGTCGATCGACCTGTCCGACCTGGACACCACTGCGGTCTCCTGGTCGGGCGCCGGTGACGAGGCGTCGGCAGGGCTCTACGCCATGCCGACGGCCGGCGGGATCACGCTGACCGACCCGTCCGCCATGGGCAAGGGCTCCTGCGGCGGCGCCGCGTGCCAGGGCCGGCCGATCCAGTGGTGCTGCGTCAACTGCCACTGATCATCGCGGAGCCGCCGGCGATCGCCGGCGGCTCCGTCCCCGTCAGCGCGGCCGGTGGCCCGGCTCGTGGGACAAGCGGAGAGGTACGTCAGATGAGCGTTGAACCCGGTCGAGCCGTCGAGCTGAGCGTGGTGATCCCCACCCACGCGGACGCCCCCTGCCTGGAGCTCACGCTGCGGTCGCTGCGACGCCAGACGCTGGACCCGGACCGCTTCGAGGTCATCGTGGTCCGCGACGGTGGGGACGGCAGCCAGTACTCCGGCATCGCCGACGCCGGCAAAGGGCTGCGCCTGCACTTCGTCGAACGGCCCGAGCGCGGCGGCCGGGCGGCGGCCCGCAACGAGGCCGCGCGGCGGGCGACCTCGCCGCTGCTGCTGTTCCTCGACGCCGACTCGTACGCCACGCCGGACCTGCTGCGCCGCCACCTCGACCACCACCGCGACCCGTCCGCGCCGGCGGTGCTGATGGGCCGACGCGACGAGACCGGCATCGAGCACGTGCACGCGGCGCTGGCCGACCAGCCGACGATGCCCGTACCCCGGCTCCGTGGGCGCGGTGGCGGCGACATGCGGTTCGGGACCGAGGAGGGACCGTCCGGCGACGACTGGCTGCTGGCCGGCTGGCTGTTCTGCTTCACCCACAACGCGTCGGTACGCCGGGACGTGTTCGAGGCGGTGGGCGGCTTCGACGAGGGCTTCGGCCTGCGCTGGGGCCTGGAGGACATGGAGCTGTTCTACCGGGTGCACGCGCACCTCGGCGTGCTCAACCGCAACTTCGCCTACGACGACCTGGCCGCCGTCTACCACCTGCCGCACCACCGCAACGTCATCCAGAACTGGAACGACTTCATGGACAACCTGGATCGGGTCGCGCTCAAGTACCCGGTCGTGGAGTGGGAGTTCGCCGGGCCGGTGGACGTGGCCCGCGCGGCCGAGCGGGTGGTGCACTACCGCCGGGCGATGGACGACTGCGTACGCCGGTCCTGGTGCCGGATCGGCCCGGCGGTGCAGCGGCTCGCCGGTCGCCTGCCCGGCGACCGGGTGCTGTGGGTCGGCACCGGCAGCGCCGAGGCCGGGCTGCCCGACGGCGCGTTGACCTACGACTACGGGGCGCCGGCGGGTCCGGCCAACTTCCACCTGGTCGGGATCAGGCCACCGGTCGCCGCGGACAGCCTGGACGCCGTGGTCAGCGTCGACTTCTGGCGGTACCTCTACTGGGAGGACCTGTGCCAGTTCGTCAACGTCGCCGGTGGCCTCGCCGACGAGGTGCACCTGGTCTCCACCGGCGCGGAGCTCTCGGCGCGGTTCGACCCGGATCCGGCGAGCCTGGGCTACCTCGGCCGGGTCATGGGCGCGGCGTTCGAGACCACCCTGACCGAGGTCGACGGCCTCGGTTCGGTGCTGCGGCTGCGCCCGCACCGCCGTGCCGCCGTCGCGGCCGGCTGACCGGGAACGGCAACGCCGATGCCAGTGATCGAGGCCAGTGGCCTGACCAAGCGGTTCCGGATCGCCGACAAGCAGCCGGGCCTGCGCGGCTCGCTGCGCCATCTCGTACGGCCACGACACGTCGAGCACGTGGCGGTCGACGGCGTCGACCTGTCGATCTCCGCCGGCGAGGCGGTCGCGTACGTCGGGCCCAACGGCGCCGGGAAGTCGACGACTGTCAAGCTGCTCACCGGCATCCTGCACCCCACCGCCGGGCGGGTACGCGTCTGCGGCCTCGACCCGCACCGCGACCGGCACGCCAACGCCCGCAACATCGGCGTGCTGTTCGGCCAGCGCAGCCAGCTCTGGTGGGACCTGCAGGTGCGCGACTCCCTCGCCCTGCTGCGCGACATCCACCGCATCCCCCGGGCCCGGTACGCGGCACGCCTGGAGGAGTTCGACGCGCTGCTCGGGCTCAGCCGGCTGCTGCCGGTGGTCGCCCGGCAGCTCTCGCTCGGCCAGCGGATGCGAGCCGACCTGGCCGCCGCGCTGCTGCACTCACCGCCCGTGGTGTTCCTCGACGAGCCGACCATCGGGCTGGACATCGTCGCCCGGCAGGCCGTCCGGGACTTCCTGCGGGCCCAGCGCGCGAGCGGGACCACGGTGCTGATGACCACGCACGACATCGGTGACATCGAGCAGGTCTGCCGCCGGCTCGTGATCATCGACGGGGGCCGGATCATCTTCGACGGCTCGATCGACGCCGTCCGCCGGCTGGTCGCCGACCAGCGGACCGTGCACCTGACGCTCGGCGCCGACTGGCACGGCGACCTCGACGCCGACCTGCCGGGCGTCCGGCTGGCCCACGACGGGTCGGCGCGGCAGATCGCTGTCACGTTCGACCACGGCGCGTACGGCGCGGGCGAGATCGTCTCGGTGGTCGCCCGTCAGGCGCCGGTGGTGGACATCCGGATCGACGAGCCGTCCATCGAGGACGTGGTGCGCCGGGCGTACGCCGGCGAGCTGAGCCCGTCGGTGCCGGCATGAGGGCGTACCTGACGCTGGCGCGGATGTCCTGGTCGACGCTGCTGATCTACCGGGGCGAGTTCCTCCTCCAGCTCACCGGGGTCGTGGTGCAGACCGTGGCGCTGTTCGCGGTCTGGCAGGCGGTCTTCGCCGGCGCGGCCGGCGGCGCGGTGGGCGGGTTGTCCTGGGAGCAGATGAAGGGCTACCTGGTCGTGGCGTTCCTGACCGGGGCGCTGCTGTCGAGCTTCACCGACGCGCAGATCGCCGGCCCGGTGCTGCACGGCACCGTGGCGCTCGACCTGGTCCGGCCGATCGACTACCAGCTCTCGCGTTTCGCGCTGTCGCTCGGATACGTCGTCGGTGAGGTGCTGACGGTGGCGGTGATGGCGGCGACGCTGGTGTCGGCGTTCGGCGGCGCCGCGCTGCCCGCCGCCGGTCAGGCCGGACTGTTCCTGCTCAGCCTGCTGGCGGTGGTGCCGCTGAAGTTCGGCCTGGTCTACCTCGTCGGGCTGCTGTGCTTCTGGACCGGCAACTTCCACGGGCTGAGCCTGTCGCGGGTGGCGATCACCAACATCCTCTCCGGGGCGCTGGTGCCGATCGCGTTGTTCCCGGGCTGGCTCCAGGTCGTCTGCCAGCTCTCCCCGTTCCCCGGCATCGTCTCCACCCCGGCGCTGATCTACCTGGGGCAGGTACGTGGCGCCGAGGCGGTGACGCTGATCGGCGTACAGCTGCTCTGGGTCGTGGTGTTGTGGGGCGCGGCCCGGCTGCTGTGGTCCGCGGGCGTGCGGCGGCTCACCGCGCACGGCGGGTGACCGGCCGATGATGCACGAGGCACGGATCTACCGCCGGTTGCTCGGCGCGCATCTGCGGGCGGTGCTCGAGTACCGCGCCGACGCGCTCCTGACGATCGGGGCGACACTGCTCGGTCAGCTCGCCGGGCTGGTCTTCGTGGTCATGGTGTTCCGGCAGGTGACGGCGCTCGGCGGGTGGACCCGCTGGGAGGTGCTGTACGTCTGCGCCATGGTGATGCTCGCCGAGGGCGTCGGCTCCCTGCTGTTCGAGGGGACGTGGCATCTCGGCGGCCTGGTCAACCTCGGCCTGCTGGACTACCTGCTGGTCCGGCCCTACCCGGTGGTGCTCCAGGTCACCGGCAACGCGGTCGGGTTCAACGGTCTCGGCAACGTCGGGTTCGGCGCGGCGCTGCTCGGCGCCGCGGCCGTCCACCTCGACCTGGCCTGGACGCCGCTGACGGTGCTCTGGGCGGCGCTGCTGCTCGTCAGCGGGGTGCTGGTCAAGCTGGCGGTCAACCTGGCCACCAACGCTGTCGTCTTCTGGCTGCTGAGCCCGTCCAGTTCGCTCGCGGCGAGCGTGCACACCCTCGGCGATCTGGCCCGCTATCCGCTGACCCTGTACGGCACCGGCCTGCGCTCGCTGCTGACGCTCGTACCCGTCGCGTTCGTCGGCTACTTCCCGACGGCCGCGCTGCTGGACAAGGGCGCCTCGACCACGGCGGGCGCGCTCACCCCGGTCGTCGCGGCGGCCTGCGCGGCCGGGGCGTGGGCGCTCTTCCGGGCCGGGTTGCGCCGGTACGAGAGCGCGGGCAGTTGAGATGGCGGCTTCGCGAGCCGGCGTCGCCGGCCGGTACCTGGCGGCGGTGCGGGCCGACACCGGGCAGCCGACGGCGTATCTGCCGCCCTGCGGCAAGCGGTATCCGGGCGCGGCCCGCCGGCCGCTGCGGTGGCCCGGCCCGGGGTCCGTGCCGCTCGGCGACGGCTGCCTCGACCGGCTCAGCGCGATGCTTCTCGGGTACGCGCCACGCCGGGCGGAGACGATCACGCTGGCCGGGCTGTCCGCGTTGACCGGCGCCCCGCTGGACACGCCCACGCCGTCGCGGCTGCTGCCCGGCTGGCACACGCTGCGCCGGTCGGTGCCCTCCGGCGGGGCGTTCCACCCCAACGAGATCTACCTCGCCTGGGCCGGCTCCCCCGACCTGGCGGCCGGCGTCTACCACTACGACCCGCCGCACCACTGCCTGGAACTGCTGCGCCCGGGCAGCCCGGCCGCCCGGCTCGACCGGCTTCTCGGGGTCGCGGCGGCGCCCCGGCACGCGCTGCTGCTGACCCACCGGCCGTGGAAGAACACCAGCAAGTACGGAGCGTTCGGCTACCGGCTGGGCATCGTCGACTCCGGTGTCCTGCTGGCCCAGATGCTCACGTCGCCGGTGGACGCGACACCGCGCCTGGACCTCGATCCGGCGCTCGCCGGTGAGCTGCTCGGACTCGACGCCGAACTGGAGGCCACCTACGCGGCGATCGAGTTCCCCGCGCACGCGGACGTCCCCTGGACACCGCTCGCTTCCGGCGGGCCGCCCCCGGCGACCGGGCTGGACCACGACCGGCTCGGCCACGACGCCGCCCACCCGAGCGCGGTGGCGCTGCACCGGGCGACGTACGACCGTTACGCCGACGCCGAGCCGCCTTCGGCCGACCGCCTCCCGGCCGACTGTCTCTCGGCCCGGCGCCTCCCGGCGGACCGCCTTCCGGTGGGCCCGGCGGCGGGCCGGGCGCTCGACCTGCCGCCGGCCCGGCCGCTCGATCTGGTCGCGGCCGCCGCCCGCCGCGCCTCCGCCGCGAACCTCGGCCCGGGGCTGACCGCCGGGCAGGTCGCCGACATCCTGGCCTGCGCCGCCGGCCGGGCCGGGTCGCCGGCCCTGGTGGCGCTGGCCCGGCAGCCGCTGTACCCGGAGATCTGGTGCCTCGCCCGGACCGTCGACGGCATCCCGGCGGACGCGTACCGCTACCGGCCGCACCGCCACCGGCTGGTGCCGACCGGGCCGCCGGGAACGGCCGACGACGCGGCGGCGTACCCGCACCGGGTCGACCGCCGGATGGTCACCCGCGGCGCGACCCTCTACCTGGTCCACGCCGGAAGCCGGCCCGTCGACCAGCTCTCCCCGGCCTCGTTCCACCGGCTGCACCTGCTCGCCGGCGTGGCCCTTCACCTGGCCGGGCTCGCCGCCACCGCGACCGGCGCGGCGAGCCGGGCACTGGGCGGCCTCACCGCCGACGCGGTCGCCGCCCGGCTCGGCCTGCCGGACGGGGCGTCGCCGCTGACGCAACTGCTGGTCGGCACGCCCGCGCCGCGTCCCGGGGTGCTGGCGGCCCATCTCACCGAAGGGAACCCTCATGGCTGAACAGGACGTTCCGGCGCTCGTCGGCACCCCCACGCCGGACACGGTGCTCGCGGCGGTCGCCGAGCACGGCGCGGTGCTGCTGCGCGGCGGGTGGCGGCACGACGCCTACGTCGCGCTCGGCGACGCGCTGATGACCGCGTCGCCGTACCAGGGCGGGTTCCACGACGAGCGGGACGTGATCGGCGGTGACCCGACGACGACCACAGTCACCCGGGGAACGCAGGGCATGCCGCTGCACCGGGAGGCGTCGTACGCGCCCGGCGCCCCGGACCTGCTGATGTTCCGGTGCGAGCGGCCCGCCGCCGACGGCGGGGCCACGACGCTGTGCGACGGTCTCGCGCTGCTGGCCGCCCTGCCCGCCGCGGTCCGCGCCGCCTGCGAGGAGTTGACGCTGCGCTGGGAGAGCGCGCTGCCCACACCGGTGTGGCAGCGGATGTGCGGCACGACCGACCCGGCGGCGGCGGAGCGGATGCTGCGGCAGTGGGAGCCGTACCTGCGGCCGTGGGAGTCGATCCACATCGACGTGGACGAGGACGCGATGACTGTCGGCTTCGGCACCCGGTGCACGCCACCGACCCTCTTCGAAGGTGTGCCGGCGTTCTGCAACTCGCTGTTCATCAGCCGCCCGCAGCCCGGCGAGTACCACGACCGGCGGCTGCGGGTGCGCTCCGGCACCGGCGCACCGGTGCCCGAGGACCTCGTGGCCACCGCCGCGGACGTCGCCGCGCGGCTGACTGTGGCGGTGCCGTGGCGGTCCGGTGACGTGCTGGTCGTGGACAACTCCCGGTACCTGCACGGCCGGCAGGCGTTCACCGACGCCGGACGCGCGGTCGCGGTGCGGATGGGACACCTGCGGAAGGAGGTGGCCGCGTGAGGGTCAAGCTCCGCGACGACCTGATGTACGTGCCGGTCGACGACGGCGTGTACCTGGAGACAGGGCTCGCCAGTACGCACCTGGCGGGCGCGTCGGCGTACGGCCTCGTGCAGCGGCTCGCCCCGCATCTGGACGGCAGCCACACGGTGCAGGAGCTGACCGACGGTCTCCCCGCGGCACAGCGGCAGCTCGTCACCGACCTGGTCGGGATGCTGGTGCGGCGCGGTATCGCCCGCGACCTCGACAGCGAGCCGCCACACACGTTGCGGGACTGGGAACTCGACACCTACCGGGACTCGATCGCGTTCGCCGAGCACGCCACCGACGCGCCGCTGAGCCGCTTCGAGGCGTTCCGCAACGGACGGGTGCTGCTCGTCGGCGCCGGCGCCGGCATGCTCGCGCTCGTCCAGACGCTGTTCGAACTCGGGCTGCGTACGGCCTCGCTGGTCGAGACCGCCGAGACCGGCACCGAACGCGACGGCTTCCGGCGGATCGTGCAGCGGCGTCGTGCCGAGGATCCGACGACCGGGCTGACGCTGCTGGACGCGGCCGCCGCCCTCGACACCGACGAAGGTCTCGCCGGCCTGCTGGCGGGGTACGACGCGGTGCTGCACTGCGCCGCCCGTCCGATGGCCGCGCGGGCGACGCGGCTGAACCGGGCGGCCCGGGCGATCGGGGTGCCCGTCCTGCACGCGGTACCCGGCGGCGAGGAGGCGTGGATCGGCCCGACCGGCGGCGGCGTCGCCGGCGGCTGCTGGGAGTGCGGCCTGCTCAGCCGGCAGGGCGCCGGGGTCCCCCCGAGTGACGGCGACGAGCCGGACACGACGTCCGAGTGGCTGTCGGCGCCGGTCTGCGGCCTGATCGGCGCGGCGCTCGGGTTCGCGTACCTGCGCCACCGGATGGGAGCCGAGACCACCGCCACGAACCGGATGACCCGCGTGGACCTGGAAACCGCTGTCACCAGCGAGCATCTGCTCGACGTGCACCCCCGCTGCCGCTCCTGCCGGCCCCCGGTCGCGTACGCCGATCTCGCCGCGCACGTCGACGCGATGGCCGCCCGCACGCCGGTGGACGTCGAGGAGTTCGTCGCCCGGATGCCGTTCCTGGTCGACGCGCGCCTGGGCCCGCTGCTGGCCATCGACACCGGCGCCCACTCGCAGATCTCGGTCAGCTGCGTCGAGGCGACGGTCGTGGACCTGGCCGGCGGCGCCCCGCGGCTGCTCACCGCCGTCGGCGGCAGCCGGGAGCAGGCGCTGCTGCGCGCCGCTACGGCGGCACTGGAGACGCTCGCGGCGCGGGGCTGCACCGACGACGACGCCACGGTGTGGTGGGACGCCGGGCGCGGCGCTCTCGTCGACGCGCAGCCGGACGGCGTGGTGATCGCCGGCGGTCACACCTGGGCGGAGGCGCGCGGCCGGGCGATCCTGAAACTGCGGCGTGCGGCCGCGACCCCGCCGGAGGTCACCACTGCCGACGGCGGGCCGTCCGGCGGCTGGCTCGACCGGACGCGGTGGCCGGAGCGGACCCGCGTCATGGCACACGAGCTGGCACTCCTCGGCCACGAGCCGCGGGCGTGGCACGACGGATCGAGCACCCCGACCGTGTTCGTCGCCGCCGGCGACAGGTGGGTCGCCCACAGCTGCGCCACCGACACGGACACCGCCCTGGCGAACGCGATGCAGGCGGCGGTCGCCGTCCTGACCGGACGCCGCCCGGACGGCGCCGAGATCGGACCGGACGTGGGCGGCGGCGACTGGGACACGGCGCTGCCGCCGCTGCTGCGCGAGCTGGCACGGGACGGGCGGTCGCTGCTGGTGCGGCCGGCCGACTCGCTGCCCGGGGCGCAGCGGGTGATGCCGTTCATGATCAGGGCGGCGTGGTCGCCACGAGCGGGGAGCAGGGCATGACCGACGTCACGACCACACCGGCCGTCCCCGCCTCGCCCGACGTGGCGCCGCGTCACGGCCTGCGGATCCTCGGCGCCGGCGCCCTGTGCCGGGCGGTGGAACAGGCGCTGGGCGCCGCCCCGGTCGCCGACGTCGACGTCTTCGTC
Source organism: Micromonospora sp. TSRI0369 (assembly GCF_001905625.1). Classification (NCBI taxonomy): domain Bacteria; kingdom Bacillati; phylum Actinomycetota; class Actinomycetes; order Micromonosporales; family Micromonosporaceae; genus Micromonospora; species Micromonospora sp. TSRI0369. Next base: position 455,783 of record NZ_LIVU01000005.1, read on the forward strand.
GTCGACGGGTCACCGGAGGACGTCGAGGTGGCCGCCCGGGCGGCTGCCGACGCCGGCCGGGCCTTCCTGCCGGTGTACACCACGCCGCGCGGCGTACGGATCGGCCCCTTCGTCAGGCCCGGACGGCCGGGCTGCCACCACTGCCTCCAGGTGCGGCAACGCCGGGCGCGGACCACCGGGACACCACACCGGTCCGCGCTGTGGCAGGGGCTCTACGACGGCAGCGTGCAGCCCGCCCGGCCCGTCCTCGGCCCGCCGGTACGCGCCACTGTGGCCGCGCTCGTGGCCGACGAGCTGCGCCGGGTCGCGCAGGGCGGCGACGGCCGGTGCGCGGAAGCGGTGCTGGAGGTCGTCACGGCCTCGCTGGCCGTCAAGCGGCACCGGTTCGTCCCCGAACCCGGCTGCCCGGTGTGCGGCCCGTTGACGGACGACGGCCCGGCCGCCGGCACCTTCACGCTGACGTCCCGGCCGAAGCGGGCACCGGGCGACTACCGGGCCCGCAGCCTCCCCGACGAGCACCTCGCCCTGCTGGCGGCGCTGCACGACGAGGAGACCGGGCTGCTGTCGTCTATCACCGTCCACCACAACCATCCGATGGTCCTCGCCGGCGCGATCGGTGGCCCGTTGTGCTGTGGTGAACTGGCCGGCTACGGCCGGACCTTCACCTACCCGGCGAGCGTGGCCGTCGCCGTCGCCGAGGCGCTGGAACGGCTCGGCGGCAACGTGCCACGCGCCCGCCGTACCGTCACCCGCGCCTCGTTCCGCGAGCTCGGACCCGGGCGGGCCGTCGAGCCGACGGAGTTCGGGCTGCCGCCCGCGCCGCCCGACGACCACGCGGTCGCGTACGACCCGGGCCGGCCCGTGGAATGGGTGTACGCCTACTCGTTCCGGCGCGACGGCCCGGTGCTGGTGCCGGAGACCTTCGCCTACTACGGCTCGCACGGCACGGGTTTCGGTCCGGAGTGTTCCAACGGCTGCGCGCTGGGCGCGAACCTCGAAGAGGCGATCCTGCACGGCATCTTCGAGGTCGCCGAACGGGACGCCTTCCTGTCCACCTGGTACGCCCGGCTGCCAGTGCCGCGCGTGGACCCGATGACCTCCGCCGACCCGATGACCCGCGTGCTCGTCGACTGGATCCAGCGGACCACCGGCAGCCGCCTGGACGTCTTCGACATCACCATGCCCGAAGGCGTCCCGGCGGTGTGGCTGATGCTCGTCGACGACGAGGTGCGGCCGGGACGTCCCCGGGCGTTCTGCGGTGCGGGGGCACACCTGGACCCGGAGCGTGCCCTGTGGTCCGCGCTGGTGGAGCTCGCCAGCGTCGCCGAGGCCACCCGGGAGATGGTCGCCGAGGACACCACGGCCCCCGGCCTGGTCGCCGACCCCGACCTGGTCCGGACCATGGAGGACCACCTGCTGGTGGCGGCCTGCCCGGACGCCTGGCCGCGCTTCGCGTTCCTGTACGAGCGCGACGAGATCCTGTCCATGGCGGAGGCTTTCCCGCCAGCGGCGCGCCACCGCCCGGCCACGGACCTGCTCGACGACCTGCGGCACGTGACCGGACGCTACCTCGACGAGGGCCTGGACGTGGTGGTCGTCGACCAGACCGCCCGCGAGCAGGCGGCCGTCGGCCTCACCAGCGTGAAGGTGCTGATCCCGGGGCTGCTGCCGATGACGTTCGGCCACCGCAACCGGCGCGTCGACCTGCCCCGGCTGCGCGACCTGCCGGTCCGGCTCGGACACCGGGCCGAACCGCTCACCCCGGAGGAGATCAACCCGCACCCGCACCCGTTCCCGTGACCGTCTCATGTGTACGGGGGTCGCCGGAGAGTGACGAGGATCGCTCACCGCGCGCGAGAGGATCCGGCGCAGTAGGTTGGCAGGGTGACTGGACGGTTCCGGTTCCCGATCGACGTCAGCACCCTCCCGGTGGCCCGCGATCGGTATCCGGCCCAGGCCGTCGTCGGCGAGCTGGTGCCGACGCCCGGCCGGCCGCCCGGTCGCTCCTGACCACCGCTCGTCGCCGCCATCGATGCCGGCGTGCCTCACCATGCATGGACGGAGATCGACGTGACCACTCTGCGGGTCGGCGCTCAGCCCGCCACCGCGACGGACCGGCTCCACCGGCCCACCCTCACCTCCCGCCCGGCCCCGCCGTCACCGGCCGGGACAGGGCCCCGGACCCGGCGCATCCTGATGCTGTCGTGGGAGTACCCGCCGGTGCTCGTCGGCGGGCTCGGCCGCCACGTCCACGCGCTGTCCGTCGCGCTGGCCGCCGCCGGGCACGAGGTCACAGTCGTCACCCGCCACGCCGAGGGCGCTCCCCTGGAGGAGTACGCCGACGGCGTGCGCATCGTCCGCGCCGCCGAGGACCCCGTCCGGTTCCCGCTCGCCACCGGGTCGCTGCTGGCCTGGACCATGGCGTTCAACCACACGCTGACCCGGGCCGCGCTGCGCGCCGCCTCCTCCGGCGCCTACGACGTCATCCACGCCCACGACTGGCTCGTCGCGCACACCGCGATGACGCTGCGCGAGCACCTGGACGTGCCGCTGGTCAGCACGATCCACGCCACCGAGGCGGGCCGGCACCAGGGCTGGCTGCCGGAGGAGATGAACCGCACCATCCACGGCGTCGAGCACTGGCTCGCCGGCGAGTCCGGCCGCGTGATCGTGTGTTCCGGCTACATGCGCGACGAGGTGGGCGCGCTGTTCGGCGTGGACGCCGCCCGCGTCGACGTGGTGCCCAACGGTGTCGAGCCGCACCGCTGGCGGGTGCCCGCGTCGGCGGTCGCCGCCGCCCGGGCCCGGTTCGCCGCCGACGGCCCGCTGGTCACGTTCGCCGGCCGCCTGGTGTACGAGAAGGGCGTGCAGCACCTGCTGGCCGGGCTGCCCCGGCTGCGCGACCGGCACCCCGGCCTGCGCGCGGTGATCGTCGGCGACGGGCCGTACCGGGCCGAACTGGAGGCCGAGGTGCACCGCCTCGGGCTGGGCGCCACTGTCAGCATGCCCGGGTTCCTCGGCGGCACCGACCTGCCCGCCGTGATGGCCGCCTCGGACTGCTTCGCGGTGCCGAGCATCTACGAGCCGTTCGGCATGGTGGCGCTGGAGGGGGCCGCCGCGGGCGCGCCGCTGGCAGTGGCCCGTACCGGCGGGCTGGCCGAGATCGTCGAGCCGGGCGTCACCGGGATGACGTTCGCCCCGCACGACCCGGACGGGCTCGCCGAGGCGGTGCACGCGCTGCTGTCCGACCGGGACCGGGCCCGTGCGCTCGCCCGGCGGGCCCGCGCCATGGTCCACGAGCGGTACGGCTGGGCCGCCATCGCGTCCCGCACCGCCGCCGCGTACGCCGCCGCCATCGCCGGCGACCCCGCGTTCACCGCCGCCCGGGCCCAGCACCGCATGGCCCACGGCCACCCCACGCCGCGAGTCCCCGAGGGCAACCTCCTCACCGCCGCCGGCCTGCGGTAAGGAAGGGCCCCCTATTAACGCCTGGGGTAGAGGAAGGGCCCCTTGTTAACGCCCTCCACCCCGGTGCACGCGACGAAGGCCGCCGACCCGAGCTGGGTCGGCGGCCTTCGTCGTCCGCGTGTTAAAAGGGGGCCCCTCCTCTACCGGAGGCGTTAATAGGGGGCCCTTCCTTGCACGCTCAGCGCTGGTCGGCGGGGACGTAGTCCCGCTCGGTGGCACCGGTGTAGATCTGCCGCGGGCGACCGATCTTGGTCTCCGGGTCGTTGATCATCTCGCGCCACTGCGCGATCCAGCCGGGCAGCCGGCCCAGCGCGAACAGCACCGTGAACATCTTGGTCGGGAAGCCCATGGCCTTGTAGATCAGGCCGGTGTAGAAGTCCACGTTCGGGTAGAGCCGGCGGGACACGAAGAAGTCGTCGGCGAGCGCGATCTCCTCCAGCTGCACCGCGAGGTCCAGCAGCGGGTCCGGCTTGGACATCCGGCCGAGCACGTCCTGGGCGGCCTTCTTCACGATGGCGGCGCGCGGGTCGTAGTTCTTGTAGACCCGGTGCCCGAAGCCCATCAGCTTCACGCCGTCCTGCTTGTCCTTCACCTTCCGCACGAAGGAGCGGACGTCACCGCCGTCGGCCTGGATCTTCTGGAGCATCTCCAGCACGGCCTGGTTGGCGCCGCCGTGCAGCGGGCCGAACAGCGCGTTCACGCCGGCCGAGACCGAGGCGAACAGGTTGGCGTTGCTGGAGCCGACCAGCCGCACGGTCGAGGTGGAGCAGTTCTGCTCGTGGTCGGCGTGCAGGACGAACAGCATGTCCAGCACCCGGGCCACCACCGGGTCGACCTCGTACGGCTCGGCCGGCACGCCGAAGGTCATCCGCAGGAAGTTCTCGACGTAGCCGAGCGAGTTGTCCGGGTACAGCAGCGGCTGACCGATCGACTTCTTGTACGCGTACGAGGCGATGGTCGGGACCTTCGCCATCAGCCGCACGGTGGACATCTCCACGTGCTCGGAGTCGAACGGGTCCAGGCTGTCCTGGTAGAAGGTGGAGATGGCGCTGACGGCCGAGGAGAGCACGGCCATCGGGTGCGCGTCACGGGGGAAGCCGTCGAAGAACCGGCGCATCTCCTCGTGCAGCAGCGAGTGCCGCCGGATCCGCTCGCTGAACTCGGTGAGCTGCGTCTGGGTCGGCAGCTCGCCGTAGATCAGCAGGTAGGAGACCTCCAGGAAGGAGGACTTCTCGGCCAGCTGGTCGATCGGGTAACCCCGGTACCGCAGGATGCCGGCATCACCGTCGATGTAGGTGATGGCGGACGAGCAGGACGCGGTGTTCACGAAACCGGGGTCGTACGTGGTCATCCCGGTTTCCTTGAGCAGCTTGCTCACCCCGATCCCGGCGGGGCCCTCAACCGCGGACTGCACCGGCATCGACAGCTGCCCACCGGGGTGGTCGAGCTTGACTTCCGTCATCTGTTCCTCGCTTCGCCGGCAAGATCTTCGTTGAATTGCCTTCGCTTCTACCGTAATCACGGCGCGGAGAACACCGCTCGTCATGGTTTCGGGGTGAGGTGTGCGTCACCTGTTTCCCGGCCAGGCGGTCCGGAAACCGGTTGGGAGCGCGACCATGGGCGCCGGCCGGGGGCCCGTCACGACAGCGTGAGCCGGCGCAGCGACCCGTCGTCGCCGACCCGGTAGAGGTCGAGCCGGTTGGTGCCGGCGGCGAAGAGCCGGTCGTCGGGGAGGAACGCCGCGAACCGCCGGCCTCCGGCGTCCGGGGGCACCACGGGCACCACCGCGCCGACCGTGCCGTTCACCGCGACGGCGAGCCGCGTCCCGTCGGGCACGTCGTCCGGGACCGTCCCCCAGACCAGCGCGGGCAGGCCGCCGCGCGCCGGGTCGACCGCGTCGAAGGCGTCCCGGTTCGCCACCGTGGCGGACCCGACCACCGGCACGTCGGGGACCCGGGTGCCGACGAGCGGGTCGACGGGTACGAACGGGAGCGGGGCGGGCACCCCGCCGGTGATCGTCACCGGCTGGCCGGGGCGGTCGTAGAAGCGCTTGTCGCTACGCTCGCGCGGGGCCGCCGCGGCCGACCGGCCGTCCATCCGCCAGGGCACCCGCATGTGGGTCTCGTCGGCGATCGTGGGCAGCAGGTCCACGTGCTCCCAGTTGCGGTCGTCCACCCGTCCGGCGCGCTGGCCGGGTTTCTTGACGAACATCGGTACCCAGGCCACCTCGTTCGCGGCGTGGTCGATGGCGTCCATCCCACGCCCCTGCCAGTCCCGCCGGAAGCTCACCCCGTGGTCGGCGGTGACCACCACCAGCGCCTGGTCGTAGAGGCCGGTGGCGCGCAGCGTGCGCAGCGTCTCGCCGAGCAGCCGGTCGGTGTAGCCGAGCTGGGCCAGGTGCCGGGCGCGGGCCAGGTCGACCCAGCCGGCGCCGTCGTTCGGCAGGTCCTCGGGCGCGGCGTAGTGCGCCCCGGACGGCAGGTACGCCCACGGCGAGTGCGGCATCAGCAGGTGCAGGAAGTGCAGCGTGGGCCGGGGGTCGGGGCGCAGCCCGGCGAGGAACGAGGTGAACCGGGCCGGCTGGTTGTCGTCGAGGGTGTCCCAGCGGAACTTGGGGTCGTCCGGCACCGGCTCGGCGGCGTCCAGCCCGGCCTCGGCGGCGGTCCGCTCGCGGTAGGAGTCCTCCGGGTCGACGCGGCTGTCCACCGGCGCGGCGATCCGGCCCAGCAGCTTGCCACTCTCCCGGACCAGCACCCCGAGTCCCTGTTCCGGCGTCGTGGCCTGCTCGCAGCGGCTAGGCGGGCAGAGCCGGGTGATGCTCTCCTCGGCCTTGACCCGGTACAGGCCGCCGAGCGCGGTGAACAGGTTGTCCGGGTACTGCGAGTAGTGCGGCGCCACGCCCCGCTCGGGGTAGCGCCCGGTGAGCATCGCGGGCAGCGCGTAGGGCGTCCAGCCGCTGACGCCGGTGGCGTTGCGGTACCAGGTCGACCCGGCCGCGAGTGCGGCGAAGTTCGGGTAGCGGGCGGCGTCGATCCGGCCGTCCGGGCCGAGCAGCGACACCAGCGGCAGCTCGTCCAGCACGATCATGACCACCGGCGGGTGCGTGCCCGCGCCGGCCACCCCGGCCGCGCCGCCCTCGCCGCGCGGCAGCACCACCGCCGAGGCCGGCGAGGCGAACAGGAACAACCCGACGAACACCAGCGGCCCGGCGGCGGCCACCCGCAGCACCCGCCGGGGCGCCCGCCACCGCCGGTGCGCGGCCGCCCCGGCGGCTCCGGCCACACCGGCGACCACAAGCAGGGGTACGCCCCGAAGCGGCGTGACGTGCCGGCCGACCTGGACCGCCAGCGCGGCGAGCAGCAGGCCGACGAACGCGGTGTGCACGGCGGCCCGGACGAGGCGTCCGGCGGGCACCGCGAGCGCGCCGAGCAGCGCGAACGCGCCCAGTAGGCCGAACAGCGCTGTCGGCGCGAGCGCGATCAGGGCGACCAGGAGCAGCACGTCGCCCCGGGATGCGCGGTGGAACAGGAAAAAGTCGGGGCTGCGGCCGAGCACGTCGAGCAGCGGCTGGGTGACCACCAGCCCGACCAGCGCCGTCACCTCCGCCAGCCGCGCCGCCTCGGACCGCCACCAGGGCGGGCGTTCCCGCCGGTCCGGGCCGGCCGCGTGGTCCCGGGGTGGCGCGAGGGTGCGCTCAGCCACCCACCACCACCTGGTAGAGCGTGCGGGTGCCGGACGGCAGCTCGGTGCGGGCGACCACCCGGCCCCGGCGGGCCAGCAGCGCCTCGAAGGCGTCGCGCCGGTAGTCCGGGAACAGGCCGTCGGGCTTGTTGGCGAGCAGGCGGCGGGCCATCGGGTCGTCCGGGTGCACGAACTCGACCACCAGGCTGCCGCCGGTGGCGGTGAGCGCGGTGAGCTGGTCCAGCACCTCGGGCAGCGGCACGTTGCGTCCGATCGCCAGGTGGTGCACGACGGCGAGGGCGAGCACCACGTCGGCGCGGGCCCGGTCGGCGAACGCGGCCCGCTCGACGCCGCGCCAGCCGCCGCCGGGCGACGGGTCGGCCAGGTCCATCACCAGCGGCAGGATCCGCGTCTCGCCCTCGTCGCGCAGCGCGCGGTAGAGCGTGTCGACCACCGCCGGGTCCTGCTCGACCGCGACGACGTGCGCGGCGTGGCGGGCGGCGATGCGGGCGTACCGGCCGTCGTTGGCGCCCAGGTCCAGCGCCGAGCCGCCGCCGGTGGCGGCCACCGCGCGGTCGACGAACTCCTCCTTGGCCTGCCGGCCCGGCACCGAGTACGCGCACGTGCGCTGGTAGTCCGACCAGTGGCTGCCACCCGGCCGGTGGTCGAGGCGGCGGACCAGTTTCGTCAGTCCGCGTACCGTCGCCAGCGCCAGCTCGCGGGAGAAACCGGCGGCGCGCAACTGGGCGCGGACGTCGGTGGTGCTCGCGGCGGAGTTGCGGGACTGCATCGCGCCGTGCAGGTGCACGTGGGTGGGCACACCGGCCCGCCAGCGCCGGGCGCCGCCGAACAGCCGGCGCATCTGGTCCGCCTCGACGCCGTCGACGCGGGCCCGCAGGAACGGCTGGAAGTCCAGCCCGAGGTGGGCCTGGATCAGCAGCGGGTAGAGCAGCGTCTGGCAGAACTGCCGGTACCCGGCCCAGGGCTCGCCGTCGCGCAGCGCCTCGAACGAGCCGACGTCGATGAAGACGGGTCGCGCGCCGCGCCACTGCACGTTGTACGCCGAGCCGTCCTTGGTGGTGAAGCCGGCCTCCAGGGCGGCACGCAGCACGTCGAGGTGCAGCAGCGCCGCGTCGCGCAGCATGGCGGACGACCACTCGTAGGGGTGCGAGACGAACGGGATGCGTTCGTGCCGCAGCACCGCCGCCCACTGCGTGTCGACAGGGACCGGGGTCAGCTCCTCGGTGGCGACGATCTGCCCCTGCTCGGCCGCGCGGCGGAAGAAGTCGGTGACGGACAGCGCCCGCCAGTCGCGGGCGGAGCGCTCGTCGAGCCCGCGCAGCACCTCTTCGCCCCGGTGGAACACCCGGTTGCCGGGGTCGCGGAAGGAGCCGGGTTCGACACGGACGCCGGTGTCGGGGACCGTCACGCCGCGGGGCCCTGGTCGCTGGGCTGGCGGCGGAACCGGGACACCAGGCGCCGCCAGTAGAGCTTGGCGGCCACGGCCACTCCGGCCACGCCGCCGACCACCGCCTGCACGATGAGACTGCCCGATCCCGCGTCCAGGTAGGCCAGGTGGTTCACGGCTGCTTTCCTTCCGTCGCCGGTCGTCGGTGCGCGCCCGGTATGCGAGCTTTAATGCTCAAAGCCGGACTTGTTCCCCACCGTAACGCCTCGGGCGCCGCACGCGCGGCCACACCGGCCACTCGTCCCCCGTCCGATCCGTTCAAGACGGGCGGTCCGTTCGCGCCTACCGTGGCGGCATGACACCGCAGTTCGATCTGGTCGGGGCCGTGGTCACCGACATGCCGCGCACGCTCGACTTCTACCGGCGGCTGGGGCTGCCGATCCCGGCCGGCGCCGAGACGGAAGGACACGTGGAGGTCACCCTGCCGAACGGCGTACGGCTGGCCTGGGACACGGTCGAGGTGATCCGCAGCTTCCACCCCGACTTCGACCCGTCCGGCGGCAACAACCGGATGAGCCTGGCCTTCCGGTGCGCCGACCCGGCCGAGGTGGACCGCTGGTACGCCGAGCTGACCGCCGCCGGCCACCACGGTGAGCTGCCCCCGTGGGACGCGTTCTGGGGCCAGCGGTACGCGGTCCTGCACGACCCGGACGGCAACGGCGTGGACCTGTTCGCCCCGCTGCCGGCGGGCGACTGACCGGCGGCCGGTCAGGCGGTGGCCGGGGTGAGCAGCCGCGTCGGGGGCACCCCGGCCAGCTCCCGCACCTCGCGGGTGAGGTGGGCCTGATCGGCGTACCCGCTGCGCACCGCCACCTCGGCGAGCGGCGCGCCGGTACGGGCCAGGTCCAGCGCGCGGCGCATCCGCAGGATGCGGGCCAGCGTCTTCGGGCCGTACCCGAACAGGGTCCGGCTGCGCCGATGCAGGGCCCGCGCGCCGAGGCCGACCTCGGCGGCGGTCGCGGCCACAGTGGCCCCGGCGGACAGGCGTCCGGCGATCCGCGCGCCGAGCGGGTCGGGGCCGCCGGCGGCGCGCAGCCGATCCCGGGCGACCCGCGTCAGCACGGCAGCGGCGGCGTCCGTCCCGTCGCTGCCGGCCGGCGCGGACAGCGCGGCCTCGACCCGCTCGGCCACCTCGGCGGCGACGCGGCCCCACAGGTCCGCGAGCGGTACGCGGCGGTCCCGCAGCTCCTCGGCGGGCACGCCGAACACGGCCGGGCCGGTTCCCGGCGGCAGTCGCAGTCCGATCCACCGGTCCCCCGGCGCCGACCGCGACAGGTGCGCGGTGCGGTCCGGACCGGCCACCAGCGGCCCGTTCCGGCTGGACCAGAGCAGGTCGACGCACCCGTCCGGCAGCACCCGCGTCTCGCTCCCGCCGGACACGCTGCTCCACAGCACCCCGCCCGGAACTCCCGGCGCCCCCCACTCCCGGTACACGCCCTCAACCCTGCCACCCTCCCCGTCGATCATGAAGTTGACGCCACCGGCGTCCGGCGTGTCGCGCCGCCAACCTCATGATCGACGGGGTGGGAGGGGTCACTGGCGGTGGTGCATCGCCAGGCGGAGCAGGAGGAAGCGCAGGGCCGTCGCGGCCAGGTTGGCCACGACCAGGACGGTCAGCTCCAGCAGGCGGGCCGGGGTCGTGGTGGCGTGCAGGGTGGCGAGGGAGCCGCTGGTCAGGGCCAAGCCCAGCGCGAACGCCAGCAACCCCTGGAGGTGGTGCCGGCCGGCGTGCCGGCGTCCGCTGACCCCGAACGTGAGCCGCCGGTTGGCCGCCGTGTTCGCCACCGCCGTGAGCAGCAACGCCAGCAGGTTCGCCGGCTGCGCCCCGAGCGGTCCGCGGGCCAGCAGGAACAACAGCAGGTACGCGAGCGTGCTCGCCACGCCCACCGCGGCGAACCGGACGAGCTGACGCGGCAGGCCGGGCGGCACCCGCGCCGGTGGGGCCGGCAACGGGCCGCGGCCGAGCTGGGCGCGCAGCTGCGCCAGCGGCAGCGCCCCGGTGACCAGCGCACGGCCCAGCCGCCCGATGCCCCGCAGGTCGGCCAGCGCGGTGGCGACGATGTCGACGCGGCTGTCCGGGTCGTCCACCCAGTCCACCGGCACCTCGTGGATGCGCAGCCCGGCCCGCTGCGCCAGGACCAGCAGCTCGGTGTCGAAGAACCAGCCGGTGTCGCGCACCAGCGGCAGCAGCTCGGCCGCCACGTCGGCGCGGATAGCCTTGAAGCCGCACTGCGCGTCGGAGAAACGCGCCGCGAGCGTGCCGCGCAGCAGCAGGTTGTAGCCCCGCGAGATCACCTCCCGCTTGGCGCCCCGGACCACCCGGCTGGTCCGCGCCAGCCGGGTGCCGATGGCCAGGTCCGAGTGCCCGGAGATGAGCGGCGCCACGAGCGGCAGCAACGCCGCCAGGTCGGTGGAGAGGTCCACGTCCATGTACGCGAGCACCGGCGCGGGCGAGGCCGACCACGCGGCCCGCAGCGCCCGCCCGCGTCCCTTCTCGTCCAGGCGCAGCACCCCCACCTCGGGCAGTTCGTCGGCGAGCGCCCGGGCCACCGCCGGGGTGCCGTCCACGCTGGCGTTGTCGGCCACCGTGATCCGGAACGGGTACGGGAAGTGCGCGGTCAGGTGCTCGTGCAGCCGCCGGACGCAGGGGCCCAGGTCGGCCTCCTCGTTGTAGACCGGAACCACCACGTCGAGCACCGCGCTGCCGGTGGCGGGCCGGGCCCGCACAGCGGCCCGGGGCGCGTACGTGCCGGTCACCGCTCAGCCCTGCTTTCCGCTGCTCAGGTCGTACACGGTCACGCCGTCGACGGTGCTCGCGGTGAAGGTTCCGGCGACCCAGGCGGCGATCTCGGCCGAGGCGTTGCTGCCGCCGTTGGCGCGGAACCCGCCGCCGCCGAGGAAGTAGTGGATCCGCCCGTCGGCGACGTAGCGCTGGAACTCGGTGAGCGTCGGCGACGGATCGCTGCCGTTGAAGCCGCCGATCGGCATGACCGGCCGGCCGGTGGCCAGCTGGTAGCCGGAGGCGTTGTTCGAGCCGATCGTGGCGGCGACCCAGGTGTAGTCGTCGGCGTCGGCGGTGAGCAGAGCGGTCATCTCGGCGCTCGGCTCGCGGGCGTCGAGCAGCCCGCCCATGCCCCCGCCGCGCTGGCCCCGGCCGCCCGGTCCCATGCCACCCTCCGGACCGGCGCCGCCGGGCGCGCCCGGGGCCGAACCACCGCCCGGGAAGCCGGGGAATCCACCGGCGTTCGCCCCGCCGCCCGGCCAGGTGCCGTCCGGACCCGTGCCGTTGGAGCCGGTGCCGCCCGGGAAGCCCGGGAAGCCCGGGAACTGCCCGTTCCCGCCGCCCGGCATCCGCCCGCCCGGTCCACCCGGGCCGCCGAAGCCACCCGCTCCAGCCGGACCGGCGCTCGGAATGGCGCCGCTGTGCGGGGTGGCAGCGGTCTGCATCGCGTACGCGGCCGGCCCGGCCAGCGCCACCGCGATCCCGGCGACGGACACCACCGGCACCACCCACCGCACCACCCGCCCGGCAAACCCGGCCCGGTGCCCCGCCGCCGCCCCCGCCTCGGAGTTGACCAAGGGGTTTGGGTCATCCTGAACGCCGTTCCCGGACACAAACTCCTTGATCACCGGGGTGGGCGGGGAGCCCGGGGTGGGCGGGGAGCCGGGAGAGGGCGGAGCGGCCCGGCGGGGGCGGGTGAGGAACGCCGATGCGGCCAGGAGGACGGCTGTGGTCAGGCCCAGGGCCAGGACCGTGGGGCGCAGCCAGGGGTGCCAGTCGGGGGTGCGGCCGAGCAGGTGCCAGGACCACCCGGCGGTGACCGCGAGCGTGGCGGCCAGGACCAGCGTGGCGGCGAACCCACGCCACCGGGCCGGCGCTGCCGAGTCAGATGCAGCCGAGCCAGATGCAGCCGGACCCTGCGGGGCGGGCGCCATCGCCTCGGCGGAGCGGGCCCGCCAGAGCACTGTGACGCCGATGCCGGCCAGCGCGCCGACCGCCGGGGCCAGGGCGACCGTGTAGTAGGCGTGGAAGATGCCGGACATGAAGCTGAAGATCAGTCCGGTGACCAGCAGCCAGCCGCCCCAGAGCAGCAGACCGGCCCGGATCCGGTCGGTACGCGGCGCCCGCCCGGCCAGCCACAGCCCGGCGACCAGCAGGATCAACGCGGCCGGCAGCAGCCAGGAGATCTGCCCGCCCACCTCGGTGTCGAACATCCGCAGCAGACCGGCCTGCCCGGAGAACGGTCCGCCGCCGGGGCGTCCGCCGCCACCGCCGACGCTGCCCACCTCGTCGCCGGTGATCCGGCCCAGGCCGTTGTAGCCGAGCGTCAGCTCCAGGACGCTGTTGTTCTGCGAGCCGCCGACGTAGGGGCGGGCGCCGGCCGGCACCAGTTCCACGATCGCCACCCACCAGCCGGCCGAGACGACGACGGCGAGCCCGGCCAGCAGGAGCTGGCGGATGCGCCGTCCCAGGCCGGTCGGCGCGGTCAGCAGGTAGACCCCGGCGAAGACCGGGATCACCAGGAACGCCTGGAGCATCTTGGTGAGGAAGCCGAAGCCGACGAGCACGCCGGTCAGCGCGATCCACCGGGTACTCGCCGTCTCGACCGCGCGCACAGTCGCGTACGCGGCGGCGACCAGCAGGAACACCAGCAGCGCGTCCGGGTTGTTGAACCGGAACATCAGCGTCGCCACCGGGGTGAGCGCGAGCACCGTCCCGGCGAGCAGCCCGGCGGCCGGGCCGTACCAGCGGCGCACCGTCGCGTACAGCACGCCGACCGAGGCGACGCCGAGCAGCGCCTGCGGCACCAGGATCGACCAGCTGCTCAAGCCGAAGATCCGGACCGACAGCGCCATCAGCCAGAGCGAGGCGGGGGTCTTGTCCACCGTGATCGAGTTGGCCGCGTCGGACGAGCCGTAGAGGAACGCGGTCCAGTTCTGCGACCCGGCCTGCACGGCTGCCGAGTAGAACGCGTTGGCCCAGCCGGAGGCGCCCAGTCCCCACAGGTAGAGCACCCCGGTGGCGGCCAGCAGGCCGAGCAGGGCCGGGCGGACCCAGCGCGGATCGGAGCCGGTGCGGTTCTCCAGGGGTACGGGCACGGTTCCGGGTGGTCCGGCCGCGGGCGCGGTCAGCAGGCTCTCGGTTCTGTCCATGCCGGCAAGCCTCGGAGCGCCCGCTGACCCGCTGCCGTGAGCAGCCTATGCGTCGGCTGTGGATCCGGGCAGCCAGACCGTGAACGCGGTGTGGCCGGGCCGGCTGACCACGTCGACCCGGCCGTGGTGGGCCTCCACCACGGCGGCGACGATGGCGAGGCCGAGGCCGGTGCTGCCCTGCGCGCGGGAGCGGGAGCTGTCGCCGCGCGCGAAGCGCTCGAAGACCTCCGGCTGCAACTGCTCCGGGATGCCCGGCCCGTCGTCGGTGACGCGCAGCTCGACGCCGCCGGGCACGGGTGCGAGCCGTACGGTCACAGTGGTGCCGGCCGGGGTGTGCACCCGCGCGTTGGCGAGCAGGTTCGCCAGCACCTGGTGCAGACGGTGGGCGTCGCCGGTGACGGTGAGCGGCTCGTCGGGCAGGTCGAGTTGCCAGCGGTGGTCCGGGCCGGCGACGTGCGCGTCGCTGACCGCGTTCACCGCCATGGCGGTCAGGTCGACCGGCTCGGTGGCGAGCGGGCGGCCGGAGTCCAGCCGGGCCAGCAGCAGCAGGTCGTCGACGAGGCTGGTCATCCGGGTGCTCTCCGACTCGACGCGGCGCAGCGCGTGCGCCACGTCGGGCGGGACCTCCTGGCGGCCCCGGCGGGCCACCTCGGCGTACCCGCGGATGGCGGCCAGGGGGGTGCGCAGCTCGTGGCTGGCGTCGGCGACGAACTGGCGTACCCGGGTCTCGCTGGCCTGCCGGGCGGCGAGCGCGGCGGCGACGTGGCCGAGCATCCGGTTGAGCGCGCCGCCGACCTGCCCGACCTCGGTGCGGGGGTCGGTGTCGGCGGCCGGCACCCGCACCGACAGGGCCACCTCGCCGCGGTCCAGCGGCAGTTCGGTGACCCGTGCGGCGGTGGCGGCGACGCGGTTGAGCGGGCGCAGCGTGGCCCGCACGACGAGCGTGCCGAGGGCGCCGGCGATGACCAGCCCGGCGCCGATCACCCCGGCCTGGGCGACGACCATCCACATGACGGTGTCGTCCACCTGGGCCATCGGGATCGCGAGGACCAGGACGTCGCCGTCGCCGCGCGGCGAGGGCATCGCGACCGCCCGGTACTCGCCCCGGTCACCGACGACGACGGTGCGCGGGCGTTCACCGGCGGGTACGCGGGCCAGCGCGGTCAGGTCCGCGGCGGGCACCTCCTCGCTGTCACCGTCGCCGGACCGGATCCGGCCGACGGGTTCGGCGGTGGCGGGCACCCGGACCGCGATCGAGCCCGGCGGGAAACCGCCCGGGGGCGCGGGCGCCACCTCGTCGGAGTCCGGCGGGATGGGCTGCTGGTCCGGGCGCGGCGGATCCATGCCCCGCCGGGCCCAGCGTTCGAGGTCGTCCGGGCGGCGGTCGCCGAAGCTGAGCTGGTTGTCGATCTGGTCGATCAGGAAGTGCCGCAGCGCGACGGTGGTCAGGCCGCCGATGCCGACGCTGACCAGCGCCAGCAGCGCCACCACGGAGAGCACCAGCCGGCGGCGCAGCGACCAGCCGGCCAGGCGGCGGCGCAGCCGGCCGCGGCCGTCACTCGGCCGGCTTGAGGACATAGCCCGCCCCACGCAACGTGTGGATCATGGGCGCCCGGCCCGCGTCGATCTTCTTGCGCAGGTACGAGATGTACAGCTCGACCACGTTGGCCTGGCCGCCGAAGTCGTAGTTCCAGACCCGGTCGAGGATCTGCGCCTTGCTGAGCACGCGGCGCGGGTTGCGCATGAGATAGCGCAGCAGCTCGAACTCGGTGGCGGTGAGCGTGATCAGGTCGTCGCCGCGGCGTACCTCGTGGCTGTCCTCGTCGAGGGTGAGGTCGCCGACGGTGAGCACCGCCTCCTGACGGGCGGCGACCGCGAAGCCGGAGCGGCGCAGCAGCGCGCGCAGCCGGGCGATCACCTCCTCCAGGCTGAACGGCTTGGTGACGTAGTCGTCGCCGCCGACGGTGAGCCCGGCGACGCGCTCCTCCACGGCGTCCTTGGCGGTCAGGAACAGCACCGGCACGCTCGGCGACTCCTCCCGCAGGCGGCGCAGCACCTGGAAGCCGTCCAGGTCGGGCAGCATCACGTCGAGCACCACGGCGTCCGGGCGGAACTGGCGGGCGGTGCTGATCGCCGCCATCCCGTTGCCGGCCGTGGCGACCTGCCAGCCCTCGTACCGCAGGGCCATGGAGAGCAGGTCGGTGAGCGTCGGCTCGTCGTCGACCACGAGCACCCGCACCGGCTCGCCGTCCGGTCGGCGCAGCTCGATCCGACCCTGCGCGGACTGCGCGTTCATGACCATGCCCCCATCGTGGGCGGACCCGCTGTCGCCGGGCTGTCCCGATCCTGTGTACCAGCTGTGCGCGCCAGGCGACGGGGATCCGGGCAGGTCCGGCCGGGTCTTCCGCACGCAGGCTACCCGATGGTAACTTGCGGGCATGTCCATCGACGGTCGTTTTTCCGGCCGGCTGGCCGGCAAGGTGGTGCTCGTGACCGGGGCGGCCCGCGGCATCGGCGCCCACACCGCCCGCCTCGCGGCCGCCCGCGGCGCCCGGCTGGCACTTGTCGGGCTGGAACCCGACCGGCTCGCCGCGCTCGCCGCCGAGCTGGGCCCCGGGCACGTCTGGTTCGCCGCCGACGTCACCGACCAGGCCGCCCTCGCCGCGGCGGTCGACGGGACGGTCGAGACGCTGGGCGGGATCGACGCGGTGGTCGCGAACGCGGGCGTGGCCAACCGCGGCACGATCGCCGTCGGCGACGTCGAGGCGCTGGTGCGTACCGTCGAGGTCAACCTGATCGGGGTGATGCGCACCGCCGCGGCGACCGTGCCGGCGCTCGTCGACCGGGGTGGCTACCTGCTCATCGTGTCCTCGGCCGCGGCGTTCGCCGCGCTGCCCGGCATGGCCGCCTACTGCGCCTCCAAGGCTGGTGTCGAGCAGTTCGGCAACGCGGTCCGGCTGGAGCTGGCGCACCGGGGCGTGGCGGTCGGCACCGCCCATCCGTCGTGGGTGGACACCGACCTGGTCCGCGAGGCGCGCGCCGACCTGCCGGCCTTCGAAGCGGCGCTGGCGAAACTGCCGTGGCCGCTGCGGCGCACCACCACTGTCATCGAGTGCGCCGAGGCGTTCGTGCGGGCGATCGAGCGCCGCAGCCGCCGGGTGTACGTGCCGCGCGCCGTGGCCGGCGTGCAGGCGGTGCGCTCGGTGCTGGTCAGCCCGCTGGCCGACCGCCTGGTGGGCCGCACCGCCCGGACCACCGTACCGCTGATCGAGGAGCAGGCCCGGGCGCTGGGCCGGGGCTTCGGCCCCAGCACACCGCAGGGGCGGCCGTGACCGCGCCCATGGAGGTCGTCTACGAGCGGCGCGGCGCCGGGCCCACGCTGGTGCTGCTGCACGGCATCGGTCACCACGGCGGCGCCTGGCGGCCGGTGCTGGACCGGCTCGCCGAGGCGCACGACGTGATAGCCGTCGACCTGCCGGGCTTCGGCCGCTCGCCGGTGCCCGCCGCCGGGCTGCCCGCCGACATGCGCGGGCTGGCCACCGCCATGATCGAGCTGTTCGCCGCGTTCGGGCTGGAGCGCCCGCACGTCGCGGGCAACAGCCTCGGCGGGGCGATCGCGCTGGAGTTGGCAGCGCTCGACGCGGTCTCCTCCGCCACCGCGCTGTCCCCGGCCGGCTTCTGCACCGCGCGCGAGCTGCGCTGGGCACTGACCGTGCTCACCCTGCACCGCAACGCCGCCCGGCTGCCCGAACCGGTGCTGCGCCGCCTGTTCGCCGCGCCCGCGGGGCGGATGCTGGCGATGGGCATGATCCTGGCCCGGCCCAACCGGATGGCGCTCGACGACGCGCTCGCCGACGCCCGCGCGCTGCGCCAGGCGCGGGCGTTCCGCGCCGTCGCCCGCGCCGGCCGGGGATACGCCTACGCGGGCGCGCCGACAGTGCCGGTGACCATCGCCTGGGGTACGCGGGACCGGATCCTGCCCTACCGGCAGGCCGCGCTGGCGCGTACCCGGCTGCCCGGCGCGCGGCACCTCGACCTGCCCGGCTGCGGGCACGTGCCGATGCACGACGACCCGGAGCTGGTCGCCTCGGTCATCCTCGGCACCACAGGCGCCCGCCCGGACTGAGCCCTCACTCGGTCGCGCCGAACGGGAACGTGTGCACGTAGCGCATCGTCCAGCCGCCCGGCGCGGCGTGCTCGTCGCGTTCGTAGAGGTGGTCGGCCACCCCCTCGGCCGGTTCCTCGGGATGACGCATCACCCACCGTGGCGGCGGCCCGCCGTCCGGCCCCGCGGGCAGATCCCGGGTCAGCTCGTCGGCCGGACCGCCGACGAACCGTACGCGCACCGAAGCCACCGCCGCCCTCCCTGTGTCGACCCCCCGCCGCGAAGCTACCCCGCCGGGACGGGAACCCCCGGCGGTTTGCACAGCTCCGGGGCCGGGTAGCGGGACCGGAGGGCACACCGGACGAGGCGAGGAGTGGGCGATGCGGACGCTGGGCGGGCGGTACGAGCTCGAACAGCGAGCCGGCCTGGGTGGCATGTCGGAGGTCTGGCGGGCGCACGACCGCGTGCTGGACCGGACCGTCGCGGTGAAGCTGATCTCGCCCCGGCTCGACGGCGAGGCCGGCTCGGTGGAGCGGATCCGGGCCGAGGCGCGCTCGGCGGCGCGGCTGGTGCACCCGAACGTGGCGAGTGTGCACGACTTCGGCACCGCCACGCTGCCGGACGGCCGGCCGGTGCCGTACATCGTGATGGAGCTGGCCGAGGGCGAGACGCTCGCCGCGCACCTGCGCTCCGGGCCGCTGGACTGGCGGATCGCGGTGCGGGTCTGCGCCGAGGTGTGCGCCGCGCTCGCGGCCGCGCACGCGCACGGCATCGTGCACCGGGACGTGAAGCCGGCGAACGTGATCCTCACCCCGTGTGGGGTGAAGGTGCTCGACTTCGGCATCGCCACCGCGGCCGGCGCGCCGGACCACACTCCGGACGGCGTCGTCGTGGGCACGCCCGCCTATCTGGCGCCGGAGCAGCTCGACCGGCAGCCCGCCACCCCGGCCGCCGACATGTACGCCCTCGGCGTGCTGCTCTACTACTGCCTCACCGGTCACCTGCCGTACGAGGCGGACAGCACCACCCAGCTGCTCGGGTCGCCGGGTCGCCGGACGCCCCGGCCGCTGCCCGACGTGCCCGGGTTGCCGCCCGAGGTGGCCGAGCTGTGCCGCACCTGCCTCGACGCCGACCCGGCGGCCCGGCCGACCAGCCCGATGGCCGCGCTGCTGCTGGCCGAGGCGGTGGACGCCCGGGTGTACGTGCCGATGAGCGCGATGCTGCCCCGCCAGCGCACGGAGCAGGTGTCGCCGTGGACCAGCCGGGCGGCCGCCGAGGCCACCGAGGCGATGGCCGTCGACGCCGCGACCAGCGGCCGGATCCGCTGAGCGCGCGTACTGCCTGACCGGGCGCGGTTTCGCTGCTCGGGGTCCGGGAACGCGGTCCGGTGAGTGACGGGAGGAACGCGATGCCGGATCCGAGTTCCTGGCTGGCCGAGACGGCCACGGCGACCGCGGCGGGCGGTCACGTACGCACCGATGACGGCGGGCTCTCCTCCGCCCTGGCGTCCCCGCTGGCGCCGCACTGCACCGGCCTGACGCCGGAGCAGCTCCTGGCCGCGGCGTTCGCCTCCTGCCTGCACCACGCGGCGGTGGAGGCGGCCGGGGAGATCACCGACGAGGCGCACACAGTGCAGGTGACCGCCGAGGCGAAGCTGGGCCGGGACGACGACGGCCGTTACCGGGCCGACGTGCACGCCGAGATCTCCTCGGCGGGACTGACCCGGGATCAGCTGGCCGACCTGGTCGCGTACGCCGACCGGCTCTGGCCGTTCTCCAGCGGCGATCCGAGCCGGCACCGGCTCACTGTGACCCCGGCGGAGAACGGCCGGCACTGAGCGCTCACCACTGGAAGCCGGCGGTCACCGCCCGGTGGTCGCTGTCGGGGGTGCGCAGCACCCCGGCCGTGGTGGGGGTGAGTCCCCGGTAGAGGACGTGGTCCGGGCGGGTCACCGGCAGTTCCGCCGGCCAGGTGAAGCCGAATCCCTGCCCGGCCTCGGCCTGCGCGTCGCGCAGCAGCCGGGTCAGCGGGTCGAAGACCCGGTCGGTGGTGGCGGTGTTCAGGTCGCCGAGCACCACCAGCCGCTCGGCGGGGTCGGCGCGCACGGCGTCGGCCAGCGCGGCGACGGTCTGGTCCCGGGTGGCGGTGTGCCCGGCGCGCGCGGAGCCGAGGTGGACGACGTACACGGTCAGGTCGCCCCGGGGGGCGGCCACCACGGCGCGCAGCGCGCGGTCCCAGCCCAGCCCGGTGTCGACGCCGTGCGCCTCCCGGATCGGCCACCGGCTCCACAGCGCCACCGTCGACACCACCGCGCGGTGCGGGTACCGGCCGGCCAGGACCGACGCCACGCGGTCGCCGTCGGCGACCTCCTGGAGCCCGATCAGGTCCGGACCGTCACCCGCGAGCGCGCCCACGGTGGCGGCCGGGTCGGGGTTGCCCACGCGCAGGTTCTGGCTGACCACCCGCACCGAGGCGCCGGCCGCGCCGGCCGCCGGGGGCAGCCAGGCGCGCCCGTACAGGCCGGCCCAGACCAGCGCCGGCAGCAGCACTGCCAGCAGCGCCGGGCGGGAGCGGCGCAGCAGCGCCACGAGCGCGAGCAGGGGTACGCCGAGGCCGAGCAGCGGGACGGCGCTGTCCAGCAGGCTGCCCAGCCCACGCACGTTCGGCACCGCACGGTGCCCGCCGAGGAGCGCCGCGAGCAGCACGGCGCAGGCGATGACGACGAGACCGCGCCGTCTCCGGGAGCCGGGCGGCTCTCCGGGGGCGCGCTCGTCGGCCTGCTGCTCGGTCACCGTGGAGATCGTATCGAGCGCCCGGGTCACCGCGCCGGGGCCTCGCCATGATCCACAACAACCGCGTCATCAGGCGTGGTCGATGCCGCCCGTCAGTGGACCGCCGCGCCGGGCGGGCCGGTCGACCAGCCCACCGTCCGCCGAACGGTGGAGGCCGGGTCGCGGCGTCGCACGCCCGCACCTTCGCCCGGTTCCCACGGCTTAAACCGACATGAGGCATCTTCCGGGTACGCGCGGTTCACTCCTTTCCTGATCCGCCGCGCGGAATGCCGACCGCGAATCCGGCAGATTGTGGCGCATGCCACCAATCACCCCGATGGCAAAGGCCCGGAAGCTTTCTAGCCTCGGCGGGTGCATCCCGACCACCCCGATCATCAGCCGTTGCCCGCCAACCGCCCGGTTCGCCGAACGATTGACCCGGCATCAGCCGAACGGAGAGTGGGGCGTCACCGCGCCCCGGAGCCGCCCCGGCGCGGCCCGGCCCGCTCCGTACCGGGCCGGATCGCCGTGGCCACCGGCGTCACCTGCTGCCTCGGCCTGATCGGCGTGGCGGGCGTCGGCGAGACCGGGCCCGCGCGGCTGGACGTGCACGAGGCGGTCGCCGACCGGGCCGCCGCCGACCTGCGGGCCTCCCGCGACTTCACCCGCCTCGCGCCACCGGCCGTCGCCGTACCGGCGCTGCCCGCCCCGGCCGTCACGCCGAGCCCGACGGCGTCGGCCAAGAAGCCGCCGCGCAAGCCCGCCCGCCCGAAGAACCCGCGGCCGGTCGCCGGGCTGGATCAGCGGCAGATGAACAACGCGAAGGTCATCGTGGACGTGGGGCGGGACATGAAGATGCCCCGCCGGGCGCTGGTCGTGGCCGTGGCCACCGCGATGCAGGAGAGCAACCTGTACAACCTGGCCAGCGACGTGCTCCCGGCATCCTTCGACCACCCGCACCAGGGCAGCGGCTCCGACCACGACTCGGTCGGGCTGTTCCAGCAGCGTCCCAGCAGCGGCTGGGGCACCGTCGCCCAGCTCATGCGGCCGGCGTACGCGGCCCGCGCCTTCTACACCGCCCTGCGCGAGGTGCCCGGCTGGGCGGACATGAGCGTCACCGCCGCCGCCCAGGCGGTGCAGGTGTCCGCGTACCCGGACGCGTACGCCCGGCACGAGGACCGGGCCACGACAGTGGTGGCGGCGCTGACCTGACCCGGACCGGTCAGGCGGCACCGGGCCGCACGCCCGCGGCGGCGGTCGGGGTGTCCGCCGGCACCCGCTCCCCGCGCGCGCCGGCCAGGATCTCGTCGACCCGGGACTCGCGGCGACGTCGTGCCAGCAGGGCCGCCTCGAACTCGCGGCGGGCCCGCAGGGCCTCGGCGTACGCCTCCTCCCGCAACCGGCGGGCCTCCTGGCGCGCGGCCTCCAGCTCGGCGCGGGCCGTGGCCAGCAGCTCGGCGGCCTCCCGCTCGGCCGCCGACGGTCCGGCCGTCCCCGGGCCCTCGACCGGCGCGGCCCGCCGGTGCAGGAAGTCGCACAGGTGCAGGGCGTCCGACCGGATCTGGTCCCACTCCCGGCCGGCCCCGGCGGCGCCCTCCGCCCGCGCCGCCAGCCGCCCCAGCCGGAGGCTGAGCTCGTCGAGGCAGGAATCCACCTGACGCCTGTCGTATCCGGTCTCCACCACCGAGAACCTCATGCGTCGCCCCCCAGGCAGCCGGTGTTCGTCCCCACTGCCGATCCTGCGGTCCGGGCACCGCCGAGGGCGGCCGTTCGCGCAAAATGTTCAGATTGCGGACGCCCGGACTTCCCGCCCCTACGGGTGCTTCGGGAGCACGACCACCCGTCCGAAGAACTCGTCGATGCGGCGTACCACGTCGTTGAAGTCGTCCAGGTCGATCGGCTTGGTCACGTACGCGTTGGCCTGCAACGTGTAGCTGCTGACCACGTCGGTGTCGGCGTTGGAGGTGGTGAGCACCACGATCGGGATGGTCCGCAGGCTCTCGTCACCCTTGACCTCGCCGAGCACCTGCCGCCCGTCCATCCGGGGCATGTTCAGGTCGAGCAGGATCACGTCCGGGCGCTGCGCCTCGACGTGCCGGCCCTCGCGACGGAGGAACTCCATCGCCTCCTGGCCGTCGGCGACCACGTCGATGACCTTGTCGACGTCGGAGTCGGCGAGCGCCTCCTCGATCATCAGGACGTCACCCGGATCGTCGTCCACGACCAGGATGCGAACCGGGCTCGGGCTGGTCTGACCCATGCGTTCTACCTGCTTGTCTCGAGGAGGGCGGCCGGCCGGGCGGCCGGTTGCTGGCGGGGAAATGTATCGGATCAGGAGGCGGCCGGCGCGGCCGGGTCGACGGTGTCACGGGGGTGTCGGAGCACCTCGGCCAGCCCGGTCACCTGGAGCACCCGGGCCACCCGGCCGGTCGCCCCGGTCAGGCGCAGCCAGCCGCCGTCGGCGGCGACGATGTTGTCCCCGCGGACGAAGGCGGCGATGCCTGTCGAGTCGCAGAAGGTCAACTCGGCGAGGTCGAGCAGCAACTCACGCCGCCCCTCGGCGACCAGCCGGTCGATCGCCGAGTTCAGCTCGGGGGCCGTGCTCAGGTCGAGCTCACCGGCCAGCCGGAGGCAGGCGTCGCCCTCGTCCCGCCGGGCGTACGTGACGGTGAACGTCACAACGGTCCCCCTCGCTCCCACCGCAGGCAAACCCTTGCAGTAGTGCAAGTATATGGGACGGCCCACCCGGACGCCGTCAGCGGCCCGCCGCCGACAGGCCGCCGACGAGAGCCCGGGACCGGTCGAGGAAACCGGCCGCGCGCGGGAAGTCGCGCAGTTGCTGTCCATAGTGCTCCAGGGTCAGACCCACCGCCCCGGCCGGCACCCCGCGACTGACCAGGATCTCCACCAGCCACTCGACGAACGCGGTGAACAGCGTCCCGTCGTCCACATAGAGCGCGGCGGCCAGGAAGTCCACGATGTAGCCGAGGTCGCTGATCGTGGAGTCGAGCTGCGCCGGGGTGTAGCCGGCCACCGACGGCACCCGCTCCCGCAGGTCGGCCAGGGCGCTGTCGATCAGCTCACCGCGCCGCTTGACCAGGCTGGCGTACTCGTCGTCGGCCAGGTGGTCCAGCCGGGCGGGCGGCACCTCGCGCAGCGCCCGCTCGTCGGCGACCAGGTCGGCCGCGGCCGGCGCGTCCGGCGCCCACGGCACACCCAGCACGCGCGCCCAGCGGCCGTCCTCGCCGAAGCCCCGGCCACCCACCACCACCGGCACGTCGGAGCGGCGGCACGCCTCCACCATCCGATGCGCGTGCGGCAGCCGCATCGGCAGGGCACAGGCGAGCGCCACCGCCTCCGCGTCGTAGCGGTGCAGGTAGGAGACCAGGTGGGCGGCGGGCACACTCGCGCCGAGGAAGACGACCTGCCAGCCGCGCAGCCGCAGCACCTCGGCCACCAGCCGGGCCGGCAGCGCGTGCCACTCGCCGTCCATGCAGGCCATCACGATCCGTCCGCGGGTCGGCCGGGGATCGGCGTACGCGGCCACCGCCGCCACCACCCGCTCGCTGATGTGCGTGGCGGCGTGCTCCTCGGCGACGCTCCACTCGTTGCGCGCCCACCGTTCGCCCACCTCGGCCTGCGCCGGGGCGACCAGATCGAGCAGCACCCGCTCGGCGGGCACACCGGCGTCCAGCAGCTCTCTGGCCACCGCCACGGCGGCGGCCTCGTCGGCCTCGGCCAGGCACTGCAGGTAACGGGCGAAGGCGTGACCCGGATCGGCCTCGACAACCGGCACTGTCACGCGGACCCCTCCCTCGTTCGCTCGGCCGCGGCCGGTTCCGGCACCGCGTGCAGGTGCCGGGGCGTACGCCCGGCCGGGCCGGTCGCCCGCAGCGCCAGCACCGCGATGTCGTCGTGGTCGCCGTGCCCGAGCCAGTCGCAGGTCACCTGCTCGACCCGCTCGGCCAGCGCGGGCGCCGGCATCCGGTGGCAGCCGGCCACGGCGTTGAGCAGCCGCTCGGAGCCGAACTGCTCGTCGCCGCGCAGGCCGCCCCGCGCCTCGGTCACCCCGTCGCTGTAGAACAGGCAGGTCTCCCCCGGCGCCAGGCGCACGGTGACCTCGCCGATGCGGGGATCGGGCACCACGCCGATCAGCATGCCGCGCAACGGCACCACCTCGACGTCACCGGACTCCCGCAGCACCAGCGGTGGCAGGTGCCCGCCACCGGCCAGGGTCAGGGTCTGGCCGCCGTCGCGGTGCGGGCGCGCCACGCCGAGCACCATGGTGGCGAACCGGCCCTGCCCGTGCGCCTGGGTGGTCTCCAGCAGCGCGTCGTTGAGCAGCTTCAGAAGCCGCCCGGGCTGGGTCTCGACCCGGTGCAGCGCCTGCAGGCACTGGCGCAGCTGGCCGGTGAAGACGGCCGCCTCCACGCCCTTGCCCGACACGTCACCGAGGAAGAAGACCGACCCGCCGTCGGTGAGCTGGTGCGAACCGTAGAAGTCGCCGCCGATGCGCAGGCCGGCCTGCGCGGGCCGGTACGCGGTGCCCCACTGCACGCCGGCTGCGGGTGCCGGCTCGACCGGCAGCAGGCTGGCCTGCAGCGTGTCGGCGACCTCGGCCTGGTCGCGGTAGAGCAGGGCGGTGGTCAGCGCCGCGCCGGCCCGTGCCGCGAACGCGCGGATCAGGTCCACATCGGCCTCGTCGTACCAGCGGTCCGCGCGACGGGCCACCAGCAGCGCGCCGGCCGGCGCCTCCCGGCCGGGCAGCGGCACCACCCGGGCGACGGCGCCGGCGGTGTCCAGACCGGGCAGCCAGCCCGCCTCGGCGGCCTGCTCGACCAGCCAGTCCATCTCGTGCGGCTCGGCGCCGGACAGGC
This sequence comes from Micromonospora sp. TSRI0369, assembly GCF_001905625.1. Classification (NCBI taxonomy): domain Bacteria; kingdom Bacillati; phylum Actinomycetota; class Actinomycetes; order Micromonosporales; family Micromonosporaceae; genus Micromonospora; species Micromonospora sp. TSRI0369. The sequence continues at coordinate 481,307 of NZ_LIVU01000005.1, forward strand.
CGGCCTCGATGGCCGCGGGCAGCGCCGGGGCGGGCAGCATGCCGCTGTCCACCACTGGCGCCTGGTCGTCCGCTCGTACCGCCCGCCACCACCGGGACCGGCCGGAGCGGGGAGCGAGCACCAGGACCGCCACGTCGGCCGTCGTCGGCACGGCGAGGCGGACCACCGCGGCGGCCGCCCGGTCGGGGTGCAGCGGGTTGCCGAGCTTCTCGCCGACCACGGCGAGGAACGCCGAGCGGGCCCGCTCGGCGAGCAGCGCGTCGGCCCGGCTGACGCTCTCGGTGACGTCCTCGACGTACCAGCAGCGCCGGCGACCGGACAGCGCGACCGGCCGTACGCGCAGCCGCCGCCGGTGGTGGGTGAACTCGGCCGGTCCGTCGCCGCGCAGCGCGTCCACGCCCGCCGCGACGAGCAGCTCGCCGGCGCTGACCTCGGGGACCAGGCGCTCCGCGACCGGGCTGACGTGCCGCACGACGCCGTCGGCGTCGCAGACGACAAGGCCCTCCCGGAAGTGCTCGACGACCTCGGACCAGTCCGGGACGGAGGAGCCGCGGTCGGCTGCCAGCGGCGGCAGGGCGGGCGTCGCCGCAGCGGCGGCGGACCATTCCGGAGCCCGTGCGGCACTCGGCGTGGAGATCCGTCCGTCGCCCGGGTCGGTACCCCTGACGTCGGCAGCAGTCACCAGCTGAGCCCCACTCTCCTCGTCGGCACCCCCGGGGCGCCCGCACGGCGCCTGTGGCCATATCGCTTCACCCCACACTACGCCGGTATGCCACGACCGCCACCCCGCCGACGCTGCTCGGGCGGCCCGCGCGCCCAGCGGAGCGGTGCGGCTGTTGTTACGATCCAGGCATCCCTGCCCCACCGGCAGCGTGCGGAAAGGCGTGATGGTGGTTCCTCAACGCAGTAGGCCCGAGGCGACCCCGCTGAGCATCTCCGTGGATCGTTCCGACCCCGCCGTCCCGGTGCTCGGCGTCGGTGGCGACCTTGCCTACGCCACGGCGGCGCCGCTGCGCGCGGAGGTCGACCGGCTGCTCGCCGGGCGCCCGGCGACGCTCGTGTTCGACTTCGCCGACCTGCTCTTCCTGGACAGCACCGGCCTGTCCGTGATCGTGCACGCCTGGCGGGAGGGCCAGCAGGCCGGCACCCGCATCGAGCTTCGCGCGGTGCCGCGGTTCCTGGAGACGATCCTCGACCTGACCGGCGTCACCGGCCTGCTCGACCGTTCCCCGGTGGACGACCAGCCCGGGTGGCCGGCCGTGAATTCGGCCGCCTCCGCGTGACCCCGGGGGTTTCCCGCCGGTGCCCGGCTGGGAACATGGACGCGTGCCCTCGCAGATGCTGACCATCGAGGCGGACCGGCTCGACGCCGGCGCCGCCCGGGTGCGGCTGGCCGGTGAGCTGGACTTCGACACCGCCCCGGAACTCGTCGAGGCGGTGGCGCAGCTTCGCCGCGACGGCTACCAGGAGGTGGAGCTCGACTTCGCCGGCGTGGTCCTCTGCGACTCCTCCGGGCTGAGCGCGCTCGTGGTGATCCACCGCTCCGGCACCGGCGCGGTCCGCCTGCGGAACACGAACGCCCAGATCCGGCATCTGCTGGACCGCACCGGCCTGGCCGAGCTGCTGGCCGCCCCGCCTCGCGGCGTCACCGGCAGCGCCCGCGAGGTGGGCTGACCGCCCGCGCGGCGTTCCCGGGAAGGGGTGGCCCCCGGCCCTGGGACCAGGGGCCGGGGGCCGGGAGGATGGCTCAGGCGGCGGGCGCGGCCTGCCGGCGCGGACCGCTGTCGCGCGGCTCCGCGAGCAGGGCCTCGGCGTCCTCCGGCGCGCCGGAATCGGGCGTCTGGAACAGGTAACGGACGAAGTCTCCGGTATCCCCGTCGTCGTCCGCGCCGGGCCACTGCCCGACGCAGTCGACGCCGATCACCTCACGCCCGGTGCCGTCGTGGTGCTCCAGCAGCGCCCAGAGGGTCACCGGGTAGCAGCGGGTGACGTCCGGGCCGATCCGCCAGCGGGCGTACCACCCGGGGCGGGCGGGGACGATCTCCACGATCCGTTTCATGTCGACCTGCCCTTCCGCGTGCGTCGGAAGTTGTCCGGTCCATCCGATCCTGCCGCCCGCCGGGGTGAGCGCTCCTCACCCGCAGCGAGTGAAGCCTCCGCCCGGGCGGGCCCCCGTTAGCTTCCCGGCAGCGCCGGGAACGCGGTCGGCGCAAGCGCAACCGACCAGGAACGAGGTGCGACGATGCGCAAGCAGATGGAGGGCGACAACCAGCGCCGCCGGGCCCTGGCCCGTCAGGCCCGCGAACGAGGGCTGCGGCCCAGCCAGACCGGCGCCAGCCTGAGCGCGTCCAAGCAGGTCACCTCGCTGGACCAGCACGACCGGTCCGGTCCGCCGCCGGCCGGACGGCACAAGCCGGACACCACGCGCGGCGGTCCCGCGCCGCCGCCGGTCGCCGTCGCGGAGCAGCAGCGACCGCTGCCGGACCCGGCGCCGTCACCCGGGATCTCGATGAGCTACCGGGACCTCGTCGACGACGTGAGCCGACGCGCCGGGGTGGACTTCACCACGGCCAAGGTCGCGGCGGAGGGCACCGTGCTGGCCCTGGCCCAGGCGCTGGACGAGGCGGAACGGGAGCGGCTGCTGGAGGCGGTGCCGCTGACCCTGCACGACGTGGTGCCGGTCTACGGCATGGAACCCCGCCGCGACCTGCCCGGCTTCCTGGCCGAGGTCGGCCGCTACAGCCGCCTCACCCCGGAGCAGGCGCGTTACCAGGCCGAGGCGACGCTCGCCGCGCTCGCCGAGGCCGACGCGGAGCTGGTCGAGTCGCTGCGCGTACCGGACGAGTTGCGCGACCTGCTCGGGCCGACCGACTTCGGCGGCGGCCTGGTGGGCGCGTCCTCGGCCACCGCGCCGCTGACCGAGGCGGAGCTGCGTGACGCGCTGGCCTCGCTGCCCTACTGGTCCAGTGACCGGCGGTCGCTGGTACGCACGATCGAGTTGCCCGGCGGCAACCTGGACCGGGTGCTCGACCGGCTGGACCAGCTCAAGGCCGAGGCCGGACGGGCGCCGCAGATCGGGCGGCCGGACCCGGACAACGCCGTGCTCACGGTCCGCACGCAGCAGGTAGACGGCGTGACCGCGGCGGACGTGGACCTCGCGCACCGGGTGGACGCGGCGATCGACGAGGCCGGCGCCGGAATGGCGGCCGGCTGACCCGGCGGCGGAACGGCCCCGGTCCCCCGCGGGCCGGGGCCGCCCGTGGCCGCGAGGTAGCGTGTCCCGCCGTGGAACGCGACGCCGAGGCGCTGGAGATCGTGGTGGACCCGGCCCGTCCGTCCGGGCGCACGCTGCTGGCCGACGGCGTCGAGCAGTCGTACGTGGACGTCGCCGACGCCCGGTACCTGCACTTCGAGTACGTGCGGCGGATCGCCGCCGCGATCGACCTGGCCGCCCCCCGGGGCGTGGCGCTGACCGCGCTGCACCTCGGCGGGGGCGCGCTCACGCTGCCGCGCTGGCTCGCCGCCACCCGGCCCGGCTCGGCGCAGCGGGTGATCGAGCGGGACCCGGGCGTGGTCGAGCTGGTCCGGCGCAAGCTGCCGCCGCTGCCGCCGGAGGTGGTGGTGGCGCTCGGTGATGCCCGGGAGGCGGTCACCGAGGCGCCGTCCGGGGCGTACGACGTGGTGGTGGCCGACGTGTACCGGGCGGCCCGGATGCCGCCGCAGGTGGCGGCGCTCGAGTTCGCGGCGCAGGTGGCCCGGGTGCTGCGCCCGGACGGCCTCTATCTGATCAACCTCACCGACCTGCCGCCGCTGGCGCACACCCGGGGACAGGTGGCCACGCTGCGGGCGGTGTTCGCCGACGTCTGCCTGGTGGCCGACCGGCGCATGCTGCGCGGACGGCGGTACGGCAACGTGGTGCTGGCCGCGTCGCCCGCCGCCGGGCGGCTGCCGGTGGTACGGCTCGCCAACCGCGTCGCCGCCGATCCGGTGCCCGGAACCGTGCTGCACGCCGCGACTCTCGACGAGTTCGCCGCCGGCGCCCTCCCGGTCACCGACGCCGACCTGGGCTGAGCCGGGTTTCCGCACCGGCGTCGCGGGTAGCCGCGCCGGATGAGCGCCGCCACGGACCGGTCCACCGCGCGCCGGACGCTGATCGTGATCGGTCTGGTCCTCGCCACCGTGGTCGGGCTGGCGCTGGTCTGGGCCACCCGGCGGGTGCTGGTGTGGGGGCTGGTGGCGGTGTTCTTCGCGGTCGCCCTCAAACCGCTCGTGGACCGTCTGGAACGTCGGGTACGCCGCCGCGCGCTCGCCACGCTGCTGGTGTTCCTGGCCGCGTTCGCGCTGTTCGCCGCCATGGGCGCGCTGATCGTGGTGCCGCTGGTGGACGAGGTGGGCCGGTTCGCCGACCGGGCGCCGGAGCTGGTACGCGAGGCGCAGGCCGGGCAGGGACCGCTCGGGCGGCTGCTGGAGCGCTTCCACCTGCTCCGGTACGCCGAACCCGGTCAGCTCCGCCGGTTCGGCGCCCGGCTCGGTGACCCGACAGTCGGGGTGGTCCGCAGCGTCGTCCAGGCGGTCGCCGCCCTGGTCACCGTGGTGGTGCTGGCGTACCTGATGGTCCTGGAGGCGCCAAGGATCGTGGCCGCAACGCTGCGGCTGACCGGCGACGGCCCGGCGGCGCGGCTGCGGCGCATCGGGCGAGACTCGTCCCGGATCGTCACCGGCTACCTGAGCGGCAACCTGCTGATCAGCGTGATCTGCGGCCTTCTGACGTTCCTCGTGCTGTTCCTGCTCGGTGTGCCGTTCGCCGCGGTGATCGCGCTGACGGTCGCCGTGTTCGACCTGATCCCGCTCGTCGGCGCCACGCTCGGTGCGATCGCCGCGACCGGCGCGGGGTTCCTGCACTCCCCCACCGCCGGCATCGTGGTGCTGGTCTTCTTCGTGGTCTACCAGCAGGTGGAGAACCATCTGCTGCAACCGGTCATCATGGCCCGCGCGGTCCGGCTGAACCCGTTGACGGTGCTGGTCAGCGTCCTGCTGGCGGTCGAGCTGGCCGGGCTGGTGGGCGCGCTGCTGGCGATCCCGGCGGCCGGCATCGTGCAGGTGCTGCTGCGCGAGTTCGTGCCGGCCGGGCGGCAGGCCCTGCCGCAGCCCGCCGACGGCGAACCGGCGGAACGGCCGCCGGCCGGCGGGTGAGGGCCGGCCGGCGGGTGCGTGCGGCGCTCAGCGGCGGCGGGCCAGCTCCGGTGACTCGCTCTCCAGCGGCACCGCGTTCGCCGGCACCAGGCCCAGTTGCACGGCCGGGCGGGGCAGCGTCGCGTCGAGCGCCCAGTCCGCCGCGACCCGGGGCCGGTTACCCGGCATCGCCAGCAGGTGGTAGCCCCGGGTGACGGCCTTTGCGGGCAGCCCGGCCAGCGGCACCTTCAGCGGGTTCGCCGCCGCGTCCTTGCCGCCCAGGTCGACGACCCAGCCCAAGTCGTGGTGCTTGTACGACTTGCGCGCGCCCTGCCCGTAGGACGCGGCGATGTTGTGCGCGGCCAGCTTGCCCTGCCGCTGGGCGTGCTGCGCTGTCATCGCGCACACCTGTCCCGGGCGGGTCGGATCGGGCACGGCGGCGGCGTCGCCGCAGGCGAACACCTCCGGGAAGCCGGGGACGTTGAGGTACTCGTCGACCACCAGCCGGCCCTTCTCGGTGCGCAGCCCCAGGTCGGCCACGAACGGGTCGGGGCGTACGCCGACGCACCAGACAAGGCTGCACGTCGGGACGTACTCGCCGTCGGTGAGCATCACCCCGTCCGGGGTGGCCTCGGCGACCGAGGTGCCCATCCGCACGTCCACGCCGCGCTTGCGCAGCACCCGGTCGGCGGTGACCGACATCCGCCGGTCCAGTTCGGGCAGCACCCGGGGCGCGACGTCGAGCAGCATCCAGCGCGGCCGGACCTTCAGGTGCGGCCGCTGCGCCATCAGCCGGTCGGTGAACAGCTGCCCGTGCGCGGCCACCTCCGTACCGGTGTAGCCGGCGCCGACCACCACGAACGTGGAGCGGGCCCGCTGCTCGGCCGGGTCGTCGGTCAGCTCGGCCAGCTCTATCTGCCGGACCACGTGGTCGTGCAGGAACAGCGCCTCGGGCAGCCCGCGGAAGCCGTGGGCGTACTCGGTCACGCCGGGGATCGGCAGCAGCTTGTTGACGCTGCCGACGCTGAGCACCAGCCGGTCGTACGCGATCTGCCCGTGGTCGCCCTCGACGGAGCGGTAACCGACCCACCGGTTCTGCAGGTCGACCCGGTCCGCTTCGCCGATCACCACGCGGACGCCGTCGAGCGTGCCGGTCAGCGGGACGGCGATCCGGGTCGGCTCCACCACGCCGGCCGCCACTTCGGGCAGCAGCGGCAGGTAGAGGAAGTAGTCGGTCGTGTTCAGCAGGACGATCTCGGCCCGGTCGCGGGCCAGTCGGCGCAACGTCTTGGCCGCGTGGTACCCGGCGAACCCGGCCCCCACGATCACCACCCGTGGTTTCGTCATGCCTGCTGCCGTTCCCGGGCAGACCTGCGACAAACGTGCCCATGATCCATCCATCGGTGACTATATGGACATTCCTCGTGATCGGCGCGAGGATGCCGGGATGGGAAACCACGAGACCGCCGAGGACAGGCCCACGAGGTCCAGCCGGCGTACCTTCCTCACCGCCTCCGCCGCGGCCACCGCCGCCGCCGTCGCCACCCCGCTGGCCGCCGCCCCGGCCGCCGCCGCGACCGGCGCGCCCCCGGGCCCGGGCCGCCCGGCCCGGCCGCAGCGGCCCGGCCGCGAGCTGACCGCGCTGCTGCGCGAGATCGACAGACGCCGGATCGAGGCCACCGTGCGCCGGCTCGCCGCGTTCGGCACCCGCCACACCCTGTCCAGCCAGACCGATCCGGTACGCGGCATCGGCGCCGCCCGTGACTGGATCCACGCCCAACTGTCCGGGTACGCCGCCGCGTCGGGCGGCCGGATGAGCGTCGAACTGCAGTCGTACGTGCAGCAGCCCGCCTCTCGCATCCCCACCGCGACCACCATCACCAACGTGGTGGCCACCCTGCGCGGCGACGTCACGCCCGAGCGGGTGTACGTGATCACCGGCCACTACGACTCCCGGGCCACCGACGTGATGGACGCGGTCAGCGACGCGCCCGGCGCCGACGACGACGCCTCCGGCGTGGCGGTGGTGCTGGAACTGGCCCGGGTGCTGTCCACCCGGCGCACCGAGGCCACCGTCGTGCTCGCCGCCGTCGCCGCCGAGGAGCAGGGCCTGTACGGCTCGGCGTACCTGGCGTCGCAGTTGAAGGCGGCCGGCGTCGACGTGCAGGCGATGTTCAGCAACGACATCGTCGGGTCCAGCACCGCCGACGACGGCACCCGCGACCCGCGTACCGTGCGGTTGTTCGCCGAGGGAGTGCCGACCGCCGAGACCCCGGCCGAGGCGAGCGTGCGGCAGTCCGTCGGCGGCGAGAACGACTCCCCCTCGCGGCAGCTCGCCCGGTTCGTCACCGACGTCGCCGAGAACTCCGCCACCGGCATGGACGTGCGCGTCATCTACCGGCGGGACCGGTACCTGCGCGGCAGCGACCACATCTCGTTCCTGCGCGAGGGCTGGCCGGCCGGCCGCTTCACCGAGCCCAACGAGGACTTCGCCCACCAGCACCAGGACGTGCGCGTGGTCGACGGCATGCAGTACGGCGACCTGCCCGAGTTCTGCGACTTCGACTACATCACCCGGGTGGCCCGGGTGAACGCCGCGACGCTGTGGTCACTGGCCCAGGCGCCCGGCACGCCGAAGAACGTGACAGTGGTGACCACCAACCTGACCAACGACACCACGCTGCGGTGGCAGCGCGGCCCGGAGCCGGACCTGGCCGGGTACGAGGTGGTGTGGCGCGAGACCACCGCCGACCAGTGGCAGAAGGTGCTGCCGGTCGGCGACGTCACCGAGGTGACCATCGACCTGTCCAAGGACAACGTGTTCTTCGGCGTACGGGCGGTGGACCGGGCCGGGCACCGCAGCCCGGTCGCGTTCCCGAAGCCGGGTAGCTGAGGCTGCTCGGTGGTTCTTCCGGGGTGCCGGGCCTTCGCGGGCCCGGCGTCCGGCGGCTCGGTCGTCAGGCGGTGATCGCCCAGCGTTCGTGGTCGCGCCACGCGCCGTCGATGAACAGGTAGTCCGGGGAGAAGCCCTCCAGCCGGAAGCCGAGACGGCGCGCCAGCCGCTTCGACGGCTCGTTGCCGGGCTGGATGTTCGCCTCCAGCCGGTGCAGCCCCAGCGGCCCGAACGCGTACCCGATCACCAGCCGCACCCCGGCCGAGGCGTGTCCGGTCCCGGCGTACGGGCGGAACGCCGCGTACCCGAGGTAGCCGCCGCGCAACGCGCCCAGCACGATGCCGCTGATGTTCGCGTACCCGGCGATCTCGCCGCTCTCCCGGTCGCAGAACAGGAACCCGGAGCTGTCCCGCCGCCGGATCTTGCGCAGGTACGCCGCGTACCGCTGCGCGTCGTCCGGCGCAGACAGCCACGGATGGTGCAGGTCGCGGCTGCGCCGGGCGGCGGCGACGAACTCCGCCTCGTCGGCGGGGCGGGGACGGCGGATGGCGACGCGGCCGTCGCTGCGCAGATATCGCACCGCTCCACTCTCGGCCACCGCCCCCACCCCGCCCCACCCGGGTCAGTTCCGCCGCCCGCCGTCCTACTCACCGGGAGCACCGTCCCACCTCTCAGGACCACAAGAGATCTTGGACGGAAAGCGCCCCAATAGGGGCCATTTCGCACCAAGATCTCGCCCACCACGAGGGCTCGTCCCGCTCAGCAAGACCGCCAGTCCGCCCCTTGGGCACGACGGGCGCCAGGGCGCTCGCCGACGCCCACGCCGACGCCCACGCCCACGCCCACGCCCACGCCCACGCCCACGCCCACGCCCACGCCCACGCGATCTTGCAGTTAGTGCCCGGAAGCTGCCCGCTTTGCGAGGTTTGCCGGGCAACAAAGTGCAAGATCGCGCGCGGAAGAGTGGGTCTTGCGGCCTGTTGAGCAAGCGGACCCGTCTGCGATGTGCGGGGCCGGGTGGTTTGGCATTGAGTGTCCGGTTCGCTTGTGGGGGCGAGGCTGTGGTCGGTGCCACCGTGAGGGTGGAATCGGTGGCGGGCGCGGGGCGTTGTACATGGCTGACCCCCGGGGCACCGGGACGAGCGCCGAACACCAGCCCGCGCGAGCGGGTCGCCAGGTCAGGGAATCGGCCCGGCCCGGACGTCGTTACACACACACCCTCCCGAGCGACGGGCACGCCGCCGTCCCCGGGAATGGCGCCGGCCCGGACATCGTTACATCCCCCAGGCCCACGCCCCCGGTCACCCCGGCTGGCAGCCACCACCCGGTGGGAATGACCCCGGCCCGCAGGTCGTTGCACCCCCAGAGCCGCGCCGAGCAGGCCCCCGAGCCGCCCGCGTGCCAGCCCTTCCACGGGCACCCCAAGACTTCTCCCCCTCGCGGCAGCCCCCATCGCCGCGTACCCCCGACAGAGAGGCAACTGATCATGGCTACCACTCTGCTGCGCAAGACCGTTCTGACCGCTGCCGGTGTCGCCGCCACCGCCGGTGGCATCGCCGGCCCCGCGATCGCCGCCCACGCCGCCCCCACCACCGGCACCACGAGCGTGGTGGCTGACCGTAAGGGCCACGGCGAGCGCGAACTGGACGTGCGCTACGAAGCCCAGCCCAACTTCTACTTCTGCGGCCCGGCCGCCGCCCGTAACGCGCTGAGCGTGCAGGGCAAGAACATCGACGTGCACGCCATGGCCGAGGAGATGGGCACCACCGAGGCCGGCACCAACTCCATCAACGACATCACCCCGATCCTGAACAAGGAGACCGGCAAGGACGTCTACAAGTCCACCGAGATCCCCGTGGACAAGGCCCGCGACCGCGACAAGGTCGACAAGCTGCGCGCCGACGTGGTCAAGACCGTCGACGACGGCCGCGCCGTGGTGGCCAACATCGCCGGCACCGCCACCGACACCGACGGCAACACCCACTCCTTCGAGGGCGGCCACTACATCAGCGTGGTGGGCTACCGCGACGGCGGGAAGGTCGTAACGATCGCCGACTCGGCCAACCCGACCCAGGCCTCCTACCGGATGGACGTCGACGAGCTCGCCCGCTGGATCGCCAGCCGCGGCTACAGCTCCTGACCGAACGACCTGACGAAGGGCCCGACCCCCACCACAGGGGTCGGGCCCTTTCGCGTGTATGCAACGGCTGCCTTCCGGCCACCTCGCCGTCACGCGGGTGTCGTCACCCGGACGGGTCGCTCCACCACGCTGGGTCGCGCCGGACCATCCGGGCGAGCGCGAAGGAGCAGCAGTGGCAGCCGAGGAGGCGACGCACCGCCCACCGACCACGCACCGCCCAGCCGCGACGAGTCACCCCGACGTGAGCGTCGTCGTGCCGGTCTACAACACGCTGCGCTACCTGCGCCAGTGCCTCGACTCGCTGCTGCGGCAGACGATCGGGCCGGACCGGATGGAGATCGTGGCGGTGGACGACGGCTCCACCGACGGCAGCGGCCGCCTGCTGGACCGGTACGCCGCGCGGTACCCGGGCACGGTACGGGTGGCGCACCAGCCCAACTCCGGTGGTCCGGCCGCGCCGTGCAACCGGGGACTGGACCTGGCCACCGGCCGGTACGTCTTCTTCCTCGGCTCCGACGACCGGCTCGGCCCGGAGGCCCTCGAACGTCTGGTCGCCGCCGCCGACCGGTACGGCTCGGACGTGGTGCTCGGCAAGGTGGTGGGCGTCAACGGCCGGCACGTCTTCTCGGACGTGTTCGCCGGCGGCAACGCGGTCGACGTGAGCCTGTTCGACTCGGCGCTGCCCTGGTCGCTGGCGAACACGAAGCTGTTCCGCCGCGAGCTGGTCGACCGGCTCGGGCTGCGCTTCCCGGAGGACATGCCGGTCCTCAGCGACCAGCCGTTCACGCTGGCCGCCTGCTACCACGCCCGGCGGGTCTCGGTGCTGGGCGACTACGACTACTACCACGCGGTACGCCGCCTGGACGCCCGCAACATCACCTACCACAGCCGGGTCGAGCAGCGCCTGGTCAGCGTGGAGCGGCTGTTCGCATTCGTGGCCGACCTGATCCCCGCCGGCCCGCGCCGGGACGCGGTGCTGTGCCGCCACGTCGGGCTGGAGCTGGCGAACCTGGTGGGCGACGACTTCCGGCACCTGGACCGGGCCGCGCAGGAGCGGGTGCACGACACTGTCGCCCGGCTGGTGCGGCGGCACGTCACCGACGGCCTGCGGGACCGGCTCGGCATCGAGGCCCGGCTGCGCCTGGGCGCGGTGACCGCGGGCGGGGTCGACGAGCTGCTGGCCGTCATCGCGCAGGACACCGACCGGGGGGTGCCGGCGACGGTGTTCGACGGGGACCGGTGGCACGCTGGCTACCCGGGCGCGCCGGCCGGCTGGACCGACGTCACCGACGTACGCGCAGACTGGCTGGCACGGCTGGACGCCGTCGACGTGAGCTGGGTCGACGGGCACACTCTCGCGGTGACGGCGCGCAGCCCGTACCCCCGGTTCGCCGCGGAGGCCGGGCCGGTGCGGCTGCTGGCCGGTCCGGTCGTGGGCGCCACCCGGGTCGACGCCGGCGACCCGACCGCCCGCACGGTCCGCACGGAGTTCCCCCTCGATCGGCTCCTGGCCGCGAGCTCCGCCGAGGGCCGGCGTCATCCGGTACGCGCCGAGGTGGACGGCGACCACGGGCGCGGCGGCGCCGCGGTGCGCGTGCCGGGGCTCGCCCTCGGCCGGCCCCGCCTGCTGCGGCACGGCGCCCGGCTGTACGCGGTGGCGGCCACCGTCGACGCGCGCAACGGTCAGCTCGTCCTGTCCGTGGTGCCGGTGACCGTCGGGCAACTCGTCGGGCGGCTGCGGCGGCGCGGCCCGGCCGCAGCGCAGGGGTCGGGGCGCGGCCCGGCCACCACGCAGACGTCAGGGCGCGGCGCGGAAGCCCGGCTCGGCCGGCATGGGCACCTGGAGGTACGTGGTGCCGCGCAGGTCCAGCCAGGCCCGCTGCGGCGCGCGGACCAGGCGCACCATCACTCCGGAGCAGGTGGGACAGCGCCCGACCAGGCCCGGGGCGTGCGAGTAGACGTGCAGCCCGGCCATCGGGCCGGTCATGCCGCAGTTGTCGCAACGCCCGGTGGTGGCGCTCAGGTCGACGGCGAACAACTCGCGCAGCGGCCCGTCGAGCATGTTGCCATCCAGGTAGGACAGGTCGGTCATCCGCTCTCCTCGGGTCGTCAGCCGGTCGGGCCGAACCGTTCGGTCCGCACGCGCCGGGTCGGGTGACCGAGCCCCACCAGCAGGTCGGCCACGGTCTCCACGAATCCGGTGGGGCCGCAGACGTAGCAGAGCGGCTCCAGGTCCGGCGGCCAGCCGTGGCTGTTCACGTCGGCCAGGCCGATCCGGTGCGGCTCGCCGCGCCAGCCGTCGGGCGCGGTGCGGGTGTAGACGTACGCGACGTCCAGACCCTGGTCGTCGCGGGCGCGGCGGCGCAGCTCGTCGGCGTAGATCACGTCGTCCGGGGTGCGCACCGAGTAGACGAGCCGAAACGGGGTGCGGCTGCCGGCGGCCCGGCGCGCGCGGATCATCGCCATCAGCGGCACGACGCCGGATCCGCCGCCGACCAGCAGCACCGGCGCGGTCTCGTCGGTACGCCAGACGAACCAGCCGCCGACCGGTCCGCGGACCTCGATCGGGTCGCCCTCGGCGTAGGTGTCGGTCAGGTACGGCGACACCTCCCCGTCGGGCACCCGCTGCACTGTGACCTCGATCCGCTCGCCGTCGGCGGGGCCGGCCAGCGAGTACGACCGGGCGGCCTGGTAGCCGTCCTCGGCGGTCAGGCGCAGGTCGACGTGCTGTCCGGGCAGGTGCCCGGGCCAGCCGGGCACGTCCAGCACCAGCGTCTGCGCGGTGGGCGTCTCGATCCGCCGCTCGGCGAGCCGGGCCACCCGCCACATCAGCGGCGCGACGCGGCGGCCCTGCGCCTGCGCCGTCACCTCAGTCGCCCTGGTAGCGCTGCTCGCGCCACGGGTCGCCGTAGTCGTGGTAGCCGGCGGTCTCCCAGAAGCCGGGCCGGTCGTCGACGAGCAGCCGGATGCCGTGCACCCACTTCGCCGACTTCCACAGGTACAGGTGCGGCACGAGCAGCCGCGCCGGGCCGCCGTGCTCGGCCGGCAGCGGCCCTCCGTCGTACGTGTGCACCACCCAGGCCCGCCCGCCGCGCAGGTCGTCCAGCGGCAGGTTCGTGGTGTAGCCGCCGTAGGAGTGCGCGAGCGCGTACCGGGCGGAGGTGTCGACGCCGTCGAGCAGCGTGTCCAGGGAGACGCCCTGCCAGGCGGTGCCGAGCTTGGACCAGCGGGTGACGCAGTGCAGGTCCACAGTCGGCGTGTCCTGCGGCAGGCTCATCATCTCGTCCCAGGACCAGCGGTACTCGGCGCCGGTCTCACCGGTCAGCACGAACTCCCAGGTGTCCAGCGGCACCCGCGGCGTCGGGCCGGCGGAGAGCACGGGGAAGTCCTCGGTGAGGTACTGCCCCGGCGGCAGGTCGGAGGCGGACGAACGGGGCCGGCCCTGAAAGCCCGGCGAGACGATTCCCACCCGTCAGTCGTACCACCGCCGGCCGTGCCGGGGCAGCGGTTCCCACCGAGTCAGGCGCCGCCTCCGCCCTGCACCTCGTGCACGACTGTGCGCTTGCCGTCGCCGCTGTCCCGGGTGGCCCGGAGGCTGGTGATGGTGACGATCACCAGGACACCGATGATCACGCCGAGCGAGGCGAGCGTCGGAATCTCCGGCACGCCCTCCCAGATGCCGTGCGCCCAGTGCAGGCCGAGCTTGAGGCCGATGAACGCCAGGATGACGGCCAGGCCGTAGCTGAGGTGCACGAGCCGGCTCAGCGCGGCGTGCAGCACGAAGTAGAGCGCCCGCAGGCCCAGCAGCGCGAAGGCGTTCGTGGCGAAGACCAGGTACGGGTCCTCGGTGATGCCGTAGACGGCGGGCACCGAGTCGACGGCGAACACGATGTCAGTGGCCAGCACCGCGACGACGACGAGCGCGAACGGGGTGAGCGCCCGGCGGCCGTTCTGCATGATCGTCATGCGGGCGCCGTGGTAGTCGTCGACCACCGGCATGACCTTGCGCAGCAGTCGTACCGACCGCATCTTGTTGATGTCGACCTCCTGCTCGTGCCCGCTGAGGGCGTCGCGCAGCAGCTTCACCGCGGTGGCGATGAGGATGAGCGCGAAGAGCAGGAAGGCGAAGTCGAGCGTCTTGAGCGCGGCGGCGCCGAGCGCGATGAACACGCCGCGCAGCACCAGGGCGCCCGCGATGCCGTAGAGCAGCACCCGCTGGGCCAGCACGGAGGGCACGGCGAACGCGGCGAGAAGCAGCATGAAGACGAACAGGTTGTCGACCGACAGCGACTTCTCGACCAGGTAACCGGTGAGGTACTCGATGCCCTGCTGGCTGCCCCAGCGCGACCAGATCCAGGCGCCGAAGGCCAGGGGCAGCGCGATGTAGAAGGCCGACCAGCCGAGGGCCTCGCGCATGGAGACCTCGTGCGGCTTGCGGGTGACCAGGAAATCCAGCACCAGCAGCACGAGCACGCCGACGATCGTCACCGCCCAGAGCGTGGGCGTACCGACCGACGACAGCTCGGACGCAGCCAGGGGGGACAATTCGGGCATGGAACCTCCTCGAACACCGTGTCATGTTCGAGGTCTCCTTCACCCACGTTTTCGTGGGCAACCACCCGGGGCTCGCCTCGGCGGCTTGCCGTACTGACCGGAATGATTCGTGGGAAGTACTCCCCTCGCCTGCACAAGGCTAGGTCACCGCCGGACCGGACGCCAAGTCGGGACACAGATGCTTGCCCTGGTCAACAGCTGCGCCGGGGACGACGGGCATGGCGCCAGGTCATCGCGGCCCCTAGGGTGACGCGGGTGACCAATCAGGGACCGCTGACCGGCGTACGGGTGATCGAGCTGGCCGGGATCGGGCCCGGGCCGTTCGCGGCGATGATGCTGGCCGACCTCGGCGCGGACGTGGTGCGGGTCGACCGGCTCGGCGGCGGCGGCTTCGGCGCCTTCCCGGGCGACCTGCTCAACCGCAACCGCCGCTCGGTCGCGGTGGACCTGAAGCAGCCCGCGGGCCGCGACCTGGTGCTGGCGCTCGTCGCCGGGGCGGACGCGCTGGTGGAGGGCTTCCGGCCCGGGGTCACCGAGCGGCTCGGCCTCGGCCCGGGCGACTGCCTCGCCGTCAACCCCAAGCTGGTGTACGGGCGGATGACCGGCTGGGGGCAGGACGGCCCGCTGGCGCAGCGCGCCGGGCACGACATCGACTACCTGGCGCTGACCGGCGCGCTGCACGGGGTGGGCCGGGCCGGTGAGCGTCCGGTGCCGCCGATGAACCTGCTCGGCGACTTCGGCGGCGGCGGCATGATGCTGGCCCTCGGCGTGGTCGCGGCGCTGCACGCGGTGCGCGGCGGCGCGCCCGGCCAGGTGGTCGACGCCGCCATCGTGGACGGCGTGTCGGTGCTGGCGACGCAGATCCACGCGCTGCGTGGCATCGGCCTGTGGCAGGACCCGCGCGGGGTGAACCTGCTCGACGGCGGCGCGCCCTTCTACGACACGTACGAGTGCGCCGACGGGCGGTACGTGGCGGTGGGCGCGCTGGAGCCGCAGTTCTACGCCGAACTGGTCCGGCTCACCGGTTTCCCGCTGGACGGCGACGACGCGCCGGACGGCGGCGCGCTGGACCGGGACGACCCGGCGAACTGGCCGGCGTTGCGGGCCGCCTGGGCGCGGCTGTTCCGCACCCGCACCCGGGACGAGTGGACGGAGCTGCTGGCCGGCACGGACGCCTGCGTGGCGCCGGTGCTCGACTGGGCCGAGGCGCCGGAGCACCCGCACCTGCGCGCCCGGGACGCCTTCGTCGCGCCGGACGGGGTCACCCAGCCCGCGCCCGCGCCGCGCTTCTCGGCCACCCCGACCAGTGTGCGGCGGCCGCCGCCGAGGCCGGGCGAGCACACCGACGAGGTGCTCGCCGAGGCCGCCGGGGTGGACGCCGGCCGGATCGCCGCGCTGCGCGCCGCCGGTGTGATCGCCTGATCGCTGCCGGCCGGGTCAGCGCCGGTGCGTGGCCGCCGGGGCGAGGGCCGGTTCCACCATGTCGCGGTAGTCGCGGGGGAACTGGACCACGACGTCCTGGAACTCGCCGCCGCCGATCGCCTCGCGCAGCGTGGTGAACACCGCGCGGACCGCCTCCCGGGCGGTGTTCTCGTCGCAGTCGGCGCGGCGGGCGACCCGGGCGACGAACTCGGCCGCGCCGAACCGGTCGGCCGCCTCGTCACGCGGGTACGGGCTGAGCAGCCCCTGCAGCGGTTTCGGCAGTTGCGCGGCCAGGTCCAGCACCTCGCCACCGGTCAGCCGCTGCGCGAACGTCTCCAGCGTGGCGGCGGTGAGCGTGGCGGCCCGGTCCTCGCTGGTGCCGGTGAGCCGGGCGACCCGGCCCACGAACGTCAGGTAGTGCATCGGTGGTACCCCCTTCGGTGCGCCCACCGCGGCTACCCGCCCCGGCGCTGCGGAAACGGCTCCGCCAACGACGGCACGTTTTCCGCGGCGGCGGGCGTGAGCGGCGGCGCGACGGGTAACCGCCGCCCGGTCGTGACCCCAACTACTGCCGCGAGGAGCCCGACTGATGGCGAGTTACTCGGACGTCCTGGAGTACCTGTCCGCGCTGGACTATCCGGCCGGGAAGGACGACGTCATCCGCGAGGCGGAGCGGGAGGGCGCGCCGCCGGACGTGTTGCGGGCGTTGCGCGCGCTGCCCCCGGTGGACTATGCCAACGGCACCGAGGTGGCCCGCTCGGCCGGCATCGACGCGGCGCCCGAGGTGAGCCGCTCGCAGCGCGCGGCGCAGGCCCGGGACGACCACCCGCGCGTCTCGCAGCACCTGCGCGGCATCTGAGCACCGCGGGGAGAGCCGGCGGGCGACACGGCCGCCGGCCTCGGCGTGCCCGGCCCGCGCGCGACCGTCGCGCGCGGACGGTGGCGCGTGACGTCGCAGGTGAGCGGTCGCGCGTCCGGTTCGCCGGCGGGCCCGGGACAGGCGAGCGCCCCAAGTCACGAACCGCGACCTGGGGCGCCACGCAGCACCTTTCCCCAGCGGTTCACGCCCGAACCGGGTCGCGACCGCAGAGCGGTGAGATGTTCGCCCGAACCGGGCGGGCATCGCTGCCACGATCATCATACGACGCAACATCAGCCGAACGGGTGAGAATCGCGAAACTGTGGCCGGGCGCACGCCCGCGCTCAGGCGGTCACCTCGGCGTACCGCCGCTCCAGGTCCACTCGCGCCAGCGCTCCGACCAGCCACGACAGTCGTTCCGACTCGCCGCTGCCGGCCAACCCCGCGAGGTCGCCGGCGGTGCGGCCCAGGCCGAGCCGGCGGGCCGCCGCGAGCGCTCGCCGGTCGGCCACCGGCGCCGCCTCGCGCCACAGCGCCTGCGCCTCGCGCAGGAACAGGTCGCACACCTCGTCGTCCACTCCGGGCAGATCGATCAGCAACCGCCGCTCCCCCGCCGGGTCCTGGCGCGCGGCGGTACGCAGCCGGCGCAGGTCGCCCCGGTACGTGTCGACGAGCGTGCGGGCCAGGTCCCCGAGCGTGTCGGCGAGCCCGGCCAGGTCGCCGCGCAGCCCGGCGGCGCGCAGCACGCGTACCCGGTCCTCGTGGCGGGACCGGGCCATCCGCGCCGCCGTGTCCCAGCCGGCGTCCCGCAGCGCCGTGGCCGCGTCGACCGCGCGGTGGAAGTCGCCCCGGCGAGCCAGCAGGACGGACAGGTAGAGGACCTGGAACAACTGGGCCGGGTTGTTCGTCACCCGGAACCCGAAGCTCTCGGCGAACCCGCGGCCGTCCCCGGCGAGCCGGCGGGCGAGCCGCTTCTTGTCCGCGACGTCGCGCGGGGCGGTCTTTGTCGGCATGCCGCCGACTACCCAGGCGACGGCCCGGCATTCGGGTACGACGGTCAGCCGCGTACGCCGCCACTGCGGTCGCGGGCCTTGAGCCGGGTGGTGGGCAGCGCGGGCGCGGGCAGCGGCGGCGCCGCGTCGTCGGCGACCACGCCGAAGCGGCGACCGGCCATCCAGTCCTCCCGGGCGGCCACTACCTCCTCGTGCGAGCGGCCCACGAAGTTCCACCACATCACCAGCGGCTCGTCGAACGGGGTGCCGCCGAGCAGCAGCAGCCGGGTGCCCGGTTCGGCGCTCAGCGTCAGCGCGCTCCGGCCGAGACCCAGGTAGAGCAGCGCGCCGGGAGCCAGCGCCGTGCCGTCACAGTCGGCGGCGCCGGACATGGCCAGCAGCGCGTACTCGAAGTCCGGACGCAGCGGCAGCGTGGCCGGCGCCGCGCCGCGGACCTCGAGCTGCGCGCCGACCAGCGGGGTGTGCACGACGGCGGGCGAGCGATGCCCGCCGAACTCGCCGACGAGCAACGTGACGTCCAGGTCGCCGTCGCGCCAGCGGGGCAGGTCGGCGTGGTGGGCGAAGTCCGGGTCGCCGGCGCGCGCGGGGTCGGGCAGCGCCACCCAGAGTTGCACGCCGTGCATCAGCGGCGGGTGCACCAGCGGGGAGCGCTCGGAGTGCGCGATGCCGCGCCCGGAGGTCATCACGTTGAGCTGGCCGGGGCGGATGGGCTGGACGTTGCCGAGGCTGTCGCGGTGCAGGATCTCCCCGTCGAGCAGCCAGGTGACGGTCTGCAGCCCGGTGTGCGGGTGCGGCGGCACCTCCATGCCGGGCCGGTCGGCGACGTCGTCGGGCCCGAAGTGGTCGACGAAGCACCAGGCGCCCACCATCCGGCGCTGCCGCTGGGGCAGCAGCCGGCGCACCGTGGTGTAGCGGCCGAGGGGGACGTCGTGCCCCGGCAGCAGCACGCTGCCCGGGTCGGTCGGGCCGACGCCGGGCGGAAGCGTCTGGGCAGGCAGGGATTCGGTGCGGTCCACCACCCCGACTGTACGCTCAGTCCGCCGTGACGCTCACCGCGTTCGCGCCCGCGGCCAGGTCGAGGTAGAGCCGGTCGGCCGCCCGGTCCCAGCCCGGTGAGCTGACCAGGTCCCCGGCGGCGATCCCGCCGTGCCGCTCCTCGTAGACGGTCAGGGAACCGGCCCCGGCGGCGACCCGCACCCGGACCGGCGGCGCGCCGGGCACGGTGACGGTCAGCTCGCTGACCCCGCCGGTCATCCGGACGGTGAGCGAGCCGTTCAGCCGGGGCAGCAGCAGCCGGGTACGCGAGGCGCCGCCGACCAGGTCGATCCCGGCGAGCCGGGCTTCGCCCAGGTCGAGCCGCTGCTCGCTGACGCCGCCGACGAGCCGCAGCCGCCAGGTGACCCGGGAGTTGAGCACCACGTCGACGGCGGCCGGCCCCCGGCGGCCGTTCTCCTCGATCCGCAGGCGGACCCGGTCCCCGACCATCAGCGGGCGCGGCGTGACCCCGGCGTCCTCGGGTACGTCGATGCGGTACAGGTCGGCGCCGAGGTCGGCGGTCCGCAGGGTGAACCGGGTCAGGCCGTCGGTCAGCTCGAACTCGGCGCGCTGCCGGCCGGCCCGGGGCGCGGCGAGCGTCTGCG
Source organism: Micromonospora sp. TSRI0369 (assembly GCF_001905625.1). Classification (NCBI taxonomy): domain Bacteria; kingdom Bacillati; phylum Actinomycetota; class Actinomycetes; order Micromonosporales; family Micromonosporaceae; genus Micromonospora; species Micromonospora sp. TSRI0369. Next base: position 501,000 of record NZ_LIVU01000005.1, read on the forward strand.
CCCCGGCGGCCTCGGCCGCGCCCACACCTCCGGCGCCGGTGGCCGGCGACGGGGGCGCGCCGCCGGAGAAGACCACGCCGAGCCGGCCCGGGTTGGACAGCGTCACCGCCACGGCCACCCCGCCGAGCACGACCACCAGCACGGCGGCGGCGGCCAGCAGGCGGGCCGCGCCGGACCAGCGGGGTCGGGTCAGGCCGGGCTCATCCTCGGATGCGGTCATGGTCGTCCCCTCTCGCCGGTCCCCACCGGGTCATACGTGTCCGTTTCCCACTCGGTTCATTCCCCTTGGGCGGCAGCGGTACGGGAGCGCACCTTGGCGGCGCACGCGGTCAGCACGGCGTGGGCGTCCAGGCCGAGGCTCTCGATGGCGACGAGCGCGGTGAACGCCACGTCGGCCAACTCGGCGGCCACCTCCTCGCGGGTGTGCGTCACGCCCTTGCGCGGGTTCTGGCCGAGCAGGCCGATCCAGGCCGCGGCGACCTCGCCGGCCTCCTCGCCGATCTTGAGGATGCGACAGGTCAGTTCGGTGTCGCCGCGGCCGTTCGCGGCGTCCAGCCAGGCGCGCGCGTCCCGCGCCGTTGTCCAGATGGTGGCGTCCACGGCAACCAGTGAACCTGACCGCTCAAACCGTTCGTATCCTGGGGCGACGCCGGTCGCAGGGCCGGTGTGCGAGGCGAGAGGAGGTGCCCGTGATGCCGGAGACCGTCGAGTCGGTGTTCGCCGGCGTGGTCGCCCGGAACCCGGGAGAGCCCGAGTTCCACCAGGCGGTCCGTGAGGTGCTGGAGAGCATCGGTCCGGCCCTGGCCCGGCATCCCGAGTACGCCGAGGTGGTCGAGCGGGTCTGCGAGCCGGAGCGGCAGATCATCTTCCGGGTGCCGTGGGAGGACGACCAGGGCCGGGTACGGGTGAACCGCGGCTTCCGGGTGGAGTTCAACAGCGCGCTCGGCCCGTTCAAGGGCGGGCTGCGCTTCCACCCGTCGGTCTACCTGGGCATCGTGAAGTTCCTCGGATTCGAGCAGATCTTCAAGAACGCGCTGACCGGCCTGGCGATCGGCGGCGGCAAGGGCGGCGCGGACTTCGACCCGAAGGGTCGCTCCGACCGCGAGGTGATGCGGTTCTGCCAGAGCTTCATGACCGAGCTGTACCGGCACATCGGCCCGCAGACCGACGTGCCGGCCGGTGACATCGGGGTGGGCGGCCGGGAGATCGGCTACCTGTTCGGGCAGTACAAGCGGATCACCAACCGGTACGACGCGGGCGTGCTCACCGGCAAGGGCCTGGCGTACGGGGGCGCGCAGGCGCGCCGGGAGGCGACCGGGTACGGCGCGGTGTTCTTCGCCGACGAGATGCTCCGGCAGGCGGGTGACAGCCTGGAGGGCAAGCGGGTGGTGGTGTCCGGCTCCGGCAACGTCGCCATCTACGCGATCGAGAAGGTGCACCAGCTCGGCGGCACGGTGGTGGCGTGCTCCGACTCCGGCGGCTACGTGGTCGACGAGAAGGGCATCGACCTGGCGCTGCTGCGGGAGCTGAAGGAGCAGCGCCGGGGACGGTTGGCCGAGTACGCCGAGCACGCGCGCAACGCCGTCACGGTCGCGGACCGCAACGTCTGGGAGGTGCCCTGCGACCTGGCGCTGCCCTGCGCCACGCAGAACGAGATCGGCGGCGCGGAGGCCGCCGCGCTGGTGGCCGGCGGGTGTGTCGCGGTGGTGGAGGGGGCGAACATGCCCACCACGCCGGAGGCGGTGCGGATCCTCGGCCGGGCCGGGGTGCGGTTCGCGCCGGGCAAGGCGGCCAACGCCGGCGGCGTGGCGGTGAGCGGGCTGGAGATGCAGCAGAACGCCAGCCGCGACACGTGGACGTTCGGCGAGTCGGAGCAGCGGCTGCGCGAGATCATGCGGGACGTGCACGACCGGTGCTGGGCGACCGCGGAGGAGTTCGGCCTGCCGGGCGACTACGTGGCCGGCGCGAACATCCAGGGGTTCCGGCGGGTGGCCGAGGCGATGCTGGCGCACGGCCTGGTGTGAGCGGCACGCGGGACGGGCGCTGACCGAGCGGTCGGTCAGTGATTGACAGCTCTCGAAGCCCGGCCTAGGTTCAGGGCGCTACCGGTCGGTAGGCATCCGTCCCGCGTCGTCGCCCCCGTCCCGGGGTGGCACCCGTCCCCGGGGAGCAGCGATGCAGCCCTCACCCGTCCGCCGCCGGCTGCTCGCCGTCGGCATGGCCCTCGCCTTGACGCTCGGCCTCACCGGCGCGGCCCCCGCCGCCGCCACCGGCCGCGACGACGGCAGCGGCCCGCTGCCCGGCTACACCATCGTCAACCCGCCGCTGCCGCCGCTCGTCGTCGGCGGGGCCGCCACCACCGTGCGGCAGGGCGTGCACGCCAACGCCGGGTATGTCATCGAGATCCCCGCGCGCTGGAACGGCGAGCTGGTGATGTGGGCACACGGCTACCGCGGCCAGGGCACCGAGCTGTCGCCGGAGCCGCCCGGCTTCGACCTGCGGCAGCGCCTGGTGGCGCAGGGGTACGCGTGGGCGTCGTCGTCGTACGACCGCAACGGCTACGACGTGCGCTCCGGCGTACGCAGCACCCGCGCCCTCGCCGACCTGTTCAGCCGTACCGTCCGCCGCCCGCACCGCGTGCTGATCGCCGGGGTGTCGATGGGCGGTCACGTCATCGGCCGCTCGCTGGAGCAGTACCCCGGCTACTACGCCGGGGCGCTGCCGATGTGCGGGGTGCTCGGCGACCAGGAGTTGTTCGACTTCTTCCTGGACTACAACCTGGTGGCGCAGGCGCTGGCCGGGGTGCGCGCGTACCCGACGCCGCCGGACTACCTGACCTCGGCGGTGCCCCGGATCCAGGTCACGCTCGGCCTGGCCGGGCTGAGCCCGGGCGGCCCGGACACCACGAACGCGCTCGGCAAGCAACTGCGCGCGGTCACCGTGGCGCGCTCCGGCGGGCCCCGGCCGGGCGCCGACGCCGCGTTCGCCGTCTGGAAGGACTTCCTGTTCGGCATCGCGGTCAGCGAGGCGGACGGCTCCCCCGCCCGGCGCCCCGGTCAGCTCGCCACGAACCTGTTCACCAGGTACACGCCGAACCAGCCGGTGAACCTCGACGCCACGGTGCAGCGGGTCGCGCCGGAGAACCTGCGCCAGCGGCTCTCGCCGACCCTGACCGAGGTGCCCCGGATCGCCGGGCGGCCCACCGCGCCGGTGCTGAGCCTGCACGGCCTCGGCGACCTGTTCGTGCCGTTCGGCATGGAGCAGGCGTACGCCCGGGACGTGGCCCGGCACGGCCGGTCCCGGCTGCTGGTGCAGCGGGCCGTCCGCACCGCGCAGCACTGCGAGTTCAGCCCGGCCGAGGCCGGCGCCGCCTGGGACGACCTGACCCGCTGGGTACGCACCGGAAAGCGCCCGGCCGGTGACCCGGTCACCGACGCGCGAGCGGTGGCGGCGCCGGACTTCGGCTGCCGGTTCAGCGACCAGGCCGCCCGGGCCGCCGGCGCCGGCACCCGCCCGCTCTATCCGGCCTGTCCGGTTCAGCCCTCCTCGCGGCCGTACCAGCCGCCCCGGTAGACAGTGCCCTGCCGGGCCGACTCCGACTCCGGCGCCGGTGCCGACTCCGGTGCCGGGGTCGGGTCCGGCGCGAGGGCGGTCCGGCGCGAGCGGCGGACCCGGCTGACCACGAACCAGCAGAACCCGGCGACCACCGCCACGATCACGATCTTCTGGAACGTGCCGGCGTACGCCTCGACCACGTGCCACTGCTCACCGAGCAGGTACCCGGCCAGCACGAACGTGGTGTTCCAGATCAGGCTGCCCAGCGCGGTGTAGAGCAGGAACACCGGCACCGGCATCCGTTCCACCCCGGCCGGGATGGAGATGAGACTGCGGAAGATCGGAATCATCCGGCCGAAGAACACCGCCTTGACGCCGTGGCGCAGGAACCACGCCTCGGTGCGGTCCACGTCCTCCAGCTTGATCAGCGGCAGCCGCGCGGCGAGGGCGCGCATCCGGTCCCGCCCCAGCGCCGCGCCGATGTAGTAGAGCGCCAGCGCGCCCACGATCGACCCGAGTGTGGTCCAGACGATCGCACCGACCAGGCTCATCCGGCCCTGGCTCGCGGTGAAGCCGGCCAGCGGCAGGATCACCTCGCTGGGGATGGGCGGGAACAGGTTCTCCAGCGCCACCGCGAGCCCGGCGCCGGGACCGCCGAGCCGTTCCATCAGGCCGGTGACCCACCCGGTCACCCCGTCGCCGGACGGCTCTGCCGCCCGCGCGGCGCTCACCCGGTGGCCGGCGAGCAGCTGTGCGTTTCCGATCATCCGACCAACGTTACGGGGCGAAGCCGTGGACGGCCACGCGTGATGGGAACCATTATCGTGTGCGGCATGCGTACGCCGTTGCGGATCGCGGTCGCCCAGCCGCTCACCCTCTCCGACGACGTCGAGGGCAACGCGGCACGGCACGCCGACGCCGTGCGCGCCGCGTCGGCCCGGGTGGTGGTCTTCCCGGAGATGTCACTGACCGGGTACGAACTGACGGCCGCGCCGCTGGACCCGGACGATCCCCGGCTCGCGCCGCTGCGCGCGGCGTGCGCCGAGACCGGGACGCTGGCGCTGGCCGGCGCGCCGGTGCCCGGGCCGCACATCGGGGTGCTCGCGGTCGACGGCGAGGGCGTGCGGGTGGCGTACCGGAAGATGTGCCTGGGTGGAGCGGAGCCGCAGCACATGCGGCCGGGCCGGGAGCCGGCGGTGCTCGATGTGGACGGCTGGCGGCTGGGCCTGGCGGTCTGCAAGGACACCGGCACGCCGGAGCACGCGGCGGCGACTGTGGCGCTCGGCGCGGACGCCTACCTGGCCGGGGTGCTGGAGTCCGCCGACGACGCGGCGGTGCCGGAGGAACGGGCCCGCCGGGTCGCCGCCGCGCACGGCGTGTGGGTGGCGACGGCGAGTTTCGCCGGGTCGACAGGGGGCGGGTACGCGCGCGCCGCAGGCGGTTCGGGGATCTGGTCACCGGCGGGTGAGCCGGTGGTCCGCGCCGGCGCGGATGCCGGTGAGGTGGTCACCGGAACCCTGCACTGAGGACGAGAGACGGCCGGGCGCCTCAGCCCTCGTCCCCGCCGCGCAGCCGCTCGTAGCCGTCGAGCAGCTTGCGCAGCCCGGCGGCGGTGACGCGATCGATCTTGTCGTCCTCGGCGGCGTCCTCGATCTTCTCGCGCAGGTCCTCGACCCGCTTCTCCCGGTCCTTCGGCTTGCCCCGCTCCAGCTCGGCGGCCTTCTTGCGCAGGTCGTCGGCGGTCTTGCCGTCGATCAGCCCGATCGACTCGGCCCGGTCGAGCAACTCGTCGAACCGGTCGCCGAGCTGCCGCAGCGTCACCGGCTCGGGCGCCGTCGACGGCGGCGCCGCGCTGCTGGGCTCGGGCGCGGGCGGCTCGGCCGCGCGCGTCGACGGGCCGGCCGTGGGCGCGGCGGCCGGCGGTGCGCCGGAGCCGTCGCCCCACAGCAGCGAGCCGACCACCGCGAGCAGCAGCACCACGGCACCGGCGACGAGCAGCCCGAACAGCCGGTTCGAGGAGACGGCCGGGCGCGGCGGCGCGACGGGACGCCGCGGCGCTACCGGGCGGGCCGTGGCGGCCGGAACCCGCTCGACCAGGGTGGGCGAATGCGCCACCGGCGCCACGGTGGGCAGGATCGCGGTCGGCGGATCCGCCGGGCGGCCCGCGCCGAGCCGCTCGGCGAGCCGGGCCGCTGTGGGCCGCCGCTGCGGGTCCGCCGCGAGGCAGGCCAGCACCAGATCGGCGATCTCCGGCGGCAGGCCGGGCACCCGCGGCGGCGGCACCGGCGACCGGTTGCGCCGCACCTCCAGCACGTCGTCCCAGCTGCGCACCGGCAGCGGGGCCCGGCCGGTGAGGCTGCGGTACAGCAGCACGCCGAGCGCGTACACGTCGCCGGCCGGGTTCGCCGGGCCCGGGTCGAGGCGTTCCGGGGCGAAGTAGGCGGGGGTGCCCATCAGCAGCACGCCGGTGTGCCCGGTGACCGGGTGCGGGCCGGCGGGCGCGGCGATGCCGAAGTCGAGCACCTTCGCGCCGGTCTCGGTGAGCATCACGTTCGCCGGCTTGATGTCGCGGTGCACCACGCCGATGCGGTGCGCCGCGGCCAGCGCCCCGGCGACCTGCCCGGCCGTGCGGACCGCGTCCGGCCAGGCCAGCGGCCCGCCGGCCAGCCGGTCGGCGAGCGTCTGCCCCTCCACCAGCTCCATCACCAGGTACGGGACCACGACGCCGCTGTCCAGCGTCGCCTCGCCGTAGTCGTACACCTGGGTCACGTGCGGGTGGGTGAGCCGCGCCGCCGCGCGGGCCTCGCGCTGGATCACCGCCCGCAGTTGCGGGTCGGCGGCGAGCTGCCCGGCGAGGGCCTTGACCGCGACGGAACGGTGCAGCACCTCGTCGTCGGCGCGCCACACCTCGGACATCCCGCCGAGGCCGATGCGCTCACGCAGGACGTAGCGGTCGTGCAGGCGCAGGGCGGGCGTGAACGGCGACATAATTCACCAGGCTGCCACGTGCGGCACCGGCCGCACCAACCCGCGCCCCCCGTTTCGTACCGTTCCGGCGTTCTTCCGCCCGCGTCAGCGCTTGCGGGCGACCCCGCCGTACATGCTGACGTCGACCACCGACGGCCGCGGCTCCGGCTCGCCGTCGGCGTGCCACTCGGCCACCGAGCAGACGCCCGGCTCGACCAGTTCGAGGCCGTCGAAGAAGCGCACGACCTCCTCCCGGCTGCGCAGGTTGATCACGCCGTGCGGGCCACCGCCCCGGGCCGCCGCCTTCGCCTCGGCGGCCACCTCCGCCGGAAGGTAGTCGTGGGTGGCGTGCGAGGCGGCCAGGTAACTGCCCGGGGGCAGCGCGTCGAGAAGGGTGTCGACTATCGCGTACGGGTCCTCGCCGTCGGGCACGAAGTGCAGCACCGCCAGCAGCATCAGCGCCACCGGCTGCGACAGGTCGAGCGTGCGGCGCAGATCGGGGTGAGCCAGGATCCGCTCCGGGTCACGCAGGTCCGCGTCGAGGTAGGCGGTGACGCCGTCAGCCGAACTGGTGAGCAGCGCGCGGGCGTGGGCCAGCACGATCGGGTCGTTGTCGACGTACACCACCCGGGCGCGCGGGTCGATCGCCTGCGCCACCTCGTGGGTGTTGTCGGCGGTGGGGATGCCGGTGCCGATGTCCAGGAACTGCCGGATGCCCGCCTCACCGGCCAGGTGACGCACCGCGCGGCGCAGGAACCGCCGGTTCTCCAGCGCGCTGATCCGGATGGTCGGGAAGCGTGCCGCCATGGCGTCGCCGGAGTCACGGTCGGCCTGGAAGTTGTCCTTGCCGCCGAGCCAGTAGTTGTACCGGCGGGCGGGGTGCGCCACGGTCGTGTCGATCCGGTCGCCGAGCGGCCCCGAACCGGGCGCCGTCCCTGGTGCGTCGCTGGTCAAGGCCGCCTCCACGACTCGGGTGCCACAGTCCACTGTCTCCGGTGCGGATCATGCTACTGCCCGGGGCCGGGCCGGTCAGGCGGGGTACAGCTCGTCGCGAAGGCGGGCCAGCAGCTCACGGGTGCGCTCCGGCGGTGCGGCCTCCACGCACAGCCGTTCCATCGCCTCGGCGTAGAAGTCGAGGTCGTCGCGCTTGTCCAGGTAGATGGCGCTGGTCAGCTGCTCGATGTAGACGATGTCCGGCAAGTCGGCGTCGCCGAAGCGCAGGATGCTGAAGGCGCCGCTGGCCGCGGCGTGCCCGCCGGCGGAGAACGGGACGATCTGCAGCCGTACGTGCGGCGCGGCGGTCGCCTCGATCAGCGCGTCCAACTGCTCGCGCATCACCGCGGTTCCGCCGATCGGGCGGCGCAGCGCCGCCTCGTCGAGCACCGCCCACAACTGCGGCGGGTTGCTGCGGCGCAGCAGCTCCTTGCGCTGCATCCGCAGCTCCACCCGCCGGTCCAGCTCCGCCGCCGACGCGCTGCGGTGCCCGAGCAGGATCACCTCCCGGGCGTACGCGGCGGTCTGCAGCAGGCCGGGCACGAACTGCACCTCGTACGTGCGGATCAGCGCGGCGGCGGCCTCCAGGCCCAGGTACGCCTGGAACCACGCGGGGAGCACGTCGCCGTAGCGGTGCCACCAGCCCGGGCTGTTCGCGTCCCGGGCGAGCTTGAGCAGCGCCTCGCGCTCGGCGGCGTCGGTGACGCCGTAGAGCGTGAGCAGATCGGCCACGTCGCGCTCCTTGAAGCCGACGCGGCCCAGCTCCATCCGGCTGATCTTCGACTCGGAGGAGCGGATCTCCCAGCCGGCCGTCTCCCGGCTGACCCCGGCCCCCTCACGCAGCCGCCGCAGCTGCCCACCGAGCAACATGCGCAGCACGGTGGGCCCGCTTGTCGGACCACCCTCGACGGGCACCGTCGCCACCTGACCGCCCTCGCATCCCGACTGCCCCGGCCGGGTGCCGTCCCGGCCGACGAGTAAGCATGCCATGAACTGACAGTGAGGTGAACTCCTTCGGAGCGACGAATCAGTCCCGTGTGCGGGACGGCGGGATCAGGTGGTCGAAGTCGCCGTCGCGCGCGCCGAGCACGAAGGCGGCGATCTCGTCCACTGTGTAGATCAACGCCGGGCCCTCCGGGTGCCGGGAGTTTCGGACCGCGATTCCGGTGCCGCCGGGCAGCTCGGCCAACTCGACGCAGTTGCCGCTGGGGTTGCTGCGACGACTCTTCGACCAGCGCATCGGGGGCAGCTCGGGTACGGGCACACCGTTCGGGGGTTGTTGCATGGGCGTCCTTCGGGATGAGCCAGCCGAGGCCGCGGGGAGGAGCGGTGGGTGGCGACGTCTGTCGACTGAGGAGTGAGATGCACGTGCATCTGCTATTGCATCTGCAATGGACGGAGAGCATGATAGCCGAAACGTACGGTGTGCCGGGTCGCTCACATTCGGTGACCCGAACCCGGCCTCCGGATGCCGCCGCGCGCGGCTAGGGGACTGCGGTGAGGAGGACGCGCGTGCCGGATCCGATGACCGTCGCCTCCGGCATATCCGCCGCCGGCGCCCTGATCTCGGCCTGGCAGTTGCGCCGTCGCGCCGTACGCGCCGAGGCCGAAATCGAGCTGCTCCAGGCCGAACTGGCCGCCGAACGGCACGCGGCCAGCCACGACCCGCTCACCGGGCTGCCCAACCGCCGCGCGTTCTTCCGGCTGGCCGCCACCCTGCTGACCGACCCGGCCGGCCAGCCACTGGTCGCCGTCGTCCTCGACCTCGACAACTTCAAGCAGGTGAACGACCGCTACGGGCACGCCGCCGGCGACCAGGTGCTGATCAGCGTCGCGCAGCGGCTCGCCGCGTTCGCCGGCAACAACCTGGTGGCCCGCCTCGGCGGCGACGAGTTCGCCGGCCTGCTGGCCAGCCCCACGGCCGACCGCCGGTGGATCGAGCACGCCACCCGGCGGCTCTGCGAGGCGCTCGCCGCGCCCATCCCGCTGGGCGGGCGCAGCATCCAGGTCACCGCCTCGGTCGGGCTGGCGCCGGTGCACTGCCCGACGCAGCTCACCGACGCGCTGTGCCGCGCCGACGCCGCCATGTACGAGGCGAAGACGCTCGGCGCGGCCCGGCCGCCCCGCCAGCTCGTCGCGGAGTACTGACCCGCGCGGTCAGCGCCAGCCGTAGCCGGCGCGCAGCGCCTGCCCGACCCGGTCGAACCGCGGCCGGTCCAGCACCGCGCCCTCGCGGCGGATGCTGTCCTCGCGCATGGTGAGCACCCGGTCCAGGCGCACCCAGGAGGGCCGGTTGTCCCGGTCCCACTCCCCCGGGCCGAGCGCCAGCCAGTGCCGCTGACCGTCCCGGTCACTCTGGCTGGACAGCATCAGCCCGAACAACGTGCGGCTGTGCCGCCCCACCACCAGCACCGGGCGGTCCTTGCCCTGGCGGGGGTCGTCCTCGTAGGGCACCCACGTCCAGACGATCTCGCCCGGGTCGGCCTGGCCGTCCGGCTCCGGCGCGTACGACAACTCGCGGCGCTGCAGCGCGCTGACCTGGCGGCGGCGTGCGACCTGGGCCGGGATCGGCCCGCCCGTGCGGGGCGGGGCGGGCACGCCCCGGGTGATCCGGCCGAGCCGCGACGCCACGTTCTTCAACAGACCTGCCACGGCGGGCAGCCTATCGGCCGGGGTGCGACCGCCCGGGAATCGGGTCGCCGGGTCGGGTAGGCGGTGCCATCATGCGCCGGTGACAGTGCCCCGCCACCAGATCCGCGCCGCGTTCACCGCGGACGCCGTCACCGTCTACCAGGCGTACCCGCCGGAGATCGCCGACGCCGCGCTGCGCGCGGGCCGGTTCGTGCCGCCGTTCAAACGGGAACGGATGACCTGGATCAAGCCGTCGTTCCGCTGGATGATGTACCGCTGCGGCTGGGCGCTCAAGCCGGGCCAGGAACGGGTGCTGGCGGTCGACATCAGCCGGGCCGGCTTCGAGTGGGCCCTGCGGCACGCCTGCCTCAGCAGCTACGCCCCCCGCCTGCACCCGGACCGGGAGGCATGGCGGCGCGGCCTGCGGGTCAGCCCGGTGCGGGTGCAGTGGGACCCGGAACGCTCGTTGCGGCTGGCGCCGCTGCCGTACCGCTCACTGCAGGTCGGGCTGTCCGGCGAGGCGGTCCACCGGTACGTCGACGAGTGGGTCCTCGGGCTCACCGACGTCACCGGGCTGGCCCGGTCCGTGCACGGTCGACTCACCGACGGCGACGAGGTCGGCGCGGCGGCGCTGGTGCCGGTGGAGCGGCCGTACCCGCTGCCGCCCGACGTGGCCCGGATCGTCGACGCCGGCTGAGCGGTTCCGGCGCGGCGCGGCGCCGCGAGGCGCGCTGTTAATAAGGGGCCCTTCTACTACCGGAGGCGTTAATAAGGGGCCCTTCCTTACGCTGGGGGCGTGCAGCTACCTGACGATCTGCCGGTGTTCGAGCGCAGCGCGGTTCGGCTGGTCGTGCTCGACGCCGCCGACCGCCTGCTGCTGTTCCACACCCGCGACCCGGACCACCCCGACCTCGGCGTGTGGTGGGAGCTGCCCGGCGGCGGCCTGGACCCGGGTGAGACGTACCGGGAGGCGGCGGTCCGCGAACTGCGCGAGGAAACCGGCATCGCCATCGGCCCCGACGAGGTGGGCGCGCCGACGTGGCGGCGCCGGGCCAGCTTCCGGCACCGGCAGCGCCGGCACCTCCAGGACGAGGTGATCGTGGCGGTACGGCTGCCCGGCCCCGGGCCGGACGTGGACGAGGCGTTGCGGCTGGACTACGAGGTGGAGGACTACTTCGGGTTCCGCTGGTGGCCGCTGGCCGAGGTGCTCGCCGAGCGGCCGCGCTGCTATCCCGGGCGGCTGCCGGAGCTGCTGCCCGCGTTCCTGGCCGGCGAGGAGATCGACGAGCCGTTCGAACTGTGGTCCTGAGCGCGGGCGTGCCACGCGGCGCGCGAGCGGGCAGAGTGGAGCCGTGACTCCCCTGCGCGCATCCCTGGCCCGTTACGCCGAGCGGCTGCACCGCGCCGCCGGTGACACCCACCACGTCGCCTCGCCGCTCGGCGCATGGCTGCTGCTGGCGCTGACCGGCCCGACCGCCACCGGGCAGGACCGTGCGGCGCTGACCGGGGCGCTCGGCCTCGACCCGGACGACGCCGCCGCCGAGGCGCGGGCGCTGCTCGCCGCGCCGCACCCGATGGTCGCCGCGGCCACCGCGCTGTGGGAGCGCACGCCGATGGCGGAGCTGGCCGCGTGGCGGGCCGCCCTGCCGGAGGACACCGAACGCGGCGCGCTGCCCGACCAGGCGGCGCTCGACGCCTGGGCGCGGGAGCGTACCGGCGGGCTGATCGAGCGGTTCCCGCTCGACGTCGCCGCGGACACGCTGCTGGTCCTGGCGAACGCGCTGGCCACCCGGGTGTCGTGGGCCGACCCGTTCGACACCGCCCCGGGCACGGAACTGGGCTCGGGCAGCGCCTGGTCGAGCCGATTGAGCCGGGTGCTGCGCACGCCGCCGTTCGGGCACCGCTGCTGGGTGGCGGCCACCGACCGGGCCGGCGAGGTGGCGGTGCACGCGGTCCCGGCCGCCGAGGGCGACGACGGCGCCGGGATGCTCGTGTTGTCGGTGGCCGCCGCGCCGCAGGTTCCGGCCGCCGACGTGCTGGCCGCCGCGCAGGAGCTGGCCGTGGCCGCCGCCACGGCGCCGGACCCGGGGCGCCGCTCGCTGTTCGACCTGCCGCTGGGCGAGACGCCGCTGTGGACGCTGCGGGAGGAGCCGACCCGGACGTACGCGGACGACGGCCGGGAGGAACGCGCGACGGCGGTGCTGCCGTGCTGGTCGGCGCAGAGCCGGCACGACCTGACCGGGGCCGGGTTCGGCTTCGACGCGGCGGCGCGGGCGCTGGGCCGGCTGCTGGGACTGGCCGGGCCGGGGTTCGACGCCGCGCAGTCGGCGGTTGCCCGGTTCGGCCGCTACGGCTTCGAGGCCGCCGCGGTGACCGCGTTCGGCCGGGCGACAGCGCTGCCGCCGGAGGGTGTCGCCCGCGTCGCCGAGCTGCGCTTCGGTCATCCGTACGCGGTGGTCGCGGTGACCACCGAAGCGGCCGGTGGCCCCTGGCACGCCCTGCCGGTCTACTCCGCCTGGGTGGCCGACCCGGAGGAGCTGCCCGCCGACGAGGCCGGATAGGCGGGAAGCGCCCTCGCCAGCTGGTCCAGTCCCAGCGAGCCGAGCGCCAGGGCGTGGCTGTGGAACGCCCGCCGGTCGCCGGGGAACGCCGCGCGGCCGTCGCGCCACACCCGCTCCCCCACCTTGTAGGTGAGCGCCTGCCCGGGGCGGCCCAGGTACCGGGCCAGTTCCAGGGGCGCGTACGGCCCCTGGTGGCAGCGGTCGCGCAGCAGGTCCAGCGCGGACTCCGGCGTCCACGGCGCGCCGTCGGCGGACGGCATCGGCAGCCGCAGGTGCAAGCCGATGTCGAGCACGACCCGCGCCGCCCGCAGCAACTGCATGAACAGGTGTCCCAACCGGGCGCCGGGCTGCTCGTAGAGCCCGAGCTCGTCCATGAACCGCTCGGCGTACAGCGCCCAGCCCTCCTGGGCGCCGGAGAGCCCGCCGAGCAGGTTCAACCGCTGCCCGGGACCGCCCCGGCACGCCTCGGCGCCGAGTTGCAGGTGGTGGCCGGGAACGCCCTCGTGGTACGCGGTGCTGTAGGCCCACCAGGTGGGGAAGCTTTCCTGGCCCGCGGGCAGCAGCCACGAGACCCGGCCCGGCCGCGTCAGGTCCCGCGACGGCGCGGTGTAGGCGGTGCCACCTGACGCGGTGATGCGCGACTCGACGCGGCGCAGCGGCGCGGGGATGTCGAAGTGCGTGCCGTGGAGCCGCTCGGTGGTGGCCTCCAGCAGTTCCTGCAACCACGCGCCGAACGCGGCCCGGCTGTGCATGGTGCCGGGCGCGTCGGGACGGCCGAGCCGGTCCAGCGCCTCGGGCACGGTCCCGCCCAGCGTCTTCGCCTCCGCGACCAGTTGCGCCTCGGTCGCGGTGAACTCGTCCCAGCCCCACTCGTACAGCTCGCGCAGGTCCGGTTCCATGCCGAGGAACGTCCGCACCCAGAGGGCGTACCGCGCCGGGCCGAACGCCTCGTCGTCGCGCGCGAGCGGCGCGAGGTCCGCGGTGAGCGTCGTGGCGAACCTCCGGTACGCCTCCCGCGCGTCCCGCGCCGCCGCCTGCAACGACGGGCGCTGCGGGCCGTCGCCGTAGCGCTGCACGAGCGCCGTGTCCTCGTCGATCCAGTTGCGGCAGCGCTGCGTCACCAGGTCCACTTGGCGTCGCGTGGGCAGGTGACCGCGTTCGGCGGCGACCAGCAGACTCCTGGCGTACCCGTCCAGGGATGCCGGGATCGCGGCCTGGCGCGCGCCCACGCGGGCCCAGCCGTCCTCGTGGGCCGCGCGCCCGGCGTCGCGGCCCGGCACCGTGGACTCGACGCACTGGCGGATGAGCTGGAGCGGGCCGGTGGCCGCGACGTGCAGTTCCCGCAGGTCCTCCCCGGCGGTGTGGAAGGCGATCCGGGCGCGCAGCCGTTCGGCGAGGTGCTCGTGCAGCGGGCTCCTGGCGGGCAGCGCCTCGATCCGGCGCAGGGCGCGCGCGGCGAGATCGGCGCGGGCCTGGTGACCCTCCGGGCTGTAGTCGGTGAGCCCGTCGACGTCCTGCTCACCGGCCTCGACCACCGCCACACACGGATCGAGGCGGGTCACCTCCCCCAGCAACCCGTCGGTGAACTCGTCGATCATGGTGTCGAGGCTAACCGCACACCGCCGGATTCCGGCTACGCTCGCGCCGTGAACGTCGATGCGTCTCGCCGGCGACCGATCCACGCTCTCGCTGCCCTGCCCGCCCCTCTCTGGGTCGGCATCCACCTGCTGCTCTACCTCGGTGTCGCCGTCGTGGTCCCCCTGCTGTGGGAGCCGGCCCCGGCCGGCGGCCGCGTCGAGGCTCTCCGCCGGGCCCTCACCGAGTTGCCGTCCGTGCTCCTCAGCCCCGGTGGGGTGATGGTGACCGCTCTGGCCGCAGGCTGCCTGGGAGTGCTGCGCCTGCTGTCCCGCGTCCGGTGGTACTGGTTCAGGCTGGCTGCGATCCTGCTCTTCGGCGTGCCGCTCCCGCTGTTCGTGTTCGCCGCGGCCGGTGCGAGGGCGGCGGTGCCGGTGGCCATCCCCCACCTGTTGGTGGCGCTGCTCATCGTGCAGCCCCGGCGCACCGACGGGTGGGCGGAGCCGGATCCGGCCCCGGAGGGCCACCGCTGGTAAGGAGTTCGTGCCGGCCGGGAGGCCCGGAACCGACACGAACTCCTTGATCGACAGGGTCAGACCGAGACGAGTTCCTTCTCCTCGGCCTTGGCGGCCAGGCGCTTCTCGCGCTCCTGGGCGCCGATCAGGTCGTCCGGCAGGGAGTCCTCCACCTCGATGTCGAAGCGGCGCAGCAGGCGGATCGCGAACCCGCCGAGCGTGACCAGGACCAGCGCCGCGCCGAAACAGATGTACGCGAAGCCGATGCCCCGGCCCGGTCCGGTGCCGATCACCGCGCCCACAGTGCCGGCCAGCGACCCGCCCGGTGCGAGCATCGGCTCGAACAGCGCGGTGGCGCCCGGCGCGAGCAGCGCGAACCCGATCGGCAGCGTGGACCAGGAGATGGTCTGGTTGAGGCTGAACACCCGGCCGTGGAAGCGCTGCGGCACCTTGACCTGCACGATCGTCGCGTAGATCGACTGCGCGGTGGTCATCGACATGGCCAGCCAGCAGAAGCCGACGCAGATCATCGCCACCGACGCGTCCAGGCCGATCAGGATGCAGCCGATGGCGGTGCCCAGGTTGCCGATCAGCACGCCGATCATCCGGCGCTTGCGCGGACCGCCCCACAGCGACATCAGCACGCCGCCGAGCACCGCGCCGACCGCCTCGGCCAGCGCGACCTGGGCGACCTGGGTGGGGCTGCCGAACGACAGCACGAGCGGGGTGATGAGCACCAGCGCGGGCGCCAGGAAGATGTTGCCCAGCGCGAAGTAGCCGAGCATCAGCCGGAACCCGCGGTGCCGCCAGGAGTAGCGCATCCCGTTGGCGATGGCCACGAGCAGCCGTTCCCGGGGCCGCCAGCCGAGCATGTCCGGGAAGCGGACCACGGCGAGGGTGAGCACCGCGAGCACGTAGCTGGCCACGTCGACGAGCAGGATGCCCTTGAGGTCGATGGTGGCGAGCAGGCCGGCCGCGAACGCCGGCATGAGCAGCGTGGCCACACCGGTGGACAGCTGGGTGATGCCCATGGCGTGCCCGAGGTAGCGCTTGGGCACCAGTTGCGGCACCGCCGACTGGAACGCGATCCGCTGGAACGACCCGGCCACCGAACTCAGCGCCACCAGCATGTAGATGTGCCAGAGCACCAGGTTGTCGGTCCACAGCAGGGCGGCCAGCACCAGCTGGACGGATCCGGCGAAGCAGCTGGCCGTCATCATGATCCGCCGCCGGCTGACCCGGTCGACCAGCGCGCCGGCCACCGGCAGCATGAGCACGCCGCAGATCAGCGCGAGCGCCCAGAGCAGGCCGAGGTTCGCCACCGAGCCGGTGCGGTTGAACAGCCAGATCGGCAGCGCGAACGCGGTGAGCGCCGATCCGGTGCTGGAGACGAGCTGCCCGACAGTGATGGCCAGGAAGCGGCCCATGCTCGGCTTGACCGCGGTGCTGACCTTGCGGGTCACGCCCACGCGCAGCGTGTCCGCCACCGCCCAGCCGGCGTCCTCACCCCGGGCCTCCGGCGTCAGCGCGCTGACGTCGCCGGCCGTCACGGCGGGATGTGTCTGGCTGACGATCTCGGCCAGTTCCCCGGCGCGGTACTTGAGGAAGAAGTGGCCGGCCTGGTCGAGCACGACCAGCCCGAGCGTGTCGCTGAGGAACTGCCACTCGGTGTACCGCTCGCGGTAGTAGTCGGTGACCGGGTCCTCCGAGCCGACCACCGAGACGATCGGCGCGCGCAGCTTCGTCGCCTGCTGGTCCAGCAGCCGGGTGAAGTACTCCTCCGAGGCGCGGGAGTCGGCCCGCATGTTGCTGATGATCCGGTCGGCCTGCTCCGGGTCCAGCTCGTCGGTGTCCACGCCCATCGACTTGAGCCAGCTCGCGTAGTGCTTGTTGCTGCGCAGCTGCTCCAGCTTGTTGCGGGCGGCCGAGAAGACGCCCTTGGGGCGGGCGAACGGGAACATCGCGCCGATGTAGACGGCCTCCAGGGCCCGGCCGGCCGCCTCGACCTTGCGGGCCACCTCGGCGACGATCGCGCTGCCCACGCCGCAGTGGCCGTACAGGGCGATCGGCCCCTCGACCCGCTCCAGGATCTCGTCGGCGACCCGGCTGGTCAGCTCCTCGAACGGCAGCGCGTCCTCGGTGAGGCCGACGTCATGGCCGGGGATGGCCAGCGACCACAGCGCGTGCCCGGCCGGCAGCGCGTCGGCCAGCGGCTGGTAGACGATGGCGCTGCCGCCGCCGTACGGCACACAGACGTACGTCAGCACCCGCTTCGCCGCCGGGATCGGCTTGGTCAGCTCGTAGAGCAGCCGGCGCGGCCCCTCCTGGGCGGCGTCACCGGAGATGAACGCGGCCAGGTCGCGGATGGTGCGCTGCTGGAACAGGTCCATCACGCCGACCGCCCGGCCGCCCAGCTCCGCCTTGCGGATCTTCGCGACCACCTGGGTGGCGAGCATCGAGTGCCCGCCCAGGTCGAAGAAGTCGTCGTCGATGCCGAGCGTGTCCACGCCGAGCACCTCGGACCAGATCGCGGCGAGCGCCCGCTCGGTGTCGTCGCGCGGCTCGACAAGCGCCACAGACGCCTCGCGGGTGACCACCGGCGCCGGTAGCGCCTTGCGGTCCAGCTTGCCGTTGGGGGTCAGCGGCAGCGCGTCGAGCGTGACGAACGCGGCCGGCACCATGTACTCGGGCAGCGTGTCCTTCAGCGCCGCCTTCAACGCGGTGTGCTCGGCCGCCCCCACCAGGTACGCGGTGAGCCGCTTGTCGCCCGGGCTGTCCTCGCGGACGATCACCGTGGCCTCGGTGACGCCCGGCTGCTCGCGCAGCGCGCTCTCGATCTCGCCCAGCTCGATGCGCAGGCCGCGCAGCTTGACCTGGTGGTCGATGCGGCCCAGGAACTCGATCACTCCGGCGCCGTCCGGGCCGATCACCCAGCGGGCCAGGTCGCCGGTGCGGTAGAGGCGGGCGCCCGGCTCGCCGGAGAACGGGTCGGGGACGAACTTCTCCGCCGTCAGCGCCGGCCGGCGGTGGTAGCCGCGGGCCAGCCCGACACCGCCGATGTGCAGCTCACCGGCCACGCCGACCGGGCACTGCGCACCGGACGGGTCGAGCACGTGCAGCCGCAGGTTGGCGATCGGCGCGCCGATCGGCACGCTCGTCACCTCCGCGAGCCGGTCCGGCTCGCACGCCCAGGCGGTCACGTCGATCGCCGCCTCGGTCGGGCCGTACAGGTTGTGCAGGCCGCACCAGGGCAGCCGGGCGGTGAAGTCGACAGCCGAGGCCAGCGGCAGCTCCTCGCCGGAGCAGATCACCCGGCGCAGCGCGGTCGCCGCCTCCACCCCGTCCTCGGCGAGGAAGACCGTCAGCATCGACGGTACGAAGTGGGCGGTGGTGATCCGCTCGGACACCAGCAGGTCGCGCAGGTAGCCGGCGTCCTTGTGGCCGCCGGGCTTGGCCAGCACGAGGCGGGCGCCGGCGCGCAGCGGCCAGAAGAACTCCCACACCGACACGTCGAAGCTGGCAGGCGTCTTCTGCAGCACCGCGTCGTCGGCGCCGAGCCGGTACGTCTTCTGCATCCAGTCGAGCCGGTTGACGATGCCCCGGTGCGTGTTGGGCACGCCCTTCGGGCGGCCGGTGGAGCCGGAGGTGTAGATGACGTACGCCAGGTGCTCCGGCCCGGCGGCGGGCACCGGGTCGGTCTCGGGCTGGCCGGCCCAGACCGCGGCGTCGTCCAGTTCGAGCACCGTGGCGCCGGTGTCCGGCAGGACGTCGCGCAGGTGCGACTGGACCAGCACCACCGGCGCGTCCGCGTCGCCGACCATGAACGCGAGCCGGTCGGCCGGGTACTCCGGGTCCAGCGGCAGGTACGCGCCACCGGCCTTGAGCACGCCGAGCAGCCCGGCGACCAGTTCCACCGAGCGTTCCGCGCAGACCCCGACGAGGGTCTCCGGGCCGACGCCGGCCGCGCGCAGCCGGTGCGCGACGCGGTTGGCCTGCGCGTTGAGCTGCGCGTACGTGCGGCTGTGCCCGTCGATGGTGACGGCCACCGCGTCCGGGTTGGCGGCGGCGCGCTCCTCGATCGGGCCGTGCAGCGTCTGCGCGCGCGGGAAGTCGGCTGTGGTGTCGTTCCAGGCGGCCAGCAGTTCCCGCTCGGCGGCGGGCAGCAGCGGCAACCGGGACACCGGGGTGTCCGGCGCGGCGACGAGCGCGTCCAGCAGCGCGGTCCACCGCTGGGCCATCCGCTCGACGGTGGCCCGGTCGAACAGGTCGGTGTTGAAGACCAGCTTGCCCCAGAGCCCGTCGACGGTCTCGACCGCGTGCAGCTCGAAGTCGAAGCGGGTGGCCCGCAACTCCATCGGCGTCCAGGTGAACGTGACCTCGTCGGTGCGGGACACGCCGGTGAACCGGCCCATCTCGTAGTTCTGCAGCACGAACATGGCCTGGAACACCGGGGAGCGGCTGACGTCGCGCGGCAGGCCCAGCTCGTGCACCACCTTGGCGAACGGCACCTCGGCGTGCTCGAACCCGTCCAGCACGGTGCGGCGGGTGCGCTCCAGCAGTTCGGTGAACGTCGGGTCGCCGTCCAGGTCGGCGCGCAGCGGCAGCATGTTGATGAACATGCCGACGAGGTTCTCCAGCTCCGGCGCGGACCGGCCGGCGACCGAGGCGCCGATCGCGAAGTCGTCCTGGCCGGAGTGCCGGGCCAGCAGCACCTGGTACGCGGCGAGCAACGTCATGAACAGCGTGCCGCCGCTGTCGCGGGTGAGCGTGTTGAGCGCCTCGGTGGCCGCCGGGTCGAGCTGGAACTCGACGAAGTCACCCCGGTAGGTCTGGGTGGCCGGGCGCGGCCGGTCCAGCGGCAGTTCCAGCGGAGTGATGCCGGCCAGCCGCTGCTTCCAGTAGTCGACGTGCGCCCGCGCCTGCGGGCCGTCCAGCTCCTGGGCCTCCCAGACGGCGAAGTCGCCGTACTGGACCGGCAGGGCGGGCGGCTCGCCGCCCCGGTAGAGCGTGATCAGGTCACGCAGCAGCACGTCCACCGACCAGCCGTCGCCGACGATGTGGTGCTGGGCGAGGAACAGCACGTGCTCCTCGGCGGCGAGCCGGATCAGCAGCGCCCGCAGCAGCGGCCCGTCGGCGAGGTCGAACGGCTCGGCCGCCGCCGCGTCGACCAGCGCCTGCGCGGCGGCCTCGTCGGGCGCGTCCACCACCGTCAGCGGCACGTCCGCGGTGTCCGCGATCACCACAGTGGGACGGCCGTCGGCGTCGGCCGGGAAGCGGGTGCGCTGCGACTCGTGCCGCTCGGCGAGCCCGGTCAGGGCGGCGCGCAGCGCGTCCACGTCGAGCGGCCCGCGCACCCGCAGCGGCACCGCGATGTGGTACGCCGCCTCGCCCGGGGCGAGCTGGTCCATGAACCAGACCCGCTCCTGGGCGTAGGACAGCGGCACCTGGGCGCCGGCCGGGCGAGGGGTGATCCGGGCCGCGGGGGCGGTCTGGCGGGCGCGTAGCCGTCGGGCGATCAGCGCCTGCCGGGCCGCCTCGCGGGCCGGATCCTTCAGGTCGGTCATCAGTTGGTTCCCTCTTCCGCCGCGAGCAGCGCGGCGACCTCGGTGTCGGAGAGCCCGTCGAGCTCGGCGGCGATCCGCTGTTCGATCTGGGCGGCCAGGTCCGCCACCACGGGGCTGCTGAACAGCGCCCGCATGGGCAGCTCGACGTCCACCTCGGCGCGGATCCGGGCCATCGCCCGCATGCCGCGCAGCGAGTTGCCGCCGAGGGCGAAGAAGTCGTCGTGCGCGCCGACCTTCTCCACCTGGAGGATGTCGGCGTACACCTCGGCGACCAGGGCCTCGGCCTCGCTGCGGGGCGCGACGTAGCTGTCCTGGGCCGGCTCGGCCGCCGCCGGGGCGGGCAGCGCGGCGCGGTCCAGCTTGCCGTTCGGGGTCAGCGGCAGCGTGTCCAGCCGGACCAGGGCGGCCGGCACCAGGTGCGCCGGCAGCTCGCGGGCCAGTTCGGCGCGGACCGAGTCCTCGTGGGCCGGGCCCACCAGGTAGCCGACGAGCATCGGCTCGCCGCCGTCGGCGCGTACCGCCGCGGCGGCGGCGCGCACGTCCGGGTGGGCCAGCAGCGCCGCTTCGACCTCGCCCAGCTCGATGCGCATGCCGCGCACCTTGACCTGGTCGTCGCGGCGGCCCAGGTAGTCCAGCGTGCCGTCGGCGCGCCAGCGGGCCAGGTCGCCGGTGGCGTACATCCGGGCGCCGGGCGGACCATACGGGCAGGGCAGGAACCGCTCGGCGGTCAGCCCGGGCCGGTCGTGGTAGCCACGGGCGAGCTGGGTGCCGGTGACGTACAGCTCCCCCACCACGCCCGGGGGCACCGGGCGCAGGGCGGCGTCGAGCAGCAGCGCCCGGGTGTTCCAGGTGGGTGTGCCGATCGGCACCGGACCGACCGGGACCGGCTCGCCGGGGGCGATGCGGGCCGCGACGCAGCCCACTGTGGCCTCGGTCGGGCCGTACTCGTTGATCACGGCCACGTCGGGGTGCGCGGTCCGCCAGGCGGCGAGCTGTTCCCCGGTCAGCGCCTCGCCGCCGATCACCAGGTCGGTCGTCGGTGACAGCTCGGCGTCGAGCAGCGGCAGGTGGCTCGGCGTGACCTTGAGGAAGGCCGGCCGGCCGCCGGCGCGGGCGGCCGGGTCGTCGATCGCGGCCAGCCGCACCGTGCCGCCGGCGGTGAGCGTGCCGAGCAGGCCGGTGACGGTGAGGTCGAACGAGACCGGTGAGTGCAGCAGCGTCACCCCGGCCAGCCCCGGGTAGGTGGCGCGGGCCCAAGCCAGGTACGCGGTCACCGCCCGGTGTTCGACCACCACGCCCTTCGGGCGGCCGGTGGAGCCGGAGGTGTAGAGCACGTACGCCGGGTGTTCGGGGCGCAGCGGGGCGATCCGGTCGGTGTCGGTGAGGTCGTCGCCGGGCTGGTCGGAGCCCACCTCGCCGTCGAGCACCAGCGCGTCGCCGGGCACCAGGGCGGCGGTGTCCGGGTCGGCCACCACCAGCGCGGGCGCGGCGTCCTCGAGCAGGTACGCGATCCGCCCGGCCGGGTACGTGGTGTCCACCGGCACGTACGCGGCGCCCGCCTTCAGCACGGCGAGCATCGCCACGACGAGGTCGCAGGAGCGGGGCAGGGCCAGCGCGACCCGGGTCTCCGGGCCGGCCCCGCGCGCCACCAGCAGCCGGGCCAGCCGGTTCGCGGCGGTGTTCAGCTCGGCGTAGCGCAGCGTCACGCCGTCGCTGACCAGCGCCGCCGCGTCCGGGGTGGCGGCGGCCTGCCGCTGCACCTCGTCGACCACTGTGGTCGCCGGCACGTCGCGGGCGGTCTCGTTCCAGGCGCCGAGCACCAGGTCACGCTCGTCGTCGGTGAGCAGCGGCAGCGCGGCCACGGTCCGCTCCGGCTCGGCGACGGCGGCGGCGAGCAGCCGCACGTAGCGGCTGACCACCGTCTCGGCCGTGGACCGGTCGAACAGGTCGGTGCGGTAGACCAGGCGGCAGTCGCCGGTGGTGATGTCGAAGGCCAGGTCGTCCTTCGTGGTGCCGAGCTCCACCGGGTCGAGGCCGGAGTCCGGGATCCAGTTCAGGGCGGTCTGGAAGATCGGCTGCACCGACGGGTCCCGCTGCGGGTCGACCGCCTCGACGATCTTCTGGAACGGCGCCTGCCCGTGCTCCATGGCGTCGATCAGGCCGTTGCGGATCCGGCCGAGCAGCGTCGCGAACGTCGGGTCGCCGGAGACGTCGCAGCGCAGCGCCACCGGGTTGACGAACATGCCGATCAGCGGCGTCAGCTCCGGGTTGTCCCGGCCCGCGGTGGAGACGCCGACCACCACGTCGGCGTCGCCGGAGACCCGCGACAGCAGCGCCGCGAAACCGGCCAGCAGCACCATGTACGGGGTGGCCTGCGCGCCGGTGGCCAGCGCGCCGACGCGGTCCAGCAGCCCGTCGGGCAGCGTGAAGCGCACCTCGTCACCGGCGAAGCCGAGCTGGGCCGGACGGGGCCGGTCCAGCGGCAGATTGGTGACCGGCGGCGCGCCGGCCAGGTGGCCGGTCCAGAACGCGAGCTGCCGGTCCAGTTCCGCACCGGTGAGCTGCTGGCGCTGCCAGACCGCGAAGTCGGCGTACTGGATGGGCAGCTCGGGCACGGCGGGCTCGGCGCCGGTGCGCGCGGCCGCGCAGAACGCGACCAGCTCGCCGTGGAACAGCACCGCCGAGTGGCTGTCGAAGACGGCGTGGTGCGCCACGAATGCCAGCGCCAGCCCTTCATCCATGCGGATCAGCCGGGCCCGCCACAGCGGCGCCGCGTCCAGCGGGATCGGCATCCGCGCCATCTCGCCGCGGATCCGCTCGAACTCGCCTCGCTGCTCACCGGCGGGCAGGTGGGTGACGTCGGTGACGGGCAGCGGCGCCGGCTCGTGGGCGCGCACGACCTGCACCAGCGCGCCGTCGTCCACACGCAGGTGGGTACGCAGCGCCTCGTGCCGGGCGACAACCCGGTTGACCACGTCACTGGCCGTGCCGGTGTCCACGCCGGCCGGGAACAGCCACGGGAAGGACACGTTGAACACCGGCGACCCGGCGTCGAGCTGGTTGGCCATCCACACCCGCTCCTGGGCGTAGGAGGCCGGGAAGGTCCACTCCTGCGTCATGAGAGGGCCTCGCGCACCGAGCGGGGACGCATGTCGGTCCAGACCTCGTCCACGTGGGCCAGGCACTCCTCGCGGCTGCCGGCGAAGCCGGTGCCGTGCCAGCCGGCGGGCAGCTCGCGGTCGGCCGACCAGATCGAGTACTGCTCCTCGTCGTTGCGGACGACAAGGAATCGGGATTCGGCCATGTCAGTTCGCTCCTGCGTTGTCGGGGGTGTGCGGCTCGGCCATCGCCACGGCGATCTTGCGAGGGCCGGTGAACGGCTCCCGGCCGTGCGCGGCGGTCATGTTGTCCACCACCAGCACGTCGTCGCGCTGGTAGTCGAAGCGGACCGTGGCCGCCCGGTAGGCGGCGCGCAGGTGGTCCATGACGTCGGCGGGGATCTCGCCGCCGTCGCCGTAGTAGGTGTTCGACGGCAGCCCGTCGGCGCCGAACATGGCCAGCAGGCCCTCCTGGTAGTCCTTCGGCAGCGTGCTCAGGTGGAAGAAGGTGGCGTGGTTGAACCAGCGCGGGGTCTCCGATCCCGGCCGGTGGTGCACCACGTCGCGGACCGCGCGGGTACGCAGGCCGTCCTTGCCGACCCACTCCACTGTGATCCCGTTCGCCGCCGCGTACGCCTCGACCTCGGCGCGGTTCTCGGTGTTGAACACCTCCTGCCAGCGGGTGCCGAAGTCGCCGTGGAAGTTGCGCACCAGCATCCAGCGGCGGCGGACGAACTCCTCGCGTACCGCCGGGTCGATCAGCTCGTACACCCGGCGCACGTCGGCCAGCGGCGTGGCGCCCCGGGTGTCCGGCGGCGTGACGCAGTAGAAGAACAGCGTCAGCGGCCAGCGCGCCTGGTACGAGTTCTCGTTGTGCAGGAAGATCTCCTCGTCTGGCGGGTAGTCGGTCGAGGTGTAGACCCGGCCCTTGATGGAGTGCCGGGGCGAGGAGCGCTCGGTGTAGGTCAGCGGCTCGCCGGCCAGGGCCCGTACGGCCTGGTCGAAGCCGTCCACGCCGCCCACGTCGAAGCCGCGGAACAGCAGCCCTCCGCTCGCGAC
Source organism: Micromonospora sp. TSRI0369 (assembly GCF_001905625.1). NCBI lineage: Bacteria > Bacillati > Actinomycetota > Actinomycetes > Micromonosporales > Micromonosporaceae > Micromonospora > Micromonospora sp. TSRI0369. The sequence continues at coordinate 525,518 of NZ_LIVU01000005.1, forward strand.
GAGGGTGTCCCGCAGCTCGGCGCGCCGGGCGGTGATCAGGTCGGTCAGCGCCCGGCCGTCGCTCTCGACGACCACCGGCAGCGTCGCGGTTGTCTCGCTCATGGTGCGGTGTCTCCTTGTTTGCGTCGGGGTGTCAGCCGCGGGGCAGCCGCGGGATGGCCGGGATCGCCGCCGGGGCGGCCGGTTGGTCGGCGGGCGCCTCGGCGCGCAGCTCCTCGATCCGGGCGGCCAGGCCGGCCACCGTGGGGGTCTCGAAGAGGCTGCGCATCGGCAGCCGCACCCCTGTCGCCTTGCGCATGGCGGCGATCAGCTGCACGGCGACCAGCGAGTTGCCGCCGAGGGCGAAGAAGTCGTCGTCCACGCCGACGTCGGTGACGCCGAGACCGTCGCGCCACACCTGGGCGATCGTCTTCTCCAGCTCGGTGCCTGGTGCGGCCGAACCGCCGCCGGTGGCGTCCGACGTGCCGGACGGCGCGCCGGTCTCCTCGGCGATGCTGTCGGTGGTGACCCGGGCGGCCCGGCGCCGGATGTCGGCGACGGTGCGGGTGGCGATCACCACCTGGGCGCCGAGCCCGGCGGCGAGGCTGCGCCGGAACGCCTCCGCGCCGTCGACCGGGCGGATGTCCTCGGTCACCGGCGCCGGGGCGTCGGCGTCCGCCGCCGGGGACTCGGCCAGGTTGCCGGTGAACGCGCCCTGGTCGACCCGGCGCAGCACGAAGTCGCTGATCGCGACCAGCTCCCGCCCGTCCGGGTCGCGCAGCGACAGGTCGGCGGCGACCACCTCGTCGGTGGCGGCGGGCCGGTGCCGCAGGTGACTGTGGAACGTCGCCGGCAGAGCGCCGCGCACCACGATCCGGCCGTACGACAGCGGCAGGTAGGTGCCGGAGCCCTGGCCGCGGCCGAACGCGGTGGCCACGTCCAGCAGCGCCGGGTGCATCCCCCACGAGGGCAGATCGCCGAGCGCGGCGGCGGGCGCCTGCACGCGGGCCAGCTCCTCGCCGTCGGCGAGGTGGTGCTCGGCCAGCGCCGCCCAGCGCGGGCCGAACGTCAGCATGCTGGTGCGTCCCCGGCCGAACGAGGCGTCGTCGTCGACCCGCCGCCCGGCGACGGCGGGCACCGCTGCCGGCGGCGCCGCCTCGGTGGTCCATCCGGCGGTGCCGCGCACGTGGGTACGCGCCTGGCCGGCGGCGAGGCTGGCGACAGTGAAGTCGGTGCCGTCCTCGGCCGGGGTCAGCTCGACCCGGTACTGGGCCACAGTGCCGTCCGGCACCGAGAACGGCTCCAGGAAGACCACGTCGCGCAGTTCGACAGCGGCGTCCGGGCCCGGCGCGGGCAGCGCGGCGGCCACCGCGGCGCGCACCGACTCCAGGTGGGCGGTGCCCGGCACCACCGGCACCCCGCCGATCCGGTGCTCGTCGAGCAGCCAGTGGGTGTCGGCCGCGACCAGGCCGTGCAGCACCGTGCCGTGCGGCCCGGCGACCATCGTGGTCAGCACCGGGTGCGTGAGCGCGGTGGTCACGGTGTCCCGCCCGGCGGCCCGGAACGCGGCCGGCGCGGCGGTCTCCACCGCCATGCCGACCTCGGCCCAGCCGCCCCAGTTCTGCGACACCACGGGGGCACGGAACCCGGCCCCGGAACGCGCGAAGGCGTCCAGGAAGTTGTTCGCGGCGCAGTAGTCGACCTGGCCGAAACCGCCGATCACCGCGGTGATCGAGGAGCAGAGGACGACGAAGTCGAGCGGCAGGTCGCCGAAGACCTGGGCCAGCGCGAGCGTGCCGGCCAGCTTCGGGGCCAGCACGCGCTGCGCCTCGTCGCGCTCCTTGACCTCGGCCATGCCGCCGCCGGGCAGGCCGGCGGCGTGCACGATGCCGTCGAGCCCGCCGAACCGCCGCTCGGCCTCGTCGCGGACCCGGCGCAGGTCGTCCGGGTCGGTGACGTCGGCGGCCAGCACCAGCACGTCGGCGCCCGCGGCTTCCATCCGGCGGATCGCCGCGATGGCGCGTCCGGCCCGGTCGGCGCCGCCGTGCACCGCCAGGTGCGCGTCCCAGTCGTCCCGCTCGGGCAGCCCGGAGCGGGCCAGCAGCACCAGCTTGGCGCGGGCCCGGCGGGCGAAGTCCTCGGCCAGGGTGACGCCGATGCCGCCGAGACCGCCGGTGATCAGGTAGCGGCCCTCCTCGCGCAGTACGCCCGGCTCGTCCTCGGCGGCCACGCTCACCTGCTCGTAGCCGCCGAGCCAGCGGCGGTCGCCGCGCAGCGCCACCTCCGGGTGCTCGGCGTCGACCGGGCTGCGCAGCTCGGCGACCAGGGCGGCCACGCCGCGCGCGGCCGGGTCGGTGTCCAGCAGCCGCACGGTCAGGCCGGGCAGCTCGGCCGGGAGGACCCGGGCCAGGCCGGCGAGCGTGGCGTGCTCGGGGCGGACGAGGTCGTCGCCGCGTACGTCGCCGATGCCGGCGGTGACCAGGTCCAGGCGTACGCCCGCCTCGTCGGCCGGCACACCGGCGCCGGCGAGCGCCTGCACCAGGTGCAGCACGCCGAAGAAGCCGCGCTCCTGGGCCGCCCAGGCGGCCGCCGCGTCGATGCCGGCCGGCTCGCCGTCGAGGGCGAACGCGTGCACGATCCGGCGGGGCAGGTCGGCGCCGAGCGCGGCGACCAGCGCCTCCGCGTCGGCGCGTACGCCCGGGCGCAGCCGGAAACCGGTGGGGCCGGCGGAGAACGCCTCACCGGCGCGTACCTCGACCGGGTCGTCGCCGGCGGCGCGCAACGCGGCCACGAGCGCCTCGCCGCGCGGGCCGTCGGCCAGCACCAGGCAGCGGCCCAGCGGCTCGACCGTGCGGGCCGGGGCGGCCTGGCGCCACACCGGCACCGCGAACCACTCCGGCAGCGGACGGGGGCCGGTCTCGGCGGGCGCCGCGGCGACCCCCTGCTCCGGGTCCGGGTCGATCCAGTAGCGGCGCCGCTCGAACGGGTACGTGGGCAGCGGCACCCGCCGCGCGTCCGGGTCGGCCGGCAGCCGCACCGGCACGCCCGCGCACCACAGCGCGCCGGCCGTGCCGAGCAGCGCGGCCAGGTCGCCGGTCTGCTCGCCCGGACCGGGCAGGCTGCCCAGCGGGGTGAGCGCGCGCTGCGCCTCGGCGGCCTTGGCGATCTGCATCCGGGCCAGGTTGGCCAGTTGCCGGCCGGGGCCGCACTCGACGAGCGCCCAGGTGCCCTCGGCGAGCAGGGTGGCCACGCACGCGCCGAAGCGGACCGGGCGGCGCAGGTGCGCGGCCCAGTACGCCGGGTCGGTGGCCTGCGCCTCGGTGATCCAGGTGCCTGTCACGTTCGACACGAACGGCACCGCCGGGGCGCGCAGCGACACCGTCGCCATCAGCGCGGTGAACTCGTCCAGGATCGGGTCCATCATCGGCGAGTGGAACGCGTGCGAGGTGCGCAGCAGCTTCGACTTGTTCTTGCCGCCCAGGCTCGCGGCGAACTCCTCCACCAGGGCGGTCTCACCGGCCACCACGCACGTGCCGGGGCCGTTCACGGTGGCCACCGACAGGCCCGCGGGCAGCCGGTCGATCACCGCCGACTCGTCGAGGGTGACCGCCAGCATCGAACCGGCCGGCAGGGAGTGCATCAGCCGGCCCCGGGCGGCCACCACCCGCAGCGCGTCCGCGAGGTCGAGCACGCCAGCGAGCGTGGCGGCCACGTACTCGCCGATGGAGTGGCCGATCATCGCGGCCGGGACGACCCCGGCGGCCCGCCACGCGACGGCGAGGGCGTACTCGACTGTGAACAGCGCGGGCTGCGTCCAGCGGGTCTCGGTGAGCTTGTCCGCCGCGTCCGGGTCGCGGCCGAGGATCAGGTCCCGGATGTCCAGGCCCAGTTCGGGCCGGAGCAGGTCGGCACACTCGTCCACGGCGGCGGCGAACGCCCGGTCCTGGGCGTACAGTTCGGCGCCCATCCCGGCGTACTGCGAGCCCTGGCCGCTGAACAGGAACGCCACCCGGGGCGCGGGTCCGTCGGCGACGCCCCGGTGGCCCTTGCGCCGCTCGCGCAGCGCGGCGGCGGCGCTGCCCGGGTCGCCGGCCACGACGGCGGCGCGGTGGGCGTACGTCTGGCGGCCGACGCGCAGCGTGTGCGCCACGTCGGCGAGCGCCACGTCGCTGCCGCCCTCCAGGTGCTCGGCGAGCCGCCGCACGGCGACGTCCAGCGCGGTCGGGGTCTTCGCCGACACCTGGAGCAGGTGCGCCGGGCGGGCCGGCGGCTCGTCCCGCTCCGCGGCGGGCGCCTCCTGGAGCACCACGTGGGCGTTGGTGCCGCCGATGCCGAAGGAGCTGACCCCGGCGCGGCGCGGCCCGCCGTCGGTGTCCCACTTGGTCAGCGTGTTCGCCACGTAGAACGGGGTGTCGGCGAAGTCGATGGCCGGGTTCGGCGTCTCGTAGTTGATGGTCGGCGGGATCAGCCCGTGCTCCATCGCCAGCACCGTCTTGATCACGCTGACGATGCCGGAGGGCTGGCTGAGGTGGCCGATGTTCGACTTCACCGACCCGATGCCGCACCAGCCGCGCTCGTCGGTGTCCCTGGTGTAGACGGCGGACAGCGCGGCGATCTCGATCGGGTCGCCGAGCGCGGTGCCGGTGCCGTGCGCCTCGACGTAGCTGATGCTGCGCGGGTCGACGCCGGCGAGCGCGACGGCCTGGGCGATGGCCTCCGTCTGCCCGTCGATGCTGGGGGCGGTGAAGCCGACCTTTCCGGCGCCGTCGTTGTTGATGGCGTTGCCGAGCACGACCGCGCGGATGTGGTCGCCGTCGGCGATCGCGTCGGAGAGCCGCTTGAGCAGCGTCACGCCGACGCCGCTGCCCCACACCGTGCCGTTCGCTGCGGCGTCGAACGGCCGGCACCGCCCGTCCGGCGAGGTGAAGCCGTCCATGCCGAGGTAGCCGACGTGCGGCAGCTCGATGTTGACGCCGCCGGCCAGGGCCATGTCGCACTCGCCGTTGCGCAGCGCCTCGCAGGCCAGGTGGAACGCGACCAGTGAGGTGGAGCAGGCGGTGTGCACGGTCATGCTCGGGCCGCGCAGGTCCAGCCGGTACGACACGTTCGTGGCCACGTAGTTCGGCGAGTTGCCGGTGGCAAGCGAGACCGCGCCGTGCGGGTTCCCGCCGACCCGCTTGTTGCGCAGCACGTTGCGGTGCAGGTACGTGTTGCCGCCGGTGCCGGCGTACACGCCGACCGCGCCGTCGTAGCGGCCCGGGTCGTAGCCGGCGTCCTGCAACGCGGTGTAGCAGGTCTCCAGGAACAGCCGGTGCTGCGGGTCGGTGATCTCGGCCTCGCGGGCGGTCATCCCGAACAGGCCGGCGTCGAACTCGTCGTAGCCGTCCACCAGCGGCGCGCGGTTGACCCAGCCCGGGTCGTCGACCTCCTCCGGCCGGGCGCCGCGGGCGAGCTGCTCCTCGCGGGTCAGCTCGGTCGTCGACTCCACGCCGTCGACCAGGTTGCGCCAGAACTCGTCGACGTCGGCCGCGCCGGGCAGGCGGGCGGCGAGCCCGACGATGGCGATGGGTTCGAGGCCGTCGTCGGCGGGAATGTCGTTCTGCATGGGGGTTCCTTCAGTTCACAAGGGAGCGCGTCACTGGTGAGGTCGGCGTGGTGGCGGGGTACGGCGGGCGCGGCCCCGCCGGGCGGCGGCGCGCAGCGCGGCGCGGGCCAGTTCCGGCCGGTCGGCGGCCCCGTCGAGGCTGGCGGCGAGCGCCCGCACGGTCGGGTGGCGGAACAGGTCGAGCATGGTGATCGAGCGGCCGGTGGCCTCGGTGAGGCGGGCGTACACGGCGGCGAGGGCCATCGAGTGGCCGCCGATGTCGAAGAAGTTGTCGGTGACGCCGACGGTGTCCCGGCCGAGCACGTCGCGCCAGATGCCGGCGATCAGCTCCTCGGTGCCGGTGAGCGCGTCCGAGCCGGTGGGCAGCGGCGCGCGGGCCGGTTCGGCGGTGGCGACAGTCATCGCGCCGAGCGCGGCGACGCGCACCGCCGGGCGGGGCAGCTCGGGCGCCACCTCGGCGGCCGGCCTGTGCGGGTCGGCGGCGAGCGCGCCGACCAGGGCGGCCAGGTCGGCCAGGAGCGCGCTGATCCGCTCGGCCTCGAACAGATCCGGGTTGTGCACCACCTCGACGCCGGCCCGCCCGTCGCGCTCCACCACGTAGACGGTCAGGTCGAACGGTGAGCCGGGCTTGGGCACCGGCAGCGGCTCGGCCGTGAGACCGGTCAGCGTCAGCCGGGGCGCGGCGAAGTTGAGCACATTGAACAGCACCTGCACCAGCGGGGCACGGGAGGTGTCCCGGCCCACGCCGAGCGACTCCACGATGCGTTCCAGCGGCGCGCCCGGGTGGGCGGTGACCTCGTGCAGCTCGGCGGCGGCCCGGTCGACCTGCTCGGCGAAGCTCGCGCCGCCGGAACGGACCCGCACCGGCACGGTGTCGATGAAGAAGCCGATCACCTCGTCGAACGCGGCCAGCCGCCGGTCGGCGACGATCGCGCCGAGCACGTGCTCGTCGCCGCCGGTGACCCGGCGCAGCAGCTCGCCGAACGCGGCCAGCAGCACCGCCGCGACTGTGGTGCCGCGCCGGGCGGCCAGGTCGCGCACGTCCCGGTCAGCGGTGGCGTCCAGCCGCACCGCGGCCTCCGCGCCGGCGTACGTCTGCACTGCTGGGCGGGGCCGGTCGCGGGGCAGGTCCAGCACCGTCGGCGCGCCGGCCAGGTGCGCGGTCCACCAGGCCAGGTCCGCCTCGCCGCGGCGCCGGTCCCGGTCGGCGCGCCACACCGCGTAGTCGGCGTACGTGGCGGGCAGCGGCGGGCGGCCCGGCACGGACCGGCCGAGCGCGCGGGCGTACGCGAGCGCCAGCTCGTCGTAGAGCAGCGCCTCGGACCAGCCGTCGAAGACCGCGTGGTGCACGGTGACCGCGAGCACGTGCTCCTCGGCGGCGAGCCGGTACACGGTCACCTGCCAGGGCGGGCCGGTGGCCAGGTCGAACGCGTGCCCGGCGCCGGCCGCGAGCATTCCTGCGAGTTCGGTGTCCGGGTCGGCGCCGCCGGTCAGGTCGACCACCGGCACCGCCACGTCGGTCGGTTCCTCGCGGACCGCGTACGGCACGCCGCCGTTCTGCGGGATCCGCCAGCGCAGCACATCGTGCCGTTCGGCCACGGCGCGCAGCGCGGCGCCGAGCGCGGCGACGTCCAGCGGCCCGCGCAGCCGGTGCGCGACGGCGATGTTGTAGGGCGCGCTGGACGGGGCGAGCTGGTCCATGAACCACAGCCGCCGCTGCGGCGGGGACAGCGTGGGCGGGTTGCCGGTGGTCAGCCCGTCGGCGTCGGCCGGGTCGGCGGCGCGGACCCGGTCCACCAGCGCGACGAACGTGCGGTCGGCGAACAGCACCCGCGTGTCCACCTGCCGGCCCAGCTCCGCGCGCAGCGCCGCGACCAGCCGCATCGCGGCGATGGAGTTGCCACCAGCGGCGAGGAAGTCGCTGTCCGGGGCGGGCGCGGCGCCGAGCAGCCGGGTCCAGATCCGCCGGACCGCCACCGTCACCGGGTCGCCGTCGGTGGGCGCGTCGTCCACGCCGGCCGGGGCGGCCGCGGCCAGCTCGCGCAGCGCCGGCCGGTCCAGCTTGCCGGTGACCGGGCTGACCGGCAGCGCGTCCAGCCGCACCGTCCGGGCCGGCAGCATCGCGGTGGTCAGCCGCGTCGTCGCGTACGCGCGCAGCTCGTCGTCGCCGGGTGCGCCGGACGGGGTGAGGAACGCGACCAGCTCGGCGCCGGCCGGGCCGGGCACCGCCTCCACCGCGACGCGCTCGACGCCCGGGCAGGCGGCCAGCACCGCCTCGATCTCGCCCAGCTCGATGCGCTGGCCGCGCACCTTCACCTGCCGGTCGGCGCGGCCGAGGTAGACGATCCGGCCGTCCGGGCCCTGCCGGACCAGATCGCCGGTGCGGTAGAGCCGCTCGCCGGGGACGTCGCCGAACGGGTCGGGCACGAACCGCTCGGCGGTCAGGCCGGGCCGGTTCAGGTAGCCGTCGGCCAGGCCCGGCCCGCCGATCAGCAGCTCGCCGGTCTCGCCCGCCGGCACCGGCCGCAGGTCGGCGTCGACCACGTACGCCCGGTGGTTGGGCAGCGGCCGGCCGATCGGCATCGGGTCGGTGTCGGCCGGGGTGAGGTCGCAGGTGACCGCCAGCACCGTGGTCTCGGTCGGGCCGTAGCCGTTGAGGAACCGCCGGCCCGGCGCCCAGCGGGCGACCAGCTCGGCCGGGACCGCCTCGCCGCCGCAGAGCAGCACCCGCCACGACGGGAACCCGGCCGGGTCCAGCAGCGACAGCACGGTCGGCGTGATGAAGCCCCAGGTGACCTCGTGCTCGGCGACGAACCGGGCCAGCCGTACCGGGTCGGCCCGGTCGTCGGCGCCGAGCAGCTGCACCGCGCCGCCGAGCGTGAGCGGCACGAACAGGTCCATGGTGGCCGCGTCGAAGCCGAGCGAGGCGATGCCGAGGCTGCGTACCGAGGCGTCGGCGCCGGTCAGCGCGCTCACCCCGGTGACGAACTCGACGGCGTTGCGGTGGGTGGTCAGCACGCCCTTGGGGCGGCCGGTGGAGCCGGAGGTGAACAGCACGTACGCCGGGTCGCCGGGCCGGGCCGGGCAGGGCACGAGCGGGGCCGGGCCGGGCAGCGCGAGCGCCACCACGCCGGGCTCGTCGCCGAATTCGGCCGCCGCCGCGTCACCGACCACCACCCGCACGCCCGCGTCGCGGGCGATGCCGCGCAGCCGGGCCCGGGGGCCGCCCGGCTCCAGCGGCACGTACGCCGCTCCGGCCAGCAGCACGCCGACCACGCTCACCACCAGGTCGGGGGTACGTGCGCCGCACACGCCGACCCGGTCGCCCCGGCCGACGCCGTGCCCACGCAGCGCGGCGGCCACCCCGGCGGCCCGGTCGACGAGCTGCCGGTAGGTGAGCCGGGTGTCCCACTGGCGTACCGCCACCGCGTCCGGGGTCCGGGCGGCCTGCGCGGTGATCAGGTCGGCGAGGGTGGCGTCCGGCCACGGCAGGTCCGTGCCGTGGACGGCGCTGACGGTCAGGGTGTCGGTCACCGGAGTGCTCCAAGGTGCTCGGCCGGGTCGGTGATCTGGAGGCGCAGTTCGCTGACGTAGCCGCGGCCCCGGGCGTCGGGCACCCAGGACTCGGCGGGGGCGGGCAGCAGTTCGGAGACCACGACGGGCACGTCCGGGCCGGTCCGCAGCGCGGCGTCGACCATGGCGCACAGCGACTGCGCGTACAGCGGCCCGGTCAGGTCCACGTAGCAGGGTTTGATCTCGGTGCCGACCTTGACGAAGACCCGCTCGGGCAGGCCGGTCTCCGCGCGCCAGCTGCGTACCGCCAGGTAGCGGGCGGACTCGTCGGAGTGGCCGCCCAGCCCGCACGCCCCGGCCGTGGTGCGCCAGGTGCGCCGCGCCACCACCAGCTGGTCGATGGTGATCCGGGGCGTGTGCGCGGCCGCGCCGAGCAGCTTGAACGCGTCGAGCAGCAGCGCGCCGAGCAGCGTGGCGAAGACCTCCATCAGCGGCCAGCGGGCGCCGTCGGGAAAGACCGCGGTGAGCGTGTCGCCGGTCCGCTCGACCACCACGCCGGTGGCCGGGACCAGTCGGTCCACGTCCGCGCCGTGCGCGGTGTCGATGCCGAGCTGCAGGTCCGCCGGGCCGGTCAGCGCGTACGTGGTGCGGGTGGTGCGGCGGGGGAAGCTGTCCGGCCACAGCACCCGCAGCCGGACCGGGCCCAGGTCGGCGTCGAGGTCGGCGCGCAACGCCGCCGGGTCCGGGTGGAACGGGCTGAGCACCGCGCTGTCGAAGGCAACCGACGCCGGGTGCAGCTCGCCGAGCACGAGCAGGAAGTCGCCCCGCTCGACGGCCTCCGGCGAGTCGGCGCACAGCTGCACGTCCGGGTTGTGCAGCCGGGCCGACGGCCAGCCGGGCTGCTCGGCCGGGAACAGCTCCCGGACCCGGTCGGTGAGGTCCGCCGCGCGCAGCCGCAGCTCCGCCTGCCCCTCCGGCAGGTCGGCCAGGCCGAACAGCTCGGCCCAGCGCGCGGTGAGCGTCGCGCCGGCCCGGCCGATCGGGCCGTCCGGGGAGACGAGCGTGCCCTGGGCCAGCAGCCACAGGTCGGCCAGCCGCACCGGTCTCCCGTCGGCGGCCAGCTCCTCGTGCAGCTCGGTGAAGAGGTCACCGCAGCGGGCGGCCACCTCGCCTGTGAACCAGCGGGCGGTACGCAGCACCACCGCCAGCGGCTCGGCGAGCGCGTCGACGACTGCCGCGCCGATCTGGAACTCCAGGTCGCGGGCGGTCTCCTCGTAGCAGACGGTACGGGCGGCGTACATCTGGCCGCTGTGCCGGGTGGCGGGGCGCCCGGTGACGGCGGTGAACCCGGCGTTGAGCGTGGCGAGCGCGGCGCCGAGCCGGTCCGGGTCGCCGGCCGCGGCGGCCACCTCGTCGCGGGCGGCGCGCAGCCGGCCGAACTCGGCAGCCGTCGCGGCGCGGACCGGCTCGTCGCCGATCGCGGCGATCCGCGCTTCGAGCACCCGTTCGGCATCGGGCGCGATCGGCAGGTTCGCACCCCAGCTGAGCTGGCCACGCTCGACCCACCGGTCCAGCAGCAGGTAGACGTCGTCGGCGCTGTGCACCTCGCCGGCGTCGCGCAGCCGCTGCGCCAGCTCCACCGCGGGCGTGCGCCCGTCGCAGGCGCCGAGCACCAGCGCCTCGACCGGCGTCAGCGCGATCGGCGGGTGCAGCGGCCAGCGCAGCTCCCGCCCGGCGACGGTCAGGTGCGGTTGCAGTGCGGGCGCCCACCAGCGGCGCACCGCCAGGTCGTCGGCGAGCCGGTCGGCGTACGCGATGAGCGCCCACGCCTCGAAGTACACCCGCCGCCGGTGCACCAGCGCGTCACCGGGCACGGTGCGCACGCCGGGCCGGGTGGTGTCGAACGTGCCCCAGCAGACCGGGCCGAAGAAGCCGATGGTCTCGGCCTTGCCGCAGTACCGCTGCCAGTAGCGCAGCAGGCTCAGCTCGCGCTTGCGGCGGCGCACGTTGCGGACCTGCGGGTCGGTGCGCAGCAGCCCGTCCAGCGCGATCAGCATGTCCGGGTTCTGCCAGGTCACCGCCTCGCGCAGCAGCGGGTCGGCGGCCAGCTCGCCGGCCACCGCGGAAGACTCGGCGAATGCCTCGCGCAGCGTCTTGTCGAACACCTCGGGTCCGGTGTCGCCGGCGAGCAGCGCGTCCGCGGTGGCGGCGCAGTCCGGCGCGGCGAACCGGTCCAGCCCGGCGGCCGGGAAACCGGCGGTCCGCAGGACCACGTCGCGCCACACCGACCAGCCGGTGTCGCCCAGGGGCACCAGGTGGCTCACCGGTGGCCCTCCCGCCCGGCGTCGGTGATGTGCAGGCGCAGCTCGCTGAAGTAGCGGCGCCCCTGCCCGTCGGGCACCCACGCCTGCTCCGGGGCGGGCAGCATCTCGCTCACCGTGAACGAGACGTCGTCGCCGCCGTCGACCCGGGCGGCGCGCGCCATCGCGCAGAGCGTGGTGGCGAACGCCGGCGCGGACAGGTCGACGAAGCAGGGCTTGGTCTCGGTGCCGAACTTGACGTACACCTGCTCGGGCAGGCCGAGGCGGCGGCGCCAGTCCCGGACGGCGAGGAAACGCTCGCGCTCGCCGTTCGGGACGGCCAGGCCGCTCTCGCCCACAGTGCTCCGCCACGTCTGCCGGGCCAGCACCAGCCGGTCCACGGTGATCCGGGGCGTGTACGGCGCGGCGGCGACCAGCTTGAAGCCGTCCACGGCGTGCGCGCTGAACGGCTCGGCGAAGATCTCGGTGAGCGGCCAGCGCTGCCCGTCCGAGGCGGTGGCGACCAGCTCGCCGTCGACGTCGTCGACGACCAGGTCCACTGTGGGCAGCACGCGGGCCGGGTCGGCGCCCGGCGCGTCGAGGAACGCCAGGTGCCGGTCGGTGGGGCCGGTCAGCGACTCGGCGGTACGGCTGGTCCGCCGCGGCCAGTCGGCGGGGAACAGCAGCCGGACCCGCCGCTGCCCGAGGTCCGCCGCCAGCGCCTCGCGCAGCCGCTCCACGTCCGGGTGCGACGGCGTGAACACCGCGCAGTCGAACGACGACCAGGCGGCGTGCAGCTCGCCGAGCACCACCGTGTACTCGCCGCGCCGCAGCGCGTCCGCGTCCGTGGCGCAGATCTGCAGGTCGGGGCTGTGGATGGCGGCGTTCGACCACTCCGGGCCGGTGCCGGGGAACACCGCGTCGACCCGGTCGGCGAGATCGGCCGCGCGCAGCCGTACGTCGGTGGCGCCGGCGGGCAGGGTGTCCAGGCCGAACAGCCCGGACCAGCGGGCGGCGAACTCCGCCGCCACCGCGTCGACGGGCCGCTCGCCGTCGCCCCAGAACATGCCCTGGGCGAGGAACCACAGGTCGGCCAGGGGCACCGGGGCGCCGGACTCGGCGCGCAGCTCCTCGTACAGGCCGCGCAGCACGTCGACGTAGGCGCGGGCGAGCGCGTTCGCCAGCCAGCGGGCGGCGCGCAGCAGCACGTCGAGCGGGGCGGCCAGCTCGGCCAGCAGCGGCGCGCCGAACACCACGTCCAGGTCCCGGGCGCTGTCCTCGTAGCAGAGCGTGCGTCCGGCGTACATCTGTCCGGCCCGGCGTGCCGCCGGGACGCCGGTCAGCTCGGTGAACGTGGCGTCCAGCGCGTCCAGGACGACGCGCAGCCGGTCGGCGTCCCCGGCCGCCGCGGCGACGTCGTCACGGGCGGCGCGGAGCCGGTCGAACCCGGCGCGCGCGGCGGCGCGGGCCGGCTCGTCGCCGATCGCCTCGATCCGGTCGGCCAGCACCCGCTCGGCGTCCGGGCTCACCGGCAGAGCCGCGTCCCAGGTGATCAGCTCCCGCTCCACCAGGCGGTCGAGCAGCGCGTAGCCGTCCTCGGGGCGGCGCAGCCCGATCGCCGGGTCGGTGACCAGGTCGGCGGCGGGGCGCCGCCCGTCGGCCGCGCGCAGCAGCTCGGCCTCGACCGGAGTCAGCGTCAGCGGCGGCCGTCCGGGCCGCAGCACGGCCCGGTCCCGGACCGCCAGGTGGGGGCGGAGCATCGGCGGCCACCAGCGGCGGACCGCCAGGTCCGCGCCGATCCGGTCGGCGTACGCGGTCAGCGCCCACGACTCGAACCACACCCAGCGTCGGCGGGTCAGCCCGGCGCCGGGGTTGACTCGGGCAACTTCCGGCTGTGCCGGATCGACTGTGACCCAGCAGCTGGGCCCGAAGAAGCCGACCGTCTCGTTCTTGCCGCAGTAGCGCTGCCAGTACTTCAGCAGCGCCCGTTCCCGGTCGCGGCGGCGGACGTTGCGGGCCGCGTCGGCGCCGCCGCGCACCAGCCCGTCGAACGCGACGAGCGCGCCCCGGTTCTGCCAGGTGACCGCCTCGCGCAGCGACGGGTCGGCGGCCAGCTCGCTGAACCGCTGCGCGCCGGCGCGCAGCGCCTCCTCGAACTCCTTGTCGAACCGGTCCTCACCCGCGCCGGTGGCGAGCAGCTCGTCGGCGGCCGTGGCGGCCCGGGACGCGGTGAACAGCTCCAGCCCGTCGGCCGGGAACCCGGTGGTCCGCAGCACCGCGTCGCGCCACACCGACCAGCCGGTGTCGCCGAGGGGGACCCGGTGCGCGGCGCCGGCGGTCCCGCGGCCGGCGGCGCGCACCGGGTCCGGACCCGCGTCCGGCGTGCCGGCGCGGGTGTCAGTGGACGCGGCGGTCAGGTCGGCGCGGATCAGCGCGGCCAGTTCGGGCAGCCGGTCGTGCAGGAAGAAGTGTCCGCCGTCCAGCTCGTGCAGGGTGAACCCGGCCGCGGTGTGCTCGGCCCAGGCCGCGCTCTGGTCCCGGGTGACCGCCCGGTCGGTGCGCCCGGCGAACACGACGATCGGCACCGGCAGCGGCTCGCCGGGCACGTGGCGGTAGTCGTCGACGCGGCCGAAGTCGGCCCGCAGCAGCGGCAGCAGCAGTTCCACCAGCTCCGGGTGGTCGAGCAGTTCGGCGGGGAGGCCGCCGCCCTCGCCGAGGCGGCGCAGCAGCTCGTCGTCGCCGGCCCGGGACAGGCCGTCGAACGGGCCGGGGGTACGCACGTGCGGGGCGCGGGCGCCGCCGACGTAGAGCCGCAGCGGCAGCGGCCGGCCGGTGCGGCGCAGCTCGCGGACCACGTCGAAGCCGAGCCGTCCGCCCATCGAGTGGCCGTAGATCGCGTACGGGCGGTCGGCCCGGGAGGCGATGGCGTCGGCCACGTCGGCGACGCTGAAGCGCGGGTCCTCGGTGATCCGGTTCTCCCGGCCGGGCAGTTGCACAGGCGTCACGTCGACGCCCGGGCCGAACTCGGCCGCCCAGCGCCGGAACGCGCTGGCGCCGGCCCCGGCGTAGGGCAGGCAGAACAGTCGCACCGGGGCCTCGGGGCGGCTTCCGGCGGAGACGAACCAGTTCACCGCGGACCTTTCTGCACGGGGTCGATCCAGTGCCGGCGGCGCTGGAACGGGTAGGTGGGCAGTCCGGTGCGTCGCACCGTGCCGTCGGGGTGCAGCTCGTGCCAGTCGACGTCGCGCCCGGCGACCCAGTCGGCGGCCGTCTCGCGCAGCGGCCCGCCGTCGCCGGCGATGCGGGCGTCGGTGTCCAGCAGCACGTCCAGAGCGGACAGCGCGGCCGGCAGGTCGGCGGCGACCACCGCCGCCCGGTGGGCGAACGCCCGCCGGCCGAGCGCCAGCGTGGCGGCCACGTCGGGCAGCGCCGGCGCGGCGCCGGCCAGGTGGGTCCGCAGGCGGGCCAACGCGGCCCGCAGCGCCGCCGGGGTACGCGCGGAGACCGGCAGCAGCCACGGCCCCTCGCCGGGCGGGTCGGCCGGCTCGGCCGGCGGCGGCTGCTCCACCACCACGTGGGCGTTGGTGCCGCCGAGGCCGAACGCGCTCACCCCGGCGACACGGCGCGCGCCGTCCGGCCAGTCCCGCGCCTTGGTGGGCACGTAGAACGGTCCGGCCGCCAGGTCGATCTCCGGGTGCGGGCGGGTGAAGTGCAGGTTCGGCGGGATCACCCCGTGCCGGACGGCGAGCACCGCCTTGATCAGCCCGGCGATGCCGGCGGCGGCGTCGAGGTGGCCGATGTTGGTCTTCACCGAGCCGAGCGCTGTCGACTCGGCGGGCGCGGCGCCCGCGTACACCTCGTGCAGCGCCGCGACCTCGATGGCGTCGCCGAGCGGCGTGCCGCTGCCGTGGCCCTCGACGAAGCGGACCTCGCCCGGCGCGACCTCGGCGGTGGCGAGCGCGCCTGCGACGGCGGCGGCCTGCCCGGCCGGGCCGGGCACCGCGAATCCGGCCCGGTCCGGGCCGTCGTTGGTGACCGCCCAGCCGGGCAGGATCGCGTAGATGCGGTCGCCGTCGGCCTGCGCGTCGGCGAGCCGGCGCAGGGCGACCACCCCGGCGCCGGAGCCGAACCCGGAGCCGGCGGCGGCTTCGTCGAAGGCGCGGCACCGCCCGTCGGGCGAGGTGAGCCCGCCCGCCCGGTGCCGCGGCCACGTCACTGTGGACCCGCCGGCCAGGGCCAGGTCGCACTGGTAGTCGGCGAGGCTCTGCGCGGCCAGGCAGACCGCGACGAGCGAGCTGGAGCAGGCGGACTGTACGGCCATCGCCGGGCCGCTCAGGCCGAGCCGGTACGCCACCTGCCCGGGCAGGTGGTCGGTGAACTGGCGGCCGACGAGCCGCGCCTCCCAGTCGTCCGGATCGACGTCGCCGACCACCGCCGGGTTGTCCATGAGGTGGAACAGGAAGTAGCGGTTGGCCGAGGTGGCGGAGTAGACGCCGACCAGGCCGGGGAAGCGCGACGGGTCGTGCCCGGCGTCCTCCAGCGCCTCCCAGGCGGTCTCCAGGAACAGCCGGTGCTGCGGGTCGGTGCGGGCGGCCTCGTCGGCGCCGAAGCCGAAGAACTCGGCGTCGAAGTCGGCCACCCCGTCGAGGCGGCCGGTGGCGCGTACGTGCCGGGGGTCGGCGAGCAGGCCGGGCCCGACGCCGAGCGCGGTCAGCTCCTCGTCGGTGTGGTCGTGCACCGAGTCGACGCCGGTGCACAGGTTCCACCAGAACGTCGCCACGTCGGGCCCGCCGGGGAACCGCCCGGCGACGCCGACCACGGCGATCTCGTCGCCGGTGTACTCGCGGGCGGCGCGCACCGGCGCGGCGGGCGCGGGCAGCACCGGCGCGCGGACCGCCTCGGACGGGGCGTCGAGCAGCGCGGCCTGGGCGGCGACGGTCGGGTGGTCGAACAGGCGCAGCATCGGCAGGCGGACGCCGAACCGCTCGGCGAGGCGCTGCTGCACCTGGCCCAGCAGCAGCGACTGCCCGCCCACGTCGAAGAAGCTGTCGGTGCGGCCGACCGCGTCGCGGCCGAGCACCGCGCACCAGATGTCGTGCACGGCGCGCTCGGTCCCGGTGGCCGGCGCCGCCTCGGCCGGCACCTCGGCCACCGGGTTGGGCAGCGCCCGCTCGTCGATCTTGCCGGTGACGGTGAGCGGGAACTCGTCGACCACCACCACCGCGCGGGGCACCGCGTAGTCGGGCAGCGCCGCGGTCAGCGCAGCGCGCAGCGCCGCCGGGTCGGGGCGGGCGCCGGCCGGGCGGGCGTACGCGAGCAGCTCGCCGTCGCGGACGACGGCGCGGACGCCCGCGACGCCGGGCTGGGCGGACAGCACCGTTTCGATCTCGGTCAGCTCGACCCGGTGCCCGCGTACCTTGACCTGGCGGTCGAGCCGGCCGAGGCAGACCAGTTCCCCGCCGGGCAGCAGCCGGCCCAGGTCACCGGTGCGGTACGACGGCACCCCGTCGGCGTCGACGTCGAACCGGTCGCTGTCCTGGTTGAGGTAGCCGGGGGTGAGGTGCCGGCTGTGGACGACGATCTCGCCGGTGTCCGGGGCGAGGTCGAGCCGGTAGCCGGGGAACGCGGTGCCGACCGGCAGCGGCCCGCGGGCGTCGGGGTCCACCTCGGACAGCCGCTGCACGTGCCGGGCTGCGAACGTCATCTCGGTGGCGCCGTAGCCGTTCACCAGCACGCACCCGGCGGCGAACCGGTCCCGGCCGCGTGCCGCGTCGGTCCAGGTGGCCTGCTCGCCGCCGAGCAGCACGGCCCGCACGGTGGGCAGCCGGCGCGCGCCGAGCGTGTCGAGCAGGAAGCGGTAGACGGTGGGCGTGCAGTGCAGCACCGTGGCGCGGCGCCGGTCGAGTTGCTCGACGGCGTGGGCCAGCCCCTGGCGGCGCAGGTCGACCGGGACGACGGCGGCGCCGGTGAGCAGCGCCGGGTAGAGGTCGGGGATGGCGGCGTCGAAGCTGAACGACGCGAGCAGGCTGAGCCGGTCGTCCGGGCCGACGGCCAGCGCGGCGATCTGGTTGTCGACGACGTGGGCCAGGTTGCGGTGGGTCTGCCCGACCGCCTTGGGCACGCCGGTGGAGCCGGAGGTGAACAGCACGTACGCCAGCGCGTCCGGGTCGTCGGCGACCGGGCGCAGCGGGGCCGGCGGCACCTCGTCCAGCGGCACGACCGGACGCTCACCGGCCAGCGCCGTGGCCAGGTCGCGGTGCTCGGCGGCGCACGCCACGGCGGTGACCCCGGCGGCGCCGACCATGTGGCGCAGTCGCGCGACCGGGAAGCCCGGGTCCAGTGGCACGTACGCGCACCCGGCGGCCAGGGCGCCGAGCAGCGCCGCGACGGTCGGTGCGCCGTGCGCGGTGAGCAGCGCGACCCGGTCTCCGGGGCGCAGGCCCGCGGCGGCGAACACGGCAGCGTGCCCGCCGGCCGCCTCGGCCAGCTCGGTGTAGGTGACCTCGTGGGTCTCACCGAGAAGTGCCGGACGTCCGCCGTGTACCGCCGTGATCGCGCCGAAACGATTGATAATCATCGGCTCTGCCATATCAGGAAGCGGGATGCGCTCCACAGAGGACAGGCACGCAGCGATCGACGAATGTGATCATTGATCCCCCCCAGGACTTCACATTGGAAGCAGAATATTGCTCAATCTCCGCACCGGAAGAGCATCGATGCGGCTTGACCCGAAGGGAGGAAGACGTCCTGGAACCTCGGCTGGAGGAATTCGTCCGATCATCCCTCTAGCGCGTAGACGTTTTACAGCGTAGGTGATCACCGACGAGTTATTTTACGGTGAAAATACTTTCTCGCCGTCGAATCTTCGTCACGGCGGCCCCGGTGCCGCAGCTCAACCCGGATCGCGGGGAGCCTGCTCAGACATCGTAGGGTGGCCGCGGGATCGGGTCCACCATCGCGTCGAAGCCCTTCGGAAGCTGCGCCACGAGGTCCTGGAACTCCCCCACCGTCACCGTGTCGCGCAGCGTGGCGAGCACCGCCGCCGCACCCACCTCGGCGACCGCCGGGTCCACCGCCGCGCGTTCTGCCACCCGGTACAGGAAGTCCACCGCGCCGCCGGTCGTCGCGGTCCCGCCCGGCGCCAGGTAGCCGCCGACGTCGTCCGGCAACTGCGCCGCCAGGTCGGCCGCCTCGTCCGCGGTGATCCGCTCGGCGAGGGCCTGCAACACCGCCCGGGAGATGGTCGCGGCCTCGTCGGACGGCAACTCGGACCGCCGCGCCACCGCCTCGACGAACAGGGGGAACCGCATCCCACCCTCCCCTCGCCGACGGCGGGCACCACGCCCGCCCCGGTCGGCCCCGGCGGGTACCCGCCCCCACCCCGGCCAAACTCCCCCACCCGCCGGCAGGTGGGAAAGCCGCAGGGCACGTGGCCGGTCGCGTCGGTAGCATCCGCCCCATGGCCCCCGTCACCACCCACCCCGGCGCCTGCCCGCTGGACTGCCCCGACACCTGCGTCTGGCAGCTCACCGTCTCCGACGGCCGCGCGGTCGCGCTGCGCGGCGACCGCGACCACCCGTTCACCCGGGGCGCGCTCTGCGGGAAGGTCAACCGCTACCTGGACGCGGTGAACGGGCCGGACCGGCTCACCAAGCCCTGGGTCCGCACCGGCCCGAAGGGCGCCGGCCGGGTCGCGTACCGGCCGGCGAGCTGGGACGAAGCAGTCGACCGGGTGGCCGCCGGACTGCGGGCGAGCATCGAACTCCACGGCCCGGAATCGGTGCTGCCCTACTACTTCGCCGGCACCATGGGCCTGGTCCAGGGCTGGACCATGGGCCCCCGGCTCTTCGCCCACCTGGGCGCGTCCCGGCTGGACACCACCATCTGCACGGCGGCGGCACGGGCGGCGCTGCGCTCGCTCTACGGCAGCTCGGTCGGCTTCGAGCCGGAGTCGATCGTGGAGGCGGGCCTGATCGTGCTCTGGGGCGCCAACCCGCTGGTGACCAACCTGCACCTGTGGCCGTTCGTGCAGCAGGCCCGCGAGCGCGGCGCGTACGTGGTGACCATCGACCCGCTGCGTACCGACACGGCGGCCCGCAGCGACGAGCACGTCGCGCCGCTACCAGGCACCGACGCGGCGCTCGCGCTCGGGCTGATGCGCCACGTCCGCGACGCCGGGGCGGCCGACGAGGCGTGGCTGGCCGCGCACACCACCGGCTGGCCGGAGCTGGCCGCCCGGCTCGACGAGTGGCCGGTCGAGCGGGCCGCCGCCGAGTGCGGCCTGCCGCCCGGGACGGTACGCCGGCTCGGCGAGCGGATCGCCACCACCCGGCCCACCGCGATACGGGTCGGGCTGGGCCTGCAACGGCACCACGGCGCCGGGCAGGCGATCCGGGCCATCTGCGCGTTGCCGCTGGTCACCGGCGACTTCCGGTACCCCGGCGGCGGGGCCCTGGTGACCACCAGCGGCCACCACCGCATCGACAACGGCCCGGTGATCCGGCCCGCCGGCTTGCCGGCCCCGCCGGCCCGGACGCTGAACATGAGCCGGCTGGCCGCCGTGCTCACCGGGGAGGCGGACCCGCCGGTCACCTCGCTCGTGGTGTTCAACGCCAACCCGGCGGCGACCGCGCCGGACCAGGCCCGGCTGCTGACCGGGCTCGGCCGCGCGGACCTGTTCACAGTGGTGCTGGAGCAACGCTGGACCGACACGTGTGACTACGCCGACGTGGTGCTCCCGGCGACCATGCAGCCCGAGCACCTGGACCTGCAGACGTCCTACGGGCACCACTACACGACGCTGAACCTGCCGGCCACCCGCGCGCCGGGCGAGGCGCTGCCGAACACCGAGATCTTCCGCCGGATCGCCGCCGCGCTGGGCGTGGACCATCCGGCGTTCTCGGACAGCGACGAGGACCTGGCCCGGCAGTTGCTGGCCGGCGCGCCGATCACGTACGAGGAGCTGCGCGAGCGCACGTACGCCCGGCTCACCGGCGTGCCGGTCGGCTCCGCGCCGTACGCCGAGGGCGGTTTCCCCACAGCGGACGGCCGGGCCCGGCTGCACGACCCGGCGCTCGCAGCGCTCGGCGTGGACCCGCTGCCCGGGCACACGCCGCCGGCCGAGGCGGCCGACCCGGAGCTGGCCCGCCGGTTCCCGCTGACGCTGCTCACCCCGGCCAACCGCTACCTGATGAACTCCACGTTCGCCTCGCTGCCCTGGCACGCCCGCCGGGCCGGTCCGCCCCGGGTGCACCTGCACCCGGCCGACGCGGCGGCGCGCGGGCTCGCCGACGGCGACGCGGTACGCGTGCACAACGACAGGGGCGCGTTCCTCGCCGCGGTGGCCGTGGACGAGGCGGCCCGGCCGGGCCTGGCGTTCACCTACAAGGCGTACTGGGCGCGGCGCAGCCCGGGGCGCTCCACCGTCAACGCCGTCACCGGGGTCCGCGACACCGACCTGGGCGAGGCGCCGACGTTCCACGACTGCCGGGTGGAGGTCGAGCCGGTGCCGGCCGGCCTGCTGATCGTCGAGCCGCCCGCCGACGAGGTCGCCGAGCCCGTCGCGGCTGGGTGATTCGGGACCTCCGGCCCCCTGACCTGGTCTTTGCGCCCCTGCTCCGGCCCGTCGCCGCCACCTAGCGTCGGAGGCGGACACAGGGAGGTTCGCCATGCGTACGTGGCAGGTGCAGGACGTGATGACCAGGGACGTGGCGTCGGTACGGGAGGGCACGGCGTACCGGGAGATCGTCGACGTGCTGGCCGACCGGCACGTCACGGCGGCGCCGGTGGTGGACGAGACCCGGCGGGTGCTCGGCGTGGTGTCCGAGGCGGACCTGATGTACAAGGTGGAGCTGCTGGGGCAGCCCCGGGAGCGGCGGATCCTGCCCGACCGGCACCGCCGCGAGGCGCGGGCGAAGGCGGGCGCGACGCTCGCCGCGGACCTGATGACCGCCCCGCCGGTCACCGTCACGCCGGACGCGACGATCGTCGAGGCGGCCCGGCTGATGGACGCGCGCGGCGTGAAGCGGCTGCCGGTGGTCGACGACCTCGGCCGTCTCGTCGGCATCGTCACCCGCGGCGACCTGCTCAAGGTGCACCTGCGCCCGGACGCCGGCATCCGGCGCGACGTGGTCGAGGAGGTGCTGTGGCGCAGCCTCGGCGTCCGCGACGGCGTGGTCGACGTGACCGTCCAGCGGGGCGTGGTGACGCTGACCGGGCAGGTGGAGCGCCGTTCCACGGCTCAGCTCGCGGTGCGGCTGGCCCGGCAGGTCAGCGGCGTGGTCGAGGTGGTCGACGCGCTCGGCTACGCGATCGACGACGCCCCGATGGCGGCCCTGCGCATCGGCGGCGGCACCCCGGCCGGCCTCGTCTGACCCGGTACGGATCCGGTGGGCGCCGGTGTCCGGCGCCCACCGGTGTCACTCCTGGGCGAGCGCGTCCAGCACCAGCGCGGCGGTCCAGCTGAACGCCGGCGAGCCGAGTCCGGTGCCGGTGTCCGGGTGGAAGTACTCGTGGCAGCCGGCCCGGTCGACCAGGTCGAGCAGGGACTCGCGCAGCCCGGCGGCCAGGTCGGCCCGCCGGTGGGTACGCAGGCCCTGCCAGAGCAGCCAGCCGGTGTTGATCCAGCTCGGGCCGCGCCAGTAGCGCAGCGGCTCGAAGTCCGGCGCGGTGCGGTCGTACGTGGGCAGCGGCCGGTCCATCCGGGCGGCCAGCCCGAAGCGCTGCGAGCACGCCTCGGCCAGCACCGCGCTCACCTGCGCCGACGGCAGCTCGGGCAGCGCCAGCGGCATCAGCCCCAGCACGGTGCGGGCCGGCACGAGCCGGTCGGCGCGTACGTCGCGGGGGCGGAACGTGCCGGTGACCGGATCCCAGAGCCGGCTGACGATCGCCTCGGTGATCCGGGCGCCCCGGTCGCGGTGCGGCCCCGGGTCGGCGCCGATCACGGTGGCGATGCGCGCGAGGGCGTACTCGGAGACGCCGAGCGCGGCGTTCACCAGGGGGCACTCCACCAGGAACGGGTGCCGCCCGAGCAGCCCTTCGTCCCGGTAGCGGCCGGCGCGGTACGACTCCACGAGCGCGACGTAGCGCGCGTAGTCCAGGTCGGTGGGGCGCTGCGCCGCGTCGGCGTGCGCGGTGTCGTGCCGGCGGTACGCGCGCATCACCGCCTCGTCGGCCGGCACCGCGGCCAGCGGCGCGTCCCAGGCGGGGCTGTTGTCCAGCCCGGACTCCCACGGGTGCACGATCGACGCAAGCCCGCCGCCGCCCGCGTCGCGTCGACCGGTCAGGTAGCGCTGCTGGGCGACCAGCCTCGGGTAGAGCCGCCGCAGCGCGGCCACCGACGCCTCGCCGGGCGCCCGGCGGTGCACCAGCCAGGCGGCCGGGGCGTGCACCGGCGGCTGGACGATCCCGGAGGTGGCCCGGGCCGGGGCGCCGTCGGCGCGGGCGGAGTCCCAGAACTGGGGCCCGGGGAAGTACGGCCCGGCGCGCGAGGCCGGGTTGAACACGATGTGCGGCACCCGCCCGTCGACCCACTGCGCGGCGAACAGCGTGCGCAGCTCCCGCCAGGCCCGGTCGGGACGGACGTGGGCCAGGCCGATCGCGATGAAGGCCGAGTCCCAGCTCCACTGGTGCGGGTAGAGCGTGCGCGAGGGCACCGTGTGGTCGTGTTCCCAGTTGGCGTCCAGGGTGGCCAGCGCGAGGCGGCGCAGCCGGGCGTGACGGTCGGCGTCGGCGCGTACCCCGGTGGTCAGCGTCATGCGGCGGCCCGCCGGGGACGGGCCTGGGCCAGCGCGCCGGCGGCCTGGCGCAGCGCGGCGACCGGCTCGCCGCGTAGCCGGCACTCCAGCGCGAGCCAGCCGGTGTAGCCGATCGCGTCGAGCGTGGCCAGCAGCGCGGCCCAGTCCAGGTGCCCGGCGCCGGGCTGGTGCCGGTTGGAGTCGCTGACCTGCACGTGCCCGAGGTACGGCGCGGCGGCGCGCAGCGCGGCGTTCGGGTCGTCCTCCTCGATGTTCATGTGGTACGTGTCGGCGGCCACCCGCAGCGCCGGTGACCCGACCGCGCGGCACAGCTCGACGGCCTGGTCGAGCCGGTTGACCATGTGGTCCTCGTACCGGTTGAGCGGTTCCAGGAACAGGGTGACCCCCTCGGCGCGGGCGTGCCCGGCCAGCTCGCCCAGGGCGTCGACGAGCACCCGCCGGTCGCCGTCGGCCGAGCGTGGCGGTTCGAACGGGGGCAGCCGGCGGGAGAACATGCCCCACGCGGCCGGCGTCATCGCGCCGACGCCGCCCAACTCGGCGATCACCGAGAGCTGGGAGCGCAGGTTGTCCACCGCGTCGCGGGAGCGGGCCGGGTCGAAGTCGCCGATGAAGTGGTCCATCTCGACGCAGACGGTCGGCATGACCACACCGGCGGCGCGGGCGCGGCGCAGCTCCGGCAGCCGTCCGGCCAGCGCGTGGTCACCCCGGCCGCGCAGCTCGATGCCCTGGTAGCCGAGGGACACGGCGAGGGCGTACTTCCGGGTCAGGTCGGCGCCGGGAAGCAGCTGCTCCTGGCAGGCGAGCGGAATGTCCATCAGAACCTCAGCACCACTTGGAGGACGTCACCGTCACCGCGGTCGAGCAACGCGAGGGCGTCGGCCACCGCGCCCGCGTCGACGACGTGGCTCACCAGCGGCAGCGGGTCGACGCTGCCCTCGGCCACCAGGTCCATGAACGTGTCCGCGATCCGGGTCCCGGACCACCGGCCGGCCGTGCCGGGTGCCGGGTCCGGCCCGGAGACCTGGGCGGCCACCAGCTGGATCCGGTTGTGGTGGAACTCCTCGCCGAGTTCCAGCCCGTGGGCGTACCCCTGGTAGAAGCCGGCGGCGACGACGCGGCCGGCGTGCGCGGTGGCCCGGATCGCCTCGTGCAGCGCCGGGTACGACCCGGACAGCTCCAGGCAGACGTCGGCGCCCCGGCCGCCGGTGGCGGCGCGCAGCGCGGCGGCGGGCGACCCGGCGGCGGCGTCGACGACCCGGCGGGCGCCGAGCCCGGTGGCGTGCGCGAGCCGCCCGGGCATCCGGTCGACGGCTACCACGCGGGCGCCGGAGAGCACCGCGAGGCGGGTGCCGAGCAGCCCGATCACGCCCTGCCCGAAGACGCCCACCCAGTCGCCCAGGTGCAGGTCACCGGCGAGCACCGCGGTCAGCGCGATGGCGCCGGGGCGGGCGAAGACGGCGGCGAGCGGGTCGATGCCGGGCGGCAGCGGATGCGCCGCCGCGGCGGGCAGCACCGCTTCGGCGCGGTGCCCCCAGATGCCCCAGACGAGCTGGCCGGGCCGCCGGTCGGCGACATCCGGAGCGGCCTCGACGATCTCGCCGACCTCCTCGTAGCCGAAACCCACGACCGGGTACGCGGGGCCGGCCTGCCGGGGCACGAACATGCGGGCACCGGCGTCCCAGTCCTTGCGCAGGCGCGGGTTGCTGCCCCGGTAGAGGGTCAGTTCGGTGCCGGCGGAGATGCCCGAGTAGTGGGTGCGGACGCGGACCTGGCCCGGACCGAGCCGGTCCGCGGGGCAGGGCTCCAGGCGTACGCGCCGGGGCCCGGCCAGAGAGACAACCCAGTTGCTCATGGCGTCGCTCCGAAGAAAGTGCCGACCTCGATTCTAACCCAAAAAATGGGCATATGTGATTACATTGATGAATCGATGGGTATTAGCGGCAAGCCGTACTCTTTCGAGAGGAGTGCCACCGATGTCATCACCCTCAACACGGCGGCTCGCACTAGGCCTGATCCTGGCACTGGCCGGGACCGGCGTGGCCGCATGCAGCGACGACGGGCAGAAATCCGACAGTTCCCGGATCACCGTCTGGAGCCTGGAAGACGTGGCGGACCGGGTCGCCGCCACCAAGGCGATCATCGCCGACTACACCGCGAAGACCGGCGTCAAGGTCAACCTGGTCACCGTCAACGAGGACCAGTTCCCGTCCCTGATCGCCTCCAGCGCCGCCGCCGGCGACCTGCCCGACGTGGTCGGCTCGGTCTCCCTGGCCGGGGTGCGCACGCTGTCCGCCAACGAACTGGTCGACGCCGACGCCAACGGCACGGTCGTCGACCGCCTCGGCAAGGACACGTTCACGCCCCGCGCGCTGGAACTCACCAGCGACGGCGGCAAGCAGCTCGCCGTACCCAGCGACGGGTGGGGCCAGCTGCTCGTCTACCGCAAGGACCTGTTCGCCGCCGCCGGCCTGCCCGTGCCCGACACGTACGAGAAGATCGCCGCCGCGGCGGCGAAGCTGAACACCGGCGGTGTCGCCGGCATCACCGCGGCGACCGCCCCCGGCGACGTGTTCACCCAGCAGACGTTCGAACACCTGGCGCTGGCGAACAACTGCCGCCTCACCGACGACTCCGGCAAGATCACCCTCGACTCCCCCGAGTGCGTCGAGGCGTTCCGCTTCTACGGCGACCTGATGCGGAACAACTCGGTCAAGGGCGCCCAGGACGTCGACACCACCCGCGCCACCTACTTCGCCGGCAAGGCGGCCATGCTGATCTGGTCGCCGTTCATCCTCGACGAGCTGGCCGGCCTGCGCGCCGATGCCCGTCCCACCTGCCCGCAGTGCCAGTCCGACCCGGCGTGGCTCGCCAAGAACAGCGGCTTCGTCACCGCGATCAAGGGCCCGAACGGCACCGAACCGGCCCAGTACGGCGAGGTCAGCTCCTGGTCGGTGCTCGACGGCGCGGCCGACCCGGCGAAGTCGTTCGTGGAGTACATGCTCTCCGACGGCTACCCCCGCTGGTTCGGCATGTCCCCCGAGGGGCGCTTCCCGGTGCGCACCGGCACGCCGGAGGACAAGCAGAAGTTCCGCACCGCCTGGAACACCAGCCCTGCCGGGGTGGACACCAAGAAGCCGCTGTCCGAGGTCTACGGCGAGGACGTGCTCGCCACGCTGCGGCGCAGCCCCGACACGTTCCAGCGGTGGGGCCTGACCGAGAACCAGGGCAAGCTGGTCGGCGCCATCCTGGGTGAACTACCAGTGCCCAAGGCGCTCGCCGACGTCGTCGGCGGCAAGTCCGACGCCCGCGCCGCCGCCGAACGCGCCCGCAAGGACGTCGAGGCGATAGCCAAGGGCGTCAATTGACCACCACCGCGCCGGAGGCCGGCCGCTCCCCCGCACCGGAGCGACCCCGCCGACCCGGCCGCCGACCGCTGACGCTGCGCCGCCGCGAGTCCCGCGCCGGGCTCGCGCTGGTCGCCCCGACCCTGCTCGTCGTGCTCGCGGTGATCGGCATACCCATCGTCTGGACCGTGGTGCTGGCCTTCCAGCGGGTACGCCTGGCGACACTGCGCAAGACCGGCCTGTTCGGCGAGCTGACGCTGGACAACATCGACCGGGTCCTGCACACCCCCGGATTCGCCGACACGCTCTGGACCACAGTGCTCTACAGCGTCGGCGGCACCGCCGGCTCGATACTGGTCGGCCTGGTGGCGGCGCTGGCCGTCCGCGGGCCGTTCCGGGGCCGCACCCTGGTACGCGCGTCGATGCTGCTGCCGTACGTGGCGCCGGTGGTCGCCATAACGTTCGTCTGGCAGGTGATGCTCGACCCGCAGCTCGGCATCGTCAACGACTGGGGCAAGCGCTTCCTCGGCTGGGATCAGCCGGTGCCGTTCCTGTCCCAGGAGTCCACCGCGCTGTGGACGGTGATCGCGTTCGAGGCGTGGCGCTACTTCCCGTTCGCGTTCCTGTTCCTGCTCGCGCGGCTCCAGGCGGTGCCCGGTGAGCTGGAGGAGGCCGCCCGGGTCGACGGCGCCACACCCACGCAGCGGTTCCGGCACATCCTGTTGCCGCAGCTCATGCCGGTGATCGCGCTGATCGGCGTGCTGCGCTTCATCATGACGTTCAACAAGTTCGACGACGTCTACCTGCTCACCGGCGGCTCGGCCGGCACCGAGGTGGTGAGCGTCCGCGTCTACCAGTTCCTCACCGCCCGTACCGACATCGGCGCGGCCGCCGCCCAGGCCGTCGTGCTCGCCGTGGTGCTGCTCGTGTTCGTGGCGATCTACCTGCGCTTCTTCGGCGCGCGACGGGAGGCGTGATGGACCGGGACCGGATCGAGACGGTCAGCCTGCGATGGCTGCGCCGGCTGGTGATCGCCGGCTTCCTGGTGGTCACGCTGCTGCCGTTCTGGTACATGCTGGTGCTCTCGGTACGCCCGATCGAACGCCTGCTGCTCGAACCCGGCTCGCTCTGGGTGCCGTTCGGCGAGCTGACCGTCGCCACGTACGCCGAGGTCCTCAAGTCCGTCTCCGACGGCGGCCAGGGCTTCCTCACGTTCATCCGCAACAGCGGCCTGGTGGCGCTCGCCGCCACCGCGCTCACCCTGGTGATCGCCATTCCCGGCGCGTACGCGGTGTCCCGCCTGCGGTTCTTCGGCCGCCGGCAGGTCAGCGCGCTGTTCCTGGCGGTCTACCTGTTCCCGTCGATAGTCATCGCGATCCCGCTGTTCATGGTCTTCACCCGGGCCGGGTTGCGCGGGTCGCTGACCGGGCTGGTGCTCGTCTACATCTCGCAGACGCTGCCCGTCTCGGTCTACATGCTGAAGAACTACTTCGAGACCATCCCGGTCAGCCTGGAGGAGTCGGCGGCGATCGACGGCGCGGGACGCCTGGGCATCATCCGCCGGGTCAGCCTGCCGCTGGCCGCCCCGTCGGTGATGGCTGTCGCGCTGTACGACTTCATGATCGCCTGGAACGAGTACCTGTTCGCGCTGCTGTTCCTGGTGGACCGGCCCGACCGGTGGACCGTGTCGCTGGGGCTGTCGCTGCTCGCCGACGGCGTCGAGGTGCCCAAGACCGTGCTGATGGCCGGCTCGGTCATCCTCACGCTGCCGATCGTGGTGCTCTTCTTCGCCGGAGAGCGGCTGTTGACCGAGGGACTCACCAGCGGAGCCGAGAAGGGCTGAGCGTCCGTGCCAGGATGATCGGGTGCGAGTATCACGGGACGAGCGGGCCGGTGCGCGGGCGGCCCGGCTGCTCACCGAGGCGCTCGCCCCGACCGTCCTGGTCACGGCGCTGCCGCTGATCGCCGCCGCCCGGGTCAGCCGCTCGGCGGGCCAGTTCCTGCTCTGGGGCGGCATCGCGTTGCTGTTCTGCGCCGTCATCCCGATCGGCGTGCTCGTGCACGGCGTACGCCGGGGGCGGCTCACCGACCGGCACGTCGGCGACCGCACCCAGCGGGCCCGGCCGCTGTCGATCGGGCTCGCCTCGGTGGCAGCCGGGTTGCTGCTGCTGGCGGCGGTACGCGCACCCGCCGAACTGTTCGCCGTCATCGTCGTGGTCTTCGTGGTCGGCGCGGCGTGCGCGCTGGTGAACCACTGGTGGAAGCTCAGCATCCACGCGGCGGTGGCCGCCGCCACCGTCGCCGTGCTGGTGCCGCTGGCCGGCCCGGCCGCGAACGTCGGCTGGGCACTCGTCGCGGCCGTCGGCTGGTCCCGGGTACGGCTGGGCGACCACACCTGGCCGCAGGTGCTCGCCGGCGTCGCGCTGGGCGGGCCGCTCGCCGCCGGCACGTTCCTGGCGCTCGCCTGACCCGCCGCCACAAGATCAGCTACGGTGGCCTCATGGGCAAGCCGACCCGCTGGGTGACCGACACGAAGCCCGGCCACTCCCAGTGGTACGTGGACCGCTTCCGCCAGCTCGCCGCCGAGGGCGCCGACCTGGCCGGTGAGGCGCGGCTCCTGGACGCGCTCGTACCGCCCGGCGCGCGCGTGCTGGACGCCGGCTGCGGCACCGGCCGGGTCGCCGCCGCGCTCGCCGCGCGCGGGCACGACGCCGTGGGCGTGGACGCCGACCCGACACTCGTCGAGGCGGCCCGCGCCGACCACCCCGGTCCCCGCTTCCTGGTCGCCGACCTGGCCGAGCTGGACCTGCCCGCCCAGGGCGAGCCCGAGCCGTTCGACGCCGCGGTGCTCGCCGGCAACGTGATGGTCTTCGTCGCCCCCGGCACCGAACGCGACGTGCTGGGCCGCGTCGCCGCGCACGTGCGCCCGGACGGCCTGGTCGTGGTCGGTTTCGCCACCGACCGCGGTTACCCGGTGGCCGACCTGGACGCCGACGCGATCGCCGCCGGGCTGCGCCCCGAGCACCGCTTCGCCACCTGGGACCTGCGTCCCTGGCGCGACGACGCCGACTTCGCGGTGAGCGTGCTGCGCCGCCCCGCCGACTGACCCGCTCCTCTTCCCGCCCGGCCTGCGCCCGTGCTCCTGGCGGTCAGGCTGGTGCGGCGACAGTGCGGGCGGCCTCCGGGTCGAGCGGGCTACCCGCCGGCAGCAGGTCCACCAGGCCCGCCGGCAGCCGCGCCGGGCGCACGCCCGCGTACCCGAGCATGCCGGCCACCTCCGCGCCGGTCAGCGCGTACCGCCGTCCCAGGTCGGTGACCACGCAGACCGCGCCGCCGGTAGCGCCCGGCGCGGACACCGCCTCCACGAGCGCGCCGCGTCCCGGCTCCACCACCACCTCGTCGGCGAGCCCGGCCCGGCCGGCGGGCGTCCGCGTGGCGGCGGCGAGGTCCGGCGCGGTGACGCCGACGCGGATCTCGCGTACCCCGGTGTCGTCACCGGCCCGCGCGCAGAGCGCACCGCCCTCGGCGGCGGCCAGCCGGGGCGGTACCGCGGGCGGCGCGGTCGGCCCGCCGGGCACCAGACCGGGCAGCTTCGGCAGCGCGGCGAACCGGCCGAGCGTGATCGGTTCCGGCTCCCCCTGGCCGGTGCGGGCCAGCAGCAGCGCCGCCTGCAACTCGGTGATGCCGGCCAGCCCGCCGCGCTGGGCCACCGCGTACTGCCGTCCGCCACCGGAGTTGCGCACCAGGTAGACGTCACCCACGCTCGCGCCGGTGACCCGCTCGGACGGCTCACCGAGGTCGCCGACCGGCGGCGGGGCCAGGTCGGCGCCGGCCGGCAGCGAGTTGAGCAGCGCCGCCGCGACCGGCACCGCCCGTTCCCGGGTGGCCGCCAGCGCGGCCAGCACCCGGTCGGTGTCGCGCAGCAGGTAGCGCCGGTCGCGCCAGACCAGGTGCAGGCCGCCGTCCGGGTGGCGTGCCAGCAGGCCCTGGTCGCCGAGCGCCCGGCCGCCGGTGGCCTCCCGCCCGATCAGCAGCACCGACCGGGCCTCGCCGCGCCCGCTCTCGTCCCCCTCCATGGAGCAGAGCGTCCACGCGTCGCGGACCAGCCGATTCGGCGCGGGCAGCGAGTCCGGCGCGTCGGCGATGCCCAGCGGCAGGCCGCGCGGCACCCCCTCGATGGCGCGGCGGCTGACCAGCACCGTCTTCGGCTGCTCCGCCCCGATGATCAGCAGCGCGGAGGCGTAGTTGAGCACCGGGTGCAGCTTCTCGTCGCGGTAGACGAACCGCGCGCCCGACTCCTTCTCCACGATCACCGCGCCGGTCTCGCGCCACGAGTCACCGCCGCCGGTGAACAGGCCGTAGAGGGCGACGCCGCCGAGCGCGATCGCGGCGACCAGGACGCTGGCCAGACCGGCGCCGGCCAGCCGGCGGAACGGGGACTGCGGCGGGTCGGTCTCCCGCATGACGAGCGCGGCGACCGCCCGCTGGACGGTGAACTGGTACGAGTGCAGCTGGTCCTGCCGCGACGCCATCGGGTCCCTTCCCGCCGGGATGGTCGGCGCACAGGATAAGCGCTCCGTCGATGCGCCGGCGACCCTGCGTGTCCCTCACCGGCCCTTGGTTGTCGCCCCGTTCCGCCAGTACGCCGAAGTGGCTGCATCCCACCCACCCGGACCCGACCACCTCCCCGATCTGGAGTCGATCAAGCCACAGGGTGTGCGCCCGCCCGAGCACCGGCACGGGCGCGCCCGCGCTGGGCCCCGGCGCAAGCACGCCGAAGTGGCTGCATCACACCCGGCCGGACCCGACCACCTCCCCGAACTGGAGCCGATCACGCCGCGGGCGCACACGGACGCCCATCCGCCCCAATTCGCCCGAGCACCGGAACAAAGCACGCCCACCCCAGGCCCCAGCGCAAGTACGCCGAAGTGGCTGCATCACACCCGCCCGGACCACACCACCTCGCCGAACTGGAGTCGATCACGCCACGGCACACAGCCCAGCCCCGGCTTCGGTCGACCAGGCGATCCAGGCCAGCCAAGGCCCGAGCCCTGTGCAGCTCCTCCACAGGAACCCTGCCCCACCAGGACAGCGCGTTCGCCACGCCGATGCACTCGCCCGCCACCTCCCCGAGGTGACCGCATCACAGCGGCCCGGACCCAACCACCTCCCCGAAGTGGAGCCGATCAAGGCAGGGGCACGGAACCCACCCTCGCCACCTCCCCGAGGTGGCCGCATCACATCGGCCCGGACCTCACCACCTCCCCGAGGTGGGGTCGATCAAGGCGACCGGAGCACCCTCCCGGAATGGATACCCCCGGGGGTGTGTTACACATGCCGGAACCCGAACCAACGGAGGTACTGATGGCCAGCGTGGCGTTGACCACCGCCGACTTCGCGGAGACCGTCAACCGGGACGGCATCGTCCTGGTCGACTTCTGGGCCGGCTGGTGCGGCCCCTGCCGGGCGTTCGCGCCGGTCTACGAGAAGGCCGCCGAGCAGCATCCGGACATCGTCTTCGGCAAGGTCGACACCGAGGCGGAGCCGGCGCTCGCGGCCGCGGCCCAGATCCGGTCGATCCCGACACTGATGGCGTTCCGGGACGGCGTGCTGGTGTTCGCCCAGCCGGGCGCTCTGCCGACGGCCGGGCTGGAGGAGCTGATCCGGGCCGTGCGTGACCTCGACATGAACGAGGTCCGGGCTCAGGCCGGCGTCTGATCGGGGTGGCGACCGGGGTACCCCCTGGGGTATCTTCGAGCACAGGAGGTGGGACGTGAATCTTCGACCCGAGATGACCGGCGAGGCGCTGACCCGGCTCAAGCGAGCCCGGGGGCAGCTCAACGCCGTCATCGAGATGATGGAGAACGGCGAGGACTGCCGCGCCGCGCTGACCCAGCTCGCCGCGGTCTCGAAGGCCATCGACCGGGCCGGCTTCAAGATCATCGCCTCCGGCATGCGCTACTGCGACGCCGCCCGCCAGGCCGGCGAGGAGCCGGAGATGACCGAGGAGGAGCTGGAGAAGCTCTTCCTGTCCCTCGCCTGACGGCGCCCCCTGACGGTGCCCGCCTGACGAGCTGAGTCCCACCCGCGCCGTGTGACCACGGCGCGGGTGGGTAAACCACTGCCCGGAGGACCCGGGCCGCAGACTGTCCCTCACATACCCCCCGGGGTATATAGGCAAAGAGAGGAAACGGCATGACTCTCGACGTGTCCGTCATCGCGACCTCCTCGCTCGGCGACCGCAGCTACCTGGCCTCCGACGGCCGGGTGGCGATCGTGGTCGACCCGCAGCGCGACATCGACCGCGTCCTGTACCTGGCCGGCGCCAAGGGCGTACGGATCACCCACGTGGTGGAGACGCACATCCACAACGACTACGTCTCCGGCGGCCTGGAGCTGGCCCGGATCACCGGCGCGCAGTACCTGGTGGCCGCCGCCGACACCGTCGAGTTCGACCGCACGCCGGCCTCCGACGGCGACACCGTGCCGGTCTCGGACACGATGCGGCTGCGGGTGCTCGGCACGCCGGGCCACACGTTCCACCACCTGTCGTACGTGCTCGACGAGCGCGACGGCGGCTGGACTCCGGCCGGCGTGTTCACCGGCGGGTCACTGCTGTTCGGCACCACCGGCCGTACCGACCTGCTCGGCCAGCAGTACGCGCACGAACTGGCGCACCACCAGCACGCCTCGGCCCGCAAGCTCGCCGACCTGCTGCCCGACGGCGCGCAGGTGTGGCCCACGCACGGCTTCGGCAGCTTCTGCTCGGCCAGCCAGGCCGACGCCCCCGAGTCGACGATCGGCCGGGAGAAGGAGGCCAACCCGGTGCTGCGGCTGGCCGCCGACCGGTTCGTCACCGAGACGCTGGCCGGTCTGGACGCCTACCCGGCGTACTACGCCCACATGGGCGTGGCGAACGCGGCCGGGCCCGCCCCGGTCGACCTCACGCCGGTGGCCCGCGCCGACGCCGACGAGCTGCGCCGTCGCATCGCCGCCGGCGAGTGGGTGGTCGACCTGCGCCACCGCAAGGCGTACGCGACCTCGCACCTGGCCGGCACCGTCAGCCTCGGCCTCGACGGGCCGATGTCGACGTGGCTCGGCTGGCTGATCGACTGGGGCGTGCCGGTGACGTTCCTGGCGCAGACCCCGGAGCAGGTCGCCGACGCCCAGCGGGAACTGGTCCGCATCGGCATCGACCGCCCGGCCGCCCAGGCCACCGGCGAACCCGAGCAGTGGGCCGGCGACCCGGCGCAGCTGCGCGAGATGGCCGTGGCCGACTTCGGCGCGCTCGCCGCCGCGCAGGCCGGGAAGTCCCCGGCCGGGCTGCCCGAGCCGCAGGTCGTCCTCGACGTGCGGATGACGAACGAGTGGAAGGCCGGGCACATCGACGGCGCGGTGCACGTGCCGCTGCCGGACGTGCCGAAGCGGCTCGCCGACATCCCCGCCGGGACGATCTGGGTGCACTGCGGCTCCGGCTACCGGGCCACCGCCGCCGCGTCCCTGCTCGCCAACGCCGGCCGCGACGTGGTGCTGATCGACGACGCGTACGCCCGGGCCGCGGAGGCCGGCGTACGGATGGCGCCCGCCGCCTGACCCTCTCCCCCGACGCCCGGCCGGCGTGCCGACACGCCGGCCGGCGCCGGACCCTGCCCGAAAACAGCCCAAGGAGACAGAGCATGACCACGACCACCCCCACCACCATCGACGCGGCCACCCTGCGTGAGCTGATCGCCGCCGGCCGTCCGCCCCGGGTGCTGGACGTGCGGACGCCCGGCGAGTTCGAGGCGGCGCACATCCCCGGCGCGTACAACGTGCCGCTGGACCTGCTCCGCGAGCACCGCGCCGAGCTGCGCAGCCACCTGGACGAGGACGTGGTGCTCGTGTGCCGCTCCGGCGCCCGGGCCGGTCAGGCCGGCCAGGCGCTCGGCGCCGTCGGCCTGCCCAACCTCAAGGTGCTCGACGGCGGCATGCTGGCCTGGCAGGCCACCGGCGCGCAGGTCAACCAGGGCCGGGCCCGCTGGGACCTGGAGCGCCAGGTGCGCCTCGTCGCCGGCGCGATCGTGCTCGCCGCCGTGCTCGGCTCGGTGTTCGTGCCCGGCCTGAAGTGGGTCGCCGCGTTCATCGGCGCGGGCCTCACGTTCGCCGCGCTCACCAACACCTGCGCCATGGGCATGCTGCTGAGCAAGCTGCCGTACAACCGTGGCGCGAGCTGCGACCTCGACACGATCGTCGGGCAGTTGCGCGACGGGGGCCGCAGGTGACCACTCTCGCGCTGACGCTGGCCGGCGCGGTGCTGATCGGCGTGACGCTGGGCCTGCTGGGCGGCGGAGGGTCGATCCTCGCCGTGCCGCTGCTGGTCTACGTCGCCGACCTGCCCGCGAAGGAGGCCATCGCCACCTCGCTGCTCGTCGTCGGCGTGACCAGCGCGGTGGGCGTGCTGCCGCACGCCTGGGCGAACCGGGTCCGCTGGCGTACCGGGCTCGTCTTCGGCGTGGCCGGCATGACCGGCGCGTACGCGGGCGGCCGGCTGGCCGAGTTCGTCCCGGCGGGCGTCCTGCTCACCGGGTTCGCCCTGATGATGCTGGCCACCGCGGTCGCGATGCTCCGGGGCCGCCGGTCCGCCGGGCGCCGCCCGAAGCCGCACGAGCTGCCGATGCTGCGGGTGGTCGGAGACGGCGTGGTCGTCGGCCTGGTCACCGGCCTGGTCGGCGCGGGCGGCGGCTTCCTGGTCGTACCGGCTCTGGCCCTGCTGGGTGGGTTGCCGATGCCGGTCGCGGTCGGCACCTCGCTGGTCGTCATCGCGATGAAGTCGTTCGCCGGCCTGGCCGGCTACCTGTCCAGCGTGCAGATCCACTGGGGGCTGGCCGGCGCGGTCACGGCCGCCGCGGTCGTCGGCAGCCTGCTCGGTGGCCGGCTCGCCGGGCGGATCCCGGCCGATCTGCTGCGCCGCGGGTTCGGCTGGTTCGTCGTGGTGATGGGCGTGTTCGTGCTCGCGCAGCAGTTGCCGCCGGTGTGGGGACTCGCCGTGGGAGCGGTTGCCGTGGCCGGTACGGTCACCATGGCGGTGTGGGGCCGCCGAGGAAGGGGACACAGTGGACAGCAGCACCTGGGACAGCCGGTACGCCGACACGCCCGGACTGGTGTGGAGCGCTGAGCCCAACCGTTTCGTGGTCGAGTCGGTCGCCGGGCTGACTCCCGGGTCGGCGTTGGACATCGCCGCCGGCGAGGGGCGCAACGCGGTCTGGCTGGCCGGTCAGGGCTGGCGGGTCAACGCGGTGGACTTCTCCGCGGTGGCCGTCGACCGGGGGCGGGAGCTGGCCGCCGCGCGGGGCGTGACCGTCGACTGGCGGGTTGCGGACGTGACCGCGTACCGGCCGGTGCCGAACAGTTACGACCTGGTGCTGATCAGCTACCTGCACCTGCCCGCCGCCGAGTTCGCCGGCGTGCTCGCCGCGGCGAAGTCGGCGCTGCGTCCCGGCGGCACGCTCGTGGTGGTCGGGCACGACCTGGCCAACCTCACCGGTGGCACCGGCGGCCCGCAGGACCCCGCCGTGCTGCTCACGCCCGAGGCGGTGGTCGACGGGCTGGCCGGGCTGCGGGTCCAGCGGGCCGAGACCACCCGCCGGCCGGTCCCGACGAGCGACGGCGGCGCCGTCGACGCGCTGGACACGGTCGTGGTGGCCACCCGCCCCGCCGACTGAGCGCCGCGCGCCGGGGTTTCGCCGGGCCGGGCCGGGACCGGCCGGTAGCATCCGGGGACGGATCGGCGGAGAGGACACCGGGTGGGCGCGCGCTTCGAGGAACTGGCCTGGCGGGAGACGCCGATCGGCGAGATCAGCCTGCGGCGGCGGCGCGACCCGGCGCTGGGCTCCGAGGTGTACGAGGTGAAGCTCGACGACGAGTACCTCATGTCCAGCGCCTTCCCGGTGGCGGAGATCGAACTGGCCCGGCTCGGGCTGGCCCCGCTCACCGGCACGGAGCTGGATGTGGTGGTCGGCGGGCTGGGCCTCGGCTACACGGCGCGTACCGCGCTGGAGGATCCCCGGGTGCGCTCGCTGCTGGTGGTCGAGGCGATCGAGGACGTGATCGACTGGCACCGGCGGGACCTGCTGCCGTTCACCGCAGGCCTGGCCACCGATCCGCGTACCCGGTTGGTCCGGGCGGATTTCTTCGCCGCGGTCGCCGACGGCGGTTTCGACCCGGACGAGCCGGGCCGCCGCTTCCACGCGGTGCTGCTGGACGTGGACCACTCCCCCCGCCAGGTGCTGCACCCGAGCCACGCCGCGTTCTACACCGTCGACGGGCTGCGCCGGCTGGCCGCGCTGCTGCACCCGGACGGGGTCTTCGCGCTCTGGTCGAACGACCCGCCGGACACGGCGTTCCAGCGCACGCTCACCGCTGTGTTCCCGACCTCGGTGGCACACGTCGTCCGGTTCCCGAACCCGTTGCAGGGCCGGGAGGCGGCGAACACCGTGTACGTGGCCCGGCACTGACCGGCCCGGCGGCGCATGGCCGCACGACCAGTGGGAAAGCGGACGGCCGACCGTACGACGGGAGGCTGGGACATGCGCGCGTTGCTCTGGGTGGTCGGCGTGGTCGCCGGTGTGATCATCCTGCTCGGGCTGCTGCTGGAGGCGGTCCGCTGGCTCGTGATCATCGGCGTGATCGCGCTCGCCGCGGTGATCATCGTCGGCATCGTGAAGGGCCGGCGGGTGGTGCACCAGCATTCGACACGCCGACGCTGACCTGCGCAGGTGTGACCTACCCGGCAACCTACGTCAGCGTAGGTTACCGCCCGGTCACGTTAGGCTGGGGTCGTCATCCGCGCGACGAGGAGTAACGGCGATGGACGCGACCGCCCAGCGACCCTGGACCCGTAGCTACGCGCCGGGGGTACCGGCCGAGATCACCGAGCCGGACGGCTCCCTCGTCGACCTGCTCACCGAGGCGGCCGGACGGTTCGGCCCCCGGGTCGCGCTCGACTTCTACGGTGCCACCACCACGTTCACCGAGCTGGCCGAGCAGGTGGCCCGCGCCGCCGAGGCGTTGCGCGGCCTCGGCGTCGGCCCGGGCGACCGGGTGGCGCTGGTGCTGCCGAACTGCCCGCAGCACGTGGTCGCCTTCTACGCCGTGCTGCGCCTCGGCGCGGTCGTGGTCGAGCACAACCCGCTCTACACCGCCGACGAGCTGGACCGTCAGCTCACCGACCACGGCGCAGGCGTCGCGATCGCGTGGGACAAGGTCGCGCCGCTGGTGGCGGGACGCGGCGCCGTGCGTACCGTGGTGGCGGTCGACCTGACCGCGGCGCTGCCGCGGCTCAAGCGGTGGGCGCTGCGGGCGCCGCTGCCGAAGGTCCGCGCCGCCCGCGCCGCGATGACCGCCCCCGCGCCCGGCACCCTGGCCTGGTCGGACCTGGTCGCCGCGGCCGGGCCGCTGCCCGCCGGGCATCCCGCGCCGGAGGCAGGCGACGTCGCGCTGCTCCAGTACACCGGCGGCACCACCGGCGAGCCCAAGGGCGCGGTGCTGACCCACCGCAACCTGCGCGCCAACGCCGCGCAGGGCCGGGCCTGGGTGCCCGGCCTGCGCGACGGCGAGGAGACCGTGTACGCGGTGCTGCCGCTGTTCCACGCCTACGGGCTGACGCTCTGCCTGACCTTCGCCGTGAGCATCGGGGCCACGCTGGTGCTGTTCCCCCGCTTCGACGCCGACCAGGTGCTCGACGCGGTCCGCCGCCGCCCGCCGACGTTCCTGCCCGCGGTGCCGCCGGTCTACGCGAAGCTCGCCACCGCCGCCCGCGAACGCGGCGTCGACCTCACCTCCATCCGGTACGCGATCTCCGGCGCGATGTCGCTGCCACCGGCCACCGTGGAGCTGTGGGAACAGGTGACCGGCGGCCTGCTGGTCGAGGGGTACGGGATGACCGAGACGTCCCCGATCACCGTCGGCAACCCGGTCGCGCCGACCCGCCGGCCCGGCACCGTCGGCGTGCCGTTCCCCTCCACCGACGTACGTATCGTCGACCCGGAGGACCCGAGCCGCGACCGCGCCCCGGGCGAGGCCGGTGAGCTGCTGGTCCGCGGCCCGCAGGTGTTCTCCGGCTACTGGCACCGGCCGGAGGAGACGGCCAAGGTGCTGCTGCCGGGCGGCTGGATGCGCACCGGCGACATCGTCACCATGGACGCTGACGGCTTCGTCACCGTGGTGGACCGGATCAAGGAGCTGATCATCACGGGCGGCTTCAACGTCTACCCGTCCGAGGTGGAGGAGGCGCTGCGCCGCGTCCCGGGCGTACGCGAGGCCGCCGCCGTGGGGATGCCCACCGACGACGGCGAGGAGGTCGTCGCCGCGGTGGTGGTCGACCCGGCGGTGGCCGGCGACCCGGAGGCGATCCGGACGTCGTGCCGCACCCGCCTGGCCGGTTACAAGGTGCCGCGCCGGGTCGTGATCGTCGACGAGCTGCCGTACTCCCAGATCGGCAAGATCCTGCGCCGCGAGGTCCGCGAACGGCTGCTCGCCGGGAGCTGACGCCCCGTCCCCTCGCCCACGGGCGACGACTGGAACGCCATGGGTGTCAAACGCGGCCGGAGACACCCACAGCGTTCCACCGACGGCTGGTCCCACCGTGGCGAACGGGCCGCGCTGCGCCGGAAGTGTCGGTGCCGCCGCCTACGCTGTGGCGATGGTCGACAGGCGTCAGGTCATGGCCTTCCGCGTGCGCGCTCAGCATCTCGACCGGGCGCACGGCTCGCTCGCCGACACCGCGGTGCTCGACATCGGCGTGCAGGACACCGGGCCCGACGGCGGCCGGTGGGCGCTGGCGACGCGCGGGGTCGACGTGGGCCCGTTGACCGGCGACGACGTGGTCATGCTCTGGACCGTACGCGGCGCCCCGCACCTCTACCGACGCGCCGACGTGGGAGCGGTGGCCGCCGCCGTCGAGCCGTTCTCCGACGCCGACGCGGGCAAGCGCATCTACGACGCGGCGAAGCCGTTGAAGGCGGCCGGCATCGGCATCCTCGCCGCTCTGGACGAGGTGGCCACGCGGATGCGGGAGATCGTCCGCGAGCCGACGGTCAAGGGCGAGGTCTCCGGGCGGCTCGCCGAGCTGATGCCCGAGCCCTACCTGCGGCATTGCCGTCCCTGCGACGCGACCCACCTCTACGAGATGCCGTTCCGGCTGGCCGCCGTACGCGCCGGGCTGGAGCTGCGGCTCGACACGTCACCGCCGGTGCTGGAACGCATCCGCGCCTTCCGTCCGGCAGCCACGCCCGGCGACCGGTTCGATCTCATCCGCGCCTACCTGCGGCTGCTCGGCCCGGCCACCCCGAAGCACGTCGCCGACTACCTCGACGCCCCGGTCAAGGAGGTCAAGGCCCGCTGGCCGCGCGACGCGGTCGAGGTGAGCGTCGACGGTGAGACGCGCTGGCTGCTCGCCGCCGACGAGGCGGCGCTGGCGTCGGCGGACGCCACGACGACCCGCCTGCTCGGCCCGTTCGACCTGTTCCTCCAGGCGAAGGACCGGGCGACGCTGGTGCCGGACGCGGCCCGCGCCAAGGAACTGTGGCCGGTGCTGGGCCGCCCCGGAGCGGTGCTCGCCGACGGTGAACTGGCCGGCGCCTGGCGTCCCCGCAAGTCCGGCCGGACGTTCACCGTCGCTGTCCAGCCGTGGCGCAAGCTCACCGGCAGCACCCGCGACGCGGTGGTCGCGGAGGCCGAGCGCCTCGCCGCGTACCGGGGTGTGTCGCTGGCCGGGGTCGACTTCGCCACGTGATGGCATCATGATCGCGTGATTGTCTGGCTCAACGGCGCGTTCGGTGTCGGCAAGACGACCACGGCGCGCCTGCTCACGGGCGCGCTACCGGATGCGAGGCTGTTCGACCCCGAGTTCCTCGGCTCGATGCTCACCGCGTTCGTCACCCCGCCGACCGGCGACTTCCAGGACCTGCCGCTGTGGCGTCACCTCGTCGTGCAGACCGTCACCGGCCTGGACCGGCACCACGGGGGCGTCTGGATCGTGCCGATGAGCCTGCTCGATCCGGCGTACCGCGCGGAGATCCTCGGCGGCATCCGTGCCGCGGACGTCGACGTCCGCGAGGTGGTTCTCACGCTCCCCGAGGACCGGTTGCGCGAGCGCATCGACGCCGACCAGGTCGAGGCCGGCGCACGCGGCTGGCGGCACGACCACGTCGAGCGGGCGCTCGCCACGTTCGCGTCGGTGACCGACGCCCGTCTGATCGACGCCTCCGCCCCGCCCGAGCAGGTCGCCGACGCCGTCGCCGCGCACGTGCGCGCCGAAACTCGCTGTCCGGCCTCCGGGCACGGTGGTAGACAGCCGGGGTGACCGAACCCCTGACGTTTTCCGATCGGCTGCGGCTGATCGACGACCGGTCGGCCGCGTTCCGGGACGCGGTCGCCGCCGCGCCGGACCTCGACGCGCCGGTGCCGACCTGTCCCGGGTGGACGCTGTTCGACCTGGCCCGGCACATCGGCGAGGGACGCCGCTCCTGGGCGGCCACCGTCGCCGCCGGTCCCGAGGCGTCCGGGCGGGCCGCACCCGGCGGTCCGGGCGCGCCACGGGAGCGTACGGCGCTGCGGGACTGGCTGGCCGAGTCCACCGAGCAACTGCTGGCCGTGCTGCGCGACGCCGGACCCGATCGTGGCTGCTGGACGTGGTGGGACACGTCGCAGTCGCCGCAGAACTGCGGCGCCGTCGCCCGGCACCAGCTCCAGGAGATCGCGGTGCACACCTACGACGCCCAGCTCACAGTGGGCGCGCCGCAGCCGCTGCCGGTCGAGGTGGCCCTCGACGGCGTGGAGGACTTCCTGTTCACCTGCTGCGCGACCACTGTGCCGTGGCCGTACGAGCCCGCCGTCCTCGACTACCACCTCACCGAGGGCGGATGGTGGCGCGTGCGGCTCTCCCCCGACGGCGTACAGGTCACCCGCCTGCCCGCCGGAGCCGATGCCGGCCCGGCCGACACCGCCGCCCGTTCCACCGCCGGTGACCTGGTCCTGGCCTTCTACGGCCGGATCCCGCTGGACGCGCTCAGCATCGAGGGCGACCGGCGCGTACTGGACCGGATCGCGGCGTGGGACCCGGACGCATAGCCGACGTCACCGGTGGGCGAAGACGAATCCGCCCTCGACGTCCGGCGCGGGATGATGCGTCATCTCGCCCTCGACGGTGAAACCGGCGTCGGTCAGCCAGGCCGCGACCCGCCCCGGTGGACGGCGGTGCACGTGGACGCGCATCGGGTGCCCGCCGTACCCCTGTGTCTTGAGCCGGCTGCCGTCACCGGCGTGGAATCCGAGCAGCACGACGCCGCCGGGCCGCAGCACCCGGTGGAATCCGGCGAGGACGGCGGGCACCTCGTCGTCCGGGACGTGGATGAGGGAGAACCAGGCGAGCAACCCGGTCAGGCACTCGTCGTTGAGGTCGAGACGGGTCATCGAGCCCACCTCGAAGCGGAGGCCCGGGTGGTCGCGCCGCGCCAGGTCGATCATCGCCGGCGACAGGTCGATGCCGAACGCGCTCAAGCCCAGATCGTGGAGATGCCGGGTGATCCGGCCCGGTCCGCAGCCGACGTCCGCGACCGGCCCGCTCCCCCGCGCCCGGACCAGCTCGGCGAAGAGCGCGAGGATGCCGCGCTGGAACGGCTCGTTAGCCAGGGCGTCGCGCAGCAGGTCGGCGTAACTGGATGCCACTGTGTCGTAGGAGGTACGGGTGTCGTCCAGCCAGCCGGGTTCGCCCACAGCGCGCACGATAGCCGCGAAGGAACGGACGACCGTGGGAGGATGGCCGGCATGCCGGGTCGTGCGTTGAGCTTCGGAGCGGCCGCGCAGGCGTACGAGCGGTTCCGACCCGGCTACCCGGAGGAACTGGCCGACCTGGTGCTGGCGTACGCGGGCAGGCCCGTCCGGACCGCGCTGGAGATCGGCGCCGGGACAGGCAAGGCCACCCGGCTGTTCGCGCGTCGCGGCGTCGCGGTCACCGCAACCGACCCG
This sequence comes from Micromonospora sp. TSRI0369, assembly GCF_001905625.1. Lineage (NCBI taxonomy): Bacteria > Bacillati > Actinomycetota > Actinomycetes > Micromonosporales > Micromonosporaceae > Micromonospora > Micromonospora sp. TSRI0369. Next base: position 568,020 of record NZ_LIVU01000005.1, read on the forward strand.
GACCCGGCGATGCTCGCCGAACTGCGCCGGCACGTGCCCGCCGACGTGCGGGTCCGGCAGGCCGCGTTCGAGGAGTTGCCCGCCGACGAGCGCCACGACCTGGTGTACGCGGCGGCAGCGCTGCACTGGACGGCCCCGCACCGACGATGGGAGCGGGTGGCCGCGCTGCTGACGCCCGGTGGCGTGTTCGCCTCGTTCGGCGGGCCGCTGCGGCTGGCCGACCCGGCCCTGCGCGACGCGGTCGCCGCCGCCCGCGCCGAGTACCTCGCCGACGACGAGATCCCGTCGCCGGACGGGACGCCGCCGTCGGCTGGCATGCAGTGGCCCGGCACCGAGCTGCGCGCGTCCGAGTGGTTCACCGACGTGCGCCAGTCGGAGATCGAGCGGCGGATCACGATGAGCGCGGGCGACTACGTCGGTCTCCTGTCGACCGTCTCGGCCTATCTCGAACTGCCGCCGCCCGTACGCGAGCAGGTGTTCCGTCGCGTACGGGACGTCCTGCCCGACGCGGTCGAGGTCACCGCCGACGTCACCGTCCACCTGGCCCGGCGGACGTCACAACCCTGATCACCGGCCCAGGAGGGCCGCCGGGCCCGCCCGGCCGGCGAGGTCGGGCCCGGCCCGGCGGTCCCGGGATCGGGCGGCGGAACGTCGGTGGCCGAGCGGAGGGACGCGACGAGCGCGGGGTCAGGGCGCCAGGTAGGCGGTCAGCCGGTCGGCGAGCGGACCCGGACGACTGAGCGCCACCGCGTGGCCACCGTCGATCTCGTCCGGCACCATGCCGAGCCGGTCGGCGGCCACCCGGCGTTGGAAGTCGGCGGGGAAGAACCGGTCGTCGCGACCGATCAGCACCCTCGTCGGCACGTCCGGCCAGGCGGCGAGCGGCCACGGCTCGTCCCACTCCGCGCTGACCTGTTCCCGGCCGTGCGCCGGCGCCTCGGCGACGATCTCGGCCGGCACGCCGTTGTAGAACTGCTGCTCCTCGCTGAGCCCGTCCGGCTCGCGGTAGCCGGTGTTGCCCCACCAGTCCCCCGGCTTCTCACCGGGCCGCGGGATCATCGGGGTGAGCAGGACCAGCAGGCGCACCGGCAGCCGGTCGGCGACCAGCGGCGCGGTGAACGCGCCGTACGAGTGCCCGACCACCACGAGGTCGTCGCGGTCGCCGGCAGCGTCGATCACCGCCTGGCGGAAGTCGGCGAACCCCGCCGACCGGTCCCCGATCGGCAGCTCCGGCGCCACCGCGTCGTGACCCCGCGCGGCCAGCTCGGGAACCAGCAGATGCCAGTCCCACGCGCTGCCCCCGCCACCGTGGATGAGCACGAACGTCGTCATGCCCGGACCCTCCCACATCGGTACGACATGCCGTGGCCGTCAGTGCGGATACGCCCGGGGGACCCGGGTGGCCCGCAGCTCGTCGCGGAACGCCTCGATGCGGGTGATGACCTGACGCCGCCCGATCGTGTTCTCGACCCGGTCGAGGTAGAGGCAGCGGGCGGCGAGCCGGGGCAGGTCCACGGAGAAGTAGATCGCCATGAGGGGGTTGACGAACAGGTCGCCGTGGCCGGTGCGCCGGCTGAACCGTACGTCTCCGCACGCGCCACCGGTGGCAGCGGCGATCTGCCCCTGGACGATGCTCGGCCGGTGCGGGGTGGCGGCCTGGGCCTGCGCCACCGCCTCGCGGTAGAGCATCGCCTCACGGCTGGAGCCCGGAATGGACAGCGCGCCGAGGTAGCCGCCCTCCCGGTCGAGCGCGGCCAGGTTCTTCAGCACCTCGACGTGGTTGACGCCGTACACGGTCGACGGAAGGTCCCGGCCCGCCAGCCAGCGGGCCAGGATCCCCTCCGGGAAGTACCAGTCGGGGCTGAGGGTCTCCGGCCGGATCGCCGCGACGTGCTCGTCCACCCACACCTGCCGGTCGAGCAGTTCCAGCTCCGAGAAGGAGAGGCTGGCCAGGTGCACCCGCTTGCCGGCCTGCCACAGCGCGAGCGCCAGCGGCAGGCCGGCGTAGACGTCGAAGCCGCCACCGGCGCCGGCGATCAGGACGTCGCGTGCCGGAGCGAGGGCGGCGAACAACGGCGGAACAGCCAATGTGTGCGCGGCGGTGTCGGACACCAGATGATGATCTCCGCTCGCGTGGCGGGCCGCTGCCCCGTGGCCGCCCGGTCGAGGCGCGGCCCGGGGTCGGGACCCGCTCGCTCAGACCGGGCGGCCGAACGTGACCGCCTCCCGGACCAGCTTCGGGGCCTTCTCCGCCAGTTGCGCGTCCGGCCGGGCGCCGAGCGCGTCGTTCACTGTGGAGAAGGCCAGCCGGAACGCGATCAGCGTGGTGGCCTCGAAGATCTCGCGGTCGTTCAGGCCGACGTCGCGCAGGCGTTGCGTGTCGGCCTCGGTGGTGGCGTTCGGGTCCGTCACGACCCGGCGGGACCAGTCGGCCAGCGCCGTCTCCCGCTCGGACAGGTCCGCCTCGGCGCCGCGCAGCACCCCGGCGGCGGTTGTCTCGTCGCTCATCCCGGCCAGCCGCGCGCCCCAGGCCAGCGCGCAGTACGAGTCGCCCCGCGCCGCGGCCGTGGCGGCGACCAGCACCGCCACCTCCCGCGCGGACAACGTGGACTCCGACAGCAACTCGGTGCGCGTGTTCTGGAACGACATCAGCACGTCGGGTCGCCAGCACCAGACGCGGGTGAGGTTGTTGACGTAGCCGTCGGAGGAGAGGTCGTCCTCGTACGCGGCTTTCGCCGCCGGGCTCTGCGGTGGTTCGGGAAGGAAGGCGGAATTCATGCGGGCAGTCTGCGCCACCCGGTCGCCCCCCACAGACGGATCAACGACAGTACGATCCGCTGATGATCCAGGCGGTCTTCTTCGACGTGGGCGGAACGATCCTCGACGAGACCCGCGAGTTCGCGACCTGGGCGGACTGGCTGGGCGTACCCCGGCACACGTTCTCCGCGGTCTTCGGCGCGGTGATCGCCCGGGGCCTGGACTACCAGGAGGTGTTCCGGGCGTTCCGGCCGGACTTCGACCTCACCGCCGAACTCGCCCGCCGGGTCGCGTCCGGTGACCCGGAGTCGTTCGGCGAGCAGGACCTCTACCCGGACGCGCGGGCCTGCCTGACCGCCCTGAAGGACCAGGGTCTGCGCGTCGGTCTGGCCGGCAACCAGCCGGAGCACGCCGGGGCGACGCTGCGGGCGCTGGACCTGTCGGTGGACGTGATCGGCACGTCTGCGGCCTGGGGCGTGGCGAAACCGGCGCCGGAGTTCTTCGCCCGGGTCGTCCAGGAGAGCGGCGGCGACGCGTCCACCATCCTGTACGTCGGTGACCGGCCGGACAACGACGCTGCACCGGCGATGGCCGCCGGCATGTCGGCGTGCCTGATCCGGCGCGGCCCGTGGGGGCACATCCTCGACATGCCGGACGTGGCCGACCGGTGCCTGTTCCGCATCGGCTCCCTGGATGAGCTGCCGGGCCTGGTGCAGCGGCACAACGCGGCGGGCGGCTAGCCCGGGGCGTCGGCGAAGACCGAGACCCGGGTGCGGTGGTGGCGCGGCGACTCGATCTCGTCGACCACCGCGACCGCCAGATCGGCGTACGACAGGTGGGCCGACGCCGGGGCGCGCTCGCCGCCGAGGCGGTACCGGCCGGTGCGGGGACCGTCCACGTTCAGCGCTGCGGGCGGGGTGAGCACGAGCCAGTCGACTGTGGTGTCCGCCGCGCGGAGCCGGTCCAGGCCGGCGGCATGGCTGAGCGCGAACGGCCGCAGCTCGGCGGGCAGGACGGCCGGGTCGTCGTGGAGGGGCCGGCCGTGCGCGTCGGTGAGCGTGGCGAACAGGCCGATCGCCACGAGTCGGGGCACGCCTGCGCGGGTCAGTCCGTGCAGCAGCGCGTCGGCTGCCCGGACGAAGAACTCCGGATCGAGGCCGGCGGCGGCGAGCGCCTCCGGCCCGGAGGCCGGGCTGACCGCGTGCACGACGGCGTCGTGCCCGTGCCCGATCGAGGTGACCGTCTCCGGGTCGGTGACGTCGCCACGTACCGCGGAGATGAGGTCGCGATGGCGGGCCGGATCGCGGACGACGGCGGTGACGCGGTGGCCGCGACGGTGGGCCTCGGCGGTGATCGCGCGGCCGGCCCGGCCGCCCGCGCCGAAGACGGCGATGCTGGTCATGGCGCGACGCTAGAGCGCCGGGTGCCGGTTACCGCAACGGTACCGGCGTTACGCTCGGGCGGTGACGCCGCTCGATCCGGACATGTTCCATCCCGCGTGTCCGTCGCGGATGATGCCGCTGCGGATCGGCGACAAGTGGACCGCGATGGTGGTGCTGTGCCTGGAGCACGGGCCGCGCCGGTTCACCGAGCTGCGCGCGCCGCTGCGCACGATCACGCCGAAGGTGCTGGCCGAGACGTTGCGGGCGATGGAACGCGACGGGCTGGTCACGCGGACCGCCTACGACGAGAACCCGCCGCGCGTGGAGTACACGCTGACGCCGCTGGGCCGCAGCCTGCTGACGCTGGTCGCGGCCGCCCGGTCGTGGAGCGAGGAGCACCTGGACGAGTTGCTGGCGGCCCGGAAGTCGCACGAGCGGCGGGCCGGCGCCGATGTCGTACCCCCGGCATAGTCTGCCGGTCATGGGAACCGCCGAGCTGGACGAGCTGATCGTGGCCGACGCGGACGCGCTGCGCACGTGGCTGTCCGCCCACCACGACACGTCGCCCGGCGTCTGGCTCGCCCTCACGAAGAAGGGCGGCACGCTCACCACCCTGACCTGGCAGCAGGCGGTCGACGAGGCGTTGTGCTTCGGCTGGATCGACGGGCAGGCCCGCAAGCGCGACCACGAGAGCTCCTGGATCCGGCTCACCCCGCGACGGGCACGCAGTGCCTGGTCTCAACGCAACGTCGCCAACGTGGCCCGGCTGGAGGAGCAGGGGCGGATGGCACCGGCGGGCCGGGCCGCGGTGGAGGCCGCGAAGGCGGACGGCCGGTGGGCGGCGGCCTACGCGCCACCGTCGGAGGCCCAGGTGCCGGCCGACCTGCTCGCCGCCGTCGCGGCCGAGCCCGCCGCCCAGGCCATGTTCGACGTCCTCACCAGCGCCAACAGGTTCGCGCTCATCCACCGGCTCAACGCGGTCAAACGCGCGGAGACCCGCACGCGCAAGATCGGCGAGTTCGTCGCCATGCTGGCCCGCCACGAGACGTTCTACCCGCAGAAGGCGAAGCCGCCGGCCACGCCGTGACCCGGCTCATGAGTGGTCCCGGACGAACGCGCGCATGAGCGCGGCGCACTCGGCCGCGTGCGTCTCCAGCAGCAGATGGCCGCCGTCGAGGATGTGTGCGTCTCGCGGAGGAACACCTCCAGCCCGTCGACGTCGACATGCCGGTGGCGGATCTTCTGGCTGACGCGCATCACCTCATCCTGGCGGGTCGGCCGCGCCCGTACGGTCGGTTCCGGCAGCCGCGACGACCGGCGGGGGTGAGCTGGGCGTACGCTCGAACGAGCCGACAGCAGGAGGTCACCCGCGATGATCCCGGTGCTGATCCTGTTCGGGCTTCTCCTGGGGCGCTGGTGGCGGTCGTCGCTCGTCGCCGCCGCGCTGGGCTGGCCGGTCCTGCTGGTCGCGACCGACGTGATGGACGTCGGCGTCGGGCTGCTCGGCGCGGCCGTGCTCGCCGTCGCCAACACCGGCGCCGGCGTGCTGCTCCATCAGGGAACCCGCCTGGCGATCCGGCGGCTTCGGGCGTCCTGAGGCGGGCCCGTGCGCTACACGGCGCCGCCGGTGTTCCGGATCATCCGCCGGAGCACTTTGAGGGTGGTGACGTAGTCGGCGTCGTCGACGCCGTCGTGGATGCGGGCTCGGATCCCCGGCGCGTGCTGCTTGAGGCGGAGCCGGGCGTCCTCCCCCGCCTCGGTGATCCGCAGCCTGCCGTCCGCGTCGCGGGTCAGCCAGCCGCGCTCCAGCAACACCTCCGCCTCGGCCTCCAGATCGTCCTCGGCGCGCAGGTACGAGCGCATCGCGTGTCGCAGCTCGGGAACGGTCAGCCCGCCACCGCCGGGCAGAAGGTCGTTCGTGGACAGGTGGCGCAGGAGCCAGAACTGTGGCTGGGTGAAGCCGTGCACGGCCTGCTGGGCCCGGGTGAAGGCGATCAGCGACTCGTACGCGACGCCCGTCCAGTAGGCGGCCGGCTGGCCCGCGAGTTCGGCGTCGGACAGGTGCGGCGTCGTCATGGTGACCTACCTCCGGCAGTGATCGGGCGAGCACGACGCTAGGACCTCAACCACGCTTCAGATCAAGCCGTGCGGGGCATCGCGTACCTGCCGACGACGGCATGATGGGCCGATGCGGGTAACGATGGCCACCGACGCGGGACATCCCGGGCGCAGCAACGAGGACTTCGCCGGCGCCGTACCGTGCGGCATGGTCCTGGTCGACGGCGCCGGCGGCATCTCCGGCGTGGAGAAGGTCTGCCGCCACGGCGTCGCCTGGTACGCGACCCGGCTCGGTGGTGCCCTCCTCGGCGCGCTGGACCAGGAGCGCAGCCTGCGCGACGTGCTGGCCGAGGGCATCGAGTGGGTCACCGACGCGCACCGCGACACGTGCGACGTCACCCATCCGATCAGTCCGTTCGCGGCCGTGGCGATGCTCCGGTTCTCCGGCGGGACCGTCGAGCACCTGGTCCTCGGCGACGCGGTGGCGGTCGTCGGCCGGGCGGCGGGTGAGCCCGTCGTCGCCCACGATCCGCGCGAGGTGGTGATCGCCCGGTCCTTCGAGGAGCGGCTGAAGGACGTGCCCGAGGACGGCGACGAGTACCGGCGGCTGTTCATGGAGCTGCGGGCAAGGCGGAACAGCCCGAGTGGGTTCTGGGTCGCCAAGGACGACCCGCGGGTGGTGGACGAGGCGGTCACCGGCAGCAGCCCGGCGGACGACGTGACAGTGGCGGCGCTGCTCAGCAACGGCGCGAGCCGTCTCGTGGACACGTTCGGGCTCTCCGACTGGGCAGGGCTGCTGCGCCTGCTGGAGACCGACGGCCCCGCCGAGGTCATCCGCCGGGTCCGCGAGGCCGAGGCACGCGAGGGCGTCGGCGCCGACGACGCCACGATCGTCTGGCGGCACTGACCGCCGCGGCCACCCGTGTGCGCGGGCCCGCCGTCCTCGTGTTGACTGCGGCGATGGACCGTCAACGCCTGAGCAGCATCGCGCACTCGCACCACCCGATCGCGGCCCCGATCTCCGGCCTCAGCCTCAACCGGCTGCTGCGCCGGGCGGGGCGGCGGCCGGAGGCCCGGATCCTCGATCTCGGGTGCGGCGAGGCCGCCTGGGCGTTGCAGGCCCTCGCGCACTACCCGGACGGGCACGCCGACGGCGTGGACCTCAGCCCGTACGCGCTCGAACGCGCAGCGGACGCCGCCGCCGAACGCGGCCTCGCCGAACGGCTCACCCTGCACGAGCGCGACGCCCGCGCGTACGTGCCGGACGGCGACTACGACCTGGTGCTGTGCGTCGGGTCGACGCACGCGCTCGGCGGCTTCGGCGAGACGCTGAGGCTGGCCGGCCGGCACGTGAAGGCAGACGGCATCCTGATGGTCGGCGAGGGGTTCTGGCAGGTGCCGCCGACGCCGGGGGCGCTGGCGGCGCTGGGCGCGAAACCGGACGACCACGCCGACCTCGCCGGCCTGGTCGACGCCGCCGAGCAGGCAGGCTGGACCCCGGTGTACGCGCACGTCAGCGACACCGCCGAGTGGGACGACTACGAGTGGTCGTGGACCGGCTCGCTCACCGAGTGGGCGCTGGACAACCCCGGTCACCCGGACGCCGCCGGGGCGCTGACGGCCGCCCGCGAGCATCGTGACCAGTGGCTGCGCGGGTACCGGAACATGCTGGGCTTCGTGACGTTCGTGCTGCGCCGGATCTGACCGGCCGCCGGCGCGGGTCCGGCTCGGGACAGGCGGCCGGGGCACTATCGTTCGGGCGTGCAGATCCGTTTCGCCGTACCGGCCGACCCTACCTATCCGGCCCGCGTGGCCGCCGCGCTCGCCGCCGCCCGGCTGCGCCGGTTCGGCTACATCGGCGCGGTCCTCGCCGCGATCGGGGTGATCGGCTGGGTCGCCTCGCAGGCGTCGGACCGAGGTGGCCGGTTCGCTTCGCTGTGGACCGCGTTCATCGTGGCCGGCGTGCTGTCGATGCTCTACGCGCCGTGGGTGCGGTGGCGGGCCCGGCGCCGCTCCGGCGGCTACGCCGTCGAGGGCGCCTACGACATCGACGACCTCAACATCATGATGCGCAGCGGTTCGGAGTCCGGCGGCATCGCCTGGGACGGCGTCGAACGGGTCACCGAGACCCCGGACTTCTGGATCGTGTACGTGGGACGCATGCCGGCCACGGTGATTCCCCGGTGGCTGATGTCCGCCGAGGACGCCGGGACGCTGCGCGCCTTCATGACCGAACGCGGACTGCTCGGCGACCATTGACGATGTATTGATCGGCTATATATGTTGCCTCGGTGAGTGAGATGCGCGAGGCGACCTTCCTGATCCTGACCGCGCTGGCCGACGAGCCGCGCCACGGCTACGGGATCATCCAGGAGGTCGCCGGCCTGTCCGGCGGTCGCGTCAACCTGCTGCCGGGCACCCTCTACGCCGCCCTGGACCGGCTCGTCGCGCAGGGCCTCGTCGAACTCAGTCACGAAGAGGTGGTCGACGGCAGGCTGCGCCGCTACTACCGGCTGCGCGCCGACGGCCAGGCCGAGCTGGCACGCCAGACCGAGCGGCTGCGGCAGCTCGCGTCCGCCGCCGAGACCCGGCTGCGCGCCCTGCGGCCCCGCCCCGCCTGACCCCCACCGTCGCGGCCCCGTAGGGAGAACCCATGCACCGCTGGCTGCTGCTTGCCTACCCCCGTGACTACCGCCGCGCGCGCGGGGCCGAGATCCTGGAGACGGTACGGGACGTCGGCCCGGCACACCGCCGTACCCGGGTGGCGGCGAATCTCGTACGCCATGGCCTGCGTGCCCGGCTGGGACGGCCGGCGAGCCGTTCCGTGGTGGCCTGGGCGTCGGTCTTCGCGGTGGCCTGCGGCTTGTTCGCCGCGTCGTTCGGCACCTGGCTCGCCTGGCTCGGCTCCCGTCCGCTCGACCACCGGGACCTCGCCGCCGTGGTCGGCCAGCTCTACCCGGACCGGCAGGTCAGCCACATCGACCAGGACGACCCGTCCGCCGTGTTCCTCATCTACGGCCACCCGCTGAACCAGGATCTCCTGTCCGAGCTGCTGCTCGGCGACGGCGGCGAGTACGCGCTGGCCGAGCTGACCGCGTCGTTCGACCAGCTGCCGGCCGCCGGCCTCGTCGAGCTGCGGCAGCGCCTGGACGCCGCCGGGTGGGAGCAGAGCGAGCCCGTCCACTCCGACACCACCGTTTACGCCGAACGCGGCGACCACATCCTCGCTGTGGAACTCAACGCCGAGGGCTCGATGAGCCTCACCCTCAGCCGCGCCACCCCCGGCGCCGCCTACCCCGCCGGACTGCTCGCCTTCGCACTGGGCACTGTCGGCGGCTGGGTGCTGTTCGGCTGGGCCAGCCGGCGCACCGAGGGACGACGCCCGCTGGTGCAGGGGCCGACGAAGGTCCTGTACGGCGTCGCGATGGTGTTCTGGGCCGCGCCGATCCTGCTGAGCGCGCCACTGATGCTCACGCACCACCTGAGCGAGCCGCACCCACGCTGGCACGTGCCGTGGGAGTGGCTCGGCCAGCCCACCATGTCGCTGCCGTTCCTGCTCGGCGCGGTCCTGCTGCTGCTCGCGCTGGGCCTGGCGGCGCTGCCGCACCGGCGCCCGGCCGACGCTACGCTCGCCGGGGCGCCGGGCCCGGCCGGCTAGCAGCGCGCCGGGTCAGCCTGCCGGGCATCGCGCGCCGGGGGCGGGCAACGTCAGGTCGACGAGGTACCTGTCCACCACCGCTTCCGTGCAGTCGTTGCGCTGGTAGGTGCCGTGGCCCCAGCCCTCGTAGGTGACCAGACGTCCATGCCGGCCGAGTTGCCGGGCGACGTTCACCGCCCAGGCGTAGCCGGTGCGGGGATCGTGCCGGGCGTTGAGCAGCAGCAGCGGCGTGCGGGTGTGCACATTCAGCGCGTGCGGCGGGTTGCGGACCGGGGACGGCCAGCCCAGGCAGGCCTGCACGGCCAGCAGACCGGCGCCGTACCGGACGTCCGGGGCGACGGCCACGGCGTCCCGGACCAGGCCGGCGTAGTCGGTGTAGTCGCGCACCCGGGCCGGCCAGTCCGCGCAGAACGCCGCGACCGAGAGCGGGAAGTTCACCTCCGGTGGCGGCGCGCCGGCGTCCATGTCCCGCACGATCACCGCGAGTTGCGGCCAGCGAGGGCCGGCGAGCAGGCCGAGTGCCACGGCGGTGACGTCGAAGGCGGTACGAGGGGTGTACTCGCCACGGTCCGCGCGGGCCAGCACCCGCGCCCACACCGACCGCACGTCCCGTTCGTGGAGCGCACAGTCCGCCGACCTGTCGCACCAGGAGACGAACTCGTCGAACGAGTCCTGCAACGTGGCGGCCTGCGTCCGCACGAAGGACCGCACGTCGAGGCTGTGGTCGAACACGCCCTCCAGCACGACCGCCCGCACACGGCCGGGATACCGCTCGGCGTACTGCTGGCCCAGCAATGTGCCGTACGAGCTGCCGTGGAAGGACAGCCGCCGCTCCCCCAGCGCCCGCCGCAACGCGTCGAGGTCACGGACGGTGCTGAGCGTGTCGGCGTGGTCGAACACCGGGCTGGTCGGGCGGCACCTGCCCCACAGGGCCTGGTTGTACGCCACCGCGGCGTCGAAGTCGGCCTGACCGGTCAGCGGGACGGGCGGCTTGCGTAGCGCCGGATCCGGCGTGCAGACGGGCGCGGCGGTGCGGGCCACGGAGCGCGGGTCGAAGCTGACCAGGTCGAACCGGTCCAGCAACTCGCCGCTGAACCGGTCGCCCTTACGGATGCGTTCCACCCCCGAGTCGCCGGGGCCTCCCGGCCCGAAGACCAGCGTGCCCACCCGCCGCTCCGGCGCTCGCGCGAGCCGGCGTGCCACAGCGAGTTCGAACGTCGGGCCGTTCGGCCGGTTCCAGTCCACCGGCACGCGGAGCCGGGCGCATCGCACGCGCTCGTCCGGCGGGACGTTCGGCAGATCGTCGGCGCACTCGCCCCAGACGAGCCGCTGCGGCGGACCATCGGCGCGCACCGCGCCGGGTAGTCCCGCCAGGACGGTGAGCACGGCCAGAGTGACGGCCACGGTACGTCGGTACACGGCACCTCCCCCGTTGTGGATGCCCGTCGATTCTTCAGCGGCGGCCCACCCGAGTCCCATACGGAAACGCCCCGATATGCCCATCGGGCCTTCTCCCCGAGTCCGCCCTGAGGGCCACATGAAGGGGGACGAGTTCGCGTCCGGGGCGGCCGGGCGCTCGCCGGGGCATCGGGCCGGGTGCCAGCGGTCTAGCATCGGGCGATGACGTCGTCCCTGGACCGCCTGCCGAAGATCAGCGCACCGGCCACGAGGGCGCTGAACGCCGCTGGCTACACCACGCTGCGCCGGCTCGCCGGGGTGCCGCGAGCGGAGCTGGCCCGCTTGCACGGCATGGGGCCGAAGGCGCTGGACGTCATCGAGGCCGCCCTCGACGAGCACGACCTGCGGCTGAGCTGACGAGGTGATCGCGATGCCGCTCGGCAGGCTTCACCACCTGATCGTCGACTGCCCGGATCCGATGACCGAGGCACGCTTCTGGAGCGCGGTCCTCGGCGACCCGGTCACGTACGCGGACGACGACTTCGCCGTGGTGTCGGCCAGTACGGCGGCGTCCGGGCTGGCGTTCCAACGCGCCCCCGAGCTGACGCCGCCGACGTGGCCGGATCCGGAAGTGCCGCAGCAGATGCACCTGGACGTGATGGTCGACGACCAGGACGCGGCGGGCGCGGCGGTACTCGCGCTGGGCGCGCGGCGGCTGCCGGGCGACCACATGTACGCCGACCCTGCCGGTCACCCGTTCTGCCTGATCCGGCGTCCCACCTGGGCGTCGCCGGTGGGTGGGTCCGCGTGAATCCACCTGTACGCCGGGTCCGCACCTACCACTGGGGTGCCGTCTACCTCAGCGACGCTCACTGCGAGGCCGATTTCGACATCGACTTCCACGCCGCTGCCGCGCCGGTGCTCGCCACGACGCACCACGTCGCGGTCCTGGTCGCCTCCGCCGCCGTGGCGGACGAGGGAGAGGCAGATGTCACCCTCGACATCCGGGTGACGTCGCAGCGCGTCACGGGGCACCCGTACGAGGTGACCCTGGACGTCCCCTCCGGACGGCTTTACGTCGGCGACGCCGACGACAACGACGAGATCGAGTTGGCGCCGGGCCGCTGGCTGCTGCAGTTCGCCGTGGACGACGCGACGGAGGCCCGCCACGTCGAGCTGGTGGTGTCACCGCTCTGACCGGCCACCGTCACGGCGTCTCCTGGTAGGAGATGAACTCCAGCAGGCTTCCGTCCGGGTCGCGGAAGTAGACGCTGGTCCCGGCGCCACCGGCGCCGACCCGCCGGACCGGCCCGGTTTCCACCTCGACGCCGTGCCGCCGCAGGTGCGCCACCGCCTCCTCGATCGGACCCGCCCAGACGAAGCAGATGTCGCTGTTGCCCGGGCGGACCGGGACGCGGGCGACGTTGCCGCCGAGGTCGAGACCCGGCCCGTGCACGCTCAGCTGATTGGGGCCGACCCGGAACGCGACGCGGTCGCCGCCGACGCCGATCACCTCGGCGCCGACGACGTCGCGATAGAAGTCGGTGGCGGTCCGCCAGTCGGACACGGCGATGACGACGTGGTCCAGTCCGGTCACGGGCGCCATGCGATCACTCTATGGGCCGGACGGCGTCCGCTCCCCCGGATCCGCCGAGGCCGCCGCCGGTGGGCCCGCCTTCAGGTGCCGGGCGAAGAACCGGTTCGCGGCCTCCCCCTCGAACCACGGGACGCCGGTGTGCCCGCCCATGTTGGCGTGCAGCGTCTTCTCCACCGAGCCGAAGGCGTCGAACAGGTCCAGTGCCACCTGCCGGTCGTTGCCCTCGTCGTCCCACTGCAACAGGACGTGCAGCGGAATGGTGACCCGCCGCGCTTCCTCGATGATGGTGCGCGGCACGAAGCTCCCGGCGAACAGGAGCGCGGCCACGATGCGCGGCTCGACCACCGCCAGCCGTACGCCGATGGAGATCACCCCGCCGGCGTACCCGGCCGGGCCGCCGACCTCGGGCAGCGCGAGGAGCGCGTCCAGCGCGGCCCGGCACTCCGGGACCGCCTTCTCCACCAGCGGCAGGACGAGCTGGTCGACCACGTCGTCGGCGACCGGCTCACCGGCCGCCAGTGCCCGGCGCAGGTCGGCGCGGGCCTGCTCGGCGGCGGCGGACGCGGGCCGGTCGCCGCTGCCGGGCAGTTCGATGGTCGCGGCGGCGAAGCCCTGCTCGACGCAGCCCTGCGCCCGGGCCACCAGGCGGGGATACATCCGGCGCAGCCCGCCGGGGTGGCCGAGCAGGATCAGCGGGACCGGCTCGGACGCGGACGCGGGCGTCCACAGGATGCCCGGGATGCCGCCGAGGGTGAATTCGCGCTCGCGGACGCCGTCGGCGAGGCGCTGTTCGGAGGTGAAGCGCATGGTCGTGCCTTTCGGGAGTGCGACGGCGCTCCCGGACGACCTATCGCCCGGCCGTGACCCACGAGGGGAGCACCCATGTCGATACTGCGGTCACGGGTACCACCTCCCTCGTCCTCCGGCACGGCCACCGGCAAGCTAGCAGCGCTCGCCGGGGCGGGCCAACCGGTTTATCGCGGCGTGATCCGCGCCGGCCCGTCAGCCGCGCTCGAATCCGGCGAAGACGACCGCCAGCGTCCGGGTTTGCAGATGCTCGTCCCATCCACCGTGCAGTGCGCCCTGGCACATCGAGGCGAGCAGCGCCATCACCTCGGGCAGCCGTACCGAGTCGGCGACGGTTCCGGCGGCCTGGGCCTGTGCCAGCAGGCTGCCCACGGCCTCCTCCAAGTGACCGACCGCGTCCGGAAGCCGGATCTCCACCCCGGATCCGGCGAGCAGTTCGACTGCCGTCTTCTTCGCGGCGGCCTGCGCCACCGTGTGTCGGAAGAACCCGAAGAGGTCGCGCCGTCCCGCCTCCTCGACGAGCTGCGCGAGCAGTCGCTTCATGAGCGCGGCGAGCAGGTCCTCCTTGGTGGGGAAATGACGGAAGACCGTGCCGATGGCAACGCCGGCGCGGCGGGCCACCTCCTCGGTGGAGGCGCGGGCGCCGAACTCGGCGAAGACCGCCTCGGCGGCGTCCAGGATGCGTGCCCGGTTGCGTTGCGCGTCGGCGCGCAGGGGCGGACCCTCTACCAAAGTGAGTCTCCACTCATTATTCTCTGTGGCACAAGTCGAGTTACGACTCATTATCGCGGAGGCCGGCGTGACACCACAGCAGATCTTCGAGGGCATGCGCGCCAGGTGGCTGGCGAACCTGCCCACCTTCGACGCGGACTCGCTGACCGACGACGTGGTGATCGAAACGCCTTTCGCCGCGCCCGGCCACCCGACGCGCACCGAGGGGAAGCAACCCGTTCTTGCGTACACGCGAGCGGGCCGGGCGTCGTTCCCGGTGCGGTTCGACGAATGCCGCGGCGTGGTCGTGCACGAGACCGCCGATCCCGAGGTGATCGTGGTCGAGTACGAACTCGTCGGCACGCACACGGTGACCGGGGTGACCGCCTCCGCGCCGTTCATCGGGGTGTTGCGGACCCGGGACGGCAAGCTGGCCCACTGGCGCGAATATCAGCACACACTCGCCATCGCTCAGGCCGCCGGACAGGCATGAGCATGCGGCCGCAGGGGCGTCTCCGCACGAGGCTGGCGATCACGGTGGGCGTGACCTCCCGTCATCGCGTCGACTTCGGACCTGTCAGCGGCCCGCCGCGCGGAGCATCGCCTCCGTCTCGGGGTCGGGCATGATCTCCCGGACCTCCTGGGCGCAGCGGCACGAGACGGCGATCTTGGCGGCCCACTTCAGCGCCTCGTCGCGTGAGGCCACGTCGAGGACCACGAACCCGCCGATGACCTCCTTGGTCTCCGGGAACGGCCCGTCGGTGACCACCCCGTCCGTGCCCACGATGCTCGCCTGCTGGCGTTCGAGCCCGGTGCCGTACACGAACACGCCCGCGTTCACGGCCTCCTGGATGACCGCGTGCGCGTCCCTGCCCACCTGGGGGATCTCCTCCGCGGGGATGTGGTCCATCGCGCCGTCGTTGAACGAGATCAGGTACCGCGGCATGCCATGACTCCCTTGTCCGGGCGGCCCGGTCCGGCCGCCTCTCACCCGTACTACGAACGAGCCGCCCCGGATCCGACGTTATGCGCCTCTCGGATTCAGTGCGCTACCAGGACGAAGACTCGCCGAAGCGGTCGTAGTGGTCCCGCGTCACCGGGCCGCGTCCGCAGGCGGGATGGGCACGGCGGTGCCGGTCACCGCGATCCCGGCCCCGGGATCGGCGGGGATGCCGACGATGAGCAGGCTCGGGCGGCCCATGTCCTCCCCTTGCCGCACGGTGACCGTCGCGGGCGGTCGCACCAGGCCCAGCTCGCGCAGGTAACCGCCGAACGCGGCGGCCGCCGCGCCGGTCGCGGCGTCCTCGACCACGCCGCCGGGCGGGAACGGGTTACGCGCGTGGAACACCAACGGGGACTCGCGGTGCACCAGGTCGATCGTGGTCCAGTCCCGCTCGGCCATGAGCGCGCTCAGCGCCGCCATGTCGTAGTCCAGCTCCGCCAGGCGCTGCCGGCTCGCGGCGGCCACGATCGGATGCCAGGCCCCGGCGTACGCGACACGGGGCGGCAGCGTCGCGTCGAGATCGTCCGGCGACCAGCGCAACGCGGCGAGCAGCGCCGCGAGGTCGCCCACGGCAAGGGGTACGCTGCGCGGCGCGACGCTGGTCAGCGTGGCGGTGGTGGTGCCGTCGGCCTGCGCGCTCGTGACGACCTCGACCAGTCCGGCGCGGGTGTCCAGGTGCAGCACGCCGGGGCCGTGCCGCTCGGCGTACGCGACCGCCGAGGCGATGGTCGCGTGGCCGCAGAACGGCACCTCCGCCTTCGGGCTGAAGTAGCGCACCGTGAACCGCCCGCCCTCGCCGGGCACGAGGAAGGCCGTCTCGGAGTAGCCGACCTGCGCCGCCACCTGCTGCATCTCCGCGTCGCCCGCCCCGGTGGCGTCCAGGACGACACCGGCCGGGTTGCCGCCGGCGGGGTCGGCGGTGAACGCGGCGTATCGGAGAATGTCCATGATCATGAGCCTAGCGGCGGCGGTCCGGCTCGTCTGCCCCGAGACGAGCCACGCGGAACTACTCTCCGGGCATGCCCAGCTTCGAGATCACCCCCATCGGCACGGTCCGCAACGATCGGACGGACATCCAGCACAGCGACAACTGGGGCGCCGTCCGCAGCACGATCGTCGTCGACGAACGCTACGGCGAGGCGTGCCTGCAGGGCCTGGAGGAGTTCTCCCACGTGGAGGTCGTGTTCGTCTTCGACCGGTTCCCGGACGGCGGCGACCACCGCGAGCCCCGTCCCTACCGGGGCCGGGCCGACCTGCCGCCGATGGGCGTCTTCGCGGGCCGCGGTCCTCGCCGGCCGAACCGTATCGGCGTAACGTGCTGCCGCATCGAGTCGGTCGACGGCCGCGAGCTGACGGTGGTGGGCCTCGACGCGGTGTCCGGCACACCCGTGATCGACCTGAAGCCGGTGCTGAAGGAGTTCGTTCCCGCCGACGTCCGGCAGCCGGAGTGGGTCAGCGGCATGATGTCCGACTACTTCCGGCCGTAGCGTCGGCGCGGCGCCTCAGCTCAGCAGCCTCTCCGTGAGGTCCATCAACCGCTCGGCGGCCTGGGGGTCGAGGGTCGGGAAACCGGGCGGAAGCCGCTTCCCCCGGTCGACGGCGGTCACCGGCGCGGTCGGCGGCGCGTCCAGGAACTGATGAATCGGCGCCACCGCGTCCACGACGGACCGGGCGGCGACCGCCGCCGCCACCGCGAGCAGCCCTCGTACCACGAGCGGGAGCTCGCTACGGTCACCGCTCCTGGTGAACCCGGGATGGTAGAGCACGTATCGGGCGCGGCTACCGGACCGCTGAGCGAAGCCCACGCCGAGCAGGTCGTTGGCCCGCCCGGCCTGCAACTGCGCGGCGACGGCCGAGTAGCCCGCCGTCATCTGCGGATCGGCCCAGCGCACCTCGCCTTTCGTGACCCCGACACCGGCGACGTTCACGATCACCGGCCGGGTCGCCCGGACCAGGGCCGGACGCAGACCGAAACTGAGCAGGTAGCGACTGACGTAGTAGAGCGCGAACGTGCGCTCCAGTCCCTCCACCGTCTCGACGCGACGCGGCGCCACCGCATTGGCGAACAGCGCCAACGCGTCCACGACCTGGTGCTCGCCGAGGATGTGCGCGATGACCTGCCGCGTCTCGGCCATGCTGGACAGATCGGCGGGAAGGAAGGCGATCAGGCCGCCGGCCATCGCCTCGCCGCGTTCACGGTTGCGGCCGAGCACCAGGACACGGTCGCCACGTTCGGCCCGCCCCAGGGCGAACGCGCGCCCCATCCCGTTCGTGCCGCCACTGACCACCACGACGCCCACGTCGCCCCCTTATCGTCTGCTCATCGACCTGCCTCATCCTGGGCAGCAGGTCGCGGAGGCGAAAGAAGGCACTTTCATGTCCACAGCTAACACCGATGTGAGTGCCTCGCTGCACGATCATCGGCTGCCGGTGCCGGTTCCGGCCGGCGAGTACGATCGCTGTCCGGTGACCGACCTGCTGCGGCGGGTGAGCGACAAGTGGACGCTGTTGCTGATCACCCTGCTCGGCCGGCATCCGTACCGGTTCAACGAGTTGCACCGCGCCGTGGAGGGCATCAGCCCGCGCATGCTCACCCCGACGTTGCGCGCGCTGGAAAGCGACGGCCTGGTCGAACGCGAGGTGTTTCCGACGCTGCCGCCGAGCGTCGAGTACCGGCTGACGCCGCTCGGTGTCAGCTTGCTGGAGCCGCTTTCCGCGCTGGCCGACTGGGCGGTCGCTCACCATGCCGAGATCGTCGCGGCGCGTCAGCCCGTGGACCCGGTGAGCGTGCCCGAACGGTGAGGGCACCGGTCCGGCGTTTGTCCGCCGGGCGGCGGGCGCCGATCTGGAATGCTTCGTCCATGCCGTCCTTCCCGCCCACCTTCTCCGCCGAGGTCGTCGCGCAGCCGATCCAGGCCCAGCTCGAGGCGTTTCTCGACGAGCACCGCGACGCGCTCGACCGTTGCCTGGACGGACTGACCGAGGAACAGGCGCGCCGATCGTTGGTGGCCTCCCGGACCACGCTGCTGGGTCTGGTGAAGCACGCGACCTTCGTCGAGAAGGTCTGGTTCGACGAGGCCGTCACGGGCCGGTCGCGTGCCGAGATCGGCATCCCCGAACGGTCGGAGGACTCGTTCCTCCTCGACGCTGGCGACACGATCGCCGGCGTCCGGCGGGCATACCGCGACGCCCGCGACGCGTCACGCCGGGCAACCTCCACGCGGGGTCTGGACGACATCCTCACCGGGCACCGGCGGGGGCCGCTTCCGCTGCGCTGGGTCTATCTGCACGTCCTGCGCGAGCTCGCCCAGCACTGCGGGCACGCGGACATCCTCCGGGAGCAGATCCTCGACGGACAGCGGGTGGCCGACGACGGCTCGTCGTCGTAACGGCCGGCGTCACGCGCCGGCGCCCTCGTCGAAGTCACCGGTCGACAGGTCGGGGGCACGCATCCGCCACGCGTCGGTGACCAGTTCCGTCAGGCGCTCGACGCCGACGTGCGCCAGCCGCAGCATGACCAGGGGCAACCCGTCGTACGCGGGCGTGGTGAAGAAGAGGTCGGGCTCGCCGAGGAGCAACGCCTGCTTCTCCGCCTCGTCGCCCACGTACAGCACGGCGATGTCGGTGCGGATGCGCCGAGGCTTCCCGGGCGTACGTTCGGGATAGGACCAGACGAACCCCTTGCCGGCGACCCGGAAGTCGAAGCCGTCACTGTCGATCTCGACCACGTGGGGCAGCGACAACGCCACCCGGCGGACGTCGTCCGCGTCAGCCACGACGGTCACCCCCGTACACCGCCTTCCGCACCGGCACAGCGTAGCCGCCGCGCTGCCGTGCGGTGGCGGGCCATCAACCGTCCTTCCGGTCACGACCCTGGCCGTTCCCGATGGTCAGATGGTGAATCCGCCGTCGACGTTCACCGTCGCGCCGGTGACGTAACGCCCGTCCGGGCCGGCCAGGAACGCCACGGCGGCGGCCACGTCGGCCGGCTGCGCGTAGTGGCCGAGGGCGGTGAACCCGTTGATCGCGTCCGCGTTCGGACCGTCGGCCGGGTTCAGCTCGGTGTCCGTGGCACCGGGATTCACCAGGTTCACCGTGATCGCTCGACCGCCGAGTTCGCGCCCGAGCGCCTTGGTCAGACCGATCAAGGCGGTCTTGCTCATCGCGTAGAGCGAGAAGCCCGGGAAGACTGCCCGCTCGGCCGTGTTGCTGCCGATGTTGACGATCCGTCCGCCCGCCGGCATGTGGCGCACCGCGGCCTGCGAGGCGACGAACGGCGCCCGGACGTTCACCGCGACTGTCTGCTCGAACTCGTCGAGACTCAGCTGCTCCAGCGGCCCCAGCAGGAACGCGCCCGCGTTGTTGACCAGGATGTCCAACCGGCCCAGCTCCCCGGCGGCCCGGTCCACCGCCGCGATCACCGCTGCCGGATCGGCGCTGTCGGCCCGCACGGCGATCGCGCGCCGTCCCACAGCCTTGATCTGCGCCACCACGTCGTCGGCGCGACGCTGATTCTGCTGGAACGTCAGCGCCACGTCGGCGCCGTCCTCGGCCAGGCGCAGGGCCACCGCCGCGCCGATGCCACGGCCACCACCGGTGACCAGAGCTACCTTGCCGTCAAGTGCGTTGTTCATGGTGGAAAGCCTTGTCGTAAATGAACCGGCTGTCCGGCGGGGATCGGACGCCGCGTTCGTGACACCGTCCCGCTGCCTCCCGACAGGGCGGGAATGGCAAGCTGCCCTGGTGCCTGCAGAGCCGAGCGGTGACCACTCCTGGCTTTTCGATCTGGTGGCGGTCGACCCGGGCGCGCGCCACCAGGCCCTTGCCCGTCATCAGGCAACCCTCGTCGCGGCGAGCGACGCGCTGGACGAGTGGAACGGCCTGTGGTCGGCGCACTACCGGTCGAGGTCCAGTCAGGCTCGGCTCCAAGCGGCGATGGACAGGGCGCACACCCGCCTCTACCGGCTTCGGGGCCAGACGATCTACGGTCCTCTCGACGCCTTCCGGGACTCCCCGGACGACGACCTCGACAGACGCGCCCGGTGGGCACCGTACGCCGCCCTGTACCTCCGATGGGAGACGGACCATCCTGACGAGTGGGGCGCGCGGGAGTCGTCGATGTGGTCCCGCTGGTCGACGAAGGAGACGCTCCTGCACCGATTCCGTCGGGCCGGTGTCCCGGAAGGCGTCGAGCCGCAGCTCGCCGAGCTGACCCTCGCGGCACTGCAGCGCCCGTACCGGTGCAAGGACTGGATGTACGCGAGCCTGGTCCGTCATTTCCACGACCCGCTGTTCTTCCACGAGGTGGAGACACTGACGTCCGCCGACGATCCCCTGGTTCGGCTCCGGGCGCAGTTCGTACTCCACGTGGCCGAGCACCCGGATCGGAACGTCACCCGGGTTTCCTGGCGCCGCTGGCTGGACGCGAACCAGCTGACCGTTTGATCACCTGGCACGCCGCGCGACCGCACCGCCGTACAACCGGACACGGTGGTCGGCGTCGTGGTCCGGCTCGCCGTACCCGAAAGGCGCCGCCGTGCCGTGACCGACGTGCACCAGCCATTCCTCGTAGTACCAGCTCGGGCTGCACGCGCACCCGGTGAACCGGAAGTTGGCCCGGTAACGGCCGACCTGCCCAGGTGCGAGCGTGAACAGTCGCGCCGACGCCGACGGGCGCGGGTACGCCGCCGATCCGGGTAACCGGTCCACGACGATCGACGCCCGATCGTGCCCGAGCCACAGTCCGACCTCGCGGGCCAGCGCGACGCCTCCGGCGCGTACCCCTTCCCGGTGTTCGTAGCCGACCTCCTGGTCGGCGAGCACGTCGTGGACGACCAGCTCGGCGTCCGGCAGCGGCCGGGGCGGCGGCATCGCCCGGACGAGGCCGCAGCGGGCGTTCGCCTCCCGCGCGCCGCGGGCGGCGGCGGTCCACCGGACGCGGACCCGCTGAATGAGGATCACCGCCCAGGTGTACCCGGAGCGCGCGGCGGTCGCCAGCCGATAAGGGCTCCCGAGCGGGCCGCAGCGGGACACCGCTCGCTACGGTGCGGCGATCGCCGTTGCCCATCTGCGCCGTCCCCGGACCAGCGGTGGACGGCGCAGCGTGCCGAAGGCCGGCTTGCCGCCGTGGCCCGGGCCTCGGTCGTCGAACCTCAGCCCGGGCCGCCTCGCCGGGGCTCAGTTCACCGATGTGTAGAGCCGCTGTCCGCCGGGCCGATAGCCGACGCGCTCGTAGACCCGCCACGAATCCTCGCCGCCAGCCTCCAGCCAGGCGACCTCCGCACCGGCGTGGAACAGCCGCCGGGTGACGTCGGCGGTGATCGCGGACGCCAGTCCCCGGCGGCGGTAGGACGCGCGAACGGCGATGCCGGCCACCTCGCTGACCGCGCCGACGGGCGCTGCCGCACCGCCGCCGCCCGCGCAGTCACCGTCCTCGGTGACGGCCGTGACGACGACGCCACCGGCGTCCTGCTGGCGCCGCAGGCGAGCCACGTCGGCCTCGGAGGCGACCGGATCGCCGCCGAACGCCTCGTTCTGCACGCTGATCAGCGCGGCGCGCTGGGAGTCGGTAACCGGTTCGCACAGCCTCAGGTGGTCCGGCACGGGTGGGGACGCCAACGTGTCCGGCGCGCAGACCAGGTAGGTGTGCCGGGCTTCCACTGTGAAGCCGGCGGCGGTCAGCAGCGCCTCCAGATCGGGGACGCAGCTGGTGACGTACTCCAGGCGGGGTTTGCGGTCGGCGGCGTGGAACGCCGCGACCAGGGCGGCGACGTCGGCCGCCGTGACGGCGGCGCCGGGACGCGGTGTCGCGTAGTTGACGTACGGGCTGGCCGTCGTCGGGTCCAGCCCGATCACGAACGAGCCCACCTCGACCGGCGCGGGCCGGCGCGAGAGGTTGACGACGACTGACTGTTGGATGCGGGCATCCATGCTCAACGGGAACCTCGATGCATGAGAGAAGCTGCGACGGGCGGAAGAAACGTCGGGCCGCCCCGCCGTGTCGCAGGCACGCGACGGTCATCCGTCGCGTGGTCGACACTCAGGCGGCCGCTCGGCCTACCCGGATCACAGGCGTCATTCCCTCATGCAGAGTGCCCACGCGGTGCGCGTGGCCGATCGCAACCTTGCCCTTCCCGACCCGGACGTGTCAATCGCGTACGGCCGGACGTCGCGCACAACCCGCTTGTGGTTCGCGATCGTGGCGGTCATCCTCATCCGGTGCAATGGACGGACGACCTGACGGTGCGCCTCGCTCGGGGAACATCGGTACACGCCCTTGTCCGCTATCTCCGTGCGGCCGAGAAGGAGGGGACGCGCCGTCGCGATGTCCTTGCCGTCCTGACCGAACGGTTCGCGCTGCCGTTCGACGATGCGCGGCTCGCGATGGACCGCGTCGGGGGTGGAGTGGTTCGTGCCGCGTCCGGCAACCCCGCGAACGAGCCGGACCCGGTCAAGGACCCGCTGGCGTGGACCTCGTACCGGCTCGAGCTCGGACTGGCAGTCGACGACGGGGACCCCGGTCCGTCGCCCGAGGAACGGGCGGCGGCGCAGGCTCTCCTGGAAAGGGCCAGGCGTGGTGAGCCCACGCGTGGCACCGAGGACGTCGCCGTGGCGCTCGAGGTCGCGCGGCTGGCCGTCGCATCGCGGGAGAGGGACCGGATTCGCTTCCATCTCCTCCTCGAGGCAGCGACGGCACTGTCGGTCGCCGCGGAAGCATGCATCGCTCGACTCGGGCAGCAGCCCTGTGCCGCGCAGGGTTCCCAGCAGTGGGTCGACGGTGTCGCGCTCGCCGCGGCCGCCCGTGCGGTCACCGGGCAGTTCGCTGCCCAGCCCGACCCGGAGCTCGAGGAGCGTGGCCTCGACCTGGTGGGGCGCATCGTCACCGGCCTGCTGGGCCAATGTCACGCCTTCGTCGGCCGAGCGATGATCGAGTCGGCGCGCTGCTCCCTGCGTAACGGCGACCCCGACCGGGCCGCCGACCGCGCCGACGCGGTGGTGGCCGACTTCGCGGTTCTCCTCGATCGATTCGAGGTCGACGTTCCCGTCGACGAGGACATCGTGGCCTTGGAGTACCTACGGGCGGCCATCGACCTCCTCACCGAGGTGCGCGGCCGTTCCGCCGAACTCGACGCCCTTCGCGACCGGACCGAGCGACTGCTGGCCGGCTCGTCGATCGACTGAATGATCGCGGCGAAACTGTCGGTGTCGGCCGCTAGCCTGCGCGCGTGATGGAAGTCGATATGGAGAAGGCCGCGCTGTGTGAGTTCCTCGAATATCAGCGCGTCAGCATCCGGGCCATCCTGGCGGGTCTGGACCTGGCCTCGCTGTCGAACCCGATCAGGTAGGCGGCGACCAACCGTGAGCGCCAGTTCGGTAGTCGGCCAGGTTGGAGCAGGAAGACGAGTTCCTCGTCGCTGACGCGTCGGGAGTCATGGCGTAGCGCCCGCACGACTGAGGCGTCCTCCTGCCCGCCTGGCAGGCCGAAGCCACCGTGAAGGAGGTCCAGGTACCGAGGGCTTCCCCGCTCCGATGCGGCGATGACATAGTGGCGGATGGTGCCGTCGGATGGATCCGGTATCGGGGGCGGATGGTCCACGGCGACATCATCCTGACTCGACGCGCGGTCCCCACAGCCCTTTTCGTATCCGGACGGCCGGCCGGAGCGTCAGCGGCGCACCCGGTAGCGCAGGTGAAGCACCCGCTCGCCCGGAAGCACCACGTCGGGGTCCTCCAGCAGGTGCTGCGCGTCGACCGACCCGAAGAAGCGCTTCCCGGACCCGAACACCACGGGTACGACGTCCATCCGTACCTCGTCGACCAGGCCCGCGGCGAGCGCCTGGCCTCCGACGTCGCCGGCCGCGACCTCGACGATGCGCTCCCCCGCGAGTTCCTGCGCCCTGGCCACGGCCGCCTCGACGCCGTCGACGAAGTGGAACGGCGCCCCGTGGTCCCAGCCCTCGGGCGCCGGCCGGTGGGTCACGACGACCACGTGGTCGATCCCGCTCGGCGGCGTCCCGTCCCAGCCGTCGGTCAGGTCGAAGACGTGCCGCCCGACGACAGTCACAGCGATCTGGTCCCAGTACGGCCGGACGTAGTCGTGGGACGTCTGCGACACCCGCAACGCGCCGCTGTCGTCCAGCGGGACGTCCCCGCTGGTCAACCAGTCGAACAGCGGCCCGGGCTGGTCGTTGTCGTCCGCGACGAAGCCGTCCACCGACACCGAGCTGTACAGGACCACAGTGCCCACGCCGGTTCTCCTCTGCCTCAGGTGCCCCCAAGCTAGCGTCCCGTGGACCGCTGTTCTTGTAGGAAATCAATCGGCCGGCAGCGACCAGCCGTCGATCACGTGGCCGGGGTGTTCGCGCAGGAACCGCCGCCGCACCTCGACGTACCGGGTCGGCGTGAGCCCGGTGAACGCCCGGAACTCGTGACCGAAGTGGGCCTGGTCGAAATAGCCCGCGTCGCTTGCCAGCTCGCCCCAGTCGACCGGGCGGGTGGGGTCGATCGCGAACACGGCGGCGGCGAAGCGGTAGGTGCGGGCCAGCCGCTTCGGCGTGACGCCGACGAGTTCCTTGAACCGCTGCGTCAGATGGGTGCTGCTGACACCGGCCGCCGTCCTCAGGTCACCGATCGGCACCGCGCCGCTGGTCGCCGCGATGACGCCGCTCGTGTGCCGGACCAGCCCCAGCCCGGTGGTCTCGGACAGCCGTCGCCTCAGCTCCTGTTCGAGCAGCGTCAGCATCTCGTGCGGCCCGTCGGCCGCGGCCAGCCGGTCGCGCAGCTCGGCCACGGCGGGCCGGCCCCAGACCTGCTCCAGCGTCACGGGCCGGTCGCACAGCTCGGCCGCGGGCATCGGCAGGAACGGCGCCAGGCCCCACGGCTTGACGTGTACGCCGACGGACCGGGTCGGGCGCGGGTAGCCGAACTCGAACGCGCGGGTGGGAGTGGAGATCACGCAGCCGTCGGCGTACCCGGTGGTTTCGATGTCGGTGCCGCCGCGGACGCGGAACGGCGCGCCGAGGTTGACGATGAGCAGCGCCGCCGGCATCGGCGGCAGCGTCAGCCGGGGGTACGGGGGCGTGCCGGCCAGGTAGTAGAGGTCGTCGATCAGCCCGTCCAGCGGCGGTCGAGGCACTCTGGACACGTACTCCACGCCCACAGCATCGCGGACGCCCCGCCGTCACCGCCGACGCCCCGCCGGGATCGACTCACGAACGGCCGCGCCGCCCTTGCTGTGCGGCGGCGGAATGAGTCGTTCGCCGAGGGCGAGCGCGAGGGCGACAGCGCCGAGCAGGGCGCCGATCAACATCGTGCCGGCGGCACCGTGGCTTTCCAGTACGAGGGCCCCGAAAAAGGCGCCACCGGTGATGCCGACGTTGACGGCGGCGGACAGCGTCGCGGCGGCGAGATCGGAGCGGCCGGGCGCCACCTGAAGGACGAGGCCGCCGAGCGCCGCGGTGAACGCGGCGAACCCCAGTCCGGCGATTGCGATCAGGACGACGGCAACCGCCGGGTGGTGGCCGAAGGCGTACAGGCCGAGCAGCGCCACGCACTGCAGTGCGACTGTCGCGACCAGGGCGGACCACGGGCTGCGGTCGACTATCGCTCCGGCGGCGAGGATGCCGAGGACGCTGGCGACGCCGCGCGCCAGCAGGATGGTAGCGATCGACGCGGCGGGCAATCCGGTGACCTCGGTGACGAACAGGGCGATGTAGGTGTAGGCGGCGATGGCGCCGGCGGTCGACAGGACGGCCACGACGACCAGGAGCCAGAATCGGCGGGAGTCGGGGGTTCTGCCCCGGCCGGCGTGCCCCTGTGCCGGCCCTGTCGACGGCAGCAACCAGGCCACCACGGCGAAGACGAGCACACCGAGCCCGGCCACCGCCAGGAACGATGCCCGCCAGCCGGCACGTTCACCCAGCCAGGTGCCCGCGGGCACGCCCAGGACGAGGGCGACGTTGCCGCCGGCGAACACGATCGCGACCACCCGTCCGTGCAGTCCGGGTCGGAACAGCTCAGCCGCGGTCGGCACGACGACCGCCCAGAACAACGCATGAGTGGCCGCGGTGGCGATCCTGGCTGCCATCAGCATGGTGAACGTACTCGCGAACACCGTGATCGCGTTGCTGACGACGAAGCCGACCAGGAGCGCTGACAGCAACCGTCGGCGAGGAACTCTGCGCACCAGCGCCGTCAACGGGACCGAGGCGACCATCACCACTGCGCCGTACACGGTGACGAGCATGCCCACTTGGGACGGCGGAACGGCCAGGTCCACGGCCATCGGCAACAGCAGCCCGATCGGCAGCGCCTCGGCTGCGGTGTAGAGGAACGTTCCGCCGGCGAGGCCGATCAGCGCGCCCACTGCCCGCCGGTGTGCGTGCGCCTGGCCCATCGTTACCCCCTAAACCGGCTATGACGGAAACACTCTAGGAACGTTCCCGTCGCGGGGCAACTGGTAAAGTCGGTTTTGATGGAAACAGCAGGGGTTACGCGGATGCGCCTGGTCGGCGGCGACCTCGCGCTGGACTTCCTCAACACCCGTGCCGGCCCACCCGTCGGGCCTCCGGACGATGACGTGCTCACCGGCTACGCCGAGCTGATCGCCTGGAGCGTGCACGCGGGCACCCTCACCGAAACGGACGCGGCGGCGTTGCGCCGGCTGTCCCGCGGCAGTCCGGACAGCACCCACACCGCCTTCGCGCAGGCACTGCGCACCCGTGACTACCTGGACGAGGTGTTCCGGCCACTGGCCGCCGGCGAGGACCCGGGCGTAGCGGCGCTGACCCGGCTGCGCGACGACGAAGCCGACGCGCTCGCCCACGCACAGCTCATGCGCGGGAAGACATTCGCATGGTCCTGGCGGGACGACCACACGCTTGCCCGGCCCTTACGGCCGGTGGTCCATGCGGCGGTCCAGCTTCTCACCACGGGTGCGCTCGACCGGATCAAGCGATGCGCGGGCTGCCGCTTCCTGTTCATCGACGAGAGCAAGAACCGCAGCCGTCGCTGGTGCAGCATGGACGACTGCGGGACCGCAGAGAAGATCCGCCGCTACGTCGAGGTACGACGCATCCGCACAAGACGGTGAGCGCATGGCGCGAGACGGCCGGCCGCAGCGCCTTCGAGGAGCAGATGTGGGCACGCGCCGGCAGGTGGGCGGAGATCACAACGGGACGGTCGTGGCCCGCCGCGGGGGCTGCGTCCCTACCGTCCGAATCTGCTCGCGTTCTGCTGACCGCGAAGACGTCTGCACGAGGTCTCACCCACCGGCCATGCTGGCTCCGTGGACCCGCCGAGACGCCCTACCTCCCAGGCCCTGCTCACGAACCTCTACGCGGCCTTCAACAGGCGTGACATCCCCACGCTGCTGGCCGCCATGACGCCCGATGTCTCGTGGCCCAACGGCTGGGAGGGAGGCGTCCTTCGCGGCCGGGACCAGGTGAGTGCCTACTGGCGCCGGCAGTGGGACCATCTCGAACCTGTTGTCACGCCGACCGCGTTCAGCACGGAGGCCGACGGTCGCATCGCCGTCACCGTTCATCAGGTCGTCCACGACAAGGCCGGAGCGAAGCTCGCCGACCACACCGTCACGCACGTCTACCGCCTCGCCGACGGCCTGGTGGCAGAGATGGAGATCCGCGAGTGACGCGAGGCGTGGCGATGAGTTTCGATACGGTGCCCGGTCTGCATTCCCGTGCACCCAACCGCTACGCACCGGAGGTAGGCGTGAAGCTTCTTCTCACATCCGCGGGCGTCCAGAACCCGAGCATCCAGGATGCGCTGGTCGGCCTGCTGGGCAAGCCGATCGCCGAGTCCACCGCCCTCTGCATTCCCACGGCGGCCTACCCGATGGGCGGGCCGGCCTCGGCCTGGCGTTTCATCACCGGTCAGACACCGCTGCCCATGACCGGCCTGGGCTGGAAGTCGCTGGGCGTCCTGGAGCTGACAGCGCTGCCCAGCATCGGCGAGGAACGGTGGGTCCCCTGGGTACGGGAGGCGGACGTCATCCTGGTGCACGGCGGCGACGCGACGTACCTGTGCCACTGGATGCGGCAGTCCGGGCTGGCGGACCTGCTGCCGTCGCTGCGGGACACCGTCTGGGTGGGGCTGAGCGCGGGGAGCATGGTGCTGACTCCCCGCGTCGGGAGGGACTTCGTCGAGTGGCAGTCCGCGCCCGACGACCGCACGCTGGGGCTCGTCGACTTCTCGATCTTCCCGCACCTGGGCCTCGAACCGGACAACACCATGGCGAACGCCGAGAAGTGGGCGGCCGAGATCGCGGGTCCGGCGTACGCGATCGACGACCAGACGGCCATCACGGTGGTCGACGGCACCGTCGAGGTCGTCTCCGAGGGGCACTGGAGGCGGTTCCCCGCGTAGCGGCGATCGAGCGGAGCTACCCGAGCAGCGCCGCTGCCGCGGCCACTGTGACCAGCGACAGCGTCGTGGTCACCACCACCGCCCGGTTGGCCACCGTCTCGCCGACGCCGTACTCCTGCGCGAAGATGAACGTGTTCTGCGCTGTCGGCAGGCCCGCGCACACCACCACGGCGAGCAACTGCGGCGCGGACAGGTGCAGGGCCAGCCCGGCCGCGTACGCGATGACCGGCTGCGCGACCAGCTTCAGCGCGGTGATCACGGCGAGCGCGGCGGGCTCTACCGGCTCGGCCCGCGACGGCGCCGTCCGGTGCAGCGACGCGCCGAGCGCGACCAGCGCGGCCGGGACCGCGGCGCCCGCCAGCAGGGTCAGCGGCGCGGCCGCCACCGACGGCAGACGCAGCCCGGCAGCCGAGCAGGCGACACCGAGCAGCGACGCCAGGATCACCGGATTGCGTACGGGCAGGGAGGCGATCCGGCGCACCCGCACCCGCCCGGCGGGGTCGCGGTGCCGGTCCAGCGCGATCAGGATCACCGGCGTCACCACCAGCACCTGCAGCAGCACCACCTCGGCCAGGAACGACACGCTGCCGAGAACCTGCGTCGCGATCGGGATGCCGAGGTTCGCCGAGTTCACGTACCCGGCGGCCATGCCCC
The DNA here is from genome assembly GCF_001905625.1 of Micromonospora sp. TSRI0369. Lineage (NCBI taxonomy): Bacteria > Bacillati > Actinomycetota > Actinomycetes > Micromonosporales > Micromonosporaceae > Micromonospora > Micromonospora sp. TSRI0369. The sequence goes on from NZ_LIVU01000005.1 coordinate 597,428, forward strand.
AGATCGGCCGTTCGCCGTGCCCGCGACCGAACAGCCGGCTCGCGCCGACCCACCCGAGCCCGACCACCGCGGCGGTGCTCACCCCGAAGGCGAGCAGCGAGCGGCCGGCGAACCCGGACAGTGGCATCCGGGACAGGGCCAGGAACAGGGCGGACGGCATCGCGAGGTGGAACACGAACCGGCCGAGCACCGACGCCGCCGCCTCGCCCAGCAGGCCCCAGCGACAGGCCGCGTAGCCGACCGCGGTGAGGATCCAGATCGGTACGAACGCCGCCACCAAGCTCATCCGGGCGTCACCGAAGGGCGGACGTCCGTGGCGTAGGAGAGGCGCCGGGTGCGGAGCCGACCACCAGGAAGGTGTTGTCGGGCCACTCGTAGGACTGGTCGCCACCGGGCGGGGCGGGCCGGAGGAAGACGATCCGCACCGTGCGGGGCCACCAGCGGGTCGGCTCCGACCAGGAGCACTGCACCCGCCGCTCCCCCGTGTCGGCGCAGTCCCCGACCTGTTCCCATCCGTCGAGCTGCCCGGCGACGGCGGACCGGACCTGCTCCCAGGCGGTCGTGGACGGCATGGCGTACGTGTCGACCATCGGCCGGCCGCGGTCGTTGCTCAGGTCGACGGAGACCTCGAGCGCCCGGTTGTCGACGACGTCCTCGTACGCGCCTTCCGGCAGCACGGTGGACGCCCCGGACGGCGCCGCGACGGAGACCGGTTCACCGGCCGTCGACCAGCGCACCCCGGCCACCGTCGCCGCGACCACGGCCAGCACGACAATCACCCCGGCGATCACCAGACGAACTCGCACAGGCGGGAGTCTATGAAGACCGCGCCAGCCGGACGAGTTCAGGCAACCCGCCGTCGCGACCGTCAACCCGGATTGCCGCCGTAGAGGGCGACGAGGACGCGGTCCCGCAGGATCTCGTACTGTCGGCGGCACCGGACGGGTGGTCCCGGCGGGCGTTGCTGAACCTGACCGCCGACAACGACTTCCGACGGCTGGAACTGGTCAGCAGTCAGGTCCACCTCGCGGCCGTCGGCCAGTCGATTCCAGTAGTGGTAGCCGACCCTGGCGTCTCCGGCGTGGACCTCGCCGAGGATAAGCTCTCCGCCGAGCAGGTCCTGAATGATCAATGCGGTCACCCCGCATTGACCACGGGCTGGGTTGCCGGCGTGCCAGTCCTGCACGTCGTGCGGGTCACAGGTGTCCGCTCCCCAGCCGGCGCGCAGCACCGGCCGCAGCGTCTCCAGGTCGATCGCGAGCGGGACTGATCGTCGGTCGTGCTTCTCAGACGTCACCCGGGAAGGGTCGGCCCTCGACCGGGTCGAGAGTCAAGGGAACCCGCCAACCGCCTAGGATGGTCCCGGTGACCTTCCCCGAACGGCGATCCGCCGACGTCCCGACCGACGAAGAACGGGTCGACGAGGCCCTGCGGTTGCTCTCCGGCCCGCCGGTCGCGCTCGACGTCGCCGTCAAGCGGCTCGCCCGTGGCAGCGGCGTCTACGCCTGGTGGGCACTGCCCTCGGTCCTTCCCGACCTCCCCGGGCCGCCGAACGACAGCGACCCGTCGCGGCGGTTGCTCTATCTCGGCCGGGCGACCAGCCTGCGGGGCCGGATCCTGCGCAACCATCTGCGACGGTCGGGCAGCTCGACGCTGCGCCGCACGCTGGCCGGGCTCCTCGTGTCCGAGGGCTACCGGACGACCTGGACCGACCGCGTCGTCCTGGTCCCCGAGGACGAGACGCGGCTGACCGCGTGGATGCACGAGCACCTGCGCCTGACCTGGGCGGAGGATGCCGAGCCGGCGGTCATCGAGGCCGAACTCGTCCGGCGTCTGCACCCGCCGCTCAACGTCCACGGCGTCGACCCCGAGCACATCCAGGCAGCAGTGGTCGCCGCCAAGAACTCGTACAACGTCAGCAGCGGCCCGGCGCAGCCCTAGCCACAGGTGGGGTGCGAGCCTCACGCCGTCAGTGCGGCTTCGAGATCCCGGCGGGTGAGGGCAGCGCGGAGGTGCAGTCCCTCGGCCGCCAGGTTCTCCCGGCCGCCCTGCTCGCGGTCGATGGCGCAGACCACCGTCTCGACCTGCGCGCCGACCGACCGCAGGTGTCCGCACGAGGCCAGAAGCGCGCCTCCGGTGGTCACGACGTCCTCGATCACGACGACCCGCAGACCGCTCACCGGCCCGCCCTCGGCCACCTTCGCGGTGCCGTACTCCTTCGCCTGCTTCCGCACGAAGACCGTGGGCAGCCCGGTCAGCTGCGACATCACCGTGGCGATCGGAATGCCGCCCATCTCCATCCCCGCCAACACGTCGCACTCCGGCAGCAGAGCAACCATCGCCTCGGCGACCTCGCGCAGCAGCTCCGGCTTCCCCTCGAACAGGTACTTGTCGAAGTACTCGTCGCTGACCTGCCCGGATCGAAGATGGAACCGGCCGGTGAGATGGCAGGTGTCATAGACGCGGCGCGCGAGCGGGTGAGTCACCGGCACAGTCTCGCATCCGCCGCACGATCGGCCGGGATCACACGATCCGCCGAAGGCGTACCCTCGGACGCTCGTTCCGCAGATGACCCAGCTTGTGCTGGCGCACCTGCTCCTCCCACACCTCCTGGTCGTACTCCGGATCGGCGCCGTCCACCGGTGCGACCCGTCGCTGTAGTGGAACTTCTCATCCCCCGCCCGCAGCACGCTCACCGCAACCACCCCAGGAACCGCCGGTGCAACGACCCCGCCGGCGCCCAGCTCAGATCCGCTGTCGCCCGCACCAACTGCGCCCCCAGGTACACCGCCAGCGACACCGGCGCGCCCTCGTACTCCGCAAGCAGCTCCCGCCGCCGCGTCGCGCACGGCCACGGCGCACCGCACCCGCCGCACGTCCAGACCGGCAGCACCGGCCCGTGGGTGCTCACCCGCGCACCCCCAGGAAGCGGGCGACGCTCGCGCGCGCCTGCCGGCTGGTCGCCCACGCGACCTGCCAGCAGGGGTACGGAGTCAGCCGCGCCCACCACAGCCGGCAACCCACGCACATGCCGTCCAAACCCCGTACGTGCACAGCCAGGATCGCCTGTTCCGCAGTGCTCACTGATCCTCCTGCGGCGGCCAGTGACCGCGATTGATCGGTACGCGGTGGCGGTTCCGGCACGGCAGCTCGGCTCCACAGCGGCACACCCACCGCCACCTCCGCCACGACCAGGCCGGGCGATGACGGCGTACGAGCGTCGACGCGACCGCGAGGAGGTAGCCCTCGTACGGCAGGCGCGGCTTGGCGGGTGCGACGTCGGCATCCCGATGCGGCGCTTGCGCCGCTGCCGCCTCGCCGGGCGCTGCCTGCGCGTGATCGGATTCAGCCAGCCCGAGGATTCTCCGCTTCGCCGCCTCCCATTCGGCTTTCTGCGCTTCCTGGCCCGTGGGGCGCCAACGGTTCCGACCGCCCATCACCACCTCCGTCTGCTCCGGCGCGACGGATCACTTCACAAGGGAGTGCGGCGTCGCGCCCGGCAGGATGAGGCGTTTCCTCATCCGAAAACGGACACTAGGGCCGCATGGTGATGGAGAAATTACCGCTGGTTATGCCGCCAGACTGATGCCCAGCCGCCCAGCCAGCAGACGCAGCTCGTTCGGCACGGCCCGCCGCTTGGCCCGCTGCGCCATCGCGACGACGGCGTCCTGGGCGAGCGGGTTGAGCGAGAACGGCACCGGCGCTGCCTGTTCCGCGCGCACGAACGCCGCGATCGCCTCGTTGTCCCGGCGACCGGAATCGGCCAGAGCACGCCCGAGGTCGAGCCAGTACGACATCTGCCGGATCGACGCCGCCAGCACCTGCGGCCGTACCGTGCGGGACAGCTCGATCACCCGGCCGGGCTCGCCGGACTCGGCCGCGATGGACATCTCCCACAGAGTCACGTTCGTCGGCCCGAACCCGCAGCCGTTGAACCCCATGCCGTCCGCCGGATCGCCGAGGGTCGCCGCTTCCCGGGCAGCCTCGGTCAGATGGTCACGCGCGGCGTCGAGGCGCCCGCTGACTGTCGAGGCCAGAGCCGCAGACAGGTGCAACTGGCCGAGCATCTGCCGGACCCGCTCGTCGGAGGCGGCGGACTGAAGCTCCGCGAGCGACCGGTCAGCCGCCCGCGCGGCAAGCGGGGCCGACTCGATCGGCAGACTCTGCGCGTACGCGAAACGGGTCGCACCCAGCCACGCCGCCTCCTCCACGTCCTCGGCCGCCGCCACCGCGACCCGAGCGGCGTTCAACGCCAGGTGGCGATAGCCGAGGTGCCGCAGGCAGGCCGACGCCTGGTACGCCACCTGTGCGAGCGCCGGTCCGCCCGCCGCAGCCGCCTCCAACAGTAGGCCGGGCAGCATCTGGGCCATGGCCGGGAAGTTCGAGCGGTGGCGAAGCTGCTCACTGCGCGCGATGCCCGCCGCCAGTTCTTCCCGGCTGAGCGTCGACGGCCGCCGCTCGCCGTCCTCGATCTCGATCAGCGCCGACCAGATCGCCGGCACGCACTCCGCCGCGCGCTCACGTGCGGGGTCACCGGTCTCGGTGCCCTGACCGAGCAGGTCCGCAACCGTGACCTGCAACGCGGCGGCGACAGCTACAAGGGTGGAGCGCCTGTCGATCGTCTTGCGGCCGGACTCGACCTGAGAGATGTAGGACTGGCTGACTCCGGCGAGCCCGGCGAGGACGGCCTGGCTCATCCCGCCACGGCGCATCCGCCAGTAGCGAATCCGGGCGCCGATCGTGTCGGCCTTGCTCGCCATGTCTCGCCTGCCTCCCAGGACGAGGGCTGGGACTTCGGCACCGGCCGGTGAGCCGCATACCCGTCCGCCAGTGTACGTGGATCGGTGCTCTCGCATTGACGTCGAGGGGTTCCTACCTGCCGCTCCCCCGCGCTCTGTGGTCGACTGGTTGGGCTGACCGGAGGTGCCGCCGACATGCCAATGCCGCCTGCCTACTTGGCTATCGCCGCCGACCTACGTGCCGCGATCCTGTCCGGAGAACTTCCCGCTGGAGCCAAGTTGCCGTCCGAATCCGGCCTGATGCGCCAGTACGACGTGAGCCGGACCGTCGCCAAGTGGGCCATCGCCGTGCTGAAGGGCGAGGGCATCGTGGAGGGTCGCGCCGGATCCGGCGTATACGTCCGAGGCACCACCCGGCTGGTTCGTCACGCCCGGGGCCGCGACGTTCGCTCCGGCGACGGCCCGACGTCCCCGTTCGCCCGTGACGCGGCCGGCGTCGGGCAGCAGGGCACCTGGGAGCACGACAGCCGACACGAGCGGGCCGATGAGCGGATTGCCGCCCGGCTCGGCATCGAGCCGGGCGCACCGGTGATGCGGACGTCATACCGCTTCCTCGCGGACGGCGAACCGATACAGCTTTCCGTGTCGTACGAGCCGCTTGCCGTCACGCAGGGCACGCCGGTCGAGTGGCCAGAAGATGGCGAGATCAAGGGCGTCGTCGCTCGTATGCACACCATCGGCGTACGGGTCGACGAGGTCGTGGAGCGCGTCAGCCTTCGCTCGGCGACCGCAGATGAGGTCGAGGCGCTCAACCTGCCGGCCCGCACGTTCGTGCACACCATCGAGCGGACCTACACGGCGAGCGGCACGCCGGCGGAGACGGCCGACATCGTGCTGCCCGGCGGCCGAAACGACCTCGTCTACCGTCTACCGATCGACTGACGTAGGGCGGCAACCGTCCGGCGAAGACTCGCCACCGAAGCGCAGGGCCGTGGAGTGGTCGTGGCAGCTCGCAGTGAGGGCCACCAAGACACCACCGTCAGCCCATGGCTTGCGTCACAGCGCAGACAGGGATGCTGGCAGGTACCTCCTCCAGTGACGGTTACGGCATGACGCCAGGCATCCGAGATCGGGTGTCCTCGGCTGCGGCCGACACGATCTGTTCCGTAAGACGCACCGTCTTCACGGTCTCCGGATGCTCCTCCCCGAGCACCTCGATGCGCCTGGTCAACGTCTCCCGGCAAAGAGCCAGTGCCTCATCGGCGCGACCGACAGCAAGCAGCCCGGCCGCCACGTCATGGGCCGAGAGCAGCGTATGGGGGTGATTGTCGCCGAGCACCCTCCGCCGGCGCACGTAGGTCTCCTGGTTGAGCGTCAGACTTTCCTCGTGCAGGCCGAGGGCCCGAAGATCCAGAGCAAGATTGTGTGCGGTTCCCAGCGTCTCCAGGTGCTCCTCACCGAGAATCCGCGTCTTCCGCTTCAACGTGTCCTCGTGCAGGGCACGAGCTTCTCGCGGCTCTCCGAGTTCTCGGAGGTTGGAAGCTACGTGATCAGCTGCGTTGAGCGTGGACAGATGATCATGTCCGAAGGCTTGACTGCTCCGCTTGTACACCTCGACGACCAGGTCCCGACTCTCCGCGTACCGCGCCTGCCGCCAGAGCGCACTAACCAGGGTATGGCCTGCGGAAAGAGTCTGCCGATCATCAGGGCCGAGGGAGACCCGCCAGTGCTCGTAGAGGGTGGCGGCAAGCTCCCGGCCGCGTTCCAGCTCGCCACGCTCGATCAGATACCAGGCCGCAGCATAAGCGGCGGATCGCAGACCACTTGATCGGGTCGCGGCGAGGTCGCTCGCCAGCAGGTGCGGCATCAGCCGGTCCCAGAGTTCCCACGAAGAAGTGCTCTTGCTGTCGGCCGGGCACAGGTTCGCCAGAACCTCGTCGGCCCTCAGGCGAACTTCCGGCCGACGTCCCGCATCGATACTTCCGCTGATCACCAGTTGCACGAGTCGGTGAAGCAAAATCGACTTCTCATCTACCCGAGCCACGCCGTAGCGCGAGATCCACCCGAGCGTTCGGCGCATTCCCAACGTCGTCTGCAACTGCCCTGCCAGCGGCTCGGCCAAGACAGCGCTGATCGCTGGAGAAAACAACTCCACCGGGATCGGCTCGGCTGCCATCATCGAGCAGATCTCAAGAAGCTGAACGGCTGCCGGGCATTCTCCTTCCATTCGCCGCAGAGCGGTCACCACCACCTGGGTCAACGGCGTGGGATACGTCGGCAGGCGCCCGTTCTCCAGCAGTTCTCTACCGTTACGATCCAGTTCCTTGAGGTACTCCGCTGCGGACATGCCTGTTTCGTTCATGAGAGAGCACGCCTGGGCGACCGCCAAGGGCAGGTCTTCCAGGCAGCCGGCGATGTCGTTCGCCTCACCGCTGCTCAATGTGGGCGAGAGACGTCTCATGAGGGCCACCGATTCAGCTCGTGAGAACGGGTTCACGGCAACCGGGCCGCCCACCATCTCCCAGGCAGGATTTCGGGAGGTGACGATGACGTGGCCCGGGCCCTGAGGCACCCACTGCGCCAGCGAGGCTGGATCCTCGGCGTTGTCGAAGATGAGCAGCCACCGATCGGTGCGTGCCAACTGGAGGCTCACCTCACGGAGTGCAGACGGGATGTCCGCCGCCGTCTGCACCCACCCGGCCGCAACGCCCAGCGATGCCATCTGGCCGCCGATCATCGAGGGCGTCTCCGCATCGATCCACCAGACGAAGTCGTAGCTCCCCATGCGCCGGTAGGCGTATTCGATGCTCAACGTGGTTTTCCCGACGCCGCCGATTCCGTGCAGCACCTGCACGACCGCCGACGTCCGCCTCTCCAGGCCGTTCTCAAAAGTGGCGAGTTGGACGTCTCGCCCAACGAAAGAGCGGTTACGCGGCGGGAGGTTGTCGACGACTTCGCGACGTCCACTCGAAGGGACGGATCTGGTGGCGGGCTTCTGGCCCTCCGAATTGCTGGCCCAGGCAGCGAGCGCCGCGCCGATGACCGGACATACGAGTGCGGCTACCGTTGCTGATGTCTGTACGTCCAAATCAGCCCACACCTGGCACACGAGCCAGGTCGCTGCCACCAGCATTGCGCTGGCACCGGTAGCTACTAGCCACCGCGCGATTCCTCTCAACCGTTACCCCGCCTTCGATGAGCGCGTCAACGGCGAACCGTGGGATTCAGACTTTACACCTTGTCGATAGATGCGCCGAGCGGATCCTGCCTGTGGACACCCGAGACGAACGAAAGCGCAATGCCTTCGATTACGACGCGACAGGCTGCTGTCTGGCGTCGCGCCGCCGCTCGGAGCCCTGGACGGAGCAGTCAGTCCGGGGAATCCGGTTCACGTTCCGGCGCCTGGTTGAGCGCCTCACCATCAGCCATCCGCTTGTCGACCTCGACGTGCACAACGTCTGGCCTCAGCTCTTACGAGACACACGACAAGAACTAGCGGCTATCCTCTACAGCCTCCGTGCTGACGGAGTCACCAGTACAGGGACGGACAGATGAGCCAGGATCAGGATGCCGCAGGAGCCATGAGCTTCATCTTCGAGGCCGGCGTGCTCAAGCGCGCCGCCCGTACCGGCTGGTGGTTCGCTGGCGTGAAGCAGCCCGAGTCGATTGCCGAGCACTCGTTCCGCACGGCGCTCATCGGCATGATGCTCGCGACCATGGAGGGTGCCGACTCAGCTCGCGTCTCGATGTTGTGCGTCCTGCACGACACCCAGGAAACCCGGATCACCGACATTCCTCACATCGCCAAGCGCTACCTCGCCGCCGCGCCCAACACCGCAGTCACCGCCGATCAGGTTGGCGGCTGCCCGCCCGCCGTTGCCGACGTGATCAATGCTGCCGTCGCCGAGTACGAGGCCGGCGAAACCCTGGAGGCGGTGGTCGCCCGCGACGCGGACAAGTTGGAGTGCCTCGTCCAAGCGGTCGAGTACCGGCACCAGGGAGTCGCGGATGTCCAGCGCTGGATCGACAGCTCGCGGGCGGCGCTCAAGACAGCGTCCGCTCATCGCCTCGCCGACGCCGCCCTGACCGGCGCACCGATGGCGTGGCTGAGCCCACCGCCCGCGTAACGCAGCGGTCGGACGACGACCTTCACATCCAGCTTTCCGCGTCGCCTGTCTCACACATCCGGCTCTGCCGAGACCAGGACGTGTCGAGAGGCGGTCACCTCCAAGGTGTAGGTCGGCGTACGCTTCGCGAAGCAGGCGCGGTCTATACGGCGCTGAAGGAGATGAGCGATGGCCGAGTGTGTTACTGCGGGCCGGCTGACCCTCGTCGACGTAGTGAATCACTGGTTCTACCTGCAACAACCCACGTTCGTCGGCACCGGGCAGAACTACTGGATCGATCACGAGACCAACGAACTGTGCGTCGACCGCGGTGATGGTCGCGTAACTCGGCATCCCCGCGTAACCCAGTACGCAGCTTGGATGGGTCGTTAGCCGACACCCACCGCCCGCTAGGTATGCGGCTCTGCCATCGACCCTCCGCCTCAGCCCTCGGCTATTCCGTAGCAGTTGCTCGCCATAAGCGTGGGTGACGTAAGTTCGGAAACAGATGCCCGCGCGGTCTGTTCGGCCGTAAGTGGAGGCATTGGCGCGCATCGTGAGGGAGAGCACCCATGCTACCGACCGTCGGCGTGCACAAGACATTCGCTCGGCTGCAGGAAGATGGAACGCTGCCTCGCGGATCAGTGCCGGTAGGGTCGGCGGGTGAGCAGATCGTCCGGACGCGCCGGGAACTTTCGCACCCTGTACCACGGGCAGGCAGCAGTCGACACCTCGTCGCGTTACGGCCTGTTCCTGATTCGTCGATCGGGGTTGTGGGCGCAGCAGTGGGCATCGATCAATGCCGGAAGGCAGCCTGTCCCGCCACCGCCGCCGGTAGACCTCGCACGTGAGACAGTCGTCATTCTCTCGGTGGGATTCCGTCCTGTGCTGGGCTACGACGTCACGATCGAGGACGTTACGGTGCGGGAGACGACTCTGGTGGTGACCGGCGTCGAGAGGCGTCCCATGGGCGACGTGACGCTCGACATGGCGTGTTCACCGGTGCACGTCGTGGCGGCACGATTCGGGCCCGAAGCCTTCGAGGACATGCTGCTGAATCTGCGTATCGTGCCCGCGGAATGACGTGAGCCCGTGATGTGGGTGACCACGGAAGGACGAGTTTCCCGCTCAGAACCAGCTCTCGCGCATGTCCAACGTCGTCCGGTCCAGCCCTTCCAGCAGATCGAACTGCGCCGCCACCTTCGGCAACTCCCACCGGTAGAAGTACCGCGCCGCCTGCCTCTTCCCCGCCAGGAACTCCCCCTCGGCCCCGTCCGGCGATCCCAGCGCCTCCACCGCCAGCACCTGCTCCAGCCACATCCACGCGATCACCACGTGCCCGACCGCCTCCAGATAGACCGAGGCGTTCGCCAGCGCCAGCTCCGGATCGCCCGGAGCCCACAACCGCCGCGTCACCACGGCGATCCGGTCCACCGCGGCGGCGAGCTGTCCGGCCAGCTCGGAGGCGAACCCGTCGGCCTTCCACGCCCGGCTGACGGTGCCGCGGATCGTCTCCAGCAGCAGTTCCAGCGCGGCGCCGTCGCGCATGGTGACCTTGCGGCCGAGCAGGTCGAGCGCCTGGATGCCGTGGGTGCCCTCGTGGATGGCGTTGAGGCGGTTGTCGCGCCAGTGCTGCTCGACGTCGTAGTCGCGGGTGTAGCCGTACCCGCCGTGCACCTGGATGGCCAGGTCGTTGGCGGCCAGGCACCACTGCGCCGGCCAGCTCTTGGTGATCGGGGTGAGCAGGTCCAGCAGCAGCTGCGCCCGTTCGCGGTCGGCCTCGGCGGGCGCGGTCTTCTGCTCGTCGAGCAGCCGTCCGCAGTAGAGCACCAGCGCGAGCGCGCCCTCCACGTAGCTCTTCTGGGCCAGCAGCATCCGGCGTACGTCGGGGTGGGCCACGATCGGCACCTGCGGCGTGGTGGGGTCCTTGTCGGCGACCGGGCGGCCCTGCGGGCGCTGCCGGGCGTACGCGACGGACTTCAGGTACGCGGTGTAGCCGAGCGCCGTGGCGCCGGCCCCGATGCCGATGCGCGCCTCGTTCATCATGTGGAACATGACCGCGAGCCCCTGGTGCGGCTGCCCCACCAGGTAGCCGACCGCCCCGGCCCGCCCGTACGGCCGGTGCACGCCCTCGCCGAAGTTCAGCAGCGTGTTGGTGGTGCCCCGGTAGCCGAGCTTGTGGTTGAGGCCGACCAGCACCACGTCGTTGCGCGGCCCGAGGTTGCCGTCGTCGTCGAGCAGCACCTTCGGCACGATGAACAGCGACAGCCCCTTCACGCCGGCCGGCGCGCCGGGGATGCGGGCCAGCACCAGGTGGACGATGTTCTCCGCCAGCTCGTGGTCGCCGCCGGAGATCCACATCTTGGTGCCGACGATCCGGTACGTGCCGTCGTCCTGCGGCTCGGCCCGCGTGGTGAGGTCGGTGAGGGAGCTGCCGGCCTGCGGCTCGGACAGGCACATGGTGCCGAAGAACCGGCCCTCGACCATGGGGCGTACCCAGGTGTCGATCTGCTCGGCGCTGCCGTGGGCGAGCAGCAGGTTGGCGTTGCCGAGGGTGAGCATCGGGTACGCCGACGTGCCCACGTTGGCGGCCTGGAACCAGGCGAACGCGGCGGCGGCCACCACGTGCGGCAGTTGCAGCCCGCCGACCGACTCGTCCATGGTGGCGGCGAGCAGCCCGGTCTCGGCGAACGCCTCCAGCGCGGCCTTCACCTGCGGGATGGTCCGTACGCGCTGCCCGTCGAACGTGGGCTCGCCGGTGTCGGCGGCCCGGTTGTGCGGGGCGAACCGTTCGGCGGCGACCTGGGCGGCGAGGTCCAGCACCGCGTCGACGGTCTCCCGGGTGTGCTCGGCGTAGCGGGGCCGCTCGGTGAGCCGGGTCACGTCCAGCCAGTCGTGCAGCAGGAACGCGAGGTCACGGCGGGACAGCAGCAGATCGGACGAGGACAACGTGGACTCCTTCCGGTCAGCCGCGGCGCAACCCGGCGACGGCCTCCCGCAGGTCATCCTGACCGATCGGAGCCGGCGGCGCACCCTCCGCCGCCTCCCGGAGCGCCTTGGCGAGTTGCACCCGCCGCAGCGCCTCGCGGAGGTCCGCGCCGGTCAGCCCGGCCGTGTCGGCGGCCAGCGCGGCCGGATCGAGGTCGTCGGCGAACATCTTGAAGCCGGGCCGCTCGTGCCGGTCGATCAGCTCGCGGACCATCTTGGTGAGGATCTCCGCGCGTCCGGTCTCGTCCGGCGCCGGAATGGCGATCTTCAGGTCGAAGCGGCCGGAGCGGATCAGCGAGGCGTCGACGCGCTGCGGGAAGTTGGTGGTGGCCACCACGATGACGTCGGGGTTCTCCTCGAACAGCGTGTTCATCTCCTGCTTGAAGATGCCCGCGACGGCGTTGACGGCCTGGCTGGCCGCGTCCCCACCGGCCCCGGCGTAGCTGATGATCGAGTCGAACTCGTCGAACAACATGACAGTGGGCCGACGGTAGCGGCGTGCCTCCCGGAAGATCCGCTTGATGTTGCGTTCCGAGCCGCCGAGGTACTTGTCCAGGATCTCCGGGGTGCGGATCTCCACGAAGTCCGCGCCGATCTCGTTGGCGAGGGCCCGGGCCAGCATGGTCTTGCCGGTGCCCGGCGGCCCGTACATCAGGATGCCCTGCGGCCGGCGCGCGCCCCAGCGGGCCATCGCGGCCGGGTGCCGGAACGACACCGCCACCTCGCGGAACTGCGCGACCACGTCGGACAGTCCGCCGACCTGGTCGAGGGTCACCGCCGCGCTGCGCGGCCCGGCCGCCGTCGTCACCGGTCGCCGCCCCACGACGTACGTCCGTCCGCGCAGCACCGTCGGCTCGTCGCTGTCGCCGGACAACTCACGTACGGCCTGGAGCAGCAGGCCCAGCATCGCCGTCAGGTGCGCCGGACCCACGTCGGCGCTGGGCACGTCGGCGTGGATGCGTACCGTGCCGTTGTCCTGGTCGACGCGGGGCCGCAGCCCGGCTTCCCGGGCCGCGCGCAGCACCTCCCGGCCGGCCTCGTCGCCCGGCGGCGCGGCGAGCGTGGCGACCGGTCGCGGCCAGATCCGCCGTCCTGCCTCCGCGGCCATCCGGCCCACCGCGGCGGCCGGGCCGTCACCGCCGCGGGCGGCCAGCCGCTCGGCGAGCAGCACGCCGACAGGCCCGGCCAGACCGAGAGCGAGCAGGCCCGCCGGGCTGCTCTCCACCCGCAGGTACGCCTCGAAGCGGTGCGTCGGCTGCCCGTCTGCGGTGTCGGCGCGCACGGTGCAGAGCACCTCCCGCACCGGGGCCGGAAAGTCGCCGTCGATGAGCAGCTCCACCGGCCCGTCGACGGCTGCGGCGAGCAGCCCCGCCGCGTCGGCGATCCGCACCTCGGCGCCCAGCAGCGGCACCGTCTCCTCGTCCGGCCGTACCTCGTTCATCGGCAGCCCTTTCCTCGCGGCGGCGTCCGCTTCCCTCGCGTGGCGTCCGCCTCCGAGTCTGGCACCGGCCCGGCCGGGCGGCCACCGCTGAGCCGGCTGCTGCTCCCCGGCTGTTGGTCGCCCGGCTGGTGGTCGCCCGGCTGGTGCTCGCCCGGCCCTCGTTCATTCCGGCCGCTGCTCAGCTGGTCTCGGCGAGCAGGCCGTCGACCAGGTCGCGGGGCAGCCCGTGGGTGTCGTGCAGCCAGTGGTAGTCGCGCTCGGTCAGCGGGCCGCGCTCCCGTACCCGGTCCACGAGCGGCCGCCCGCGTCGCAGCAGCCCTCGGAAGCGTCGTTCCTCGTCCACCAGCGTCGCGTGCAGCGAGCCGACGTCGACCGGCTGACGGAAGCGGCGCAGCGTGTCCGCGTACAGCTCGGGCGGCAGCCCGTCGAGGCTGCGCGCCGGGTCGTCGCGCCACAGCACCGTGAGCGCGCGGCGCAGCAGCCGCCGCAGCACGTACCCGCGGCCGGTGTTGCCGGGGCGTACCCCGTCACCGAGCACGACCACCGCGGACCGCAGGTGGTCGGAGACCACGCGCAGGTCCTCATCGCGCAGGTCCCACCGGTCCCCCACCGCGTCCACCCACTGGCGCAGGCCGTCGCCGGTGAACACGGACCGGTCGCCGCGCAGCACCATCTCCAGCCGTTCCAGGCCCATGCCGGTGTCGATGCTGGAGTGCGGCAGCGGCGTGAGCCGGCCGTCGGGGTGCCGGTGGTAGCGCATCTGCACGTGGTTCCACACCTCCACCCAGCGCGCGTCGGTTCTGGGCGTACCGGTGGGTGGGCCGTCGCCGGTCCACACGAAGATCTCCGAGTCCGGTCCGCAGGGGCCGGTCGGGCCGTTGGACCACCAGTTGTCCTCGCCCAGCGCCTCCACCGGCACGCCGAGCCCGGTCCAGGTGTCCCGCGCGGTGTCGTCCGGCCCTTCACCGCTGCCGCCGCCGAAGACCGTGGCGTGCAGCCGCTCCACCGGGATGCCGAACCCGCCGGTGAGCAGGTCGAAGCCCCAGCGCAGGCTGGTCGCGATGTCGTAGTCGCCGAGCGACCACGAGCCGAGCATCTGGAACACGGTGAGGTGCGTGTCGTCGCCGACCTCGTCCAGGTCCGTGGTGCGCAGGCACCGCTGCACGTTCGCCAGTCGCCGTCCGCCCGGGTGCGGGCGCCCCAGCAGGTACGGCGTGAGCGGGTGCATGCCGGACGTGGTGAACAGCACCGGGTCGCCGGGTGGCGGAACGAGTGAACTCTCCGGCGCACGCTGATGGTCGTGCCGGTGGTAGTGGTCGAGAAACGTCTGGGTGATGTCGTCGGGCGTCATGGCGGGTGCCTTCCGGGTACGGGTGACCGAACGGCCCGCCGCGCGCGTTTCACGGCGTGGACACGACGACGCCGGCGGACCGTTTCCGGTCGCCGGCGTGGGTGTGGGGCAGGTCAGGCGGCGGCAACCGGCGAGCGGGAAGCTCGCGCGGTCGCGGCGGTGAGGGTGCGCCTGCTCTGCATACATCGACGGTAGCCCGGTCCACGCCGTCCCGCCCAGCCCTTTTCCCGCGCACCCCCGCACCCCCGCACCCCCGCACTCCCGCACTCCCGCACTCCCGCACCCCCGCACCCCCGCACCCCCGCACCCCCGCGCCCCTGCGCGCCCCCGCCCTCGCGCCCGCGCCCGCGCCCGCGCCCGCAAGATCGACACCACTCCCCCGAAGTGGTGGGGTCACCGGCACTCGGATGCCGCCACTTCGCCGAGCTGGAGTTGACCATGCCGCCCCCAAGGGCGCGGGTGGAACGCCATGGGTGTCAAAACGGGCCGGAGACACCCATGGTGTTCCACCCGTGCGGGTGGCGGGTGGTGGGTGGTGGGCGGCGGGCGTCAGCGGGTGGGGGTGAGCAGGCGGCGGTAGAGGGCATCCAAGCGTTCGGCCTGCGCCTCCCATGTCCACCCGGGCAGTGGCGAGTCCGGGCCCTCGTAGGCGGCGCGGTACCGGGCCGGATTGGCGAGCACCGTGCGGACCGCGCGGGCCAGGTCGGCGGCGTCGCGGGCGCGGAACACCTCGCCCTGGCCGGTGGCGCGGACCGTCTCGGCCATGGTGCGGACGTCGCTGACCACGATCGGCAGCCGCGCGTGCGCGTACTCGAAGAACTTGGTGATCAGCGCGATCTCGTGATTCGGCCAGTGGTGCAGCGGGATCAGCCCGATGTCGGCGGTGGCGAGGAACGCGACGAGCTGGCGGTGCGGCACGTACGGCAGCACGTGCACCCGGTCGCCCACCCCGTGCCGGGTTGCGCGGGCGACGACCTGGCGGACGTAGGTGGCGGCCGGGTCGGCGACGACAAGCGCCAGGTGCACGCCGGACAGCAGCGGCAACGCCTCGACCACCGTGTCCACGCCGCGCTGGACGGCCATCGCCCCGCTGTAGACCAGCAGCGGCGTGCCCGGACGCAGACCGCACCGCTCCCGCAGGTCAGGAGGGGGCAGGTCGGCGGGCTCGGGAGCGGCCGGCTCGGGGACGGACGGGTCGGAGGCGGGCGGCTCGGGAGCGCGCGGCCCGGGAGCGGACAGCCCGGGAGCGGACAGCCCGGGAGCCGCCAGCTCGGGAGCGGGCGGCTCGGGGGCGGGCGGCTCGGGGGCGGCGGCGATCGGGGCGTTCAGCACCACTGTCGGGCGGTCGGGCAGGTCGTGGTCGCGTACCAGCAGGTCGGCGAGGGTGTCGGAGACGGTGACCACCGCGTCGGCGTGGCCGACGTACTCGCGGACGTAGCCGAGGTGGGCGGGCAGCCAGCGGGCATTGTCGCGGCGCGGCCGCGCGCCGGGCAGCCACTCGTGCGCGTCCCAGACCAGCTTGACGTCGCGTCCGGCAGCGCAGGCGCGGTCCACGGCGCGGGCGGCCACGCCGAGCATCCGGAAGTCGTGCGCGTGGATCAGGTCGGGGCGCAGGTCGTCGACGACCGGTCCGGCGACCCGTTCGTAGTCCCAGAGCCCTGGCTCCAGCCGCCGCCAGGCCCCGTCGCGCAGCCGGGCCCGCCAGTAGCGGACCTCGGCGTGCTCGACCGGCCGCCGGGCCAGCCGGACCGCGCGCAACGGCAGCCCGCCCCGGGCCACCAGCCGAGCCCGCAGTCCGGACACGCCGCGCAGGCCGGAGCCGCCGCGCAGGCCGGAGCCGCCGCGCAGGCCGGAGCCGCCGCGCAGGCCGGAGCCGCCGCGCAGGCCGGAGCCGCCGCGCAGGCCGGAGCCGTCACGCAGGCCGGAGCCGTCACGCGAACCAACATCACGGCCCGAAGCGGAGACGTCGCCGGGACCGAGGTCGGCGGAGACGCCAACGCCGGGGACACCGCCGCCCGGGCCGGAGACGACGGCCGATGCGGTGGCGGGTGGAGTGGCGCGAGCGGCGGCGAGCGGCAGGACGCGTACCTCGGCGTCGCCGAGCCGCCAGCGGCGTTCGGCGTCGACGTGGGCGCAGCCGATCAGTGTGACGTCCCAGCCGGCGTCGGCGGCCGAGCGCGCCGTCTTCTGCACCCGCGAGTCACCGTCGACCGCGTTGTCGACAAGCATGACCACCCGCCGGCCGAGCCGCATCGTCGAACACCCCTTCACCCGAACGCCCCGACGGGCGCGAGTGTACGGGGGCACGGGACCGGCGCGGCGGCCACGAAATGCGGTCTGAGCTGCGAAGACGCTAAACGTGCAGCGAACGGTCAGGTGCCGGCCGGTGTAAGTTCACCGGCCGTGCACCGAACGGTCAGGTCAGGCCGTGCCGGAGGAGGCCAGCGCGGCCGGGGCGACCGGCTGCGGGCTGTCGGTGCGGTTGGGCAGCGACAGGCGGATGACCTTCCACCACGCGGAGGCGACCTGCTTGGGCAGCGGGCCGGTGGTGTAGTGCAGGCCGTACCTGTCGAACAGGGCCCGCACCTGCGGCGCGATCTCCTGGTAGCGGTTGCTGGGCAGGTCGGGGAAGAGGTGGTGCTCGATCTGGTACGACAGGTTGCCGGTCATGATGTGCAGCAGCCGGCTGCCGCTGATGTTGGCCGAGCCGAGCATCTGGCGCAGGTACCACTCGCCGCGCGTCTCGCCCTCGATGGAGGTCTTCTCGAACGTCTCCACGCCGTTGGGGAAGTGCCCGCACATGATCACCGAGTGGCTCCACACGTTGCGCAGCAGGTTCGCGGTGAACGTGGCGGCGAGCGTGGTCAGGAACGACGGGCCGGACAGCAGCGGGTGCACCACGTAGTCCTTGAGCACCTGGCGGCGGATCTTGCGGCCGACCGCCCTGGCCTTGGCCCGGAACTTCGGGTCCTTGAGGTTGCGCTGCTTGAGGTGGTCGCCCAGCTCCATGTCGTACGCGGCGATGCCGTACTCGAAAAACATGGCGTTGATCAGGTTCCAGAGCGGCTGCCCGAGGTGCATGGGGTGCCACGGCTGGTCCTCGTCGACGCGCATGATGCCGTACCCGAGGTCGTTGTCCTTGCCGACGACGTTGGTGTAGCGGTGGTGCAGCTCGTTGTGCGACTGCTTCCACTGGTCGGCCGGGGAGACGTGGTCCCACTCCCAGGTGGTGGAGTGGATCTTCGGGTCGCGCATCCAGTCCCACTGGCCGTGCAGGACGTTGTGCCCGATCTCCATGTTCTCCAGGATCTTGGCGACCGTGAGGCCGGCCGTGCCGACGATCCAGGCCGGCGGGAACAGCGAGAACAGCAGCACCGCGCGACTGCTCATCTCCAGTGTCCGCTGGGTCTTGACCACCTTGCGGATGTAGCGGGCGTCCCGCTCCCCCCGGTCGGCGAGGACCCGGTCCCGGATCGCGTCCAGTTCCTTGCCGATGATCTCGATGTCCTCGGCGCTCAGGTGGGCGATCGGGTTGACGGCCTTCTTCTGGATGACGGTCACGTGGGTGGCTCCTGTTCAGAGATCGATGTCGCAGGTACCGGCGGCGGCCGACACGCACGTCTGGACGAGCACGCCGTCCCCCGGTACGGCCGTGGTGACGTCGCCGTTGCGCAGGTCGCGGACGGCGCCCTGGCGCAGCGGTACGACGCAGCCGAAGCAGATGCCCATCCGGCACCCGGAAGGCATCAGCACTCCGGCGTTCTCCCCCGCGTCGAGCAGGGTGGTGGCGCCGTCGGACTCGACGGTCACCCCTGCTCCGGTGAACGTCACAGTGCCTCCCTCGCCCGGCGTGATCACCGTCGGGCGGAACCGCTCGGTGTGCAACCGCTCGACGAGGCCGTTCGAGGACCAGTACCCCTCAACCGCGTCGAGCATGCCGATCGGCCCGCACGCCCACGCCTCCCGGTCGAGGTGGTCGGGCACCAGGCCGGCCAGTTCGGCGACGTCGAGCAGGCCGTCGGTGTCGGTGTGCCGCTCGACCAGCCGCAACGTGCCGCGTTCGGCGAGCGCGCGCAGCTCCGCGCCGAAGATGACGTCGTCGCGGGTGGGCGCCGAGTGCACGAGCACCACGTCGGCCCGGTCGGCCAGCCCGGAGCGCAGCATCCCCATGACCGGGGTGATGCCGCTGCCGGCGGTGACGAACAGGACCCGCTCGGGCGTCGCGCTCGGCAGCACGAAGTCGCCCTGGGCCTGGTCGAGGTGGATCAGCGTGCCGGGCCGGATCCGGCGGACCAGGTGGTTGCTGACCTTGCCGTCGGGGATGGCCTTCACCGTGACGCTGATCCGGCCGTCCGCGGCGTCCGGCGGCGAGGTGACCGAGTACGCGCGCCACTGGCGCACGCCGTCGACGTCGACGCCGAGGCGGATGTACTGCCCGGGCAGGTGCCCCTGCCAGGCGCGGCCGGGCTGGATCACCAGTGTGGCCGCGTCCCGGGTCTCCGGGCGGACCGCGACGATCCGGCCGCGCAGCGGGGCGCCCGCGCGCAGCGGCGCGATCAGGTCGAGATAGTCGTCGGGCAGCACCGGCGTGGTGACCGCTCCGGCCAGCCGCAGCAGCCTGTCCCGGAAGGTGACCTTCTGAGGGCGGCGGGAGGCAGTTGTGGTCATATGACCAGCGTGACCGCCCGATCGCATAACATCTTGACCGACAAAGGTGAAACGGTCGCGGGTTTTTGTTCGGAGGGAACAACATGACGTTGGAGGCCGGCACCGGGCAGCGCGCCGCGCACCTCAACCTCGAGGCCGGGATGGCCGAGACCCTGCGCGAACGGCTGCCGATGGTCGCCGAGCGGACCGTCTCCGCGATCACCGCCGAGGTGCCGGACTACTCCGGCGCGCTCACCGGCGCCATGCGGGCGAAGATCGAAAACGCGGTACGCATCGCGCTCGGCACGTTCCTCCAGCTCATAGAGGGTACCCAGGCGTTCGACCCGAGCACTCCCCTGGCCCCGGCACTGGAAGCCGCGTACGCGCTGGGCAGCGGCGAGGCCCGCTCGGGGCGGAGCATGGACGCGCTGCTGGCCGCGTACCGGGTGGGCGCCCGGGTGGCCTGGCGCGAGGTGTCCACCACGACGGTACGCAGCGGGCTGGCCGCCGCGACGGTGGCCGAGTTCGCCGAGCTGATGTTCGCGTACATCGACGAGCTGTCGGCCGCGAGCGTGGCCGGGCACGCCGACGAGCTGGCCAGCGCCGGCCGGATGCGCCGCCGCAGTATGGAACGGCTCACCCAGCAGTTGCTGGCCGGCGAGCCGGAGGAGTCGCTGCGGCGCAGCGCCGAACGCGCCGACTGGCCGCCGCCGCAGACGCTCACAGTGGTGCTGCTGCCCCGCCGGCACCTGCGCGCGGTGCTGGCGCTGCTCAGCCCGCACACGCTGGAGAGCGGCGAGGACCTGCCCGGCATGAACCCGGTCGAGGAGCTGGCCGTACTGCTGGTGCCGGACATGCACGGCGGCCGCCGTCGCCAGCTCACCCGGCTGCTGCACGGGCACCGGGCGGTGCTCGGCCCGGCCCGCCCCTGGCACCGTGTCGCCGCGTCGTACCAGCGGGCCACCCGCGCGCTCGCGCTCGGGCTCGGCGAGCCGGACGCCGGGCCGGTGGACACGGAGCGTCACCTGGCCACGCTGCTGCTCAGCATGGACCCGGAGGCGCTGGCCGACCTGCGTGCGCAGGCCCTCGCGCCGCTGGCCGCGCTGCCTCCGGCCACCGCGCACCGGCTGGCCGAGACGCTGCGGTCGTGGCTGCTGCACCAGGGACGCCGCGACGAGGTGGCCGCCGACCTGTTCGTGCACCCGCAGACCGTCCGCTACCGGATGGGCAAGCTCCGCGAGCTGTTCGGCGACCGGCTGCACGACCCCGCCACGGTCCTCGACCTCACCATCGCGCTGGCCGTACCCCCAAAGCCGGACGACACCTGACGCCGCGCCGGGGCGCACGGCCCGGAGCACCCGGGACCTCCGGCCCTGTCCGCCCGCGAGGGCGGCGGGCAGGCTCGGAAGGGGACGAGCAAGCAGGGAGGGCCGTCATGAACAGCGCATCGACCCGCGTCGAGCAGGACCCGAGGGTACGGGTGCTGGAGGCGGCCGCCCGGCAGTCCCTGCACGCCCCGTCGGTGTTCAACACCCAGCCCTGGCGCTGGCGGATCACCGGCGACACGCTGGAGCTGCGCGCCGAGCCGGACCGGCAGCTCACCCACACCGACCCGGACGGCCGGCTGCTGATGCTGAGCTGCGGCGCCGCCCTGCACCACGCGCGCGTGTCGCTGGCGGCGTTCGGCTGGGCGGCGGTGGTGCAGCGGCTGCCCGACCCGGCCGACCCGTCGTTGCTGGCCCGGATCCGCACGACCGGCCCGGCCGACCTGGACGTGCCGGCGGGCAGGCTGGTCGACGCGATCCCGCGCCGCCGCACCGACCGGCGGGCGTACGGCGACCGGCCGGTGCCGGAGGCGGTGCTGGCCCGCCTCGGCGACGCCGTCGAAGCCGAGGGCGCCCACCTGCACGTGGTCCGGCCGGACCAGATGCCGATGCTCGCCGTGTCCACCGGTCGTGCCGCCGAGGCGGAGCTGGCCGATCCCGCGTACCGGGAGGAGCTGAACCGGTGGACCAACCGGCCGCCGGGCAGCGGCGACGGTGTGCCCGCCGCCACCGCCGTGCGGCCCTCCCCACGACGGGTGCCGCTGCGTGACTACGCGCCGGCGGGGCGGCGGGGCTCACCGCGGGCACGGACTTCGACCGCGGCGCGGCGTACCTGATCCTGTTCGGTGAGGGCGACGAGCCGGCCGCCTGGTTGCGCGGCGGTGAGGCGCTGTCGGCGCTGCTGCTCAGCGCCACCGCCGACGGGCTGGCCAGCGCGCCGCTCAGCGACGCCGTCGAGCTGACCTGGCCGCGCCGGATGATGCGTGAGCTGCTCGCCGGCATCGGGGACCCGTACCTGATCGTGCGCGTCGGCTGGGGTCCGGACGCCGAGCTGCCGCCCGCGCCCCGCCGCGCGCCGGCGGACGTCATCGAGGTGGTGGACTGACTCCGGTCCCCGGTGCCGGCCTGCTTCGTCGTAGCCTCGACGCGTGTGGGATCTGGACCCGGCCGCCGCGTTCGTGGTCTTCGGGGACCAGGACTCCGGGTGCGTCTCCTACGGCGTGGAGTCGGCGGGCAGGCGCTGGTTCGTCAAGCGGGCCGGGACGCCGCGGGCGCGCGAGTCGCTCACGCGCGCCCTGGGCCTGCACGCCGCGGTCCGGCATTCGGCGCTCGTGCGGCCCGAGCTGGTACGCGACGGCGCCGACGGTCCGACGATCGTCTACCCGTGGCGCGACGGGGTCGTGCTCAACCACGCCACCGTCCACGGCAGCGACCGGAGCGGGCTGGCCCGCTTCCAGCGGCTCCCGGTCGCCGAGGTACGCGCGGCGCTGGACGCGATCCTCGACGCGCACGTGGCGGTGAGCGCGGCCGGGTACGTCGCTGTCGACCTGTACGACGGCTGCTTCCTCTACGACTTCGACGCCCGCCGGATGTGGCTGATCGACCTGGACGAGTACCGGCTGGGGGCGTTCGTGCTCGACTCCGACCGGCTGCCCGACAGTCCGTCCGGCTGGCGCGGCACCACCGTGCAACGCGCGGTCGTAGACCGGGCCACCCGGCCCGACCCGGCGGCGCGGCACGCCACCGTGGCTGCCCTGGTACGCGACTGGCGGGCCTCCTGACCCTGCTGCCACCGTTCGGCGATCCACCTGCGGTCCGGGGTGTGACTGTCCGTCACTTCGGCCCCGATCCAGCAGCCCGTCACAGAGGGTGAGGGGTGGCTCCTCGGTCGAGTTGCAGCGAGTTCCGCGCGCAGTGCCTTTGAGCAGCCAAAATGCTCGTCGGTTCGTCGGCGGCGCTGTTGCCCCTTCGCCGCCTTTGCTCTGCATCCGCATAGGCAGCGGTAGCCGTGAGTCACCGTTGCGTCGATGTCTGCAGAGCAAAGGAGCCACGAGGTGAACCAGCAGGCGCAGCTTCGGCGCTACCGTCCGTAACGGCGACGGTCGACGCGGCGGGACCATCAGGGCCGGTGCGGGACATCGGCACGCCGACGTGCGTCAGCCTCACCCCATCGACCGCCACAGTTCGGACGCCGACCCGCCGGACGGTGACCGCGGGGCGGCCGTCGGGCGGAAACCCGCTCCCGGGACCCGTCCGGCGCATAGCGTGGGGCGAGGTGACCTGCCCGGGGCGCCGGTGAGCGGAGGGAGAACACGGTGACGGAGCCGGAGGAGGAGCAGGAGAAGACCCGCAAGACCGATCGGGTGCTGTTCTCGCCCGACGGCGACCCGCACCACACCCTGGCCGAGGCGCCCCAGCCGGACGAGCACCTCCCACCCACCGTCACCCGCGACGGCCACACCGAAGTGCTCGACGACGAGCAGTGAGCGCGCGAACCCGCCTGGCCGACCGGGCGGGTTTCGGCGGCCCCGGGAGGGCGGCCCCGGAGTGCGGCCCAGGAGGGGCAGCCTCAGACCGGCGGGATGCCGGAGCGGCCGATGTCCGACATGTCGTCGCCGATCTCGGTACGGGTGCCGGCCACCGGCCCGGCCGTCGCCCCGGTCCGGTCCTCGATGCAGGCGTCACCCAGCGCGTGCATCATCTCCCCCACCGCGGCGAGCGCCGCGCCCTTGTCCGGGCAGGGCTGCCCGGTCGCGAGCACCCGTCCGTCGCCGCCCACCACGGTGAACCCCACGGTGCCGTCGGCTTCGCTCTCGATGACGAACTTCACCATGCTCCTCTCGCCGCCCCGGGCCGGGCGGCCACTCAGCTCACGCCGTGCGACTGCAACCACAACTCCAGCAGGCCCAGTTGCCACAGCTTGTTGCTGCCGGCGGCGGCCTGCGCCCGGTCCGGCTCGGCCAGCAGCTCGTCGACGTACTCCCGGCGGAACAACCCGCGCCGGCGCGCCTCGGGCGCGCTGAGCGCCTCGACCACCAACTCTCGCACGGGCCCGTCGACGTTGCGCAGCGCCGGCACTGGGAAGTAGCCCTTGGGCCGGTCGATGACCTCGGCGGGCAGCACCTCCCGGGCCACCTCCTTGAGGACACCCTTGCCGCCCTGGGCCAGCTTGTGCTCGGGCGGGCAGGCCGCGGCGAGCGTCACCAGATCCTGGTCGAGGAAGGGCGTCCGCACCTCCAGCCCCCAGGCCATGCTCATGCTGTCGACCCGCTTGACCGGGTCGTCGGGCAGCATCAGGTGCGTGTCCAGGCGCAGCACCGCGTCCACGGCGGTCTGCGCGCCGGGCGCGGCCAGGTCCGCGGCGACCAGCTCGCCGCTGGCGTCGCGCTCACAGGTGTACTCGGGGTCGACCACCCGGTTCAGCTCGGCATGGTCGCGGTCGAAGAACGCGGCGGTGAACTCGGCCGCGGCGTTCGCCCGCGCCGCGTCGGCCAGCCGGTGGTGGTAGCCGTAGCCGGCGAACACCTCGTCGGCGCCCTGGCCCGACTGTGCCACCTTCACGTGCCGGGCGACCTGCTCGGAGAGCAGGTGGAACGCCACCACGTCGTGGCTGCCCATCGGTTCGGTCATGGCCGCCACGGTGGCGCGTACGGCCGGACCGAGGTCGCCGTCGGCGAGCTGGATGCGGTGGTGGTCGGTGCCGAACGTGCGGGCCACCAAATCGGAGTAGTGGAACTCGTCGCCGGTCTCGTCGCCGCGGCTGTCGAAGCCGATGCTGAACGTCTGGAGGTGGTGCTGTCCGGCGCCGTCCAGCAACGCGACGATCATGCTGGAGTCGAGGCCACCGGAGAGCAGCACCCCGACCGGCACGTCCGCGACCAGCCGGCGGCGTACGGCGGTGCGCAGCGCGTCCCCGACGGCGGCCCGCCAGTCGGCGGCGTCCATGCCGTCGTGGGCCCTGTCGCGCCGGTACTCGGGCCGCCAGTAGACGCGCTCGCTGCTGTTCCCGTCGGCGTCCACCACTCGGACGGTGGCCGGGGGCAGCTTGCGTATCCCGCGAAGGATCGTGCGCGGCGCCGGCACGATCGAGTGCCAGGACAGGTAGTGGTGCAGCGCGACCCGGTCGATGCCGGTGTCGACGTCGCCCCCGGCCAGCAGCGCCGGCAGCGTGGAGGCGAACCGGAGCCGGCCCGGGGACTCGGCGAGGTACAGCGGTTTGATGCCGAGCCGGTCGCGGGCCAGCACGAGCCGGCGGCGACGCCGGTCCACGAGCGCCACGGCGAACATGCCGACCAGGTGGTCGACGAACCGCTCCCCCCACTGCGCGTACGCGACCAGGATCACCTCGGTGTCGCTGGTGCTGTGGAACGTGTGCCCCGCGGCGCGCAGTTCGTCGCGCAGCTGCGGGTAGTTGTAGACGCAGCCGTTGAACACGAGCGCCAGCCCGAGGTCGTCGCGGACCATCGGCTGCGCGCCGGCCTCGGACAGGTCGATGACGGTCAGCCTGCGGTGCCCCAGCGCGATCCAGCCGTCGTCCCACGCGCCCTCGCCGTCCGGGCCGCGTGAGCGCATGGCCGCTGTCATCCGCCTCACCGCGTCGGTGTCGGGGGTGACCCCGTCGAACCTGGCCTCACCGCTGATCCCGCACATCTCAGCGCCCACCGGTCAGTCGCGGAGCACCCACCATGCCAACCTCCCGCCGCGTCGTCTCCCCCGGGCGGTCCGCCGGGGAAGCGGACTACCCGAGGTGTGGCGGAGGAAACCCGGATGGGCGGTTGGCGAGCCGGGCGCGGCGAGCCGTCGTACGGTGGCGGTACGGGCCATGTCCCCGGGCGGTCCGGCCACGGGACGTGGCCAGGATCAACGACGCCTGCCAGGAGGACGTGTGTTCGCCAATTCCGAGGAACTCCTGCGATACCTCGCCAACGAGGACGTGAAGTTCGTCGACGTACGTTTCTGTGACCTGCCCGGCGTGATGCAGCACTTCAACCTGCCGGTCGAGTCGTTCGACGACAGCGTGTTCACCGACGGCCTCGCCTTCGACGGCTCCTCGATCCGCGGGTTCCAGGCCATCCACGAGTCCGACATGCTCCTGCTGCCGGACGTCGCCACCGCCTTCATCGACCCGTTCCGCACGCAGAAGACCCTCGCGCTGAACTTCTTCATCCACGACCCGTTCACCCGCGAGGCCTACTCCCGCGACCCCCGCAACGTCGCCAAGAAGGCCGAGGCCTACCTCGCCGCCAGCGGCATCGCCGACACCGCCTACTTCGGCGCCGAAGCCGAGTTCTACATCTTCGACTCCATCCGCCACGAAACCTCCGCCCACCAGTCGTTCTACTACATCGACTCGATCGAAGGCGCCTGGAACACCGGCCGGATCGAAGAGGGCGGCAACCGCGGCTACAAGACCGCCTACAAGGGCGGCTACTTCCCGGTGCCGCCGGTCGACCACTACGCTGACCTGCGCGACAGCATGGTCCGCCGGATGGTCGACGCCGGGTTCACTGTGGAACGGTCACACCACGAGGTCGGCACGGGTGGCCAGTCCGAGATCAACTACAGGTTCTCGACGTTGCTGCACTCGGCCGACCAGCTCCAGCTCTTCAAGTATCTGATCAAGAACGAGGCGTGGGCGCACGGCAAGACGGCCACGTTCATGCCCAAGCCGCTCTTCGGCGACAACGGCTCCGGCATGCACACCCACCAGAGCCTCTGGCGCGGCGGCGAACCGCTGTTCTACGACGAGACCGGCTACGCCGGCCTGTCCGACACCGCCCGCTGGTACATCGGCGGCCTGCTGCACCACGCCCCGTCACTGCTGGCCTTCACCAACCCGACGGTGAACTCCTACCGTCGTCTGGTGCCCGGCTTCGAGGCGCCGGTCAACCTGGTCTACTCCCAGCGCAACCGCTCCGCCTGCACCCGCATCCCGGTCACCGGCAGCAACCCGAAGGCCAAGCGCGTCGAGTTCCGGGTCCCCGACCCGTCGGCGAACGTCTACCTCGCCTTCTCCGCGATGCTCATGGCCGGTCTCGACGGCATCAAGAGCAAGATCGAACCGCCGGCGCCGATCGACAAGGACCTCTACGACCTGCCCCCGGAGGAGTGGGGCGACGTCAAGCAGGTGCCCGGCTCGCTGTCCGAGGCGCTGGCGGCGCTGGAGGCCGACCACGACTACCTGCTCGACGGGAACGTCTTCACCGCCGACCTGATCTCCACCTGGGTCGACTGGAAGCGGGCCAACGAGGTCGACCCGGTGCGCCTGCGCCCGACCCCGCACGAGTTCGCCATGTACTACGACTGCTGAGCGACGGACGACAACTGCTGAGCGAACCCACCGCCCCCGCGCCACCCGCGGGGGCGGTGGTCGGCGGAAACAGCCTCGGGACGGCCCCCGGCCTCGTACCGTCGAGACATGACTCCGCCTCACGACGACACGCCGACCGTTCCGTGCCGGTGGAGCCGTCGGTGAGGCCGCGGCCCACCACCACCGCCACCACCCCGACACCGGAGATCCCCACCGTCCTGACCCTCGGGGTGGAAGAGGAGTTCCTGCTGCTGGACCCGGTCACCGGCGAGAGCATGCCGGTCGCCGACCGGGTCCGCGACGCGCTCTCCGGGACCGCACGCGAGCAGAGCCGGCAGGAGTTCCGGCACAGCATGGTGGAGATGGTGACCCCGGTCAGCCCCGACCTCGGTCAGCTCCGCGAGCATCTGGTCACGCTGCGCCGGGCCGCCGCCCGGGCGGCCGAGGCGGCCGGGGCGCGACTGGTCGCGGTCGGCGCCACGCCGGTCCGCGAGGCCCACCGCACCGTGCCCGACGAGCAGCGCTACCACGACATGTCCCGCCGGTTCGGCCCGGTGGCCCACGACCCCGCGGTCTGCGGCTGCCACGTGCACGTCGGCGTGCCCGACCGGGAGCTGGCCGTGCAGGTCTGCAACCACCTGCGTCCGTGGCTGCCGGTGGTGCAGGCGCTCACCACCAACTCGCCGCTGCACGACGGGCGGGACACCGGGCACGCCAGCTGGCGCTCGATGCAGCTGGAACGGTGGCCGAGCATCGGACCGACGCCGCACTTCCACTCCGCCGCCGACTACGACGCCACGGTCCGGGACCTGATCACCGCCGGCATCATGCTCGACGCCGCGATGGTCTACTGGTACGCCCGGCCGTCGGCGATGTACCCCACAGTGGAGATCCGCGTCGGCGACGTCTGCCCCACTGTCGACGACACGGTGCTGATCGCCGGGCTGGTCCGGGCGCTCGTCGCCACCGCGATCGACGACATTCGCGACGGTGTGCCGGCCCAGCGCATCCGCGACTGCCTGGTCGCCGCCGCGCACTGGCGGGCCGCACACGACGGTGTGGACGGTGACCTGATCGACCTGCGCACCGGGCGGCCCCGGCCCGCCTGGGACCTCGTCGACGACATGCTCGGCATCGTCACGCCCGCGCTGACCCGCCACGGCGACCTGGACCTGGTGCGGCGGCAGATGGACCGGGTGCGCCAGGAGGGCACCGGCGCCACCCGGCAGCGTCAGGTCATGGCCGACACCGGCGGCGACGTCCGCGTGGTGCTCGCGCACCTGGCCGCGCAGACCGTTGCGGCCTGAGATGAGCGGCCCGGCCGACGACACGCCGGACCGGGCCGGCGGCCGGTCAGCGCAGCCCGGCGAACAGGTCGTCCTCCGGCGTCGGGGCGCCGGTGGTGTCCCGCACGCGCACGAACGTCTCCATGCCCATCAGCTCGGTGAATCGCTCCTGCCCCAGCCGCAGGAAGAAGATGTTCTCCGCCTGGCTGGCGTGCGCGGCCAGCGAGGCGAACTTCTGCCCGCCGTAGCCGCTGGTGTCGACCCAGGTGGTGATCTCGTCGTCCGGCAGGCCCAGCGCCGGCATCTCGTCGGTCGCCTCCGGCTCGGGGAACTCCACCCCGATCTCGCGCATGACGGTGCCGAACTGCTGGAACGCGCTGCGCGGCACGGTGGTCCAGTAGACCTTGGCCGGGATACCGGTCTGCTCGACAGCGGCCATCGTGACCCGGTGCGCCTGGATGTGGTCCGGGTGGCCGTAGAAGCCGTTCTCGTCGTAGGTGACCACGACGTCCGGACGGTAGCGCCGGATCAGCTCGGCCAGCCGGCCCGCCGCCTCGGCCACCGGCGTGTTCCAGAACGCGCCGGGCGCGTCGTTCGTCGCCCAGCCCATCATCCCGGAGTCGCCGTAGTCGAGCGTCTCCAGGTGGGTGACCTTCAGCGCCTCGCAACTGGCGGCCAGCTCGGCGCGGCGCATCTGGACCACGGCCTGCGGGTCGTGCCCGGGGTCGCCCGGCTTGATCCCGCCGGGACCGTCGCCGCACCCCCCGTCGGTGCACGTCACGAGCACAGTGGTGACGCCCTCGGCCGCGTAGCGGGCCAGGACGCCGCCGGTGCTCGTCGCCTCGTCGTCAGGGTGCGCGTGCACCGCCATCAGGGTCAGGGATCGATCGGTCACCCCGTCACCATACGAGCAGCGGCCGACGAACTAGCATTGCCCGGTCCGCAGACCGCGACGGAAGCGAGGCGCGATGGGTTGGCTCCAGCGGTTGCTCGGTGGCGGACGGGTCGAACTGGACCCCACACGCCAGCAGGAGCTGCTGCGGGACGTCCGGCAGTCCTACGGGGCGCACGCCCGCCTCCGGTTCCCGGACCAGGTGGACGCGATCGCCCGGCTGCTGTCCGATGACGACGGTCTCGTGGTGGCCGCCGGCATCGTCTGCGAGGCCGCCGATCAGGCCCACGCCGACCTGCAGTGCCAGGCGCAGGAGGTGTTCCGGCGTACCGGGAGGCGGCTGCTGGTGCACCGCCGCAACTACCGGCCCCTGTGGAAGGAGGCCGGGCCCGCGCTGCGCTGGCCGCTCGGCGCGCTGCCCAGCGGGCTGCACCCGTACGCGCAGGTGGCCGGTGCCGTGGCGGCGATCGGCGGGCAGGCGGACCGGCTGGACAAGGTGACCGATCCGCAGCCGTTCGTGACGCGGCTGTTCGAGGTGCTCGACCTGACCACCGTCGGCTGGGAGTTCGGCCGGGTGCGGGTGGACACCGACGGCGCGTCGCTCGTGGAGCGGCTGATGGGCACCGGCGCGCGGGTGCTCGCGACGATGGACGACCCGCCCCGGCTGCCGCCGGCGGTGCGGGAGATGATGCGCCGCAACCACCGCATCGCCGTGTACGACCCGGCCGGTCCCCGGGCGGTCGGCGAGTTCAATCTGGGCGCGCGGCTGCGCGAGACGCTGCTGGCCTGACCGGCGGCACGCCCCGCCCTCGCCGGGTGGCGGCGACGCGGCGTGCCGTCCGGGCGGTCAGGTGGTCGTGCAGGTGAGGTTCGTCGGCGGGTTGTTCGTGCCGCCGGCCGTGCCGATGAAGCCGAACGTGGTGGAACCGCCGGCCGGCAGGGATCCGTTGTAGTCGACGTTGCGTACCGTCACGTTCGCGCCGTTCTGGGTGTGCGTGCCGCTCCAGATCTGGTTGATCACCTGACCGTTCGGGAACGTCCAGGACACCGTCCAGCCACGGATCGCGGTGGCGCCGGCGGTCACCGTGACCTCGGCCTGGAGGCCGCCGGACCAGGAGCCGGTGATCGCGTACGTGGCACGCGCGCCGGACGGCGCCGGCGAGCTGGTGGTCGGGGTCGGAGTCGGGGTCGGAGTCGGTGACGGCGTGGACGTCGGCGTCGCCGTCGGCGACTGTGTCACGCCCGGCCGGGCCGCCCGGTAGGTGTGGCCGGCGCGGACGGTGAGCGCGACGACGTCGGACTCCGGCCGGGTGGTGGCGGGCGTGCTGCCGTCGGTGACGTCGGTGAGGGTGAAGCTGCCGGTGAACAGCCGGGACCGCAGTCGCAGCGTGCCGTCGCGGTCGGCGCGGACGCTGATCTCATCGGCCTGGCTGTTGCTCCAGGCCAGCGCCACCGTGTAGCCGCCCCGGCCGCGCAGTCCCGCGACCTGGCCGGCGGGCCAGGCGCTGGGGAGCGCGGGCAGCAGGTGCAGCTCGCCGGTGTGGCTGTGCAGCAGCATCTCGGCGATGCCCGAGGTGGCGCCGAAGTTGCCGTCGATCTGGAACGGCGGGTGCAGGTCGAACATGTTCGGCGCGAGCCGGTCGGTGCGTACCAGGTCGCGCAGGAGCTTGTGGGCGCGGGCGCCGTCCTCCAGCCGAGCCCAGAAGTTGATCTTCCAGGCGAGGGACCAGCCGGTCCCGTCGTCGCCGCGCAGCTCCAGCGTCTTACGGGCGGCCTCGTACAGCGCCGGGGTGCCCCGCCTGGTGATCTGGTTGCCGGGATGCAGCCCGTACAGGTGCGAGACGTGCCGGTGGGTGCGCTCGGTCTCCACCCAGTCGGCGAGCCACTCCTGCACGTTGCCCCGGGAGCCGACGCGGCTCGGCGGCAGCCGGTCCTTGGCCGTGCGCACCTGGGACCGGAACGTGGTGTCGACGCCGAGCACCTCGCTGGCCCGGGCCGCGGCGTCGAACAGGTCACGCAGGATCTGGTTGTCCATCGTGGGGCCGGCACAGACGCTGGCGTTCGTGTGGTGGGCCAGCTCCGGTGAGTTCGACGGGTTCGTCACCAGGTAGCCGAGCGTCGGGTGGGCGACAAGGGTGTCGAGGAAGAACTGGGCGGCGCCCTTGAGAGCCGGGTAGTTGGCCTGCAGGAATCCGAGGTCACCGGTGAACAGGTAGTGGTCCCAGATGAGCGTGCTCAGCCAGGCCCCACCGGTCTGCCACATGCCCCAGAACGCGCCGTCCACGACCGACGCGCCCCGCCAGGCGTCGGTGTTGTGGTGGGTGACCCAGCCGCCGGCGCCGTACTGCGCCTGGGCGACCCGCGCGCCGGTGACCGTGAGGTCCTTGACCATGTCGAAGACCGGCAGGAAGCACTCGGACAGGTTCGTGGTGTCGGCCGGCCAGTAGTTCATCGGCAGGTTGGCGTTGACCGTGTACTTCGAGTCCCAGGACGGCGTCAGCGAGTCGTTCCAGATGCCCTGGAGGTTCGCCGGCTGGGTGCCCGGGCGCGACGAGGAGATCAGCAGGTACCGCCCGAACTGGAACAGCAGCGCGGCGAACTGCGGGTCGTTGGTGCTCGCGTGCTGCGCGATCCGTACGTCGGTGGGCTGGTCGGCGGCGGCGGTGCGGCCCAGGTCGATCGTGACCCGGTCGAACAGCGCCTGGTAGTCGGCGCGGTGGCGGCTGCGGAGCTGGTCGACGCCCACGCTCCTGGCGGCGTTCAGCCGGTTGCGGGCGATGCCCTGGTAGTCGCCGTTGACGGTGCGGTAGTTGACGTAGCTGGTGCCGATCGAGATCAGGACCGTCACGCTGGTCGCGCCGGACACCCGCAGCGTGCCGCCGGAGCTGCTGACCGTGCCACCGGTGACGGCGGCGTTGGCCAGGGCGAGGAACCGCACCGAGCCGTTTACCCCCTCCATCGAACCGGAGATGCCGTCGAGCGCGACGGTCGCGCCGTCCGGGCTGGACACGGTGGTCCGCTGCGGGCTGTCGAAGGCGGCGGAGAACGTGATCGCGTTCGCCCGGTCGGCGGTCAGCCGAAGCACTATCACCTGGTCGGGGGCGCTGGCGAACACCTCCCGCTGGTGCCGTACACCGTTGAGCACATACGTGGTGGTGACGGTGGCGGTGGTGAGGTCGAGCGTCCGGTTGTACTGCGTCGCCCCGCTCGCCGATCCGAAGGAGAGCCGGAGGTCGCCGACGGTCTGGTAGGCGAGCTGACCGCCGGGGCTGCCCATCATGGTCTGGTTGATCAGGTCCTGGGCCGAGGTCCACTGGTCGGCGAAGACGCGGCGGCGGATCTCGGCCAGGTTGGCCGCGCCCCGGGTGTTCGCCGAGTCGTACGGGCCACCGGCCCAGACGGTGTCCTCGTTGAGCTGGAGCCGTTCGGTGTCCATGTTGCCGAACACCATCGCGCCGAGCCGGCCGTTGCCGATCGGAAGGGCGCGCAGCCAGTCGGTGCCGGCCGGTTCGTCGTACCAGAGCGCCAGGTCGTTCGCGGCGAGCACCTGCGCCGGCGCCGCCGAGCCGGCGCGGGCGGCGGCGCTCCAGGCGGCCGGCACCAGCGCGGCGCCGGCGCCTGCCGCTGTGGCCTTGATGACGTTTCGTCGTGTCACTTCAGACATGGTTCTTCTCCCAACCACGCGGATCAGTGGCGGGCCCGGGCGCGTGAACCAATCCTGTTATCGCTAACAGAAATGCCTCATGCGCCCGGACGCCGTTTCCTGCCACTCCGCGCCCAGAACTCCCGACCGGGCGACACGTGAGCCAACATGGACTCTCATGGATGAAGTGACACCGCGTCAAGGGGTGTTACCGCTAACAGGGAGGATCCGTGCTGCACCCGACGGGCCGAGCGTGGCGCCGGAGCGGCCGGCCGGCCCACGCGGGTCACGTGCACGATCCGCTCCGGCGCCACGTCCAGCAGCGTCCCGAGCGCGTCCCGGGTGTCGGCCACGTCGACGAGCTGACTGAGCGGGTGCGCGGCCAGTCCGGCCCTGTGCAACGTCAGCCACGCCCGCATCAGCACCCGTCCGAACTCGACCTGCCCGGCCGCGTCCAGGTCCGGCGGCGCGATCAGCGCCAGCACCCCGCCGCCACGCGCGAGCGGATCGTCACCGGCGGCGAGCAGGCGCGGCAGCCCCAGGGGGCGCAACGCCGGGTACGCCGCGAGCGCCGCCCGCAGCCCGGTGGCCGCCGCCCGGCCCAGCCCGAGGCAGCTGTCACTGAGCCCGTCGCTCCGGTAGCGCGGGCACGCCCGGTCCAGGCGCAGCCAGCGGCGCAGCTCCGCGACCACCGCCGGCTCGGCGTACACCCGCCGGTCGGCAGTGCGCAGCAGCGCGCGCAGCCGCCCGGCCGCCGGCACGACGCGGGCCGCGCCACCGGCCCGCCGGACGACCGCGTCCACCGCCGCGACCACGTCGGCGTCCGGGCCGCCGGTGAACCGGCCCCGGTGGGTACGCCGGTCCCGCACGTCGGCGGCGCGGAACGGCGTCCGGTACGGCTGCCGCGCCGGTCGCAGCCGCCCCACCCGCCGGTCCGCCTCGTCGTGGTCGGCGGCCCAGTCCAGCCGCAGCCCCGCGTCGGCGGCGACGATCAGGCAGGTCTCCACGAACGCGCCCAGCGACAGCCGCAGGTCCCGGCCGGTCGGGTCCCCCGCCGGCAGCGCGTCGGCCGGGTCCCAGCCGACGGTGACCGCCCAGTGCTCGTAGCGCAGCCGCCACGGCTGCGTGTTGTGGGCGCTCGGGGCCCGCCAGCACAGCGGCTCCAGCGCGCGGAACGCGGCGAGGTCCATGCTCACCGCTCCTTGGCGTAGAACGTGTAGCCGTGCAGCGGGCGTCCGCCCAGGCGCCGGTACTGGGCGGCCGACGCCGGGTTGTCGCGCCCGACGTACGTGCTGCGCAGCGCCGTGTAGCCACCGGCGTGCAGGTTGCGGTGCAGGTGCTCGGACAGCAGCCGCTGGTAGCCGCGCCCCTGGAACTGCGGCACCACGCCCTTGACGATCAGCACCGCCTCCCGCCGGTACCGGCGCCGGGTGGCCAGCAGCCGCAGCTGGTTGACCGGGTTCAGGTCGCCGCGCACAGCTACCAGGAAGTCGCTGATGTCCGGTACGCAGAGCACGAACGCCACCGGACGCCCGTCGCGGGTCAGGTAGAGCAACAGCGACTCGTCCAGCAGGTACGCCAGCCCGTCGGTCTGCCGCCGCAGCTGCGCCGCCGAGATCGGCGTGTAGTAGCCGAGCTGGGCGAAGGAGTCGTTGAGCATCCCGCGCAGCAGGTCGAGCTGCGCGTCGAGCCGCCGGGTGTCTCCCCTGTGCAGTTCCAGCCGCGCGCCGTCCGGCTGGACGCCGAGCGCGGGCGGCGGTCCGGCCGGTGGCGGCACCGGGCAGATCCAGGTGTCGGAGACGAACCGGCTGGTGAACCCGTTCTCCTCGTAGGCATCCGGGTAGTGCGGCGGGTTCCACGCGCTGTCCACGAAGCCCCGGTCGGCGTACCCGGCGGTGATCACTCCGCCGGCCTGGTTGGGCAGCAGCGCCACCGGCCCGAACAGCAGGTCCCGGCCGGGCATGGCGTGCGCGGTGATCGCGTCGAACAGCGGCCGGTCGGCGGACGGGGTGAACTCGGTGAGCCCGAACAGCTGGCACCGGCGGCCCAGCTTGGCGTCGAGGTCCGCGTCGGTGTGCAGCGTGGTCCGCCCGACCACCGCGCCGGTGGCGTCGCGCAGCACGTACATCGGCACGCCGTCGCGCCACCAGCGGCGGACCTGCTGCCGGGGCGTCGGCACGTACCGGGGCTCGTCGGCGTACAGCCGGTCGGTGAGGGTGAGGAAGTCGCGCAGGCCGCGCCGGCCGGTCACGCGCTCGAACCGGTGGCCGGTCACCGGCGCACCGCCGGTCCGGTCGTCTCCGCGCCCAGCGGCGTGAACTGCTCGATGTGGCCCATCGCGCCGTCCTCGGCCCGCCACGCGCCGTTGGAGTAGCCGTCCGGCGAGGCGGTGTAGAGCCGGATGAACCCGGCGGTGGCGTTACGGGTGCCGTCGGTCAGCCACATCATCAGCTTGCGGTGGTGCCGGGTCCGGGCGAAGCGCAGCAGCGCGTCGCGGTCGGTGAAGAACGCGATGGTGCCGAGCGTCAGCGGGAACTGCCAGTAGACGGTGTGCCAGCAGTAGCCGGACATCCGGCGCATGTCGCGCACCATCCGGATCCAATCCGGGGCCAGGCGCAGCAGCACCAGCGGGTTCGCGTACCGGGTGCCGCCGATGAACATGGCGCCGGCGCGGGCCTGGGCCGGGGCGCGGGAGAAGTCACGGGTACGCATCGCTCACCTCACCAGGTAGACGTTCTTCAGCTTTTCCATGCCGGCGAACGGGCCGCCGCCCGGTTCGTGCAGCTCCACGCGCAGGTCACCGGCGGTCGGGTCCTCCACCAGGGACTGCGCGAAGTCCCGCGACACCGAGGTCAGGTGCGCGCGTACCCCGTCGCGGCAGGCGCCGGCGAGCGCCGCGCGTGCCGCGGCGTCCAGCGGGCGGCGCAGCTCGACGTGGATCACCGGCCGGGTCTCCAGCTCGGCGTCCTCCTGCAACGCCAGGCAGAACCGGCTGATCTCGGCGGCATACGGGTTGCCGGTGTAGAGGCCGTACTCCACGTCCTGCGGGTAGAGGTTCGCGCCCAGGTAGGACACCGTGGAGTCGCTGCGGCCGAACAACAGCAGCAGCGGCAGCGTCATCCGCTCCTCGGACACCGCGGTACGGAACTCGGCGCGGCGCACCGGGTCGGCGTGCGCCAACTCCACGATCCGCCGGTACGGCACCAGCAACGCCTCGTCACCGACGTTGTAGCGCAGCCGGGGCTGGAGCACGTGCGGGCCGGTCACCGTGCAGAGCAGCTCCCGCCGCTCGTTGGTCTCCAGGTAGGTGGCGAACGGGTTGTACTGGAACACCATCGGCAGCCGTTGCTCGTCGCGGCCGAGCAGTTCCGCGCGCAGTCCCGCGTCGGTGCGCAGCCGCCGCCGCAGCCAGACCGTGAACCGGGTCTCCGCGCCGACGCCGATGGTCAGGTCCGACGCCCCGTACGCCGAGCGCACCCGTACGAACCGCTGCTCCAGGTAGTCGCGCAGCGCCTCGGTCATCCCCTCGCCGCCGCAACTGGCGAAGATCCGGTACCGCGACCATTGAAAGCCCTCGGCGTCGAGGCGGTCCCGCAGGTGCTTGAGGAACGGCGGGTACGCGGTCACCAGGTAGTCGTGACCGGGGCCGAACTCGCGCAGCGTGTCGACGATCTTCCCCAGGTCCGGGCCGGTGTTCTTCACCGTCGCGATCCGGGCCATCGCCGCGCCGGTGGTGGTGCCGGTCGCCCAGGCGCCCATCGAGTACGCGTTGATGACGAACGGGCGGCGCATCGGGAACGCCAGCCCGGTGTACCCGGCGATGTCCCGGTGCACCGCCAGCAGCTCCCGCTCGCCGCGCGGCCAGTTGAACGGCCGCCCGGACGAGCCGGCCGACTCGTCGACCACCACTCCCCGCTCCGGCATCCGCCCGTCCCGGCAGCGGGCCGAGGAGTCGTACGCCATCACGTACCCGCGCTTGTCGGTCTCCGGGAAGTCCCGCAGCCGGCGGCGCAGGCCGCCCGGGCGGGCCCGCAGGAACGCCTGGTAGGCGGGCACCCGGCGGGCGGCCCGTACGCAGGTCGACCGCGCGTTCGCGGCGGCGAGCCGGTCCAGGACCGGGTGGTGGCGCCGGGCCAGCCAGCGCCAGCCGGCGGGGTGGTGGGCGATGAGCCGGGCCAGCGCGGCGACCGCGCGGCCGGCGGGGGCCAGCGCGGCCTCGGCGGGCAGCGGCATGTCGACGGTACGTGCAGCGGCGTGTCGGTGCAGCGTCTCGGCCATGACAAGAATCCTGTCGACGCCGCGACGCCGGCACATGAGCGACGAGACGGTACTGCGCTGAGTACCCGTACCCAGTCGCAAGGCCACCCGGGCTGGCCACGCTCAGTCACGATGGCGACACTCACCTGGTGTGTCGTCCCTGGTCCGGTGACACTTCGCCCATGACAGACGGCAGGCGTGAGCGCGCGAACGAGCGCTTCGAGAAGGTGGCCGAGGAGACCTCGGAGACAGTGACCCACGCGGCCACGGTGCTGGAGGAGGAACTCGCGGCGGGGCTGGCCGGCGCCCGGCGGCTCGAGGAGAAGCTGACCGAGAGCCGGCGCGTGGACCCGGAGGCGTTCGACGAACTCGTCGCCCGGTTCCGCACCGACGGGCACGCCCTCATCGACACCGTGGTCGGGCAGCTGAAGATGGCCGACGACCAGCGCGGTGAGGTGATCCGGCGCTACACCTCGGACGCGCACGACGCGCTGGACACCGTACTCAATCTGGCGCGGCTGGCCCCCGAGGTGGCCAACGGGCTCGCGGACCGGCTGGCGTCGCCGGCCCCGAAGCGGCCGACGGACCGGTAGCGGCGCGATGGCGCCGACCGCCGGGGTGGCCGGCGGGCACGTGGAACGGATGTTGGAGCGCTATCGCGGGCTCGCCCTCGGCGCGCTGCTCGACGACGTGCCCGGCGGCGGCCCGCGCTACCTCTACGACCTGGTCGCGGAGTATCCGCGCCGGTGGGGCAAGGGGCTGCGCGCCGCGCTGTGCCTGGCGACGTGCCGGGCGTTCGGCGGCGGCGACGCGGTGGGCCTCAACGCCGCGGTGACTGTGGAGCTGTTCCACAACGCCTTCCTCATCCACGACGACATCCAGGACTCCAGCGAACAGCGGCGCGGCGGGCAGACGCTGCACGCCGAGTACGGCGTCGGCGTGGCGCTGAACGTCGGCAACATGACGAACCTGCTGGCGTTGCGGCGGCTGGCCGCGAACCGGGCGGCGCTCGGCTCCGGGATCGCCTGGCGGCTGTTCACCGAGACCGAGCTGATGATGCGCCACTCGCTGGAGGGGCAGGCGATCGAGATCGGCTGGATCCGCGACAACGTGTGCGACCTCGACGCCGACGACTACTACCGGATGTGCTTGAAGAAGACGTCCTGGTACACCTGCATCTACCCGTGTCGCACCGGCGTCCTCGTGGCGACCGGCCGGGAGAACGCGGTCGACGTGCTGGACCGGTACGGCTGGTACCTGGGCGCGGCGTTCCAGATCCAGGACGACGCGCTGAACCTCACCGGCGACTACGCCCGGTACGGCAAGGAGATCGCCGGTGACCTGTGGGAGGGCAAACGCACGCTGATCCTGATCGACTTCATGCGGCGGTGCACACCGGAGGAACGCGAACGGCTCGTGCGGCTGCTGAGCCGTACCCGCGCGCAGCGCACCGACGCCGAGGTGCGCTGGCTGCACGGGCGGCTGCTCGCGTACGACTGTGTGGAGTCGGCGCGGCGCAGCGCCCGGGATCTCGCGCTGGCAGCGCGGCGTGAGGGTGAGCGGGCGCTGGGCGCCGCCGCCGACACCGAGGACGGCCGTTTCCTGCTGGAGCTGACCGACTACGTGGTGGAACGCGCCCGTTAGCCGCCCAGGACCCCGCGCAGCCAGGTGAGCTGTTCGCGCTGGTGCGACGCCTCGCCGCCCTCGTGGTCGTTGAACTCGTACACCCGCACGTCCTTGTCGCCGCCGTAGCGGTGGTAGGCGGCGAAGCAGGTCGTCGGCAACGACCTGCTGGTCCAGCTGACCGAGGCGTTCTGGCAGGTGCCGGCCATCGTCGCGCCCACCCTGCGCACCGAGCCGGAGGACCGGGTGATCACCGCCCAGCGGCACCAGGCCATCGTGGCCACCCTCACCGCCGGGGACGCGGCGGCGCTGCGCTCGGCCATCGCCGAGCACTACGCGCCCATCCGGGCGAGCATCGCCCGCGCCGCGCAGCCCTGACCCGCCGGGGGCCTGTCGTTCGAGCCTGATCGAAGTCCTCTGTCCCGGGGCGCGCCCCGTGCCGAAGCTGTCTGGTGACGGGCGCGTCGGGCGCCCCGGACGGCCGAGGTGGGTGTCATGGCGGACGTGTCGCGACGGGTGCGGTCACTGTGGTACGCCGTCGCGGTCCCGGCCGTCCTCGCGGCCGCGGTCGCCGGGGCGATGGGCGCGGGCCGGGACACCCCACCGCCGCCCGACGAGCGCGGCGCGGCCGCACCGCCTGCCGCGAGCGCGCCGGCCCTGTCCGCCCCACCCCCGTCCGCCCCGGCCACGGAGGTGCTGTACGCCGCCACGCAGCTGCTGATCCGCGACTGCATGCAGCATCGCGGGTTCCGCTACTGGCCGGTGCCCCGGCGCCCGGTGCCGGAGCTGCGTGAGTTCCCGTACGTCCTCGACGACGTGTCCTACGCCCGCCGCCACGGATACGGCGGCGTCCTGGAACGCCGGCTCCAGGAGGCGATGGCAGCCGACCCGAACGCGCGGTACGTCCGCGAGCTGCCGCCGGAGCGCGGCGCCGCCGCCGTACGCGCGGTGAACGGCGACCCCGGCGAGCCGGACGCCCTGCGCGCGACGATGCCGGCCGGCGGCGTGCTGCGCCGCAGCAGTCACAGTTGCACCTCGGAGGCGGAGCGCCGGCTCTATCTCGACCTGCCCGGCTGGTACCGCGCCGTCAAAATCACCGACAACCTCGCCGGGCTGCGCGTCGGCCGGGTGCTCGCCGATCCCCGCTACGCCGACGGCGTGACGGCGTGGCGGCGGTGCATGCGCGCCGCCGGGCACGACGTCGCCGACCCGGCCGCGGCCCGCGCGTCGGTGCCCGAACCGGCGTCCGGCTCCGTCGCGGCCGGCGAGGTCGGGCTGGCGGTGAGCGAGGCGACCTGCGCCACGCGCACCGGCCTCGGGCGGCTCGCCCGGCAGCTCGACGCCGAGCACCGCCGCGCCGTCGAACGGCGGTTCCGCACCGAGGTGGCCGATCGGCTGCGCCTCGAAACCGCCGCGCTGCCGCGGGCCCGCGCCGCGCTGGCCGCCGGCTGACCCACCCCACGACGTCCGTGGCGGACCGCCACGGCAGGACCCGACCGGAGGAAAACCCATGAGAGCAGTACGTGCCGTGCTGGCCACAGTGGTCGCGGCGGCAGCCGCGCTGGCCTTCACCACCACCGCCGCCCAGGCAGCGCCCCGGCCGACCCCGCACGCCGACACCCAGCGCGCGGCGGCCGGCAGCGGCTACCTGTACGTCAGCCAGGACGCCTACTGGTCGGGCCGGTGGTGCTGGTGGTACAACGCCGACACCAACTGGGACACGATCAACGTCGCCGAGAACGCCAACTGCGACAACAACAACAGGGCCAGCATGCGCAACCTGGCGTCCTCGGCGTGGAACGACTCGAACGGCGGCCGCCCGGTCGCCCTCTACATCCACACCAACTACACCGGCGCGTACGCCTGCCTCGGCGCGGGTGACGCGTGGGACGACCTCACCGGGGCCTGGTTCACCTGGGGCTCCAACCGCGACGGCTACATGGCGAACACGAACGACAACATCGCCTCCCACCGGTGGCGGACGAGCTGCAGCGCCGGCTGAGACCACGACCACGAGGGGCGGCAGCCGTCCGGCTGCCGCCCCGCCCGGCTGCCCGGGGTTCAGCTACAGCGATGTACGTCAATGTCATGGATGAGACTGAGCGCGGCGGGCCACCTCGGAACACTGAGCGTCATGGGGACGCTACGCATCCACTTCACGGCCGGGGACCTCAGCCGCACACGGCTGGCGACCCGGCCCGATCCACTGTGGGAGATCGTCTGCAGCCTGCACCGCCTGCAGACCCGCGCCGGGTACGCGGGTTACGACCGCTGGCACCGGCAGGTGCGCGCGGATCTGCAACGAGCCGGCCTGGTCCCGGCGGTGCGTGAGCGACTGCTGCCCGTCGCGCCCCGCAAGCGGTACTTCCCGGACTTCCTGACGCCCAGCCTGGTCACCGACCTCGACGACGGGATCGACCGGATGCTCGGCACCCCGACCCGGCGGATCCGCACCGAGATGGGCCGGATGGTGACCCCGCTCGGCGGCGCCTGGCTGGGCGGCCTGGCCGCCGGCCGGCTCGCCGCCCTGCACGGCCTCGGCGACGCGCTGCGCGCCTACTTCCGGGTCGCCGTCGCTCCGCACTGGACGGACATCGTCTCCGCCGTCTCCGGCGACCGGGCCCTGCGCGGGGCCCGGGTGCTCGACACCGGCGCCGGGCAGATCCTCGACGACCTGAGCCCGGAGGCGCGCTGGGATCCGCCGGTGCTGTCCGTGAGCGGCTACCCGGAGGACCGGGACATGCACCTCGACGGTCGCGGGATCACGTTGGTCCCCTCGTACTTCTGCTGGCACACGCCGATCACGTTGGCCGATCCCGACCTGCCCCCGACGCTCGTCTACCCGGCCCGGCGGCAGCGACCGGACCCGGCGACCGGGAGCCCGCAACGCCGGCTCGGCCCGCTGCTCGGCCACACCCGCGTGGCCGTCCTGCGCGCCGCCGCGGGCGGCGCGACCACCGGCGAGCTGGCCCGGCGGGCCAGCATCTCGCCGGCCACCACCAGCCATCACACCACGATCCTGCGCGAGGCCGGGCTGATCACCAGCCAGCGGCACGGCAACCTCGTGCTGCACCGGCTCACCGCGATGGGCGAAGCGCTGCTCGGCGAGACGCCCGGGCACGACCGCTGACGGCTCCCCGAGCCGGACTCGAGGCGTCGACCGGAGCCGATCCTTGACGACCTCACGCCGTCGTCGGTGGACAGCCGCACGGCTGGG
Organism: Micromonospora sp. TSRI0369; assembly: GCF_001905625.1. Lineage (NCBI taxonomy): Bacteria > Bacillati > Actinomycetota > Actinomycetes > Micromonosporales > Micromonosporaceae > Micromonospora > Micromonospora sp. TSRI0369. The sequence continues at coordinate 639,253 of NZ_LIVU01000005.1, forward strand.
TGAAGGGCGCCTGACCGCCGTGTCCCGCCCGGACAGCGGCGTCCGGGCGGGGCACGGTCAGCGCTGCCAGCGCACCACGCCGCCGACCACGGTCAGCGCCACCGTCAGGTCGCGCAGCTCCGCCGGTTCCACCCGGTACGGGTCGGTGGGCAGCGCGATGAAGTCGGCGAGCATGCCGGGGCGCAGCCGGCCCTTCAGGTGCTCCTCGTAGGAGGCGTACGCGCCGGCCTCGGTGAAGCAGCGCAGCGCCGTGTCCAGGTCGAGCCGCTCGTGCGGGTCCACGCCGCCGGGCGGGACGCCGTCGGGCTGCTGGCGGGTCACCGCGGCGTGGATGCCGAAGAACGGGTCGGGGTCCTCCACCGGGGCGTCCGATCCGAACGCCACGACGGCCCCGGCGTCGAGCAGGCTGCGCCAGGCGTACGAGGCGAGGCCCCGGCCGGCGAGCATCCGGCTGGTCAGCGGGATGTCGCTGGTGCAGTGGGTGGGCTGCATCGAGGCGATCACGCCGCAGCGGGCGAGCAACGGCACGTCGTCCGGCAGCAGGTGCTGGGTGTGCTCGATCCGGTGTCGCAGCCGCGCCGCCGGGCCGGGCCCCGCCGAGTCGCGCCAGCGCGCGTACGCCCGCAGCACCATCCGGTTCGCCGCGTCGCCGATGGCGTGCGCCGCCACCGCGATGCCGGCCCCGGCGGCAGTGGCCACAAGCCGCTCGAACTCCTCGGCCGGGGTGACAGCGATGCCGTGGTAGCCGGGCTCGCCGTCGTACGGCTCGGTCATCAGGCAGGTGTGCGAGCCGAGCGCGCCGTCGGTGAAGATCTTCACCGGTCCGGTGCTCAGCCACCGGTCCCCGTCCCCGGTGGCCCAGCCGCTGTCGATCGCCTCGTCCAGCGCCGTGGCGGGGATCGTCTTGTGCACCCGCAGCGGCAGCTCACCCCGGGCGTACAGCGTCTCGTAGGCGGCGCGGGCGTCCTGCCCGTCCAGGTCGTGGATGCCGGTCAGCCCGGCGGCGAGCAGCCGGGGCAGGTGGGCGCGCAACTGGGCGACCAGGTCACCGGCGTGCGGGGAACGCACCACCGCGTATGCCGCGTCGGCCGCCGCCTCGCGCAGGATGCCGGTCGGCTCGCCGTGCTCGTCGCGCGCGATCTGCCCGCCGGGCGGGTCGGGGGTGGCCGCGTCGATGCCGAGGCGGGCCAGTGCCGCGGTGTTCACCCAGATGGTGTGGCCGTCGATGCTGGGCAGCGCGGCCGGGCGGTCCGGGCAGACCCGGTCCAGGTCGGTACGGCTCGGCTGCACCGGCCGGGTCCACCTGTTGCTGTCCCACCCGCCGCCGAGCAGCCAGGCGTCCGGCGGCAGCGTGGTGGCGTGCCGCGCGATCCGGGCCAGCGCCTCGTCGAGGCTCGCCGTGCCGCGCTGGTCCACCTGGTCCAGCCCGCGCACGTAGGACGCGGCGTGGATGTGACTGTCGATCAGCCCGGGCAGCACCGCCATCCCGTCGAGGTCGACCCGGCGCGCGCCGCCGCCGGCCCGGTCCCGGCACTCGGCGAGGTCGCCGACGGCGACGATCCGCTCGCCGCGGACCAGCATCGCCTCGGCGTACGGGCGGGCCGGGTCGAGCGTGTGGATACGGGCGTTCTCGTAGACCGTGCCGCTCATGGGGCTCCCTGCCTCGGCGCTCGCGCGCGGTCTCAGGACGTGCGGGCCGGCGACGTCTCCTGCGGCTCACCGGCCCGGTCCGCCCGGATCCGGTCGATGTCACCGGACAGCTCGTCGGTGATCAGCAGGTCCCGCCGGATGTCGTCGTGCGGGTACGCGGTCCGCCCGACCATGTGCGCGGCGACCGGGGCGGTGGCGAGCTGGAACAGGCCCACCAGGACCAGCGTGGTGATGTCCACCCCGGTACGCAGCCGCAACGCGCAGCCGAGCAGCACCAGCAGCAGCCCGAGCACCTGCGGCTTGGCCGCCGCGTGCATCCGCGACAGCACGTCCGGGAAGCGGATCAGCGCGATGCCGGCGGCCAGACAGAGCAGGGCGCCCGCGATCAGGCAGACGCCGGCGACGGTGTCCAGGATCGTGTCGAGCGTCATTTCGGGTTTCTCCGGGACGCGAAGCGGGCGACGCTCACCGAGCCGACGAACCCGACGAGGGCGAGGACCACGAGCACCGGCAGCGCGGTGGCATCCCGGCTGTAGGCGGCCTCGGTGGCGATGGCCGCGACCGCGACGGCGAGCAGCACGTCGGTGGCCACGGCCCGGTCGAGGATCGACGGCCCACGGATGATGCGGACGAGGGTGAGCCCACCGGCCGCGACGAGCAGCGCGGTGACGATCACGGCGACGACGGTCACGTCGGTGCTCCTTCCAGCTCGACCGACCCGGACGGGCCGGTGGGTGCGGATCGACGGATCAGGTCCAGTTCCTCGGCCGAGCCGACGGCGGCGACGATGCGCCCCTCCAGTTCCAGCACGTCGCGCCGGAAGCGCTCCACCTCGTCGAGGCTGCGGATGCCGATGACGTGCACGTAGAGCGTGCCGGTGTTCCGGTCGGCCTCCAGGATCAGGCTGCCCGGCACCAGCGACAGGGCCTCGGCGTTGAGGGTGAGGTTGAGGTCGGTGTTCACCCGCAGCGGCACCGCGATGATCGCCGAGTGCGGGTGTTTGGACCGGACGGCCAGCCAGGCGATCTGGACGGACGCCACCACCAGGTCGCGCAGGAAGCGGGCCAGGAATCTCAGCAGCGGCACCGGCCGGATCCGGCCGGCGAACGTCACCGGGGGCAGCGGGAAGACCACGAGCAACACAGCGGCGACCACCAGTCCGCTGATCACGTTCGCCCAGCTGAAGGTGCCCCACAGCAGCACCCAGACGGTGACCAGGCCGGTCACGGCGATCGCGCGGTTGCGCCAGCGGTCGCGGGGGGTCAGCGGCGCTTTCGGCTGACTTGTCACGGCGGTCCCTCCGGGAACACGGCCTCCACGTACGGGGCTCGGCGCAGCAGGTCGTCGGCGGCGTCGGTGCTGATCTCGAACAGCGGCCCGGCCACCACTGTCAGCGCCAGACCGAGCACCACCAGGGCGGCGGTCGGCACCGTCATCAGCCGGGGCAGCACGGCCCCGGCCGGCGACGCGCCCTCGTGCGGCTGCTCGGCGCCGTCGGTCCGGGCCGCCCGGTCGGCGTCACCGGGCTCCGGCATGTCCGGGTGCGGCGCCCGCCAGAACGCCAGGTTCCACACCCGGGCGATGGCGTAGAGGGTGAGCAGGCTGGTCAGCAGTCCACCGCCGACGAGCACCCAGGCCAGGAACCCGCCGTCGTCCACCCCGGCCTGCACGAGCCCGAGCTTGCCGAGGAACCCGGAGAACGGTGGGATGCCGGCCAGGTTGAGCGCCGGTACGAAGAACAGCAGCGCCAGCAGTGGCGACAGCCGGGCCAGCCCGCCGAGACGATCCAGCGCGGTGCTGCCGCCGCGTCGTTCGACCAGGCCGGCGGCGAGGAACAGCGTGGTCTGGATGGTGATGTGGTGCACCACGTAGAAGATCGCCGCGGACAGGCCGAGCGGGGTGGTCAGGCCGACCCCGAACAGCATGTAGCCGATGTGGCTGACGAGCGTGAACGACAGCAGTCGTTTGATGTCCGACTGGGCCACCGCGCCCAGGATGCCGACCACCATGGTCAGCGCCGCTATCACCATGAGCAGGTCGGCGGTGCGGCCGCCGGGGAACAGCAGCGTCTCGGTGCGGATGATCGCGTACACGCCGACCTTGGTGAGCAGGCCCGCGAAGACCGCCGTCACCGGCGCGGGCGCGGTCGGGTAGCTGTCCGGCAGCCACGCCGACAGCGGGAACACCGCCGCCTTGATCCCGAACGCGAGCAGCAGCATGCCCTGCAGCACCAGGCGCATGTCGTCGGGCAGCGCGTCCAGGCGGTCGGCGAGCTGGGCCAGGTTCAGCGTGCCGGTGGCCGAGTAGACCAGGCCGATCGCCACCAGGAAGATCAACGACGAGAGCAGGCTGACCACGACGTACGTGGTGCCGGCCCGGATCCGCGTCTCGGTGCTGCCGAGCGTCAACAGCACGTAGCTGGCCACCAGCAGGATCTCGAAGCCGACGTAGAGGTTGAACAGGTCGCCGGAGAGGAAGGCGTTGCACACGCCGGCGGTCAGCACGAGATAGGTCGGGTGGTAGACCGACAGCGGCGTCTCCTCGTTGCCGTCGGCCATGCCCTGCCCGATGGAGTAGACGAGCACGCACAGGGTCACCGAGGCGGAGACCACGAGCATCAACGCGGCGAGCTGGTCGGCGACGAGCACGATGCCCATCGGCGCGACCCAGCCGCCCACCTCCACGACGAGCGGGCCGTCCAGCGACGACTGGACCAGGAGCAGTGCCGCCACGGCGACGGTGGCGGCGAGCACGATGATGCTGACCCAGCGCTGGGCGCGGGCCCGCCGGGCGAGCAGCAGCGTGAGGGCCGCGCCGAGCAGCGGCATCACCACCGGCAGCGGAACGAGCCAGGTCATCGGCCGCCCTCCGCCTCAGCCAGGACCCGCGCCTCGGGGCTGCCGTCGGCGGGGCCGCCGTCCGCGGTGTCGGCGTCGGAGGTGCCGGGGCCCTCGTCCCGGTCGGCGAGTTCCATGATCCGGCGGTCCTCGACGTCGTCCTGCACCTCGTCGTGGCCGTTGAGGTGCCAGCTGCGGTAGGCCAGGGCGAGCAGGAACGCGGTCATGCCGAGGGTGATGACGATCGCGGTCAGCACCATCGCCTGCGGCAGCGGGTCGGCCATGTCCTCCTGGTCGGTGGTGCCGACGATCGGCGGGCCGCCGGCCCGGCCACCGGTGAGCAGCAGCAGATTGGCGCCGTTGCCGAGCAGGATGACCCCCATCAGGACGCGGGTGAGGCTGCGTTCCAGCAGCAGCGTGACCCCGGTGGCGAACAGGACGCCGATCACCAGGATGTAGACCAGGTTGGGAATGTTCGGGCTCATACCAGCTCCTCTTCCCGTACGCCGGCCGGCTCGGTCTCCTGCTCGTCGTCCTCCTCCTGGCGGTCCATCTCGGCGCCCAGGCTGCGCAGGATGTCCAGCACCAGGCCGACCACGATGAGGTAGACGCCCACGTCGAAGAAGACGGACGTGACGAAGTGGACATGGCCCAGCAGCGGCAGGTGGAAGTCGAGCGTCGCGCTCTGCAGGAACTCGCCGCCCAGCAGCATCGCGGCGACGCCGGTGCCGACCGCCACGAACAGTCCCGCGCCGAGCACGAAACCGGCGTCCACCGGCGCGGCGCCGTTGAGTTCGGTACGCCCGCCCGCCAGGTACCGCACCGCGAGCCCGAGGCCGGCGACCAGCCCGGCGGCGAACCCGCCACCCGGCGCGTTGTGGCCGGAGAAGAGCAGGTAGATGGAGAACAGCAGGATGGCGTGGAAGAGCAGCCGGGTGACGACCTGGAGGATCACCGACTGCTGCCGGGACGTCGCGCCGCTGGTGAGCCAGCGCGGGCGCGACGACTGCTGCCGGCCGGCGCCGGGGATGCCGCTGCGCAGGTCCAGGGCGCGGGTGCCGCGGAAGATCAGGCTGGCCACACCGGTGGCGGCCACCACCAGCACGGCGATCTCGCCCATCGTGTCCCAGGCCCGGATGTCGACGAGCGTCACGTTGACCACGTTCTTGCCGCCGCCGTAGGACACGGCCTCGTCCGGGAAGTCGACCGAGATCGGCGTGGCCACCCGGCTGCCCGCCGCGACGTACGCCATGCCGGCGGTGACCACGCCGACGGCCACGCCGAGCGCGACGCGGAACTGCCGGGTGGCGCGGATCGGGCGGGCCGAGAACCGGCGCGGCAGGCGGCGCAGCACCAGCACGAACATCACGATCGTGACGGTCTCCACCAGGAACTGGGTGAGTGCCAGGTCCGGCGCGCCGTGCAGGATGAACAGCAGCGCCGTGCCGTAGCCGGTCACCCCGACCAGGATCATCGCGGTCAGCCGGCGGCGGGCGCGCGCGGCCACCAGCGCGGCGACCACGACGACAGCGCCCGCGACCGCCTGCAACGGCGTGTCCCACAGCTGGAACCGCTGCGCCCAGGGAATGCCGGCCAGCACCGCCCCACCCGGCAGGATCACCAGCACCAGCAGGATGACGCCGAGGTAGAACGGCAGCGATCCGCGCTGGGTGGCGCCGGTGAGCTCCACCGCCGCACGGTCGACGGCGCTCGCCAGCTTGTCGTAGCCGGTGGCGCCGTCGAACGGCAGCCGGGCGAGGTACGGGCGGCGGCGCTGCAGCAGCAGGAACAGCGCGACGCCGCCGGTGACGGCCAGCGCCGACAGGCCGAGGGCCGGCGTCAGGCCGTGCCAGAGCGCGAGGTGGTAGCCGGGGTCGGCGGTCGGGAACTGGTCGGCGTACGGGGCGAGGACCCGGTCCACCGCCGGGGCGGCAATCCCGACCACGAGGCCGGCGAGGGCGAGCACCGCCGCCGGGCCGAGGAAGGCCGGCTCGATCCGCTCGGGCCGGGTCTCGGGCACGTCGGGCTTGGCGGCGAACGCGCCCCAGAGGAAACGCAACGTGTACGCGACGGTGAGCGCCGAGCCGGCCACCACCCCGGCGAGCACCAGCAGCTCGACGGGCCCGCCGTGCAGGAACGCCTCCAGCGCCGCCTCTTTGGCCACGAAGCCGAACAGCGGCGGCAGGCCGGCCATGGAGGCGGCCGCGAGCCCGGCGACGGCCGCCAGCACCGGCGCGCGGCGGCCCAGCCCGCTGAGCTCGCGCAGGTCGCGGGTGCCGGTGACGTGGTCGACGACGCCGACGACGAGGAAGAGGGTGGCTTTGAACAGGGCGTGCGCCAGCAGCATCGCGGCGCCGGCCAGCGCGGTGTCGCGGGTGCCCGCGCCGAGGATCACCATGAGCAGGCCGAGCTGGCTGACCGTGCCGTACGCCAGCAGCAGCTTGAGGTCGACCTGCCGCAGCGCCGTCCAGCCGCCGAGGAACAGTGTGATCAGGCCGCCGCCGAGCAGGATGGCGCGCCACACGGTGGCCTGGCCGACCGCGGGGCCCATCAGCGCGGCCAGGAACACGCCCGCCTTGACCATGGCGGCCGCGTGCAGGTAGGCGCTGACCGGCGTGGGCGCGGCCATCGCGCGGGGCAGCCAGAAGCTGAACGGGAAGATCGCCGACTTGCTCGTCACGCCGAGCAGGACGAGCACCAGCGCGGCGGTGAGGTACCCGCCCTCCGGCAGGTTCCCGGCGATCTCGGACCACCGGTACGAGCCGGCGTGCTGACCGAGCATCACGAACCCGGCGAGCATCGCCAGGCCGCCCAGCGTGGTCACGAGCAGCGCCTGCATCGCGGCGCGCCGGCTGGCCCGCTTGGTGGGGTCGCTGCCGATCAGCAGGTACGAGAAGACGGTGGTCAGTTCCCAGAACACGTACAGCAGCAGCAGGTCGTCGGAGACCACCAGGCCGAGCATCGCGCCGGCGAACGCGACGAACACCGCGGCGAACCGGCCGAGGCTCGGGTCGTCGGAGTGGAAGTAGCGCGCGCTGTAGATCAGCACGAGGGCGCCGACGCCACCGACGAGCAGCACCAGCAGCCAGGACAGCGTGCCCATCCGCAGCGCGAGGTCGAGGCCGAGCTGCGGCACCCAGGTGACCGTCTCGACGACCGGCCGGCCCGAGCGCACCTGCCCGGTCCGGGTCAGAGCCCAGACCAGCGCCGCGGCGGGAACGGCGGCCAGCAGGTAGAGAGCGCGTCGACCGAGTAGGCGTACCAGCACGGGGGCGATCACGGCTGCGAGCGCATGGACCGCCACCAGAACCAGCACACACACTCCTCAAGATCGACGCCCGGTACGTCAACCCTAACTGGCGATTCGGCGAGACAAAATGTCGAGAGAATCACGCGCTCGTGTCGTGTCACCCGGGCCCGGCTCAGGGTAAGGAGTGAGGTTGGGTCTCGGCCGGTACGCCATCGCCGTCCGGCGGGTGCCCCCGATAGGGTGGTGGGCGTGCTGCCGATGCGAGCCGCCCTGGCGGGCACCACCGGGAACGCGGTGCTGATGGGTGTCGCCGAGGTCGGCACCCCGATCGGCTGGGTGCTGCTGCCCGGCCTGCTCGGCGTCTCGGCCCGGCCCCGGGCGGCGGCGCTGGTGTCGGCGTGGGCGGGCGTGCTGGTGGTGGCGTCGGTCCTCGTACCGGTGATCCCCGGTCATCGCACCGACCCGCAGGCGCTGCTCGCCTCCGCGGTCAGCCTGTCCGCGGTGCCCCTGCTGGCCTGGGCCCGCCGACGGACGCGGACCGCGTCGGTGACGCGCGCCGCCGGGCCGCCGGACGTCGCGGTCTTCACCGTGCCGGCCGGGCCGGGAAGCGCGGCGCTGGCGGTCTGCGGCTCGCCCGGTGAGATCGGCGCCGCCGTTCCGCTGCGCGGCGGCGGGCTCCTCGCCCTGATCGGCACGGTCACCGGCGCCGCGCTGGACACGCCCGCCGGACGGCGGGCGGTCGAGCAGACGTTCCGCCGGCACGCAGGGCCGGCAGCGTCGCCGCAGCGCCTCGCCGGCGTGCTCGACCAGGCGGTACGCGACCTCGCGCCGGCGGGTCACCTGCGCGCCACGATCGTGCGGGTGGACCGGTCCGGCGCGGTGGAGGCGGTGCGCTGCGGCTCGCCCGACCTGATCACCGTCAGCGGAGACCGGGCCGACCTCGCCGGGGTGCCGGCCGGGCCGGCGCTCGGGTCCACTCGACCGGCCGGGTCCACTGCCCGGGCCGGGTCCACTTCACCGGGCGGGGACGCGCCGCCGTCGCCGGTCACCGGCCGGCGGGTCGCCGTGGTCGGCGCCGCGTTCGCCGACGCGCACGGCGAGCGCTGGGTCCGCGTACTCGATCAGGTGGCGGCCGACCACGACCCGACGGGGGCGGCGCGGCGGCTGACCCGCGGTCCCCGGGGTGGGCGGCGGATCGGTCCGGCGCTCGTGGTCGACCCGGGCCCGCCGTCGCGGGCATGACACCGGGCGCGCCCGCCCCCGGACCGACCGCGCGGGCCGGTCGCGCCCGCCGGCTCCGGACCCCCGGCCTACGCTGGGCGCGGTGGGCCGGCGTCGGATGCCGGTCCGGCACGGGGAGACCGCGATGACCGACAACGTCCGCCGGCCGGCGCCGGCCGCGGGCGGCGAGGACGAGCAGTGGCTGGCCGAGGTGGCCCGCGAGGCGAGCGCCGACGCCGGTGGCGTACCTGTGGAACTGCTCGGCGACTACCTGCGGCTGCTGACCGACGCGGCGGTGACCGGCCGCCGTCCGCGCCGCGCCGAACTCGACGCGGTGGGCGCCCTCGGCCGGCGCGCGGCCGAGCAGGGGGTGTCCGCCGGACGCGCGGTACGCCTCTACCTGTCCGCGGCGCGGCGGGTGTGGCGGCAGCTTCCGCACCTGGACCGCTCCGACGACAGCGAGGCGGTCCGCGCCGCCGCCGACGCCGTGCTGCACGTGGTCGACACCGCCGTCGCCACGCTCGCCGAGGGCTACGCGGTGGCCCGGCGGGAACTGGTCCGGCGCGAGGAGTCGCTGCGCCGGGAACTCGTCGACGACCTGCTGCGCGGGGACTCCGACCTCGGCGGGCTGGTGGAACGGGCCGAGCCGTTCGGGCTGGACCTGGCCCGCGTACACCAGGTCGCGCTCGCCGCGCCCGGCCGCCGGCTGCCGGACACGGAGGCGGCGATCAGCGCGCTGGAACGGGCCGTCTTCGACCGGCTGGGCGACCGGGACGTCCTGGTGGCCACGAAGGAAGGGCTGCTCGTGGTGATCGCCCCGGCCGATCCGGTGGCCGGCGACCGGGGCCGCGGGCCGGCCGGGAATCTGGGCACGCTGATGCACGGCGAGCTGGACCGCCTGGTGCGGGGCCGGCCGTGGCAGGTGGCGGTGGGCCGCCCGCACCCCGGCGTGTACGGCATCGCCCGCTCCTACGAGGAGGCGCGGGAGGCGCTGACCACGGCGCGGCGGCTGCACTCCGACACGTCCGTGATCGACGCGCACGACCTGCTCATCTACCGCGTCCTGCTGCGCGACCAGCCCGCCATGGTCGACCTGGTCCGGGCGGTGCTGACACCGCTGGCCCAGGCGCGCGGCGGCGCCGAGCCACTGCTGGACACGCTGAACGAGTACTTCGCCTGCGGCGAGGTCGGCACCGAGGCGGCCCGCCGGCTGCACGTGTCCGTCCGCACCGTCACCTACCGGCTGGCCCGCGTGCGGGCGCTGAGCGGTTACGACCCCGCCGACACGCGGGACCGGTTCACACTGCACGCCGCCGTCCTCGGCGCGCGGGCGCTGGACTGGCCGCGCAAGCCGCTGCCGGCCTGACACCCGGGCCGTTGCCGCCGTGACGCTCAGGCGGGAACGGCGACCAGTTCCGGGAAGCCGAGCAGGTTCGCCAGGGCCGACGCCTCGTCGCGGGTGAGGCTGAGCGTCACCATGCGGTCCGGGTCGTCCGGGTCGTCGTGGACGACGTCGCGCCGGCCGCCGGTGTGGTAGTCGATCACTCCGATGCGGCGGCCCTCTTCGGTGGTCAGCGTGTGCCGGACCCCGATGCCGGGGAGGAACGTGCGTTCGATGATCACGGGAACCTCCTCACGTCAACCATAGCTCCGGGGGGTGCCCGGATCGGTTGTCCAGTGACCGGCAATCATTCGGCCCTTTGTTGGCCGGTGGCAGGCAATGCCGAGCGCGGCTTTCCGGGCGAAGCTGGAGGTCCCAGGCGGTACCCGAGCAGCGAGGAGGTGGTGACCATGACCCGCACGTCGATGGCTTCACCACCGGTGTTCGCCGGTTTCGGCGCGTCCCGGTCCGCGAGCGGCGACCAGCGGCGCGCCTGAGCCCTGGCCGCCGACGCCGTCGAGCGAATCCGGCGTCCGGCCCCGGCCCCCGGCCACACCCTTCCCCGCACCGTCCACCGCCCGGTTGGGCACCTGATCCGAAAGAGGTCGGTATGCCGCATCCCGTCACCACCGTCCGCTCTCCGGCGCGTACCGGTCTGCTGATCGGCCGCTCCCACACCACACGCCCGCCGGTGGCCGTCGACGCGGCGCCGATCGCCGTGGACCTCGGCAGCAGCCTGCTGCGGATCTGGCTGGGGCCGGGCCGGACGCTCAGCGTCCCGCTCGGTCACGGCCTGCGCAGCCCGGTCGTGCGGCGCGGGCGGATCGTGGACGGCCCGGCCTGTGTCACCGAGCTGCGACGCATCCTGCGTGACCACCGCGCGTCGGTGCCGGTCGGCGCGCTCGTGGTGGCCTGCCGGCCGGTGCTGGCCGCGCCGGCCGAGCAGGAGGCGACGCGCCGCGTGCTCGCCGCCGTCCTCGCGCCGTCCCGGCTGCTGTTCCTCGACAGCGTCCGGGCGGGCGCCATCGGCGCCGGCGCCGCCGCCGGCACCCTGCTGCTCGCCGACATCGGCGCGCAGCTCACCGAGGTGGCGTTGCTGGAGGACGGCCGCGTCGTGGCCGCCCGCCGCGCCGAGGTCGGCACCCGCGACCTGAACCACGCGACGACCGCCGGCATGCTCGCCGACGCCGCCGCGCGACTGGTCCGTGAGCTGCGCCAGGACCCGGCGTTGCGGCCCCTGGTCCGCACGGCTCTGGCCCGCGGCGTGATCGTCATCGGCGACGGCGCGACCCGGCCCGACGTGACCGCCCGCATGGTCGCGACACTCGGCGCCGCCGTCCACCGCGCCGCCTCACCCCGGACCGCCGCCCTGACCGGCGCCGGCATGGCCGCCATCTCGGCCCTGCGCCACCCGCACGACACCCAGCGCCGCCCGGAAAGGAGCGCCTGATCATGACGCACGCCCTGAACGACCGCACCGACACCCTGCGGGAACTGCTGGACCGGCAGTTCAACGAGTACACCGACCATCTCACCGAGCTGACGCTGCACACACGGCAGCCCGACCACGGCGGCCACGACCCGGACACCCTGCGCCGGCTGATCGAGGCCGCGCGCCAGGGCATCGCGGACACCGCCCAGGCGCTCAAGCGCATGTCCGAGGGCACGTACGGCGTCTGCGAGCGCTGCGGCCAGGACATCCCGACCGCCCGCCTGGAGATCCGCCCCTCGGCCCGCTTCTGCGTGCCGTGCCAGCAACGGCGCTGACACCGCACGGGGCTGTCGGCGCGGACGCCGGCCGGTAGCGTCGTCCCCATGGATGTGGACGACGTCGCCGGCCGGCTCGGCGTGCCCGCCGAGGAGATCGACAGGGTGCGCCGGCTCGCCGGCGACCGGCCGTCCGCGCCGCTGCCCGCCCGGGCGGACGCGCCCGCGCTGCTGGAGCGGCTCGCGGTCCGCCCCGACGACGCCGCCGAGATCATGGCGGCCTGGCCCGAGCCGGAGTCCCCACTGTGGACACCGGAGCTGCGCTGGCTGCTCGACCGCTCGATCGCCCTGGTCCGGGCCGACCTCGGCGGCTTCGGCTGGCTGCCGCCGGGCCCGTCGCTGCCCCGCGACCGGGGACCGGCCTGGCGGCACCTCTACGCCTACGCGTACCTGGCCCTGGTCGACGTCGTCCGGGCGTACCACGCCGACCACGGCGTGCCCGACGAGGTGTCCTGGGCGACGCTCGCCGACCTGGGCAACAACCTCGCCGTCGACCGGCGGATGCACGGTGAGGGCTGGCCGGTCATGCAGGCATGGCTGACGCTGCACGCGCGCGGCGGCCTCTACGAGCTGGGCCGCCTGCAGCACCAGCGCGGCGACACCGGGGCCGTCGACCTGCACATCCCCGACTCGGGGCCGCTGACCCCGGAGGCGGTCGACGCGTCGCTGGAGCGGGCCCGGGCGTTCTTCCCGCGCCACTTCCCCGACGAGAGCTACACCGCCTTCTCCTGCGGCTCCTGGCTGCTCGACCCGCAGCTGAGCGAATACCTGCCGGAAGACTCCAACATCGTCCGGTTCCAGCGGCGGTTCACGCTGGAGCCCTACCAGCAGATGGACGGGCTGGACGGCGACGTCGAGGTGCTGCGCTTCGTCTTCCGCAGCCTGAACACGCCGCTGGACCGGCTGCCCCGCCGCACCGCGCTGCAACGCGCCATCATCGACCACCTGCGGGCCGGCCGCCACTGGCAGTGGCGTCGCGGCCGCTTCCCGATGTAGTCACGTCCCGCGCCGGCCCGGCACCGGCGAGCCGCTCGCCAGCCAGTCGTCGAGGGCGGCCGGGTCGGTGAACAGCAGCACCGGCGGTCCGGCCGGGTCGGCCGCCCAGGCCCGCAGGCGCCGGCGCGCCCGGCCGAACCCGGTGACGTGCCAGACCACCACCGAGTCGAGGGACAGCACGCTCCCCCACGACTCCCGGTTGCCGTTGCAGATCTCCTCGCCGCTGGCCAACCGCTGCCGCGTACGCCGCAGCAGCCGCCGAAACGAGACCCCGCGCGGGTAGTCCAGCCCGATCACCAGGTCGGCGCGGTCGAGCACCACGTCCCGCCAGCCGTGGTAGGCGCCGTCGAGGATCCATCGGTCGCGCCGGCAGATCGCCTCGATCCGCCGCCGCTGCTCGGCGACCGGCACCTCCACCCAGCCCGGTTCCCACAGCAGGTCGTCGACCGGATACCAGGGCAGGTCGAAGCGCTGCGCCAGCCGTGCGGCAAGCGTCGACTTGCCGGACCCGTGGATCCCCTCGACCAGGATGCGGGCCGGGGCGGTCATGGCAGCAGCGTAGGCGCCGCGCGCACCCGCGCCGCCGGGCGGTCCGTCAGTGCGCGACCGCTACCGCCGGATCCGCCTCCAGTCCGGCGAGCTGGGACGGCCGCACGACGACCAGCAGCACCGCCAGGGCGGCCACCATCCCGCCGGCCACCACCAGCGCCATCGCCACCGCGCCGGTGCCGAGCACGCCGACCAGCGGCGCCGCCACCGCGCCCACGCCGAACTGCACCGCACCGAGCAGGGCGGACGCGGTGCCGGCTGCCTCGCCGTGACGGGACAGGGCCAGCGCCGGGGCGTTCGGCATGGCCAGGCCCGCCGCCGCCAGCACCACCCACAGCGACACCAGCAGCGCGGGCAGGCCGCCGAAACCGGTCGCGGCGAACACCAGCAGCGCCAGCCCGGCCACCGTGCCCCCCGCCAGCGAGGCCACCAGGATCCACTGGGACGAGTAGCGGCGCAGCAGCCGCACGTTGTACTGGGTCGCGCCGATCAGGCCCACCGCGCCCGCCCCGAACGCCAGCCCGAACTCCTGCTCGTCGAGGCCGTACCCGTCCTGCAGGACGAACGACGAGCCGGCCACGTACGCGAACAGCGCCGCCATGGCCAGGCCGGCGACCAGGACCAGGCCGACGAAGACCCGGTCGCGCAGCAGCCCGCCGTAGTTCATCACTGTGGCCACGACTCCGCCGCGCTGACGGCGCGCGGGCGGCAGCGTCTCCGGCAGGGCGAGCGTGGCCAGCACGACGAGCAGCACGCCGAAGACGGCGAGGACCACGAACACGCCGCGCCAGTCCGTCCACCGCAGCACACCGCCGCCGAGCGTCGGGGCGAGGACCGGCGCCGCGCCCATCACCAGCAGCAGCCGGGACAGCATGGTGGCGAACGCCGACCCGCTGAACAGGTCACGCACCACAGCCATCGCGACGACGGCGGTCGCGGCGACGCCGAGGCCCTGCACGACCCGCAGCACGCCCAGGACGGCGACGTTCGGGGCGACCACGCACAGCGCCGACGCCACGATGTGCAGCAGCAGACCGGCGATCAGCGGACGGCGCCGCCCGACCGCGTCCGACAACGGCCCGATCAGCAACTGCCCGACGGCGAGCCCGGCGAGCGTCCCGGTGAGCGTCAACTGCACAGCCGCCGACGTGGTCGCGAAGTCCGCCACGATCGCGGGCAGCGCGGGCAGGTACATGTCGATGGTCAGCGGGCCCACCGCGATCAGCGAGCCCAGGACGAGCACGAGCCTCACGCGCTGACCTCGGCTCATCAGGTCACCCGGGGTGGGCGTCGGGGTGGCATCGGTCGTCTGGGGAACTTCCGTCCGGTCGGCGTGCGGCCGGGCAGAAGAGGGTGCGGCACTCACACCCTGAGTCAAATGCGTCTCCGGTGATCACATTCCCGCATCGGCGAGAGGTAACGCAGGTCACGCCGCTGCGACGCGGTCTCCGGCGCGACCGGCCGGCGCGCAACGTCGTTGCACGGCGTACCGGCGCGATCTAGGCTCGGACGGTCCGAGAAGCAGGGAGACCAGACATGGCGGGCGACGACGACATCTCCGGGTGAGCCCCGCAGATGCGACAGACCACCGGCACGCGCGAATGAGCGCCGTACGCCGTGGTCGCCGCGTCGTTCCCCGAGACCATGTCCTCCGCCGGGCGGCTCCGTTCCGCCTGCCCTCACTCCGAGGTTGTCTTCCCGATGTCACACTCCTTCGTCGTCTGCTCGAACCTGACCTTCTCCTGGCCGGACGACACCCCGGTCTTCCAGGACCTCTCCTTCACCCTCGGCGCGGGCCGGACCGGCCTGGTCGCGCCGAACGGCGCCGGCAAGAGCACCCTGCTCAAGCTGATCGCCGGTGAGCTCCGGCCCGCCGCCGGGTCGGTCACCGTCCACGGCGTGCCCGGGTACCTCCCGCAGAGCCTGCCGCTGTCCGGCGACCTGACAGTGGCGCAGGTGCTGGAGATCGCCCCGCTGATCACGGCGCTGCACGCCATCGAGGCCGGGGACGCCGACGAGCGGCACTTCACCACCATCGGCAACGACTGGGACATCGAGGAGCGCACCCGCGCCGAGCTGGACCGGCTCGGCCTCGGCGACCTCGCGCTCGACCGGCGGCTGGACACCTTCAGCGGCGGGCAGGTCGTCACGCTCGGCCTGGCGGCGCAACTGCTGAAGCAGCCCGACGTGCTGCTGCTGGACGAGCCCACGAACAACCTCGACCTCGACGCCCGGCACCGGCTGTACGACGTGCTGGAGCAGTGGACCGGCTGCCTGCTGCTGGTCAGTCACGACCGGGCGCTGCTGGACCGGATGGACCGCATCGCCGAACTGGACCGCGGCGAGATGCGGTTCCACGGCGGGAACTTCACCGCGTACGAGGAGGCGGCGCGCGCCGCGCGGGAGGTGGCGGAGAAGAACGTCCGCAACGCCGAGCAGGACCTCAAGCGGGAGAAGCGGGAGTTGCAGGAGGCCCGCGAGCGGGCGGCCCGCCGGGCCGGCAACGCCGCCCGCAACCTGAAGAACGCGGGGCTGCCGAGGATCGTCGCCGGCGGCATGAAGCGGGACGCGCAGGTGGCCGCGGGCAAGGCGAACGAGATGCACTCCGGGCGGGTCGACGACGCCCGGGCCCGGCTCGACGAGGCCGAGCGGGCGCTGCGCAACGAGCGGAAGATCTCGGTGGAGCTGCCCGCCACCGAGGTGCCGGCCGGACGCACACTGCTCGCCGCCGAAGGAGCGCAGATCCGGTACGGCGACCGGCAGCTGTTCGCCGCCGGTGGCGTCGACCTGACGATCCGGGGACCGGAGCGGATCGCCCTGCTCGGCGGCAACGGCGCGGGCAAGTCCACGCTGCTGCGCCTGATCAACGGCGACCTGGAACCCGAGCAGGGCCGGATCACCCGGGCCGACGGCCGCATCGCGTACCTGTCGCAGCGCCTCGACCTGCTGGACTCCGACCGTACGGTGGCGGAGAACCTGGCCGCGTTCGCGCCGCAGGCCCCGGACGCGCAGCGGATGAACCTGCTGGCCCGCTTCCTGTTCCGCGGCCCGCGGGCGCACCTGCCGGCCGGGGTGCTCTCCGGCGGCGAGCGGCTGCGGGCGACGCTGGCCTGCGTCCTGGGCGCCGAACCGGCGCCGCAGCTCCTGCTGCTCGACGAGCCGACGAACAACCTCGACCTGGTGAGCGTCGCCCAGTTGGAGAGCGCGCTCAACGCGTACCGGGGTGCGCTGCTCGTGGTCAGCCACGACGAGCGGTTCCTCGCCGCGATCGGGGTCGAGCGCTGGCTGCGGCTCGCCGACGGGCGCCTGGTGGAGACCGGTCCCCCGGACGCCGCCTGACCGGGCGCGGCGGCAGGTCAGGCGGGCGGGAGGCGGACGACGAACCGGCAGCCGCCGGTGACGTTGTGCGCGTGCACCCGCCCGCCGTGCGCCTCGACCAGGCCGCGCACGATGGCCAGGCCCAGCCCGCCACCGGCCGGCGCGGGCTGGTCGGCGCCGGCGGGTGTGCGGGCCCGTGTCCCCCGGAACGCCACGTCGAACACCCGGGGCAGGTCCGCTTCGGGGATGCCGCCGCAGGTGTCGGAGACGGCGAACCACACGTCGCCCTCGTCGTGCCCGGCGTCGACGCGCACGGTGCCGTCCGGCGGCGTGTACCGCACCGAGTTGACGAGCAGGTTCGTGACGACGCGGGCGAGTTCGGCCTCGGCGGCCCGGACCGTGGGCCATCCGGCCTCCGGGGCGAGCACGCGCACCCCCCGGTCGGCGGCCAGCGGCGCGGTGGCGGCGATCGCGTCGGACACGACGTCGCCGAGCGGCACCGGGGACAGTGCGGGCCGCAGCGCGCCGGCGTTGATCCGGGACAGCTCGAACAGGTCGTCGACCAGGCGCGTCATCCGGTCGGTCTCGACCCGGATCCGGTGGTGGTACTCGGCCACCGTCGCCGGGTCGTCGACCACCCGGTCCTCCAGCGCCTCCGCCATCGCCCGCAGGCCGGCCAGCGGCGTCCGCAGGTCGTGGGAGACCCAGGCGACCAGCTCGCGGCGGCCGGCCTCCAGCTGCCGTTCCCGCTGGCGGGCCTGGTCGGCCCAGACGGCCGCACGCGCCAGCCGGCGGGCGAACGCCACGCCGACTGCGAGGCTGACCGCCGCGGACGCCGCGACCGTCACGAGGACGACCTGCAGGTCGTGCGCGGACAGGAACATGGCCTGCGCGACGGCGGTGACGCCCGCCGTCACCGAGGCGATCGTGACCGCGAGCAGCACCGCGATGTGCGCGAGGATCGACCGGCGGCGCACCAGCCGCAGCGCGCCCACGCCGAGCGCGCCGACGACCGCGCCGGCCAGCAGGGCGTAGAACCCGATGACCAGCAGCTCGTTCACCGGGACTCCAGCGGCTCGTAGCGGTAGCCGACGCCCCACACGGTGACGATGCGGCACGGCCGCGCGGGACGGTCCTCGATCTTCTCCCGCAACCGCCGGACGTGGACGGTGACTGTCGACTGGTCGCCGAAGCGCCAGCCCCAGACGCGGTCCAGCAGTTCGGCCCGGGACCACGCGCGCCCCGGGTTCGCCAGCAGGAACGCGAGCAGGTCGAACTCCCGCACGGTCAGCGCCAGCGGGTCGTCGCCGCGCACGGCGACCCGCCGGTCGGCGTCGACGGTCAGGTCGCCGTCGCGCAGCACCCCGGCCGGTCCCCGGTCGTCGCGGGCCGTGCGCCGCAGCACCGACCGGATGCGCAGCACCAGTTCCCGTGGGGAGAACGGCTTCGTCACGTAGTCGTCCGCGCCGACCTCCAGCCCGGCGACCCGGTCGGCCTCGTCGCCGAGCGCGGTGAGCATGACGACGGGCAGTCCCGGCAGCCGGCGACGCAGCCGACGGCACACCTCGATGCCATCGAGGCCCGGCATCATCAGGTCGAGGACCACGAGGTCGGGCGGCTGTTCCCCAGCCGCGACGAGCGCGTCCGCCCCGTCGAAGGACAGCCGGACCCGGTAGCCGTCCTGTTCGAGATAACGGCGGACGACGTCGCTCACCGTCCGGTCGTCGTCGACGACGAGCACGTAGCGCTCCATGGGCCTGACGCTACCCACCGGCACCCCAATGCGGCGGCTCGCGGTCGGGCCGTAAGCGGACGGAAAGATCCTCCGGCCGGGTACGGCCCTACGGTTCACGACATGGGCAGAAGACGTGTGGTGTTGTCGGTGCTCGCCGTCGTGGTCGTCGCCGGCCTCGGGGTGAGCCTGTACCTGTTCCAGCCGTGGCGGCTGGTGACCGACCGCGAGGTGCGCGAGGCGCTGCCGTCGGTGACGGAGCCGCCGACGGCCGGCACGAGCGGCCCGCCGGTCACCGGCGGGGCGCCCGCCGACGTGGTCCTCGCCGCCGGTGACTTCGTCACCCACGAGCACGACACGTCCGGCCGGGTGCAGCTGGTCCGTCTCGCCGACGGCCGCCGCCAGTTGCTGCTGCGGGGCCTGAACACCTCGGACGGTCCCGACCTGCGGGTCTGGCTCACCGACCGGAAGGTGCTGTCCGGCCGCGCGGGCTGGCAGGTGTTCGACGACGGCCGCTGGG
Organism: Micromonospora sp. TSRI0369; assembly: GCF_001905625.1. Classification (NCBI taxonomy): domain Bacteria; kingdom Bacillati; phylum Actinomycetota; class Actinomycetes; order Micromonosporales; family Micromonosporaceae; genus Micromonospora; species Micromonospora sp. TSRI0369. The sequence continues at coordinate 658,474 of NZ_LIVU01000005.1, forward strand.
TGGAGCTGGGCCGTCTCAAGGGCAACATCGGCGACCAGGCGTACGACATCCCGGCGTCGGTGGACCTGGACGGGCTGCGCAGCGTGTCCATCTGGTGCAAGCGGTTCGCGGTGTCGTTCGGCGCGGCCCCGCTGGCCGCGGCGGGGACGGGATCGGCGCCGGCCTGATCGGCGTCTCAGCCGCGCCCCAGCAGGCGCAACGTGTTGCCGCCGGCCACCAGGGCGCGCTCGTCCGGGTCGAGGCCCGCGCCGCGCAGCGCCGCCTCGACCCGCTCCCGGGTGGTGTCCCGTTCGGCGACCGGCCAGTCCCCGCCGACGACCACGTGGTCGGCGCCGAGCAGGTCGGTGGCGAAGCGGATCGCCGACGGCGCGAAGCCCATGGTGTCGACGTACACGTGGGCGCGGCGATCGGGCGCGGTGAGCAACGCGCCCTCGTCCGTGGCGGCGGCCAGTGCCAGGCCGGCCACCCCGAGCATCGGGAAGACCACGTGCAGGCCGGGCAGCGTGGCCAGGACGCCGCCGGTGAGCAGGGACAGCAGCGCGGCGGCGTTTGTCGTGCCGCGGGCCAGCGATGTGCCGAGCCGGCCCAGGCCCGCGAACTCGGCGGTCAGCGTGGACCTGCTGATCGGATGCGCGAAGACCGGCACGCCCAGCTCGGCCGCGGCGGACAGGGTCGGACGGGCGGCCGGGTCACCGAGCAGCCGCCCGTCCGCGGCGGCGCAGTCGACGACGATGCCCGGCAGGCCCAGCTCGTGGACGGTCCGGGCCACCTCCCCGGCGGCCGCGTCGCCGCCGAAGGCGTCGATCGTGGCGAGCCCGGCGAGGCGGCCCGGATTCCCGGCGGCCACTGTGGCCAGATGGTCGTTGAGCCGCCGCTGGTCGTCCGGCCGCGTCCGTTCGCCGTGCGGTGTGACCATCGCCGGCGGGGCGCTGAGGACGCGCAGGTCCACGCCTTGCCGGCCGGACTCGGCGAGCAGGCCGTCGAGGTCGGCGACCCGCCGGACCGTGTCGGCCCAGCGGGCGGCGAGCACGCCGGTGGCGTTGTGCGGCAGCACCGCGGGATAGTCCGGACAGGCGTGGTGGGTGTGGAAGTCGGCGATGAGCATCAGACGTCGAGGAACGTGTAGGTGAAACCGCGCTCGGCCCGGCGCACGTATCCGGCCGCCGGGAACGGGAAATGCGCCGGCACGAGCAGGTCACCCGAGTCGGCGGCCCGTTCGAGCAGCCGGCGGCGCTGGTCGGCGGAGTCGCCCGGCACCACGCAGTAGCGGATGCTCCACTCCGGCCGTTCCAGTTGGACGCCGTGGTGCAGCATGTCGCCGGCGAACAGCGCCCGCTGCCCGGCCGACTCGACGACCAGGTAGACGTTGCCCGGCGTGTGGCCGAACGCCGGCACCAGGTGCACCTGCGGGGACAGCACGTGGTCGGCCTCGATCAGGTCGAGCACTCCGGCGTCGCGCAGCGGCAGGATGCTGTCGGCGATGTAGTCGCCGGTCCGTTGCATCGCTCGTGCGCCGTCCGGGCCGGTCCACCAGTCGAACTCTTCCCGGACCACCAGGTACCGGGCGTTCGGGAAGGTCGGCTCCCAGCCGCCGCGGCCGTCCGCGCTGGTGGCGAAACCGACGTGGTCGACGTGCAGGTGGGTGAAGACGACGGTGTCGATGTCGCCGAGCGACACCCCGGCGCGGGCGAACTGTTCCAGGAACGGCCGGTCCGCCCGGTCGAACACGCCACCGTTGCGCGGCTTGCCGTTGCCGCCGCCCGCGTCGACCAGGATCAGCCGGTCGGGCGTGCGCAGCAGGTGGGCCTCCTGGTTGAGCAGGATCCGGCCGTCGTGGGTGAACGGTTCCCGGGTGTAGAACGCGCCGTCGGTCCACGACTCGGTCGCCAGCTGCGGGAAGAACTCGGCCGGGTCCACGAAGTAGTCGACCTCGCGGATCGGGAAGACCTCGACCTCACCGACTCGGAAGGACCACAGCGGGCCCTCGCCGCCGCCGGTGTCGGTCCAGCGGGCGTTGCTCATACCATCTCGCTCTCGGGTGCGCGGCGAGCGTCCGGCTCGCCGTCGGGGGTACGGCGGACCTGCGTCCACACTCGGGTGCGCAGCTCGCCGAAGCGGGCGGAGGAACGGGTGCCGATCTGTTCCCGGTCGGCGGGCAGGTCGATCGGGATGTCGGCCTGGACGCCGGAGACGCCGGTGCCGAGCACCACGACACGCTGGCTGAGGTAGACCGCCTCGTCGATGTCGTGGGTGACGAAGACGATGGTCATGCCGTACCGCTTCCACAGCGCGGCCACCAGGTCCTCCAGGTCGGCGCGGGTCTGCGCGTCGACGGCGGAGAACGGCTCGTCCATCAGCAGCAGCCGGGGCCGGTAGGCGACCGCGCGGGCGATCGCGACGCGCTGCTGCATGCCGCCGGAGAGCTGCCAGGGGTACGCGTCGCCGGCCGCGCCGAGTCCGACCGCGTCGAGCGCGTCGGCGACGAGTTCCCGCCGCCGCGCCCGGCTCAGGTCCAGGTGCCGCAGCGGCAGCTCGACGTTCTGCCGGACCGTCTTCCAGGCGTACAGGCTGCGGCCGTACTCCTGGAAGACGACGCCGAGGCCGGGCGGCGGTTCGGTGACCGGACGGCCGCCGAACCGGACCTGTCCCGCCGTGGCCGGAAGCAGCCCGGCGACGATCTTGAGCAGGGTGGTCTTGCCGCAGCCGGACGGGCCGACGAGCGCGACGAACTCGCCCTCGGACACGGTCAGGTCGATCGCGGTCAGCACCTCGACGGTGCGTTCCCGGGCCCGGTAGGTCTTGCCGATCCCGGCGATCTCGAGCAGGGAGGTCATGGTCGCTCCGTGAGTTGTCCGGTGTGGCCGCGATGCCAGCGCAACGCGCGTCGCTCGACGAGCTCGAAGAGTTTGGCGAGCCCGAACCCGAGCAGGCCGATCAGCAGCACCCCGCTCCACATCTGCGGGATGGCGAAGCTGCGCTGGAACTGCACCACTGTGAAGCCCAGCCCGTCGGTGCTCATCAGCATCTCGCTGACCACCATCAGGATGATCGACAGGCCGAGGGCCTGCCGGGCGCCGGCGAAGATCTGCGGGCTCGCGCCGCGCAGCACCAGCAGGTGCCGGGTGCGGCGCGGCAGCCGGTACGCCGCGGCGGTCTCCAGCCCGACCTCGTCGGCGGCGCGGACGCCGTCGGCGGTGTTGAGCAGGATCGGCCAGACCGCGCCCACAGTGATGACGACCAGCTTGGTCGTGTCGCCGATGCCGACCGCCACCAGCAGCACCGGGATCAGCACCGGGGCGGGCAGCACCCGGAAGTACGCCAGCAGCGGGCCGGTCAGCGCGCGCGGCACCGCCCACCGCCCGATCACGAAGCCGAGGACGACGCCCGCGGCGAGCGCGATCGTGTAGCCGGCGGCGAGGCGCCACAGACTGGGCACCACGTCGCGGACGAACGTGTCGGAGAACCACACGTCCCGGAACGCCTCGACGATCGTGCGCAGCGGCGGCAGGAACACGTTGGTGCTGCCGTCGCTGGCCACCCACCAGGCGGCCACGAGCGCCGCGGGCAGGCCGAGCGCGTAGCCGAGGGCCTTCATGCCGGGGCCTCCCGGCGGGTCGCCACGTGCCAGTGCAGCAGCCGCCGTTCGGCCAGCCGGGCGAGCTGGTCGAGGCCGATGCCGAGCCCGCCGGTGAGCAGCACCAGCGCGTACATGCCCGTGGACTCGCCGGACTCCTGGCTGCTCCAGATCATCTCGCCGAGCCCGGCGGCGCCCATCACCAGCCCACCGGTCAGGGCCAGCGCCAGCGCGACCGAGACGATCAGGCGCAGCGCCGTGCCCAGGTACGGCAGCACCGTGGGCCAGGTGACGTGCACGATCCGGGCCAGCCGGCCGAGCCGGAAGGCGCGGGCGGTCTCGACCGCCACCCGGTCCACGTCGCGCAGGCCGTAGAGCACCTGGAACACGACTATCCAGAAGCACGACACGGCGACCAGCAGCACCGTGATCTGCCGGACGTCGAGCACGAGCACCAGCACCGGGATGAGCACGATCGACGGGACCGGCCGCAGGAAGTCGAGAGTGGAGGAGGTGGCCCGGCGCACCTGCGGCACCGAGCCGAGCGCGAACCCGGCCAGGATGCCGGCGAGCAGCGCGATGACCAGGCCGATCGCCACCGCCGTCAGCGTACGACCGGTCGCCGTCCAGAACCGTTCCCCGATGAGCAGGCGCAGCGCCTCGGGAACCACGGCACTCAGCGGCGGCACGTACGCCGGGTCGAAGAACAGGCGGGCGAGGATCTCGTAGCCCGTAGCCGCGCCCGCCAGGCCCACGGCGCCGAGCCACCCCCTTCTCACTTGAGGATCAGTTCGTCGAGGTCGGGTGTGGTGGTGATGAGCCCGTCGCGCTGGGCGTAGCCGGCGAGCTTCTCGGCCGCCTGCCGGCTGACCTCGTCACGCAGGCCGGTCAGGGTGATCTTCGCGGCCACCTCCGGCTTGATCTCGGTGAACGTGGGGATCTTCGCGCGCACCTCGTCCTCGTGGTCGCGGGCGTACGCGTACGCCTCCCGCACCGCGTCCCGGAACGCGGTGACGATCTTCGCGTTCTTCGAGGTGTAGGAGCCGGCCGCGTACCAGGCGGAGACCGTGAGGTCGGGCGCCAGGTCGGTGAAGCCCCAGCCGACCGGCACCGCGCCCTGCGCCTTGGCCGCCGACAGGAACGGCTCGACCACCCAGGCGCCGTCCACCCGGCCCGTGCTGACCGCGGCGGGCGCCTGCGGGAACGGGATCTCGACGAGCTTGACCTTCGCCGGGTCGCCGCCGTCGGCGCGGACCGCCTCGCGGGCCGCCGCGGCGGCGATGTTGGTAAGGACGTTGACCGAGACGGTCTTGCCTTCGAGCTGCTTGGCGCTGGTGATGCCGGAGTCGCCCTTGACCACCAGGGCGCCGTAGTCGGCACCCTCCTTGCCGGTGGACGCGGACGCCGGCACCACGGCCTTGACGTCGAGGCCCTTGGACCGGGCCACGATCAGCGTGGTGAGGTCGCCGGTGGCGAAGTCGACCTTGCCGGCCAGCACGGCCGGCACGGAGGTCAGGTCGGAGGTCTCGGTGTCGACCTCGACCTTGAGGCCGTGCTTGGCGAAGGTGCCCCGCTCCTGGGCCAGGTAGATGGGCGCGAGGTGGCCCAGCGGCGACGAGGCGAGCCGGACGGTGGTGAGGCCGTCGGCACTCGCCGCGGCGGGCGCGTCGTCCTGACCGCAGGCGGCGAGCGACGTGGTGAGCAGGACGGCGGCGAGGGCGCCGGCGATCCGGCGGCTACGGGTGGTCATGCGGTCGGCTCCTCAAAGCGCAGGCGCAGGTCGAGGTCGTGAACGTGGTCGGGGAACGGCACCGGGCCGCCGAGCGGCTCCGCGCCGATGCTGGAGACGGCCGCCTCCTCGATCGCCACGACGAGGCTCGCGGCGTGCCGGGCGGAGTCGCCGGCGACGAGCAGGCCGTGGTTGCCGAGCAGGATCGCGTACGTGCGGGGGTGCGCCGCGAACGTCTCGGCGATCGACCGCACCGCCTCCTCGGTGCCGCGGGGCGCCCACGGCGCGACCGGGATGTCGACCGGCTGGCCGTGCACCAGCAGGGCCTCGTACCGGGCCGGCAGCGACACACCGGCGAGGGCGTAGCTGGTGGCGTACGGCGAATGGGTGTGGATGACGGCGTTGACGTCGGGCCGGGCCTGGTAGACGCCGATGTGCATCTTCAGGATCGCGGCCACCGACGGGCTGGGAGTTCCCTCGTGGACGGTCCCGTCGAGGCCGACCACGACGACGTCGTCGTTGACGGTGCGCAGCGCGGGCGCCGCGACCCGCAGGTCGTCGGCGGGCCACGGGCGCAGCAGCTCGCCGGCGTTGACGAGCAGGCGGTCGTCGTGGCCGGGGATCCGGACGCTGATGTTGCCGTGTCCGCTGGCCGACATGGCCGAGGCGGCGAAGAGCTTGTTGATGCCGGCGGTCAGGTCGGCGCGGGCTTTCTGGACAGGGTCGTGCTGAGTCATGGCGTGTCGGGCCTTAAGGAGTCGGCCGTGCCCAGGGGGCACGACGAGGCGACGTGTGCGAAGCGAGCCGGTAGGGCTCAGCGGCAACAGAGCGCGCTGGAGGTACGGCCCTGGTCGAGGGCTCGTCGGGTGGTCAGCAGCGCGGGCATAACCCTACTATAACCCTAGGAAATGTAGGCGATCAAGGGGTGACCTGCTCAGCTCTCGCGTGACAGGATCGGTCAGGTGCCCAAGGTCAACGTTTATCTGCCCGACGCCCTCGCCGACCGCGTCCGCGACGCCCGGCTGCCGGTCTCCCGGATCTGCCAGACCGCGCTGACCCAGGCGCTGGACGGCGCCGTGGGCGCGACTCACGAGACACCCACCACCCGGACGCTGCCCGCCGGGCTCACCCTGACCCCGCCCGCCAACCACCACGTGGCGGCGATCCTGCACCAGGCGTACGCCCTCGCGTCCGCCTCCGGCGCGGGCACGGTGGAGCCGGTCCACCTGCTGCGGGCCTTCCTCGACGAGGGCGAGAGCCTGGTGCTGAACACCGTCGAACTGCTGGGCTTCCCCGCCGCCACGATCCGCGCGGCCCTGGGCGAGACCCCCGCCGCCACGGCGACACCGACCGATCCCGTCACGTCGCCGGCCGCCCTGGCGGTGCTGGCGGCCGCCGCCGAGCAGGCCACCGCGCACGCCTCGGCCGTCACCACCGGCAGCCACCTGTTGCTCGGGCTGTTGCGCGACGACGGCGAGGCGGGCGACGCGCTGCGCCGCACCGGGGTGACAGCTGTCGTCACGCCCGCCGCGCTCTCCGCCCTCTACCACGGCGTCGCGTTCGGGCGGATGCTGCCCGGACGCGACGCCGACACGACGGTCCTGCGCGTGATGATGCACGACGTCCTCGACCGGCTCGACCGGCTGCAGAAGCGGCTCGACGCGACCGACGCCTGACGCCCGACGCAGAGGTGGGCCGGTTTCGCATCGCTCTACCGAGGCGTCACCTCGGACCTCCGACCAGCGCGAAGTCGCGTCCACCCAGCGGACGTTACATTGACACTTTTCGTTACCACGGTGATAGTAACCGCACACCGTCACCACCAAGGACGCCGTCGCGTCAGTCGCTGGAGGACCGATGAGAAGGAGATCGAGCATCTACGCGGGGCTGGCGGCCGCCGTCGTTTCGGCCGCTTCCGTGATCATGGCGTTCGGCGCGACGCCCGCCGGCGCCGCGATCGGCGGCTCCGGCCCCTACCCCGCCGACTACGAAACCTCGTCCACCCTGGCCAACCACACCATCTTCCGGCCCCAGACACTCCCGTCCGAACGCCTACCCGTCCTGGTGTGGGGCAACGGCGCGTGCTCGGCCAACGGCCTGTCCCAGGGCAACTTCCTCCGCGAGATCGCCTCCCACGGCTTCCTCGCCATCGCCAACGGCGCGCCGAACGGCTCCGGCTCCACAAACGCCCAGATGCTCACCCAGTCCATCGACTGGGCGGTGGCGGAGAACTCCCGGTCGGGCAGCAAGTACTACAACCGGCTCGACACCACGAAGATCGCCGTCGCCGGCTTCTCCTGCGGCGGCCTGGAGGCGTACGCCGTCTCCAACGACCCGCGCGTCACCACGACCGGCATCTTCAGCAGCGGGCTGCTCAACGACGCCGACGACTACCAGTTGCGCAGGCTGACCAAGCCCATCGCCTACTTCGTCGGCGGGCCCAGCGACATCGCCTACCCCAACGCCATGGACGACTGGGGCAAGCTGCCGTCCGGGCTGCCCGCGTTCATGGGCAACCTCAACGTCGGGCACGGCGGCACCTACGACCAGCCCAACGGCGGCGAGTTCGGCCGGGTGGCGGTGCTCTACCTGAAATGGCGCCTGAAGGGCGACGTGAGCGCCGGAGCCAACTTCGTCGGCCCGGACTGCGGCCTGTGCCGTACCCAGTGGACGGTCCAGCAGAAGAACCTGACGCTCGACGGCGACCCGCCGCCCACCACGCCGCCGCCCACCACCCCTCCGCCCACGACGCCGCCACCCACGACTCCCCCGCCCACCACGCCGCCGCCCGGCGGCGGCCCGTCCTGTTCGGCCGCCTACGTGGTCCAGGACCAGTGGAACGGCGGGTTCGTCGCCACCGTCACCGTCACCGCCGGCAACACGGCGCTGACCGGTTGGCGCGTGACGCTCACCCTGCCGGGCGGAGCATCGATCAGCTCGCTGTGGAACGGCGTGCCCAGCGGAACCAGCGGCACCGTCACCGTGGCGAACCAGAGCTACAACGGGCGAGTCGGCGCGGGCCAGAGCACCACCTTCGGATTCCAGGGCGCCGGCAACGGCAGCGGCGCCACCGTCACGTGCGCCGGAAGCTGAGACACGACTGACACGGCGGCGACCGGCCGCGACCGGCCCTCCGGCAGGTGAGGAACGTCTCGCCGGACGCCGGGCGGTCGCCGGGCCGCCGTCGCGGCCGGTGCGAGCCCGCCGCCGGAAGGCCCCTGCTAGCGCGATCGGCAGGGGCCTTCGCCGGCCGGTCGGCGCACCGGAAGGCCATGTGCCGTAAGGCTTCCGGCCATGCCGACGAAGTTGACATAGTGGATGGGTGAGCTAGGGTTCCGCCCGGATGGTTGTCACCGGGACAGGGTCACCACGAGGACGGCATGACGGCACAGTGCAGTGGCTTCGACATCCGCTTGCTGGGCCCCCTCCGGGTCACGTTCGCCGGGCAGGAACTGACGATGCGGTCGGCCCAGCGCCGGGCCGTCTTCACCGCGCTGGCCCTCAGCCCGCAGCGGGGCCTGTCCAAGGACGAGCTGATCGCCGCCGTCTGGGGCGACCGGCCGCCGGCCAGCGCGCAGGGCAACCTCTACACGTACGTCTCCGCGCTGCGCCGGGTGCTCGAACCCGATCGCGGCCGCTGGTCCTCCGGCGGCGTGCTCACGTCCGAGGGTGGCAGTTACCGCCTGCACGTCGCGGCGGACACCGTCGACGTCCACCGTTTCGAGCGGCTGCGCGAACGCGCCCGCACGCCGCGCGCCGCCGGTGACGTGGCCGGCGAGCTGGCCGCGCTCGACGCCGCGCTCGCCCAGTGGCGGGGCGACGAGGCGCTGGTGGGCGTCCCCGGACCCCGGGCGGCCAGCCAGCGGATCCGGCTCGGCGAGCTGTACCTGACGTCGGTGGAGCGGCGGGCGGAGTTGCTGCTGGGCCTCGGGCGCGCCGCCGAGGTCGTCGACCGCCTGCTCGCGCTCGCCGACCGCCACCCCGGCCGGGAGAGCCTGTACGCGGTGACCATGCGGGCGCTCGCCGCGCAGGGCCGCACCGCCGACGCCCGCGCGCTCTACGCCACGCTGCGGGACCGTCTGGTGGAGGAGTCGGGCACCGAGCCCGGCGCCGCCGTCCGCCGGATCCACGAACAGATACTCGGCACGAATCCCACGGTGACGCGCGGACACAGCCCGGCGCCGCCCCCGCACCCCGGCTTCCAGGGGCGTACGGCTGCGCTGGCCCGGCTGCGGCAGGCGGTCACCGCGCTCACGGCCGGGCGCGGGGGCAGCGTCTGGATCAGCGGTGAGGCGGGCATCGGCAAGTCGGCGCTGCTCGCCGAAGGGCTGCGCGACGCGGCGCCGCTCGGCGTCCAGGTCGGCTGGGGCGTCGGCGACGAGCTGGCGTACCGGATGCCGCTGAGCATCGTGCTGGAGTGCCTGTCGCTGGGCGACGACGGCGGCCTGCCCGCCTCGCTGCACGCCTGCTCCGGCGGGGCGCCACCGACCATGACTGTCGTCGACACGGTCCAGCGGTTCGTGGTGGCGCGCTGCGCCGAGCGGCCACTGCTGCTGGTCCTGGACGACCTCCAGTGGGCCGACGACATGTCGCTGCTGGTCTGGCACGCGCTGCACAACCTCACCGGGCGGCTGCCGTTGCTGCTCGTCTCCGCCTGCCGCCCGGTGCCCGCCGGGTACGAGGTGCGTCTCCTGCGCAGGGTGCTGCCCCGCAACGGCACCGCGCTCGTCGAACTCGGGCCGCTGGACGACGACACGGCGACCCGGCTGGCGCGTTCCTGGGCCCGTCCGCCCGGCCCGGGCGCGGGCACCGTACGCGCGCTCGTCGCGGCCGCCGCCGGCAATCCGTTCTACCTCCGCCAGCTCGTGCTCGCCGACCGCGACGGCCGGACCGCCGACACGCCCGGGCCCGAGCTGACCGAAGCCGTCAACCGGCACCTGCAACCGCTTGCCGACGACACCCGGCAGCTGCTGCGGGCGATCGCGTTCCTGGGAAACAACTACCTGGTCACCGACCTCGCCGCGGTCACCGGCAGGTCGGCGCCGCAGCTCGTCCCGGCCGTGGAGGAGGCGCTCGCCGCCGGGGTGCTCGTCGAGGACGGCCGTCGCCTGCGGTTCCGGCACCCGGTGATCCGCCGGGTGCTGCGCGGCGCGATCCCGACCGCGCTGCGGGTGCTGATGCACAGGCAGTTCGCGCAGCGGATCGCCGAGGCCGGCGGCGACCTCGGCCGGGTCGCCGGCCAGCTGCTGGCCGGGCCTGTGCCGGTCGACGCCTGGGTGCAGGGTTGGCTGACCGCCCACGCCGCGCAGCTGAGCGACGCCGCCCCCGCGCCCGCCATCGCGGTGCTGCGGCACGCCGTCGCCTCGCCCGGCCTCTCCGCGTCGTCCCGCGAGGTGCTCACCGCGCAGCTGGCCCGGGTGCTGCACCGCTGCGGCCTTCCGGCCCGGGCCGAGGCGACCTGGGTGTCGGCGCACACCGCGGACGCCGCGACGTGCGCCGAGATGAGCCGGATCGCCGCCTCCGACAGCCCGCCCCGCAGCGCCGGGCCGGCGGTCGTCGGCCGCTCGTGACGCAACTGCGGGTCGACGTTCTGGGGCCGGTACGCGCCTGGAACGGCGAAGCCGAGATCGACCTGGGACCGGCCCGGCGGCGTGCCCTGTTCGCGATGCTCGCCGCGAACGCCAACCGGCCGGTCACCCGTGGCGAGCTGATCCGGGCGCTGTGGGGTGGCTCCGCGCCCGGCGCCGCGGCGGGCAACGTCTACACGTACGTCTCCGGCCTGCGGCGCAGCCTGGGCCGGGCCGGCGGACGGCTGCTGTCCGGCCGGGCCGGTTACACGCTGCGCCTCGACCCGGGCGCGCTCGACGCCGACCGGTTCGTGTCGCTGTGCGAGGCGGCCGAGGCGCCGGCCGCCGCGGGCCGGCCCGGCGAGGCCGTGGCGCTGCTCGACGAGGCGCTCGCGCTGTGGCAGGGCGACGCGTACGCCAACGTGGCCGCGCTGTTCGCGGAGCTCGACCGGCACCGCCTGGCGGAGCTGCGGATCGCCGCGGCGGAGCGGCGGGCCCGGCTGATCCTCGACGGTGGATGCGACGAGAGCCCGATCGCCGACCTGACCGCCCTGGTCCGCGACCACCCGCTGCACGAGCCGTTCCACGAGTTGCTGATGCGCGCGTTGCACCGGGCCGGTCGCGGCACCGAGGCGCTCGACGTCTACCACGCGGCGCGCCGGGTGCTGGCCGACGAACTGGGCGTCGAGCCCGGCACGGCGATGCGTGAGCTGCAGAGCCGGATTCTCACCGAGTCGGGGCCGCCCACGACCCCGGCCGCCGCCGTGGTCGCCCGGCCGGCCGTAAGGGGGGGTCGCCGCCTCGTCGGACGCGACGGCGAGCTGGCGCTGCTGCGCGGCCTGCTCGGTGAGGCGCGCGCGGGACGCAGCGCGATCGTGTGGATCGAGGGCGAGCCCGGCATCGGCAAGTCCGCGCTGCTGGACACGGCGCTGCACGAGGCGCGTGCCCTCGGCCTGCGGGTCGTGCACGGCGTCGCCGAGGAACTGAGCAGCCGCATCCCGCTGCACGTGATGCGCGCGGCGCTGGGCGAGGAGGCGGCGCCGCACGACGACCCGGACTCCGCCGTCGACCGGGTGCTCGCGCACGTCCGTCAGCTGACCGCCACCGGCCCGCTGGTGCTGGCCGTCGAGCGCCTCCAGTGGGCCGACGAGGCGAGCCTGCTGGCCTGGGAACGGCTGGCCGCGCTGACCCGGTGGCTGCCGCTGCTGCTCGTCGCGACGACCCGGCCCGAGCCCAGCCGCCGCGACCTGGCCCGGCTGCGGCGGGGCGTGGCGACACGCGACGGGCACCTGATGCGGCTCGCTCCCCTGCCGCGGTCGGACATCGAGCAGATCTTCGGCACGGCGGTGGGCGTCCCGCCCGGCGCCACGCTGCGGTCGCTGGCGCCGTTGACCGGGGGCAACCCGCTGTACGCGCGGGAGCTGGTGAGCGGTCTGGTGGCGGAGGACGGGGTCCGGGTGGTCGACGGGTTCGCCGAGGTCGACGCGCGGGCCGACGGCATGCCGCGCTCACTTGTGGACACCGTGCGGGCCAGCCTCGACCACCTCTCCCCCGGCACCCGGGAGGCACTGCGGTACGCGGCCCTGCTCGGCGACGAGTTCGCCGTCGCCGACCTCGCCGCGGTCACCGGGCGGACGCCGTTCGACCTGATGGCCGACCTGGAGGAGGCGGTTGCCGCGACCGTCCTCGTGGGCGCGGGCAGCGAACTGGCGTTCCGGCAGCCGGTGCTGCGGCGGGCGCTCGCCGGGAGCATCCCCGCCGCGCTGCGGCCGACCCTGCACAGGTACGCGGCGCAGGCGCTCGCGGACAACGGCAGCGCCGCCGTCCGAGTCGCCGAACACCTCCTCGCCGGGCCACCCGAGGTCGACGCCTGGCAGGTGGGCTGGCTGGTCGCGCACGGCGACGAGGTATCCCGGCAGGCGCCGGAGCCGGCCCGCGAGCTGTTCCGCCGGGCCCTGGCGAGCGGCCGGTGCCCGCCGGAACAGCGGGAGACGATCGCGGCCCTCCTGGACGGCCTCGGCGGGTAGCGCGCAACGCCGCCCGGCACGCCCGCGCAGCGCCGCGCGGGTGGCGGCGGCGTGCCCGGACAGCGGTGTGCCCGGACAGCGGCCTGCCCGGCCGGCGACGGGCGAGGGTAGCGGTGCGCGCGGGTGGCGGCTCAGCGCAGCCCGGGCACGCCGACGAAGCGGCGCGCCGCGGCCGGCGGGACCGGCGTACCCGGGCCGGCGCCGCCCGCGACGTGCCGGTCCAGGGCGGCGAGGGCCAGGGCGTCGTGCCGCGCCCGCTCGTCGGCCGTCGCGTCGCCGGCGGCCAGCTCACGCAGCAGCAGCCGGCCGCGAGCACCGGCGGCCGGCTCCCGCACGTGGAGCACCGCGAAAGCCGTGCCGGGCAGGAAGAGGACGCGGCCGGGTACGCCGTCGCCGGTCTCCAGCGCGCCCGTGCGCCGCCCGGTGGCCGACCAGATCAGCACCTCGACGTCGCCCGGCAGGTCGGCCGGCGGTTCGGCGAGCGCGTTGGTGAACCCCCAGTCGGTCAGCACCCGGCGCTGGGCGATCCGGCGCAGGTCCGCCGTGGCCACGGCGGCGGTGGCGTACGTGACGCCGGTGTGCACGGGCAGCGGGCGCGTCCCGGCGGCCACGCACCTGGCGAACGGCACGTGCCCACCCGGCTCGGCCGACCGCAGCGCCTGGTCGACGCCGTCCCCAGCGGCGGTGAGGTAGAGGCGGACCGCTGTCGCGTACTCCACCGCGTCCGCGCCGTCCGGCAGCGCCGGGTTCGCCGCGAGCACGCGGGCGACGTCGGCGGCGAGCGCGGCGATCTGGCGCCGGAACGCGCGGCGGAACCAGGCCCGCTCCTCGTCCAGGTCGGGACCGGGGCGCACGCCCCGCGCCTCGTCGACGGGGGTGCGCTGGAAGCGGGCGGGGGCCGCCGTGGCGCGGTGCACCGGCAGCGCCATCGTCGGAGCGCTCGCCCAGGTCACGCCACCGCCGCCCGCCCCGGCCACGGCGGGGAGGGCCACCTCGGCGGCCACCGGCGCGGCGACCGGACCGGGCACGGTGAGGTCGACCGGCGGCGGGGCGGGAACCGGGGGCACGGGGACCTGATCCGGCGCGTGCCGGCGCGTCGCGGACGCCGGGGCGAGCGGGCGCGCGGGCGCCACGAGCGAGGACGGCCGCACCGCCGTACGCCCGCGGGTGGCCGGGTCGAGCCGCGCGGCGAGGTCGCCGGCCAGTTCCCGGTGGCGGTCGGCCACCGCCGGCGCCGGGTCGTCCACGACCAGCCGGGCCTGTGCCGGGTCCAGCGGGACGGCGCGGATCCGGTCGGCGTCACGCGACGGCTGCGGGCCACGCAGCCAGAGGCCGGACGGGATCACCTCGACCACCGCGTCGTGGGCGTACTGGTAGACGCCGGGGCCGACCGGCTCGCCGAGTTCCGGTGGCGCGCGGTGGCTGAGGATGCGCGGCGTCACCGCCGCCCCGAGCGCCGCCCGGGGACCGTACGCCAGTTCCTGCGCGAACACCTGCCAGCCGGGCCCGCCGTCGGCGGTGACGGTGAACATGGCCGGGTCGTCCGGCCGGCCGGTGGGCACCCCGGTGAAGACCCGTACCGAGCAGCCCAGGACGTCGGCGAGCGCCTGACCGAACTGCTCGCCGTCGGGCAGCGCGACCGGACCGTACTGGATGAAGCGGGCGTGCTCGCGGCCCTCCGGCGCGAGCCCACGCCAGAACCGGGCGACGTCGTCGAGCCGCAGCGGGGCCGTGCCGGGACAGCCCACCAGGACCGGCATCGCGTGCGGCAGGCACGCCATGGCCGAGGTCAGGCGGCTGCCGTGCCCGGCGATCGCGGCGTCGTCGCGGCTCTCCCGCAGCCAGACGCCACCCGGCAGCGGCTCCACGGCGCAGGTGGAGCTGATGGTGAGATGGTCGGTGGCGGCCCCGTCCCAGGCCGGCGCCGGATAGCGCTTCGACTGCCAGGCCGGGGCCCGGCCGCGCCGGTAGCAGACCCAGCCGCCGAGGTCCGTGCCGTGCACGAAGAGCAGCCCGGCGGCGCCCGGGATCATCCGCCCGAACGGCGCGATCACCGGCCGGCCCAGCCGGTCGGAGAGCCACTGGCCGGCGAGCGCCCCGGTCTCGGGGCGCGCCCCGCAGACCACCAGCCGGATGCCCCGGCGCAGGCGCTGCCGGCGCAACTCGGTCGCGACCGTGTCCCAGACGTCGAAGGGCAGCTCGTGCTGCAGGTCGAGGATCACGATGTCGTTGTCCGGATCCGGGTCCACCGACAGCGCGACCGTACGGGCCTCCGGGCTGATCCGCTCCCGGGGATGCAGCACCAGAGCGTTCCCGACGGTGTGGCGGGTGATCACCTCAGATCATGCCGGAGCGCAGGGCGTAGGCGACCGCGTGTGAGCGGTTGCGCAGCTTCAGGCGGTGGTTGAGGCCGTAGATGACGTTCTTCACCGTACGTTCGGAGTAGCGCAGCTCGTCGGCGATCTCGTTGGTGTCGAAGCCCTCGGCCATCAACCGGAGCACGTCGATCTCGCGCGCGGTGAGGCCCGAGGCGTTCAGCCCGTTCGGGTTGAGCACGTCGCGCTGGAGCCGTTCGATGTGCTTGAGCAGTTCGCCCACCAGGTTCGGGGGCAGCACCCCGCCGCCGGAGGCCGCCGCCAGCACGCTGTGCGCGAGGCGTTCGGCGGTGACCGCCGCCCGTGGCAGGACCGCCACCACCCGGCACTCCACAGCGGTCAGCAGTTCCTGCTCGCTGATGTCGGTGGTGACCAGCACGACGGGCGCGCCGATCTCGGTCGCGGCGAGGCGCAGCATGGCGATCACGTCGGTGGTGAGGCGGTCCGCCGCGACGATCAGCACCTGCGCGCGGGTCCGGTCCGCGCTGTCCAGCAGCGTGACGTCCGACCGCGACCGGAGGTGGGCGGTCAGCCCGGTGTGGGTCAGCGGGTCCGGCGCGTGCACAAAGACGGCAACTTGCTCCACAGCCATCTCCATCACTGTCAGTAGGGGCTGACAGTCTCGTGGAGACTCCTTCAGGAAATCTCCACAGTGGCGCCGCAGGACGCGGCAACCCGTGAAGATGTGCACGTAAGCGCTGGTCAGACTTTTTTCAGTCAGTGAAGATTGATTTCGACGGGACCCATCTTCTCCGTGGCGAGCTTCCCGGCGTTAGCGGCGGCGGCCTGGATCGCCTCCATGATCGCCGCTTGAAGTGACGCCGCGTCACGCTGCTCGTATACCCGGGGGTCGACCCGGACGGCCTGGACCTTGCCCAGGCCACTGGCCATCACCACGACCGTCGCGTCCTGGGAACGGCCGGTGACGATCGCCTTCTCCAGCTCCGTCTGCGCGGCGCGCATCTGGTCCTCGAGCCGCTGCGCGTTCGCCATGAACTCCTGGAACGAGGGTGGGATCGGCTTGGATTCGGGCTGCATGCCGGGCCTTTCTGTCTGCGTGGGGCGGGTGGTCAGCCGACGGCGGCCAGGCCACCGAGACGCTCGCCGACCGGGGGCGGCGGCGCGGCCAGGTCGGCGAGCGCGAGCGTGCGGGAGCCGGTGCGGCGGGTCAGGGTGAGCGAGAACTGGTGTGCGGCGTGGACGGTGCGCTCGGGCAGCTGACCGGCCATCCGGGCCAGCGCCTCCCGGACGTCGTCCGGGACTTCGTGGCCCCGCCGCACCAGATGCCGCAGCACGATCTCGGCCAGCTCGTCGGTGCTGAACTCGGGCACCGACCACTGCTGGCCGAACACCTCGTTCACCGCGGGCACCGCGGCCCGCAGGCTCGCCAGCGCCGGCTCCTCGCCGGTCAGCACCACCACCGGGTCGCCGAGCCGGGAGCGCATCTGCGTGACGAGCGCCTCGGCGATCTCCGGCGCCGCACCGGACCCGTCGTCGGCGTAGTCGAGCTGGAGCACACCCCCGGCCGCGTCGTCGAGGACCGCGGCCACCAGGCTGGCCGCCTGGCCGGGCCACTGCGGCGCCAGCTCCCGGCGCGTGCTCACCCGCACCAGCTGGCCGACCGGCACCAGGCCCAGCTCGGACAGGCAGGCCGCGTAGAGCCGGGCGTACTCGCTCCGGCCGCTGCCGGCCACGCCGCCGATCAGCACGTTTCCGGTACGGCCGGGGCCGCGCCGGCGGTTGCGTCCCTCGCAGAGCCGCAACAGCGTCTGCCCGGCCGCCTCCTTCACCCGCTGCCCGCCGACCAGCCCGCAGATCCGCTTCCAGCTACGGGCCGCGTTTATGGCGCCGGTGGGGTCGGTCGCCGCGTCGGGCTGCTCACCGGGCTCGACCGGCAGGTCCTCCAGCAGCGCCAGCTCGGGCTCGACATCGGCGGCGGTGAGCCGGTTCAGCTCGTTGTCCTTCGTCGGCGGGTTGGCCGCCAGCCGGGACGCCTGGTTGTTGATCAGCGCCTCGAACAGCTTGCGGGCGACCCGGCCGTTGCCGAACGTCGCGTTCCTCGGCACCCGGGTGAAGTACGCGGTCAGCGCGTCCACCGCGTCGTCGGTCAGCTCGTAGTAGTGCTTGCTGACCAGGTTCGAGGTGATGGTGACGAGCTCCTCGACCGAGTAGTTCGGGAACTCGATGGTGCGCGTGAAGCGGGACGCCATACCGGGGTTGGAGGCGAGGAACTGCTCCATCAGCTCGGAGTACCCGGCCACGATGACCACCAGTTCGTCGCGGTGGTCCTCCATCATCTTCATCAGCGCGTCGATGGCCTCCTGGCCGAAGTCCGGGCCCGAGCCGCCCGAGCCGCTGGACAGCGTGTACGCCTCGTCGATGAACAGCACGCCGCCGAGCGCCTTGGTCACCAGCTCGGTGGTCTTGATCGCGGTGGAGCCGATGTACTGGCCCACCAGGTCGGCCCGCGCCGCCTCCACCATGTGGCCCTTGGACAGGATCCCCAGTTCCTTGAGCACGGAGCCGTAGAGGCGGGCCACTGTGGTCTTGCCCGTACCGGGCGGACCGGCGAAGACCAGGTGCCGGCTCATCGGCGGCATCGGCAGGCCCATCTGGAGCCGCACCTGCGACATCTTGATCAGGTTGATCAGCGCGGTGACCTCCTGCTTCACCCCGCGCAGACCGATCAGCCCGTTCAACTCGCGCAACGGCTCGCTCAGCTCGTCGCCGCCGCTCTCCTCCGCCGTACCGCCGTCGCCGGCCGGCGGGACGGGCACCGGGCCGGGGACCGGCGGCGGCGTGGCCTGCTGACGGCCCACCGTCAGCGCCTCGGCGGTCACCGTGGCGCCGGGCGCCCGGCGCACGTCCTCGCCGCCGCTGTCGCGCACCACGCAGCGGGTGAGCGCGATCGGCTCCTCGGTGTCCACGCCGATGCCGGCCGCGCCGCTGCCGAGCACCTCGCCGTCGGTGACGGACCCGCGGGACCCCGCCTCGAAGACCACACCGTCCGCCCGGGCGTCGCGCACCCGGACCTGGGTGACTGTCGCCGAGCCGGTCACCCGCAGGCCGTCCCGGGCCGCGTCGGCGATCTCGCTGTCGCCCAACTGGAGAGCACCCTCGACGAGTACGCCGGAGCCCCGCAGCAGGGCCGCGCGCAGCGTCAGGTCGGCGCCGGGGCCCACCCGCACGCAGGCGGCCCCCGTACCGGTGAAGCGGGCCTCCCGCACGACGGCCCGCGCGGGGCCGGTCAGCGTGAGCGCGGACGCGTCCCCGGCGTCGACGGCCAGGTCGGCGCCCTCCAGCGAGGCCCCGTCCTGGACCAGCAGCCCGGCGCCCGCGGTGATCTCGGCTCGCAGCCGCTGCATGACGACAGTCGACTCACCGGTGAGCACGGCGACGTGCTCCCGCGTGCCCCGGACCGTCAGCCCGAGGAAACGCGGAGCGCCGCCGCTGACCGCGACGCCGACCGGCGAGTCCAGGACGGTGCAGTCGGTGAAGGTCGGCCGCCCGGCGCCGAGCACCTGCACGGCGGTGTGCCCGGCCCCGCCGAACGTGCAGTTCCGGAACGACGGCGACGCGCCCTCGGCGATGTGCGCCGACTGCACCGCGGCGCCGGTGAACGTCGAGTCGCTGATCTGCACGTCGGCCTCGCCACGGACGAAGACGTCGACGTTTCCGCTTCCGGTGACGGTCAGGCCGCGGATGCGGGCCCAGGCGCGCTGCTCGACCACGAGAGCCGGCTTGCCCGCCCCGGCGATCTCGCACTGCTCGACGGTGAGCCGGGCGTCGCCGCCCACGCAGACGCTGTTCGCGCCGGCCGTCCGCAGGCGGCAGCGGCGCAGGGTCAGGGCGCTGCTCTCCCCCGCCACGACGCTGCTCGTGGCGACGTCGTGGACGACAGTGTCCTCGATCGTGCTGGACCCGGCCGACATCACCACCACGCCCGCGCCGGCCGAGCTGGTCACGTCGCAGCCGCGCAGGGCCACACTGCCCTGCATACGCGCCAGCAGCGTGACCCAGGAGGCGCCGCTGACCCGGCAGTCGTCCAGCGCCACCTCGCCCGCGTACACGTCGACGGCGGCCAGCGTGGCGTCGGCGCTGCCCAGCGTGATGCCGCGCAACTGGGCGCCCTCACCGCGGACGACGAGGACGCTGCCCTCCTCCACGTGCACCTCGACGGTGCCGGGCTGGACCGCGCTGATCGTCACCCGGTCGCCGACCACCAGCTTCTCGACGTACCGGCCGGGGTGGACGTTGATGGTGGCGCCGGGCTCGGCCCGGGACAGCGCCGAGCCGATGGTCGGATAGGAGCCCGCCTTGCGGTCTCCCACCACGAGAACCTGCCGACTCACGGCGTCACCCCTTCCGGTCCAGTCCGGGCAGCACCCGGAGGCGGCCACGGGCCCCGGCGCCGATCCGCTCCCGGGGCTCGGCCGTGGCCCACCGGTCCAGGCTGCGTCGCAGCGACGTGACCGCCAGCTCGTCGAGCGACACCCGGTTGGAGTCGACCCGGCCGGTGTCGTCGATCTCGTTGGCGCCGATCTCCCGCAGCAGGACCGCGCCGCGCTCGTCCGCCGAGGGCCGGCGCAGGTCCAGCACCTTGAAGTTGGTGCCCGGCAGGAACAGCACCCGGTCCTCGACGTGCTCGTCCCCCTCCGGCTCCAGCAGGCTGGTGCGGCGGGCCGTCATCGACCAGATCAGCACGTCGGTGTCGCCGTCCTCGGTCGCGCACGGCTGGGTAAGCGCGTTGACGAAGCTCCAGTCGGTGACCAGCCGGCGATCCCGGTAGAGCTCCCACTCCCGGTCGGTCGGGGACAGCCGGTAGACGGTGGTTCCCCGGAAGGACGGCATCCGGGAGACCCCGGCGACCACGCAACGCGCGAACGGCACGTGCGGTCCCTTGCGGCCGGAACGCAGGCCGGCGTCGACGCCCGGGCCCCGGCCGGTCAGGTAGAGCCGAAGCGCGACCGAGTCGGCGAGCACGTCCTCCTTGGACACGCCGGATCCCTGCATGCCCGGGTGCTGCGACATGATCCGCGACACCGAGCTGGCCATCACGTCGAACTCGCGGCTGAGCGTACGGCGCAGCCAGGCCCGCTCGTCGGCGAGCCCCTTCTTCTCCGACAGCAGCGCGCCCGCGCCGGCGGAGGGCACCGGTTGCACCCGGGCCTCGGCGCTGTCCTCGGCCCGGTCGGCCGGCTCGGCTCCGTCGGCCGGCTCGGCCTCCGCCGACGGCTCGGCCTTCCCCGCGGCAGTGGCCGGAGCCGGTGCGGCGGCCGGAGCAGCCGTCGGGGTGGGGATCGGGTCGACGGCGTGGACCGTCAGCGACGGCACAGCGGGCGCGACCGGTGGCGGCGTCGCGAGCGCCTGGCCGAAACCGGCCGGCATGGTAGGCGGCTCCGGCTCGCCGAAGCCAGCCGGCATGGTGGGCGGCTCGGGCAGCGCGGGCCGCCCGTCCTGGCCCGCCGGCTCCCCTGCTCCGCCGGAGGTGACCGACCGGCCCGGAGTGCTCGGCCCGGCCGGGGCGGCCGGCGGCACAGGCGACGGGCCGGTGGCAGCGGACACGGCGGAGGTCAGGCCGGTGGCGGCCCGCTCGCCAGGGACGGCCGGCAGCACCGGCTCGACCGACGGCGGCACCACCGGCGGCGCCGGCAGCTCCGACACGAGCGGCACCACCGGCGGCGCCGGCAGGTTCGACACGAGCGGCACCACGGGCGGCGACGGCAGCTCCGGCGCGAGCGGCACCGACGGCGGCGCCGGCAGATCCGACACGGAGGGCGCCCACGGCGGCGACGGCAGGTCGGACGTGGAGGTCGCCGACGGCGGCGCCGGCAACTCGGACGCCAACGGCACCACGGGAGGGGCCGGCAGCTCGGACGCCAACGGCAGCACGGGCGGAGGTGGCAGCGTGGGCGCGACCGGACGCGGCACCACAGGCGGTGGCGGCAACGTGGGCGTGTTCGCGAGCAGGTCCGGCGCGGCGACCTCGTGCCCGGCGGTCGGCGCGGGAACGGCTACCACCACGCTGTCCGCCGACACCGGGGCGAGCGGCGCGGGCGGGGCCACCTCCACGTACGCCGGCATCGGAGCGGGAGCGCCCACCACGCGCGTCCCGGCCTCCAGGTCGACGACCACCTGCGCCGGGCTGGACGGCTTCGCGCCGGGTACGAGCACCGACGCCGGCAGCAGCGTGCGGCCCGTGCCCGCCATGCCGTCCACCCGTGCGGCCAGGTCGGCGGCCAGTTCCCGCATCCGCTCGGCGGCGGCGTGGACGGTGTCGTCGAAGACGAGCGTGCCGCTGCGGGCGTCGAGCATCGCGGCCCGGACCTGCTCGGCGTTCTTCGGCTCGGCGGTGGCCCGTACCCAGAGCCCGCTCTGCACCACCTCGACCACCGCGCCCGGGGCGAACCAGTAGACGCGGGGCGCGAGCTCCTCGGCGCCGGTCAGCGGCGGGCGGTGGCGCAGCACGGTGGGACGGCGGGCCCGCGAGTTGGGGTGCGCCCGGGGCGAGTAGGACAGTTCCAGCGCGTACGGGGCCCAGCCGAACGCGCCGTCCGGCAGCACGGTGCGGATCTCGTACTTCTGCGGGCTGCCGATCGGCACGCCGGTGTAGCAGGTGACCTCGGTGTTGAGCAGGTCGGCGATCGCCTGACCGAACGCCTCGCCCTCCGGCATGCGGACCTCGCCGAACTGCACGAAGCGCACCCGCTGCCGGTGCTCCTCGTCGAGCCCGCGCCAGAAGCGCACCACGTCGTCGAGCGACAGCGGCGGCGTGCCGGGGCAACCCAGCAGCACCGACATGGTTTCCGCCTGGCACGGCACGTACGCGGTCAGCCGCCGCCGCTGCGGGTCGACCACCTGCGGGTCGCGGTTGCTGTGGATCCAGACCCCGGCGGGGATCGGCTCGATCTCGGCGACGGCGCTGGACGGCCGGGTGTCGACAGCGGCCCGGTCCCACGCCGGCGTCGGGTAGCGCTTGGCGTCCCAGGCCGGCGGACGGCCGGGCCGGAAGCGCACCCAGCCGCTGCCCGGGACGGAGTGGACGAACAGTGTGCCGGCCGAGCCGCGTACCAGGTCGCCGTCCGGGGCGATGACGGTGCGGTTGAGCCGCTCGGAGAGCCACTGGCCGGCCATCGCCGCGGAGTTGCCGTGCCGGCCGCAGGCGACCAGGCGGATGCCCCGGCGGCGGCGCGGCAGCACTCCCGCCATCGACTCCCACGCGCTGATCGGCATGCCGTCGCCGAGGTCGAGCACGACGACGTCGTTCTCCGCGTCCTCGATCATGGACAGCGCCAGCGACTGCGCCTCGGGGCTGATCGCGTCCTCGACGTGCACCACGAGGGCGTTGCCGACCGTGTGCTGCACGACGCCGCCGGGGCGGTCCTTGCCGCCGCCGAACAGGTCCCGGATCCGGGTCGCCATGGTCGACCTACCCCACTTCCGCGGCCGCGATGGCCCTCAGGCTCAGCGCCGGGCCCTGCGGCAGCAACGCGAGCAACTCCTTCGGGAAGGGCACGTGCGTGACCCGGTCGAGCTTCAGCGCCTTCGCCGAGTCCTGGTCGCCGACCGGGTACGCCTTTCCGTCGTCCGCGATGTACGTGGGCAGGGGCGGCACCGTGTCCGAGTCGAACGGCGCCGGGAGCACTGCCATGCCGCTGCCCGGCCGGGTGCGTACCGAGGTCTGCCCGGCGGGGCCGACGCCGGAGCGGTCCAGCGGGACGAGGACGGCGGTGCTGGCGAACCGCGTGCCGTCCACCGCGTTCTGCCGCAGGCACAGCGCGTTCGGTGCGGGCTCCTGCGGGGTCAGGCCGGTCAGGTCGGGCAGCCGGGTCAGCAGCGACCGGTCGGTCGACATCCGCGCCGCGGCGAGGTCGGCGGCGGTCAGCTCGACCGCCTTCGCGCCGGTGGTGGCCGTGGCGAGCAGGAACTCGGTGCGGCTCAGCGGCGCCAGGCCGTCGCGGCGCAGCACCAGCAGCTGCTCCGCGCCGGTGTCGGGCTGCTGGCGGAACAGCGTGCCGACCGGGTACGTACGGTCGCCGACGCGGCCGGACTGGCCTTCGCCGGGGATCGTGGCCGGCGCCAGGGCCGGCCCGTCGGGCAGGAAGGCGAGCCAGTTCTCCGGCGCGGGCACCCGGCGGGTCGTGGTGGCGCCGAGCGCGACGAGCACTGCCGGGTCGCCGACCCGGTACTTGCGCTCGGCGGTCACCAGGTAGGTCGGCCCGTCGGCGCCGCGGACCACCACGAAACGGTCGGCGGGCACCGCAGTGGCTTCCGCGCGCGGGTCGAGGTTGAGGCCGAGCCGGTCGCCGGGGGTGTCGGCGACCGAGCCGGGCAGGCAGGCCAGCCACGGCCCGGCGACCATCGAGCCGGTGGCGATCGACTGCGGCGCGCCGTCGATGCCGATCGACGGTCCGCGCGGCACGTCCTTGATCGACTCCTGGGAGATCAGCTTCACGGTGGCCGCGCCGCCCTGGATCAGCATGGCCGAGGTGAGGTTCGGCGTCGGCCGCAGCCTCCCGTCGAGGTAGACGTACCTTGTGCCGCTCTCCTTCTCCACCAGGATCACGCCGGCCTTGGTGTACGCCTTGCTGCCGCCGGGCACGATCCAGCCGTAGACGGCGAACCCGGCCACGACCAGCACGCTGATGAGCACGCCGAAGGCCAGGCCGGTGACGGCGCGCCGGCCGGGGATCTCCGCCGTCGACGGGTCGCCCTGCACCAGGGCGGAACTCAGCCGGCCCATCATGAACTGGTGGGCGTGCACATGGTCGCGCTGGGTCTGCACTCTCGGCTACCCGAACAGTCCGCGGGCCCAGGCGTAGAGCCCCAGCACCTGGGCCAGCACCGGCAGCACGACCAGCCCGGTGGCGACGTCCAGCCCGCCCGCGGTGTACTCCCAGAACGGCAGCATGCGCCGCGGCCACGGCCGCAGCGCGGCCATCACCAACGGGACCAGGAGGGCGACGAGCCCGCCGAGCAGGACGTACCGGCCGGCCGGGGCGAGCGTGTCGGAGAACATCAGGGCCACCATGAGGTAGCCGACGGTACCGGCCGCCACCAGGGCGATCCGCTGCCAGAAACCGAAGAAGGTACGCGAGCGCAACAGGATTGCACTCGATGTCACGAGCACCAGCGTCCACCCGGACCAGCCCGGGACCTGCATGGTGTGGTGCAGCAGCACCGGCAGGACCAGCGCGGAGGCGGTCATGCAGGCGGTCAGGTAGGTGTCCGCCTCGTCGGCCCGCGCCTTGACCAGGTCGGAGTCCTCCGGCTCGATGTCGTAGGACATGTCGGCGCCGGTCTTGGGCAACTGCGGTCCGCGCAGCCGGGCCAGCTTCACCGCCGCGCGGGGAGCGATCACGATCAGCACGAGGATCACCGAGACGGCGACGGCGGAGACCTCCGGCGCGGTGAGCTGGAAGCCGGCGCCGGACAGCAGCACGAGCACCACCATTGCGGCGGTCAGCGCGACGATCAGCAGCGGGGCGAACGGCATGACCGGCGTGACCGTACGCTGCGCGACGAGCAGGAACGCGGTGACCGCGACGATCGCGACGGCCGCGGCCAGCGCGGCGTCGGCGTTCCAGGCGACGCCGTCGGGGTCGCCGTCGACGGCGCTGGACGCGGCGACCGCCGCGAAGAACGCCGCGCCGCCGCCGAACAGCAGCGGGAACGCGCCGTCGGTCTGCTGGCGCGCGCTGACCATCGCGGCGGTGAACAGACCGGCCGCGAGCACCGCGCCGCCGATCACCTGGGGCAGCACCGGGCCACGGTCGACGAGTACGGCGGCGAGCAGCCCCATCGCCACCAGGGACAGCACCAGGAACAACACCCGCCGGTACTCCGGCTGCCACCGGTCCGCGCGCCGGTTCACCACGGTGGCGACGCCCTCGGCGAGATCGTCGAAGTCGAGTTCGGGCAGCGGATCCTCGGCCGGGCGCAGGTGCAGCTCCTCGCCCTCCAGCCAGTCCAGGCTCTCCGGCGTGCCGGACAGCTCGAACGGCGCCTGGCCGAGACGTTGCAGCACCCACGACTCGTCCGGCACGTCGCCGTCCGGTACCCGGGCCAGGTCGGTGGTGTGCCGCACCAGCAGCGGCATCAGGTTCGCCACCGGCATCCGGGCCGGCACGGCCAGGTCGGCCCGGCGGGCCGGCCCGACCACGGTGATCCGGCACAGTTGGTCGTCAAGCGCTGCGCTCACCAGCGAGCCTCTCTCATCGGGCCGTGTCCGACACGAAACCGGTCTGCATCAGACGTACGCCGCGCCGGGTGACGAGCTGGGCGCGCCCGGGCGGCAGTTGGCGGGCCTTCGCCTCGCCGAGGAACTTGCCCTCCTCCTTGGGGTAGGAGAAGAGCGTCGCGGGCGTGCCCAGCTCCCACATCCGCCGGATCACCGGGTCCATCATGGCCCGCATCGCGCCGGAGGTGCTCCGGGCCACGATCACGTGCAGGCCGATGAAGGTGCCCTGGGCCAGCAACGGCAGGAGCGGGTCGAGCGTCGAGCCCATCCCGGTGCCCTTGGTCATCAGGTCGTAGTCGTCCACGATGACGAACAGCTCCGGCCCCTCCCACCAGTCGCGCTTGCGCATCCGCTCCGACGAGACGTCCGCGCCGGGCAGCCGCCGGTTCATCGAGACCGACGTCTGGCCGGCCAGCTCGAACATCTTGTCGCCGGTGAACGCGAAGCCCACCTGGTACGCGGCGCCGATCGCGGTGTCCAGGTCGCGGCGGGAGTCGCCGAGCACGACCTTCGCCCGCTCCGGCGGGTAGTGCTGCTGGATGGCCCGCAGCACGAGCCGGAGCATGTTGGTCTTGCCGGTCTCGCTGTCGCCGAACACCAGCATGTGCGGGGTGGCCATGAAGTCGTGCCAGACCGGGGCGAGACGCTGCTCGTCCTGGCCGATGACCACCTTGAACTCGGACCCGGGCGGCGGCAGCGTCTCGACCATCAGGTGCGCCGGGAGCATCCGTACCGGCGGGGCGGTCGGACCGGGCCAGAACGTGCTGATCTCCTCGACCACCGACTTGGTCGCCTCGGCCAGGTCGCCCACCGCGGAGCTGCCGTCCATCCGGGGCAGCGCGGCCAGGAAGTGCAGCGCGCCCTCGGTCAGGCCGCGGCCGACCTGGTTCGGCACCGTGGCCGCCTTGCGGGAGCCGTGCTCGGACTCCATAGCGTCGCCGAGCCGCAGCTCCAGCTTGGTGCCGAGCAGGTCCCGCATCCAGGTGCGCAGCTCCGACCAGCGGGTCGCGGTGACGATCACGTGCACGCCGAAGGACAGGCCGCGCGAGGCGAGCTCCTGGAACTTCTGCTCCAGTTCCTGGAAGTCCTGCTTCATCGTGTACCAGCCGTCGATGACCAGGAAGACGTGCCCGAAGCTGTCCTCGATCACCCCCTCGGTGACCTTCGCGAGGTAGCTGGACATGGAGTCGAGCCCGTGCCGGGCGAACTCGGCCTCCCGCTTCTCCATGACCTGGAGGACCTCTTCGACGGTACGGACGACGCGGTCGCGTTCCATCCGCGTCGCCACCGAGCCGACGTGCGGCAGGCCGGAGATCGAGGCGAGACCGCCACCGCCGAAGTCGAGGCCGTAGAACTGCACCTCCCGGGGCGTGTTCGCCAGCGACAGCGCGAGGATCAGGCTGCGCAGCAGCGTCGACTTGCCGCTCTGCGGCGCGCCGGCGATGCCGACGTGGCCGTCCGCGCCGTTGAGGTCCACCACCAGCAGCTCGCGCAACTGCTCGGCGGGCCGGTCCACCACGCCGACCGGCACCCGCAGACCGCCCTGGACCTGCGGGTCGTCGATGGTCATGCCGCGGACCGGGTCGGGCAGCACGCTCGGCATCAGCGAGTCCAGGCTGGGCGCGCTGGACAGCGGCGGCAACCAGACCTGGCGGGCCGGCGGGCCGGAGCCGGCGAGCCGGTCCAGCAGCACCTCGACCAGGCTCGGCCCGCCCGCGTCCACGGCGGGCTCCTCGGCCTGCTCGACCGGGCGGTCCCGGCCGGGGTCGTGGCGCGCGGCGACCTGCCGGGTGGTGAACGGCACCACGTCGGCGGTCAGCTCGTCGTCGGCGTCGACGACGCCGCTGAGGCGGCCGCTTCCGGTGTACGCGCCGGAGACGTACGCCGCCTTGAAGCGCACCAGGTTCGTGGTGTCGACCTTCAGGTAGCCGTTGCCGGGCTCGGGCGGCAGCTCGTACGCCGCGCCCACGCCGATGACCGACCGGGACTCCATCGAGGAGAACGTGCGCAGCGCCAGCCGGTACGACAGGTGGCCCTCGACCCGGTTGATCCGCCCCTCGTCCAAGCGCTGCGAGGCGAGCAGCAGGTGCACGCCGAGCGACCGGCCGAGGCGGCCGATGGAGACGAACAGGTCCATGAACTCGCTCTTGCTGGACAGCAGCTCGCTGAACTCGTCCACGATGATCAGCAGCACCGGGAACGGCACGAGCTGCGCGCCGTTGCCGCGCGCCTTCTCGTAGTCGAACAGCGAGGCGTAGCCGCTGGCGCGCAGCATCTCCTGCCGCCGGGTCATCTCGCCGTTGAGCGCGTCCTGCATCCGGTCCACAAGCGGCAGCTCGTCGGCCAGGTTGGTGATCACCGCCGAGGTGTGCGGCAGCTTGTCCATGCCGAGGAACGTGGCGCCGCCCTTGAAGTCGACGAGCACCAGGTTGAGGATCTCCGAGCTGTGCGTCGCGGCGAGGCCGCAGACGAGGGTACGCAGCAGCTCCGACTTGCCGGAACCGGTGGCGCCGATGAGCAGCCCGTGCGGTCCCATGCCGCCCTGCGCGGACTCCTTCAGATCCAGCTCGATGACCTCGCCCTCCTCGGTGACGCCGATCGGCACCATGAGGCGGTTGCGCTGCGGGGTCCGGGTGCGCCACAGCGCCTGCACGTCGAAGGTCATCGCGTCGCGGATGCCGAGCAGCGTGGTCAGCTCGAAGCTGGTGTCCAGCGGCTCGTCGGAGACGTCCAGCGTGCCGCTGGTCCGTTTGGGCGCGATGATCCGCGCGAGCGCCTCGCACTGGGTCTCGTCGAGCCCGTCACGCTTGGCCGTGCCGGTGGTCGCGCCGGCCGGGAACTCCACCGCGTCGTCGGTGACGGTGAGCCGCAGCACCTTGGGGCCGCCGGGCATCGCGCCGGTCAGGTCCAGCAGCACCACGTTGCGGATGCCCGCGCCGAGCAGGCGGGAGCTGTCCGGCAGGTCCACCAGGTGCGCGACGATCACCAGGAACGGCTCGCTCGTGGTCGGCTTCACGGCCCGGTCGTGGTCGCCCCGGTCGGTGATCTCGGGGCCGAGCATGTCCATCAGCGCGTCGTGGCTGCCGGCGAACATCCGGACCGGGCCCGCCGCGTCGTACGCCGTCGGGTGCGCGTTGTGCGGCAGCCACTTGACCCACTCCCAGGGGCCCCGGTGCACCTCGGCGGCGAGCACGGCGATCCGCAGCTCGTCCGGGGCGTGGAAGGTGGCGAGCTGCGCCACCATGGCGCGGGCCAGGTCGATGGCCGGGTCGATGGCCCCCTCGAACTCGACGCTGGTGAAGCTCGGCAGGCCGACGGAGGTCGGAATGCCCGACACCGTCCGGTACGCCTCGGAGAAGCGCCGCAACGAGATCGACGACAGCGGTTCCAGGTCCTCGATCGGCTTGGTGGACGGCGGGTTGAACTTCAGCATCGCGGCCTGCCGGCCGAGACCGATGCGGACCCGGCCGAAGTCGTCGTGGCTGGGCCGCCGCTCCCACAGCCGGCTGCCCATCGCGATCGACCAGAGCCAGCCCGGCTGCGGGTTGTTCCAGAGGACGTGCCGGCGCTGCTGGTCGGCCGCGTCGCGGGCCTGCTTGCGCAGCTGCCCGATGTAGCGCAGGAAGTCGCGCCGCTCGCCGCGCATCTTGCGCTTGCGCTCGGAGGCCGCCCGGCCGATCTGCATGACGCCCATGAGCAGCATGCCGCCGGCCATCGCGCCGCCCATCACGTACATGATCGGGGCGCGGTTGTAGAGGCCGAACATGGCGAGCATCGCGCCCATGCCGAGGCCCATCGGCACGACCATCGCGAACGAGCGGAAGTCGAGCGGGGCCTCCTCGGCCATCAGCGGCGGCTCCTGGAGCTCGATCGAGCCCTCCGGCGCCTCCGGACCGGTGGCGCGGGGCGGGCGCTTGACGGTGACCGTACTCATCCGAGCTTCCCCACCCCGGTGTCGTCGCCGCCCCAGGCGGTGTTCTCCTGGCGCAGCAGCTTCACGGCGTACCGGTCGTTGCGGTAACGCTCGGCCACCTTGACGTCGTCGTCCTCGTCGGCCTGGCGCTTCTTCTCCTTCTCCGCCCGCTCCTGCTCCTCCTTGCGGCGGCGGTCCTGCTCGGCCCAGAACGCCTCGGCGCGTTCGGCCTCCTCCTTCTCCGCCGTGGCGAGCGCCTCCATGAACTCCGCGTCGCCGGCCCCGGGCTCGCCGCACCGGCGCATCTTGTCCAGGTCGGCGCCGAAGAAGTCGAACGTGCCGTCGGCCGGCCGGGGGGCCTTCGCGGGCGCGACCCGCCGCCACACGGCACGCCGCGGCCCCGGTGTCTCGGACATGGTCACCTTTCCGGGCCCTGGTCGGCGGGCGCGCCGGTCAGCCAGTCGGCGTCGCTGAGGTCGTCCCACCCGGCCTTGTCGTCCGGGTCCTCGTCCGGCCGGACCAGCGGGACGTGGTCGTCGGCGGGGCGGTGGCGGGTGTCGCCGTCGCCGCCCCAGACGGCGTCGTCCTCGCGCAGCTCGACGGTGCTGTCGGCGCCGTCCGCGGGCTCCCGGTCACCGTCGCGTCCGGAGCGGCGCCGCAGCGCACCGGCCCGGGCCGGGTCGTCGGGGCCGCCCGGCTGAGGACCCCGGCCGGCGAGACCGGCCACGACGGCGGCGCCCGCCGGCCCGAGCGCCCCGGGGAGCACGACGGTCTCGACGTCCGCCACCTCCACCACAGTGGGCGGCGCGACCACCTCGGCCACGGACGCGCCCGGCGGCTCGGCGCCGTCGGTGTCGCGCGGCTCCCCCACCACCACGTCCGCGTCCGCGTCCGGCGAGCAGCCCTCCGGCCCTGCCGGGATCCGGTCGGCCCCGCCCGGCCGGACCGGCCCGGGCGCGCCGGGCCTGCCCGCGGGTGAGGTTCCGGCAGGCGCGTGGCCGCCCGCCGGGCCGGGCATCGGCGGCAGCGTCCCGACGGCCACCGGCATCGTCTCCGTCCGGCCGGGCAGGGTCCCCTCGGGTACGACGACCCCGCCGGTGGACGAGTCTCCGGCGAGCGGCGGCGGCACGTCCGGCGTCGCCCGGACCGGCTTCTCCAGCCCCGCGCCGCCCGCTCCCGTGCCCGACGGCGCGTCCGGCGCTGCGGTGTCGGGGGCGGACGGGCTCCAGTCGCCGGGATCCGCCTCGATCAACCCGGAGGCGTCCGGCGCGTCCGGCACGCCACCGGCGGGCGTACCCGCGCCGGGAGCGCCCGGCGCTCCGGGCATCATCGGCATGCCGACGCCGGCCGGCGTCGTCGCCACCGGCGATTCGACACCGACGTCCGGGGTCACTGGTGACACGGCGGGAAGCTGCGGCCCGTCGACGCCGCCGAGCCCGTCGCCACCGGCCGGAGCGCCGCCGGACCCGTCCGGCACACCGGCGTCGACACCGGGCCGCCAGTCGTCGGCGTCACCGCTGACCAGCCCCCGGGCGTCGGGCGACTCGGCCGCGCCGGGATTGTTCCCGCCGCCGGCGGGGCCCGGCATGCCGGGCATGGCCGGCATCGGCGCGCCCAGCCCGGCGCCGCCGGACGACACACCGGCCGGGGCGCCGGGAACCTGCACGCCGTCGAACCCGGGCGACTGCCAGTCGGCCGCGTCCCCCTGCACCAAGCCCTTGGCGTCCGGCGCCTCGGGAGCACCGGGGACGCCACCGCCACCGGTGCCGGGAGCACCGGCGCCGGGCATGCCCGGCATCATCGGCGACTGGAAACCGCCACCACCGGGCACCGCGCCACCGGGGGCGGCCGGGATGTCCACGCCGCTGATCGCGCCGGGAGTGAAGTCCTTGCCGTTGCCCAGCAGCCCGTTCGCGTCCGGTTTCTCCGGCAGGCCAGGGCTGCCGCCGGCGCCGTTGCCGACGCCGCCGGGTGAGCCGAGTCCCGGCACGCCGGGCGGGGTGAACCCACCGCCGGCGGTACCCCCGCCGACTCCGCCCCCGGGCTTCGGACCGCCGACCTCGCCCGGGCCGGAGAACGACGGCGGCTTCACCGAACCGCCGCCGGCCGAGCCGCCGCCGAGGTTGGCCGAGCCGGGTGGCTTGATGCCCGGCGGCACGACCGCGGGCAACCCGCCCGGGACGCCGCCACCGCCGAGACCACCACCGCCCGCGCCGATGCCGCCCGGGCCGTTGAACACCGGGGCGTCGAATCCGGGCAGCCCGCCGCCGGCGCCACCTCCGCCCGGGGTGGGGCCACCGATCTCACCCGGGCCCGAGAACGACGGCGGGGTGATGTTCCCCGGGCCCTGGCCGGGACCCGGGCCGCCGATGCCGCTGAGGTTCGGCGGCGTGATCGTGGGAACCGTGATGTTCGGCGGCGCGGTGACGGGCGCGGTGGTGATGCCGCCGATGGAGGGCGTGGTGAACACCGGCGGGGTGAGCGTCGGGGGTGCCGACAGGTTCATCGTGGTGATGTTCTGCGTCGGGAACGGCGACGTCGTCGGCATGCTGATGCCGGTCGTCGGCATGGTGACCCCGGCCGTCTTCGCCTTGTCGGTGGTGATCCGGTACTGCTCGGCGACCGTGTGGACGACCTCGGCCATCTGCTGCGCCATCGGCTTCTCGTACTCGGTGCCGCTGATCGGCACCGGGCCGCTGCCGCTGCCGACGCCGTTCTGGGAGGCGATCGTCGCCCAGGCGCCGTCGAGGTAGGCGATCGTCTGCTGGGCCCAGGAGAGGTGGTTGGCGGCGTCGTAGAGCTGCGACGGCAGCGACGTGAGGTTCGGCGAGGAGTTGATGGAGTTCGCCGCGGTGGTGGAGTCCGGAACCTTGCCGCCGGCGAGGTGTTCGGCCTGCTTGCCGAGCAGGTCCGCGTAGAAGTTCATCTTGTCGCGGAAAGCGCTGGCGGCGGGCCCCTTCCACGCCTTCTCGTCACCGACCATGGAGGCGACAGCGGTACGGAGGGTCTGTTCCAGCCAGATCAGCAGGTCCTGCGTCGCCTGGAAGGCCCGGGCCGCCTCGACCACCGACGCGACGTTGACGCGCGAGGCGGCGTACTGCAGTCCCGCCTCGCTGAACACCGCGGCGCCGCCGTTGACCGCGGCCTCGAGCTTGCGCCAGCCCCGGGTCTCGGTCGCCCAGGTCCGGTAGTCGTACAGGTCGCCGACGGGAATCACCTTCGGCGGGAAGGTTCCTGCCTCCTCCGCCGGGTCGTTCCACCCGTCGAGTTTGCTCTCACCGAGACCGTTGCCCATGCCCCGTCCCTCTTCGCGAGCGGCGAGAGCCGCTCGCCCGCGCTAGTTGCCGTCGGTCTTGATGATCTTCTGGCCGTACGTGCTCAGGTTGTCGAGGCCCTTGAAGGAGTCACCCATGACCTCGGTGAGCTTCTCCGTGGTCAGCGAGTTCAGCTCTTCGAGGTTCTTGTACTGGGCGGCCATCTTCAGCAGGGCGTGCTGCACGGCGAGGAGGGCCGTGTTCATGTCGACGAGCATGTCCTTCGTGTCGCCCTTGACGCCGCCGTCCTGGGCGGTCGCCCCGACCACCGCCTGCCGCAGCACCTCCGCGCGGGCGAACGCGCCGGGCCGCGGGTCGACCGCGTTCAGCTGGTCCACAGTGGTGAGAAGGACGTTCCCGGGACCGGTGATCCGGCCCAGCACCTCGTTGGCGAACCACTCCAGCGCGGCGGTGTTCACGGCCACGCCACTGGTCGAGGCGGTGTCGCCCTTGAACGTCGGATTGATGCCCGGCGGGGTGAAGCCCGAGTTCGTCGGCGTCTTCGTCTCGTCGATCCAGTCGGGCTTGTCCGTGAACGCGGGCGGCTTCACGTTCGACGGGTCGGTGATGTTGGCCTTGTACTCCTTGACGAGGTTCCGCCAGCCGTCGATGTCGAGGACGTTCTTGTCGTACCACTCGCGGGCTTCGATCCACTCCGGGTGCTCGGCGCGGACCTCGTCCTTCCACTTGTCGAAATCGACCCCGGTACGCCGGTTCTGGTGCTTGTTGTAGAAGGCCATCCAGGAGTCGTACGCCGCCTGAGTGGTGCCTTCCGGCTTCCCGATGGCGGCGTCGCCCATGCCGTAGGCGTTCATCGCGGCGATGGCTTCGGGGCTGGCGTATCCCCAGTCAATGCGGGCCAAGGAACTCACTCCACTCGGTTGTCGACGGCGGGACGAAGGCGCAGACCCCAGCGGCCCGGGTCGTCTAGCTCACCGGGCCGGGGACGGACGACGGAGACTGCCGCACCGCGTCCGCGGCAGCCGCCCGGCGGATCAACCGCCGCGGACGTCGTTCCAGATCATGGCGTGGCGCTGCTCGGTGGTCCCGTAGTTGTCCGAGATGCGCAGCAGCGTCTGCCGGGCCTGCTCCAGGTAGCCCACCATCGAGTCGGCCGCCTGGTTCCAGGCCGCCTTCGAGACGTGGTACTGCTGCTGGGCGGCGCCGGTCCACTCGGCGAGGCTCGCCTCGACCGTGCGCTCCATCTCCTCCAGCGACGACTGGATCTGGCCGTTGATGCGGTGCATGTCGGTCAGCACGGCGTCTGCCTGCACGAAGTCGAAGGTGTAGTTGGACACGTCAGTCCTCTCGGGGGATCAGGGGATCGGGGGTACGGCTCAGATGCCCGGCAGGGCCGCGCCGAAGGAGTTGGCCACGCTCGACGCCTCGTCCTCGGCCGCCTGGTAGCCCTTGGTGGTCACGCCCATGACCTCGAGCATGTTCAGCAGCTCGTTGATCACCCGCTGGAACGCGTTCTCCCAGTTGTCCATGGCCTGGTTGAAGCCCTGCGACGCCTGGCCGGTCCAGGAGGAGATCAGGACGGCCATCTGCCCGTTGACCGCGCGCAGCTGGCCGGTGAATTCGGTGGCCTTGTCGGAGAACTCCTGGGCAGCCCGCTGCATACCCGCTTCGGTGGTGCTGACGGTCGGCATCGTCACGGCCGGACTCCTCATGTCAGGGAAAGGTGGCAGGGAAGAGTGTTGATCCGCCGCCCCGTACGGGCGCAACTCCGTCGCGCCGCCATGTCCGAACGTCACCCAACATTGCACGGCAGCGCCCCCGCGCCCGGCGGCCACGGCCGGGAGGCCGGGAAAAGTGGTTGCACTTTCATGCACTGATCCCCGATCCGAGTTCCGGCCGCCGGACCGGCGCGTCTTCACTGGAGCGCGCGACGTCGAGGGAGTGGTCCGGCTTGAACTACAGCGAGCGCATCGAAGGCCTGTTCCAGGAGTACGAGCGGCAGCGCAACAGCCTCACGGAGATGCAGGCCCGGATGAGCGCGCTCTCGGCCACCGCGTCGTCGCCGCGGCGCGAGGTGAGCGTCACAGTGGGCCAGAACGGCGTGCTCACCGACATCCAGTTCCCCTCGGGCGCCCACAAGCGGCTCACCACCGCCGACCTGACCCGGCTCATCCTCGACACCTACGCCGACGCCAAGGAACAGGTCATGAATCAGGCGGCCGACCTGCTGGCGCCGATGCTGCCGGACGGTCTCGACGCCCACAAGCTGGTCCGGGGCCAGGCCGGCGCCGAGGCGTTCCTGCCGAAGGAGCCGCGCATGGTGACGAGCGTGCGGGAACTCCTGACCCGGGGACCCGAATGACCAGCAACAATCCCGGCGGCCGGCTGTGGGTCGACCCGGACGGTGTGGAAGGGCTCGGCAAGGCGTACGAGTCGCACGTCCAGCTCTACGAGAGCTACCTCGCCCAGGTGACCGCGCTGCGCGCCCGGTACTCCAACGCCTGGGGCGACGACGACATGGGCAAGGAGTTCTCGACGAAGTTCCTGCAGGGCATGGACAACCTCGAAGCGATCATCGGCGGCGTCAAGGGCACCCTGCACTACACCGCCGAGGGCCTGAAGGAGAGCGGCCGGGCGTACCGCGAGGCCGACGAGGACGCCGCCGACGTCAGCCGGATGCTGGCCAAGGACTTCGACGGCCTGCGGCGCCCCGCGTACCCGATCCGGGCGGCGGTCACCGGCGACGTGCCGGAACCTGCCGCGGAGGGTGAGCCTCGCCGGCCTCATCTGCTGTCCCGCCGCCGGGCGGTCGGCGAGCCGGTCGCCGAGCAGGCCAGGCTCCTTCCGCGGCAGCAGGGCACGCCGCTGCTGCCGGTGGAGCCCGCCGAGCCGCTGATCCCGCTCACCGCCGCCCAGCCGGCCATCTCGTCCTACTTCTCCAGGCCGGAGTACGCGACCGCGCACGTCGGCGGCCGGCCGCTGCCCGACGGGTACCGGCTGATCGCGCTCAACCCGTTCGAGGACGGCAGCACCCGGGTGGACGCGAACCTCTACGACTCGATCACCCCGCTGGCCGGAACGCCCGTCACCACCCCGGACGGCAGGGTGATCGATCCCGGACAGGGCCGGTTCTTCGTCGTCAAGGAGAACCCGGCCGCCGACCCCACCGTCCCCGGCTACCAGCCGCTGTACCTGAGCTACGCGCCGGACGGCACGCCCACACCGATCATCCCCGGCGCCTGAGCCACCACCACCCGCCGCCGGTAGGACATGCCCGACTTCCACATTCCCAACGACCCGCAGTGGCAGTGGGCGTACGACCTCATCCTCGTCGCCGTCGGCGAGGAGTACCCGAAGGCCGACCCCACCGCCCTGCGGGCCATGGGCGACGAGTTGTACGCGCTCAGCAGCACCATCCTCAACGGGATGGGCGCCACCGCCAACCTCGGCTACGGGCTGGCCGGGAGCCTGTCCGGCCCGGCGATGGACGCGTTCCAGCAGTACCAGGTCGGCATCACCAGGAATGTGCCGGCCGGCGGCAACATCGCGCTGGCGCTGGGCGGCTCGGCCTACAACTTCGCGCTGGACTCGGAGAACACCCAGTACAACATCGTCATCGCGGCCTTCACCCAGGTCGTCGAGATCGCCATCGCGCTGGCCTCCGGCTTCGGCGCCGCAGCGGTTCCCGCGCTGATCAAGATCGGTCAGGAGATCGTCAAGGCCCTGATCGACCTGTTCCGGCAGCGCCTGCGGCACATGCTGATGCGGCTGGCCTGGGAGGCGTTCCAGGAGGGCCTGGAGGAACTCTGGCAGAGCGCCGCCGCCCAGGTGACCCAGATCATCGAGGGAAACCGCAAGTCCCTGGACTACAAGGACCTGGCGATCGCGTTCGCCGGTGGCGCCTTCATCGGCGCGGGCGTCAGCGGCGTGCAGATGATCGGCGGCAAGTTCTTCCCGAAGATCAACGACAGCGTTCTGTCCCGGGAAGGGTTGTCGGCGCTCGCCGAGACGCTGTTCGAGGGCCTGTTCACCATGATGGTCGGCGGCGGCGGATTCAACCCGTGGGCCACCATGTCCTCCTCGCTGATCGGCGGGATGGCGCACCACTACGCCACAGTGGTCGGCAACAGCTACGGTCCCGGCGCCGGCGCCAAGGCGCCGCCGAAGATCGAGACGAACAGCCTCACCACCACGCCGTCCGCGCCGCCGCCGACGACGAGCGTGGACGGACCACCTGTTCCCCCGCCCGTCGGCTCCCCCACCGGGGCGGTCGGCCCCGCAGGTCACGGCGCTGCCGGGAACCAGGGCGCCGGTGGCCGGCCCTCGGACGGCTCCGGCACCGCGGGTGGCGCCGTCGGCGACCCGGGTCCGGGCCGGTCGGGCTCCGGCAGCCAGGGCTCCGGGAGTCAGGGCAGTTCCGGTCAGGGCAGTGCCGGTCAGGGCAGTTCCGGTCAGGGTCCAGGCAGCCAGGGGCCGGGGCAGCAGGGCGCGGGAGGCCAGGTGCCACCGGGCCAGGGCGCCGGGCAGCAGGGCGCGGGAAGCCCGGGCGCGGGAAGCCCGGGCGTCCAGGCGGGCGGGGGTTCCACGACGGGCGGGCAGACCGGCGCTGGAAGCGCGACGGCCGGTGGACAGAACGGCGCCGACGGTCCGGTCTCCAATGGCCAAGGCGCGGGTCGCGACGGCACCGGGAGCCAGGGCGCCGGCAACCCCGCCGGCAGCGGCAACACGGCCGGGACCGGCAACACGGCCGTCGGGACGGACGCCCCTGTCTCCACCGGGGACGGGTCCGCGCGCGGGGACTCGACGGGTACTGCGGCCGGAAGCCCGCCGATCGCCACCGGCGCGCCCTCGGCCGCCCCCGCGACGGTGGTCACCGACGCCACGACGACGCGCGGCGGCGCCCTGGCCGGACCGGACGGCTCGACGTCGGGTGGTGGGCTGCCGGGGTTCGACACCACCACGCCGTTGGCGTCGGCGACGCAGCCGCCCACCGCCTCCGGCTCACCACCGGGCGCCCAGGC
Source organism: Micromonospora sp. TSRI0369 (assembly GCF_001905625.1). Lineage (NCBI taxonomy): Bacteria > Bacillati > Actinomycetota > Actinomycetes > Micromonosporales > Micromonosporaceae > Micromonospora > Micromonospora sp. TSRI0369. The sequence goes on from NZ_LIVU01000005.1 coordinate 696,195, forward strand.
CGGACCGGCGGCGCCGTCCACGACCGCGCCGTCCACGACCGCGCCGTCCCCCGCTACGCCCTCCCCGGCCACGCCGTCGGCCGCCACGCCCGCACCGGCCGCACCCGCCACCGGTACGTCCTCGCCGAACTCGCCGTCGGCGGCCACGCCCGCGGCAGGGCGGGCCGACAGCACCGGTGCCACGCCTGTGCTGCCACCGGCACGGGAGCAGGCGGGCGGCGTCTCGGTGGAGGTCGCTGCGGTCGGCGTGCCGCCGGCGGCCGGTCCCGCAGTGGGCATCGACGCGCCGGCCACCCCGGCACCGGCGACTGCGGCGTCCACACCGACCGGCCCGGTCGTCACCGCTGACGGCCCGACCACCGGGCCGGCCGTCCCCGTGGACGGTGCGACGACCGCCCACGCCCCGATGGACGCGGACGGCACCGGCCCCCGGAACGACCTCGCGCAGGCCGGTTCCCACCCCGGACCGGACCGGACCGGCGACCCGGGAACGACTCAACCCGTCGCCCCGGCCGCCGGAACGCCCGCCCGGGCCACGCCGAGCCCGCAGTTCCAGCGGGCGAAGTCGGACGCGGAACCGAAACGGCTGCGCACCGAGCGGTACGTCCCGTGGAAGGACACCGTCGTCCCCGGCACGCACCTGCTGCGCGGCGAGATCACGACCATCGACTTCACCACGCGGGAGTTCACCGCCGACGGGCGCGACTACCGGTCGTTCGACGTACACCTGGATCTGGTCTCGAAGAACGACCAGATGTCCCCGCAGGAATTGCGGGACTTCGCCGACGCGGTGCAGCGCACCGTCGACGAGATGGTCAACGACAGGTACACGCTGCCCGACGGCCGGCTGCTCCACATCGACCTGGTCGTCGACACGCCGCCGTGGCGCGACGGCATGACCCGCGACTGGCAGGCCGATCCGCGCCGCAACCCGCCGGTCGAGGTGACCTCGGAGACCGGGGTGAGAACCGACCAGCACCGGTGGAACGCCGGCGACCGCCTCTCGGTGATGGTGCACGAGGTGATGCACTACCTCGGCGCCAAGGAGGGTCACCAGGCCGTCGATCACCTGTTCACCACCCGCGAGCGTCCGGGGGTGATGGGCCTCGAGGTCGACACCCTGCCGACGTCGTCGAAGCAGGCTGCGACCTCGACCGGGCCGGTCGACTATCTCACGGCTGTGGATCTGGCGACGATCCACGACGCCGCGCTGACCGCGGGACCGGTGCGCGAGCTTCCGATCCCGCCGGCGGCGCGCGAGCAGGCACCGGACCCGTACCCGAACCCGCAGGTCCCGTCGCGTGCGCCGGCCCCGCCGCCTCCCCCCGGGGTGCCCGGCCCTCCGCCGCCACCACCACCGGCCGCGCCCGGTCGCCCGCCGCGGCCGGCCGGGGCGCCGACCCGGAATACCGTCCCGCAGCGGGCGGACCTCTCCGCTGCCACGCTGCCGCCCCGGCAGCGGCCCGTGCCGACGGCGATCGGGCGAGCGCTCACCGACAAGTACGAGATGGTGCACGTCATCGACCAGGGCTCCCCGGGCCTGGGCCACCAGGCGGCGACGGTCGCCATGCTCGACGGGCTGGCCGCGACCGGCTACCAGGGCACCGTGGTCCTGACCTATCCCAGCAACAAGACGCCGTACTACGCCGGGCAGCTCGGCCGGCAGGCCGACTTCGACAGCCCGGTGGGCTCGTACGACCTGTTCCACAGCGAGTGGACCGGGCGCCGGGGCGGGATGGACGTCGTCATGCGACCGCAGCAGAAGCCCGTCGACCCGGGCCAGGGGCGGAAACAGACGCCCGCCGACGACCGACGCAAGGAGCAGAACTGGAAGGAGATGCAGTGGCCCGGCGCCGGCGGCAGCGATCTGCCCGACTGGCGACGGAAGCTGCAGCCGTCGTTCCGGAAAGAGGCGGAGACCACCGCTCAGGAAGTTGGCCAGGGCCTGCGCCTCGACCTGGTCCGCGCCGAAACGCCACCTCCGGGCGCCGTCCTGATCGTCCTGCCGGCCGTCGACGCGAAGAACGACGACGGCTCGGAGGTGCCCGGGGAGAAGAAGGAGGAGTGGTTCCAGGAGAACTGGGAGCGCGGGCTGCGCACCGCCCACAACGGCAACCACGACGTGCTCACGCTCCAGCCGTTCCTGTGGGACAAGTTCCCCCGCCAGTTCCGCAGCACAAACGGGACGGTCAAGAATCTGGACGAGATCCTGACCGGTGTTCCGACCTACCGTGGCCGGCCACCGGCCACCCCGCCGCCGACCGCCGCCGAGGTCATCAGGGCCAACCGCGTTCCCGGGGCCGACGCTCTCGCGAACCTGGTCGACGACCCGGACACCGACGTGGTGCTCGTCTACTACGGCAGGACCGAGGTCACTCCTGAGCACAGCGACGTGGTCGGCCGGCTGGCCGCCGCCGCCCGGCCCGAGCGGCCGACTGTCGTCCTGGTGGTCGGCGACGCCGACCGGAGCTTCACGACAGGCAACCCCGACGTCCACGTCGCGCCGCTGCCCCGCATCTCGCCGGAGCAGATGGCCGGGCTCCGCGACCGCGCCACGCTCGTGGTCACCGAGGGCGCCAACACCTGGCAGGAGTCCCTCGCGGCGGGCAGGCCCACGCTCTCGGTGACGGCGTCCGCGGGTGACACCCAGCCGTGGAAGCACGAGCCCGCGCCGGTCGCGGCCTCCGGCTCCACCGGAGGCCGCGACCGGCTGTTGGCGGCGTCGGAGTACCTACGGCTCGGCGGTGACCCCGACACGGTGCGAGGCTTCGTGCGGGACGACGACGGCAGCGTCCGCGCGTACTTCGACCGGTGGCAGCAGGCTCTCGATCATGTCGGCTCCGACCAGGTCGACCAGGCTCTCGCCACGGTCACCGGCCTGCCGTTGGACCCGGAGGCCCGCCAGCGTGCCGAGGCCGCGCCGGGCGCGCCCCCGATGGACACCACCGCGCGCACGGCCGGGACCCCGCCGACCCGGCTCGACGTACCCAAGACCCGCGACGAGATCGCCCGGGCGCGCCACGAGCAGCGCGACACCGCGCCGCGCCGGATCGCGAACACCAGCGCGTACGACGTCATCGTCCGCGACCCGAGTCCGGACACCCGGGTGCCGGACGTGGTCGCGCGCTCCTACGAGCGGGCCGGCCTGGCCCTCCCGCCGGCCGGCCGGCCCCGCCTGCGCCTCGACGCGGTCGACAACCGGATCGCGTACGACCACCGGGTGCTCGACCTCGGCGACCGGAACGTGCAGGACTTCACGGTCAAGGTCTTCCTGGACCCGCGCGACGCCACGGCCGAGTCCGCCCGGGGCGACGTCGAGGCCCGGGTGACCGAGGCGGTCGACCGGATCTACAACCAGGGCTTCCGCATCGGAGACCGCGACCAACTGAACGTCACCGTCGAGTTCGTGACCCGGCCCGGCGAGGCGCACGCCGTCGTCGCGCTGCACGGCACCCCGTCGCCGGCCACGCAGACCGCCTGGTCGACGCATTCGTCCGACCTGGACCTGGCGCACGAGATCGGGCACTTCCTGGGCCTGCGCGACGAGTACGCGGTACAGGGCCGGGCCCTGGAGCGCGCGCTGGTCCGCGACGACAACTCGCTGATGGCGACCACCACCCCGCAGCCCGGCAACGAGCCGCGGCTGCTGGCCCGTGGCGTCGAGCAGATCGCCGGCCTGCGGCACGACGTGCTCTCGCCCGATCGCGGCGCGTTGCCGCCACGGACGCGGCCGTCCCGGTTCGAGCCGGTACGGGTGGCCGGCGGCCGCAACGCGCGGTTCGACGAGCTGGCCGGGCACACCCGCGACGTCAACCCGGGCACCTACCGGCAGGCGACGATCGACCTCAAGAACGAGGCGGCGCCGATCGGGTTCGTCGTCAACTCGATGCTCCCGGCCGCCGACGTCGACCAGATCCCCGAGGTGGTCCGGGCCGTCACCGAGGGCCTCGCCCCGGGCACCCGGGTCGCGTTCGTCTTCGGCGTCAACACCACCGCCGAGGTGCCGGACCTGGCGTTCCGGGACGCGGTCGCCCGGGCGGCCCGGCTCGCCGAGGGCCTCGACGTGCCGGTGGCGGTCAACGGCTACGCGGTCGGCACGAAGAACGACAAGTTCCCGTACGGCCGCACCCGCAACCAGGTGCTGCGCGACAGCGACACGGTGGCCGCGATCCAGGGTCTCGCGCAGGGCGGCCCGGACGGCGCGGACCGCCGCTACCCGTACGTCTCGATCCAGGACTTCGACCGGGGCGCCCGGACGATCGCCGACGGCACCCACGTCTTCGACCGCATCAACCGGGCGACCCGGTTCGATCCGGAGGCGACCGGGTCGCAGACCGACTCCCCGGCCCGGCCCTTGATGATCTCCGGCGGCTACCGCGTCGGTGACGCCGCGGACCTGGTCCGGCGTACCCGGGAACGGCTGGAACGACGCGCCCGCGACCACGAGGCGAGGATCACCGAACTCGCCACGCGCGACGACAAGGACGCGCGCAGGGAACTCGGGATCGAGCGGCAGAAGCTGGCCGCCGTCCACGGCGGGCTCGGCAAGCTCGCCACCCGGGCCGGGCAGGACACGTTCGTCCGGGACTTCGCCACGGCCGTGGACGAGGACATGCGCTCCCGGGACCGGCAGGCCACCGTCCACCCCATGCTGCCGTACTCGCCGGAGCCGAATCTCTTCGTCGACGGCCTGCTCGTCCTCGGCCGGCCCGAGGTCCGGTTCGGTGACGCGGGCGCCGAGTTCCTCCTGCTGGCCGAGAGCCTGCACCAGGCGTACGGCGACGAGCTGGCCGTCGCCCACGGCGCGGCGACGCCGGCCGACCTGCCCCCGGACGTCCTCACCACAGACGTCCAGGTCGAGTCGCAGAACAACAGGCATCCCGACCGCGACCTGGGGTTCATGACGGACTTCGTGGGCGCCGCCACGCCCACCGACCTGTCCCGGCTGGCGGCCGACTTCGCCGCCGGCAACTTCCTGCCCCAGTCGCACGCCGTGCCCACGAACGCCAACCGGCAGCTGTTCTACACCGAGGGCACCGGCTTCAAGGAGTACCGGGCCGAGCTGCGCAAGCCCGGCATCGCCGCCGGCAAGCCCTTCGCCGCCCCCACCGACGTGGTGCCCCGCCGCGCGGGGGTGGCGCGCGCCCCGGGCGAGCCGCCGAGGACGTGGCAGGAGTCGCTGACGCCGGAGCAGCTCCAGCAGCTCGGCGCACAGCCGCACAACCGGCTCGTCACCACCGTCTCGCTGCCGCCGCCCGGGGCGGGTCCCGCGCCGGAGCCCAGCGGCGAGGTCACAGTCGACCCCGACCTGGACCCGTCGAAGCCGGCCCGGACCGTGGGTCTGCCGACCAGCCAGCGCCTCGTCGCAGCGCACCTGGTCGCCACGTCCAACGACTCCGGGACCATCCAGCAGGAGTTCGCCGCCGCCACCGCCATCGCCGATCGTGGCGGGCTCAGCCGGCAGCCGGACTCGCTCTACGACGCGATCGCCGCCGGGCTGCCGGGCGCCGACGCGAACACCCTGCGGATCGACACCCTGCGGGCCGGCCGGGACACGATCGTGCTGGACGACGCCGCGGCGATGCGGCAGCAGCGCCCGTACGACAACGGGCACTTCGTGAAGGCGGCCCTCGCACCCGACCCCGGCACGCAGCGCCGCGGCACCCCGATCGACGACGCCGAACGGCAGCGGACCGGCAACGCGCACGACGTGGTCGAGTTCGCCGCCGCCCGGGGCAGCCGGGTGCACCTCACCGTGCACGACGGTGCGGGCGGCCCGGTCCGGGAGTACCCGGTGCGCGGCGCCAGGCCGCAGGGCCGGCTGGCGCTGGTCCGCACGATCGATGCGTGGGGCCGGGTCACCTACGCGCCGTACGTGCCACCGCCGCCCCCGGCGAGTGACACCGGCGACGACAGCGACGGCAGCGACAGCGAGTCCGGTGACTTCGGGATGTTCGGCGACGTGGCCGGCCTCGCCACGTTCGCGCCGACCGCCACCGCGCCGGCCGGCACCGCGACCACGAGCGCCACGACAAGCGGCGCCGCCTCGCCGCCGGTGGCCGGCGCCGTCGACTCCGGCCTGGTGTTCGCCGCGCCCGGCGACCGCGCCACCAGGTCAACCGCCCGGGACTTCCCGGACCGGCCCGACCGCTACCACGTGTTCGGACACGGCGAGACGGACGCGATCCGGGTCGGCGACGCCCGGATCACCCCGGCGCAGCTCGCCGCGCGCATCCGCGAGGACCGCGACCGCTGGCAGGGACGCCCGATCGTCCTGATCGTCTGCGACAGCGGCACCGACCGCAGCAACGGCTTCGCCGCGCAGCTCGCCCGGGAGCTGCCCGGCACGAGGATCATCGCGCCGGGCGGCGTGGTGTGGGCCGGGTCGACCGGACACGCGATCGTCACCGGGAGCGACAGTCGCGGCCCGGACGGCGAGGCCCTCACCCCGCCGACCGGGGACACCCGGTTCGTCGAGTTCGAGGCGTCGCCCACCGACCCCGGCCGGCTCACCGTCACCGAGCTCTCCCACGTCCTCGACGCGTACACCCCGGTCGGTCAGGTCGACGCCGACCGGACCGCCCGGTCCGTCGCGCAGCTCTTCGCCTGGGCGCAGTCCGACGTCACCGAGGTCGAGGCCCGGACCGGGCCGGCGCTCGACGCGCTCACGCCCGCCCTCGACGACGCCACCCGGGCCGACGCCACGCACCGGCGCGCCGCCGGGCTGCACCGCGACGCGGCGAACCGGCTGGCCGACCTGTCGGCGAGCCAGTTCCAGCTCGACCAGCGCGCCGACGAGGCGCCGAAGCTGGCGCGGGCCGGCGTCGACGCGGCGGCCCGCGCCGGGGACACGGCCGACGCGCGGCGGCTGCGCGAGATCGCCGGACGGACCGAGGAGCACATCCGCGACCAGGACGACGGGGTACGCGCCTCGCTCGCCGCCTCGGCCGCCGAGGTGGCCACCGTACGCGACCTGCGCGACGACGCCGCGTGGGCCGAGACGACGGCGGCGCGCGCGGACGAGGACCTGCGGTTCCTGCGGGAGCGGCACGACCGGCTCGCCGTCCTGCGGGCGGAGACCCGGCACTGGGCGGACCAGGCCGCCCGGGCGGCTGCCGACGCCACCGCGGCGCTCGGCCTGCCGCCCGGTCCGCGACGGGACCTGGCGCTCGCGGACGCGCTGCTGCGGGCGTACCCGGCGGTGAACGCGACCGCGCGGCGGCGGGCCGACCTCGACCGGATCACCGCCGAGCTGGCCCCGCTCGGTGACCTGCCGGCCGCGGTGCGGGACCGGCGCGATGCCGCCGCCCAGGCCGACCGGCTGGTCGCCGACGTGGCGTCCAAGGCGCCCGGCGCGTCCGCCGCGCACACGGCCGCGTTGTCGCACATGGACGACGCCCACGACTCGCTGACCGAGTCGGAGGAACGACTGAACGACGTCTACGACCTAGCCGAGCGGCTCGGCGTGCCGCCCCGGACCCCGTCGCCCGCGCCGGCGCCGGCCGACGCGCCGGATGCGACGACGCCGCAGGACGACGCCGACTCCGACCTGGAGCCGCCGGCCGACCTGCTGGTGGAGACCGGACCGGCGGGCCTGGCGCCGTTCTCGCCGCCGGAGACCCGCACCGACGAGACCACAGCGGGCGAGGCCGCCCAGGGCGAGGCCGCCGCCGAGGAGATCGGCACGGCGCTGACCACCGAGGGCGAGGTGGCGCTGCCGTCACCCGAGGCGGTACGCCGTCGCCTGCCCACCTACCTGCGGGACAGCCACACCCTCGGCATAGCCGAGCAGCTACGGGCCACCCGGGACGCGGCGCTCGGCGCGGCGCTGCGGACCCTCGACCCCCGCCTGCCGGCCGACGTCGTCGCCGCGGTGGAGGCCGACAGCCGCGACGACATCGACCAGTTCCTCGGCGCGGGCCGCCCCTACCCGGTCACCGTCGGCGGCCGCCCCGCCGAACTGGTGGTGACCGCCGTCCTCGACTGGGACCGGCTGACAGTCGACCGGCTCCACGACGATCCGCGCAAGGTCACCACCAAGACCCGAGAGAACCTCACCCACACGCTGCGGCACAACCGTGACCGGCACGTCGAGCCGAAGGTGACTGTGACCGCGCTGCCGGGCGTCGTCGTCGGCGTGGGCGGCTCGGTGCCGACGGCGCCCACCACCGAACACTCCACCGCCCACAAGGGCACCTACACGTCCACCACCACTGTCAAGGTCACCGACCTGGCCGAGGTGAGCGTGCCGGTCCGCTTCGTCGCCCGGCTCGTCCGGCCCGGCCGTCCCGACACCGGACCGGTCCGGGCCGCCGGCACCGTCGCTCTCGCCGTACCGACCGGGTTGCGTCCGGTCGGTACGACCGCGACGTCCGCCGCGGACCCGGCGCTCGACGGACCGGTCCCGGCCCGGTTCGCGGTGGAGAGCGTACGCAGCCGCCCGGCCGATCCGGGCGCCACGTTCTTCGAGCAGGTCGAGGCGATCCTCGCCGAGGACGGCATGGCCGACGTGGTCCGCATCGGCGCGCCCGGCCGGCCGGCCGTGCAGAAGCTGCTCAGCGACGCGGCGTTCGCCGGCACGTTGCCGACGACGGTCGTCACCGACCCGGCGAACCGGCACGACGGCTGGGTCCGGTCCGGTTCGCTGCCGCGCGGCGCGCGCACGGGCTGGCGGCGCTTCTTCCCGGGCCGCAGCCAGCAGGTCGAGGTCCGCCTGGTCGCCCGCCGCATCGAGCAGGTGGAGAGCGTCGACGGGACCGCCCACGTCGACACGTCCGCGCTCGCGGCCGAGAGCAGCGCCGGCGCCACCGCCAAGCGGCTGTGGGGCGGCTGGGCCACCGCCGGCCCCGGCGTGGACGCGGGGCCGCTCAGCCTGGTCGTCGCGCCCCGGGTCGGCGGCAGCCGGGAGGTCGGCGTCAGCCGGATGGTCACCGAGCGGACCGGCGCCAAGCAGACCGTGACGGGCACCGCCCCCGGCATCCGGTACCGCGTCGAGTACGGCGTCCAGGTGCGCGTCCTGGGCCGCGAGCCGCGGATGCTGGCCGGTTCCGTCGAGGCTCTCCAGTGGACCACCCGGGACCGGCTGCCGGGCACCGCCCTCGACCCGGGCGGCCGGGAATGGCACGGACGGCGCGGCGCCGCCCGGACCCACTTCGCGCCGGCCCGCATCGAGCGGGGCGAGTCGTTCGGCGGCGCGCACCTGACCCGGTTCGGCGACCGGGGGCTCTACGAGACGGTCGCCGAGGCGGTGCGGTCGGTGCCCGGTCACGACCGGTTCCGCCTGGCCACCCGGGACGAGATGCTGCGGCACTTCGACGACCCGCGGCTCGCCGACGGGCTGACCCCGCAACTGCAGGCCGCGCTGAGCCGCGACGCGGACCTGCGTACCCAGCTCTCCCCCGACCAGCTGCGCCACCTGGCGGACCGGATCGTCGGCCCCGGGCTGAAGATCCCACTGATCCGCACCGGCACGTTCCACGACCACGTCACTGTGGTGACCATCCGGGGCACCCTGCGCGACGTGTCCGACGGCGACCTGCTCGACCGCGAGAAGATCGGCACCGACGCCAAACAGGACGCCCGGTCCACAGTCACCAGCGGGCGCGACCGCAGTACATCGGCCGAGATCAGCCTGGAGCCCCGCATCCTCGGCCCGCTCGGCCAGGCCGCCTCGGCGATGCTCGGCGGCCCCCGCGCCGCCGTCACCTGGAGCGCCACCGACGAGAGCGCGATCACCGGCCGGCAGGCCGCCGAGAGCAGCCACGGGCCGAACCTCGACGGCGAGGGCAAACCCACTGGCGTACGGCTGCGCGAGTTCGCCGCCACCCTCGACCTCACCGTCACGGCCCGGTCGAGCGTGCGGGTCAACCAGGCGGGCCGGCAGCTGTCCGTCGGGGCGTACGGCCGGGACGTGCCCACCGTCGTCGCGACGTCCGAGCAGCGCCCCCGTACCCACCGCCTCGACGTGCGCATGCTCGTCCCCGAGACGCGGGTCTCCCGGCAGCGCCCCGCTCCCGATCCCGGCCCCGCCGCACGGGACGAGCAGACCATCGCGTACCCGCCCCCGCTGAGCCGGATGACCGGCGGCCCGCACGACCTCGACGGGCGCCGGGTGGAGTCCTTCGTCGGCGCCGGCCGGCTGCAGGAAGCCGTGGTCGACACGCTCCACGAGGCCAGCGGCGACGACATCTACACCGTCGAGGACGGCCGGATCTCCACTGTCGTCGCGGACGAGCTGTCGCCGGAGCGCCTCACGGGTGACGCCGAGCTGTTCAGCCGCCCGCTGGCGCTGAGCAACCTGTGGCACGGCCGCCGGGCCGCGGACGCCCGCGCCGACGTGCGGGTACGGCTGCGACCGACGAACCCGGTGGTGCTCGACGATGCGGACGAGTTCGCCCGGATCAAGCGGACCTTCGCCAGCGGCACCGCGCGCAAGACCACGCACGGACGCTCGGTCGAGCTGAGCCTCTCCGCCACCGGCGTCGCCACGGTGAGCGGCCCGGCCGCCGACCACGGCGGCAGCACCGGCCGGCCGGCGGGCGCCGTCGTCCTGTCCGTCACGCCGTGGCGGCGCGCCTGGGGCCGGATCAGCGAGCGCAGCGTCTCGGGCATCTCCAAGCTGCGCGTCGGCGGCCGGCCCGAACGCGAGCTGCTGGTGCGGGTCGACGTGGAGGCGGAGGTGGTCGCCGAGGCACGGCACGACACCAACCTGCTTCCGCTGGGCCTCTGGCCCGCCTCCCCGGCCCGCCGCGCCGGCCGGCGGCTCACCCTGCCGGGCGCTGTGGTCATGCGGATGACGCCGACGGAGCTGAAGCGGCTCCAGGACCGCGACCGGGCCCGCCGGCACCAGAGCGCCGACGTACGGCTGCAGCTGCGACACGCCGAGAACGCCGAGACGGTACGCGCCGACCAGCGCGAGCAGCGCGCCCGCATGGCGCGGGCACAGGCCGCTGAGCGTGGGGAACTGCTGCGGCGGCAGCACACCGAGCGCCGCGACGCCTCCGACTACGTCGACCGGGTGCGCAGGCGCCGCGCCGTCGGCGAAACGGAGCGGCGGCGCGTCGACCAGTCCTTCGCCGCGCAGGAGGAGCGGCACCGGCGCGAGCTCGCGGAGCTGACCGCGACGCACGACGAGGCCACGCGGGCGCTGCTTCAGGCGCAGGAACGCCAGCGGGCCGCGCAGGCCGAACACCAGCAGCGCGAGCGCGACATCGTCCGGCAGGAACAGCAGCGGCAGGACGAGGCCGCGGCCGACCCCGGCACACCGGCCGACAGGGAACAACCAGCGTTCCGGCCCGGACCGCAGCGGTCGTTCGGCATCGGCGGCGTCACCACCCACGTCGACCTCACCGATCGCATCCCGCACCTGCGGCGGGCCCTGGCCCGGGCGTCGAGCGAGGAACTCGCCCAGGCGATCCTGCCGTCCGGCCAGGACCGCAGCCCCTTCGACCCGGTACGCGGGCTCGGCAGCTCCGGTTTCCTCGGCGCCGCCCACCTGCACCTGGCGGACGCGCTCAACGGCGGCCGGAGCGAGCCGATCCGCGTGGAGCGGCGCTTCCGGGGCTCCACCTACCACGTCACGCTGACCGCCGAGCCGGTCGGCGAGCCGAGCTTCACCGGCATCGAGCTGGTCGACGAGATGTCGGTCACCGACCGCTCGGTCGTCGGCGAGGCGCACAGCCGCACCACCTCCCGGACGGCGGCACAGGTGACGCTGACCGCGCGGGCGCAGGGCACCGAGACCGAACGGGTCGAGGACGACGCCACCCGGACCACCGGGCACGGCCCGGCCTCCGGCACCGTCGCCGCCGGCCTCACCGGCACCGCCGCCCTCGGCAACCGGGCCACCAAGGCGACCGAACGCACCGGCCGCACGTTCGAGCAGACGCTCACCGTCTCCGGGCCGGTGCCGACGTACCGCGGGGCGGTCCGCCTGACCATGACCGTCACCGGCAAGGGGCTGCCCGAGGACGGCGTGTCGATCCAGACCATCCGCGACGTCACCACGTACTCGGCCACGCAGGGCCGGTCGCAGGCCGTCTCCGGGCCGGTCACGACGGTGCCCGCCGCGCAGACCACCGATGGGGGGCGGCAACTGTGGCGCGGTGCCACCGGCTTCGATCCGCTGCCCGAGCCGGGCCGCTTCGCCGTCGAGGACGTCCTGGTCCACCTGCCCGACCTGCACGAGGCGGCCCGGCAGGCGCTTGTCGCGTCGGGCGTCGAACCCGGCCGCGACGTCACCGCGGCGCTGCGCGACACACTGACCGTCACCCGGATGAAGGCGCTGCCGGCCATGCTGGCCGGCGCGTTCCCGCTGCCGATGCCGGCCCGGCTGGGCCGCGACCTGTACCTCGACGCCCGCCTGGTGGCCCGCCCGAAGCTGCTGCGCGCGGACGCCACGGTGAAGATCGGCGGCTCGGCGAAGCGGAGCGCCGACACCGAGTTCGAGCAGACCAGCGGCCATTCGTTCGCGCTGAGGACAGCCGGGCCGCTGGTCGTCGGCGGCGTCGGTCATCCGGGTGGCGCGAGCCGGGTGGGCGAGCGGGAGGCCTTCAACGCGGTGAACGCCGCGACGCTCGTCGAGCATCAGCTCTACCGCACCGACCCGGCCACCCAGGTGAAGGACGAGGGCAAGGTCGCCGTCAGCACGACCGGCAAGCCGACCCGGCGCACCGACCCGGACGACAAGCTCACCGCCGCGGTGGAGTACGACGTCGAGTTCCGCTTCGTCGCACGTTCCCGCGACGCCGCCGGCAAGCACCGGGGCGGCGCCGAGGTCCGGGTGCCGGGCGGCTACGTGGTCCGGCTGGACGAGGAGGCGGCCCGGGCCGTCACCGGCCGGGACCTCTCCCCGGGGCTGCGCGCGTCCGCGCTCGCCGTCGCCGACGCGGCGAAGACGCTGTCCGAGGCGACGGCCCGCCTGGACGGCCTGACGTCCCGGGCGGACGCGGACCCGGAGGAGGTCGCCGGGGCCGAACGGGCCGTGGCGGACGCCGAGAAGACCTGGTGGGACGCTTACCACGCGCACGAGACCGAGGTGACCCGGCCGCCGGTCCCGGTCCCGCCCGCTGCCGTGCCGGCCGCCGCCGTCGCCACCCCGACCGCGCAGACCCCGCTCGTCGGCGATCCGGTCGACGTCGCCACCGGCCGGGTGATCTACACCGAGGAGGACGCCCGGCTCCCCGGGCTCACCCTGGAGCGGACCCACCGCTCCGACTACCGCTGGGGCCGCTGCTTCGGCCCGGCCTGGGCCTCCACGCTGGACCAGCGCGTCGTCACCGACGCCACGCACGCGCGGTTCCTGGCCGCCGACGGCTCCGTCCACACGTACCCGCTGCCCGCCGAGGGCGACGAGGCCCGGCCGGTCCTGGGCCCCGGCGGGCCGCTGCGCCGGCTGACCGGCGGCGGCTGGCTGCTCACCGGGCCGGACCGGCGGCTGCTGTTCGCCCCGGCCGCCGAGCACGGCGACTCCTGGCTCAGCGACGTGGTCACCGACGACGTCGGCTGGCACATTGAGCGCGCCGCCGACGGCACGCCCGAGCTGCTGACCTCGACCTCCGGCGTGGTCGTGGTCCCGCACCTGGCCGGCGGCCTGGTCGTCGGCGCGCACGTACGGGCGCCCGGCGACACCGCCGCCGAGGCGGTCCACCTGCCCACCTTCGGCTACGACGACAGGCGGCACCTGGTCGAGGTACGCAACTCCTCCGGCCACGCCACGCGGCTGCGCTACGACGAGGCGGGCCGGCTGGTGCGCTGGCAGGACCGCAACGGCGAGTGGTTCGGCTACGACTACGACGAGGCGGGCCGCTGCGTCCGCGCCGGCGGCGCCGGTGACTGGCTGCGCTACCGCCTGCGGTACGACGACGGCGTCACGTCCGTGACGAACTCACTGGGCCAGGTGACCCGGTACGAGATCAACGAACGCCGCCAGGTCACCGCGATCGTCGATCCGCTGGGCGCGACCATCCGGCAGGAGTGGGACTCGGCGAACCGGCTGCTGTCGCGTACCGACCCGCTCGGGCGCGTCACCCGGTTCGACCACGACGCGCGCACGCTCACCCTGCCGGACGGCTCGACCCACCGGGTCCCGCCGCGCCGGCCCGCGCCCGCGGGCGGCATCGAGTTCGACGCGCTCGGACGGGTCCGGACGACCCGGGCCCCGGACGGGGCGGTCACGACGTACGGCTGGACCGCCGAGGGGGACCTCGCGTGGCGGGTCCGCCCGGACGGCTCCACGCAACGGTGGTTCTACGACGGTGAAGGGAATCTGGTGGACGTCATCGACGCATCAGGAAGGGCGGTGAGCTTCGAGTACGGCCCCTTCGATCTGCCCACGGCCCGGGTGGATCAGGCGGGGAACCGCACCGAGTTCACGTACGACACGGAACTGCGGCTGACCGCCGTGACGAACCCGGCGGGCCGGACGTGGCGCTACGAGTACGACGCGGCCGGCCGCCTGTGCGGGCAGACCGACTTCGACGGCCGTACCCAGCGCTACGAGCACGACGACGCGGGACAGCTGATCGCGCACACCGACGCCGCCGGCACCGTCACCCACTACCTGTGGGACGCGCTGGGCCGGGTCGTCGAACGTCGCGTCGGTGACGCCGTCACCCGCGTCGAGTACGACGCCGACGGCCGCGTCGCAGCCGTGACCAGCCCGGACGCGCAGGTGCGGTTCACCCGGGACGCCGAGGGCCGGGTGCTGTCCGAGACGATCAACGGCCGGACGGTGCACACCTCGTACACCGATTCCGGGGCGGTCGCGACGCGCACCACGCCGTCGGGCCGGTCGAGCCGGTGGACGTTCGACGCCGCCGGCCGCCCGGAGCGCCTGACCGCCGGGGAGCACCTGCTCGGCTTCACGCACGACGACGCCGGCCGGGAGATCGGCCGGACCATCGGCGGCCTGGTCGCGCTGCGGCAGACCTTCGACGCGGCGGGCCGGCTCACCGGGCAGCACATCGCCGACGCCGCCGAGCGCCGCTACAGCTACGACGCCGCCGACCGGGTCACCGCGATCGCCGACTCGCTCGCCGGTGACCAGTCCTTCACCGCCGACGACACCGGCCGCATCCGGGCCGTCGACGGGGACGTCCCGCAGCGGTACGACTACGACGAGGCCGGCAACCTGGTCGGCGCCGGCGGCGGGCGCTGGGAGTTCACCGGCACGATGCTGGTGCGCTCCGACGACGCGACGTTCTCCTACGACGCGAAGGGCCGCCTCACCGGCCGGGTCGACGCCGCGGGCGCGTGGCGCTTCGAGTGGGACGCCGAGGACCGGCTGGTGCTGGCCGTCACCCCCGGCGGCGACCGCTGGCGCTACCGCTACGACGGCTTCGGCCGGCGCATCGCCAAGCAGCGCCTCGGCGACGGCGGCCGGGTGCTGGAGGAGGTGTCCTTCGCCTGGTCCGGCGACCTGATGCTGGAGCAGACGCACCGCGACGTCACCGGCGCGACCACCACGACCACGTGGGACTACCGGCCGGACGCGGCGGTGCCGGTCGCGCAGACCGACGACGGCACGCTCCGCGCGGTGATCACCGACACCATCGGCACCCCGACCCACCTGGTCGAGCCGGGCGGCGGGCTGCGCTGGTGGTCGCGGGGCGACCTGTGGGGACGCGGCGCCGACCGCACCGTGACGCCGCTGGCCTTCCCCGGCCAGTACGTCGACGCCGAGACCGGCCTGCACTACAACCGGTTCCGCTACTACGACCCGGCGACCGGCCGGTACGTCAGCCCCGACCCGCTCGGCCTGACCGGCGGCCCGAACCCGACCGCGTACGTCGCCGACCCGCTCACCGTCGCCGACCCGCTGGGCCTGACCAGTTGCACGCCCGCCCCGGCGACGCCGCACCCGCTGGCCACCGTGGAACCGGCGCTCGCCGCGCCCACCGACCAGACGCCCAGCAGCCTGCCCACGAACGCGGCACCGCCGCCGCCGAGCGCGCTCTACGGCATGCCGTACCAGTTGCAGGTCAGAGTCGTGGACGAGTACGGGCAGTTCCTGAGGTACGAGACCGTCATGCGTGACACCCCGTCGCCGCCGGCGGTCTCCACCCCGGCCGGCGCCGTGGGATATCACGCCCGTCAGTGGTTCGACGACGTCGCGCCGGCGTCGCGTACCGAGCTCCGGAACCCGAACTCCCTGGGGTCGCAGACCTACCAGGAGATCCGCGACGAGGTCTACCCGCACCTCGGAACCCGCCCCTACACGGGTGCCCGCAGGGACACGGTGGGCCACCTGAACGAGCCGCTCGTCGGCGGGCTCAACTACTACAACACCACCACCACGACCAACCGTCGGGGCGTGTCGCGAACGCACATCGGTGTCGGTGACCGGATCGCCGGCGAAGCCGACGGTGGCCAGGAGACCGCACGTCAGATCGCCAGCTATCTGCGCGGCGAGATCGAGCTCGACCAGATCGGATCCGCGCCCGGACGGGAATTCGCCCGGATCGTGATCTTCGCGGAGAACGCCCGCGGCTACGAGTCCGAGGTCAGTACACTGCCCATCGCGCTGGATCACCTCGCCAACGCGACAACCACGTCGGGTACCGCCGCCCAATGGCGGACCATCCAGTCGTGGTTCCCCCCGGCCGCGCAAGGATTTGCCAGCGACGAGTTCGTGCCGCGCGAGAGCCGGCCTCCGGTGGCCAGCATCATGCCGCCGCAACGGCCCGACGGGGTCACGCAGACCGGGTCGTACTACAACATGGTCGAGATAACCGACGCGCCTCCACCGGCGAGCTCCTCGAATGCCCAGGCCGGGCCGAGCCGGCAGCGCGACTACCGGTCGCGAAGCCCGGAGCGCCGCGGCGGCAGCAGCCGTGGGCGCTACCAGTACGGCTTCCAGGGCCCGCAGACCGGCACCACCGACGTCCGCGGCGCCGCCGCGCCGGTCACCGACCCGTTCCGTACGCCGCTCGCCGACCAGTTGACGGCGGCGCAGAGCGACCCGCGCGCGCAGGTCCGGATTCTCGACTCGTTCCGGGACCAACTGTCGTACGAGTACACGTTGGACAACGGCTCGACGCTGCGGGTGCTGGCCGCCAACCTGCACGGCGACACCGCCAACACCGGCGCCGACCTGGCCACGCTGAACGCCGCGGACCGCGAGCACCTGCGCTGGATCAACGACCACCGGGACGCCGGCAGCGTCGCCGCCAACGTCGACTGTGTGCCGCTCACCCTGGCCGTCGACGCGTACCGGCAGACCGGCGCGGTCACCCAGGTGCCGGCGCAGACCCAGCCGATGGAGATCGGCGAGGTCATGAAGCGGTACCCGGGCCGGAGTGTGGACGAGGTCGGCAGCATCCGCGGCCTGATGGAGGCCCTCGGCGCCATGCCGAACGGCACGACCGCAATCGTCGGCCTGCGGCCCGATGGTCCGGGGACCGTCGGACACGTCATCAACGTGTCGAAGGACGGGCAGGGCCGTGTCACCTTCGAGGACGCCCAGGTCCCCGGACTCGCCACGCTCCCGGCGATCTCCCCGGACGGCTCGGTCGTCGTCATCCGGACCAGTGACCCGGCTCCCGGCAGCGACGTCGACATGGCCTCGGTCCGCGACAGCGACTCCGACGTCGACATGGCCTCCGTGCGCGACGCCGACAGCGACGTCGACATGGTGTCGGTCCGCGACGCCGACAGCGACGTGGACATGGCGGACTTCTCGCCGACCACCGAGACGTTCGCCGGTGTGGCGCCCGAGGCGGTGGCGAAGACCACCGCGCAGACGCCCACTGTGGGCGACCCGATCGACGTCACCACCGGCCGGATGATCCTCACCCACACCGACGCGGTCCTGCCGGGGCTCACGCTGGAGCGGACCTACCGCTCCGACTACCGGTGGGGCCGGTCGTTCGGCCGGGCCTGGGCCTCGACGCTCGACCAGCGGATCATCGTCGACGGCGAGCAGGTCCGCTACCTGGCAGCCGACGGCTCGCTGCTCACGTACCCGCTGCCCGCCGAGGGCGAGGTGGCGCAGCCGGAGACCGGCCGCACGCTGCCGCTGCGCCGGCTGGTGGGCGGCGGCTGGCTGCTGACCGATCCGACGTCCGGCCGCAGCCTGCTGTTCGCCGCGGCGTCGCGCACCGAGTCGCTGCTGACCGACATCACCGGCGGTGGCGTCCGCTGGACGATCGGCCGCGACCGCCGGGGCACCCCGACGCGGCTGCTGTCGTCCACCGGCGCCGTGATCGCGCTCACCTCGTCCGCAGGGCTGATCACGATGGTCTCCCTGCCGAACGCGGCGGGTGACCTGATGGCGGCGTCGCAGTTCGGCTACGACGGCGACCTCAACCTGATCGAGGTGACGAACTCCTCGGGCGACCCCGAACGCTTCACGTACGCCGACGGGCGGCTGGTGCGCTGGGAGGACCGCAACGGCGAGTGGTACACGTACACCTACGACGAGGCCGGCCGGTGCGTCGCCACCGACGGCAAGGGCGGTTACCTGCGCTACCGGTTCGACTACCAGCCGGGCCGCACGGTGGTGACCGACTCGCTCGGCGCGGTGCGCGTCTACGAGCTCAACGACCGCTTCCAGGTGGTCGCCGAGACAGACGCGCTCGGCGCCACCACGCGCAACGTCTGGGACGAGGCGTACCGCCTGCGGTCCACGACCGACCCGCTGGGCCGCACCACCTCCAGCGAGTACGACGCGCTCGGGCGGCTGGTCTCGGTCACCAGGCCGGACGGCAGCCGGTCCACCACCACGTACGACGACCTCGGTCGCGCGGTGTCCTGGACCGACTTCGACGGGAGCACCCGCAACCGCCAGTTCGGCCCGGACGGCCTGATGGTCGCCGAGGTGGACGCCTCCGGCGAGGTGGTCCGGTACGAGCAGCCGGCCGCCGACGGCCAGGGCACGACCACACACGTCGGCCCGACCGCCGTCGTGCGCGACCCGGCCGGGCAGATCACCTCGGTGAGCACCGGGCAGGGCGAGACGGAATACGTCTACGACGCGCTCGGCCGCCTGTTCAGCATGCAGGACGACACCGGTCTCACCGAGTTCGGCTGGACGCTGGAGGGTGACCTGGCCTGGCGGGAGAACCCGGACGGCTCCGTCGAGGAGTTCCGCTACGACGGCGAGGGCAACCTGGTCGAGTGGGTTGACGCCACCGGCCGCCGGACGATCCGCGAGTACGGCGCGTTCGACCTGGTCACGGCCGAGATCGACGACGAGGGCAACCGCACCGAGTACGCGTACGACACCGAGCTGCGGCTGGTCCGGGTCACCAACCCGGCGGGTGCGACGTGGAGCTACACGTACGACCCGAACGGCCGGATGGTGTCCGAGACCGACTTCGACGGCCGCACCCAGCGGTACGTCTACGACGCCGCCGGGCAGCTCGTCGAGCGCACCGACGCGGCCGGCGCTGTCACGCACTACGCGTACGACCTGCTCGGCCGGGTCGTGGAGCGGCGCACCGGCGAGGCGGTGACGCGCTTCGCGTACGACGCGGCGGGGCGGGCCGTCTCCGCCGAGGGCGACGACTCGCAGGTCCGGCCGGAGCGTGACCCCGTACCCCAGCGCTGACCCACCGCCCGCCCCGGCCGTCACGGCGGCCGGGGCGGGCACCCGCCCGACCACCATCGACAGACAAGGACAACCTGATGGACGCCGACGACGCCCGCACCCGGGCGCAGGACGCGCTGCGCCGGCTGGAGAACCCGGCGCAGCCGCTGACGCTGCTCGCCCCGGACGCCCCGGCCGAGTACTCCTGGTGCTGGGTCTACCCGTTCAACACGGTCCGGGCCACCGAGACCGGCAGCATCATGGACACGCTCGCGGTGGGCCCGCTCGTCGTGCCGAAGAACGGCGCCGAGCCCTGGGTGGCCCCGTCCGGCCCGCCGCTGGAGCGCTGGCTCAACGAGTACGCCGCACGCGAGGGACTGCCAGCGGTGCCGGTTCCGGCCGCACCGGACCCGTTCGCCTGAGCCCGGACGGTCCGCCGCGACCGGCGCCACGGTCGCGGCGGACCACCCGCCACCTGGAGGGACCATGACGGACCGCCCCTTCCCGCCCGGACCGCCGCTGGCCGATCTGCTGCGCCGGATGATGCGCGGCGACGAACCGGTGGAGCGGATCGGTTCGGCGCTGCGCGACGCCCGGCTCGACCTCGCGATGAACGGCGACGGCCGGCCGCTGGTCGTGCGCTCCTTCGACGACATGCCCTGCGTGGTGGTGGCCACCTCGGCGGCCAGGCGCGCAGCCACGTTCGCCCCCGGGTGGCGCCCGGTCGAGCTGGCCGAACTCGCCGAACTGCTGCCCGACGGCATCGACCTGCTCGTCGACCCGGACGGCCCCGAGCCGGTACGGCTGGCCGCCGCGATCGTCTGGCACGCCCTGCTGCCCGCCGACGAGGAGGGCACCGGATGAGCGACGACGAGTTCCTCCTGCTGCTCGACCCGGAGTGGACCGACGGCGAGGACGACGAACCGCCGTTCGAGGCGGTCGTCGGAATGTGGCCGGTCGGCCCGGACGGCGAGGTCGGCCGGTTCCGGAGCAACCCGGAGTACCGTCCCCGCTTCCCGGACTCCCCCACCGACCCGGCCGACGCCCTGCTGCGGCTGACCGCGGCCGGCGAGGCCGAGCCGGCGGACCTGCTCGCGGTCCTGCGGGACGCCACGTTCCACCTGGCGACGAACGGCGACGGGCGGCCACTCGTCCTGCCCGACGCCGAGGACGGGAACTGCGTGGTGGTCACCACGAGCACGGCGCACCGGGATCGGGTGCCGGCCCCCGGATGGCGGCTGATCGACCTGGCGGAACTGGCCACCGTGGCCGGCGCGTACGACACGATCGTCAACCCGGGCTGCCCGGCGCCGGCCCGCCTGTCCGCCGCCTTCCTGCGCGAGACGGCGCCGTGAGCGCCGGGACGCTGCACCTGCTCCTGCTGCGCGCCGCGGGGCGCATCCCGGACGACGACCTCTTCCGTCTGCGCGCGCTGCTCGCCGACGGCGACCGGGGCGCCTGCGCGGCCCGGCTGCTCGGCGCGTTCCCGCAGTCCGCGGCGGAGATCGCGGCGCTGGCCGCGCTGCTGCCCCCGGAGACGCCACTGCCGCCCGACCCGGCGGCCGACGACGATGTGGACATCGAGCCGCGCACCCCGTTCGTCCCGTTCCCGCCGGCCGACCTGCCGCTGTACGCGACCGCCGCGCCGCTCGTGGTGGACGAGACCGCGGGCGGCGCCGTGGACGACCTCGACCGGGCCCTGCTCGACGTGCTGGATCCGGCGCACACCGCCGGGGTGTGGCGCTGCTGGCGGATCACCGCCGGGCCGGACGACACGGCGAGCGCCGTGCGGGTCTACCTGGTCGAGGCGACGCTGCCCGACGACGAGCTGCCCGACGTCGCCGACCGAGGGCAGCGGGCACTCGCCGCCGCCGGTCACGCAGCGCCGGTCGAGGTCTACCGGCTCGGCCTGCCGCTGCCCGCGTACCAGTGGGCGGCCCGGTCCCGGTCGGCGCTGATCTGGGCCCCGCGCCCACCCGGCGAGGTCCAGGTGGCGGCCGACGGGGACGGACGGTTCCCGCTGGACGACGACGAGGTCGCGCCGTTCGTCACCTACCTGCGGTCCGCGCCCGCCATGACCGAGCGCCTGCGCACCGACGGCGACTGGATCTGGCCGGCCGACCTGGCCGACCGGGTGCTCGACGAGGGCGCGCTGGCCGACGAGGGCCTGCGCCGGCACCTGCGGCTGCGCCGGGCCGAGCCGGGGCCGCCGGCCGACGCGGTCGCCGTGCACCGGGCGCTCGCCGCGCTGGTACGGGCCGACCTGCCGCGCTGATGCACGAACGGCTTCGGTCGGGGTGTCCTTAGGGCACGACCGTCCGGCGGGACCGGCGTTCGCGGCACCCGGCGTGGTCGAATGCGCCGAGCGCCGCCGACGAGGACGCGAGGAGGCCGGGAATGACGGAGCAGGACCAGCTGCACGTCGCGCTGCTGCGGCTCGGCGGGCAGGTGCCCGACGCGATGCTGGCCGAGGCGCGGCTGCGGCTCGCCGACACCGGCACGGTGTCCCTGCCCGAGCCGCCCGGCGCCCTCGACCTGGCGTTCACGTTCGCCTCGGCCGTACCGAATCCCCGGGTCTTCGGTGGGCGGGTGCCGCCGCTGGCGGACCTCACCGGCCGCGAGGGCCTGATGGACGACACCGACCGGGTCGCCGTCGCGGCGGTACGGCGGCAACCCGAAGCAGTGGCGCTGTGGCGCGCCTGGCGGATCGCTCCGGAGTGGGCAGCCTCGGTGATCCCGCCCGCGCCGGTCTACGTGCTGGAGGCGAACGGGCCGCAGGCGGTGACGGCGGCGAACGTGATGCGGGCGCTGGCCGGGGCCGGGCTCACCGCTCCGCTGGTCGAGGTGTACCGCTCCGGTGACAAGCTTCCGCCGTACGCGGCGGCGGCCCGCGCCTCCGGGGCGCTGCTCTGGGCCGACCGGGACGCCGAGCCGCTGCGGATCGCCCGGGTCCACGACGAGGTGGACGACGACGGGGCACGCTTCGCGCCCGGCCGGGAGCGGCTGTCGGGCCCGGAACTGGCCCGGGTGGCGGCGTACCTCGACGCGGGCACCCCGGTGCTGGCCACCACCGCGCGGGGACCGGACGTGGTCCGGCCCGAACGCGGCCGGGTCGTGCCGATGACCTATCGCACGGACGGCCGCTGGCTCTGGCCCGAGTCGGTCGCCTACTACCTGCAGGCGTACGGGCTGGCGCCGGAGCCGGACCTGCTGGCCCACATCCGCTCGCACGGTGACCTGCTCCCGGTCACCGATCCCGCCGACGAGCACCGCGCGCTGGCCCTGCTGTTCCAGTCGTACGCCCTCGTGCCGGCGGCGCCGGACGCATGACGATCTTCGTGGCGATCGCGTCGTACCGGGACCGGGAGCTGGTGCCGACGGTGCTGGACTGCCTGGCGAAGGCGGCGCGCCCACAGGACGTCCGCGTCGCGGTCTGCTGGCAGCACCTCGGCGACGAGGACATCTCCGCCATCCGGGACCTGCCGGGGGTGGACGTGCAGGAGCACGACGCCCGCGACAGCCGGGGCGCCTGCTGGGCCCGCGATCAGACGTTCCGGCGGTACCGCGGTGAGGACTGGCTGTTGCAGGTCGACAGTCACACCCGGTTCGCGCCGGACTGGGACGTGCGGCTGATCCGGATGGCGCGGGAGACCGGCGCGGAGAAGCCGATCCTGACCGCGTACCCGGCGAGTTACGAGCCCGAGCGGGAGTTCACCGGCGAGGGCGTACCGGCCGAGATCGTCGTCAGCGACTGGACCTCGTTCGGCATACCGATCTTCGGTCAGCGTCCCATCGAGGGCGCTGCGCCCGGCGTGCCGCCCAAGCCGGCGCTGTTCCTGGCCGCCGGTTTCCTCTTCGCGCCCGGCTCGTTCGCGGTCGAGGTGCCGTACGACCCGGGCATCTACTTCCACGGCGAGGAGATCACCCTGGCGTTGCGCGCCTACACGTGGGGCTACGACCTGTTCCACCCCACCGAGGTGCTGGCCTGGCACTACTACATCCGCCAGGACAAGCCGCGGCACTGGAGCGACCACGTCGAGTCCGACTGGGCCCGCTACGAGGAGCTGAGCCGCCGGCGGGTGCTCTACATGCTGCACACGCCGCCCGTCGACCGGCTCGGCATCGGCCCGGTACGCACGCTGCGGCAGTTCGTGGCACACACCGGCTGCAACTTCACCCGCCGCACCTGGACCGACATGCTGGCCCAGGAACTCGTGCTGCTCTGACCAGCGCCCGCCACCGACACCGGCTTGCCGACCGGGTGACGTCACATCGACGTGGCGCCGGCGGCGGTGTCGATGAGGTCCGCGACGGCGCCCGGCTGGGAGACCGTCACCGCGTGCGAGGCGGCGACCTCGATCGTCGTGGATCCGGCCCGCTCGGCGAGGAAGCGCTGCAGATCCGGCGGGATCGCCAGGTCCTGGGCGGTGATCAGCGTCCAGGACGGGATGCTCCGCCAGGCGGCCCGCGTCACGCTGTCGGTCAGCGTGTTCGCCGCGGCCGGCCGCTGCGTGGCCGCCATCACCCCGGCGGCGTCCCGGGGGACGTCGGGGGCGAAGAAGTCCGGGTAGGTCTCCTGCTTGACGTACTGGTCCATGTCCGCGCTGCCGTCCTGGGCGGGGATCGGCACCGCGTGGATGTTGTCGGCGAGCTGGCTGCCGGGGAACCGGGCGTTCAGGTCGGCCACCGACTCGCCGACGTCCGGGCTGAAGCTGGCGACGTACACCAGGGCCCGGACGTTGGCCGCGCCGTCCGCGGCCTCGGTGATGATCGCGCCGCCGTACGAGTGGGCGGCGAGCACGACCGGCCCGGGCAGGCTGTCCACGAGCGCGCGCAGGTAGGCGGCGTCCCCCTGCACGCTGCGCAGCGGATTCGCGACCGCGATGACCGGGTAGCCGCGGCGCTGGAGGTCGGCGGTCACCCCGTTCCAGCTGGACCCGTCCACGAATGCCCCGTGAACGAGGACGACGGTGGGCATTCCGGTCGCCGAGGTGGGCGTGTCGGACGCAGCGTTCATCTGACGTTCCTTTCGGGTGGCTGCCGTACGGAGATCCGGACGGCAAAAGGCGATCGGGACGGATTCGCCAGCAATGCGCACCGGGTAGCGACGCCGGTTCGATGCTTGCGGAATCCAATATCCGGCACGGACGGAACGTCTGTCAGCGGGATTCGGAAAACGCCGCCGCAAAGCTCATCCGGCCCCACGCCGCCATACGAGGGCCACAAACCCTTCGCAACCGATTCCCACAATTCTTCACCTGAGAAGAAGCTGAGAGTCCGGCGCGGCGGCGACCAGAGTGTTCTACGCGGAGGGCGTCCATCCCGTCGGCGTCGATCGGATCATCGCCGAAGCAAAAGTGACCCGGGCCACCTTCTACCGGCATTTCCCGGGCAATGAGGAGCTCATTCTCGCCTATTTGCGCAAGCCGCACGAGATGGAGCGCGACCTCGTCGACACGGCGATCGCCGCCGGCCCGTCGCCGGTCGAGCGACCCTTGGCGGCGGCCCGCTCCATCGCTCAGGCAATCCGGTCCCCGGGTTTCGTGGATGCGCTTTCCTGAACGCGGCGGCGGAATATCCGGGCAACGGGAGACCTGCCCGGTCGGCCGGCTACCGGGTGAGCCGGTTCCGCTCGTAGTGGCCTCTGAAGTCGAAGAAGCGCAAGCCGTCCACTGTCACGTCGGCAGCGATCTGCTCCGCCGTCCAGACATGGTCGGAGTAGTCGTCCATCGCGACGCCGCCCCGACCGATCAGCGCCGACGTCAGGCGGCGGACCTCCGCGGTCCCGTCGATCCGGCCCGAGACGTCGACGTGCACTGCCCAGCTCGGCCGCCCGCCGCAGGCGTCACTCAGGGCCCGCACCGCCGCCGGCTCCCAGTCCGTGTACAGGTGCTCGTCCTCGCCGGTCAGATCCGGGTACAGGCATCCGTACACCAGCCACGGATGTCTCTGATCCGGCGACAGCCGGTCGAGCAGGGCGACGACGGCGGCCCGCTCCAGGTCCGGAAAGACGAAGACGCTACGCACGCCACGAGCGTCGCACGCCGCAGCCGATCCGACCGCGCCCTCCCGGCCCGCCGCTGCGACTTGTCGGCGCCCGGGCAGGCGCTCAGCCGTTGCTGGGACTGGAGATCCCGCGCCTCGCGAAGGACTCGGCGACCTCGTCGAAGGCCGCGACGGCCAGCTCCGGCCGCGCGGCGGCCTCGGCCAACGGCAGCTCCACCTGGGGGTCGTACCCGGACAGGCCGGTGACCGACTCGACGGCCGCGCCGAGTTGATACACCGCCGTGACGACTGCCCGGGCGCCACCGCCCCGGTACCAGTACGGGACGGTGACGCCGACCTCGTCCGCGTAGTAGCTGACCTGGACGCCGGTCGGCTCGTGCGTCAGCTCGTAGTTGTCGGCCCCCTCGAACACGGAGACCTCACCGAGCACCTGCCGCGCCGCCGCCACGATCCGGTCCCACGCCTCGGCGCGCGGGCGCTCGGCGCCGTCGGCCTCCGCCGCCGCCTTCAGCGCGTCCTCCCAGGACTGGTCGTCGCCTCGGGGTACGAAGATCAGGTCATAGCTCATGACGATGGACCGTACATCCAGGCGCTTTGATTCCTTGGTGGGGGCCACGGCTCGGTCCACTCGACGCGAAGAGTCGCGCGGTACTGGCTCAGCGGGCCGACCAGGGCGCCAGACCGAGCCCTTACAACGAAGGCACGCCGAACAACACCAGGTAGCCGAGAGCACCCAGCACCGTCCCCAGACAGTACGAGACGTAGTGAGTCCGCGACGTGCGCATAAAGGTAATAATCGAGAAGGCGGCGGACACGACAAGCTCCACGATCGGTATCGTGGTCGAGACGGAAAGGAGCCGCATCGTGACCCCGGCAATGATCAGCATCACCAGAAAGGAAACCCATGACGGAACAGCCATGATGCCCGACTTTGGACCCCGCTCCGCCCTCTGCGTTGTCTTCACAAGGAAGGTGAGAGCCATCAGCGGGAGCAAGACGCCCGCGAAGCTCCGAATGCCGTCCCCTACACCATCCATGAATCCTCGTGCCACGAACCAGATCATCAGGATGAGCAGGAGACCAGGAGCTGCGACCTGCGCGAAAGGATAGAGGGCCCCCTCGATAACGCGACTACCCCAGTTGCTCTCCTCGTTCTGAACGCTGCGCGTACTCATCGCTCCTCCACCGGCGTCGCCGAAACAATGTGGCTCCACTTCGGAGCACCCGAATGATGCCACGCGCGCAGCGGCTGCCGGGATCACTTGTTTCGGCTCAGTGCGACGTCAGGTCGGGGAGGCGACTACATGATCGTATGGCACGGTTTAGACGATCGGCCCACTCCGATAGCTGACGCACAGGCTGGCGACCTGAACCGCCACTCATGACAGATAATCCGGCGGGGCAGCAGTGGCCAGCCCACCCGACCAAGCAGCCCGAACACCGGAATTGCCGCAGTTCCGGCATTCATCCATGGACTCGACCCTGCAGAGAACCCAGATAGCGCCGGATGTCCGTTTCTTCAATCTTGGCGATGAATGTCTCGAGAACGTTCAGAAAGGAATGCTCCGCACCACGCGCAGCTCGCTCCGCCTGCACGAACGGTCTAATGGTCTCCCACGTCTTGACGGCACGAAAGTGCACCGGCCAGATGGCTAGCCGCTCATCAACAGCCTGGAGCATCCAGAGATAGGCAATCATCGAATAGAAGTTGGCAACGTTGAAGGCGTATTCCTTCAACGGTGCGGGCAACTCCGAGAGGGGCACCGGCGCGGAAATTTTTGGCAGATCACGCCACAACTGCTCTTCTTTCCGCAAGAACTCATACGACCTGATCTCTGAGAACAGCTCCACCACCACCGGCAGCTGATTCGCATTGTGGCCGAGATCGTTCTGCCTGCTCGACATGATCAGCGATACCGCAAGCGCAGCGAAGGCGGTGAACACGGCAAGAGCATTGAAGATCAAAGCCGGTATGTCCATACCCGCATTGTCGCCGACTCCGTCAACGCAACCAGGGCAGCGGACACACGAGCACGTTCCAGGACCTCATGTAAGCGTCGCCGACCGCGGGCTTTGCGAGGGTCGGCGACAAGGCCACCTCCGCGCGCCGCGGGAGCGTTGCGGCAAGCACTGACCATGCATTCTGTACGACAGATGAAATTACCGTCATGAGCCCTTATCAACTGACTAGTTAGACTCCGCGTGATACCGGTTTTCCAGCCCACCTCACGCCTGGCAGCAGGCCGGCCGAACATACACTCGATACCGGCATTCCAGCAGGACATCGGCGCGTACGGGCGCCCTCGGCAATAGGCGCCCCTGCTCCATGCCCCCTCGTGCGCCCATCAGCAGCGAGTACTGAGGACCTGACAGCGAAACGCAAACCTCACTCCGCGCCATGGACGACCGCGCTGTCGCCGACGACACGCTGCCGGGTCAGACGGCGGGAGAGTTTGCCGTGCCCCGACTTGGGCAGGTCGTCGAGCACGACGATCCGCTTCGGCACCTTGTAGCGCGGCAGGTGGTCGCGGCAATGGGCGATCAGCGCGGCCGGCGGGTCGGCGGGCGCGGGCTGCCGCAGCGCCACCGCGGCCACGACTGCCTCGCCCCACCGTCCGTCGGGCGCGCCGAACACCGCCACCTCGCGCACGCTCGGGTGTTCGCCGAGCACGTGCTCGACCTCGGTCGGGAACACGTTGTAGCCGCCGGAGATGATCATGTCGTCACGCCTGTCGACCAGGTAGAGGTAGCCGTCCTCGTACCGGCCGAGGTCGCCGGTCAGGAACCAGCCGTCCCGGTGCCGTTCGGCCCAGGCCTCCTGCTGGTGCCAGTAGCCGGACGCCAGCCACGGCGTGCAGAGGGCGAGCTGCCCGACCTCACCGTGCGGCACCTCGCGCAGGTCGTCGTCGACGATGCGCGTCTGCACGCCCCACGGGTGTTCCCGCCCGCACGAGGTCAGCAGATGCGCGGCGCCGGCCATCGCCCGCTCGTGGTCGGTCGTGTCCAGCACCGTCACCGGAGCCGGCACCTCTGTCGAGCCGTACACCGACGCCACGACCGGGCCGAGCCGCTCGTGTGCCCGCCGCACCAACGACGGGGACGCCGGAGCCGACGAGTACACCACCTGCCGCAACGACGACAGGTCGGCGCCGGCGGAGCCGTCGACCAGGTCCTGGAGCACCGTCGGAACCAGCAGCATGTGGGTCACGCCGTACCGCTCGATCGCGGCGGCGACCGGGCCGGGCCGGGGCGACTCGGCGATCACCACCCGTCCGCCGGCGACCAGGGCGGACTCCACCAGCCGGCCGGCGGCATGGCTCATCGGGGTCGTCACCAGGACGACCTGGTCGGGGCCTGCCTTCGTCACCGCGGCCCAGGCCCCCATCGCCCCGGCCGTGCTGTCGAAGCTGTGCACCACGCCCTTGGGCCGGCCGGACGAGCCGGACGTGAACAGGACCTGGGAGACGGCGCCCGGCGGCACGTCCACCGGCGCCTCACCGCCGTGATCGCCGGGCGGGCCGGGGTCGGCGGCGTCGAGCACTGCCGCCGGCTCCACCGTCTCCTCGATGTAGTGGCGCTCCCCCGCGGAGAGCACCCCCAGCACCGGCACGTACGCGGCCCCCCGCCAGGCCGCCGCCAGCACCGCCTCCAGGTAGCCGTGCGTGTTCGCCTGCCGGACGAGGACACGGTCGCCGGGGCCGACGCCGGCCCGCGCCAGGGTGGCGGCGCGGCGGGCCACCCGGTCGGCCAGCTCGCGCCAGGTCAGCTCGACGTCCCGGGCCGGATCCGCTACCGCCGGCCGGTCCGGGAACAGCAGCGCGGCGCGCCGCAGGTAGTGGGCGTACGGATGCAGCACCTGTCCCCCTCCTCAGCTCCGGTCCAGGCCGAACACCTTCCAGGCGTTGTCGCGCAGGAACATCCGCTCGACATCGGCCGGAAGGTCCAGGGTCGACACCTCGCCGACCGCGCGGTCGTAGCGGAGCGCCGGGTAGTCGGTGCCGAACAGCACCTTGTGCGGGGCCCGGCGCTTGAGGAATCGGACGAACCGCTCCGGGTAGCGGGTGGGCGCGTGGGCCGACGTGTCGACGTACACGTTGTCGTGTTTCCACGCGAGCATGCCCATCTCCTCCTCCCACGGCCACCCGATGTGCGCCCCGACGATGGTCAGTTCGGGAAACGTGAGCGCCACCTCGTCGAGGTAGATCGGCCGGCCGGGCTCCGACGGCAGCAGTGGCCCGGTGTGTCCCACCTGGATGGTGACGGAGACGCCGAGCTCGCAGGCCTTCGCGTAGATGGGGTACCACAGCTTGCTGTTCGGCGGGTTGTCGTAGCCGTACGCGTACGGGCACACCTTCACGTTCACGAAGCCGTAGTCACGTACCCATGTCTGCATCTCGCGCAGCGCGGCCATCGGCCGGCGCGGGTCGACGGCCAGGCTGCCGCGGAACCGCGTCGGGTACTTCTCGACGCAGGCGGCGACCTCCTCGTTGCTGATCTTCACGTCGTCGGCCTCACGGATGGCGGACAGCACGGCGATCTCGACGCCCCACCGGTCCATCTCCTCGACCTGCTCGTCGATCGACCAGCCGCCGAAGCCGGACGCGCCGAACAACGACATTCCGTGGGTCCGTTTGGGGTCGGCGTTCCACCGGTCGGAGATCGGCGGGTGGCAGGGCATCGCCCAGGCGTCCACGATGCCGTACGGGCGTTCGCTCATCTGTGCTCCTCTCGTTGCTCACACCGCCGCGCCGAAGCGCAGCGACAGTCCTCCGTCGACGACGAGCAGGGCGCCGGTCACGTACCGGGCCTCCTCGCTCGCCAGGAACAGCGCCGCGTGGGCGACGTCCCACGCGTCACCCATGGCGCCGGTCGGGCAGCGCCGGGCCCGGCGCGCGCGCAGGACCGCCGGGTCGGCGTCCGGCTGGCCGGCGTACACCGTCGGCGTGTCCACCAGACCCACCACGACGGCGTTGCAGCGGACACCGGTCGCCGCGTGCTCGGCGGCGACGGCACGGGTGAGGTGGTTGAGACCGGCTTTGCTCACGCCGTACGCGGTCAGCCGGTCGCCGGTCGCGCCGAGCGAGGCGACCGACGAGACGTTGACGATCGCGCCGCCGCCCTGTTCGCGCATGTGCGGAACGACGGCCCGCGTGGTGAGGTACGCGGAGGTGAGGTTGATCCGGTGGACCAGGTCCCAGTGCCGCGGCTCGGTGTCCTCGATACCCGCGACGACGCCGACACCGACGTTGTTGAGCAGCACGTCGACCCGCCCGTACCGGCGCAGGCAGGCCTCGACCAGCGCGGCCACCCCGTCCGGGCGGGACACGTCGGCGGTGAACGGCTCGCACTCGCCGCCTTCGGCCCGCACGATCGCGGCCGTCTGCTCGGCCGCGTCGGCGCGCCGGTCGACGGCGAGGAGGCGGGCGCCGGCCCGGGCGAACAGCACGGTTGCCGCCTTCCCGTTGCCCCATCCGGGGCCGAGCGACCCGGCCCCGGTGACGATCGCGACGCGGTCGCGCAGCCGCCCGGTGACGTCGCCGCGTGCTTCGGGGGCCGGCGCGGTCATCGGGCGACGTCCGGGAAGTAGGAGCGCGCGATGATCATCCGCTGGATCTGGTTGGTGCCCTCGTAGATCTGGTTGATCTTCGCGTCGCGCATGAACATCTCGACCGGGAAGTCGGTGACGTAGCCGTAGCCGCCGTGCACCTGGACCGCGTCGGTCGTGACCGCCATCGCCATGTCGCTCGCGTACGTCTTGGCGATCGAGGCCAGCCGGGCGGCGTCCGGATGGCCGTCGACGTATGCCTGCGCCGCGTCGTAGACCAGCGACCGGGCGGCGTGCAACGGGATCGCCATGTCGGCGATGAGGAACTGCATGCCCTGGAACGCGGCGATCGGCCGGCCGAACTGCCGCCGTTCGCCGGCGTACCGGACGGCCGCGTCGAACGCGCCCTCGGCGATGCCGAGCGCGAGGGCCGCGACGACGATGCGGCCCTCGTCGAAGCCCTGCATCAGCAGGGGGAAGCCGCCGTTCTCCGGCCCGAGCAGGTGGTCGGCCGGCACCCGGACGTCGGCGAAGACCATCTCGGCGGTCGCCGAGGCGTGCAGGCCCATCTTCTCCTCGAACCGCACCGCCTCCACTCCGGGCGTGTCCGCCTCCACGTAGAAGGCGGACACGCCGCGCGGCCCGGGGCCACCGGTCCGGGCGACGACGACGTAGAAGTCGGCGTGGCCGCCGTTGGTAATGAACCGCTTGCTGCCGTTGATCACCCACTCGTCGCCGTCGCGCCGCGCGGTGGTCGCCACGCCGCCGAGGTCCGAGCCGGCTTCGGGTTCGGTGGCCGCGATCGCGCCGAGCCGGTCCCCGGCCGCGACGTCCCGCAGCACGCCGGGCAGCCAGGCCGGCGCGTCGGGCCGGTCGGCCGCCCGCACCATCACCTTGGTCGGGAACCAGGTCGCGGTCAGCACGGTGGACGCGCTCGGGTAGACCTTGGAGATCTCCTCGAGGACGACGACCTCGGCCCGGACGTCGGTGTCGACGCCGCCGAACCGCTCGGGCACCACGAGGCCGGTGAAGCCGGCGCCGGCCAGGATCTTGCGCAGCTCCGGTGAGAACGTGCGGCCGCGCTCGAGTTCGGGTACGAGCGGCGCGATCCGCTCCGTCGCGACGTCGCGGGCGACCGCCGCGAGGTCCCGTAGCTCCGTTGGCAACATGTCGAAGAACACGTGGGGATCCCTTTCAGCTCAAGCGCCGGTATACGGGATATTGGAAGGGACGGGATGACCGCGACTCCGGGCGCGGTGCGGCAAAATGGCAGTAAGCGGCGGAAACGAACAAACCGGCCGCAGAGGAGGACCTGTGAGTGTCACGTCGGAACGGCTCGACCGCACGCCGCTCGGCCGGCGGATCGCCGACGCGCTGCGGCACGACATCCTGTTCGGGCGGCTCGCGCCGGGCACCAAGCTGGCCCAGCTGCAGGTGTGCGAGCGGTTCGGCACCAGCCGGATGCCGGTCCGCGACGCGCTGCGGCAGCTGACGTACGAGGGCTTCCTGACCGGCGACGGCGGCGGGCACAGCGTCGTGGCGCCCCTGCGCCGGCACGACATCGAGGACAGCTTCCTCATCGAGGGCCAACTGCACGGCATCGCCACCCGCCGGGTGGCCGAGCGGGGCGACCCGGCCCACCTGGCCGAACTGGCCGAGCGGCACGCGCAGATGTGCGGCGCCGCCGAGGACGCCCAGCTGGCCGCCGATCTGAACTGGCACCTGCACCGGCGGATCAACCAGATGGCGCAGTCGCGCCGGCTGATCGTCGCGCTGCGGGCCCTGGCGGTCACGATCCCCCGCGACCTGCTCCTGGAGTTCCCGCAGTGGATCGACCGGGCCAACGACGAGCACGCGCAGATCATCGCGGCGGTCGCGGCGGGCCGCGGCGAGCAGGCCGCCGACCTCATGCGCGACCACGTGGCCGAGGCCGGCCGCGACCTCGTCCGCTACCTGGAGAAGAAGGGCGTCGACCTGACCTGAGCCGGTGGCGGTCATGGCACTGCCGCCGCGAGTTCGTCGGCGACGAGCAGGCACCCGTGCAGGCCGATGCCGCAGGCCAACGCGACGGCCTCGGCGACCTGCCCCGGCGTGGCGCCCAGGTCCAGGGCGGTCCGGATGTGCTCGCGGACGACGTCCGCGTCGGCGAGGGTGACCGCCGCCGCGACGGCGACCGCGATCAGCTCCCGGTCGACGGCCGGCAACCCCGCCGCTCCGCCCGCGTCGACCACCTCGGCGTGGGCCGCGGCGAGCCCGGCGCCGACCGGTGGCGGTCCGGCGTCGCCGTCCCCGGCCGGGCCGGCGAGGTCGGCGAGGATCGGCAGCGCCAGCGTCGCGGCCCGGATGCCGACCGAGCCGGCCACCGCCGCCGCGTGCATGACGTGCGCGCGTGGCGCACCGGCGCGCAGCGCGCCGGCGACGTGCATGCGCACCCCGGCCGGATAGAGGTGACCCGGCGCCGCGCTCAACGCGACGCAGATCAGCTCCTTGAGCGCCACCGGCAGCTCCCGCCCGCGCCACGGCACGGCCGCCAGGCGCAGGTACGCCTCCAGCACCTGTGGCGCCTCGACCGCGATCGCGTCGAAGGCCGGCGTCCACCGTCCGCCCAGGTAGCGGTCGGCCAGGGTGCGGTCAGCTGACATCGGGCACCGCCCCGCCGGACAGCGCCTCGCGCAGCCAGTCCGGCATCGGGTCGGCCCTCAGCCGGCCACCGTCCAGCCGCGACCACACGTGCACCGTGCGCACGCGCACCGCCTCGCACCGGTCGGGCCGGCGGAATGCGGTCGAACAGAGCGTGAACGAGCTGCGCCCCACCGGCCCGGACCACAGCTCCAGGTCGACCCGGTCGTCGAGACTGACCGGCGCGAGGTAGTCGGCGTTCGCGCTCACCGTGGCCGTCGCCTCGCCGGCCCGCAGCAGGCCGCTCAGCGGATGGCCGATCGCGTCGAGCCAGCCGGTGTAGAGCTGCTCGTGCCAGGCCAGCGGGGCCGGGTAGTAGATGACACCGGCCTGATCGACGTCGCGCATCGGCACCCGCAGCCCGAGCCGGGCGAGCAGCGGCGCGACGCCGTCAGTCACGGCCCATCCCCAGCGACCGGGCCACCCGGTTGCGCACGAGTTCCTCGGTGATCGGTGCGAGGCGGAAGGCGCGCAGGTCCCGCCACACGTGCTCGACGCCGCCCCAGCGAGTGAAGCCGATGCCGCCCATCAGCTGCACCGCGACGTCGGCGACCCGCTGCGCCGCGTCCACGCTGCGCGACTTCGCGACGTCCGCGCCAATCGTGACCGGCTCGCCGGCCGCCCACCGCCGCGCCATGGCGTACGCGTAGTGGCGGGCCGTCTCGAGGTCCATGACCGCGTCGGCGACCTGATGCTGAAGCGCCTGGTAGCTGTCCACACGGGTGCCGAACGCGGTACGCCGGGCCGCGTAGGCCAGCGCGCGCCGCAGCGCGCCGTGCGCGGCGCCGATCACGATGGCCGGAATCAGCAGCCGCTCCTCCACCAGCACCGTGCGCAGCGCCGCCTTGACCGCCGGGCCGGTGAACGCGTGGTCGACTGCAACGCCGTCGAGGTCGACCTCGTACGTGCCGAACGAGGACGCGAAGCTGGGCGTCGGCACCCGGGACATCGACAGCCCGGGCGCGTTCGTGCGCACGAGCGCGAACGCCAGCCCGCTCGTCCCGCCGGCGGGCGCCCCGGCCTCCCGGACCAGCAGGAAGAGGTGGTCGGCCGAGGCGGCGGCGGTGCAGTAACGCTTGCGACCGCTGACCCGCCCGTCGGCCAGCGTGGTGTCCAGCGCTCCGAACAGGTCCGATCCGCCACCCGGCTCGGTGACCCCGAACGCGAAGCGCCGGCGGCCGGCGGCCAGCCCCGGCAGCAGCTCCTTGCGGGTGGGCTCGTCGGCCAGCTCGGCCAGCAGCGGCGCGGCGAAGCAGTTGGAGATGCCCCACACCCAGGCCAGCACGCCGACCCGCTCGGCCAGCACCTCGGCGATGCGCATCTTCGCGACGATGTCGGCCGGTTCACCGCCGTGCTCCTCGGCGATCCCGACCCGGTGCAGGGAGTGCTCCGCGACCCAGTCCCACAGGTCGGCGGGAAACTCGGTGCGGGCGGCCAGGTCGGCGGCCGTCTCGTCGTCGATCCGGGCGACGAGTTCCCGGGCGCGGTTCACCGCGTCGTGCTCAGGTCCGTCGAGCGGCTCGAGGACCTGCTCGGCGGGGGCCGCGGACGGTACGAGGGTCATGGGGGCCTCCGTCGGTCGATGAGACGGCTCCTAGCGGTCGACATACTGTATCCCGTATGCTGTTTTTGCTGAAGGGGGTCGTCATGGTGAACGTCGGATGCTTCCTGCCCACCTACTCCGCGAGTGGTCCGATCGAGCCCGCGTCGGTGCTCGACATGGCCCGTGACGTGGAGGAACTCGGCCTCGACCATGTCTGGGTGGGCGACCACTATCTCTGGAACGTCGGCATGCTCTCGCCGCTGCCGGCGCTGGCCGCGGTTGCCGCGGTGACCCGGCGGGTCCGCCTCGGAACCGGCGTCTACCTGCTGAACCTGCGGCATCCGGCGCTGACCGCGAAGGACGTCGCAACAGTGGACGTGCTCTCCGGCGGCCGGCTGGTGCTCGGCGCCGGCATCGGCGGCGACAACCCCGAGGAGTACCGGGCCCTGGGCGTCGACCCGGGCCAGCGGGCCCGCCGCTTCGAGGAGACGGCCGCCGCCGTCCGTGGCCTGCTGGCCGGCAGCGGCCAGCCGTACCAGGGGCGCCTCGTCGACCTGCCGGCGTTCACGATGGAGCCGCTGCCGGTGCAGCAACCTGTGCCACTGTGGCTCGGCGGGCGCGCGTCCGCCGTCGTCGAGCGCGCGGCCCGCGGCGCCGAGGGCTGGTTCCCGGTGTGGGTCAGCGCCGGCCGCTTCCGGGCGGCTGCGGACACCGTGGGCACGATCCGCGGCGACCTCTCTGGCTTCGCCTTCGCGCTGAATCTCTTCACCACCATCGCCGACACCCGCGAGGCGGCCCGCGACGCCGTGTCGACCCACCTCGCCACGGCGTACGGGCTGCCGTTCGACAGCTTCGAGCGGTACAGCGCCTACGGCACCGCCGACGACATCCGCGAGTACCTGGCTCCGTACGTCGAGGCCGGCATGACCGACGTCGTGTTCAACATCGCCGGGCCGGACCCGCGCGGGCAGCTGCGCCGGCTCGCGGCCGAGGTCGTGCCGGCGCTGCGCTGACCCGTCAGCCGAACACCGGAAAGATGTCCGGCGCCCGCCGGCCGGTGGCCACCTCGATGAGCGCGAGTGGCGGCGCCATGCCGGTCAGGAAGCGCAGCGTGTGCTCGGTGGCCCCGTCCGGCAGATCCGGTTCGCGGCTCAGCGCCACCGCGAGGTCGAGCAGGTGGACGGTGGCCTCCACGAGCCGCACGACGGCCGCGGCGCGCACTGTCGTGGTGCCCCGGCGGAAGTACTCGACCGTCTGGTCGGGCCCGGCCGCGGCCAGCGCCACCGCCGCCGGGCCGTCCACGGCCAGCCGGCGCACCAGCTCCGCGGTACCGGCCGCGCGGGCGTCCGCCACCGCCGCATCCGCGTTGCGGGCGGCGAGATCCGCCGCCACGCGCCCGTCCGGTTTGAGGGCACGCAGCAGGGCCACGGCGTCGCCGTGCTCCGGCGGTCCCTCGGCCCGGCGCCGCTGCGCCAGCGCCGTCAGCCCGCCGACGCCCTGCGAGACGTGGGCGTAGAGCGCGGCCACGTCCCAGCCGGCGCAGCGCGTCGGCGCCGTCCACTGCGCCTCGTCGAGGTCCGCGCCCCAGGCGCCCCAGACCCGCCACAGGTCCCCGAGGACCTCGATCTCCGTACGCATGCGACTCCTCTCAGGTCACTGCCGCGACCAGGCCGATCGCGGCGCCGCCGGCGCCCAGCAGCGCCAGGCCGAACGGCAGGTTCCAGCGCAGTCCGATGTGGACGGCGCTGCGCCCGCTCAGCGCCGACACCAGCAGTGTCAGGCCGCTGAGCGGGGACAACACGAAGGCCGCCATCGTGCCGACCAGCGCGGCCGCCGCGACCAGCGCCGGCCAGGCGCCGGTGCCCAGCGGGGCGAGCACAGTCGTCACCACGATGAGGGTGGTCAGCGGGTACAGCCCGGCGAGCCCCAGCACGGTGATGGCCAGCGCGCCACCGGCCAGCAGCGCCCATGCGGGCAGCCCGGCGGCGTCGAGCAGCCGGCCGACCGCTCCGTCGGCCGTCCACCGACCGGCCGCGGCGACCACGAAGCCGCCGGCGCCGAAGAGCAGGAACTGCTCGCGCCAGGAACCGGCCTCCGAGCGCGCCAGGGCCACGGCGCGGGCCGGCAGGCGGGTCCCGCGTTCCCACAGCGGCACGACGAGCAGGACCGCCGCCATCGTCGCGGCCGGATGGCTGAGCGGCGTGACCATCTCCAGCACGACGAGCACGGCCACGACACAACCGATCATCGCGGCGAACCCGGCGGCCAGCCGTCCCCGGTCCGGCCGCGGCGCCGGCAGCGCCCGGGCCCGCGGCGCCGGCCCGAGCGGCACCAGCACCGCGGCGACAAGGCCCAGCGTCAGCGCGTACGGCAGGAAACCGGTCCAGGTCAGGCCGGTGAGCGTGAGCACCACGGCCAGCGGCGGCGACAGCGGCGTCACCAGGTTGGCCGCGATGAACGCGCGGCAGACGACTCCGGCCGAGCCCGCCTCGTCGGCGGCCGAGTCCATCGCCCGCACCGACCGGTACGCCAGGGCGACCCCGCCGAACGACAGCGCCAGCGAGAGCAGGTAGGTCAGCGTGGCCGCGGACCAGACCGCGCGGGTCCGGCGCAGCCACACGAGGGTGACCTCGGCGATCGCCGTGTGGTAGCCGCGACGCAGCATCGGCAGTTCCAGCAGCCGCACCACGGCGACGAACGAGAAGACGCCGCACATCGTCGCGAACGCGGCCGACACGTCGGACCAGCGGGCGCCCGCCACCAGGCAGAGCACGACGCCGGCGAGCATCATGGCGAGCACGGTGCGGCGCACCGGCCGGCGCAGCGTGGACCAGGCCGTCGCGGCGACGACCACCACGCCGGCCACCAGCAGCGGCGCCGTCACGGGCCGCGCGGCCGGCACGACCAGGGTGCCGACGCCGGCGGCCGCGCTCAGCCACAGGACGGCGTCGGGCACACCCAACCGCGGCGCGACGCCGGACCGGGTCATACCCGGCCGGACGACGCCGAATCGGCAGTGAGCCGCTGGCGCAGCACGTTCTTCTGGATCTTCCCGGTGGGAGTGGCCGGCAAAGCCTCGATCACCTCGAGCCGCTCCGGCCACTTCTGCCGGGTGACCCCCATCTCGTCGAGGAACGCGGAGATCTGCGCCAGGGTCAGCTCCGCGCCGCCCCGGGTGACCACGAACGCGCACGCCCGCTCGCCGAGCCGCTGGTCGGGCACGGCGACGACGGCCGCCGCCTGGACCAGCGGATGGGCGGCGAGCAGATTCTCGACCTCCAGCGCGCTGATCTTCACGCCACCGCGGTTGACGATGTCCTTCATGCGGTCGACGTACAGCACGTAGCCGTCCTCGTCGACTGTGCAGAGGTCGCCGCTGTAGTAGCGGCCGGACTCGTCGCGGGCCTCCGCCGTGGCTTCCGGACTGCCGTAGTAGCCGAGGAACACGTGCGGCCCGGCGGTGGAGTACTCGCCGACCTCACCCACCGGCACGGGTGTCGCGCGGTCGGACGGGTCCACGATCGTGACGTCGATGCCGTCGAACGGCCGGCCGTCGCGGCCGGTCACCTTCTCCCACGGGTCGTCCGGGAAGTTGAGCGTGTGCAGCGGCGCCTCGGACTGGCCGAAGACCCGCAGCAGCAGGCAGCCCATCTCGGAGCGGGCCCGCTCGACGAGCGCCGGCGCCACCCGCGCGCCGCCGGAGACGAAGTAGCGGAACGACGACAGGTCGTACGAGGAGAGGTTGTCCTGCTCGACCAGGTCACCGATGAACGGGGTGGCGCTCACCGTGAAGGTGGCCCTCTCCCGGCTGATCATCTCCAGCGCGCGCTGCGGATCCCACTGGTCCTGCAGCACGAGCTTGGCCCCGCACAGCAGCGAGTCGTAGACGCCGAACAGCAGGCCGGTGGCGTGCGCGATGGGACTCGGCATCCAGATCGGCGTCTCCGGGCCGAGGCCGAGCGCGCCGGCGATCATCGTGGGCGGCGACAGGTCGGTGTTGTGCGTGTGCACGACGCCCTTGGGCAGCCCGGTCGTGCCCGAGGTGAAGCTCACCTTGGACACCTGGTCCGGGTCGGGCCGCAGGTGCGCGAAGGCGCCGGGGGCCGGCGCGCGTTCGGCCAGGAACCGCTCGTACGGCACCATGCCCTCGCCCGCCTCGCCGAGCACGATGACGGTGCGCAGGTCGGGCGCCTGCGAGCGCAGCCGCTGCGCCATCGCGACGAAGTCGAACCGGCGGTGCGTGTCCGGCACGATGTACGCCCGGGCGCCGGTGGTACGCAGCATGTACGCGACGTCGTGCTCCCGGTAGATGGACATCATGGTGAGCGCGCGCAGGCCGGCCCGCTGGATCGCGAGGTAGATCTCCACGAACTCGATCCGGTTGGGCATCTGCACTGCGACGAACTCGCCCGGCCGCAGCCCGGCGTCCACGAAGGCCGCGGCGAGCCGGTCGACGCGGTCGGCGAGGGCGGCCCAGGTGATCCGGCCGTTCTCGTCGACCACCGCGGTCCGGTCCGGGCGCTGTCGCCGGTGCCGGTCGAGGAAGTCGACTATCAGCTGGTCCCGCCACTGCCCGGACGCCTTGAAGGCGGCGATGCGCTCGGGGGTGTACACGTCACTGGCCGAGGTGATGACACCCGGTACGGTCACAGACATCCGAAGAACCCTCCTGACACGTGGATCACCTCGCCGGTGACGTACCGGCCGTCGTCCCCGGCCAGGAACGCCACGGCCCTGGCCACGTCGACCGGATCACCGAAGTCACCGAGCGGGATCCGCTCGCGGTAGCGCGCCTGGACGTCCGCCGGGATCCGCTCCATCACCGAGGTGCGGATGACACCGGGCGCGACGGCGTTGACGGTGACCGCCGGGCCGAGTTCGAGCGCGCAACTGCGCGTGAATGCGACGACACCCGCCTTGGCCGCGGCGTAGTCGGCCTGGCCGGACGCCCCGTCCTTGGCCACCGAGGAGATGTTGACGATCCGGCCCGCGCCGCGTTCGCGCATGTGCCGGCCGAACAGCTGGGTGAGGTTGAACGTGCCGCGCAGGTTGAGCCGCACGGCCTCGTCGAACCGGTCCAGCGGGATGTCGAGGACGTGCTCGTACATCCGGCCGCGGTAACCGCCGACCACGTTGACGAGCACGTCGACCCGGCCGAAGGCGGCGAGCGCCGACGCGGCCAGCGCCTCGGCCTCGGCCCGGTCGGTGACGTCGCACCGGTACGGGTGCGCCACCCGGCCGTCCGCCGTCAACCGGTCCGCGGCCTCGGCGAGCCGGCGGCCGGAGATGTCGGCCAGCACCACCGCGTGCCCGCGGGCGCCCAGCTCCGCCGCGATGGCGCCGCCCATCGCCCCGGCCGCGCCGGTCACCACAGCGACCATCAGACCGGCCCTCCTTCGACGGCCTCACCGAGGTAGGCCGCCCGGATCCGGTCGTCGGCGAGCAGTTCCGCCGGCGGGCCGGACGCCTCGATCACGCCGGTGTTCAGCACGTAGGCGTGGTCGGTGACGCGCAGCGCCTGGTGCGCGTTCTGCTCGGCGATCAGCACGGCCGCGCCCTCCGAACGCGCGACGTCGGCGACGATGTCGAAGACGTGCCGCATGGTGCGCGGTGCCAGCCCGGCCGACGGTTCGTCGAGCATCAGCACTGTCGGCCGCGGCATCAGCGCCCGCGCGATGGCCAGCATCTGCTGCTCGCCGCCGGACAGGCTGCCCGCGGTCTGGCCGGCCCGCTCGCGCAGCCGTGGGAAGAACTCGAACAGCTCCTCCATCCGGGCCGGGACGTCACGCCGGCGCATGGTGAAGCCGCCGAGGCGCAGGTTGTCCCGCACCGACATGTCCGCGAACAGCTCGCGGCCCTGGGGTACGTAGGCCAGCCGCTCGGCGACGATGCGGTGCGGCGGAAAGCCGCTGACCCGCTTGCCGCCCAGCCGTACCTCGCCGCCGCGCAGCGGCAACAGGCCGGCGACGCCGCGGACAGTGGTGGTCTTGCCGGCGCCGTTGGGGCCGAGGACGGAGACGATCCGCCCCGCGTCCAGACGCAGCGACAACTCGTGGACGACGACGATCTTGCCGTAGCCGAGAGTCACGCGATCGAGTTCGAGCAGCGCTGTCATGCCTCCACCTCGCCCAGGTAGGCGGCCACCACCGCGGGGTCGCTCTGCGCCCGCTGCGGTGAGCCGTCGAAGATGACCCGGCCGTGGTCGAGCACCGTGACCGAGTCCGAGAGGCCCATGACGAACCGCATGTTGTGCTCGATCAGCAGCACCGTGACCCCGGCGGCCCGGATCCGGCGCACGTCGTCCATCAGCGCGGCCGCCTCGGCCGCGGTGAGGCCGGACGCCGGCTCGTCGAGCATGAGCAGCCGCGGCTCGGCGACCATCGCCCGGGCGATCTCCAGTCGTCGCTGCACGCCGAGCGGCAGGCTCTCGGCCGGGGTGTCCGCGTAGCGTTCCAGGCCCAGCGTCGCCAGCGCCGCCCGCGCGGCGTCGCGGGCCTGCCGCTCCTCCGCCCGGGCGGACGGCAGGCGCAGCCCGGTCCGCCACAGCCCGCAGGCGTCGCGGTGGTGCCGGCCGACGAGCACGTTCTCCAGCGCGGTCATCGAGCGGAACATCTCCACGTTCTGGAACGTGCGGGCCAGGCCGGCACCGACCACCTGGTGCGGGCGCAGCCGGAGCATGTCGCGGCCGGCGAAGGTGACCGACCCCTCGTGCACGGGATAGACCCGGGTCAGGACGTTGAACAGCGTCGTCTTGCCGGCGCCGTTCGGGCCGATCAGCCCCTTGATCTCGCCGTCGCGTACCCGCAGGTCGACGCCGTCGAGCGCGATCAGCCCGCCGAAGCGCACGGTGACCCCGTCGGCGGTCAGCATCGGCTCCCCCACCGCGCCGCCGGTCTCCGCGGGCCGCTCCGCCGGCGGCGCCGGCCGGTCCCGGGCCACGATCACCGCGGCGTCGGTGACGACGGCGTCGGAGGGCGGCGCGCCGGAGCGGCGACGCCGGACCCACGCGGCGGTCCGGCTCACCCCGGAGGCGAGTCCGCCCCGCAGGAAGATCAGGACAAGCAGGAGTACGACGTAGAACACGAGCAGCGAGTGCTCACGGAACGGCGTCAGGAACTCCGGCGCGAGGACGAGGAGCGCCGCGCCGAGCGGCGGTCCGACGAGCGTGCCGAGCCCACCGAAGAGCACCATGGTGAGCTGCTTGACCGACTCCCACAGGTTGAACGCGGCCGGGTCGAGGAAGCCGACGGTGATGGCGAACAGCGCGCCGGCCAGGCCCGCGTACCCGGCGCTCACCCCGAAGGCGAGCGTCTTGAACCGGGCCACGTCGACGCCGAACACGGACGCGGCGATCTCCTTGTCCCGGATCGCCCGCCACGCCCGCCCGACCCGGGACCGCACCACGTTGCGTACGAAGAGCAGGCTGAGCAGCGCGGCGACGAGGACGAGGTAGTACAGGTTGCGGTCGGCCAGCGGGAACACCCCGACCACGGCGGGCGGGACGGCGATGCCGCGTGGCCCGTTGGTGACCGATTCCCAGTTGAAGATGACGCTCTGCACGATGAGCTGGAACGCCAGCGTGGCCAGGGCCAGGTAGTGCCCCGCGATGCGCAGCGCCGGCAGGCCGACCACGTAGCCGAGCAGGGTGGCGAGCAGGACGCCGGCCAGCGCGGCGAGCGGGAACGGCAGCTCCCAGCGTCCCATGAGGACGGCTGTGGTGTAGGCGCCGACTCCCATGAACGCCGCGTGCGAGATGGAGATCTGCCCGGAGAAGCCCATCACGACGTTGAGGCCGACCACGGCGATGACGTAGACGAGGACCACTGTCGCCAGGTAGGTCCGGAACGGTGGTAGCAGCAGCGGAAGCGCCAGCAGGACGACTCCGACGAGGAGCCATGCCGCAGCCCGGGCGGCGCGCGGCAGGCGGCCGTCGCCAGCCGTCTGCGGCGGGGGGACGGTGGCCGCCGGGGCCTTCTGGGTGCTGCCTACGGTCTGGTTCCTCATCCGCTCAGACCCTCCGGACCACGCGGCGGCCGAGCAGGCCGGCCGGCCGCACCCACATGACGACGAGCAGCAGGCCGTAGACGACCACGTCGACGGCTGCCTGGTTGAGGTAGACCTGGGTGAAGGTCTCGATCGCCGCCACCGCGACGCCGCCCATCACCGCGCCTTCGAGGCTGTCCAGGCCGCCGAGCGCCGCCGCGACGAATCCCTTCACCAGCAGCAGGCCGATCTCGGGTGAGACGTCTGTCGACGGGGCGATCAGGACGGCGGCGACAGCGCTCACCGCACCGGCGAGTGCCCAGGTGACCATCAGGGCCCGGCTCAGGTTGATGCCGACGATCTGGGCGCCCACCCGGTTCTGCGCGACCGCCTCCAGCGCGCGCCCGTACGTGGTGTAGCGGAAGAACAGCAGCAGCGCGATCACCACGACGACTGTCGCCCCGAGCACCCACAGGTTCTGCGGTGTGATGCGTATGCCGAGGACCTCGACCGGATCGCGGGACAGCACCGGCGGGAACGGGAAGTGGTTGGACTGGTAGCGCAGGACGGCGA
Source organism: Micromonospora sp. TSRI0369 (assembly GCF_001905625.1). Classification (NCBI taxonomy): domain Bacteria; kingdom Bacillati; phylum Actinomycetota; class Actinomycetes; order Micromonosporales; family Micromonosporaceae; genus Micromonospora; species Micromonospora sp. TSRI0369. The sequence goes on from NZ_LIVU01000005.1 coordinate 740,052, forward strand.
GCTCGCGCAGCAGCCCACCGACCGCGAGGCTCGCGACGACGAACGTCCACGGTGAGGCGGTCATGATCCGGCGGAACACCGCGCGGTCGATGACCAGCCCCATCAGCGCGCCACCCAGCGGCGCCAGAATCAGCACCAGGTAGAGGGGCAGGCCGGCGGTCAGCAGGGCGAGCGCGATGTACGCGCCGGCGAGCACCCAGTCGCCGGCCCCGAAGTTGACCAGGTCGGAGGACTTGAAGACCAGTACGAGACCCAGCGCCACGAGCGCATAGATCGCGCCGAGCGTGAGCGAGTTGACAAGCAGTTGGATGACTGTCACATCAGTACCTCGCTTGCGCCGCGGGCCCGGCCGGTGCGGCCGGGCCCGGGAGGGGTGGACTCAGGAGCCGGAGACCTTGCTGGCGATCTGGGCGAGGCCGGCGTCGTCCACCGGTACCGCCTTGCCGCCCTGGATCCGCATCCAGACCAGGTCGACGAAGCACTCGTGGCGTTCGTTGGCGCAGGTCACGTTGGGGCTGATCGGCGTCGGCCGGGCGTCCTTGACGGCGGCGAGCGCCTTGATGAACTTCTCCGCCGTGAGGTCCTTGCCGGCCTCCTCCAGCGCGCCCTTGAGCAGATAGGCCGCGGTGTAGGAGAAGTTGTCGGCGTGGTTGGGCCGTCCGGTCGGCGCCGACGGGTACTCGGCCTTGTACTTCTGCAGGAACTCGCCCTGCGCGCCGGTGGTGTCGGTGAGGAACTGCGGCTCGTACCAGTTGAACAGCCAGTCCTCGGCGGCCGCCTCGTTGCCCGTCCAGACGGTGGCGTTCGCCTGCCCCGCGTCGCCGACGAACTGGGCCTTCAGCCCCAGCTCGCGAGCCTGCCGCAGGATGATCTTCGCGGCCGGGAACAGGCCACAGTTGACGACGACCTGCGGGTTGGCGTTGCGGATCGCCACGAGCTGGCCGGTGAAGTCGTTGCCGGCGGCCGGGTAGGTCTCGTTGGCGACCACCTGCAGGCCGCTCTTGCCCTGCAGCTCGGTCGTGACCTGGGCGCACAGCGTGCGGCCCCACTCGCCGTCCTCGTGCAGGATCGCGACCCGGGTGGCCTTGAGGTTGTCCGCGATCATGTCGGCCATGCTGGGCGCGACCCACTTGGTGGAGACCGCCTCGCCGTGGAACATGTTCTCGACCTCGGGGGTCTTGCGGGCGGCCTCGCTGCCGGAGAAGCCGTTGTAGACCGGCAGTCCGCTCTGCCGCAGCTGGTCGGCGACGGCGAGGAAGGTCGTGCTGCCCGTGCCGGCGTAGACCATGAAGGGCTTGTCCTGCTGGATGATGCGCCGCGCGACCTGCTGGGCCTGCGCGACCTGGAACGCGTCGTCGTGGAACTCGAACCGGATCTTGCGGCCGTGCACACCGCCCGCGGCGTTGATCTCCTTGACCGCGAGGGCGAAGCCGTCGCGGTTGCCGAGGCCGACCCAGCTGGCCGGACCGGTGATGGGGCCGAACCCCTGGATGTAGATCTCCGTGTCGGTGACGCCCTGTGTGCTGACCTGCGTGCCGCCGCCCTCACTCGAGGTGGTTGTGCAACCCGCAAGCGCCAACGCCAACAGGGCGATCGCCGTAACCGACTTTCGCACCATGAGCTGCCTCCAAACTGTGGCCGCGACGGCGGACGACGCGGAAGGCGTCGGGTGAAGCCGTCGCTCGCCAGGCCGGCTCCGAAGGTCACCGGGCGGGAGAGCACCAGCTCATCGCCCTGTCGGCCGGACTCGTCGCCTCAACCGGGCTGCCTCAGGAGCATAGGAAAAACGGTATCCAGTGTCCAGTATTCAGTTTTCGTCGACCGTGCCGATCGCCCGAAGACGTGCCACGTCATCCGCCGTTCGGCCCAGCTCGGTCAGAATCTCGGCGGTGTGCTCGCCGATCCGCGGCGCCGGCCGGCCGCCCGAGAGCGGGGTACGGGACAGCCGCGGCGCCGGCGCCGGCTGCCATCGGCCCGCCGCCTCCTCGAACACTCCCCGGGCGACGTTGTGCGGATGGTGCGGCGCCTCGGCCAACCGCAGCACCGGGCTGACGCAGGCATCCCGCCCCGCGAACCGCTGCGCCCACTCGTCCCGGGTGGACGTCGCGAACCGCGCGGTCAGCGCCGACCGCAACGCCGGCCACCGGGTCCGGTCGTGCTGCGGCCAGTCGGCCGGGTCCAGGCCGACCCCGTGCAGCATCTCCGCGTAGAAGCGCGGCTCCAGCGCCCCGACCGCCACGTATCCGCCGTCAGCGGTCTGGTACGTGTCGTAGAACGGGCATCCGCCGTCGCTGAGGTTGGCCTCCCGCTCGTCAGTCCACTCGCCCATTGCGGCCAGGCCGTACACGAACGAGCCGAGCGACGCCGCTCCGTCCAGCACGGAGGCGTCGACCACCTGGCCCAGCCCGGTGCGGCGCCGGTCCAGCAGCGCGGCCAGGACGCCGATCGCCAGGAAGGCCCCGCCGCCACCGAAGTCACCGACATAGCCGGGCAGCGGTGGAGGCGGCGCGTCCGCCCGCCCCATCCCGTGCAGCAGGCCGGCGACGGCGAGGAAGTTGAGATCATGTCCGGCCGCGGTGGACAGTGGCCCGTCCTGCCCCCAGCCGGTCATCCGCGCGTAGACGAGGCGCGGATTGCGGGCCAGGCACACCTGCGGCCCGAAGCCGAGCCGCTCGGCCACGCCCGGCCGGAAACCCTCGACCAGGACGTCGGCGCCGTCGGTGAGGTCCAGCAGGATCCGCAGGCCGGCGTCGTGTTTGAGGTTCACCGCCACCGACCGCCGGCCCCGCCAGCAGCCGGCCATGAGCCGGCCGAGATCCGCCGGGTCCGACGGGGCCCGGTCGACCCGGACGACGTCGGCGCCGAGGTCGGCCAGGAGCATCACGCCGTACGGCGCCGGCCCCAGTCCGGCCAGCTCCACCACGCGGACACCCGTCAACGGTCCCGTCATCTCCCGTACCTCCTCAGCGTGCGGACATCCCGCCGTCCAGGTAGACGACCTGCCCGGTCATGTAGCGGCTGGCGTCGGACGCCAGGTGGACCACAGTCGGCCCGATCTCCGCCGGGTCGCCGAACCGGCGGGCCGGCACCCGCGCCAGCACGCGCCCGGCCACCCCCTCCTCGGCCAGCCGGTCCCTGTTGATGCCGGTCGGGAAGTAGCCGAGGGCGAGGCAGTTGACGCGGATGCCGTACCGGGCCCACTCCACCGCCCAACCACGGGTGAGCTGGAAGACGGCGGCCTTGCTGGCGCCGTAGTGCGACAGCCCGGACGTGCCCGAGCGGCCCATCACCGACCCGATGTTGACCACGGCGCCGCCGCCCCGGTCGCGCATGTGCGCGGCGACCGCCCGGGCCGGCAGGAACGTGCCGATCACGTTGGTCTCCAGGACCCGGCGGAACTCCGCCACGTCGAGGTCCAGCGCCCTGTGCTCCGACGCGATGCCGGCGTTGTTGACCAGCACGTCGATGCGCCCGTACCGGTCGATCGCCGACCGGATGAGGGCATCCACCTGCTCCTCGTCGGTCACGTCGCAGACCACCGGCAGGGCCGACGGGCCCACCGACGCGACGAGCGCGCACGTCTCGTCGAGCGCCGCGCGGTCGCGGCCCGCGGCCACCACGGCGGCGCCGGCGCCGGCCAGCGCCAGGGCCGCCTGCCGGCCGAGCCCGCGGCTGGCGCCGGTGACGATTGCCACCCGGCCCGACAGCGGCGTCATGTCGACCGCTTCGCGAGCTGCCGGGCCAGCACCAGCCGGTTGACGTCGTTGGTGCCGTCGTAGATCTGCGTGATCTTCGCGTCGCGCATGCACCGCTCGGCCTCGAACTCGCGCATGTAGCCGTAGCCGCCCATCAGCTGTACGGCGTCACCGGCGACCCGCATCGCGACGTCGGAGCAGTAGACCTTCGCCGCGGCGGCCTCGACCGCCCGGTTCCCGTCCGGCGCCGCGTCGACGAACCGGGCGAGCCGCTGCACGAGCAGCCGGGCGGTGACCACGGCGATGTACATGTCTGCCAGCCGCAACTGCACGGCCTGGAACTCCTGCACCGGCCGGCCGAACTGACGCCGCTGCCGGGTGAACGCGTCGGCGATGTCGTACGCGCGCTGCGCGATGCCCACCGCCTGGGCCGCGGTGCTGATCCGCGCGTCGGACAGCACGTGCACGGCCGTGTGGAAGCCGATCCCCTCGGCACCGAGCCGGGCCGTGACCGGCACGCGCACCTCGTCGAACGCCAGCTCGACCGTGTTGGACGCGCGGATGCCCATCTTCGCCAGCGGCCGGCCCGGCCGTACCCCCGGCGAGCGCGCCTCGACGACGAAGACGCTGATCCCGTCGCGTCCCGGCGACGTGCGGGCGAACAGCGTGATCAGGTCGGCGACGCCGCCGCTGGTGATGAACATCTTCCGGCCGGAGACGACGTACCCGTCGCCGTCGCGGACCGCCCGCGTCGCCAGGGCCGGCACGTCGGTGCCGGCCTCCGGCTCGGTGATGGCGATCGCGCCGAGCGCCCGCCCGGCGGCGAGGCCGGGCAGCCACCGGCGCTTCTGCTCGTCGTCGCCGACGGCCAGGATCGGCAGCATCGCGTGGGTCTGCGTGATGAACGCGGTGGTGGTGGCCGCGCAGGCCCGCGCCAGCTCCTCCGTGGCCAGGGCGTACTGGCGCATGCCGGCGCCCTGGCCGCCGTACCGCTCCGGGATCAGCAGCCCGAACAGCCCGGCCTCGCCGAGCAGCCGCATCGACGAGGCCGGGTACTCCTCCGCCTCGTCGATCCGCCGGGCCTCCCCGGCGATCCGCTCCCCCGCCAGCCGCCGGACCAGGTCGCGCAGCGCCCGGTCCTCGGCCGACAACTCGATGTCGTCCATCGTGGACATGGCCGCTACGACGTCATGGTCAGGCCGCCGCTGACGCTCACCGTCTGGCCGGTGATGTACGAGGCGGCGTCCGAGGCCAGGAAGACCAGCGCGTTGGCCTGCTCGACGGGCTCGCCCATGCGCTTGAGCGGCACCGCCCGCACCATCTTCTCGATCACCCGCTGGTCGGTCTGGGCCCGGATGAGCGGGGTGTCGGTGGGCCCGGGCGAGATCGCGTTGATCCGCAGCTGGTGCCGGGCGACCTCGCGGGCCAGCGACTTGACGAAGCCGATCACGCCGGCCTTGGCCGCCGCGTACACGGTCTCCCCCATGGTGCCGACCTTCCCGGCGTCGGAGCTGGTCAGCACGATCGACCCGGAGCGCCGCTCGATCATGTGGTCGAGCACCGCCCGGCACAGGAAGATCGACCCCATCAGGTTGATGTCGATGATCCGGCGCCAGTACGCCTCGTCCTCGTCCACCAGGAACGTCGTGTCCGACCATCCGACCGTGCTGACCAGGATGTCGATCCGCCCGTACTCGGCCAGCACGTCGCGTACCAGGTCCTCGGTCTGGTCCCGGCGGGTGATGTCGACAGCGAACGCGGAGGACTTGGCGCCCGCCTCGACCAGCCGGCCCGCCGTGTCCTGCGCCCCCGCCAGATTGATGTCGGCGACCGCCACCGTGGCGCCGTTGGCGTGGAACACCTCGGCGGTCGATGCCCCGATGCCACTGCCGGCGCCGACCACGAGCGCCACCTTGCCGTCACACCGCACCTGCGTCTCCCCTCATTTGCGGAACTTGCCGAACTGCGGCGGGCGCTTCTCCAGGAAGGCGCGGGTGCCTTCGTGGAACTCCTCGGTGCCGTGGATGAACGAGATCATCTGGTTGCCGTGCAGCACCGACGGCCACAGCTGGTCGGACTCGTAGTTGAGCGAGATCTTCGCCACCCGCAGCGCCTGCGGGCTGAGCGTCAGCATCCGGTCGCACCACGCGCGTACCGTGGTGTCGAGTTCCTCCACCGGCACGACCTTGTTGATGAGGCCCATCTCGAGCGCCTCGCGCGCGGTGTACTGCTCGCAGAGGAAGATGATCTCGCGGGCCTTCTTCTCGCCCACCATCCGCGGCAGCAGTTGCGTGCCCCACCACACCGGCACCGAGCCCATCTTCGGCCCGGACTGCCCGAAGCGGGAGTCCTCGGAGGCGACCGTGAGGTCACACAGCATCTGCAGCTCGTTGCCGCCGCCGACGGCGAAGCCGCGCACCCGCGCGATGATCGGCTTGCCGCAGCCGCGCATGACCAGCGACAGGATCGTCGTACGCCGTGCCATCTGGACGGCGCCCGCCTCGTCGGACGCCTCCTCCCAGTGGATGTCCCCGCCGGCGCAGAACGCCTTGTCCCCGGCGCCGGTCAGCACGATCACGCCCACCTCGCGGTCGGCCTCCGCGGCCCGGAACGCGTCGATGAGCTCGTCGAGCGTCTCCGCCCGGAAGGCGTTACGCCGCTCCGGCCGGTTGATGGTGATGGTCGCGACGTTGTCGACGACCTCGTACAGGATGTCGCTGTAGCTGCTCATGCCTCTCCCTGGTTGCTGGGGAATCTCGGGGCCACGCGTCGGTAGAAGGCGTCCAGGCCGGCCCGCGCGTCGGCGGAGGCCATGTGGGCCAGCGCGATCGGGCGTTCGGCGGCGAGGGCCGCGCCCACGTCGAGTCCGGCGCCGGCGGCCAGCGCGCGTTTGATCGCCGCGCTGGCGAGCGGGCTGCGGGTGGCCAGGAGTGCGGCCATCTCGCTCGCCCGGGCGACGACCCGGTCGGCCGGCACCGCCTCGTTGGCCAGGCCCGCGGCCACGGCGTCGGCCGCCGGGATCTCCTCGCCGGACAGCAGCAGCCACCGGGCCCGCCGGTCACCGATCAGCCGGGGCAGGCGCTGGGCGCTGCCCCCGCCGGGGAAGAGCCCGTAGCGGGCGTGCTGGTCGCCGAGCCGGGCGTCGTCGGCGACGACCGCGACGTCGCACACCTGGAACAGCTCGAAGCCGCCGGCGAAGGCGATCCCGTGCACCGCCGCGACGGTGGGCCGGCTGCACGCCGCGACCGCGTCGAACGTGTCGTGCCAGTCCTGCATGAAGGCGGCGAACGCCGCCGGGTCGCCGACGATGTCGCCGAGGGCGTGCATGTCGGCGCCGGCGCTGAACACCCGGCCGTTGCCGCGCACGACGACCGCCCGCACTCCCGGGTCGGCCTCGATCGTGGCGATGTGCTCGCGCAGCAGCCGCAACGTGGCCGGGTCGATCGCGTTCAGCCGGTCCGGACGGTTGAGCACCAGGTGGGCGACTCCGTCCGCACGTTCCAGCAGCACTTCCTCGGGCATCCGTTCCTCCTTCGCGGGTCTAGGGGTCGATCCGCCGCAACTCGCGCCGGAAGCGGGCCGCGTTCTCGACGTAGGCCCGCACCGCGTGTGCCTGCCAGTCCTCCTGGCCGGCGGGCAGGTCGCGCAGGCGGGCCGGTACGCCGACCGCGAGCCGCCCGGGCGGCACCTCCGCGCCCTCCCGCACGAGCGCGCCGGCGGCCACCACGCTGCCGGCGCCGATCCGTACCCGGTTGAGCACGATCGAGCCCGAGCCGATCAGGCACCGGTCGGCGACCGCGCAGCCCTCCAGGTGCGCCAGGTGCCCGACGACGCAGTCGGCGCCGATCTCCGTGGGAAGGTCCGCCACGCTGTGCAGGACCGTTCCGTCCTGCACGGAGGTCCGGGCGCCGACCCGGATCACGCCGTAGTCGCCGCGCAGCACCGCGCCCGGCCACACGCTGGACTCCGGTCCCAGCTCCACCGAGCCGATCACGACGGCGTCCGGGTGCACGTACGCCGACGGGTCGACCCGCGGCGTCCGGTCACCGAGCGCGTACAGAGGCATCGCCGTCCGCCTTTCCGGAGAGCCGGCCGAGGAACGTCCGGGCCGGGTCGTACCGCCGCAACGCGGACAGCTCAGTGGACGTCGGTTCCGGCTCTCGGGCGACGCCGCGGGCGATCTCGAGGTCCCAGCCGCAGCCGGCGCGCAACCGCTCGACCGCGTCGGCGTCGGACTCGCCGGACCGCGCGACGAACGCCGTGGCCACGAACCGTCCGTCCACCCGCTCCAGCACCCCGGCGCTGGAGACGACGGTACGGACACCGTGCCCGGGCGACGTCACGTACGGCACCCGCCGGACCAGGCGGTGGCTGCCGTGCGCCACTGTCACCAGCACCTCCTCGGCCGAGGTCGCGATGTCGTTGGCCCCGCCGGAGCCCACGATGTAGCTGCCGTCCTCGGCGTACGTCGAGTTGGTGTTGCCGTCGGCGTCGACCTGCCCGGCGCCGATCACGCCCAGGGACCGGGTGGCCGGCCCGCCGACGAACGCGCCGAGCACTGTGGCGACGTCGGTGAGCAGGGCGCACGTGGGCAGGTTGCGGTGCGCGAAGATGAACGGCTCGCCGGGGCGGGGGCGGTAGCCGAACATGCCGATCTCGGCCATCAGCTCCACGTCGGCGCCGACGGCCTGCAGGCCGGTCACCGCCAGCCACGAGGCCAGGTTGGCCTGGCCGACACCGGCCAGGACCGCGTCGAAGTCCTGCTTGCGCACCCGCCCGGCGATCCGGCGGGCGGCCGTGACGACCATCGCCTCCGCGTCGGTCCACCGGTCCGGCGGGTCGGCCGCGACGGTCAGCGTCGAGCGCCAGCCGTCCTCCTCGGCCTGGGCCCGCAGCGCGGCGATCCGTTCCGGCCCGAGCTTGGCCAGGTAGGCGTCGTGGTCGGCGGTGCCGAGCAGCCATTCGTCGATCCACCGGCGGAACTCGGCCGGGTCGTTGGACGCCCGCACCACCTCGGCCATGAACTCCTCGTCCGGCACGTAGCCGGCGATCCCGTCGAGGCCGGGGTTGAACAGCCCGTACGGGTGTGAGCCCAGGGGCACCTCGCAGACCGCGAGGACTGCGTGCGCCGGTACGCGCACGAGAGCGCCGTGCTCGCGGATCGTCTCGGTGTCGACGATGCGCTCGACGGAGGCGATCGCGCCACGCCGCGCCGCGAGCGCGCCCCACGCCCCCTCGCCGTACGGCGCGGAGAGCACCACGTTGCCGGCCCGGTCGGCCGCCACGCCGTGCAGCAGCACCACGTCCGGCCGGAGGGCGGCGACGACACCGGACGGCGGTCCGCCGAACGGGTCGGCGACCTCGGCGAATCCGTGGCCGTGCAGCGCGGCGCCCAGGTCGCTGCCGGCGAGCGACCGGACGGGCAGGTGCGGCACGCCCAGCGCGGCGGCCATGAGGCGGGCCGTCAGCGACCACAGCGACCAGCTCTCCACCTCGATCCGGCCCTCGCGCACCGCCCGCTGGAACGCCCGGTTCGGGCGGGGAGCGGGGAGGTTCTCGCCGGCGAACGAGGCCACCAGACGGTCGACCAGGCCGAGTTCCACGAGCGCGTGCTGGCTGCTGACCAGCCCGGCGGTGACCAGCGTCAACCCGGCGGGCCGGCCGGCGAAACGGCGGACCAGCTGGTGCAGCGCCGCGTTGGGCCGGGCATCGGCGTACGCGACGTGCACGACGTCGCCCGGCCGCACGTGCCTCTCCACCGCGGCCGCGAGCGTGCTGACCTTGTCCGGCGATTGCCCGATCGGACCCGCGCCGGTCGCCGCCGTCACGCCGCCGCCCGCGCGGGACCGGCGTCGGTGACCACGGCGACGCAGGCCAGCGATCCCGGACCGCCGAGCGCGTGGGCGAGCCCTGTGCGGGCGCCGGGCACCTGCCGAACGCCCGCGCGGCCCCACACCTGGTCGCACACGTCCACGACCATCCGTACGCCGGTAGCGCCGATCGGGTGCCCGCAGGCCTTGAGGCCGCCGCTGGTGTTGACCGGCAGCGCGCCGCCCGGACCGGTGGCGCCGCTCAGCACCAGGTCACGCCCCTCCCCCTTGCCGCAGAGGCCCAGGTCCTCGTAGTTGACCACTTCGGTGATCGTGAAGCAGTCGTGAAGTTCGACGACGTCGATCTCGTCGAACGGCCGGTTGACGCCCGCCTGCCGGTACGCGCTCGCGGCGGCCGAGCGGGTGGACTCGAACCCCAGGAGGTCCGAGCGGGAACTGGTGTTGGCGGTGAAGTACCCGAGGTCGTTGGACATCGCGATGCCGCTGATCGCGGCGGCCCGCCGTCCACGGGCGTCCGACTCGCGCACCAGGACCAGCGCCGCGGCGCCGTCGGTAGTCGGGCAGGCGTCGAGCAGACCGATCGGGCCCGACAGCGGCGGCGCCGCCTCGACCTGTTCCGCCGAGACCGCCCGGCGGAAGTGGGCCCGGGGATTGAGCTCGCCGTACGCGTGGTTCTTCATCGCGACCGCGGTCATCGCCGGTCGCGGATCCCCGTAGACGGCCCGGTACCGTTCGGCGACGAGCCCGAAGATGCCCGGCGCCGTCCGCCCCTTGCTGAGCACCGGATGGCCGCGGTTGACGTGCTGCATGACGAGGCTGCCGCGGGGGCCCACGTCGCGCATCTTCTCGGCGCCGACGACCAGCGCGACGTCGCAGGCGTGTGCGCGCAGCGCGGCCACGGCCTGCCGGATCGCGTCCAGGCCGGACGCGCAGTACGCGGCGACCCGGGTGACCGGCCGTCCGTGCATGCCGATCGGCTCGGCGAGCGACGTGCCGGCGTTGCCCTCGTCGGAGTAGGTGTAGGCGAACGCGGTGCCGAGCCACGCGGCGTCGACGTCGGCGAGCGTGATGCCGGCGTCGGCGGTGACCGCCCGCACCACGTCGCGGACGAGGTCGGCGTAGCCGCGGTCGAAGAACTCGCCGAACTTGGTGCTCGCCGCGCCGATGGCGACGATGTCTTCACCCATCGAGATCGACCTTCCAGAAGTAGTGCGGCAGGCCGGATGCGGTGTGCAGCCGGCGGAGCACGAGCCGGACCCGGTCGCCGACGGCGAGCCGGCGTGGCACGTCGCGAACCGCCTGCCCGAAGAAGCGGCCGCCGCCGTCGAGGTCCACAACGACCATCTGCACCGGGTCGGACGCGTCGAAGAGGTGGTCGACCGAGTGGGTCGCCACGACGCCCGTGCGCCGCAACGGCTGGTCGGCGACCTCGAACGATCCGCACAGCTCGCAGACGCCGGCCCGCGGGAACCCGATGCCGCCGCAGTCGGAGCACCGGTATCCGACGGGTCCGAGCAGGGCCGGCATCTCCCGCCAGAGCTCGGCCGGCGACGTCCACGGTCCGGGCGCCTCGGTGGCGCGTCCGTGCCAGGCGGCGAGGCCGTACGCCTTCGTGTCGCGCGCCGTGGTCGCCGCGCTCGCGGCCGGCTTCGCGGTGTCCTCCGCGGAGTCGGTGCCCGCGGTGAGGACCGCGCCGCCACCGCCCCAGCCGAGGTCGAGGATGGCCACCGCGCCGTCGGGCCCGGCGGAGCGCAGCCGGTCGAGCGCGGTGAGCAGCGCGTGCGCGGCCGAAGCGCCGGGACCGCTCGCCCCGCCGCCGGCCTGCCACACGGCCGGTACCTCCCACCGCCTGGCCCATCGCGCGCCGCGCAGCCGGGTGCCGCACGTGACGACGACACCGGCGAGGTCGGCAGCGGTCCGGCCGGAGGATTTGAGCAGCTCGGCGAGGAGCGCGTCGCCCTCCACGGCGACGAGCGCCTCCTCGACGAACCGCGCGTCCTGCTGGTCCGGCGCCGGGCCGGTGCGCCACCTGTCGAAGGTCAGCGTGTGGCGGGTCGCGACTGCGGCCACCCGGGCCACCCGCGGCGGGCCGAAGCGGACGGCGGCCGCGGCGGAGGCCGTCGCCGGCACGCCGGCCCCGGCCGGGCGGCGGTGGTCGACCAGCAGGCCCAGGCCGGGCTGCGCCAGCCGGGTGGCGAGCGCCAGCAGGTCCGGCACCCCGGCGTCGGGGGCGAGCGGAACCACTGCCGCCGGCTCGCCGAGCACGCCGGTCGCCCGGGCGTGCGCGACGAGCGCACGCGTCTCGATGTCACTGTCGGGCACGCGAAGCAGTACCGGGCCCTCCGCCTCGGCGCGGGGCAGACCGGTCAGCGCCGCCCACATGAGAGTGAACGCGTCCTCGTCCGGGCCGGGCACCGAGACGTCCGGCGAGCTCGCTGTCTCGCGCGTCAGGTAGTCGTCGAGCCGGTATGCCGGCACGTATCCGGAGACATCGGCAATCCCCACCTCATGCACGCTCGGCCCCTGTCCGTCGTGATCGGTTGTCCGCAGACTGTATACCGAATCCCGGATACGAGCAACGACGATTGGCGCTAAGGTGTGCTCCCATGACCGATGTTGTGGGTGTGGGCCTGGTGGGCCTCAGCGCGAAGGGCGGCTGGGCCGCACGGGCCCACCTGCCGGCGCTCGCCGCGCTCCCGGGCTACGAGCTGCGGGCGCTCGCCGCCAGCGACGCCACCGCGGCGGCCGAGGCCGGGCGACGGTACGGCGTCCCGCGCGCGTACGCCACAGTCGAGGACCTTGTGGCTGACCAGAGCGTCGACCTGGTCGTCGTCGCCGTGCGGGTCGACCGGCACCGGGCCTGCCTGCTCCCGGCGCTCGCGGCCGGCAAACCCGTGCTCTGCGAATGGCCGCTGGGCACCGGCCTCGCCGAGGCCGAGGAACTCGCCGCCGCCGCGCGCGGGACGCGTACCGCCGTCGGCCTCCAGGCCCGGTCGGCGGCGCCGATCCGGTACCTGCGCGACCTGGTCGCCGACGGCTACGTCGGCCGGGTGCTGTCGACCACGATGACCGGCGCCGGCGGGCTGTGGGGACCGACCTACGGCTCCTACGCGGCCTACACCCTCGACCCCGCGTACGGAGCGACGCTGCTGTCAGTGCCGTTCGGACACGCGGTCGACGCGCTGTGCGCCGTCCTCGGTGAGCTGCGCCCGGTACGTGCGCTGACCGCCAACCGGCTGCCCCGGGTACGCCACGCCCGCACCGGCGAGGTCGCGGTGAAGCACACCGACGACCAGGTCGTGGCGGTCGGGCTCGTCGACGGCGACGCCGTGGCGACCGTCCACTACCGGGGCGGGCCGGCTCGCGGCGACGGACTTCGCTGGGAGATCACCGGCACCGCGGGCGAACTGCTCGTGACCTGCCCCGGGCATCTGCAGCACGGCCCCGTCCGCATCCGCGGCGGGCGGGACGACGACCGCCAGCTCACCGACCTGCCCGTCCCGGCCCGCTACGACCACTCGTCCGGCCTGGCCGCGCCGGCCGGCCCGATCGCCGAGGCGTACGCCCTGCTGGCGGCCGGCGACGGCGCCGTACCGGACTTCGAGCACGCGGTGCGCCGGCACCGCATGCTCGCCGGGATCGCCGCATCCGGCCGAGCCGGGTAGGCGTGTCGGACCATTCGCGCCCATTGGGCATGGCAAATTCGTGAATCCTCCCCGGCACCGGATACCGTGCACACGTTCACCACGTGAGAGAGGCGGACAGGTGGGCATCGACAGCAGCGCCAGCGCCCGAGCGGTGATCCAGCGAGATCCGTTGGGCACCCAGATCGCGGCCGCCCTCCGGCAGGACATCTTCTTCGGCCGGCTGCTGCCCGGCACACGACTGTCGCAACAGGAGCTCTGCGAGCACTTCGGCACGAGCCGGATGCCCGTGCGTGACGCCCTGCGCGAGCTGGTCTACGACGGCCTGCTCGAACTCGACGGCGGCCGACACACCGTCGTCGCGCCGCTGAACAAAGCCGACCTGCGCGACTCGTTCCTCATCGAGGGCATGCTCAACGGGCTCGCCGCGCGGCGGGCAATCGAATTCGCCACCGATGCGGACTACGCGGTCCTCGAAGACCTGCACCGGCGCATGGAGAGCTACCACGAGAACTCCGAACGCACCAACCTCGCCGACCTCAACTGGCAGTTCCACCGGCACATCAACAAGCTCTCCGGCTCCCGCAAGCTGATGGCCGCGATCAGGGTGGTCTCGCTGAACGTGCCGCGCGACTACCTGCTGGAAGTGCCGCAGTGGAGGAAGCGTTCCAACGCCGACCACGAGGGAATTCTCGCGGCGATGCGGGCAGGCGACGGGGAACGGGTCGAGCACATGATGACCGATCATCTGGTCAGTTCGGCCGAAGGACTCATCGAATACCTCACGTCCAAAGGGGTGCGTCTCACGTAGTGCTTGGCGAGCCTCCGGCTCGCTCTGCCTGTGCGAGTGCCTCCTCGGTTTGCCACACGACAGCGGCATCGGGTGTCGGCGTCTGGGCCGGACGACGGCCCGGAAGCGGAACGGCGATGTCCTTGGCACACCACGGACGATCGCTGATCTGCCCGTACGGCCGCCCACGGCGGCCCGTTCGAGGGTCGATCACGATGTATGCGGGTGCCACGCTGGTGGTCATGCCGAGCGAGCAACGGGAACAGTGGGTCCGGATGGCACGCGCCGCGCTGATCATCGCCGCGATGCGACGGTCGCTGCTGACCTACGGCGAGCTGGGCCAAGCCATCGGCATGGCCGGCGTCGATCTCCGCAACCAGATGCGCCACGTTCTGGCCCAGGTGGCCGAAGAGTGCATCGCCGCCGGAGAGCCTTCCCTGCCTGCGCTGGTCGTCAATGCCACCACTGGTCAGCCAGGCGCCGGCTGGATCGACGGCGCGGTCCGCTGGCACGCGGAGGTGCAGAAGCTGTTCCGGCACTGGAACTCACCGCGCTGAGCCGGTCCCCCTACTGTTAGCGCGCCGAGCCTCCGCCCTCACGTGAACACACCCTCAGTTCCACGTAACGTTCCGGTTCACTGACCGTGGCTCGCCCGCGTTCGCCACTCGTCCAGGCGCGTACCGGCGATGCGGGCGCCGTCGGCGGGAACCAGCGAGCGTTCAGCCACCGCGGCACCGAAATACCGGGCGCCGGAGTCACCCACCACCGAACGAGGATCGCGCTGCGCCTCGAGGACGGATCGTCCCAGTTCGTCGAGGCGGAACTGCTCCGGGCCACCGACCTCGACCACGGCGTACGTCGGCGCGCCGACCACGACCTCCGCCACCGCGGCGGCGACGTCGTCCGCTGCCATCGGCTGGATGAGCACCGGCGCGAGGTGCACGGTGTCGCCGTCCGTGGCGGCGTCGATGATCCCTTGTACGAACTCGAAGAACTGGGTGGCGTGCACCAGCGAATACGGAAGGCCGGACGCCGTGATGAGCTTCTCCTGGGCGACCTTCGCCCGCATGTATCCGCTGTCCGAAAGCCGTTCGGAGCCCACGACGGACAGCGCCACGTAGTGACCCACCCCGGCGTCCGCGGCGGCGGCGAGGAGGTTCCGCGTGGACGTCTCGAAGAACTCCAACGCGGCGCTACCCTCCAGCGACGGCGAGTTCGACACGTCGACGACGGCGCCGGCACCGGCCAGCGCCTCCACCACTCCTTCGCCGGTCAGCGTGTTCACGCCGGTCTTCGGCGACGCCGCCACCGCCTCGTGACCCTGGGCATCGAGGATCTTCACAAGCTTGGAGCCGATGAGCCCACTGCCACCGATGACGACGACCTTCATGATCGAGCCCCCCCCTGGTCGGCACTGGCTGATTGGCGCTGCCACCAGTAGGGCGGAAACCCTGCGCGGATGCAGGAAATTCGCCGAAAACAGCTCGACGGAGATCGTCCCGGCTCCCCTGGACATCGACGTCGCCGGGTGACCCCAGCCGTTGCGCGCCCGGGGCGACCCGATGCTCGGTGGCCCGCTGCGCGTCAGCGACTGTCCTCGGCGCCCCGCCCTGTCCGGCCGGTCCGCACGACGGCAGCCCTTCATCTCCGGCAAGACCATCCAGGACATCCGATCGGCTGATCGGCCCGCCTTCCCCGGAATAGTTGAATGGACCGGGCGAGTTTCCGGAAGTTCTGGCAGGGGGGCAGATGCGGCACGTGATGTCCGACTACGAGACCAAAGCCTGGTCCAGTCTGCTCGACACCGAGCGAAAGCGCCGGAACAGTGCGAAAGGACGCGCGACAGACAAGGTCTCAGCAGTCGTCAAGCGGGCCGGCGAACACATCAAGAAGGTGCCCGGCGCGGAACTGGCCCTGGAGATCGGTGACGAGACCATCATCAAGGCGGTCGAAGGCTTGTTCAAATCCGCCTTCCTACCCGCAATGCAGTCGCCGTCGCTGGACAAGAGGGTCGCGGAATTGCGCGGCAAGCACCTGCACCTGGACATTGCGTCGCCGTTCACCTCACTCGACCTCAAGGAACTCGACAAAGGCCGCCCCACGTTCGCCATCCCGTTCATCGGCATGGCCGGGTCTGCTGCCGCCTCTCTCACGATCACCGGGCTCAGGGTCGGCGAGAACGTCAGCGACGGCCCGTCCGCGGAGGTGGTCCTCGGGGCGGTGGTGGCAGATGTGGGAGCCACACTTGTTCTCCTCGGCCGCGCTGTGGGAGAGGTCGCCGTCCACTACGGGTATGACCCACGCGAGCCCGAAGAGGAGTTGTTCCTCATGGGCGTCCTGAACTACAGCATGGCATCGACGGCCACGAGCAAGACGGCTGCCCTCGCGAGTCTGTCCCGCCTCACCCAGAACATGATGCGCCGGGCAACCTGGAACGAGTTGCGCAGGGATTCCCTCGTACAGGTGCTCATGCGAGTTTTCAGCGCGCTCGGACTGAAGCTCACCAAAGCACAGTTGGCCAGACTCGTGCCGATCGCCGGCGCCCTGCTCACCGCAGGGCTCAGCTTCAACCTGCTCCATTCGACTATCGGCGACGCGACGCGCCTCTACCGTGCCCGTTACCTGGCCGAGAAGCACGGGCTTTCGCTGGACGAATGGATCGCCGCCCCGGAACGGAAGGCCGGTGCCACAGATGACGCTACGGTGATCGAGGTCGATGGCGCGATCCGTGCCATCACGGCCTCCTGACCAGTGCTGACGGACATGCTGCCATCGGCGAAGGCCCGGCCAGAACGGAACCAGCACCCGACGCGGAACGCCCGCTCGGGTGGCTGGCGTCGCCGAGCGCCCCTCTCGGTGGCCGCCTGCGACGTTGTCACGGTTTGTTGGACGGATGGCTGGGACCTATGAAGACTTCGCCGAACGATCAGGAAGCAGGCGCCAGAGTGGCCCCGATTGAGGTTGCCGGTCGGCCGGTGAACGACCCGCTCGGCGTCTTCGTCGACTACTGCAAGCAGCATGCCCGCACGATCCGCGCCTACGACTGGGCGGCCGGCACACACCCCGTGCTGACGCCGGAGCTCATCAAGGTGACTCGCGCACCGTACATGGGAAGCAGAATCAGTCGGGAGCAGGAGCGTCACCTACTCCGGTTGAGCGAGACCGCGCCCTGGGACGACGTCCCGCCCGACGCCAATCTCCACGACGCCGACCCGATGCTCGATGGCGGCCACTACGACCGTGCGCTCCGTTTGTACCAGCACTTCTTCCAGGATCGTCCGCGAGGGCTCGGGCACGCGAAGGTAAGCAAGTCGCTGCACTTGGTGCGGCCTCGCCTGTTCCTCATTCTCGACAGCGCGTTGCTGCGGCGGTACCGGCGCGCCGCCGAAGTCGCGGCGCGTGAACTGCAGCACGCAGGCAGCCGGCACGCGCCAGCGCGGCGGGCCTACTGGGCGGCGTACCGCACGGATCTGCTGCGGGCCGCCGAGGGCCTGGAGTTGTTGCGGCGCGCCGCTCGCGACCACGACGATCCGCTGGTCGCTGAGGCAGCGGCTCGCTTGTCGGACGTACGCCTGCTGGACATCTTCGCCTGGATGCCTGACCGAGATGCCGGTGTGGGACCGATACGGTCGGCGGTATGACCTCTGTGGATTCCGCCAAGGGATTGCCCACGCTCGGCAAGCTCGAGCTACTCGACGTGCGGCAAGTCTGGAAGCACGAGGCGCATACCTTTACGCCGTGGTTGCTGGCGAACGCGGACGTGCTCGGCGAACTGCTCGGCATGGATTTGGTGCTGTCGTCAGCGGAGCACCCGGTGGGCGGTTTCTCGCTGGACCTCATCGGCGTCGATGAGACGACGAACGAGAGGGTGATCATAGAGAACCAGCTGACGAAGACGGACCACGGCCACCTGGGTCAGTTGCTGACCTACGCCGGTGGAACGGACCCGGTCAACGTGGTGTGGATCGCGACCGAGTTTCGCGAGGAGCATCGGGCCGCGTTGGACTGGCTCAACAGCCGTACGGACGAGAATACGCGGTTCTTCGGTATCGAGATCAGCGCGGTACGCATCGGCGAGTCGGTACCGGCGCCCCTCATGCGACTGGTCGTGCAGCCGAACGACTGGGGAAAGAAGGTCAAGGCGATCGCCAAGGGCGATACCGCGGCAAGCGACCGAGCGATGGCCTACCAGGAGTTCTGGACGAGGTTCCTGGAGGCGGTCCATGACCGCAAGCTCGGGTGGACGACGTCGACCAAGGGCTCGCCGCAGAACTGGCAGTCCCTGCCGGCCGGCATGACCGGCATGTTGTACACGTGCACGTTCAGCCGGTCGGGCCTGTCGAGCGAGATTTTCTTTCAGGACCCCGATCCCGCGGTCAACGACGCGCGTTTCGCCGCCGCCCGCGCCAAGCTGAAGCCGACATTCGGAGACGACCTATCGTACGAACCGTTGCAGGGCAGGAAGGGTTGCCGCATCGCTCAGTACCGAAAAGGAGACATCGGAAGCAATGAGGACTGGACCGAGTACGTGACCTGGTTCATCGAGGCTCAAACACGGCTTCGCACGGCGATAGCTGACGTCGGCGGTTTAGCCTCGCTCATCAGTCCATAGCTATGCCCAGCGGCCAGCGCAAGGCAGCGCACCCTTTCTGCAAGACCAAGGCAGGCGATCCGGTAGATCCCGAATGGCTTTCGACCTGCATCGGGACAGCCGGATTCGAACCGACTATCCCTTGCCCTCCAGGCACAACTATACGGGCCCTTCTGTCCAGTCCATCGACGTCCGGTCTGGTGCGCCTCGATTGTCACCCACCGAGTTGCTACCGTCCACGCATGCAACTGGGCAGCCGTTTGCGGGTGGGCGGGTTGGCAGTCGGGCTCGGGCTGTTATCAGGTTGGGCTTCGGCTCGTGCGGGCGGCTCGATCGAAAGGGCTCCGACGGCTGTACTCATCGTGGCGGCCGGCCTCGGCAGCGCAGGACTGGCAGTCGGCTTGTTGGCGGGGATCCGCAAGCAGGCAACCTCGTGGGCGGTACTTGTACTACTCGCCAACTTCTACACCGGCACCTGGCTGAGCTCGCCCCACCACAGCATGGCCGGGGACGCGATCATGCTCGTCCTCGCTGCCGTTCCTAGTGGCGTCGGTACCGTCGTCGGCTTCGCAGCCGGCCAGTACCTCGCGACCCCACGGCCGTCGACCCCTCCCCTATAAGTTCTGGGGACTTCGTTCAGCGGTGCCCGTCCGCGTCGCCGGCTTTGGGCGATCGTCCGAACACCTCGGCTGCGGTGCCCACGTCCGGACTCGTTGCTGTCGACCACTGCGGCGACACAGCCGCTACAGTGCGCTTCCATGGCCGAACGCGTGTACGTCGACGACGTGGGAATCTGGGTCGTGCGCCCCAACGGGACTAGCGGATTTCCCTGGGTGGAAGTGACCAGCGTCGCCGTGTACGCCTCCGTGCTACCTCCTGACGACCAACGCATCGAATGGATGGACGCCACGCATGTCTCGGGCGAGTTCATGGAGATCAACAATACGACCGAGGGGTTCCACGAGGCCGTGACCGCTGTCATCTTCCGGTCGGGTCACGACCCCCTGGACCTGTCCCGCTTGCAGCCGTCGGACCCCCCGGTCGAGATCTATGAGGTCCATGGGCGTCATCGGTGACGGACCGCAACTGGCACCCCGGTGATGACCGGATGGTCCCGTGCGGTCACGCCGGGGCGTAGCGGCGCACTCCATCGACGTCGGCAGCCTTCAGCCGCCCCTGCGCCACGAGCAGGTCGAGGTGGGCGGCCGTCTCGGTGACGGCGAGCATCTGGTTGAACAGGTCCAGATCGGCGAATCGACGCTCACGCCTGGTCCAGGTCAGTTGACCCGCCGCCTCGTAAGCCGTCGTCGCGTCACGCACGACCTCGCACGCCTGGTCGAGTCGCTTCGCATGATGGTGCAGGAGTTCGTCGACGCGCGCGTGGACACTCGGGCCGACCGGGCCGTGCGCCGGAAGCATCCGTTGGTCGGGCAGAGACCGGACCAACCGCAACGAATCCAGGTAGTCCCCGAGTGGCAGCGCCGCGGCCGCCGCCTCGAAGCCGATGGACGGCGTGATGTGCGGAAGGACGTGGTCGCCGGTGAACATCAGCTCCGCGTCGCGATCGAGGAAGACGACGTGCCCACGGGTGTGTCCAGGGGTCGCCACCACCCGCAGGGTCCTGGTCGGCAGGACGACGTCGGTCCCCCCGGCCAACCAGTCGTCCGGCGCCGCCCAGTCCGTCGGATCATGCCGCGCCGACTCGGCCCGCGCGCGCAGCGCTCCGACGATCTCGCCCGCACCGCATCGCATCAGCCCCTGCCAGTGTTCGGACATCGGCCGATGACCGGGAGTCGACAGCTCGCGGATAGAGGGTTCCTCGCCCTCGCCGAGGCTCACCGTGGTGCCGAACTCGCGCCGTACGGCCACCGCCATCGCGTAGTGGTCGCGGTGCACGTGCGTCACGAGGAACCGACGGACATCCGCGAGGCCCGCGCCCAGAGCGGCCAGGGCCGCATCTAATGTCTGTCGGGCCGCCGTGATGGCCCAGCCCGAGTCGACCAGCACGAGGCCGTCGTCACCCGCCAGGGCGTACACGTTCACCGATCGCAGACCGTCCTGCGGTAACGGCAGCGGAATGCGATACACCCCGGCGGCCACCTCGAACACGCCCGGACGCGTCCAGTCCGCCGTCACGTCATCGGGCTCGACCCGCATCGCTGCTGTCCCCACCATCCGCCGTCCTCCATCCACAGCATGACCGACACGACTGTGTCACTTGCGTTTGCGGATCTCCTCGGCGGCCTCCGGACCGGCCTCCAACAGGCCGCCGAGCGCCGCCCGCCGGGCCAGCCCACGGGCGCCGGCCTTCGCCGCCTCCTTCGCGGCCCGTTCGCCCGCCTCCTTGAGCCCCTGCTTGACCGCCTTGCGCGCGAGCTGGGCCACCAGGCGCTTG
>NZ_LIVU01000006.1:0-516 GCF_001905625.1 Micromonospora sp. TSRI0369
GCCGATGCCCGAACGTCAACACACCCGGCCTAGCCACCCGCACCCCCAGCCCAACCAAGATCAGTTGCACTGAAGCCTAGAAACCGCCAGATCGAAATCGGCCGCCAACTTCATGATCGACCGGGTCGAGCACGTGGTGCCTCATGTCCCGTGGGGTGCACCGTCCCCCGCTCCGCGATCATGGAGTTGCGGTCCCGGAAATCGCTACCAAACGGACATTTTTCGGGGCGGAAGTGCAAGATCGGCGAGGGCGGGCTCGGGGGCGCGGGAGGGGCGTGTGTTCAGCCGGCCTGTTCGCGCCACCTCCCCGAAGTGGCGGGCGCGCGCACCAGATCGGGGAAGTTGCTGAATCCCATCCGCCCCGACCACACCACCTCCCCGAAGTGTGGCAGGACGCCGCCAGCGCCAGCCGGAAAACGGCCAGGTAGGGCCGGCTCGGGTTGGGCGAACATGCCAGTTCGCCGAAGTGGCGGGCACGTGCACCAGATCGGGGAAGTTGCTCCGTCACACCCGCCC